>CAVZML010000006.1:0-582003 GCA_963776395.1 uncultured Chloroflexia bacterium | reverse complement strand
TCGAGGTGCAGGGCATCCTCGGGTTCGCTTCCTCACCCGGACCGGGGGGTGGTGCTGTCCCGACAGGCTGCGGTCTTTCGGCGGTCTATTCACCGCATCACCGCGCGACACCGGACCGGCCCAGAAGCCCTGCCAAATGGGTGGTGACCCTCCATGGGCCACCGTGACACACCGTTGGTGCTACTGGCCGAAGGGAAAACCAGCCACTGTCTGACCCGCGGCGGAACTGGACTCGGGGTCACGGATTCCGGGTTGAAGGCGCTCGGCGCCCTCCACACAGTCCCCCGCCGGTCCTGTTCGCGACGGACAGTCGCGTTCCCGCTCGTTTGGGCACAGCCGTGTCGTGTCAGGTCGAGCCCTGCGCCCGGGAGCATGACTGTGAGTCGCGTCGAGGGGGGCCGCCGCGACATCAGCGGCGTCGGTCGGCGTCCGTGGCACGGCATCGTTGCCGCAACCCCGTGCGACGGTCAAGAACGGCCCGATCGCGTGCGCGGGGTACCCTACCCTTGGCGCTTGACTCCAGGCGCTTGACCAAGGGCGCTTGACCCAAGCGCGTGACACGCCTCTTGGCCCGCGCCTGTCGTGACCTTCGGACCGTGTCGCGGGGCCATGGGCAGGTAACGCGGGCGCGACCATGTGGGCGACGATCCGACGGTCACCATTGCCAGCGAGGTTCCATTGCATCCCGTCGTCGAGCGCGAGCAGCTCTCCCCGAACGTCGTCCGCCTCGTCGTCGAGGCCCCACGGATCGCGAAGGTCCGGCGTCCCGGCCAGTTCGTCATCGTCCGAATCGGTCCGGGCGGAGAGCGCATCCCGCTGACGATCGCCGACAACGATGCCGAGGCCGGGACCATCACGCTGATGATCCAGGCCGTCGGCGTCAGCACCACCGAGCTGACCAACCTCCAGGTCGGCGACGTCATCACCGATGTCGCGGGTCCGCTCGGCCAGGAGACGGAGCTCGTCACCGCCGGCCATGCCGTGACGGTCGGCGGCGGCGTCGGCACCGCGGTCATCCTGCCCATCGCCCGCGAGCTGTCCCGGCGCGGCGTGCACGTGACGAGCGTCATCGGGGGCCGCTCGAAGGAGTGGGTCATCCTGGAGCCGGAGCTCCGGGCCTGGGCGACGTGGTCGTCTGCACCGATGACGGCAGCTACGGCCGCCACGGCTTCGTCACCCAGGCCCTCAAGGACCTCCTGGACGCCGGCGGCGTCGACGCCGTCTACGCGGTCGGCCCCGTGCCGATGATGAAGGCCGTGTCCGAGATGACCCTCCCTACGACGTCGAGACCATGGTCTCGCTCAACGCGATCATGGTCGACGGCACCGGGATGTGCGGCGGCTGCCGCGTCACGATCGGTGGCGAGACCAAGTACGCCTGCGTCGACGGCCCCGAGTTCGACGCCCACAAGGTGAACTTCCAGGAGCTCGCAGACCGCCTGACCACCTACCGCAGCTTCGAGCAGGCGGCGCTCCAGCGTCAGAAGGACGACGAGGCGAAGGGCGCCTGCGCAACCACAGAGGTGAAGGCATGACCGAGCCCGCGTCCCCGGTGCCGGCGGAGGCTCCCGTCGAGCCACCCGCCAAGCCCGCGCTCAGCAACAAGGAGCGGATGACCATCGGCCGGGTGTCCATGCCCGAGCAGGAGGGCGAGGTCCGCGCCCAGAACTTCGGCGAGGTCAACCTCGGCCTCACGTACGAGCTGGCGATGCTCGAGGCCGAGCGCTGCATCCAGTGCCCCAAGCCCTTCTGCGTTGACGGCTGCCCGGTCCGGGTCAACATCCCGCGGTTCATCAAGTTCCTGCGCGAAGGCGACCTGCCGTCGCGGCGGAGAGCCTCCTCGGCGACAACGCCCTTCCCTGCGTGACGGGCCGCGTCTGCCCCCAGGAGACGCAGTGCGAAGGCGTGTGCGTCCGGGCCAAGAAGGGCGACTCCGTCGCCATCGGCTACCTCGAGCGGTTCGTGGCGGACTGGGCGCAGCAGAACCCCGACGTCCTGCCCAAGCGGCATCCGGAGCAGACCGGCAAGCGTGTCGGCATCGTCGGCTCCGGCCCGGCGGGCCTCACGGCCGCCGGCGAGCTGGCCCGCAAGGGTCACGACGTCACCGTCTTCGAGGCCTTCCACGCACCGGGCGGCGTGCTCATCTACGGCATCCCGGAGTTCCGGTTGCCGAAGGACATCGTCCAGGCAGAGGTCGATCGGCTGGTCAGCGAGGGCGTGAAGATCGAGGTCGACGCGATCATCGGCCGCACCTACACGGTCCCGGAGCTGCGCGAGGAGTACGACGCGCTGTTCCTGGCCGTCGGCGCCGGCCTGCCCGTGTTCATGAACGTCCCCGGCGAGAACTTCAAGGGCGTCTACTCGGCCAACGAGTACCTGACCCGGGTCAACCTCATGGGCGCCTGGAACGCCGACTCCAAGACCCCCATCCTCCATGGCCAGCGGGTCGTGGTCGTCGGCGGGGGCAACGTGGCGATGGACTCCGTCCGCACCGCGAAGCGCCTGGGCGCCGCCGAGGCGACGATCGTCTACCGCCGCTCGGCGGACGAGCTCCCGGCCCGGCAGGAGGAGGTCCACCACGCGATCGACGAGGGCGTGGTGTTCGACTACCTCACCGCCCCGGTCGAGGTCCTCGCGGACGAGAACCGCTGGGTTACGGGCCTCCGGTGCGTGAAGATGGAGTTGGGCGAGCCCGACCGGAGCGGCCGGCGGCGACCGATCAGGATCGAGGGATCCGAGTTCACCATCGACTGCGATCTCGTGGTGGTCGCGATCGGCACGAAGGCCAACCCGCTGCTGACTGGCAGCGCGCCGGAGCTCACCGTCAACGAGTACGGCTACCTGCTCGCGGACGAGTACGGGATGACGAGCATGCCCGGCGTCTTCGCCGGCGGCGACATCGTGCGCGGCGCCGCGACCGTGATCCTCGCCATGGGCGACGGCAAGCGGTCGGCCTACGCGATCGACTCCTGGCTGAACGGGATCTGGCCGCCGGTCGGGGGCGACAAGGAGACCCCGCAGAAGGCGCCGGCCGCCGCCGGCTGAACCTCACGGGGGGCACGCGCCGGACCGACGCGGCGGCGATGGGCCGGACCGACACGCGGCGACGCCGGGGTCGCACGCCGCTACCATGCCGCCATGGCACGAAGGACGAGCATCACCCACCGGCGGATCGTCATCCCGGCATCGCTCCTGCAGACGCCGTCCCGCCCGTGCTTCTTCGCGGGCCGGCTGCTCACGGCCGATGACCTCCGCCAGGAGCAGGAGTACCAGCGCCAGATGCGCCACCTGCACAACCTCGCGACTCTGGGGCGGGGGTCGTCAGCGGCCTCGCGGTGTCGGAGGGACCTGATGGCACGGACCTCAGGGTCACGCCCGGCTACGCCGTCGATGCGTGGGGGCGCGAGATCATCGTCCCCGCCGACGTCTGCATCCCGTGGTCGACGGCGTCCGGCCAGGCGCCGCGCCGGTGGGGTGTCCTGATCGAGTACGCCGAGCACGAGACCGACCTGGTGACGACGGCCGATGGAGAGGTGGCGACCAGCGTGTCGGAGGACTTCACGATCACCGTCATCACCGAGCGCCGGGGCCGCGACGACACCCGGGTGGTCCTGCGACCCTTCGGACCCCGTGGCCCGCGGAAGGCAGGGCGGAAGGCAAGGAGGACGGCCTGACGGCCGTGCCTCGGCAGGCGGACCGGGACATGGCAGGCAGACGTGGAGGGCGCGGCCGACAGCGCCCCCCGCACGCAACGACCGCGTCCTCCCGGGATGCTCGCGGATCAGGGCCGGGCGCGCCATGACCCACTGGTCATCGCCCGGTGCGGCCGCACACCGGGACCGTCGCGCGGGCGTGCCGGCCGTCAGCCGCGGGCCTAGGGCGGACCGCCGCCATGCGGTCCAGGATCAGCCGCTTGACACCCTCGAGCGGCACCCGCTCCTGGGTCATCGAGTCGCGCTCGCGGATCGTGACCGCGCCGTCCTCCAGCGAGTCCACGTCCACGGTCACGCACCAGGGCGTTCCGATCTCGTCCTGGCGGCGGTAGAGCTTGCCGATCGCGGCGGTGTCGTCGTAGACGGCCATCATGTCGCGCTTGAGGTCGCCCAGGAGTCGGTGGCACATCGCCACGATCTCGGGGCGCTTCTTGAGCAGCGGCAGGACCGCGACCTTGTACGGCGCGAGGTCCGGGTGGAGACCCAGCACGACCCGCGTCTCACCGCGGACCTCCTCCTCCCGGTAGGCGTCGATGAGGAACGTGAACGCCGCCCTGTCCGCCCCGGCCGCCGTCTCCACGATCCACGGGATGAAGTGCTCGCCCGTGGCCTGGTCGAAGTACTCGAGGTTCTCGCCGGAGGACCTCGCGTGGTTACCCAGGTCGAAGTCGCCCCGGTTGTGGATGCCCTCGAGCTCCTTCCAGCCGAACGGGAAGCGGTACTCCACGTCGATCGCCTTCTTCGCGTAGTGGGCCAGCTCGTCCGGGGCGTGCTCGCGGAAGCGGAGCCGGGACGGTGTGACGCCGTAGGCCTCGTACCAGGCGCGGCGCATCGGCAGCCACGCCTCGAATGCGTCGGATGCACCTCCCCGGGCCGGACGAAGTACTGCATCTCCATCTGCTCGAACTCGCGCATCCGGAACACGAAGTTCCCGGGCGAGATCTCGTTGCGGAACGACTTGCCGATCTGGGCGATGCCGAACGGGATCTTCTTGCGCGAGCTCTGCTGGACGTTCTTGAAGTTCACGTAGAGCCCTGCGCCGTCTCCGGCCGGAAGTAGACGATCGAGCCGTCGTCCTCGACGGGTCCCATGTGCGACGTGAACATGAGGTTGAACCGGCGGGGCGCCGACAGCGGGCCGGCGTCGTTGGGGCAGACGAGACCGAGGCGCGCCACGATCGTGTCGTCGCGCAGGTCCGTGGCGGAGAGGTCTTCCGCCCCGGGCAGCTCGTCCAGGCGGTAGCGGCGACGGCAGGTCGCGCACTCGACGAGCGGGTCGCTGAACGAGCCGACGTGGCCGGACGTCACCCAGACCTGCGGGTGCATCAGGATGCCCGCGTCGAGGCCCACGATGTCGTTGCGGTCCTGGACCATCGCGCGCCACCACGCGCGCTTGACGTTGTTCTTGAGCTCGACGCCGAGGGGCCCGTAGTCCCACACGGCGTTGATGCCGCCGTAGATCTCCGACGACGGGAAGATGAAGCCGCGGCGCTTCGAGAGGCTGACGATCGTGTCCAGGTTCGCGACGGCGGGCGCGACGGCGTTCGGATCGGTGGCGGGATCGAGGGTCATAGGGCGGCTCCGATGGCCCGCGGCCTTGGCAGGGACACGGGCGGGCGGGGTGGGCATGAGGCGGGGGCCCGATCGTAGCAGAGGCGAACGGGTGCCCGACCGGGAGGGTGTCGACCGGGAAGGTGTGCCGACGCGGCAGCTCGCCGGGCGAAGGGCTCGGGCGGGCCAGGTAACGCTCCCCGGGCTGCTAGGAGATTGGTGTCAAACGCGCGTTCTGAACGGCTGACGGGAGGGCGCGGGCGCAGCTACGATCTCCGAGGCGCGCGGATCCGAACCGAACGGATGGCCGCCCGCAGAGATCGCAAGGAGCTGCCGATGTCGCTCGGACCCACGCCCAGCCAGGGCGACGTCTTCCGGGACACGACCGAGTTCTGCGCTCCCCGCGTCCGCGCCGACTCGATCCATGCCCTCTTCCACCGCGAGTGCCTCGCGCTCTTCCCCGACGAGCTCTTCGCCGACCTGTTCGCCGACGTCGGCCGCCGCTCCGTCCCGCCGCTCGTCGTCGCGGTCGTGATGGTCCTCCAGCGCCTCGACGGCCTGTCCGATCGCGAGGCGGTCGAGCGGTTCACCTTCGACGCCCGCTGGAAGTACGCCGCGGTCGGTCTCCCCTTCGACTACCCGGGCTTCGCCCACACCGTGCTCGTCGACATGCGGGCGCGCCTCGCCCGCTCCGACCACCCCAACCGGATCTTCGAGCGCACGCTCGAGGTCGCCCGGGCCGCGGGCCTCGTCGGCGTCCGGCGGGTGCTCGACTCCACCCCGCTGTACGACGCGGTCGCGACCATGGACACGGTCACCCTCGTGCGCTCCGCGATCCGGGGCGTCCTCGCGTCTCGGGCGAGCGGGAGCCAGCGCTCCGCTCCCTCCTCCGCCGCGACGACGACTACCGCACCCGCGCAAGCCCGCCTCCGACTGGGAGACGCCGACGCCGGGCTCACCCTCATCGACGCCCTCGCCCGTGACGGGCGGCGCCCTGCTCGAGGCGCTCGAGGGCGAACCGCTCCCACGCCGCTCGCGGCAGGCCGCCACCCTGCTTGCCACGGTCCTCGGCCAGGACCTCGAGGAGGGCCCCGACGGCCGGATCCGGATCGCCCGGCAGGTGGCGCACGACCGGGTCATCTGCACCGTCGACCCCGAGGCCCGCCACGGCCACAAGACCGACCACCACAGCTTCGACGGGTACAAGGGCCACGTCGCGCTCGACCCCGACGCCGAGCTCGTCACCGCGACCGCCGTCACACCAGGCAACGCCGGCGATGCGTCCGTGGCGCTCGACCTGCTCGCCCACGAGCTCGCCGCCCCGCCAGCCGTCCCAGCGAGCCGCCGCTCACCGTGTACGGCGACTCCGCGTACGGCGCCGCCCCCGTGCTCGCGGCGCTCGAGGGCCACGGCGCCATCAGCCGCTGCAAGGTCCAGCCGCCCAGCGCCCTCCCCGGTCATTTCTCCAAGGACGACTTCGCGATCGATCTCGCTACCCGGACCGTCACCTGCCCCGCTGGGTCGGTCGCACGCTTCAACCGCCACGGCGCCGGGAGCCAGGCCCGCTTCCGGCTCGGCCTGCGCCGGCTGCCCGCTCGCGAGCCGCTGCACGACCTCCCCCGGCGGTCGCACGATCGAGATCGGACCCCACGAGGCGCTCCTCGTCGCTGGTCGAGCGGCGACTCGCGACCCCGCCTGGCGGGACGACTACCGGGCCACCCGGCCCAAGGTCGAACGCAAGATCGCCCACCTGATGCGCCGTCGCCATGGCGGCAGACGAGCGCGCGTCCGGGGCAGGCTCCGCGTCGGCGCCGACTTCGCGCTCCTCGCCGCCGCGGTCAACCTCGCCCGGCTCGCCGTCCTCGGCCTGGTCCGATCAGGCGGACCTGGGTGGCAGCCTCGACCCGGGCCTCGAGACCCCACGCCGACGGAGGTCGACCGTCGGGTGATTGCCCTTCCAGCTCGCCGGGATCCGCGCACCTCGGCGCCCGCGCCCTCCCGTCAGGCGTTCAGAACGCCCGTTTGACACCAACCTCCTAGCCCATGGCTGGATGCGGACCGGGTTCGACGGTCGGGTCGGGGGAACCGACATGCGCGATCCTGGCGAATTCATGCGGATCGAGCGCGCTGCGCCCGACGAACAGGCCGTCGACGCCCGGCTGGGCGAGGATCCCGGCGGCCCTCGCGCTATCGACGCTGCCGCCGTAGATCACGGGGATCGTGTCGCCGCCTGGGAGCCGGTCCGCCAGCCGAGCGTGGATCGCCGTGTGGATCTCGCCGATCCACTCGGGACGCGCGGGCGTCGATCCATCGCCGATCGCCCAGACCGGCTCGTAGGCGACGACGACGCAGCCAGGGTCCGCACCGTCGAGCGCCGCCAGCTGGCGTTCGATGAGTGCCATCGTGGGAGCGATCGGCGCGAGCTCGGCCTCGCCGACGCAGACGATCGCCGTCATGCCCCAGCGCTGGACCGCGGCGACCTGGGCGGCCACGTGAGCGTCGGTGACGCCATGGTCGCGCCGGCGTTCGGCGTGGCCGACCTCGACGTAGGCGCAGCCCAGGTCGGCGAGCATCGGCGCCGACACGTCACCGGTATGGGCGCCGCGGTCCAGCGGGTGCACGTCCTGCGCCCCCCAGCTGATCCGGGATCCGGCCAGCTCGTGCCGCACGGCCCAGATCGCCGTGAACGGCGGCAGGACGAACAGATCCCGGTCGGCGACGTCCTCCACGAGGGGTCGCAGGGTCGCGCAGTAGCCTGCCGCCTCCGTGGAGGTGAGGTTCATCTTCCAGCTGGTGCCGATCAAGCTGCGTATCACGACCGATCGTCTCCTGATCCTGACTGGGATGTGGTCCGTTCAAGTGGGGGTGGCGCGCGATGGCCGACCAGCGCCGCGCCGGATGTCAGGCGGTGGGCAGCGCCGTCGCCAGGACGCGGAGCACGTTCTCGCCCATGACCGCGCGGATCGCGGCCCCGTCGAGGCCGGCGCCCAGGAGTGCGTCGGTCAGGCGGACGACGTTTGCGGCGTCGAACGGCACCGGCACCGCGCCGTCCCAGTCCGAGCCGAGGGCGACGTGGTCGACGCCGATCCGGTCGACGGCGTAGGCGATGGAGCGGGCGATGTCCGACGTGGCCGATCCACCGCAGGCCGTCTCCCAGAACCCGATACCGACGAGCCCGCCCGTCGCCGCGATCCCGTCGAGGTGCTCGTCCGACAGGTTGCGAGCGTTGTCGCAGACGCCCCGAACCCCGGTATGCGACGCAACGAGGGGCCGGGTGGCGATCGCGAGCGCATCGTCGATCGTCCGGGCCGATGCGTGGGCGACGTCCAGGATCACGCCGCGCGCCTCCATGCGCCGGACCATCTCCCGACCCCGTTCGGTCAGCCCGCCCTGTTCGACGCCGTGGGCCGAGCCGCCGAACGCGGTGTCGAAGAAGTGGGCCGGCGAGATCATCCGGACCCCGGCGTCTGCGACGATCTCGACGTTCGCGGGGTCATCGTCGAGGGCGTGCGCCCCCTCGATCGCGAGAACGCCGGCGGTCATCGCGGGCCGGGTCGCGCGGTCCGCGAGGTACGAGGCGAGGTCGGCCTGGGACGCCACGATCCGGAACGCGCCGCCCGAGTCGTCCGCGAACCGGTGCGCGCGTGCGGCGAGGTGGCGCACCCGCGGCATGAGCCGTCGCCACGTTGCGGGCGGCCAGCGCCCCGCGAGCGCGATCGCCAGCACCTGGTCGGTCCCGTCCGCGTTGCGCACGATGTTGAGGCCTCGCGGCGTCTTAACCGGCATCGACAGCACCTGGAGCGCGACCCCGCCCTCGATGAGGCGCGGGACGTCCACGTGCCCGCGATCCCCGCGGACGAGAAGGTCGCGGCCCCAGAGGAGGCTGTCCGCATGGAGATCGGCGACGCGCAGGGTGGCATGGAGCTCGCGGGCCGCCGCCGAGACCGGGACGGCCGGCACTGGTCCCACGGGGTTCATCCCCCGCTCCACGCGCCCGATCATCGCGTCCAGCGCCGGGCGGGCCGCGGCCAGGACCCCGATGGCGACGGCCCCAGCGGCGAGGGCCGCCCGCCGGCGGGTGCTCATGCGCGGGCCGCGCGCCGGCGGATGCTCACGCGCGGGTCGCCCGGCGGCGGGTGGTCCCGCCCCGACTGCTCGCGGCACGTGGTCATGCGCCGAATGCCCGGCCGCGGGTCGGCCGGATCCGGATCGGGACGTTGTAGATGGTCGCCATCTCCTCGGCCGAGTTGAGGGACTCGACGATCCAGGCGCCGTACTTGGCGAGGTAGGCCGCGTGCTGGGGGACCGGCGGCGTGGCGTGGTCCACGCGGGCCTCGCCCTCGACGACCACGACATCGCCGCCTCGGCCGTCGTCGTTGAGGTGGAGGCTCACCTTCGGGTTGCGGGCGATGTTCACGTTCCTCTTCGCGCGGCGGTCGGAGAAGATCAGCGCCTCGCCCTCCTCCCAGAGGAACCAGATCGGGAACGTCTGGGGCTGGCCGTCCGGCGTCACGGTCGTGAGCCAGCCGATCATGTCGGTCGCCAGCCGCTCGAGGGCCCGGGCGTCGCTCTCGGTGCCGCCATCGAAGACCACGGTGTGCCCCTCCCCGTCAGGCCGGCGTGGTGCCGGCCGGTGTCGTGCTCGTCGGCGCCGGGCGTCCGGCCACCTGGGCGCCCGCCGGCGCCGGACGCGCTGCCGCCTGGGTGCCCGTGGGCGCCGGGCGCGCGGCGGGCCGGGATCGTACCTCGTCCAGGAACGCCAGCGAGCGCGCGTCCCGCTCCAGCGCGACGCGCATGAAGTCGCGCATCGCGCCCTCGGTCTCCCGCTCGGTTGCCTCGGTCAGGCGCAGTGCCGCGATGGCCTCGATGTCCAGGCGCTGGTACGCCTTGAGCAGCTTGAGCGCATCCAGGCTGAGGGCCGCGCGGTCCGCGGGCGGGCCCGGGCAGCGGTCGCACAGGACACCGCCCAGCGGCGGGACCCAACGGAACGAGCCCGTGACCTCCAGCATCCGGTCACACTCGACGCACCGGTCCACCTCCGGCCGCTGGCCCAGCTCGTCGGCCAGGTGCATCTCGTACCAGCGCGCCACACGACCGGGGGCCATCCCGGCGTCCAGCAGCTCGTACGCCCGGTGCAGCAGCGCGTACAGGGGCTCGGCCTCGTGGCGCTCCTCGAGGCTCCGGTCGGCCAGCTCCGCGATGTACCACGCGGTCGCGGCGCTCTCGAGACGATCGCGGAGCCTCAGCCATGCGTGGCCGACGCGCACCTCCGTGACCACGTCGAACGTCCGGCCCCGGGCCAGGGCCACGTTGAGCTCGGCGAACGGCTCCAGGGAGCCGCCCAGGCGCGATGTCGGCCGGCGCACGCCCTTCGCGATGACCCGGATCTTGCCGTGCTCCGGCGTGATCAGCGTCAGGACCCGGTCGGCCTCGCCCAGGTCGAACCTGGAGAGGACGATGCCGTCGGTGACGTAGCGGCGGGGCACGGGCACGACGCCGACGGTACCACCCTCGTGGACGAGCGGCGCCAGGGGGCCAGGGCCTTCACGCTTCCCGGCAGGCCGGGACCGGCCACTGGCGACCTACCTCTTGACCGGCAGTGGCGCCTCGCGAGCCAGGCGGATCGCCTCGTCAACGCCGCCCGTGAACGCGTCGCCGTGGCCGGGAAGGACGAGCCGCGCCGCGATCCCCTCGAGGTTGGCAAGCGACAGCCGGGCCAGCGCCGCATCCGCCGAGAACGGGGCGATCCGCGGCCCGGTCGCGCCGTTCGTGACCGCATAGGTGCACAGCGCGTCGCCGACGAACAGCGCGTCGTGGCCGGCGAAATGGAGCGCCGCGCTCCCGGGCGTGTGCCCCGGCACCAGGATCACGCGGGGGGCGCCGGGCACGTCGAGCGAAGCCCCGTCCCCGTACGCGGCCACCTCGCCCAGGTGCGGCACGCGGAGCAGGCCGTGGCGAAGCGACCACCAGCCGAACCGCAGCATGGGCCCGGGCCGCATGGGCCCACCGCCGGTCGACGGGTTGGGCACCTCGCCGCGCGCCAGCGCCGCATCGACCTCGTGAACCCAGACCGGCCAGCCACGCTCACGACGCGCCCGTTCCGCGAACCCCACGTGGTCGCTGTGGCCATGGGTGAGCACGATCGCGCGCACGTGCTCCAGGCCGCGCCCCATCGCGGAGAGCTCCGGCACCAGGGCCGACCAGAGGCCCGGGGCGCCGGCGTCGACGATGGTGACCTCGCCGCCCTCCTCCACCAGGTAGGCGTTGACGATGCTGTCGCCGCCGACGCGGCGGACGCGGGACGCGATCTCCAACTGTCTCCTCCTCCCCCTGTCGTTCGGGTGGCGCCGGCGCGATGCCAACCCGGCGGCCGGCCGGACACGCGGCGCGTGGTGGCGCAGACACCTGCGGAGGATAGCCAGATCAGGCCTCCGGCAACCGCCACGGAGCACGAGAACCGGTCCGTGGGACCGCCTGCCTCAACAGGCTACTTTTCGCGAACACGTTTGCCGCCGAAGCCGCTACACTCCGTGACCATGACCGTCTCGAACGACATCGATCTCGCGCAGCTCCTCGCCGACACCGAGACGGAGATCCTCCGCGTCGTCAGCGACCGCGACGCCTCCACCGTCGGCGTGTACGAGATGATCCGCTACCACCTCGGGCTGGACGGGTCCGACGGGCCGCGCGGCAAGCGGATGCGCCCCCTCCTGGGCCTCCTCGCCTACGCCTCGATCACGGGGGACCACCGGGCCGCACTGCCGGGCGCCGCTGCCGTGGAGCTGGGGCACAACTTCAGCCTCGTCCACGACGACATCGAGGACGGTGACGTCGAGCGGCGCCACCGCGCCACCCTCTGGGCGATCCACGGCGTCCCGCAGGCCATCAACACGGGTGACCTGATCTTCAGCCTCTCGCGCGTCGCGCTCCACCGTCTCACGGACCTGGGCTTCAGCGATGCGAAGGTCCTCCGCCTCATGCGCCTGTACGACGAGACGTGCGTGCTGCTGTGCGAGGGCCAGTACATCGACATCGCCACGTCGGCGTCCGACGAGCCGATGACGGTCGACCTGTACTTCGACATGATCGGGCGCAAGACCGCCGCCCTGATCTCCGCCTCGATCGAGGCCGGCGCCCTGCTTGCCACGGACGACGAGGTCGTCATCGCGGGCTACCGCCGGTTCGGCTGGTCGCTCGGTCTCGCCTTCCAGCTCAACGACGACCTGCTCGGGATCTGGGGAGAGCAGCAGAAGACCGGCAAGGCGCCCACCGACATCGCTCGCCGCAAGAAGACGCTGCCGGTCCTGTATGCGTTCGAGAAGGCCACGCGGGCCGACCGCGACAGGCTCGCGCAGCTGTATGACGGCGCGGAGCTCGACCCGGCCGGGATCGTGGAGGTCATGGCCATCCTGGAGCGCTCCGGGGCCCAGGACTTCACCCGGGCCGAGGCGCATCGGCACCGGGACGCCTGCCTGGCAGAGCTCGACGGTCTCGACGTCGTGGGTGACGCGGCGCGCGAGCGGCTCGCGGCGATCATCCACTCCGTGATCAGCGCCTGATCCAGCCCTGGATCCGCCGGCGGGCACATCGCCGGACCCGCGCCCCGCGGCCGGGCACCGCCCGAGCCAGGCCCTGACATCCGCCCAGGGAGCCGGTCCGGCGCCAGGCGCGATCAGGCGTCGGCGGCGGGTGGTGTCACGGCCGTTCAGCCTCCGCCACCGGCTCGGGCTCCACCGGCACCGCCTGCGCGGCGGCACCTTCGGGGAGCGCGAGGGGATCGACCCTGGTCACCTGGATGCCCATCTGGCTGCGGAGCCGGCCCAGGCGCACGTCCGTCTCGGCCTGTCGCTGCGCCTCCTCGACCTCGAGCATCTGCATGTCGACCCCGGCGCCGCTGACCTCGGTCATCGCCTGGGCGGCGGCGAGCCGCCGGTCGATCTTGTCGCGCACCTCGTCGAGCGTCGGCGAGTCACCGCCGACGGACGCCGTGAGCTGCCTCATCGCCGCGTTCATCTGCTCCTGCATCTCCGCCTGGTCGAGGCGACTCAGCAGCGCCTCCCGTTCCGCAAGCTTCGTCTGCAGCGCCGACGAGCTGGTCCGCACGGCCTGCTTCGCGCGCTCGGTCGCCGCGGCCGCGTCGAGCAGTGACCGCTTGAGGAAGTCGATCTCCCGCTCGAGGACGATCTGGCGGGCGATGAAGGCCTCGGCCGCCTGGGTGTAGCTCCGGGCCTTGGCCGTGTCGCCGGTCCGCGTCGCCTGGTCGGCGAGCACGACCGCCTGCCTGGCCGACGCCGTCACGCGCCCGTACTCCTCGATGGAACGGTCCAGGCGGGTCTGGAGCTGTGCCTGGTTCGCGATGACGTTGGCCGCCTGCTCGGTGAGGAACCGGTGCTGGTCCCGTGCCTCGCCGATCGCCTGCTCCAGCTGCACCTTCGGATCCGCGACCTCGTCCAGCCGCATGCCCAGCTTGGTGCCGAGATACCGCCACCATCGACGGATCGCCTTCAGCATCGCCCTTGCCCTCCCTGTCGACTGCCGCGCTGTCGCCCTCGCCCGGACGTCATTGACGGATCCGCCGACTCCCGGACCCCGAGTGAGTCCGCGGGCGGCCGAGCAGCCGCCCGATGCCGTCGCGTGCATCGTGGATCGCGCCGCGGATGCCGGTCGCGGCGCCGGCGAGGGCGACGCGAACCTGCCGCCTCGCGTCTCCGATCGACCGGCGGATCGACCGCGTCGCACCGGACACCGCGGCGACCAGCGCCCTCGTCGCGGCCGCGACCGGCGGCCGGATGGAGTCGAGCACCGACCGGAGGATCCGGCGGGCCGTGCGGACCGGGATCACGAAGGCGATGACCACGAAGGCGAGGATCATGACTCGTGCGCCGCGGGCCGCGGGTGCGATCAGCCGGTCCACGATCAGGCGGGCCGCCACGGCGATCAGCCGGAGGGCGGCGGAGATGGCGGCGGTCACGGCAGCGACGACGCGGCGCGCCTCCCCAAGCGCGATGCGGAACCCGGTCGTCAGTCCCCGGGCCGCCATGCGGAACGCGGTCGTCAGTCCCCGGGCCGCCACGCGGAACGCGATCGTGAGCGCGCGAGCGGCCACGCGGAGGGGCGGTCCCAGGACCGTGGCGACCGCCCGGGTCACGGTCACGCCGGCCCACCGGGCCGCCACGAGGAGGAAACGGATCGCGATGCTGGTGGCGTGGACCGCGAGCCGGATCACCAGCTGCAGCTCGAGGACGCCGACGAATGCGCGAGCAAGCAGGCGGCCCGCCGTTCGACCGGCAGCCCTCGCAACCGGGCGCAACGCGACGAGGAGGCGGACCACGCCACGTCCGGCCAGGCGCATGGACTCGGCGAGGACACGGCCCATGGCGCGGATCAGGTCCGCGAGCACGAGGCCGGCGGCGCGCAGGACGGCGGCGATCCTCCGTCCGAGCTCGGCGAGCAGGCGGCCGAGGGCGCGGATGGGCCGGGCCACCTGGTGGGCGACCGCCCGGAGCACGACCCCGACGCGACGGGCGATCTCGGCGAGGACACGGCCCACGGTGCGGATCAGGTCCGCGAGCGCGTGGCCGGCGGCGCGCAGGACGGCGGCGATCCTCCGCCCGAGCTCGGCGAGCAGGCGGCCGAGGGCGCGGATGGGCCGGGCCACCTGGTGGGCGACCGCCCGGAGCACGACCCCGACGCGACGGGCGATCTCGGCGAGGACACGGCCCACGGTGCGGATCAGGCCCGCGAGCAGGTGGCCGGCGGCGCGCAGGACGGCGGCGATCCTCCGTCCGAGCGCAACGGTGGCATGAACCAGGACCCGCAGCGACCTGCCGACGGCGCGCCCCGTCGTCGCGACCAGCCAGCGGGCCGAGAGGTAGCCGGCGACGAACGGCATCATGAGCCAGACGAGCAGGCCACCCGACGAGTGCGGGGGCAGGGCCGCCTGCCGATCCTCAGGCAGCATCGTCGGGCCTCCCGTCGCCATTGGGCCTCCCGCCATCGTCGGCTTTCCCGTCGCGCAGTCGCGCTCGAAGCCGCTCGAGCTCGTCCACCGCGCCCACGCCGGTCCCCGCCTCCAGCTCCTCGCGTGCCCGCGCCACGGCGGCCGCCCGCTCGCGAGCCACCTCGGTGACACCGGCGTCGTCGCGCATCCGGGCGCGCGACCATGCACGACTGCCCCGGACGATCTGGGCCGTGAGGTCGCGGATCGCCCGCGTCCTGCGCTCGACGTAGTCACGCTCCTCCTCGCTCAGGGGTGGCCTCCCGTCGAGCAGCGACGCGACCTCGAGCAGCGCGGCATGGCCCGCCTCGACGGCCGCGGAGGCGGCCGGCACGCCCGGCAGCGTGGCCGCCTGCTGGAGCGAGTCGTAGGACCCGACGAGCGCGCCGACCGTCCGATCCGATGCATCGAGCGCGTGCCCGGCCCGGAGCACCCGGCGCTGGCGCTGCACGATCCTCCGCTCGCGCGTCGCTCGGAGGAGGCTCCTTGCGGGGAGAGCGACGCCCAGCACGATCGCCGTCACCCCGATGATGAACCACGGGCCGCCGCCGGAGAGCCAGGACCACGCCAGCAGGGCCACGCCGCTCGCCACCAGCATGACGTCGAACAACCCGGGGCCCTCGTCGGTGCTCGGGCCGAACACCTCGTCGATGATCTCGTCGAGCTCGTCGCCCTTGGCGGCGCGGCCGACGTCGAGGACGCGGAGGGAGCCGGGCGTCCGCGGGACGACGACGATCTGCCGCTCGGCCGAGGTCGCGATCGAACCCGCCTCGTCCCGCCCGGGCCGCCGCGCGCCGTTGCCCGCCATGTGCCGTCACCCTCAGCCGCTGGCGACTGACCGGGGGATCGCCGTGAGGCGCACCCGGTGCCCGTGGTCACGCTCATGACAAGGGCCGTAACGCTCGGCACCGGGACCGCGGCTCGTCCGCGGTGCGTAACTGGATGACGCGTCCGGCCGGGTCTCGTTACAGGGCGCTCGACGAGCTGCTACTCGTCCCCGTCGGCGTCCGACTCGTCGTCCACCGGACGCTCCCGGACCACGAGCACCTTGCCCACGCGCCGGCCGTCGGTCGACTCGACCGTGAGGTGCAGCCCCTCCAGGCGGATCTCGTCGCCCGGGCTGGGCACGCCGCCGATGCGGTGGTAGACGAAGCCGCCGACCGTGTCGTACTCGTCCTCGTCCTCGAGCGTGAGCTTCATGTCCCAGAGGTCCAGCAGGTCGTCGATGGACGCGCGCCCGTCGACGCGGACCCGGTCCGCGTCGAGCATCTCGACGAGCGGCTCCTCCTCGTCGTACTCGTCCTGGATCTCGCCCACGATCTCCTCGAGCAGGTCCTCGATGGTGACCAGCCCCGCGGTCCCGCCGTACTCGTCCAGGACGATGGCGATGTGGACCTTGCGCCGCTGGAATTCATGAAGCAGGTCGTCGATGGACATCGACTCCGGCACGAACACGGGGGTCCTCAGCATCGTCCGCAGGCTCGACCGGGCGGCGGCGTCGGACTTCAGGAACGGGAGGAGGTCCTTCGCGTAGAGGATGCCGACGACCTCGTCCACCGAGGACTCGTAGACCGGCACGCGCGAGTGCCCCTCGGCGATGATCGTGTCGATCGCCTCGTCGAACGTCGCAGATGCCGGAAGGCCGACGATGGCGATGCGCGGCACCATCACCTCGTGGACGCGCCGGTCGCCGAGCTCGATGACCGCGTTGATCATCTGCTCTTCCTCGGCCTCGAGGAGCCCCTGCTCCCCGCCGCGCTCCACGATCAGGCGGAGCTCCTCCGCGGTGATCTGCGCCTCGGAGTTCACGTTGGCGCCAAGCGGCCGCGTGATCGCACGCGTGATCGAGGTCAGGAGCGCCACCAGCGGGTGCAACAGGCGGCCGAGCAGGTCGAGCGGCGCCGAGAGCGTCAGGGCGAAGCGCTCCGGGTACGCGAGCGCGAGTGTCTTGGGGACAAGCTCCGCGAACACGATCGTGAACAGGGCGAGGAGCACGGTGACGACGAGCAGGGCGAGGCCGTGCGCCGTCGATGCGCCGAGGCCGGCTCCTTCGAGCGCCTGGGCCAGCCCGTCGACGAGGCTCACGGCGGCGAACGCCGACGCGAGGAACCCGATGACGGTGAGGCCGAGCTGGCAGACGGCGAGGAAGCGGCCCGGGTCGTCCAGGAGGTGCTGGACCCGGCGGGCGTTCGGACGGTTCTCGTCGACCAGCTGCTCGACGCGGCTGCGCCGGATCGACACGAGCGCGATCTCGGCGGCCACGAAGACGCCCTCGAGGAAGGTCAGGACGACGAGGAACAGGATCTCGCCGATGGGCAGGTTCACCCGGCGCCGACCTCGGGCGTGACGTCGGGCTCGCGGGCGCGGCGGGCTCGCCGGCCACCGGTGCGGAGGCGGACGGGATCGCCTCGCCCGGCCCGGTGGGCTCCGGGGCGAGGGGCCGGATCTCGCGGATCCGCGCCGGCACGCCGACCGCCAGCATGCCTGCCGGCACGTCCTTCGTCACCACGGCTCCGGCGCCGGTCTTCGAATTCGTCGCCCAGGGTGACGGGCGCCCGGAGCATCGTGTCCACGCCCAGGAAGACGCGCTCCCCGATCGTGGTCCGGTGCTTGCGCACGCCGTCGTAGTTGGCGGTGATCGTGCCCGCGCCCACGTTCGTCCCGGCGCCCACGTCCGCGTCCCCCAGGTAGCTGTTGTGGTGCTGGCGGACGTGCTCGCCGAGGCGGCTGTTCTTGATCTCCGCGTAGTTCCCGATCTCCGACCGGGTCCCCACGTGGGCACCAGGACGCAGGTGGGAGAACGGCCCGATCGTGACGTCGTCCTCCACGGTGGAGCGCTCGACGACGCTCGCCCAGACGGTGCACCGCTCCCCGATGGCGGAGTCCCGGATCTGCGACCCGCTGGCGATGCGGGTGCCGGAGCCGACCGTCGTGGCGCCGCGCAGGACCACGTTGGGCTCGAGCACGACGTCCTCGGCCAGGACCACGGCGTGATCCAGGTAGACCGTGGACGGGTCCACCATCGTGACGCCGGCCCGCATCCAGCGGTCGTTGGTCTCGACCCGCATGTCCCACTCGGCGCGCGCCAGCTGCGAGCGGTCGTTGATCCCCGTGAGGCGCCCGTCGTCGTCGACGTCGAGGGCGGCCACGAGGCGCCCGTCCTCCCGCGCGAAGGCGACGAGGTGCGTCAGGTAGAGCTCGCCGGTGGCGGGCGAGGGGCGCAGGTCGCCGATGCGCCGCCGGAGCCACGACGCATCGATGGCGTACAGCCCGGCGTTGATCTCGCCGATCTGGCGCTCTTCGTCGGTCGCGTCCTTCTCCTCGACGATGCGCTCCACGGTCCCGCCGTCGTTGCGGACGACTCGGCCCAGGCCGCTCGGGTCGACGGCGGCGACCGACACGAGGGCGATCGCGGCATGGTCCATCGACCGCGCCTCGAGCAACGACGAGAGGATCTCCGCCTGGACGAGCGGCACGTCGCCGGAGAGGACGAGCACCTCCTCGACCCCGTCGTCGAGCGCGTCCAGCGCCGCCCGGAGCGCGTCGCCGGTACCGCGGGGTTCGTCCTGGAGCGCCGTGTCGGCCACCGCGGCGACGGCCGCCCGGACCGTCTCGGTGGCGGGCGAGTAGACGACCAGCGGGCGGGCGCCCGTGGCCGCGACCGCCGCATCGAGCACGTACTCGATCATCGGCCGGCCGCACAGCGGGTGCAGCACCTTGGGCGTGGCCGACTTCATGCGCGTTCCGAGGCCGGCCGCGAGCACGACCGCGACCGTGCGTCGCACGGGCGTGCCGGTACTGGGTGGGTTCACAGGACCAGGGGCCACGACGTTCGCGTCCTGGCGACCACATGGGCTGCGGCGCCGGCGCCCGGGGAGGTGTCGGTGTTCGTCATCTGAGGCGTCGCGGATTCTGCGGTGTGGTCGGCGGGGGTGTCAACCGGAGGCTGCCGGTGTCGCAGGAGCCCGCGTCGCGATCGCCTCGATCTCCACGAGGCCGCCCTTGGGCAGCGCGGCGACCGCCACGGTCGAACGGGCCGGCGGCGGATCGGGCATGTACCGGCCATACACGCCGTTGACGACCCCGAAGTCGCCCATGTCGGCGAGGAAGATCGTCGTCTTCACGACGTCGGCCATGGTCAGCCCGGCAGCGGCCAGCACGGCGGCCAGGTTGTCCATCGATCGCTCGGCCTGGGCCGCCACGCCCTCGACAAGGACCCCGGTGGCGGGATCGAGGCCGAGCTGGCCGCTGCAGAAGACGAGGCCGTCGATGGCGATCGCCTGGCTGTACGGTCCGATGGCGGCCGGCGCGCCGGCCGTCGCGATGGCATCGCGGGTCATGGATCCCTCCGCGTATCGATGGTGCCGGCCAGGATGCGGGCCGTCACGACGAACGGCGGGCGGGGCCCCGGGCCGATGATCTCGCCGGCGCCGATCGCGGCGCGGACCCGGTCCGCGCCCTCGGCCGCCTCGGCACGTGAAGCATAGAGTGCCCAGAAGGTGGGGCCCGAGCCCGACAGGCCGACCGGCCGCCCGAGGAGGCGCAGCAGGGCCCGCTTGAAGGGCACCAGCGCCGGCTCGACGACGATCGCGGCCGGTGCGAGGTCGTTGGCGGCCGCCAGCACGGATGCCCTCGCCATGAGGTCCGGGGCACGGATCCCCCGGCGGAGCTCCTCCGCGAGGTGGGCCGACGCGAGACGCGCGGCGCCGCCTGCGACCCGGGCGCCCTCGTCCCACGCCCGGAAGACCGCCGGGGTCGAGATCGCGACGGCCGGCGTGACGAGCAGCAGGGCCGGGGCGTCCCGGCCGGGCGGACCGGACGCCTCGCGGAGCCAGGCCAGGGGCGCGACGCGCTCGCCACGGCCCTCGACGAGGGCGGGTCCACCCGCCAGGAAGAACGGGACGTCCGACCCCAGCTCCGTCGCGAGGCGATGTCGGGCCTGGGGGTCCAGCACCACTCCCCAGGCCTCGAGGGCCGCGTCCGCGGCTGCGGCGGCGTCGGAGGAGCCTCCGGCCAGCCCCGCCGCGACGGGGATCCGCTTCTCGAGGCGTGCCGCGAGGGCCGGTGGAGGGTCGGGTCGTCCCCACGCCGGGTGCGCGTCGCGGCGGGCGGCGGCGAAGGCACGGAGCACGAGGTTGCCGGAGACCGGCCCGGGGTCGAACCCGTCGACGTGGAGGGAGTCGATGGCGCCGGGTGGAGCGACGGACACCGACAGCCGGTCGGCGAGGTCGAGCGGCACCATGACGCTGTGCAGCTCGTGGTAGCCGTCGGGACGGATGCCCAGGACGGCCAGCGTCAGGTTGAGCTTGGCGGGCGCCAGCCGCACGACCGGGCTCAGCCGGCGCCCGGGATCGAGGGGTGCGGTCACTGCGGCTCCGGGATGGGGCCGATCGCCACGGCGAGCGCCAGCCACTCCCCCACGGCCACGGTCTGCGGCCGCCGGCTGCCGTCGATCCCGCATGCCGCGAGGGCCGCCTCCACGCGCTCGCCCGGGACCGGCAGCTGCCGCGTCAGCACGTTATGCAGCATCTTGCGCCGCTCGCGGAACCCGGCCTGGACGACGCGCCAGAGATGGTCCTCGGCCTCTGCGTCGAGCCGGTCGTCGGACGGGTACGGCTCCAGGACGAGGACCGCGGACTCCACCTTCGGCGGCGGCTCGAACGCGTCGCGCGGCACGCGGAACGCCACCCGGGCGCGGGCGTGGTACTGGACGAACACGGACAGGTACGACATGTCGCCGGGCGGCGCCGCGATCCGCTCTGCGACCTCGCGCTGGACCATCAGCACGAGGCGTTCCGCGCGGGGTGCGTTGCCCAGCAGCCGGTGGAGGATCGGGCTCGTGATGTGGTAGGGCAGGTTGGCCACGACGTCGTACGGGGGCGGGACGAGGTTGACGAGGTCCTGGTCCAGGGCATCGTCCTCGACCAGGCGGAAGACGCCAGCGCCGGCCTCCTCCGCGAACCGCTCCCGCAGCACGGCCGCGAGCCCGCGGTCCAGCTCCACGGCCGTCACGCGCGCGCCCGACGCGAGGAGGCCGCCGGTCAGGAAGCCGAGGCCGGGCCCGATCTCCAGCACGCCGCGATCGGGGCCGGGGTCCGCCTCGCGGAGGATTCCCTCCAGGACGTCCACGTCGGCGAGGAAGTTCTGCGAGAGGTTGTGGCGGGCGCGCAGGCCGGCCTGCCTGAGGGTCCGCTGGACGAACTGCGGATCGAGCCGGAGCTCACCGCCGCGCCGGGCGCCGGTCACCGGGCCAGCGGCAGCGAGGGCCGCGCATCGAGGTCCAGGCCCGCCCGCACTCCGGCCGCGTACCGCCGGGCGCCGGCCGCCCCGATCATCGCGCCGTTGTCCGTGCACAGCCCGGGCCGCGGGAGGACCATCGCGATCCCGCGCGCAGCCGCCTCGCGACTGATCCGGTCCCGGAGCGCCGCGTTGGCCGCGACCCCCCCACCCAGCACGATGCCGTGCGCCCCGACCTCCTCGGCCGCCCGGATCGTCTTCGTCGTCAGCACGTCGACCACCGAGTCCTGGAAGCCCCAGGCGAGCTCGGCGACCACGGCGTCGGACAGCGCCCCGTCCCGCTCGTCGGCGGGCAGGCCGGCCTCTGCGCGCGAGCGGGTGACGATCCGGCGCGCGGCGGTCTTGAGCCCGGAGAAGCTGACGTCGTAGGTGTCGCCCAGCCAGGCCCGCGGGAAGACCCTGTCCTTCGCGACCGCGTCCTCGGCCGCCGCGGAGATCGCCGGTCCACCCGGGTAGCCCAGGCCCAGCAGGCGCCCGACCTTGTCGAACGCCTCCCCGGCCGCGTCGTCGATCGTGCCGCCGAGATACCGGTAGTCGAGGTGGTCCCGCATCTCAACGAGGAACGTGTGCCCGCCCGAGACGACGAGGGCCACCAGCGGGAAGGGCGGCAGGTCGCGCTCGGGCTCGCCCGGGTCCACGAGCCAGCCGGCGTACGCGTGACCCTCGAGGTGGTTGACGGGGATGAGCGGCTTGCCATGCGCCCACGCGATGGTCTTGGCGAAGTTGACGCCGACGAGCAGCGAGCCCGCGAGGCCGGGCCCGTACGTCACCGCGACCGCGTCGACGTCCCGGACCGTGACCCCGGCCGTGGTGAGCGCCTCGTCCAGCACCGGGACGATCCACCGCAGGTGGGCGCGCGCGGCGACCTCAGGCACGATGCCGCCGGTCGGTGCGTGGAGCGCCACCTGGCTCGCGACGACGTTCGCGTGGATCCGGCGCCCGTCCTCGACCAGGGCGATGGCGGTCTCGTCGCAGCTGGACTCGACGGCCAGCAGGAGGGGCCCGCTCACGGTGGCGCTCCAGGGCCCGGGTTGCCGGCCGGAGCGCCGTCGAGCCTGGTCTCGGGGACCGCGTCGGGGTCGGCCGACGGGGGCGGAGCGGCGTCGACGGCCGCCCGCAGGCGTGCGATCCGATCGCGCATCGCGGGGGTGGTCAGCGGCTCAGTCGTCATGATCAGGGCGTCCTCCCCGTTATCGCTGTAGTAGCGAGGCCGGATGCCGACGGGGCGGAAGCCGTACTTCTCGTACAGGCGGCGAGCAGGCAGGTTGGAGAGACGCACCTCGAGGGTCGCCTCGCGCGCGTGGCGATCCCGGGCGAGATCGATGAGCGCGATCAGCATCCGCTCGCCGATGCGCCGCCGCCGGTAGGCCGGGTGGACGGCGAAGGTGGTCACGTGGGCCTCGTCCACCATGAGCCAGATCCCGCCGTATCCCACGATCTCGTCGCCGATCAGGGCCACGAGATAGTGGGCGAGCCGGTTGCCCTCCAGCTCCTGCCGGTACGCCTGGGGCGGCCATGGGGTCGTGAACGACGAACGCTCGATCACCTGGACGGCCGGCAGGTCCGCAGCCGTCATCGGCCGGACGTGCAGGATGGGTTGGCCGGTCATGGTCGCGACCCTCCGCCCGTGAGGGTCACGCCGGTCTCGGACACGGGCGCGCGGACGCCGCGCGGCAGGGTGACGTACTCGGGCACGAGCCCCGCCAGGTCGTCCGGATCCCCGTTGGCGAGGCGCGCGGCGCCCACCGCCAGCAGCGCCGCGGCCAGGCCGTCGTGCGCGGCTGCGCCCAGGCGGGACGCGTCCGCCGGTGCGCGGCCGTCCAGGTCGACGGCGACCAGCCGCTCCCCGGACCCGAGCTCAGGGTCGGTACCGCCGGGCAGGATCAGCGGCTCCACCCCGGGCCGGCTGAGGACCCGATCGGACAGACCCGCCGGCTGGAGGAGCGCGAAGGCGCCGGGTTCGGGCGCGATACCGCCCTTGGAGGCGGCGGACGCTGCAGCCGCGGACGCCGCAGCGGCCAGGAGCGCCGATCCGGTCGCGACCCCGGCGATCGGCAGGCCGAGCGCATGGCACAGCCCCTTCGCGGTGGCGATCCCGACCCGGAGACCCGTGAAGGCGCCGGGGCCCGTGCCAACGACCACCCCTCCGAGCTCGGCCGGCGCCTGGCCCAGGTCCGCCAGCATGCCCGCGATGCGGGCCAGCAGCTCCTCCCCGTGGCGATAGCCGGCCACCCAGCCGCGCTCCTCCACGAGCGTGCCGTCGGGCTCCCCCAGCGCGATCACGGCCTGCGTCGTTGCTGTGTCGATGACGAGGATGCGGCCCCCGCCGGCCATCGGGCCCGCGGTGGCCATCGGGCCCCCGTCGGTCATTCGGTCCCCGCCGGTCATGCGGCGATCTCCAGGTACCGGGCGTAGCCCGGATCCGTCGTGCGGAGCGAGATGCGCCGGGGCTCGTCGCCGGTGCCGTCGATCACGACGTCCAGGCGCCCTGCGGGCAGGGTCTCCCCGAGCCGCTCCGCCCACTCGACGAGGACCACGCCCTCGGCCTGGCGCTCGTCGAGCAGCCCGCCGGCGAGCGCGTCGCGGGCGTCGTCGAGACGGTAGAGGTCGAGGTGGAACATCGGGATCCTGCCCTCGTACTCGGTCATCAGCACGAAGGTCGGCGAGCTGACGGTATCGGTGATCCCGAGGCCGACGGCGAAGCCCTTGGCGAACTGCGTCTTGCCGGCGCCGAGGTCGCCGACGAGGCACACCAGGTCGCCGGCCCTGGCGGCCGCGGCAAGGCGCCCCGCCAGCGCCCTGGTGCCGGCCGGCCCATGGGTGACGACGACGCGCTCGGCGCGGGCGGAGGTGGACATCGAGCCGAGGGTAGCCGAAGCCGTGGACCCACGCGGCCGGCATGTGGCACCGCGGGAGTGACGCCCACGCCGCAGGGGCGATGCCCACAGCTCGGGTGGGGAGTCGCAACCGGTCAGGCGTAGCGCTCGAGGTCGCCGAGCGGGACCGCGATTGGAACGCCATCCTCGAGCTCCACGAACGCGGCCTCGAGGTGGACGCCGGCCGCGAACCGCCACAGGCCGGCCGGCCCGCGCAGGCGGCCCTCGGCACCCGCATTCGGGCCGCTCCGGATCCGGACCCACGCCCGGTCCGTGTCCACCGGCGCGGGATCCTCGCCATCGAAGACCAGCGCCGGGGGATCGACGAGGAGCGCGACGTCCTGGCCGGCGAACCGCTCGAGCAGCGCGGTGATCGGGCCCGGGATCAGGCACCGCACCGCACCCTCCAGCACCAGCACCCCGAACGGAGGGATCGCGTGGAGCGCCGCGCGCTGGCGGCGCTCGGACGCCCGGAAGTCGCGCAGCTCCTTGCCGGGCAGCGTCGCGACGACGATTCCCCGGACGCCCATGGCGCGGGCGCGCGTGAGGGCCTCGGCATCGATCCGGGACCCGACGACGAGGATGCTGCCTGCGCGCGCGACGTCGATCCCGCCGGGGCGCAGCTCCCCGAACGGGTCCGTGGCGAGCTCGAGGCGGCCCCGTGCGGCGGACCCGGCCGCGAATGCCCCGCGCAGCGCACTGCCGTCCGGCCGCACGCAGATCTCCGCCCCCGGCCGGACCTCGGTCACCACGCCGGCCACCGGGGATGGCAGGATCACGCGGTGGTCGCCCGTGACCAGGCGCCAGCGGTCGCCTTTGCCGGGCACCGGGGCCAGGAGCTCGCCCTCGATCGCCCGGTCCCGGTGGCGACGGCCGGGTGCCGGGGCCCAGCGGCTGCCGGGGAGGGGTCGCGTCCCATCCCGTGTGTGGACCACCACCTCGTCGATGCGGCGGTCCCGCAGATGCTCCAGCAACGGGTCTCCGGGCAGGATGACGGTCCCGGGCTCGACGAGCGGCCGGTCCCCCGGCGGCAGCGGGAACCTGGTCTCGACATCCTCCAGGACGCGGCGGACCGGGATCTCGTCGAGCCAGCCGTCGACCGTCGTCCGGGCCTCCGTCGCGCGGGCTTCCGTCGCGCGGGCTCCGTCGCGCGCCTTTTCGCCAGGCCTTCCGTCGCCAGGGCCTCCGTCGCCAGGGCCTCCGTCGGCATGGGACCGTCCGTCATGCCTCGAGCTCCGGCCACAGGGCCGCCTGCCACATGGCCAGGATCTCGCGGCGACGCTCCGGCCGCTCCGGGAGGTGCAGCGGCACGTCACGCAGGTCGACCATGAGACCGCCGAGCCCGCCCGCGACCTCCGTCGCCACGTGGCGCGTTCGCAGGCCCAGACGGACCGGATCGCGGAGCTGCAGCTCCACCACGGCGCGCTCGCCCGGAGCCAGATCCACGAGCTCCAGGCCGCCGGGCACGAGATCCAGCTCTGCCGGAGCGCCCTCGCCGCGCACCGCCATCCGGCCGGCAGTCCGGCCCTGGCGCATCCCGGCGGGCATCACCACGCTGCCGAGCGGGACGAGGAGGTCATCGCGAAGGTCGGCGACGACGGCATGCCGCTCCGCCGGGTCCTCGATCGTGCCGAGCGGCGCCAGCAGCCGGGTGTGGTCCAGTCCGGCGGCGCGCACCCCAGGGCGCCGCAGGACGTCGGCCAGGGCTAGCGCGACGACCGGCGCCGGCACGACGTTCCACGCCCCGCCCGCCGCGATGACGAGATCAGGTGCCGGGAACGCGTCGAAATCCTGCGTCGCGGCCACCAGCCGGACAAGGGCCGCCCGGGCGGCCGCGAGCCGTAGCAGTGCGCCGTCGCCCGCGGCGTCGCCCCAGGGGGCGAGTGCGAGCTCCCGCAGCCGGTCTCGCACCCGGAGACGGTCGAGGGGGACCGTCAGCCAGCCCATCACGGCGTCGAGGTGGGCGTCCGTGAAGTTGCGCGGCAGGAGCGCGGCCTCCGGGACGATCGCCACCCGGGGGACCGCATCCGCGCCCGCCGCCCATGCGGCCGCCGTCCGCGTTGCGCCGGCCTGGCCGATCTCGACCACCTCGATGCGCCGCTGCAGGACATCGGCCAGGGTACCCGTGGCGAGGGCCAGGGCCCGCCTGCCGTCGACGTCACCGCCGCGCAGGCCGTCGAGGAGGGACCGCAGCGGCTCCCCGCCGCCGACGGCCGGCGACGGGGCCAGTACCGTCGGCCCGGGCCGCTCCGGCCGGAACAGGCTCTCGACCCTGCCCCCGGGCTCCGCGAGGCCGCCCGCGAGCACGGCGACGAGGTCTGGGCGTCGCTCGGTCGTCGCCGCCACCAGCGCACCGAGGTCCCCCATCAGGGGGCGCTCGTCGGCACCCGGAGGATCCGACGCGCCCGCGAGCACTGCCCCGACCCGCGGGTCGGCGAGCGCGGTCGCGACGGCGAGGATCTCGGCGCCATCGAGGATCAGCGAGCGGACACGCCACCCGGCGGTCGAGGCCGCAACCACCAGGGGGCGCAGCACGCGCTCCGTGGCCGCCACGACCGCCATCTCGGGCGCGGGGAGCGTGGAGCACGTGAGTCGCGGCAGGCCCGCGGCCGCACCCGTCGCTCCAAGCCCGAGGTCGGTGGCGAGCGAGGCGTCCGTCGCGGCGAGGCGCCTGCGCAGCCGCTCCAGCAGCGCCTCCTCGGGGACGCCGGCCTGGGCTGCGGTGGCGCCGAGCAGCCGCCAGCGTCCACCCGCCCGCCCGACCAGGGCGACGGCGACGCTCGCCGTCCCGCGGTCGACGGTGGCAAAGGCCAGGTGCTCGCTCCTCACCCGGCCGATCCTACCAGCGGCGAGCGCCCCGGCCGGCCCGACGGGGTCAGGCGTCCCAGCCGTCGGCCTCGTCCAGCTCCTCGAGCCGGTCGATCAGCGCCTCGATGCCAGCGTCGTCGCGCAGGAGCTCGGTGGCCGACGGTGTCTGCCCGCCGAACAGCTCGCCGAGGACGGGGTCGAAGAAGAGCATCGCGGGCGCGCCGAGGGGCCGGTACGGACGGCTGGCCTCGAGGAAGTGGACGGCGGGCCCCGTCAGGCCGCGCAGCCGGATCTCGCGCGCGACCGCTTCGACGAGGGCATCGCGGCGCTCGTCGAAGGGCTCGATCGGGAAGCTCACCGGCGCTCGTCCGTGCGACCGGAGAAGGACGGGGAGGCCGGCGGCGCGTCGGCTGGCGCGTCGGCAGGCAGGCCCGTCGCCCACGGCACGGGATTGAGGAGCGACCGCGTCGGCGCGGGCTCGCCCTCGGCCAGTGCGTGCGCGAACGACTCATAGGCAGCCGCGCCGCGGATGGCAAAGATCACGTGCTCGATCGACGACGGCGTGGCCAGCTCGTCGCGGACGGCCTCGACGGCGATCGATGCGGCCTGGTCGATTGGGAACCCGCCGATCCCCGTCCCGAGCGCCGGGAACGCGATGCTGGCGATGCCGAGCTCGCGGGCGCGGGTCATCGCGCTGCGCGCGGCGCGGTCGATGGCGGGGCCGCTCGTGCGACGATCGCGCTCGAGGGAGACGGCGTGGATGACGAACCGGGCGGCCAGCCTGCCCGCGGGCGTGACGACGGCCTCGCCCATGGTGACCGGCGCGAACCGCAGGGCCGCGAACTCGATCGAGTCACCGCCGGTGCGCTTCAGCTCGGCCGCGACCCCGGTGGACATCCACAGGGAGGTGGACGCCGGGCTCACGATGGCATCGACCTCGAGGTCACAGATATCGCCGTTCCAGAGCTCGATGCGCGCCACTCGGATCTCCCTCCCGCGAGCGTCCGGACCTCAACGGGCGAACCGGCGGCATGGTACACCCGGGGCAGCCTGCGGGGCATGCCCGCGAGGATCTCGTAGCTGATCGTCCCGCCCGTCGCCGCGAGCTCGCGGGCCGTGATCCGCTCCCCGCCCTGGTCGCCCAGCAGCACGAACTCGTCGTCCTCATCGACCGGCGGGCCGGGCACGTCCGTGACGTCGACCATCACGGCGTCCATGGCCACCGTGCCGACGAGCCGCACGCGGACGCCGCGCACGAGGGCCTCGGACCGATCGGACAGGAACCGGCGCCAGCCGTCCGCGTAGCCCACCGGCAGCGTGGCGATCCGGGACGGGCGTTGGGTCACGAACGTCGGCCCGTACGAGACGCCGTGGCCGGCCGGCAGGTCCGCCACCCGGACGGGACGGGCCTTGAGCGACATGACCGGTCGCAGCCGGGCCGCGGCCGCGACGGTCGCCGGAGGCGGCACGAGCGCGTCGGGGACCACGCCGTAGATGGCGAGACCGGCCCGGACGGCGTCCCAGCGCGCCACACCGTCTCCGAGGATGCCGCCGCTCCCCGCGAGATGCCGGCGGACGGCCTCCGGGTCAGGCCCGAACTGCACGGAGCCCGCGGCCAGGTCCAATGCCCGCCCGAACCGCTGGTCCTGACCCAGGGCGCTGGATGGGTCGTCCGCCGCCGCGAGGTGCGTCCAGACGCCGCCGAGATGGACGCCCCGCGACGACGCGACGCGCTGGATCGCCGCCGTCGCCTCGTCGGGCAGCGCGCCGCCGCGCCCGAGGCCCGTCTCGATCTCGACGTGGATCTCGAGGGCGGGCGCCCGCGGGTCGTCCGCTGCCGTCCTGGCGGCTGCCGCGAGGAGCCGGTCCAGGAGCCTTCCGGCACCGACGCTCACCGCGACACGGGCGCGCGCGGCCGGGGCCGCGTGCTCGGGCGGCACCGGGTAGATCACCAGCAGCGGCGCGGAGATGCCGGCCTCGCGCAGCTCGAACGCCTCGTCCAGGGTGGCGACCGACAGCCCGTCGGCCCCCGCCGCCTCGAGGGCACGCGAGACAGGGACCGCGCCGTGGCCGTACGCATCCGCCTTGACGACGGGCTCCACGCGCACCCGCGGGCCGACCACCTCCCGGATCACGGCGAGGTTGACCCGGAGAGCGTCCAGGTCGATCTCGAGCCACGCGGTCCGGGGCAGCGGGGCGAGGCCGGCCGCCCGCACGCGCTCCTCGATCGGCCGAGGCCGCGGCGTCGCGGAGGCGGCCTCGCTCATCCGGGGTCGCCCGCCGGTGCCGCGGGCGCACCGGGGGCGGCCGTGTCGAGTGCCCCGAACCCGAGCCTGCGGCCGGATCGCTGGCGCTCGGCGAGGCGGGCCAGGCGCCGGCGACCGAGCGGCAGGGCTTCGGTGAGGTCCGAGGCCAGCAGCCCTGCATCGCCGATGCGCTCGCGGACCGCGTCGCCGGCCAGGCCGTGGAGGTAGACGCCGAGGCGGGCCGCGTCGTACGGCGCCAGGCCCTGGGCCAGCAGCGCGCCGATCGTCCCGGCGAGCACGTCACCCGTGCCGCCGGAGGCCATCGCCGGGTTCTCGAACGGGGCGATCGACACCGAGCCGTCGGGTGCGGCGATGACCGTGTTCGCGCCCTTGAGCACGACCACCTGCCGCCACTCGGCCGCCGCGGCCGCGGCGGACCGCACCCGGGCCGCGTCGTCCTCGTTCAGGTCGCCGTCGGCGCCCGGGTCGTGCTCGCTCCCGGTCCGGAGCCGGGCGAACTCACCGGCGTGGGGCGTCAGGACACACGGCCGGGTGACAAGCGTCCACCATTCGTCCACGGCCGCCAGCGTCCGCAGGGCCTCCGCGTCGAGCACGGCGGGCGCGCCGGCAGGGTCCTCGGGCACCGTCAGGATCAGGCGCAGCAGGTCGGCCGTCGCGAGGCTCGGTCGGAGCCCGGGCCCGATCACCAGGGCGTCATGCTCGTGGTCCAGGACCTTCGCGAGGGCGGGCTCGGGGTCCACCTCCTCGACGTCGTCCTCGGGCAGGGCCATCGTGGTCGCCTCCACGACCTTGGCCGCGAACAGCGGCTGGAGCGACTCCGGCACGGCGAGCGTCACCAGGCCCGCGCCCGCGCGCCCGGCCGCACGACACACGAGAAGCGCGGCGCCCGCGTAGTCCAGCGACCCGGCGATGACCAGCAGCTTGCCGAACGTTCCCTTGTGGCCGCGCTTCGGGCGCTCGGGCAGGAGGCGCGCGATCGACTCGTCGTCGAGGCGGGCCGTGCCCTCGGGCAGGCTCGGGCCGCCCGGGTCGACGGCAGCCTCCCGTCTGCCGAAGCCGACCGGCCGGTCAGCCACGTCCGTCCCCGGGGTCGTCGAGGTCCCCGTCCCTGGGTCCCACCTCGGCGGCCAGGGCACGGGTGCGCTCGTGGAGCGCACGCATGCGCTCCAGGCGGCCGAGCAGCAGGCGCTCCCGGTCGTCCAGGCGCTCGTCGATGTCCAGCGGGAAGACGTACCGCCCACCGGCCGTGCGCACACCGAACGCGATCGCGACGGCGTAGTCGGACTCGTGCGTGATGGACAGGGCGATGCGGCCCATGCCGAGCTGCTCGGCCCGCTGCGCCGCGCGCCCGTGCAGGCTCACGGCCGGCTGCCCCGTCGGCAGCCGCTCGACCTCGATGTCCTTCCAGCCGATCCCGCGGACGCCCAGGCCGAGGACCTTCGAGACGGCCTCCTTGGCGGCCCAGCGGCCGGCGAACGTCTCCGGGCGGTCCCGGACATAGCGTCGTTCGCGGTCCGTGAGCACGCGGCGCGAGAAACGCTCGCCGAACCGCGCGAGTGCGGCCTGGATCCGCTCGACCTTGATGATGTCGATGCCGAGCTCCGTCGTCCCCACGGGCACGAGGTCGGCCGGCAGGCGCGGATCCCCGTCCGGGTCGCCGGGTGTCATCCCCTACTCCACCGTCACCGACTTGGCGAGGTTCCGTGGCTGGTCCACGTCGGTGCCCCGCGCGACCGCAGTGTGGTACGCGAACAGCTGGAGCGGGATCACGGCGAGGACCGGCGACAGCGCCTCGTGGGTGTCGGGCACCCACAGCACCTCGTCCGCGAACCGCGCGATCGAGGCGTCGCCCTCGGTGGCCACCGCGATCACCTTGGCGTCGCGCGCCCGGCCCTCCATGACGTTGCTGATCAGCTTGTCGTAGATCCGCGACCGGGTGGCGATCGCGACCAGCGGGCACTCGATGTCGAGCAGCGAGATCGGGCCGTGCTTGAGCTCCCCGGCGGCGTAGCCCTCCGCGTGGATGTAGCTGATCTCCTTGAGCTTCAGGGCACCCTCGAGCGCCCCCGGGAGACCGTACCCGCGCCCGATGAACATGAAACCGCGGGAGTTCACGTACCGGCGGGCGACGTCCGCCACGCCTGCCGCCAGGTCCAGCGTGCGCGCCGCCGCGTCCGGGAGCGCTCGCAGCGCGAGACCGACCTCGAGCTCGGTCGCGGCATCCAGGCTGCCGCGGGCCTTGGCGATGGCGGCAGCGAGCACCACCAGGGTCGTCACCTGGGTCACGAACGTCTTCGAGGCCGCCACCGCGATCTCCGGGCCGGCCTGGAGGAACATGACCGCATCGGCCTCGCGCGTGATCGCGGAGCCGACGGTGTTGGTCACCGCGACGATCGGACAGCCCCGCTCGCGGGCCAGGCGCGTCGGGGCGATCGTGTCCGCTGTCTCGCCGGACTGGGTGACGGCGATCACGAGCGTGTCCCCATCGAGGGGCGGCGGCGAGTAGCGGAACTCCGAGCCCACCGTGACCCGCGCCGGAATCCCGGTCCATTCCTGGATCGCCGCGGCGCCCACGAGGGCAGCGTATGAGGCGGTGCCGCAGGCGATCAGCTCCACCCGGTTCACCCGCCGGAACGCGTCGGCCAGCCCGTCCACCTCGGGGGCGTGGATGGCTCCCGCGGGCGTGACCCGCCCGGCGAGCGACTGGCGCAGGGCCGTGGGCTGCTCGTGGATCTCCTTGAGCATGAAGTGGTCGTAGCCGCCCTTCTCGGCGGCCTCCGGCGACCAGTCGATGAGCGTCTCGGCCCGCACCAGCGGGTTGCCGTCGAGATCGGTCACCTCCACGCCCGTGGGCCGCACATCGGCCACGTCGCCCTCCTCCAGGAAGACCACGCGGTTCGTGTGCGCGAGGATCGCCGCCACGTCGCTCGCGATGAAGCTCTCCTCGCCGTTGAGGCCCACGATGAGCGGCACGTTCAGGCGTGCCCCGACGAGACGGCTGATCTCGCGCCGGTGCATGACGACGAGCGCGTAGGCGCCCTCCACGCGCCGGAGCGCGGTGCGGACCGCGTCCGCGAGATCGCCCCGGTAGGCGTCCTCGACCAGGTGGGCGATGGCCTCCGTGTCGGTCTCCGAGGTGAGCCTGTGGCCGCGCGCCTCCAGGTCGTCCCGGAGCTCGCGGAAGTTCTCGATGATCCCGTTGTGGATGACGGTGATGTCACCGCTGCAATCCTGGTGGGGATGGGCGTTGAGGTCGTTCGGCCGGCCGTGGGTCGCCCAGCGGGTGTGGGCGAGGCCGATGGCCGCATGGGGCGTCCGGTCGGCGATCGCCGTCTGGAGGTTGACGAGCTTGCCGGCCTTCTTCTCCACGAACATCCGGCCGTCCTCGCCGACGAGCGCGATCCCCGCCGAGTCGTAGCCGCGGTACTCGAGCCGCGCCAGGCCTTCGATCAGGATGGGGCCGGCCTCGCGGGGTCCGGTGTAACCGACGATGCCGCACATGCCGCTTCAGGTTCTCCTTCGGGACGGCCGCGGCCCGCCGCGGCCGGGCTAGTGTAGACGCTCGCCTGCGAGGGCCGCGATCTCATCGGCGATCGCGGCGACGTCGGCGGCGTCGATGCCCTCGACCATCACCCGCAGCACGGGCTCGGTGCCCGAGGGACGGACGAGGATCCGGCCGTGGGGCGCCAGCCTGGCCTCGGCGTCGGCGATCGCGCGCCGCAGGACGTCGTCCGCCTCCCACTGGTCGCGGTGCCGAACCCGGATGGCCCGCTGCTGCTGGGGCAGCAGCGGGATGCTGGTCGCCAGCTCGGCCAGCCCGGTCGCCGGCAGTCGTCATCACGCGCAGCAGCTCCAGGGCCGTCACGATCCCGTCTCCCGACGTCGTGTGCTCCCGGATGATGACGTGACCGCTCTTCTCGCCGCCGAGGCCCGCCCCCGAGACCAGCATCGCGGCGAGGATGTGCTTGTCGCCGACCGGGGTCCGGACCAGGCGCCCGCCGGCCGCCTCCACGGCCTGCTGCAGGCCGCCGTTCGAGAGAACCGACACTACGAGGCTGCCACGGTCGAGCGCGCCGCGGGCGAGCCGCTCGAGCGCCAGGATCCCGAGGACCTGGTCCCCGTCCACGAGGCGCCCGGCCGCATCGACGGCAACGCAGCGGTCCGCGTCCCCGTCAAGGGCGAACCCCACGTCCGCCTCGTTCGCCCGGACCGCGTCCATCAGGGACGCCGGATCGGTTGCGCCGCAGCCGCGATTGATGTTGTCCCCGTCGGGCGTGTCGTGGATCACGGTGACCCGGGCGCCCGTGGCCCGCAGGATCGTCGGGGCCGACGCGGCTGGCCGCCCCGTTCGCCGCGTCGAGGACGACGTGAAGGCCGGGCGCGGGCACCGCCCGGGCCAGCGACGTCCGATGGTCGACGTACCGCCCGAGGAGCGCCACGGCGTCAACGGCCCGTCCGATCTGCGCGGGCGGGACGCCGGGCAGCTCGTCCGCGCGGAGCACCAGCGCCTCCAGCTCGTCCTCGAGGTCGTCGTCCAGCTTCAGCCCGGACGGGTCGAGGACCTTCAGGCCGTTGTCCTCCGCAGGGTTGTGCGAGGCCGACACCATGATCCCCGCCGCGAACGCGCCCGTACCCGCGAGATAGGCGAGCGCCGGGGTCGGCACGACCCCGACGCTGTGCACGTCGACACCCATGCTGGTAGCGCCCGCCGTGATGGCCGCGATGAACATGTCGCCGGAGCGGCGCGTGTCCTGGCCCACGACGAGCGAGCCACCTGCGCCGACGACCCGATGCGCGGTCGCGCGCCCGAGCGCGAACGCCAGGGAGGGGCGGAGGTCCACGTTCGCGGCACCGCGGATGCCGTCCGTGCCAAAGAGGCGGGTCATTGGGCTCCTCGAGGGGTGGGGTCCGGACGCGTGGGCGTCAGGGGGTGGGAGACGGGCGAGGCCGACGCTGTCGGGACGGTGGACGCGGCCGGGGTCAGGGTGGGCGACGGAGCGGCCGTCGGCGGCTGGCCGACCGTCACGGTGACGGTCTCGGGTGAGACGGCGGCCACGGTCACCGCCGATGGCACCGACGGGACGACCGGCACCTCGTGCGTCCCCGGGCCGAGGTCGGCGACGTTGATCGCGATGACGAGCGGTGACGCGCCGAGGCGGTCGAGATCGGCGGTCGAGCCGAACAGCGTCAGGAGCACGCGCGAGTCCGACACGTCGTAGTCGAGGCCGGCTCGCTGGCCCGCCAGGCGGATCCCAGCCACGAACGTGCGGGTCTCGGTCACGGCCTCGATGTGGACCGTCACCGTCGCCGTCTGGTCGCCGATGACGGTCACGCCGGTCGGCAGCGAGTAGGCGACCTCGCTGCTGATGTCCCTGGTGGCCCCCGAGACGGGCACCGGGGCGGTGTCCGCCGCGACGAGCACCTGCAGCTGGGCCTGGTCGCCCTCCACCGACACGACGAGCGGATCGACCTCCACCGACCCGATCCGGAAACCCGCGGCGGGCGTGCCGGTGACGATCGGATTGACCGGCAGCGTCCGGTTCTCGAGGTTGGTGTACACGGGGATCGTGACGTGCACGACGGCCGGATCCAGGTCGACCCCCGTGACGATCTCCCCGGCCGCATCCACCGCGTCGGGCCTGACGTCCCGGTCCACGTTGACGCCGCTGCCATCGATCGTGGCCGTGACGCGGGCGTTGACGACCTGGTTGACGGCGGCTGATGGACCCGTGACCACGACCTGGGCCGGCGTGACCGTTGCCGGGCCCACCTGGAGGCCGGGCGGCGGATCCGACTGGGTCACCACGACCTTGATCGTCTTGCTCACCTTCTGGTCGAGGACCACCTGGATCGTCCGGGGCCTCACCTCGAGGATCGTCACGCGGGGATCGACGGCCGTGACGTTGACCCGCAGGCTCACCGGGTTGCCGTCCGGCTTGACGTTCTCCAGGTCCACGGTCGCCCGGAAGTCGTCGGCCCGGAGGCGGCCGAGGTCGCCCGGGGCGATGTACTGGACCTGCTCGACGTCGCGCAGCTGGTTGGTGATGACCGTCCCGTCCGGCTGGTTGACGGGCTTGATGGCGATTGGACCTGGATACGTGTTGCTGTCCTGCGACGCGACGAAACCCGCGTACAGGAGGGTGGCCAGCACGACCGCCCCCAGCTTGAGCGGCCAGTTGTGGACGATCGTCCGTCCGGTGCGGCGGAACACGCGACGCGCGTTCACCCGTTCGGCACGGCGGCGGCCGCGCCCTCCTCGCCCGGGGGCTCGGACCCGGAGGCGGGCCGCGCCTCGCTCCGGCTCCGGCGGCGTGCGATGCGGAACCGGCCGCCCGGCCGTCGCCCGCCGCGGCCCGCCGCGGCCGAGGGCGCCCGGGACCGACGGGGCCTCGAGCAGGGCGACGAGCGCCCGCTCGAGCTGTGCCTCCGAGGGGACCCGCACGATCCTCGCCCGCTCCACCACGCTCATCTGGCCGTTCTCCTCGGAGACGACGACGGCGACCGCGTCCGTGTCCTCGGTGATCCCGAGCGCGGCGCGATGACGCGTGCCGAACCGCTCCGAGAGCGTCATCTCGGTGAGCGGAAGGAGGGCGGCAGCGGCGAGCACGGGATCGCCGCGGATGATGACGGCGCCGTCGTGGAGCTCGGTGCGGGGCATGAAGATCGTGCACAGGAGCTCGTGCGACAGGTCGGCGTGGACCATCACGCCGGACTCGGCGATCTCCTCGAGGCCGGTCTCGCGCTCCAGCACGATCAGGGCGCCGTGGCCCGTCGTGCGACATCATGCCGGCGGCCTTGGCGACCTCGCGGGCGACGTGCTCGATCTGGCGCTGGGCGGCGGGGGCGAAGATCCGGCCGACCGTGCCGACCCGGCCGATCCGCTCAAGGGCGCGGCGCAGCTCCGGCTGGAAGACGACGACAAGCGCGAACAGGCCCACGACGGCGCCGGCCTGGAGGATCTGCGTGAACAGGCGGAGCTCCAGGAACTGGGCGAGGGCATAGATGCCGAACAGGATGGTCACGCCGATGACCAGGGTGACGGCGCGCGTGCCGCGGATCAGGCTGAACACCCAGTAGATGAACAGCGCCGTGATCGCGATGTCGAGGACAGTCGCCGGCGTGATCTGCCGGACGAGCGATTCGACGAACTGGGGCATCCTCTGGCGAGTGTAACACCGGGTTCGGGGCGGCTCCCCAATCCGCGGCCCGACCCGGGCCCGGTCGCGATCAGCCCCGCCGGCTCCTCGCCGCCGCGATCCGCGCGCTCGCCTCCGTGTCGTCGTCGAGCCTCGCGAGCTCCGCCAGCAGGTCCAGCTTGTCCGTCGCGAGCGCCCCCCACCCGCGCTCGTCGTACAGCTCGACCTGGGCCAGGTGGAGGCCCGCGTGGTCCGGCTCGATCGACAGGGCCAGGTAGCAGGCGTCGAGCGCCGCGTCGATCTGCCCGTCGCGCCGGTAGGCTGCCGCGAGATCGAGGAGGCTCTCGAGCGCGGGGCCCGGGATCCCCGCGTCGGCCGAGGCCTCGGCCCGCAGGGCCAGGAGCCAGGTCGGGACGTCGGCGGCGAGGTCGCGGTCGAGGGCACGGCGGTAGACGGGTTCCGGCACCGGTTCGGGCTCGGTTCCGGCTCGGGCTCGGGCTCGGGCTCGGGCTCGGGCTCGGGCTCGGGTTCCACCCCAGCGTCGGGCTCGGGTACCGCCCCAGCCTCGGCTCGGGCTCGGGTTCCGCCCCAGCCTCCGATCCGCGCGCGGGCTCTGGTTCCAGCCCTGGTTCCGGCGCGGGTCCGGATTGCGGCACATTCCCGGGTTCCGCCACCCGCCCCGGTGCGGCCCTCGATTCCCCATCGGCGGTGTCGCCCATGACCGGCGTGGGCGCCACCTCGACGTCCGGGACCCTGGCCGCGAGCCCGCCAGCGTGCGTGACCGCCTGTCCGTCCAGCACCTGGAGCGCGTGCTCGAGGGCGAGCCGTCCGGGCTCCCCAGGGTCGGTGGCCCGCAGCTGGTCGATCAACCGCTCCAGCGTCCGCCGGCGGTCCCTCCCCTCCGCCAGCTCCAGCCCGCGCCGGGCGGCGTCGACGGCGTCGGCAAGCTTGCCGGACGCCGCGCGCGACTCGGCCAGCGCATCGAACGCGTCGGCGGCGTCGCCCCGCCTGTCGAGGGCGGCGAGGGCCTGCGCCCGGCCGAGCAGTGCCGCCTCGTCGCGCGCGGAGATCCGGAGCGCGACCTCGTAATGGCGCAGCGCGTCGGCGGGCCGCTCGCGGCGGAGCAGGGCCGTCCCTGCGCTCGTGTGCGGGGTGGACCGCTCGGGTGCGATGGCCGCTGCCTCGGCGTAGGCCGTCAGGGCCTCATCGGTCCGCCCGCGGAGCGAGGCGACGTGGCCGCGCTTCAGCGCATCCTTGTATCGCTCGTAGAGGGCCTCGCTCGTCATCCCGCGGTGGCCTTCGCCCCTCCCCCTCGTCCGGTCAGCCGCCGAGCAGCTCGACCAGGAGCGCCTTCTGGGCGTGCAGCCGGTTCTCCGACTGGTCGAAGATGATGCTCCGCGGTCCGTCCATCACGTCGGACGTGATCTCCTCGCCGCGATGGGCCGGGAGGCAGTGCATCACGAGCGCGTCGGGCGAGATCGCGAGCAGGTCCCGGTTCACCTGGAACGGGGCGAAGGCGTCACGGCGCTCTTCCGCCTCGGCCTCCTGGCCCATCGACGTCCACGCGTCGGTATAGACGACGGCGGCCCCCTCGACCGCCTCGCGCGGGTCGCCGGTGAAGGCGAGGCGCCCGCCGGCGGCCGACGCGATCTCGCGTCGCTCGCGCGACGACCCGCTCGTTCGGGCCGTACCCGACCGGGTGCGCGAGGCGGACCTCCATGCCGAGGGTGGCACCCATCAGCGCCAGCGAATGGTAGACGTTGTTGCCGTCGCCGACGAAGGCGAGCACGGTCCCCCGCAGGTCCCCGAGCCGCTCGTGGAGGGTGAACAGGTCCGCCAGGGCCTGGCAGGGGTGCTCCCGGATGGTCAGCCCGTTGATCACCGGGATCGAGGCCCGGGCGGCCAGCTCCGCCACGACCTCGTGGGGACCGGTCCGGGCCATGATGCCGTCGACGAAGCGCTCGAGGTTGCGCGCCACGTCGCCGACGGTCTCCCGCCCGCCGAGGACGACGCCCTCGGTGAGGTAGATCGCATGGCCGCCGAGCTGGGTCATCCCGGCCTCGAACGTGACCCGTGTCCGGAGGCTCGGCTTCTGGAACAGCATCGCGAGCGTGCGCCGCTCCAGCGGCGGGTTCGCGTGCCGGCGCTCGGCCAGGTACTCGGCCTTGAGCTCCGTGGCGCGGCCGAACAGCCCCACGATCTCGGCCGCCGACAGGTCGGCGGCGCTGACGAGATCGCGTCCCCGAAGCGAGTGTGTGCTCATGGCGTCACTCTACCGGGCCGGCGGATCTCCGACGGCGCCGATCCCGTGCCCACCGACGCTACCGGGCCGCCGAAACTCCGACGGCGCAGATGGCGCGCCGAGCGCGAAGGCGCCTGCGAGGACGCGAGCGAGCGCACCTGGATGTGCGTGAGCGAGCGCCCGCAGCAGGCAACGCCGCGGGCGGCCGCCAGGTGCGCCGTCTAGCGCTTGGTGTACTGGGGGGCCTTGCGGGCGCGCTTCAGCCCGTACTTCTTGCGCTCCTTCATCCGCGGGTCCCGGGTGAGGAGGCCCGCCTGGCGGAGCGGCAGCCGGAACGACTCGGGGTCGGACTGGAGCAGCGCACGAGCGATGCCGTGGCGGATGGCGCCGGACTGGCCGGTGGTCCCGCCGCCCTCGACCTTGATCAGCGTGTTGTAGCGGCCCTCCGTCCCGGTCACCCGGAACGGGAGGAACAGCTCAGCTTCACCGAGGATCCCACCGAAGTGCTCCTCGGGGGTCCGCCCGTTGATGACCATCTGGCCCTCACCGGGAATGAGGCGGACACGGGCCACCGCCGTCTTGCGGCGGCCGGTGCCCCAGTAGAACGCGGGCGTCGACATCAGGGCTCCTCGATCAGGCGAGCGGCTCGGGCTTCTGGGCCTGGTGCGGATGATCGTTCCCCGCATAGACCTTGAGCTTCCGAAGCATCTGGGTTCCCAGCCGGTTGTGCGGCAGCATCCCCTTCACGGTCCGGCGGATGACCTCCTCCGGGCGGCGGTTGAGGAGGTGACCGAGCGTCTCCTCCTTGAACCCGCCGGGATAGCCGCTGTGGCGGGCATAGACCTTGGACGTCAGCTTGTCACGCGTCACCGTGATCCGGGACGCGTTGAGCACGATGACGTGGTCGCCCGTGTCCATGTGCGGGGCGTAGGTGGGCTTGTTCTTGCCCTCGAGGACGCGCGCGATCCGCGTCGCGAGGCGGCCGAGCGTCTCGTCCGTCGCGTCGACGACGTACCAGCGTCGCTCGATCTCGCTCTCTCGAGGCGTATAGGTCTTCGCGCTCATTCCTCGTCTTCCTTGTCGTCCATCGGTCGTCGTCCGAGGACGACGCGCCTGAGGCAGAGTCCCTTGGCCGGGGCGGCTGCCCCGTTGAGGGCCGGTTCCCGTGCGACCAGCGCCGCCCGGAGACCGTGTTCATCCGTCTTGCCGAGGCCGACCTCCAGGAGGCCTGCCACCATCCGCCGCACCTGCCCCCGGAGGAAGGAGTCGGCCCTGACGTCGATCGTCACCAGGCTCCCTTCCTTCCGCACCCGGACCGCGTGGACGGTCCGGACCGGCGACCGGTCCGTTGTGCCGAAGGCCGAGAAGTCGTGCCGGCCCTCGAAGGCCGACCCGGCGCTCGCCATGGCGTCGATGTCCAGCGGGTCCCGCAGCCAGAGCGCTGTCCGCTCGTGCAGCGGGCTTCGCGGCCCGTTCCAGACGGTGTAGCGGTATTCCCGGTACCGCGCCGCATAGCGGGGACGGAACGCGCGGGGAGCGCGGCGGAGGTCGCGGATCGCGACATCCCTCGGCAGCAGGGCGTTGACCGCCCGCTGGAGCTCCTCTCCGGTGAGCCTGCCCGGGAAGGTGAATGCGATCACCTGGCCCGTGGCGTGGACACCGGTATCGGTGCGTCCTGCCCCGTCGACCGTCACCCGCTCACCCCCGGAGAGGCGGGCCAGCGCGGTCTCGAGTTCTCCCTGGACCGAGCGGGCGTTCAGTTGGAACTGGAAGCCCGCGAAGTCCGTCCCGTCGTATTCACACCGGGCGCGATAGCGCACGGCGCGCCCTCTCGGGCGCCTGGGCTCATGCTCGAGACTCGACTGAGGCGAAGGATCGGCCTCCGTCAGACGAGCTCGATCTGCACGATCTCGGCGGAATCGCCCTTGCGCTGGCCGATGTGGACCAACCGGGTGAACCCCGACTGGCGATCGGCGTACTTGGGGGCGATGACGTCGAACAGCTTGTCGATGACGAGCGGCTCGTTCGGGAGCTCCGACACGACCGTCCGTCGGGCCGCCAGGTCACCGCGCTTGGCGAGCGTGATCATGCGCTCGACGTAGCCCCGGATCTCCTTGGCCTTCGCCTCGGTCGTCTGCACCCGCTCGTAGCGGAGGACCGAGACCGTCAGGTTCTTGTACAGGGCGAGGCGTGGTCCGCGCTTGCGCGAGAGCTTGCGCCCGTCGATCCGATGGGCCATGGCTCAGGATTCCTCCTCGTCGGCGGCGAACGGCTCCTCGTCGTCCAGGACGCCGTCGGACTCGGTCTCCGGCAGGATGAACCCGCGCATGCGGAGCCGCTCCTTCATCTCGTCCAGCGACTTCTTGCCGAAGTTGCGCATCCGGAGGAGATCGTCGTCCTTGAGCTGCAGCAGCTGGCCGACCTTGACGATGTTGTTGCGCTTCAGCGAGTTGTACGCCCGCATCGGCAGGTCGAGCTCCTCGATCGGCATGTCCAGCATGTTCGGGGGGAGCTGCGGCACGCCTGCCACGGCGCGGTCGGGCGCCGCGGCCTGGACCCCGATCGTCACGAACGGCTGGAACTGGCGCACGAGGATGTCCGCGGAGCGCGAGAGCGCCTCCTCGGGGGTGATCGTGCCGTCGGTCTCGATCTCGAGCGTGAGCTTGTCGAAGTTGGTCATCTGGCCAACCCGCGTGCTCTCGACCCAGTAGTTCACCTTGCGGACCGGCGTGAAGATCGCGTCGACCGCGATCACCCCGATCGGAAGTGCCTCCGATCGCTCGGCGGCGAGGTACCCGACGCCGCGCTCGACGGTCAGGTCCATCTCGATCGTCACGTCGTCCGAGTCGATCGTCATGAGGACGAGCTCGGGGCTGACGATCTCGATGTCGGCGGACTCGGCGATGTCGGCGGCGATGACCGGGCCGGCGCCGCTCTTGATGAGCCGGAGCTGGACCGGGTGCGCCGCGAAGCTCTTGAGGCGGAGCTTCTTGACGTTCAGGACGATCTGGGTGACGTCTTCCTTGACGCCGGGGATCGTCGAGAACTCCTGGTAGACGTCACGGACCTGGATGGACGTCACCGCCGCGCCTTCGAGGGACGAGAGCAGCACGCGCCGGAGCGCGTTGCCGAGGGTGACGCCGTAGCCGGCCTGCAGCGGGCTGGCCTCGTACTTCGCGTACGTGCCAGCTTCCGCGACGGGCTCGATCTGCGGGGATTCGAGTTCGATCATTGAGGGCGGCTACCTCGAGTAGTACTCGACCACGAGCTGCTCGTTGAAGTCGAGCGGCATCTGGTCGCGACGCGGCATGGCCAGGACGGACCCGGCGAGGTTCGCCGCGTCGAGGCTCAGCCAGTCGGGTGCCTGGTGGTTTCGGAGCGTCTCCTTCGCGACCTTGAACAGCTCGCGCTCGCGGTGCGACACGCGCACCTCGACCTTGTCGCCGACCTTGACGCGATAGGAGGGGATGTTCGTCGGGACGCCGTTCACGGCGAAGTGGCCGTGGGTGACCATCTGGCGCGCCGCCGGCCGCGACGGGGCGAACCCGAGGCGGAAGACGACGTTGTCGAGGCGCTGCTCGAGTGATCGGAGCAGGGTCTCGCCGGTGACGCCGGAGTGATGCGTCGCCTCGACGAAGTAGTTGCGGAACTGCTTCTCGAGCACGCCGTAGACGCGGCGGACCTTCTGCTTCTCGCGAAGCTGGAGGCCGTAGTCGCCCACCTTGCGGCGGCGGACGCCATGCTGCCCGGGCGGCGTCGGGCGCCGCTCGAACGAGCACTTCTTGGTGTAGCAGCGGCTGCCCTTGAGGAAGAGCTTCAGCCCTTCGCGGCGGCAGAGCCGGCAGACGGGGTCGGTGTAACGGGCCATGATCTCTCGGTGCTCAGACGCGGCGCCGCTTGGGCGGGCGGCATCCGTTGTGAGGGATGGGCGTGACGTCGGTGATCGCGCTCACCTCGAGCCCGGCGGCCTGGAGCGACCGGATGGCCTGCTCGCGACCGGCGCCGGGTCCCTTGACGTAGACCTCGACCTGGCGCATGCCGTGCTCCATGGCGCGGCGTGCCGCCCCGTCCGCGGCGAGCGCGGCAGCGTACGGCGTGCTCTTCCGGGAGCCCTTGAACCCGGCGATGCCAGCGGAACCCCACGAGATGACGTTCCCGGTGAGGTCCGTGATCGTCACGATCGTGTTGTTGAAGCTCGCCAGAATGTGGACGTGTCCCTGCGGGACGTTCTTCCGCTCCCGGCGCCGCTGCTTGACGGCGCGCTTTCGATCGGCCATGCCTTAGCGGTTCCTCGTCACTTCGTCTTCTTCCGGGCGCCGACCGTCTTCTTCGGCCCCCGGCGCTGGCGGGCGTTGGTCTTGGTTCGCTGCCCCCGGACCGGCAGGTTGCGGCGATGCCGCATGCCGCGGTACGACCCGATCTCGATGAGGCGCTTGATGTTCAGCGCCACCTCGCGACGGAGGTCGCCCTCGACCTTGTGCGTGCGGTCGATGACCTCGCGGAGCCGGTTGACCTGGTCTTCCGTGAGGTCCCGAACGCGCGTGTCCGGGTTGATGTTCGTCTGCTTGAGGATCTTCTGGCTGGATGACAGCCCGATCCCGTAGATGTAGGTGAGGGCGATCTCGACGCGCTTCTCGCGCGGGATGTCGATGCCCGCAATACGTGCCATCGCGTCAGCCCTGCCGCTGCTTGTGCTTGGGATTCGCGCAGATGACCATCACGGTGCCGTGGCGCCGGATGACCTTGCAGTTGTCGCACCGCGTCTTGACGGACGCTCTGACCTTCACCGGGTTCCTCGACTACTTCAGACGGTAGGTGATGCGACCCCGAGTGAGGTCGTAGGGAGACAGCTCGACGCGGACCCGGTCTCCGGGCAGGATCCGGATGAAGTTCATCCGGAGCTTCCCGCTGATGTGCGCGAGGACGCGGTGGCCGTTCTCGAGCTCCACCGCGAACATCGTGTTCGGCAGCGGCTCGATGACGGTACCTTCGACTTCGATCGCGTCCTTCTTCGCCAACCCTGCTCCCGTGTCCTTCTCAGCACGAGTGCCGGCCCGGGTGGGCCGACACACGAACGGTGAGGATATCAAACGCGACCAGATCCGACAACACCCGGGTCATGCGGCGACCGTGGTGAGGATCTGGGGCCCATCCGCCGTGATCACGATCGTGTGCTCGAAATGCGCCGCCAGCGACCTGTCGGCGGTCACCACCGTCCAGCCGTCCTTCAGCGTCCTGGTCTTCTCGCCGCCGGTCATGAACATCGGCTCGATGGCGAGGCACAGGCCCGGCTCGAGCTTCACGCGGGCGTCCGGGTAATCGGTGGCGAAATTGAGCACCGACGGATCCTCGTGCATCAGCTGGCCGATGCCGTGGCCGCCGTACCCGCGGACGATGCCGTAGCCGGCCTCGTGGCCGATGGCCTCCACCGCGGCGCCGATGTCAGCGACGCGGTGCCCGGGCTGGGCTGCCGCGATCCCGGCCATCAGTGCCAGGCGCGTCGTGTCGATGAGCGCGATCGCCTCGGGGGTGCCTGCGTCGCGACCGCCGCAGATGAACGTGCGCGCCCCGTCGCCGTTCCACCCCTCGTAGATGACCCCGACGTCGACCGACACCACCTGCCCCCGCTGGATCTCGCGGTTGCCGGGGATGCCGTGGACGATCTCGTGGTCGATCGAGATGCAGGTGGCCGCCTTGTAGGCGTGCGGGTGCGACGCGTCGTACCGCCGGCCGCCCAGGTAGCCCAGGAACGAGGGGATGCCGCCCGACGTGCGGATGTGCCGCTCGGCCAGACGGTCGATCTCAGCCGTCGAGATGCCGGGCCTGAGGGACTCCTCGACCAGCGCCAGGACCTCCGCGACGATGCGCCCCGCGGACCGCATCCTCGCGATCTGGTCCTTCGACTTGGTCGTGATCTGCATCAGCCCGCCACGTGCTCCGTGAGCGACCCGGCGGGGTAGATGTCCCTCTCTGCCAGCGCGAGGTCGATCGCGTCGGCGACCTGGTCGATGTCCTGCAGGCCGTCCACGGTGCGGAGGACGCCGGCCGTCCGGTAGTGGTCGATCACCTCGGCGAGGGCGCCGAGCTGCTGGTCCATCCGGGCCCGGATGGTGTCGGGCCGGTCGTCGGCGCGCTGGTACAGCTCGGAGCCGTCGAGGTCGCAGATGCCCTCCACGTTGGGCGGGCTGTACAGCTCGTGGTAGGGGTGCCCGGCCGCGCGGCAGATCCACCGGCCGGACATGCGCCGGACGAGCTCGTCGAACGGGACGTCCACGAGGACGGCGGCGCCCACCCTGGCCTCGCGCTCGGCGAGCGCGCGGTCGAGCGCGGCGGCCTGGACGCCCGTCCGCGGGAACCCGTCGAGGATGACCCCGTCGCTGGCGTCCGGCCTGCCCAGCCGGTCGAGCAGCAGCCGGACCGTGATCTCGTCGGGGACGAGCTGCCCGGCGTCCATGTAGCGACGCGCTTCCTGACCCAGGGGCGTTCCGTCGCGCACGGCCGCCCGGAACAGGCCCCCGGTGGCGACGACCGGGATGCCGAGACGGGTCGCGAGCAACGGAGCCTGGGTCCCCTTCCCCGCGCCAGGAGCGCCGAGGAGGACCACCACGCTCACCGGATAAAGCCCTCGTACTGGCGGATGAGCAGCTGGGCCTCGAGCTGCTTCATCGTCTCGACGACGACGGAGACCACGATCAGGATGCCCGTGCCACCCAGCGCGAGATTGCGGAACTCCGGGTTGATCATGCCGATGAACGGCGGGGCGGCGGCCACGCAGCCCAGGAACAGGGCTCCGGCGACCGTGATCCGCGTCACGACCTTGGCCAGATAGTCCTGCGTCGGACGCCCGGGCCGGATGCCCGGGATGAAGCCGCCGTTCTTGCGCAGCTGCTCGGCGGTCTCGTCCGGCTTGAACGTGAACGCCGTGTAGAAGTACGTGAACCCGACGGTCAGCAGGAAGTACAGCGAGACGTACAGCCAGGACCCCTGGCTGAGCAGGGTGACGATGCCCTGCGCGATGTCGCCCACGAGACCGGGCGAGCTCGTGAAGTAGCTGGCGATCTGGGCCGGGAACAGCAGGATGCTGACGGCGAAGATGATCGGGATGACGCCGGCCTGGTTGACCCGGAGCGGCAGGAAGGTCTGGCCGCCCTGGTACATCCGGCGTCCGCGGACCCGGGACGCGTACTGGACCGGGATCCGGCGCTGCCCCTCCTGGATGAAGATGATCACCGCGACGGCGGCGATCGCCAGGAGCGCGAACAGCAGGAAGCGGGCGAGGTCCGGGCTCGTGATGAAGGCGGTGAGGGCGCCCGGCGCGCGGCTCACGATGCCGGCGAAGATGATGAAGCTCACGCCGTTGCCGATCCCCTTCTCGGTGATCAGCTCGCCCAGCCACATCAGGGTGACGGAGCCCGCGGTCAGGGTGGCGATCTGGGTGATCGTCTCCCAGCTGCCGAGGTCGAACGGCGTCGCCAGGACCTTGTTCGCGTTGAGCAGGGCGAGGAACCCGTAGGACTGGAGCAGGGCCATCGGGACCGACAGGTACCGCGTGTACTGGTTGATCTTGGTGCGCCCGTACTCGCCCTCGCGCTGGAGGGCCTGCAGCGACGGCACCACGCCGGTCATGAGCTGCATGATGATCGAGGCGTTGATGTACGGGTTCACGCCCAGCGCCACGACCGAGAAGTTGGTCAGGCCGCCGCCCGAGAACAGGTCGAGCAGCCCGAAGATCGGGCTGTCGTTCAGGAAGTTGCTGAGCTGGGCACGGTCGACGCCCGGCACCGGCACGTGGGCCAGGAACCGGAAGACGAGCAGGATCCCGGCGACGAACAGGATCCGGCGCCGGAGGTCCGGCGCGCGGAACGCATTGAGCAGGGCCTCGAACACGTGCGCCTAGCCGTTGTCGGTGAGGTCGGCCGCCGGCTCGACGCCGAGGGCGGCGAGCGGCGAGGTCGGGATCTCGATCACCTGGGCCGTGCCGCCGGCCGCCTCGATCTTCGCGCGGGCACTCTTCGTGAAGGCGTCGGCCAGGACGAACAGCTTCGCCTCGACCTCGCCGTGGCCGAGGATCTTGAGCGGGAACCGGTCGCGCCGGACCAGGCCGGCCGCCTTCAGGGTATCGGCGTTGACCGTCACCGGTGCGCCCTTCTCCTGCTGCAGCCTGCCCGAGGCGACGGCGGCGCCGATGGCGCCGACGTTGACGACCTCGTACTCGATGTCGTTGATGTTGCGGAAGCCGCGCAGCTTCGGGATCCGGATGTGGAGCGGCGTCTGGCCGCCCTCGAACCAGGCGGGGATCGACGCCCCGGCTCGCGACTTCTGGCCCTTGGTCCCGCGGCCGGCGGTCTTGCCCTTGCCCGCGGCGATGCCGCGGCCGACCCGGGTGCGCCTGGTGACCGACCCCTCGGCGGGGTGGAGGTCGTGGATCTTCATCGGCTCGTCTCCGGGGTCGTGGCGTCCGCGCCCTCGGCAAGCTCCTCGAAGGTCACCAGGAACCGGACCTGGCGGACCATGCCCCGCACGGCAGGGTTGTCCGGCAGGATCGATGAGCTGCCGATTCCGTGGAGGCCCAGGGCGCGGATCGTCGCCCGGTTCCGGGCGATGTGGCTGATCGTGCTCTTGGTCTGGGTGACGCGGAGCCTAGCGGCCATCGGCCACCTCCTGCGCGGCAGCCGGCTGGCCGGGCACGACGAGGCGGAGCTTCACGCCGCGCTGGCGGGACAGCTCCTCGACGGACCGGAGGCTGGTGAGCGCGTTGAGCGTCGCGCGGGTGACGTTCACCGGGTTGGTGGACCCGTGGATCTTGGACAGGATGTCGCGGATCCCCGCCGCTTCGACGACGGCGCGGACGGCGCCGCCGGCGATGACGCCGGTCCCCTTGGAGGCCGGCTTGAGCAGCACCCGCGCGGCGGCGTACTCCTCGCGGACCTCGTGCGGGATCGTGGTCCCGACCATCGGGATGCGCACGATGTTCTTCTTGGCATCCTCGACGCCCTTGCGGATGGACTCGGGCACGTCACCGGCCTTGCCCAGGCCGACGCCGACGTGGCCGTTGCCGTCGCCCACGACGATCACCGCCGAGAACGAGAAGCGCCGGCCGCCCTTGTGCACCTTGGCGACGCGATTGATCTGGACGACGCGCTCCTCGAGCGCGAGCTTGTTGGGGTCGATGCGGGCCACAGGGTGTCCTCTCAGAAGTCGAGGCCGGCCTCGCGGGCCGCCTCGGCGAGCGAGCGAACCCGCCCGTGGTACTGGAAGCCCGCCCGGTCGAAGACCACCTTGTCCACGCCGGCCGCCTTCGCGCGCTCCGCCACGAGCTGGCCGACGCGTTTGGCGTCCGCCACCTTCGTGCCTTCGGCACCGCGGAGGTCTGCCTCGAGCGAGGATGCGGCGGCCAGGGTCCGGCCGCTGGCGTCGTCGATGACCTGGGCGTAGACATGGTTCAGGCTGCGGAACACCGCGAGGCGCGGCCGGGAGGCCGTCCCCGCGAGGCGGAGGCGGATCCGGTCGTGGCGCTTGGCGCGCGACGCGGTGCGGGTCGTGATCTTGGACATGGCTACTTCTTCCCGCCGATCTTGCCGGCCTTGCCTGCCTTGCGGCGGACCTTCTCACCGGCATACCGGACACCCTTGCCCTTGTAGGGCTCGGGCTTGCGGGTGGCGCGGACCTTCGCCGCGTACTGGCCGACGAGCTCCTTGTCGATGCCCACGACCGCGAGGCGGATGGGCGTCTCGAGCTCGAAGCTGATGCCGGCGGGCGGCTCGATCTCGACCGGATGGCTGTAGCCGAGCGCGAGGACGAGCTTGTTGCCCACCTTCTGCGCGCGGTAGCCGACGCCGACGATCTCGAGGCCCTTGCGGTACCCGGTGGTGACCCCGACGACCATGTTGTTGACGAGGGTGCGCGTCAGGCCGTGGAGCGACTTGTCGAGCTTGTTCTCCGTCGGCCGGGTGGCGACGAGGACGTCGCCCTCGCGGTCGACCGAGATGCGCGGCGGCAGCTCGCGGGTGAGGGACCCCTTGGGGCCCGTCACCGTGATGATGCGCCCGTCGAACGTGACGTCCACGCCGGCGGGAATGGGGATGGGGAGGCGGCCGATGCGGGACATCTCGCTACCAGACGTAGGCGAGGATCTCGCCACCGAGCGCCGCCTGCTTGGCCTGGGCGCCGGTCATGATCCCCTTGCTCGTGCTGACGATGACGATGCCCAGGCCGCCCAGGACCCGCGGGATGTCCGTCTTCTGCGCGTAGACGCGCAGGCCCGGTTTGCTGATCCGCTTGAGGCCCGAGACGACGGACACCTTGCCGTCGACGTACTTGAGTTGGATGCGCAGCAGCTGCGTCGGCCCGTCGCGCTCCTCGCGGACGTCGGCGATGAAGCCTTCCTCCTTGAGGATCCGCGCGATCTCGCGCTTCGTGCGCGAGGCGGGGACGACGACCTCGGTGTGGCGCGCCCGGGACGCGTTGCGAACACGCGTGAGCATGTCCGCGATCGGGTCGGAGACGTTCATCTTCCTACCAGCTCGACTTCGTGACGCCGGGCAGCTCGCCGACGAGCGCGCGCTCGCGGAAGCAGATCCGGCACAGCGCGAAGCGGCGCATGTACGCCCGGGGTCGGCCACACACGGTGCAGCGGTGATATCCCTGCACCGGGTGCTTCGGCTCTCGCTTCGCTTTCGCGATCATTGACTTCTTGGCCATCTGGACTCCTCCCCGCGCCCTAGCCGGCGAAGGGCATGCCGAGGAGCTCGAGCAGGCGCTTCGACTCCTCGTCGGTCTTCGCCGTCGTCACGATGCTGATCTCCAGCCCGCGGAGACGGTCCACCTTGTCATAGTCGATCTCCGGGAAGGCAAGCTGCTCCCGGAGGCCGAGCGAGTAGTTGCCCCGCCCGTCGAAGGACCTGCCCGGCACGCCCCGGAAGTCGCGGATGCGCGGGAGCGCGAGCCGCGTGAGGCGCTCCAGGAAGTCCCACATCCGCTCGCCGCGAAGGGTGACCTTCACGCCGATCGGGTTGCCGGTCCGGACCCGGAACTGGGCGATCGACCGCTTGGCGCGGGTGACGATCGGCTTCTGGCCCGTGATGAGCTGCAGGTCGCCGACGGCGGCATCCACCGCCTTCGCGTTGGTGAGGGCCTCGCCCAGGCCGATGTTGACGACGATCTTGTCCACGCGCGGCACCTGCATCGGGTTGACGTACCCGAACTGCTTCTGCAGCGCGGGCACGGCCTCCGACGCGTACCGAACCTTCAGCTGCCCGCTCACGCCTTCACCTCCAGCGGCTCGCCGCAGTGGTGGCAGATGCGCACCCGGGTGCCGTTGTCGAACGTCCGGTGACCGACCCGCGTGGGGCGGTCGCAATGGCCGCACACGATCATCACCCGGCTGACCGGGAGCGGCATCGCGCGGTCGAGGATGCCGCCCGGGTCGACGGTGGGCATCGAGCCGGGGCCGCCCTGCGATCGCTGGCGCGGCTTGGTGTGCTTGCGGGCGACGTTGAGACCCGCGACCACCACCAGGACGCCGCCCTTGAGCGACGTGCGGCGGTAGCCGGAGCGGACCGGGGACGGCGACGGATCCCGGCGGATCACCACGTCGACCTTGCCGCGCTTGCCCGCATCCTTGCCGGCCAGCACGACGACCGTGTCGCCCTTGCGGATCTCGGGCACCTTCGTCCGGTGTTCGATCGACCGGTCGGGCATCACAGCACCTCCGGTGCGAGGGACACGATCTTCATGTAGTTCCGGTCCCGCAGCTCGCGCGCGACGGGGCCGAAGATCCGGGTCCCGCGGGGGTTGCCCTGGTTGTTGATCAGGACCGCGGCATTCTCGTCGAAGCGGATGTAGCTGCCGTCGGGGCGGCCGATCTCCTTGGAGGTGCGGACGATGACCGCCCGCACGACGTCGCCCTTCTTCACCGGGGCATTCGGGATCGCGGTCTTGACGCTCGCGATGATCACGTCACCGATGCCGGCGACGGTCTTCCGGGAGCGGCCCATGATCCGGATGCACTCGATGGTGCGGGCTCCGGTGTTGTCGGCGACGCGAAGGCGCGTCGAGGCCTGGATCACGCCTGGCCCTCCTCACCCTCGGCGTGCCGGCCGGGGTGTGCGGCTGCGTGGATCGCTTCGGTCGTCTCGGCCTCCTCGGCCGGGATGACCTCGCCTGCCCGCTCCTCGCCCGCACGGGAGAGGACGGACACCAGGCGCCAGCGCTTGGTGGCGGACAGGGGACGCGACTCCTCGATGAGGACCGTGTCGCCGATCTTCGCCTCGTTGCGCTCATCGTGGGCCGCGAACTTGGTCGAGGCCTTCATGACGCGCTTGTACAGGCGGTGGCGGGTCAGGCGCTCGATGGACACGACGATCGTCTTGTCCATCTTGTCGCTGACCACGCGACCCATCTTGGTCTTCCGTTGTCCCTTCACGGGGTCTGTGGCTCCTGCGGTGGGCATCCCGACGCTCCTACTCCGCCGAGCGCGGCGCGGTTGCCCGCTCGCGCTGGACGGTGAGGATCCGGGCGATCGTCCGTCGCGTCGCCGGGATCTGGCTGTAATCCTTCAACTGGCGGGTCGAGAGCGCGAAGCGGGCCTGCCAGAGGTCCTGCTTGGCTTCCCGGAGCCGATCGTCCAGCTCGTGATCCGTGAGCTTCCGGACCTCACCGATCTCCATCGGTGACCTCCTTCGCGGTCTCGCGGACGACGACGCGGGTCGCGACCGGGAGCTTGTGGGAGGCGAGACGCATGGCCTCGACGGCCGCCTCGTGCTCGACGCCCGCCATCTCGAACAGGATCCGGCCGGGCCGCACGACGGCGACCCAGTGATCCGGGGCGCCCTTGCCGGAGCCCATCCGGGTCTCGGCCGGCTTCTTGGTGGCCGGCTTGTCCGGGAAGATACGGATCCAGATCTTGCCCCCGCGCTTGACCGAGCGGGTCATCGCGCGCCGGGCGGCCTCGATCTGCCGGGCGGTGATCCAGGCCGGCTCGAGGGTGGCCAGGCCGTACTCGCCGAAGGCCACGGTGTGACCGCCCTTCGCCTGTCCGGACATCCGGCCGCGCATCACCTTGCGGTGCTTGACGCGTCGCGGCATCAGCATGGCGTCACACCCCCTGCGCGGCGGCGGCCGCGGCAGTGGCGGGAACGGCGGCTGCCTCGCGGCGCTTCCGCTCCACCGGGATCTCGCCCTTGTAGATCCAGACCTTGACGCCGATGCGCCCGTAGGTCGTGTGAGCGTGGACCTGCCCGTAGCTGATGTCGGCGCGCAGGGTGCCGAGCGGGATGCGTCCCTCCCGGTCCCACTCGCGGCGACCCATCTCGGAGCCGCCGAGGCGGCCGGCGAGGGCGATCTTGACGCCCTTCGCCCCGGCCTTCATCGACCGCTGGATGGACTGCTTCATCGCCTTCTTGTAGGCGACCCGGCGGGTCAGCTGCTGCGCGATGTTGAGCGCGACGAGGTAGGCGTCGAGCTCCGGCTGGCGGATCTCCTTGATCTCCAGCTTGACCTTGCGCTTGGTCAGGTCGCCGATCTCCTTGCGCAGGATCTCGACGTTCTGGCCACCGCGCCCGATCACGATGCCCGGCTTCGCGGTATGGATCGCGACCGTGACGTGGTTGATGCCACGCTCGATCTCCACGCCGCTCACGCTCGCGTTCGCGAGCCGCCGGTCGAGCAGCTGGCGGATGGCGATGTCCTCCTTGAGGAGGGTGGTGTACTCCTTGTCGGCGTACCACTTGGCGGTCCACGTTCGGGTGTAACCCAGGCGGTAGCCGTACGGATGGACTTTGTGTCCCATGCCTAGGCCTCCCGGTCGGCCACGACGACCGTGATGTGCGTCATGGGCTTGTGGATCGGAAAGGCCCGACCCTGGGCCCGCGGGCGCCATCGCTTGATCGTCGGGCCCTCGTTGGCGACCGCATCGGCGACGAACAGCTCGTCCGCCGACCGGTTCAGGTTGTTCTCGGCGTTGGCCGTCGCGCTCTTCAGCACGCGCGCGACGTCGCGCGCGGCCGACTGCGGCATGAACCGCAGGAGCGCGGCGGCCTCCTCCACGGGCTTGCCCTTGATCGCCTCGGTGATGAGGCGGGCCTTCCGGGTGGAGCCCCGCAGGTACTTGGCGGTGGCGGATACGCGCACGTCCTCGCCCCCTACCGGAGTCCGGCCGACCGGTCGGCGGTCTTGCCGTGCCCGCGATACGTGCGGGTGGGGGCAAACTCGCCGAGGCGGTGACCGACCATGTTCTCGGTGACGTACACGGGCACGTGCTTCTTGCCGTTGTAGACGGCAATCGTGTGCCCGATGAAGTCGGGGAAGATGACGGACGCGCGCGACCAGGTCTTCAGGACCTTGCGCTCGCTCCGCTTGTTCATGTCCTGCACCCGGGCGAGAAGCCGGGGCTGGACGAACGGTCCCTTCTTGACCGAACGCGACATGCTCTAGCTCCTCTTACGACTTGCGGTGACGGCTGCGGACGATGAGCCGGCTCGTCGCCTTGCCGCGCCGCGTCCGGTAGCCCATCGCCGGCTTGCCCCAGGGCGTCTTGGGAGGCATGCCCGTCGGGCTCTTGCCTTCGCCGCCGCCGTGGGGGTGGTCCCGCGGTGTCATCGCCACGCCACGGACCTCCGGACGCTGGCCCATGTGGCGGGCGCGCCCGGCCTTGCCGAGGCTCTGGTTCTCGTGCTCGACGTTCGAGACCTGCCCGACCGTCGCCATGCACCGCATCGGCACCCGGCGCACCTCGCCCGAGGGGAGCCGGACCTGGGCCAGGTCGCCCTCCTTCGCGAGCAGCTGGGCGGACGTGCCGGCGGACCGGACGATCTGGCCACCCTTGCCCGGGATGAGCTCGATGTTGTGGATGGTCGTGCCGAGCGGGATGTTCGCGATCGGCAGGGCGTTCCCCAGCCGGGCGTCGACATCGGGCCCGGAGACGACGACGTCACCGACCTTGAGGCCGTTCGGCAGGAGCATGTAGCGCTTCTCGCCGTCCCGGTAGTGGAGCAGGCCGATCCGGGCCGAGCGGTTCGGGTCGTACTCGATCGTCGCGAGGCGGGCCGGCACGCCGGTCTTGTCGCGCTTGAAGTCGATCCGGCGGTAGTGGGTCTTCTCGCCGCCGCCGCGATGGCGCACGGTGAGCCGGCCCTGGTTGTTCCGGCCCGAGCCGCGCTTCATCGGCTCGAGGAGCGGCTTGTGGGGCTGGTCGGTGGTGATCTCCTCGAAGGTCGAGCGAGTCATCCACCGGCGGCCCGGTGACGTTGCCTTGTAGCTTCGCAGCGGCATTCCTACACCCCCTCGAAGAACTCGATCTTCTGGCCGGGGGCCAGGGTCACGATCGCCTTCCGCCACGCGGAGGTGTGGCCGGTGATCCGGCCACGCTTCGTGCCCCGCCGCTTCTCCTTCGACTTCGAGGTCAGCACGTTGACGGCGACCACGGTCACCTTCTCCTTGCTGTAGAGCTCCTCGACGGCGGCCTTGATCTGGATCTTGTTCGCCTTGTCATGCACGGCGAACGTGTACTTTCCCCGCTGCGACTCGTCGATCGACTTCTCCGAGATCACCGGGCGGAGGATGATGTCGGCGGCTGTCAGCGCGCTCACGCGTACACCTCGTCCATCCGGGCCAGCGCCGGCTGCTCGATCAGGATGGCGTCCGCGTTGAGCAGGTCCACGACGTTGAGCGAGTCGGCGAGGATGACGGACACCGACGGCAGGTTGGCGGCGGAGCGGAGGAGCAGCTCGTCCTTCGCGGGGGCGACCACGAGGACGCGCCGCTCGTGGCCATCCCCGGCGCCGAGCGCCTGCAGGATGCCCGCGAACACCTTCGTCCGGGGCTCGGTGTCCATGCCGAACCGGTCGACGACGCGGATCGCGTCGTCGCCGAGCTTGGCGGTCAGCGCCGAGCGGAGCGCCAGGCGGCGCATCTTCTTCGGCAGCTTCTGGTCGTAGGAGCGCGGGTGCGGGCCGAAGACGACGCCGCCGCCCTTGTAGTGCGGGGCGGTGCGGGTGCCCTGCCGCGCGCGGCCGGTGCCCTTCTGGCGGTACGGCTTCTTGCCGCCGCCACGGACCTCGCCGCGGGTCTTGGTGTCGTGGGTGCCGAGGTGGCGGCCCGCCAGCTGGGCGACCACCGCCTGGTGGAGGACGGCCTCGTTGACGGGCGCGGCGAACAGCGCCTCGCTGAGGTCGACGCTCCCGACGGTCGCGCCCGTGCGGTCGTAGAGGTTGGTCTGCGGCATCGTCACACCTTCCGGACGAAGGTGAGCGCGCCGGGGGCCCCGGGGACGGACCCGTTCACGAGGATCAGGTTCCGCTCGGAGTCCACGCGGACGACGCGCAGCTTCTTGATCGTGACCCGCTCGCTGCCCATGTGGCCGCCCATCTTGAGGCCCTTGTAGACGCGACCGGGCGTGGTGCCGGGGCCGATGGAGCCCGGCCTGCGGTAGTTGTCGGAGCCGTGGGTCTTGGGGCCACGGGAGAAGTTGTGGCGCTTCACGGTGCCCGCGAAGCCCTGCCCCTTCGAGATGCCGATGACGTCGACGAGCTCGCCCTCGGCGAAGATCTCGCCGACCGTCAGCTGCTGGCCGACCGTATAGCCGTCCGCGCTGTCGAGCCGGAACTCCCGGATCGTCTTGACCCGAGGCAGGTTCTTCAGCTGGCCGGCGAGGGGCCGGGTGAGCTTCCTGCGCTCGCCCGCACCCAGCTGGACGGCCGTGTAGCCGTCCCGCTCGTCCGTCCGCAACCGGGTCACGGTGTTGGGGGTGACCTGGACGACCGAGACGGCGACCATCGTCCCGTCCGGCTGGAAGACCTGTGTCATGCCGACCTTGCGGCCGATGAGGCCAATCGTGTGCTGGCTCATGGACAAACCTTCTGCGCACGCTCAGCCGAGGTCGGGGCAAGGCGGCCCGGAGCACCGGAGCGAGCGCACTTCGTGGGTGCGTGAGCGAGGAGCGCAGGGGCCAACGCGGCCCTGGCCCGGATCAGCGTGCGCGTCATCACATCTTGATCTCGATGTCGACGCCAGCGGCAAGGCTGAGTCGCATCAGGGCGTCGACGGTCTTCGACGAGGGATCCAGGATGTCGATGAGCCGCTTGTGGGTGCGGATCTCGAACTGCTCCCGGGAGTCCTTGTCGATGAACGGCGACCGCAGGACGGTGAACTTCTCGATCCTGGTCGGCAGCGGGACCGGTCCGACGACGTCAGCGCCGGTGCGCTGCGCGGTCTCGACGATCTGGGCTGCCGACTGATCCAGCAGCCGGTGGTCGTAGGCCTTGAGGCGGATTCTGATCCGCTGCTTCGCCATATCTGTCTCGCTACGCGATGATGCTGGTGATCGCGCCGGCGCCGACGGTGCGACCGCCCTCGCGGATCGCGAACCGCTGGCCGACTTCGAGCGCGATCGGGGTGATCAGCTCGACGGTCATGTCGACGTTGTCGCCGGGCATGATCATCTCGGCCCCGTCGGGGAGGCCGATGGCGCCCGTGACGTCGGTCGTGCGCAGGTAGAACTGGGGCCGGTACCCGTTGTAGAACGGGGTGTGGCGGCCGCCCTCCTCCTTGGTCAGGACGTAGACGCGGGCGATGAAGTTGGTGTGGGGGGTGACCGAGCCGGGCTTGGCCAGGACCTGGCCGCGCTCGATGTCGTCGCGCTCGATGCCCCGCAGCAGGAGGCCGACGTTGTCGCCCGCCTGGCCCTGCTCGAGCAGCTTCTTGAACATCTCGACCCCGGTCACGACCACCTTGCGGGTGGCCCGGACGCCCACGATCTCGACCTCCTCGGAGACCTTGATCACGCCCCGCTCGATGCGCCCGGTGGCGACGGTGCCCCGGCCCTTGATGCCGAACACGTCCTCGCAGGGCATCAGGAACGGCTTGTCGACGGGGCGCTCGGGGTTGGGGATGTAGGAGTCGACCGCGTCCATCAGCTCCTGGATGCAGGCGTAGGCCGGGTCGTCGGGGTTGTCGGAGGCCTCGAGCGCCTTGAGCGCGGAGCCGCGGATGACCGGGACGTCGTCGCCCGGGAAGTGGTTCTTGGTCAGCAGCTCGCGGACCTCGAGCTCGACGAGGTCGAGCAGCTCGGGGTCGTCGACCGCGTCGCACTTGTTGAGGAACACGACCATGTAGGGCACCTCGACCTGGCGGGCCAGGAGGATGTGCTCGCGGGTCTGGGGCATCGGGCCGTCGGTGGCGGCGACGACCAGGATCGCGCCGTCCATCTGGGCGGCGCCGGTGATCATGTTCTTGATGTAGTCGGCGTGCCCGGGGCAGTCGACGTGCGCGTAGTGGCGGTTCGCGGTCTGGTACTCGACGTGGGCGATCGCGATGGTGATGCCCCGCTCGCGCTCCTCGGGGGCGTTGTCGATCGAGTCGAAGGCGCGGAACTCCGCGCCGCCCTTGAGGGCGAGGTACTTCGTGATCGCGGCCGTGAGCGTCGTCTTGCCGTGGTCGATGTGGCCGATCGTGCCGACGTTGACGTGCGGCTTCGTGCGCTCGAACTTCTTCTTGGCCATGTCCGCTTGGACTCCCGTGCTGCTCGCTCGCGCTGGGGCGAGCCGACCTGTTAGACCTTCGACTTGGCGACGAGCTCGGCCGCGAGCGCCGGGGGAACCTCGGCGTAGTGGCTGAGCTCCATGGAATAGCTGGCACGACCCTGGGTCATCGACCGGAGGTCGGTGGCATACCCGAACATCTCGGAGAGCGGGACCGCGCTGCGGACGACCTGCGTCGACCCGCGGGGGTCCATGCCCTCGATCAACCCGCGCCGGCTGTTGAGGTCACCGATGACGTCACCCATGAACTCCTCGGGCATCGTCACCTCGACCCGCATCATCGGCTCGAGAACGACCGGGCTGGCCTTGGAGACCGCGTCCTTGATCGCCATGGAACCGGCGATCTTGAACGCCATCTCCGACGAGTCGACCTCGTGGTACGACCCGTCGATCAGCGTCACCCTGATATCGACCATCGGCACGCTCGCGTAGATGCCCGAGTCGAGCGTCTCGCGGATGCCCATGTCGATCGGCTTGATGTACTCGCGGGGGATCGTGGCGCCCACGATCTTGTCCACGAACTCGTAGCCACCACCCTTCGGCAGGGGCTCGACCTTGATGACGGCGTGGCCGTACTGGCCCTTGCCGCCGGTCTGGCGGACGAAGCGCCCGTTGCCCTGGGCGGGCCGGCGGATCGTCTCGCGGTAGGCGACCTGCGGCTTGCCGACGTTCGCCGCCACCTTGAACTCGCGCACCATGCGGTCCACGAGGACGTCGAGGTGCAGCTCGCCCATGCCCGAGATCAGCGTCTGGCCCGATTCCTCGTCCGTCTTGACGCGGAAGGTGGGGTCCTCCTCGGCCAGGCGCTGGAGCGCGATGCCCAGCTTGTCCTGGTCGGCCTTGGTCTTGGGCTCGATCGCGACCTCGATCACCGGCTCGGGGAACGTCATCGACTCCAGGATCACGGGGTGATCCGGGTCCGTCAGCGTGTCGCCCGTGAAGGTCTCCTTGAGGCCGACCGCGGCCGCGATGTCGCCCGCGTACACGATGTCGATCTCTTCGCGGTGGTTCGCGTGCATCTGGAGGATGCGGCCGATCCGCTCCTTCTTGCCCTTCGTGGCGTTGAGCACGTAGGACCCGGACTTGAGCGTCCCCGAGTAGACCCGGAAGAAGGCCAGCTTGCCGACGAACGGGTCCGCGGCGATCTTGAACGCGAGCGCACTGAACGGCTCGGCGTCGTCCGGGGTCTTGAGGATCTCCTGGTCGGTGCCGGGGCGCAGGCCGATGACCGGCGGCACGTCCAGCGGCGACGGGAGGTAGTCGACCACCGCGTCGAGCATCGGCTGGACGCCCTTGTTCTTGAGGGCGGAGCCGTTGAGGATCGGCACCCACTTGTACTGCAGGGTGGCCAGCCGGATGCCGCGCTTGATCTCCGCCTCGGTCAGCTCCTCGCCCTCGAGGTACTTGTGGGCGAGCCCGTCGTCGACCTCCGCCACCGCCTCGAGCAGGCGCTCCCGATGGGTGGCGGCCTCGTCGGCCAGCTCGGCCGGGATGGCGGTCTCGTCGAACGTGTTGCCGAGGTCGTCCCGCCAGATCAGGGCCTTCATCCGGACGAGGTCCACGACGCCCTGGTACGTGTCCTCGATCCCGATCGGGATCTGGATCGGCACCGGCGTGACGCCCAGGCGGTCGCGGATCATCTCCACGTCGCGCCAGAAGTTGGCGCCCGTCCGGTCGAGCTTGTTGATGAAGCAGATCCGGGGCACGCCGTACCGGTCCGCCTGGCGCCAGACGGTCTCGGACTGGGGCTCGACACCCGCGACGCCGTCGAACACGACCACCGCGCCATCGAGGACGCGCAGGCTCCGCTCGACTTCCATCGTGAAGTCCACGTGCCCGGGCGTATCGATAATGTTGATGCGGTGATCGTTCCACGAGCAGGTCGTGGCAGCCGCGGTGATCGTGATCCCGCGCTCCTGCTCCTGGGGCATCCAGTCCATGGTGGCCGCGCCCTCATGGACCTCACCGAGCTTGTAGATCTTCTTCGTGTAGAAGAGGATCCGCTCGGTGACGGTCGTCTTGCCCGCGTCGATATGCGCGATGATCCCGATGTTCCGCGTTCGTGCGAGCGGAACGGCTCGTGCCACGGTTGGTACTAGCTCCTCTCGGCCGGGACTACCACTTGAAGTGGCTGAAGGCCTTGTTGGCCTCGGCCATCTTGTGGGTGTCCTCGCGCCGCTTCACCGCCGCGCCGAGGCCGTTCATGGCATCGACGAACTCCGCGGCGAGCTTCTCGCTCATGCTCTTGCCGTTGCGCTTGCGGGCGGCCTGGACGAGCCAGCGCACGCCGAGCGACAGCCGGCGATCGCCCCGGATCTCGACCGGGACCTGGTAGGTGGCGCCACCGACGCGCCGGGGCTTGACCTCGATGATCGGGGTGGCGTTGCGCAGCGCGGCCTCCAGGACCTCGAGCCCCGGGCGCTTGGCCTGGAACTCGGCGCGGGCCAGCGCCTGGCGCAGGATGCGGTCCGACAGGGTCTGCTTCCCGTCCCGCATCAGCTTGGCGCGGAAGCGGTCCGAGACGCGGTTGGACTCGACCTGGTACTTCGTCTTGCGGGCGATCGACTGACGGCGCGGCATCCTACTTCTTCTTCCCGGGCGCCTGGGCGACCTTGGCCCCGTACTTGCTGCGGCCCTGCTTGCGATCCTTCACCCCCGCGGCGTCGAGCGTCCCGCGGATGATGTGGTACTTGACCGACGGGAGGTCCTTCACCCGGCCACCGCGCACCAGGACCACCGAGTGCTCCTGGAGGTTGTGACCGATGCCCGGGATGTAGGCCGTGACCTCCATCTGGTTCGTGAGCCGCACGCGCGCGATCTTCCGAAGGGCCGAGTTCGGCTTCTTCGGGGTCATCGTCCGGACCTGCAGGCACACGCCGCGCTTCTGGGGGGCGCCGGGGATCGGCACCTGGCGCTGTCGCAGGCTGTTCCAGTTCTTGCGCAGGGCGGGCGCCTTGACCTTCTCGATCTTCGGCTTCCGCCCGTGGCGCACGAGCTGGCTGATGGTCGGCACGGAGACGCGGCTCCTTTCGCTGTCAGTGACTTCTGGTGGTGGTCGGTCCGGCGGGTCCACGCGTGCCGGGGGTCCGGCCGGGGACCGATCGGATCTCTTCGAGGCCTGTTCCGACGCACGTGGCGAACGGGGCCCCCTCGAGGCCACGAAGGCGGAGTTTAGCAAGGCGTTCGTTCGAGTGTCAAACACCCCCGGCCGTGGGGCCGGGGGTGTCCGGGATTGCGGAATGGCGTGCCGCCGAGGCGCCAGCATCGAGGGCCAGCCCTGACGGCTAGCCCTCCTCGGAGGCGTCGGCGAGGAACGGGTTGCCCGCGACCTCCTCGGCCTCTGGCTCGGCCGGGGTCCCGTCGAGGAAGGGGTTGAAGTCCTCCTCGTCCTCGTCCGCTCCCGCGATGGTCGCCGCCAGGGCGAGCCCCGCGGTCTCGTCGTCGGTGGTCCGGCCGCCCTCCTCGAGGAACGGGTTGAACTCCGGCTCGCCGAGACCCTCGAGCGCCTCGCCGGCGAGTGCCTCGAGGGCGGCCCGGCGCTGGCGCTCCTTGATCGCGGCCACGTTCTGCGGCGCGCCCGACCCGGCCGGGATGAGCTTGCCGATGATCACGTTCTCCTTGAGGCCGACCAGGTGGTCCCGGGCGCCGTTGATGGCGGCCTCGGTGAGCACCCTGGTGGTCTCCTGGAAGGAGGCCGCGGCGAGGAAGGACGACGTGTTGAGGGAGGCCTTGGTGACTCCGAGGAGCACCGTCTGCGCCGTGGCGGGCTCGCCGCCCTCGGACAGGACCTTGTTGTTCGCCTCCTCGAAGTCGAGGCGGTCGATGAGCTCGGTCGGCAGCTGCTCGCAGTCGCCCGGCTGGTCGATCCGGACCTTCTTGAGCATCTGGCGGACGATGATCTCGATGTGCTTGTCGTTGATCGTGACGCCCTGGCTCCGGTAGACCCGCTGGACCTCCCGCACCAGGTAGCGCTGGACCGCGTCCTTGCCCCTGGTGTCGAGGTACTCCTGCGGGTTGATCGGGCCGTCCGTGATGGCATCGCCGGCGCGGATCTCCTGGCCGTCCTCGACCAGGAGCTTCGCGCTGTGCGGGATCGCATACTCGCGCTCCACGACGTCCTCGGAGCGGACGACCGTGCCGTCGTCGGTGCGGGCCAGGAAGCCCTTCACCGGTGCCGTCACGTCCCCGGCCGAGGCCGAGCGGGCGAGGACCTGGTTGAGCTCCACGAGATCCCCGGCGGCCGCCAGCAGCTCCGCGCCCTCGGGGAGGACGATCGGGGTGTCGAACGCCTCGCGGCTGGTGACCTTGACCTTGCGGCCGGTCTCGCTCGCGACGACCTCGACGATGCCGTCGATATGGCTGATCTCGGCCTTGCCCTTGGGGATCCGGGCCTCGAACAGCTCCTCGACGCGCGGCAGGCCCTGCGTGATGTCCTGGCCGGCGACGCCGCCGGTGTGGAACGTCCGCATGGTCAGCTGGGTGCCGGGCTCGCCGATGGACTGGGCGGCGATGATGCCGACCGCCTCGCCGATCCCGATCATGCCGCCGGTGGCCAGGTTGCGGCCGTAGCACATCCGGCACACACCCGCGCGCGACTCGCAGGCGAGCGGTGACCGGACCAGCACCTCGTCGATGCCGGCCGCGTCGATCGCCTTCGCGAGCTCCTCGGTCAGCATCGTGTTGCGCTCGACGATGACGGGCGCGGCGGCACCCTTGGCCACCTTCGCGCCGGGGTCCACCAGGTCGGTTGCCGCGAGCCGGCCGACCAGCCTGCGCTGGAACGCCTCGGGCTCGTCCGCGGACTCGGCGCGGATGATCCAGCTCCCCTCCTCCGTGCCGCAGTCGTCCTCGCGGGTGATGACGTCCTGCGCCACGTCCACGAGGCGCCGGGTCAGGTACCCGGAGTCGGCGGTCCGGAGGGCGGTGTCCGCGAGGCCCTTGCGGGCGCCGTGGGTGCTGATGAAGTACTCGAGGACGGTCATGCCCTCGCGGAAGTTGCTCCGCACGGGCACGTCGATGATCCGGCCCGACGGGTCGGCCATCAGGCCGCGCATCGCGCCCAGCTGGCCGATGTTGCCCTTGTTGCCGCGGGCACCGGAGTCGGTCATCATCCGGACGGGGTTCTCCTCGCCCAGCGCCTCCATCATCTGGTCCGAGACGACCTTGGTGACCCGCTGCCAGAGCTCGACGACCTGCTCGTAGCGCTCGTCCTCGGTGATGAGGCCGCGCTGGAACTGCTTGTCGATCTTGGCGACGTCCTCGTCCGCCTGGAGCATCTGCGCGGGCTTGGAGACCGGCACGACGATGTCCCAGAGGCCGATCGTCATGCCGCCGCGGGTGGCGAACTTGAAGCCGATGGCCTTGATGCCGTCCACCAGGTGGGCGGTCTCCACCGGCCCGAGGTCCCGGTAGCAGCGGTCCACGAGGCGCTTGAGGTCGGCGCGCTTCATGGCGCTGTTGACGAAGCGCATGGGCTCCGGGAGGATCCGGTTGAACAGGACCCGGCCGACCGTCGTGCGGATGTAGGCGTCGACCAGGCTGACCGAGTCGGCATCCCAGGCCCGGACGACGACGTCGACCGGCTCGTGGAGGAGCAGCTTGGTGCTGGCGTGGTGGACGGGCGAGGTGTCGCCCTCCTCGCGCACGCTGAAGATCTCGCTGGCGATATCGAGCCCGCGCGCGCCAAGCTCGTACGCGGTGATCGCGTCGTCCTCGGTGGCGAACGCCTGGACGGGCCGATCGGAGACGATCTGCTCGTCCATCGTGAGGTAGTAGCAGCCGAGGACCATGTCCTGCGTGGGCGCCACGACCGGCGAGCCATCGGCGGGCGAGAGCAGGTTGGCCGTCGAGAGCATCATCACCCGCGCCTCTTCCTGCGCGGCCGTGGACAGCGGCACGTGGACCGCCATCTGGTCGCCGTCGAAGTCGGCGTTGAAGGCTGTGCAGACGAGCGGGTGGATCTGGATCGCCGACCCCTCGACGAGCACCGGCATGAATGCCTGGATGCCGAGGCGGTGCAGCGTGGGCGCGCGGTTCAGCAGGACCGGATGGTCCTTGATGACCTCTTCGAGGACGTCCCACACCTCGGGGCGGACGCGCTCGACGATGCGCTTGGCGCTCTTGATGTTGTGGGCGAAACCCTTCTCGACCAGCTGGCGCATGACGAACGGCTTGAACAGCTCGAGCGCCATCTTCTTGGGCAGGCCGCACTGGTGGAGCTTGAGGTCCGGCCCGACGACGATGACGGAGCGGCCCGAGTAGTCCACGCGCTTGCCGAGCAGGTTCTGGCGGAACCGGCCCTGCTTGCCCTTGAGCATGTCCGAGAGCGACTTGAGGCGGTGGTTGCCGGTGCCCGCGATCGCCCGGCCACGGCGGCCGTTGTCGATCAGGGCGTCGCACGCCTCCTGGAGCATCCGCTTCTCGTTGCGGATGATGATCTCGGGCGCGCCGAGCTCCAGCAGCCGCTTGAGGCGGTTGTTGCGGTTGATGACGCGCCGGTAGAGGTCGTTCAGGTCGGAGGTCGCGAAGCGGCCGCCGTCGAGCTGGACCATCGGGCGCAGGTCGGGCGGGATGACCGGCAGGACGGACAGGATCATCCACTCGGGCCGGTTGCCGGACCGGCGGAACGCCTCGATGAGGCGGAGCCGCTTGATGGCCTTCTTGCGGCGCTGCCCGGAGCTCGTCCGGACCTCCGCGTGGAGGGCGCGCGAGAGCTCCTCGAGGTCCATCCGGACGATGATGTCGCGGACGGCCTCGGCGCCCATCCCGGCCCAGAAGATGCGGCCGGTGCGGGCACCGGAGCCGTACTTCTCGTCGAGCTGGCGGAACTCCATCTCGCCGATCGTCATCAGGGGCTTGAGCGACTCGATCTCGTCGCGGGAGCGGCGGAGCTCCTCCTTCTGGCCCTGGGCCTCGGAGGCGAGCTTCTCGCGCTCGGCACGCAGCGTCTCGTCCATCGCGGACCTGAGGTCGTCGACCTTCTGCTCGGTGCCGCGCTCCTCGTCGAGGGCGCGCTGCTCGGCGGCCTCCGAGATCCGGTCGGTCTCGGCGGCGACGATCTTCTGGAGCCTGGCGAGCGCGGCCTTGCCGCCCTTCTCGCCCGCGGCGACCACGACCTCGCCCGTGGGGACGAACGCGATCGTCTCCTCGGCGACCGCGGCGCCCAGGGTCGCCAGGGCGGCCTGGACCTCCTGTGCCCTCGTGGTCGCCTCGTCCGTGTCGCGCGTTCGGGCCGCCTCGAGCTCGGCCCGGGTCGTCGCGAGGACGGCCCGGAGCTCGTCGGACTGGCGCTTGATGTCGGCCTTGAGCGAGGCCTCGAGCTCGACCAGCCGCTCGCCGCCGGCACCGCCGCGGCCCTCGGACTGCTCGTCGAGCGCCTTCAGGGCGCGCTGACGGGCCTCCTCGTCCACGTGGGTGACGATGTACAGGGCGAAGTAGAGGATCCGCTCGAGGTTGCGGGGGGTGATGTCGAGCAGGATGCCGAGCCGGCTCGGGGTGCCCTTGAAGTACCAGATGTGGCTGACGGGGCTGGCCAGCTGGATGTGGCCCATGCGCTCACGGCGGACCTTCGAGCGCGTGACCTCGACGCCGCACTTGTCGCAGATGATGCCCTTGTACCGGATGCGCTTGTACTTCCCGCAGTAGCACTCCCAGTCCCGGGTGGGACCGAAGATGCGCTCGTCGAAGAGCCCATCCTTCTCGGGCTTGAGCGTCCGGTAGTTGATGGTCTCGGGCTTCGTCACCTCTCCCTTCGACCACTCCCGGATCTGGTCCGGGCTGGCAAGCGAGATGCGGATCGCCGAGAAGTTGTTGACCTCGAGCATCGGTCTCCTCCGCGCCGCCGCGGCCCTGGCGGCGCGATCTTCCGGTTCAGGCGAGCTGGGACCGGGCCGGCCGGACGCCGGTCCCCCTCCGAACGTGGTTTACGGGTGGTGTCAGTCCTCGAACCCGGCGAGGTTGATCCCGCCGAGATCAGGGAGCAGGTAGCCGGAGGCATCGTCCTCCGCCAGGGGGATCTCCTCGTCGTTCTGGTCGAGGATCTCCGCGTTGAGCCCGAGGCTCCGCAGCTCCTTGATGAGGACCTTGAAGGACTCGGGGACCCGCGGCGGCTGGATCTCCTCGCCCTTGACGATGGCTTCGTAGGTCTGGACGCGTCCGAGGACATCGTCCGATTTGACGGTGAGCAGCTCCTGGAGGATGTTGGCGGCGCCGTAGGCCTCGAGGGCCCACACCTCCATCTCGCCGAACCGCTGGCCGCCGAACTGCGCCTTGCCACCCAGCGGCTGCTGGGTGATGAGGCTGTAGGGGCCGGTGGACCGGGCGTGGATCTTGTCCTCCACGAGGTGGTGAAGCTTGAGCATGTAGATCTGCCCGACCGTGATCTTGCGGTCGAACAGCTCGCCCGTGCGGCCGTCGCGCAGCTCGATCTTGCCGTCCTCGGGCAGGTGGTCGTAGCCGTGCCAGTCGACGCGCGCGTCGATGAGCGCCTTGCGGATGTCCTCCTCGGTGGCGCCGTCGAAGACCGGCGTCGCGGCCTTGTAGCCCATGGTCTCGAGCGCCCAGCCGAGGTGTGTCTCGAGGATCTGGCCGATGTTCATCCGGCTCGGCACGCCGAGCGGGTTGAGGATGATGTCGACCGGGGTCCCATCCGGGAGGTAGGGCATGTCCTCGAGGGGCAGGACCTTGGCGATGACTCCCTTGTTGCCGTGGCGGCCGGCCATCTTGTCGCCGACCGAGACCTTGCGCTTCTGGGCGACCGAGACGCGGACCAGCCGGTTGACGCCCGGCTGAAGGTCGTCGTTCCACTCGCGCCGGAACTCGCGGATCTCGACCACCTTGCCGCGCTCGCCGTGGGGGAGCCGAAGCGAGGAGTCCTTCACCTCGCGCGCCTTCTCGCCGAAGATCGCCCGCAGGAGCCGCTCCTCCGCGGTCAGCTCGGTCTCGCCCTTGGGCGTGATCTTGCCGACCAGGATGTCCCCGGGGCGGACCTCCGCGCCGATGTAGACGATCCCCTCCTCGTCGAGGTCCTTCAGGGCCTCCTCGCCGACGTTCGGGATGTCGCGCGTGATCTCCTCGGGGCCGAGCTTCGTGTCCCGGGACTCGATCTCGTGCTTCTCGATGTGGATGCTCGTGAACAGGTCGTCGCGCACGAGGCGCTCGCTGATCACGATCGCGTCCTCGTAGTTGCCGCCCTCCCAGCTCATGAACGCCACGAGGACGTTCCGGCCGAGGGCGAGCTCGCCGCCCTGGGTGGAGGACGAGTCCGCGATCGGGTCCTCCGCGGAGACGCGCTGCCCGACCGTGACGATCGGGCGCTGGTTGATGCAGGTGCCCTGGTTGCTGCGCACGAACTTCAGCAGCTTGTACTCGTCCAGCTCGCCGCTGTCGGCATCGACCTGGATCCGCTCAGCGGTGACGCTGGTCACGACGCCCGCGCGCTTGGCGATGACCACCTGGCCGGAGTCCTTGGCGGCTCGGGCCTCCATGCCGGTGCCCACGATCGGCGACACGGGCTCGAGGAGCGGCACCGCCTGGCGCTGCATGTTCGAGCCCATGAGGGCGCGGTTCGCGTCGTCATGCTCGAGGAACGGGATCAGCGCCGTCGCGACCGAGACGACCTGCTTGGGGCTGACGTCCATGTACTCGATCTGGTCCGGGCGAGCCTCGGGGAAGGTGTCCCGGTAGCGCGACGGCACACGCTCGCCGACGAAGTGGCCCTCGGCGTCGAGCGCCGCGTTCGCCTGGGCGACGTGGTGCTCCTCCTCCTCGTCGGCGGGGAGGTAGTCGATGTCGTCGGTCACGATCGGGCGGATCGGGAACGCCAGCGCCTTCTGGCGGGCGAGCTCCTTGTGCCCCTCCGGGGTGAACCTGTCGCCCCGCTTGACGATGACCCTGCCGTCCTTGCCGGCGACGTCGGCACCCGCCTCGTACTGGAGGAGTGCCGGATCGTCGTGGGCGACCGTGCGCTTCACCTTGCGGTAGGGCGTCTCGATGAACCCGTAGGCGTTGATCCGGCCGTAGGTCGCGAGCGAGCCGATCAGGCCGATGTTCGGGCCTTCCGGGGTCTCGATCGGGCAGATGCGGCCGTAGTGGCTGTGGTGCACGTCGCGGACGTCGAACCCGGCGCGCTCGCGCGACAGGCCGCCGGGACCGAGGGCCGACAGGCGCCGCTTCGAGGTGAGCTCCGCCAGCGGGTTCGTCTGGTCCATGAACTGCGAGAGCTGGCTGCCGCCGAAGAACTCCTTCATGGCCGCGACGACCGGGCGGATGTTGATCAGGGCGTTGGGGGTCGCCTTGTCGATCTCCTGGATCGTCATGCGCTCCCGGACGACGCGCTCCATGCGCAGCAGGCCGATGCGGAAGGCGTTCTGGATCAGCTCGCCGTTGGCGCGGATCCGGCGGTTGCCCAGGTGGTCGATGTCGTCCTTGGTGTGGAGGCCGCGGTTGGACTCGATCAGGTGGCCGACGATCGCGGCGATGTCCTCGCGGGTGATCGTGCGCTGCTCGCGGGCGAGCTCGATGCCCATGCGCGCCGCAACGCCGTCCAGCTTCTTGTTGAACTTGTACCGCCCGACCCGGCCGAGGTCGTACCGGCGGAAGTTGAAGAACAGGCTCTCGACGAGCTGGCGGGCGTTGTCCGGGGTGGGCGGATCGCCGGGGCGCAGCTTCTTGTAGACCTCGATCAGCGCCTCGTTGGGCGTCTTGGTGAGGTCCTTGTCGAGGGTGTTGGCGATGAACGGGTGCTCGGGGTCGACGTCGACCGAGCCGAACAGGCCCGCGATCTCGTCGTTCGTGTCATAGCCGACGGCGCGGAGCAGGGTCGAGGCGGCGATCTTGCGCTTGCGGTCGACCTTGACCCACAGCTGGTCCTTGTTGTTGGTCTCGAACTCGAGCCACGCGCCCCGGTTCGGGATCACCTTGGCGGAGAACAGCATCCGGCCGGTGCTCGGGTCCTCGAGCTCGCTGTAGTACACGCCCGGCGAGCGGACGAGCTGGCTGACCACGACGCGCTCGGCGCCGTTGATCACGAAGGTGCCCATCTCCGTCATCCACGGGTAGTCGCCCATGTAGACGCGCTGGCGCTGGATCTCGCCGGTCTCCTTGATCAGGAGCTCCACGTTCACGTAGAGCGGCCGGCTGTACGTGAGGTCCTTCGTCCGGCACTCCTCCTCGGAGTACTTCGGCGTCCCGAACTCGTAGTCCAGGAACTGGAGCTCCATCACCTTCTGGGTGAAGTCCTTGATGGGGCTGATCTCATCGAGCAGGTCCCGCAGGCCCTTCTCGATGAACCACTTGAAGGACTCGAGCTGCAGCTCGATGAGGTTCGGGACTTCGAACTTGTCGACGCTGACCCCGTCGCGAACCTCGGCGATCCTGGCGTAGGACAGACGGCCGGAAGGCGTTTGGGCGAGGGGTCGCGACGAGACGGACAGCATGAAAGACGGCTCCTTGACGGAGTGGGAAGAAGGGGGGACGGCCGCGCTCACAGAAGGAGTAGGATACCGCGTTCAGATCTGTTGTCAACCACTTCCCGCGAGGGCATGGCACGACAGACAAGGCGGCGACCCGGAGGCCGCCGCCCGTCCGGGCGGTCTCGCGAGGGCCGGCAGGGCCGGCCCGGCACCGCCTACTTGATCTCGACCTTGGCGCCCTGGTCCTCGAGGGCGGCCTTGATCTTCTCGGCCTCGTCCTTGGTGACGCCCTCCTTGACTGCCTTCGGGAAGGCGTCGACGAGGTCCTTGGCCTCCTTGAGGCCGAGGCCGGTCAGCTCGCGGACGACCTTGATGACCGGGATCTTGTTGGGCCCGATCTCGGTCAGGGTCGCGGTGAACTCGGTCTGCTCCTCCACCTCGACCGGCGCGGCAGCGGCGGCGGCGGGCGCTGCGCCCGCGGCGGCGACCGGGGCGGCGGCGGTGACGCCGAAGCGGTCCTCGAAGGACTTCTTGAACTCGGAAAGCTCGAGGACGGTCATCTGCTCGAAGGCCTCGAGCAGCTGGTCGACGGTCAGCTTGGCCATGGGGATCGTGTCTCCTGGTGGTGAGGCGCCCCGTGGGGCGCGGGTGGTCTCGAGGTGAGGGTCAGGCCGCGGCTTCGCCGCGCTTGTCGATCAGCGCCTGGACAAGGCCGACGACGTCGCGCCCGGGGGCGTCGAACAGTCCTGCGGTCATGGACAGCGGCGCAGTGATCGCACCCAGCGCTTCGGCGAGGAGCACCTCGCGGGAAGGCAGGGTTGCGAGCCTGGTCGACGCTCTCGGCGTTGATCGCCGTCGAACCCAGCACGCCGCCGGTGATCTTCACGATCCTGGCGTACGGGCGGACGGCATCCAGGACCGCCCTGGCGGTCGCCGATTCGTCGGTGCCGAAGGCGATGGCCGTCGGACCCACGAGGAGCGGCGAGAGCGCGGCGGCGGACGCATTGTCCTTGGCCGCGATCCGCATGAGGCGGTTCTTGACGACCCGGTAGCTCACGTTCTGCTTGCGCAGGGCGCGCCGGATCTCGCTGATCTCCTTCACCTTGAGGCCGCGGTACTCAGAGGTGATCATGGTGTGGCTGGCGTCCAGCTGGGCGCGCAGGTCCTCGATCGTCTCTCGCTTGGCCTCGGTCGGCATCGAGCCTCCTTGACCTCCGTTGCTCCAGCGCGCTGCCGGCGCGCGGCGGTGGGTGCGCCCCGGCGATGCCGGGTTGAACCCCTGCGACGGGCCACGGTGCAGGGGGCGCGACCCACCGGGAGGTGGGGCGATGGCCACTGCCTCGGCGTGCTCGCCGTCGTCCCCGGTCGTCACCCTGTCGGGTGGCGGTCGGTCCGGTCCGGCGGATCAAGCCCTGGGCGTCGGGTCGTCCTTGCGGGCGATCGGCGTTATGGGGCGCAGGCTGTCTGCGGCTTTGTTCCGTCTTCTACTGTGTGCCGTCGGTCAGCCGGTCCAGGCGCAAGGCGGCCGCGAGGACGTACCGCGAGCGCACGTGGTGGTGCGTGAGCGGGCGCCCGCAGCGGCCAACGCCGCGAATGGGCCGGATCACCGGCGGCCGATGATAGCGCCTATCCCTGGGCGGCGGCGAGGACGCCCGGGATGTCGACCCGGAGACCCGGGCCCATCGTGGTGGCGATGGTCAGGGTCCGCAGGTACTGGCCCTTCGCGCCGCTGGGCTTGGCGCGGTTGACCGCATCCACGAGGGAGGCCAGGTTCTCGACCAGCTGATCTTCGCTGAAGCTCGCCTTGCCGACGGGGACGTGGATGATGGCGCCCTTGTCGACCTTGAACTCGACGCGGCCGGCCTTGACCTCCTTGATCGCGCGCTCGAGGTCGAACGTGATGGTGCCCGACTTCGGGTTCGGCATCAGGCCGCGCCGGCCGAGGATCCGTCCCAGCTTGCCGACCATGCCCATGACGTCCGGCGCCGCGAGGGCGACGTCGAACTCGAGCCAGCCTGCCTCGATCTTCTTGACCAGGTCCTCGGCGCCGACCTCGTCCGCACCGGCGCGGAGCGCCTCGAGGGCCTTCTCGCCCTGGGCGAAGACGGCGACGCGGACGACCTTGCCCGTGCCGTGCGGCAGGACGACCGTGCCGCGGACCATCTGGTCGGCGTGGCGGGGGTCGACGCCCAGGCGCAGGTGCGCCTCGACGGATGCGTCGAACTTGACGTTGGAGGTCTGCTTCGCGACGGCGACCGCCTCCGACACGGGGTAGACCCGGGTGCGGTCGACGAGCTTCGCGGCGTCCTGGTAGCGCTTCCCGTGCTCGGCCATGTGCGTGCTCCTTCGGTCTCGCGGACCTGCCCCTGGTGGTTCGCTCGCGGGACGGGGTCCCTCCCGCGCGCGCCGCCGGCTCTAGCCGACGACCTCGATGCCCATGCTCCGGGCGGTTCCCTCGATGACCTTCATGCCGGCCTCGATGTCGTTCGCGTTGAGGTCGGGCATCTTCTGCTCGGCGATCTGGCGGACCTGGTCGCGGGTCACGCGTCCGGCCACCGCGCGCTTCGGGGTCGCGGACCCGGCGGTGATCCCGGCGGCCTTCCGGAGGAGGTCGGGCGCCGGCGGGGTCTTGAGGATGAACGTGAACGAGCGATCCTCGAAGACCGTGATCTGGGCCGGGATGACCTGGCCCGCCTTGTCGGCGGTCCGCTCGTTGTACGCCTTGGTGAACTCGACGATGTTGATGCCGTGCGGCCCCAGCGCGGTGCCGACGGGCGGGGCGGGTGTCGCCTTGCCGGCCGGCAGCTGCAGCGTCAGGACGATTCGGATCTTCTTGGCCACGTGTGCTCGCTCCCTGCCTCGTTACAGCTTCTCGACCTGGAGGAAGTCGAGCTCGACCGGCGTCTCCCGGCCGAAGATGCTCACGAGGACCTTCAGCTTGTTGCGCTCAGGGTTGACCTCGTCCACGGTCCCGATGAATTCCGCGAACGGCCCGTCCGTGACACGCACGCTCTGGCCCTTCGTGAACGCGACCCGGTACTTCGGCGTCTCGACGCCCATGTGCCGGAGGATCTGCTTGACCTCGGTCTCGTCCAGCGGGATCGGCTCGCTGCGCATCCCGGGGATGTTGCCGCTGCCGACGAAGCTGGTGACGCCCGGCGTGTTGCGGACGACGAACCAGGACTCGGGGTCGAGGATCATCTCCACGAGCACGTAGCCCGGATAGACCTTCCTCTGCACGGTGTGTCGCTGGCCCTGGCGGATCTCGATCTCGTCCTCCATCGGGACGAGCACCTGGAAGATCTTGTCCTCCATGCCCATCGACTCGATGCGGTGCTCGAGGTTCGCCTTGACCTTGTTCTCGTAGCCCGAGTACGTGTGGATCACGTACCAGCGCTTCTCGGGCGTCCGCGTGGCCGTCAGCTGCTCGGTCACCCGACCGCCCCCGCGAAGGCCCGGATCAGCTCGGTGAAGAACGTGTCGGCGATGGTGATGTACAGGCCGACGACGAAGGACACGAAGAACACGAGGACCGTCAGGTTCCGGACCTGGAGGCGGTTGGGCCACGAGACCTTCTTGAGCTCGGACCACGATTCCTTGATGAACTGGCGAAATCGCTTCACGGGTGCCTTTTCAGCGGACTAGAGGAGGTGGCAGGGGCGATAGGACTCGAACCTACAACAACCGGTTTTGGAGACCGGTGCTCTGCCAATTGAGCTACGCCCCTGCGGATGCCGACCTGGACCTACTTTGCCTCCCGGTGCAGCGTATGGCGCCGCTCCCGGGGACAGTACTTCTGCAGCTCGATCCGGCTGGGATCGTTCTTCTTGTTCTTGCGCGTGGTGTAGTTCCGCGTCTTGCACTCGGTGCAGGCAAGCTGGATCACCGGACGCGCGTCAACTCTGGCCATGTATCTGTCTCGCTACGCGATGATGCTGGTGATCGCGCCGGCGCCGACGGTGCGACCGCCCTCGCGGATCGCGAACCGCTGGCCGACTTCGAGCGCGATCGGGGTGATCAGCTCGACGGTCATGTCGACGTTGTCGCCGGGCATGATCATCTCGGCCCCGTCGGGGAGGCCGATGGCGCCCGTGACGTCGGTCGTGCGCAGGTAGAACTGGGGCCGGTACCCGTTGTAGAACGGGGTGTGGCGGCCGCCCTCCTCCTTGGTCAGGACGTAGACGCGGGCGATGAAGTTGGTGTGGGGGGTGACCGAGCCGGGCTTGGCCAGGACCTGGCCGCGCTCGATGTCGTCGCGCTCGATGCCCCGCAGCAGGAGGCCGACGTTGTCGCCCGCCTGGCCCTGCTCGAGCAGCTTCTTGAACATCTCGACCCCGGTCACGACCACCTTGCGGGTGGCCCGGACGCCCACGATCTCGACCTCCTCGGAGACCTTGATCACGCCCCGCTCGATGCGCCCGGTGGCGACGGTGCCCCGGCCCTTGATGCCGAACACGTCCTCGCAGGGCATCAGGAACGGCTTGTCGACGGGGCGCTCGGGGTTGGGGATGTAGGAGTCGACCGCGTCCATCAGCTCCTGGATGCAGGCGTAGGCCGGGTCGTCGGGGTTGTCGGAGGCCTCGAGCGCCTTGAGCGCGGAGCCGCGGATGACCGGGACGTCGTCGCCCGGGAAGTGGTTCTTGGTCAGCAGCTCGCGGACCTCGAGCTCGACGAGGTCGAGCAGCTCGGGGTCGTCGACCGCGTCGCACTTGTTGAGGAACACGACCATGTAGGGCACCTCGACCTGGCGGGCCAGGAGGATGTGCTCGCGGGTCTGGGGCATCGGGCCGTCGGTGGCGGCGACGACCAGGATCGCGCCGTCCATCTGGGCGGCGCCGGTGATCATGTTCTTGATGTAGTCGGCGTGCCCGGGGCAGTCGACGTGCGCGTAGTGGCGGTTCGCGGTCTGGTACTCGACGTGGGCGATCGCGATGGTGATGCCCCGCTCGCGCTCCTCGGGGGCGTTGTCGATCGAGTCGAAGGCGCGGAACTCCGCGCCGCCCTTGAGGGCGAGGTACTTCGTGATCGCGGCCGTGAGCGTCGTCTTGCCGTGGTCGATGTGGCCGATCGTGCCGACGTTGACGTGCGGCTTCGTGCGCTCGAACTTCTTCTTGGCCACAGGACCCTTCTCACTCCCCTGCTTGGGCGGCACGGGCCGCCGGTCACGGATCGAGGACTAACCGAGATATGGAGCCCAGAACGGGATTCGAACCCGTGACCTCATCCTTACCAAGGATGTGCTCTGCCAGCTGAGCTATCTGGGCCCGCGGGAGCGGTGCCGATCGATCCGGTCCGCGCCGTTGACGCATTCGTGCCTGTTGGAGCCGACGACGGGACTCGAACCCGGAACCGGCGGTTTACAAAACCGCTGCTCTACCAATTGAGCTACGTCGGCACGCGCGCAGCGTCAAACAAGAGTAGGACTCCGCGAGCCGGGGAATGATACGGCCCGCCGACGGATGCGTCAAACCTCGTCGGGGCCCTCGTCGGGGCCTTTCCGGACCCCTCCGGGAAGGTCATCCGGGGCCGCCACCGGCTCGACAGCGGGGCCGCCCGGCAGCAGGTCGTCGTCATGGCCCGGGTCGCCGGACCCGGGCTCCGGGGCGGGCTCGGCGTGGCCCGGCCGGACGGCCCTGGCACGACGCGCCGCGGGGCGGCCGCCCGTCGGTTGGGAGGCGTCCTGCCCGACGGGCGAGGTCTCGTCGGGCGCGGCTTCGTCGGGCGTGGCTACGGGCGCCGTCTCGTCGCGGGCGGCTTCGTCGGGCGCGGCTACGGGCGCGGCCGCGTCGCGGGCGGCTCGTCGCGGGCGGCTTCGTCGGGCGCGGATCTCGTCGGGCGCGGCTACGGGCGCGGTCTCGTCGCGGGCGGCCTCGTCGGGCGCGGCCGGTCTCGTCGCGGGCGTCGTCGTCGGGCGCGGCTCGTCGTGGGCTCGGCCTCATCGGGCTCCGTCCGGGTGACGGATCCCGCCTCCCCGCCGGCGCGCGGTGGCATCTCGGCGAGGCGCCGCTGCGCCGCGGCTTCGTACAGCAGGATCGAGCCGGCGACCGCGGCGTTGAGCGACTCGATGTGGCCGTGCATGGGGATGCGCACGAGGAGGTCGCACCGCCGCCGGACGGCCGGACCGAGCCCGCGGCCTTCGCTGCCCACGACGATCGCCACCGGGCCGCGCAGGTCGGCCTCACGCGCCGTCAGCGACGCGTCGCCATCCGCCCCCACGATCCGCAGGCCCGCGGGCATGGAGATCCGCCAATGCGCCGGGCAGGTCGTCGACCGGGGAGAGGCGCAGGTGCTCGACCGCACCCGCGGACGCCTTGACGGCCGCCGGCGTGAGGGGCGCCTGGCGGCGGGTCGGGAAGATCGCACCATGGACCCCCGAGGCCTCGGCGGTTCGCAGCAGGGTCCCGACGTTCTGCGGATCCTCCAGCGAGTCCAGCACGAGGACGAGCGGCGGCTCGCCACGCTCCGCCGCGTGGGCGAGGATGTCGTCGGGCGCTGCCCAGCGGCGGGGCGCGACCACGAGGGCGATCCCCTGGTGCCCGTCGAAGCCCGCGACCGCCGTCAGGGTCCCGCCCTCGACCTCGACCACGGGGATCCGCAGGTTGAGCGCATGGAGGACGATCTTCTCCAGGGCCATGCGGCGCTGCGGCACGACGATCAGCCGCTTCGCCTCCCGGCGAGCGACGAAGGCCTCCTCGACGGGACGCCGGCCGGCGACCAGCTCCTCGTCCTCGGCAAGGGCGACCGCCGGATCCAGGATCGAGTCGGGTCGGCGTGCGTGGTCCGGGCGGTACCGCGGGTCGGGGCGGTACCCGGGGTCGGGGCGATAGTCGCGGTCGGGGCGACGTGGGCCGGGCGCGGGTCGAGTGGGTCGACCGGGTCGCGTGCCGTAGGGTGCCGGGCGGCCCGGGCGCGGGGCGGGGCCGGACCAGGGCAGCGGGGCGGACCCGGCCGGCCGCGACTCCGCGTCGAACGACGCGTCCCGGTCGGCGTGCGTGGTGTCGGGCCCTGGACGCGGTACCGGGCCACGGTCCTCCCACTCTCGGGACCCGGAGCGTTGTGCCGGGCCATCGTCATCCCACGGCCGCGTGGGCCGGGGTGGAGCGCCACGGTCCTGCCATTGGCGCTGCGTCGCGGCGGAGCCGCCGCGGTCATCGTGGTGCTGGACCGGCCGATCCTCGACACGGACCTGCCACGGCCGGTGCTGGCGGTCGCCGGATCCACTCTCCCACGGGCGCGGCCCGGACGGGCGCGGCCCCGACGGGCGCGGGCCAGACTGACGCAGTCCGGGCGGACGCGGGCCGGACGGGCGGGCGGAAGGGCCGCCGGCTCGGAGCCCCCGATCGCGATCACCGGAACCGACGGGGTGACCCGCGCTCCTGGGTCGCGTCGACCGGCCTCCGGTGTCACCCTCCCGATGACCATCCTCGTGGCGTGGCCGGGGGTATGCGCCTTGCCCGCCGCTGAAGCCGGACCCCTGCCGGGATGCGTCGTGCCCGCCCCGCGAGCCCCGGTCGTCGGGATGGTGCCGGCCCCGATCGCCGCCCCACTGGTCCCGCCGTCCCTGGACGTCACGCGGGCCACCCCCGGCGCTGGACGGACCAACCCCGGCGCCGGATGGGTCGAAGCCGGGATCGGACGGCGAACGGCAGGGAACCCGGGGCCTGGCGCGCGAAAGCCCGGGCGGGACGTGCGGAAACCAGCGTGCCGAACGGGACCGCCGGGTCGGACGGGCCCACCGTGACGGACGGGACCACCGGGCCGGACCGGGCCACTCGACCTGTGACCGTCCCCGGGACGGGGTTCGTTCCCCTGGCCGGGAGGCCGCTGCCCGCCGGGGCCCCCAGGCCCACCCGGCCTGTCCTGCCCGCCGGGACCACCCGGCCCTGTCCTGCCGGCGCGGCCCGCCGGGCCGGCCGTCGCCGCGGGGGCGGCCGTCGTCAGGCATTCGTCGTCGCCACCAGTCTCCAGCGCTGTCCGTCGCGCGTGTCCTCGACGGCCACCCCACGGGCGAGGAGCTCATCGCGCAGGCGGTCCGCGGCCGCCCAGTCGCGCGCGGCGCGGACCGAGGCTCGTGCGTCCAGCATCGCCTGCAGGTCGGGATCCAGCGCCGCGGCGGCCGGCGCCGCGATGCCCAGCACGGCGTCGAGATCGCGGACGAACGCGGCGGCCCGCCCCGCGTCGGCCGTGGACAATGCCCGCGCGTCCAGCCTCCGGTTCAAGTCGCGGACCCCATCGAACAGCGCCGCCAGCGCCTCGGAGACGTTGAGGTCGTCGTCGAGCCCCGCCTCGAATGCTGCCCGGACCGCGTCCAGCGCGGCCGGCAGGCCGGGGTCGTCGGCGCGATCCTCGCGATAGGCGGCGAGCGCGGCAAGCAGGGCGTCGAGGCGCTCAACCGCGGCCGCGGCCGCCGGCAGCGAATTGTCCGACCAGTTGAGCGGCGCGCGGTAATGGACCGCGACCAGCGCGTAGCGGATGGCGCGTGGGGAGACCCCGGCCGCCACCAGGTCCGTGACCAGGGCGATGTTGCCGACCGACCGCGCCATCTTCTCGCCGCTCAGCCGCAGGTGGGCGCAATGGAGCCAGGTGCGGACGAACGGCCGTCCGGTCGCGGCCTCGCATTGGGCGATCTCGTCCTCGTGGTGGGGAAAGACGAGGTCCACGCCCCCGGTGTGGATGTCGAACGAGGGCCCGAGGTGGGCCATGCTCATCGCGGAGCACTCGATGTGCCAGCCGGGCCGTCCCGGGCCGATGGGCGTGTCCCAGGACGGCTCGCCGGGCTTGGGGCCCTTCCACAGCGCGAAGTCCCGGACATCGTCCTTGCCGTACTCGTCCGCCTCGACCCGCTCCCCCACCCGCATTGCGTCCGGGTCAAGGCGCGCCAGCCGCCCGTAGGCCGGCCACGAGGCGATCCGGAAGAAGATCGACCCGTCGTCGGTCCGGTAGGCATGCCCCTTCTCGAGCAACGTACCGACGAGCTCGGCGATCTGCGGGATGTGCTGCGTCGCCCGGGGCAGGACGTCCGGGCGCGTCATGCCCAGGGAGTCCGCGTCGGCGAGGAACCTCTCCGCGTACCGGTCCGCCAGGTCGGCCGTCGAGATCCCCTCGGCCGCGGCGCCACGGATGATCTTGTCGTCGACGTCGGTGATGTTCATCGCCCAGGTCACGCGCAGGCCGCGGTAGCGCAGATAGCGGACCAGGAGGTCCGCGAACAGGAACGAGCGGAAGTTGCCGATATGGGAGGGCCCGTACACCGTCGGTCCGCAGCTGTAGATACGGACGTGGCCCGGCTCGATCGGCTCGAGCGGGCGGACCGCACCCGAGAGGGTGTCCCGCAGGCTGATCGTCATCCCCAACCTCGCACGGTTGCCACGGCATGCGCCGAGATCGAGCGCCCGGCGCCCTCGTCCCCGGCCAGGTTGCCGGTGGACGCCTTGACGTTGACGGCCCACTCCTCGAGGCCGAGCAGCGCGGCGACCGCGGTGCGCATCGCGTCGAGCCGAGCCCCGAGCCGCGGCCGGGCCCCGATGATCGTAACGTCCGCGGACGCCGGGCGGAGGCCGGCCGAGGCCAGCCGGGTCACGACCTCCCGGAGGAGCGCGTCGCTCGCGATGCCGCGCGGTGTCCGGGCGTCGGCGGGGAACAGCCGTCCGAGGTCGCCCAGGCCGGCGGCGCCAAGCAACGCGTCCGCCACGGCGTGGAGCGCCACGTCCCCGTCGGAGTGGCCGTGCAGCCTCGGGGCACCTGCGATCTCCACCCCGCACAGCCGGAGGGGAGATCCCGGGCCGAAGGGGTGGCTGTCGTGGCCGAAGCCCGTGCGCGACAGGACGGCGCCGAGGGCGGGCGCCAGCGCCTGCTCGACCAGGCGCAGGTCGTCGGGCTGCGTCACCTTGAGGTTCGCGGGTTCGCCGGGGATCGCATGGACCGGGATGTTACAGGCCTCGAGCAGCGCCGCCTCGTCCGTGAACTCCCGGGGTCCCTCCGGCGGGAACAGCGCCCAGGCGTCGAGCAGCAGGCCCCGCCGGGCGCCCTGCGGCGTCTGGGCCGCGGCGAGCACCGAGCGGTCCACCGTCTCGTGCACCATGCCATCCCCCACCCGCTTGAGGGTCTCGGTCACCGGCACCACGGGGATCGCTGCGCCGTGGCGGATGACCGTCGCGGCCACGGCCTCCACGAGCGCCGTCGAGACGAGCGGGCGCGCCCCGTCGTGGATCAGGACCGGGCGGTCGCCTCCGGTCGGGTCGACGTCGTCCAGGTGCCGGACACCCGCCGCGACCGAGACCTGGCGGGTGGCACCACCGGCCACCACGGCGTCGACGGCGGCGGGCAGCCAGGAGGCCGAGGCGAGGGCGTCCACGCGATCCGGCGCCGCCACCAGGACGAGGCGCCCCACGACGGGCGACGCGGCGAGGGCCCCCAGGGTCCAGGCAAGAAGCGGCCGGCCGGCGACCTGGGCCAGGAGCTTGTCGGTGCCGCCCATGCGCCGGGACGAGCCGGCGGCGACCACCACGACGTCCGCCATCGCGCGCCCGCCGGTCCCGGTCACCACCTCAGTCGAGGTGCGGCTGGGCGAAGATCATCCGCCCCGCCACCGTCTGCAGAACGCGGGTGACGGTGACGTCAAGCTCGCGATCGATCAGGCGGGCGCCCCCCTCGACCACGATCATCGTGCCGTCGTCCAGGAAGCCGACCCCCTGGCCGGACTCCTTGCCTTCCTGGATGACCTTGACCCGCAGGTCCTCGCCGGGCAGGACGGCGGGCTTCACCGCGTTCGCGAGCGAGTTGATGTTCATCACCCGGACGCCCTGGAGCTCGGCGACCCGATTGAGGTTGAAGTCGTTGGTCAGCACGACGCGGCTGCGTCGCTTGGCCAGCTCGACGAGCTTCGCGTCCACCTCGGCCACGCCGGGCGCCTCGTCGTCGACGACCTCGACGGGGGTGTGCGGGTCGCGCTGCATCCGGTTGAGGATCTCCAGCCCGCGCCGGCCGCGGTTGCGGCGGAGTGTGTCCGACGAATCGGCGATGTGCTGGAGCTCCTCCAGCACGAACCGGGGCACGATCAGCGTCCCGTAGATGAAGCCCGACTCGACGATCTCCGCGATCCTGCCGTCGATGAGGACGCTGGTGTCGACGACGATCCGGGGCTCGCCCTCGGCGCTCGCCTTCTCCTCGCCGGGCCGCCGGACCAGGCCGGCGCCCTCCGCCGCGGCGATGAGGTCGAACCGCTTGGCCACGGTCAGGCCCATCATCCCGAGGCCGAGGAACAGCGAGATCCCGAGGGGCAGCCAGGTGCCGAGGGGACCCTCGATCTGGGCGAGCGGGAGGCCCAGCAGCAGCCCGAACAGGAGGCCCACGAACAGGCCGATCACCGCCGCCACGAACTCCGCGGTGGACAGCTCCTGCACCTGGCGGATGAGCCAGCCGGCGGGGACGACCGTGAGATACGGGAGCAGCGCGAACCCGACGATCATCCAGGCGATCGTCCAGACGGCGAGGAAGAACCCGCCGTAGGTAATGCCGGTGAACATGCCGGTGCCGGCGGAGGCGAGCCCGAGGCCGATGAAGGCCCCGAGCGCGGCCCCCAGGACCCGGATCGTCCGAATCACGCCTCTCCTCGATCGGTACGCCATGCGGCCGTCGGTGCACCGGGCGCAGGAGTTCCGAGCCTAGCACGCACGCACGCTGGGCCGCTCCGCGCCGGGGCCACGCCGGGTGCGCCGCGTGGGCGGCGTCCCGCGGCGGTCACGATCGGTGCGAGGCGGCGCCGGCGGGCTCGGTGAGCGCCGCCCGGATGGCCTCGGCGAGCGAGCCGACGATGACGAGCTCGAGGCCCACGGGAGCGGCCGGCGCGCCGCGGCCGGAACGCGGCACGATCGCGCGCGTGAACCCGAGGCGGGCGGCCTCCCGCAGCCGGCGCTCGAGCCCGCCCACGGTCCGCAGCTCACCGAGGAGTCCGACCTCCCCGATCGCGACCGTCCCGGGAACGAGCGGCCGATCCCGGAGCGATGACGCGAGCGCGAGCGCGAGCGGGAGGTCCAGCCCGGGCTCCGACACCGAGAGGCCGCCCGCCAGGTTCGCGTACACGTCGTGACCGGACAGGCCGATCCCGGCCCGCCGGCCGAGCACGGCGACGAGGAGCGCGAGCCTGTTCGGGTCGATGCCCGAGGCCGTGCGGCGGGGGCTCGGCGCCCCGGTCGGCGCCACCAGCGCCTGGACCTCGACGAGCAGCGGGCGCGATCCCTCCAGCACCGGTGCGACCACGCTCCCGGGCGCGGGTGCGTCGTGCTCGGCCAGGAAGGCCCGGGCCGGATCCGAGACCTCCAGGAGGCCCCGGTCCCCCATCTCGAAGACCCCCACCTCCTCGGTCGAGCCGTAGCGGTTCTTGGCCGCGCGCAGCAGGCGCAGGCCGCCGGTCCGGTCGCCCTCGACCGAGAGGACGACGTCCACCAGGTGCTCGAGGGTCTTCGGGCCGGCGAGCGTGCCGTCCTTGGTCACGTGCCCGACGAGCACCACGGGGAGCCCGTCCGACTTTGCGAGCTCCATCAACCGGAGCGTCGCCTCCCGGACCTGGCCGACGCTGCCGGGCGGTCCGTCGAGCTCCTCCGACGCCACGGTCTGGACGGAATCCACGACGAGCAGCCCGGGCCGCTCGGCACGCGCGAGGTCGACGATCCGGCCCACGCCGGTCTCCGCGACGACGCGTATTGCGTCGCCGATCGGTCCGTGCGCGAGCCCGAGCCGGGTCGCGCGCAGCCGGACCTGGCGGACCGATTCCTCTCCCGTCGCGTAGAGCACCGTGGCGGGCGGCACCCGCGGGCCCGCACCCGTGGCGACCCCGGCGGCCACCTGCAGCAGCAGCGTCGACTTGCCGATCCCCGGCTCCCCACCGAGCAGGACCACGGATCCGGCGACCAGGCCGCCGCCGAGGACGCGGTCCAGCTCGCCGATGCCGATGGGCCGGCGGACGTCGTCGGTCGCGTCGTCAGGGCTCGCCAGGGCGACCGGGGTGGATCCGGCGTGGGCGGCCGCGGGCCGCGCCCTGGGGGTGTCGTGGACGACCGTCTCGACGAGGGTGTTCCACTCGCCGCAGGTGCGGCACTGGCCCTCCCAGCGGAGGACAGCGGCGCCGCACGACTGGCAGACGAAGCGGCTCTGGGCACGCGCCACGGGCTGGCTCGGCCCGACGTCAGGCTTCGACCGGGGTCTTTGCCTCGGTGGACGTGATGACGAGACCCTTGGCGTCGGGGTCGAGGTCCACCAGGATCTCGTCTCCCGGGTGGTAGCGCCCGAGCAGCAGATGCTCCGCGAGCGGGTCCTCGATCAGGTTCTGGATGGTGCGGCGGAGCGGCCGGGCGCCGTACGCCTGGTCGTAGCCGAGCTTGATGATGTGCTCCTTGGCCGGCATCGTGATCTCGAGCGCCATCCCCTGCGCCTTGAGCTGGTCCCGGACCCGCTTGAGCATGAGGTCGACGATCTTCGTGATCTCCTCGACCGTCAGGCTCCGGAACACCACCGTCGCGTCGATCCGGTTGAGGAACTCGGGGCGGAAGTTCGTCTTCAGCTCCGCCTGGACCTTCTCCTTCATCAGGTCGTAGGAGGCCGCGGCGCGCGTCTCGACCGTGTCGCCCTGGACACGGAACCCGAGGCTGGAGTTGGTCTGGATCTTCGCGGCCCCGAGATTCGAGGTCATGATGATGATCGTGTTGCGGAAGTCCACGCGGCGCCCCTTGGCGTCCGTGAGGTGCCCGTCCTCGAGGATCTGGAGGAGGATGTTGAACACCTCCGCGTGGGCCTTCTCGATCTCGTCGAGGAGGATCACCGCGTAGCTCTTGCGACGGACGGCCTCGGTCAGCTGGCCACCCTCGTCGAACCCCACGTAGCCTGGCGGCGCACCGACGAGACGGCTCACGTTGTGGCGCTCCATGAACTCGCTCATGTCGATCTTGATGAGCGTGTCTTCGGAGCCGAACATGAACTCTGCGAGCGCCTTGGCGAGCTCGGTCTTGCCGACGCCGGTGGGCCCGAGGAAGATGAAGGAGCCGATCGGGCGCTTCGGGTCCTTGAGGCCGGCCCGGGCGCGCCTCACGGCGCGGGAGACGGTCTCGATCGCCTCCTCCTGGCCGATGAGCCGGGTGTGGAGAACCTCCTCCATCTTGAGCAGGCGCTCCGACTCCTCCTGCGCGATGCGCGTCACGGGGATGCCGGTCCACATCGCAACGACCTGGGCGATCTCCTCCTCGTCGACCTTGGGAGCCTCGCCGGAGATGCTCGCCTGCCACTCGGCGCGCAGGTGATCCACGTTCTCCCGGGAGGCGGCCTCGGCCTCGCGCAGCGTGGCGGCCTGCTCATATTCCTGGGCGTTGATCGCGGCGTCCTTCTCCTTGGTGATCTTGTCCAGCTCCTTCTGCGCGGCGCGGAGCTGCGGGGGCGCGGAGGAGTGGCGCAGTCGAACGCGGCTGGACGCCTCGTCGATCAGGTCGATCGCCTTGTCCGGGAGATGACGGTCGGTGATGTAGCGGATCGAGAGGTCCGCGGCCGCCTTGACCGCGTCGTCGGTGATCCGGACCTTGTGGTGCTGCTCGTAGCGCTCCCGGATCCCGATCAGGATCTCGATGGTCTGCTCGAGCGTGGGCTCCTCGACCATGACCGGCTGGAACCGCCGCTCCAGCGCCGCGTCCTTCTCGATGTACTTGCGGTACTCGTCGAGCGTGGTCGCCCCGATGCACTGCAGCTCGCCGCGCGACAGCGGCGGCTTCAGGATGTTGGCGGCGTCGATCGCGCCCTCGGCCGCGCCTGCACCCACGAGCGTGTGCAGCTCGTCGATGAACAGGATCGCGTCGTTGGTGTTGCGGAGCTCCTCGATGATCTTCTTGAGCCGCTCCTCGAACTCGCCGCGGTACTTGGTGCCGGCGACGAGGGACCCGATGTCCAGGGTCAGGACCCGCTTGTTGAGCAGGATGTCCGGGACGTCGCCCGCGACGATGCGGTGCGCCAGGCCCTCGGCGATGGCCGTCTTGCCCACGCCCGGCTCGCCGATCAGCGCCGGGTTGTTCTTCGTCTTCCGGCCGAGGATCTGGATGACCCGCTCGATCTCCTTCTCGCGGCCGATCACCGGGTCGAGCTTGTCGGCGCGGGCCGCCTCCGTGAGGTTGATGCCGAGGGCGTCGACGGTCGGCGTCTTGCTGGCGCGCTTGGTCTCCTGGGCCGGGCCGGCCGAGGAGGACTGTGACAGGACGCGGATGACCTCGTGGCGGACCTTGTCCAGGTTGACGCCCAGGCTCTCGAGCACACCGGCGGCGATGCCCTCGCCCTCGCGGACGAGCCCGAGCAGGAGGTGCTCCGTCCCGATGTAGTTGTGACCGAGCCGGCGCGCCTCGTCGATCGCCAGCTCGATGACGCGCTTTGCGCGCGGCGTCAGGCCGACCTCGCCGACGACCGGCCGATCGCCACGCCCGATGATGAACTCGACGGCCGTCCGGACCTTGGGCAGCTCGACGTTCATGTTCTCGAGCACGCGCGCGGCCACGCCCTCGCCCTCGCGCACGAGCCCGAGGAGCAGGTGCTCCGTCCCGATGTAGTTATGGTTGAACCGCTGCGCCTCGTCCTGAGCGAGTGTCAGGACCTTGCGCGCACGGTCTGTGAACTTGTCGAATCGATCCATCCGGCCGGCTCGTCTTCCTGGTCGCGGTGGCGACCTGCGGGCCATCCTAGCACTCAACCCCTGGAGGGGCGACACCCCACCCAGGGGGTCCCCGCTCTGCCTATCTTCGCCGATGGGCACAACGATGGTGTTCGCAATCTACGGATTCGGGGTGAAGGAATCGAAACGACCCGCCGGTCCGGCGGGTCGTCTGCTGGAATGGCGGGAGCGGAGCTCCCGGTTCGTCACGCCCGGTCGGCGTCCTCCTCCGCGATGAGCTCGGCGGTCGCCTCGGCCACCAGCTCCTCGGAGACCTCCTCGGCGGCGACGGCCTCCTCGGCAAGCTCCTCGGCGACGATCTCCTCGGCGACGGCTTCCTCGGCAAGCTCCTCGGCGACGGCAGAGGCCACCACCGACTCGATCGCGAGGTCCTCGGCGGCGGTCTCCTCGGCGAAGGCCTCCGTGGCGAGCTCCTCGGCGACGGCCTCGGCCTCGACTGCCTCTTCGGCGAGCTCCTCGGCGACGGCCGCGGACCCGCTCGTCTCGGCGGCATAGGCCTCCGCTGCGAGCTCGTCGCCGATCTCCCCCGCCTCGACGGCCTCGACGGCCAGCTCGTCGGCGACGGCACTCGTGGCAACCGCTTCCTCGGCGAGCTCTTCGGCGACCGCGTCCTCGACGATGGCCTCCTCGGCAAGCGCGACGGCCTCGGCCTCGGCGACGACGGCCTCCCCGGCGAGCTCCTCCGCGACGGCGTCGGCGACGACCGCTTCCGAGACGAGCTCCTCGGCATCTGCCTCCGCGACGAGCTCCTCGGCACCTGCCTCGGGCTCGGGTTCGGACGCCTTCTCCGCCTTGGCCAGCTGGTCGCGGACCATGGCGAACGCCGACGCGAGCGTCGTGTCGATGCCGCCCTCAGGCTCGGAATGCGTGTCGGACGGCGCATAGCCGCGGTCCGGGCGCTCGCGGCGCTCGCGCCGCTCGCGGCGCTCGCCTCCGCCGACGCTCATGCCGCCACCGCCGACGACGACCGCCGGGGTGGTGCCGGGCTCGGGTGCCGGCCGCGCCGGGGGCTCCTCGGCCTGCTTGAGGCTGAGGCCCAGGCGGTGCCGCTCGGAATCGAGGCTGATGATCTTGAGCTTGAGGACCTGGCCCTCGTGCACCACGTCGCCCGGGTGGGCCACGCGCTGGTGCGACAGCTCGCTGATGTGGATCAGGCCCTCCAGGCCCTCGCGGACACGGACGAAGGCACCGAAGTTCACCAGCTTGGTCACCGTGCCGTCGATGACGTCGCCGACCTTGAAGTCCGCGACGGTCGACTCCCACGGATCGGGCTGCAGGCGACGGATCGAAAGGCTGATCCGGCCCCGCTCGTGGTTGATGTCGATGACCTCGGCCTCGACCTCGTCGCCGACCTTGTAGCCGGACTCGGGATTGTTGACCTTGTTCCACGAGAGCTCGCTCTTGTGGACGAGGCCGTCGATGCCACCGAGGTCGATGAAGATGCCGAAGGGCGCGATCGAGCGCACGTTGCCGGTGACCTTCTGCCCGACCTGGAGGCTGCTGAACAGCTCGTCGCGCTTCTCGCGGCGCTCCTCGTAGAGGGCGACCTTCTCGGACAGGATGAGCCGGTTGGCCTTGCGGTTCACCTCGAGGATCTTGAGGCGGAGCTTGCGGCCGATGTACGGCTGGAGCTTCTCCGCGATCTCCTGCGCGGCGTCGCGCGGCTGCTCGTTCTGCGGCCTGCGCGGGAAGTCCACGATCTGGCTGATCGGCACGAAGCCGCGGATCCCGCAGTCGACGATCAGGCCGCCCTTGTTGTGGTCGATGACCGGGGCGTCGATGATCGTGCCCGCCTCGAACAGCTCCTGCATCGCGCGCCACTTGCGCTCGAGGCCGGCGCGGCGGAGGGAGAGGACGACGTGGCCCTCGGGCGACTCCGGCTGGAGGACGTACACCAGGACGACGTCGCCGATCGCCAGCTCGGGCTGCGTCTCGGCGTGGCGCCCGAAGAGCTCGCGGTTGCTGACGACGCCCTCCGACTTGGCGCCGATGTCGACCAGGATCTCGTCCTTGTCGATGCGGACCACGGTTCCTTCGACCACGTCGCCGTGCTTGAAGCTCTTGATGTCCGAGTCCTGCTCCGCGAGCAGCTCCTCCATCGTGGTCGGCTCAGGGCCGGCTCGTCGCGCGGAGGCCGCGGGCGCCTCGTCCTCGGGATCGAGGTCTGCGGCGGGCGGCGCGTCGGCTGCCTCGTCCTCGGCTACGACGTCCGCGGCAGGCGGAACGGCCGCAGCCTCGGGCGCCGGGGCCGCTGCGGGCGGCGCGTCGGCTGTCGCGTCCACGGTGGGCGCCGCGGGCTCGGGGGTGGTCTCGGGAATGGCGGGCTCGTCGGCGACGGCGACTGCCGCGACGGTCTCTTCGGACGCCGGAGCGTCGACGGAGGCTGCGGCCTCCGGCGCCGGCGCGGTCCCGCCCTGCTGCTCGTCGGTCAAGGTGATCCTGTCTCCTTTGGTGGATTCGGCCCTCAGGAATCACGAACGGCCACCGGTGCGCGCCCGGGGCCGTCTGGGAGGGAGATGGATCGTTGGTGACCTTGGCCGCGGTCCGCTCCTTCGCTGACGACACCTGGGACGTGCTCTTCAACTGTCCGTGCCCGTGGGGCCGCGTGAGTCTAGCACGCGGATTTCCACGGGTACAATCGGCACCCGTGCCGGAGCTGCCCGACCTCGACGTCGTCGCCGATGCCTTTCATGCGGCCCTCGCCGGCCGCACGCTGACGGGTGCCCGGGCGCTGATGCCGCTCGCGGTCCGGGGCACCCCTGCCGAGCTCGCGGCCCTCGAGGGGCAGAGCGTGGAACGCGTCGTGAGGGCGGGCAAGTTCCTGGACCTCGAGCTTGCCCGCGACCGCGTCGTCGTGAACCCCATGCTGACGGGCCGGTTCCAGCTCGCAGGGCGGGGGAGAAGGCCCCCGGCGGCGTCGCCGTGGAGCTCTCGTTCGGTCCGCGAACGGGTGGACCGCCCGGCGATGCGGCCACCTGGACGTCCGGGGCCCCGTGGCTCCCGGAGGACGCCGCCCCCGTGCTGGTCCGCTACCGGGACCCGACCCAGATGGGCAAGGTCTACGTCCTCCCTGCGGGGGTCGAGCGGCAGGTGCCCGGCCGCGGCCCCGGGGAGATGGGTCCGGACGCGCTCGATGCCGCGCTGACGGTCGAGGTCTTCCGGGAGCGCATCCGCCGCCACCCGGGCGAGCTCAAGAACCTGCTCCGGAACCAGGCCTTCGTGGCCGGGATCGGCAATGCCTACTCGGATGAGATCCTGTTCGCGGCGCGGTTGCTGCCGTTCCGGAAGAGGTCCACCCTGGCACCGGAGGAGATCGACACGCTCCATGGGGCCATGCGGTCCACCCTCGAGGCGTCGGTGGCGCTCCTGCGCGAACGGGTCCCGCCCACGTTCGAGAAGCAGGTCCGGGACCACCTCGCCGTCCACAACCGGGGCGGCGAGGCGTGCACCCGGTGCGGCTCGAAGATCACGCTCGTGTCGGCGGGCGGGTTCCCGACGGGCTACTGCCGGACCTGCCAGCGCTGAGCTCCGGGTCACTCGGGCCGGCGCGGCCGCTCCCGACACCGACGGCGCCGGACCGGCGCGCACGCGCGCGATCGATCGCGTCGTCAGGGGGATGAGTCGGGGGAGTCGTCAGGGGGATGACCAGCGCGCGTCAGGGAATGACCAGGACCTGGCCGACCCTGATCAGCCTGGGATCCGCGATCCCGTTCGCCTTCTTGATGGCCGCGACCGTGACCCCGAACCTGGCGGCGATGCCGCTCAGGGTGTCGCCCCTCTGCACGGTGTACCGCCGTGTCCTCGCGGGCACCGGGGTGTGGCTCGGTGCGGCCTTCGTGGGCTTGGGCGTCCTCGACGGCGATGGCGTGGGTCCAGTGGTCGGCGCCGGTGTCCCGGACGTCCCGGGCGTGGACGAAGGCGACGCGGACGCCGAGACGGGTGCCGAGGCGGGTGCTGCACTGAACGGGGCCGGCGATCCGGAGGCCGCCGGGGACGAGCCGCTCGCGGCGGCGGCCGCGGGCACGCCGGGCGGCGCCGACGGCGCCTGCGTCGACGGGGCCGTGGTCCGCGCGATGACGAGGACGAGGAACGCGAGGACCATCAGCGCGACCAGGAGCGTCTGCCCACCCGCGCGGCCCTGCGCGATCGGCAGGGATCCGGTCCGGCCGCCCGACGGTTCCAGCGCGAGGGGCGTTGCCCTGACCGCGGGCCACAGCAGGGAGCCGTCGGACCCGGGCGGAGAGGCCGCGGACCCTGGCGCGGACCATGTCCCTGCGGCGGCGAGATACGTGGCGCAGCCGGCGTGAGCGGGGGTCAGGCAGACCTGTCGCTGCTTCGCGAGCGCGAGCTGGGCCGCCGGGGTGATCGCCCAGCACCGGTGATCCCGCGATGCGTAGGCGCTCCGCCAGCTGCCGTCCGGCGCCTGGAGAAGCGGACAGATGTCGGCGACCGCGGGGGCGTCACGGCGCCGTTCCGTCCGTTCGGTCGCGCCGGGCGACGGCGGCATCGGGCGGGCTTCGACCACGGGTCCACTCATGTCCTGCAGGATATCGCGGGAGAGACGGCCGAGCCCCGCCACGGACCGGCCCCCTCAGGGTCCTTAAATGCAACAATCCCGGCGACGACCTATTTTCCCGAAAGGCTGCCCTCTCAGTATCTTCGGCGCTGGAGAGCTTAACTTCCGTGTTCGGGATGGGAACGGGTGTGGCCTCTCCGCCAGAGTCACCGGGATCGTATGCATCTGGTAGATGACGGCAGCGGCCGGCGTCGAAGCGACGCGGGCGCCAGTCTCAGGATCACGATCTGCCACTTGGAGAACCATGATCTCCCGGCACGCTGACCCCTGGTCAGGTGCTGGTATAGAGGTCAAGCCCTCGACCATTAGTACGGCTCAGCTGCACCCCTCGCGGGGCTTCCACATGCCGCCTATCAAGCAGATGGTCTCTCTGCGGTCTTACCCGGTTAACCCGGTGGGGAACCTCATCTCGAGGCGAGCTTCGCACTTAGATGCTTTCAGCGCTTATCCCAACCGAACATAGCTACCCAGCGATGCCCCTGGCGGGACAACTGGCACACCAGCGGTTCGTCCACTCCGGTCCTCTCGTACTAGGAGCAGCTCCTCTCAAGTTCCCTGCGCCCACGCTGGATAGAGACCGAACTGTCTCACGACGTTCTGAACCCAGCTCGCGTGCGGCTTTAATCGGCGAACAGCCGAACCCTTGGGACGTACTTCCGCCCCAGGATGCCACGAGCCGACATCGAGGTGCCAAACGGTGCCGTCGATGTGAACTCTTGGGCACCATCAGCCTGTTATCCCCGGGGTAGCTTTTATCCGTTGAGTGATACCCCTTCCACTCGGAGGTACCAGATCACTAAGCCCGACTTTCGTCTCTGCTCGACTTGTAGGTCTCGCAGTCAAGCTCCCTTATGCCTTTGCACTCTACGGCTGGTTTCCATTCAGCCTGAGGGAACCTTTGGGCGCCTCCGTTACACTTTAGGAGGCGACCGCCCCAGTCAAACTGCCCGCCTGACACTGTTCCGCGCCCGGCTTACGGGTCGCGGTTAGAACCGAAATCCAACCAGGGTGGTATTTCAACGTCGGCTCCACCGAGGCTAGCGCCCCAGCTTCTCAGCCTCCCACCTATCCTACACAAGCTGAACCCCAATCCAATGTCAGGGTGCAGTAAAGCTCCACGGGGTCTTTTTGCCCTAGCGCGGGTAACCTGCATCTTCACAGGTATTTCAATTTCGCCGGATCCCTCGTTGAGACAGCGCCCAGACCGTTACGCCATTCGTGCGGGTCGGAACTTACCCGACAAGGAATTTCGCTACCTTAGGACCGTTATAGTTACGGCCGCCGTTTACCGGGGCTTCAATTTCAGAGCTTGCACCCCTCCTCTTAACCTTCCGGCACTGGGCAGGCGTCAGCCCCTATACGTCAGCTTTCGCTTTCGCAGAGACCTGTGTTTTTGCTAAACAGTCGCCTGGGCCATTTCACTGCGGCTCCGATCAACCACTGCAAGCAGCAGCTGCGGAGCGCCCCTTCTCCCGAAGTTACGGGGCCATTTTGCCGAGTTCCTTAACGAGGGTTCTCCCGATCGCCTTGGTATTCTCTACCCGCCTACCTGTGTCGGATTGCGGTACGGGCACCTGGGATCTCGCTAGACACTTTTCTCGCCAGCTCGGCTCACTCGAATCGGGCGGATGCCCTTTCACTCGCTGCTCGGGGTTGAATGAGGAAACGGATTTGCCTGTCTCCTCCCCCTACCGGCTTGGACGCGTATAGCCAAAACGCGCTCGAACTACCGTGCCGTGTCATGCCCTTGCTCTCACCCCGGCTCAGTGCCTGGGATCGACCGGCAGTGCCGGCCATCCCCCAAGCCCCTACCCCGGGGCGACACCTTGCGGTGCAAACGATCCTTTGGTGGTTCCGGAATATCAACCGGATGTCCATCGCCTACGACGTTCGTCCTCGGCTTAGGCCCGACTAACCCTGAGCGGACGAGCCTTCCTCAGGAAACCTTAGGCTTACGGCGTGTGGGATTCTCACCCACATCTCGCTACTCATGCCGACATTCGCACTTCCGCACGCTCCAGCCGTCCTCACGGTCGACCTTCTCAGCAGAGCGGAACGCTCCCCTACCACTCGCCTTTCGGCAAGTCCGTAGCTTCGGTACCATGCTTGAGCCCCGTTGAATTTTCGGCGCAGATTCACTTGACCAGTGAGCTGTTACGCACTCTTTCAATGGTGGCTGCTTCTGAGCCAACATCCTGGTTGTCTATGCGAATCCACATCCTTTACCACTTAGCATGGATTTAGGGACCTTAGCTGACGGTCCGGGCTGTTTCCCTTTTGACCACGAAGCTTAGCCCTCGCAGTCTGACTCCCAGGCTCTAGAATCGCGGGATTCGGAGTTTGGTTGGGGTTGGTAAGCGGGAAGCCCCCTAGCCCATCCAGTGCTCTACCCCCGCGATTGAACGCCTGAGGCTAGCCCTAAAGCTATTTCGGGGAGAACCAGCTATCTCCGAGTTCGATTGGCATTTCACCTCTATCCACAGGTCATCCCCCAGCTTTTCAACGCTGGTGGGTTCGGTCCTCCACGGAACATTACTTCCGCTTCAACCTGCCCATGGATAGGTCACTCGGTTTCGGGTCTACTACATGCGACTCGCGCCCTATTCAGACTCGCTTTCGCTCCGGCTACGTCCTTCTCGGACTTAACCTTGCCACATGCAAGTAACTCGTCGGCTCATTCTTCAAAAGGCACGCCATCAGGCTACCGGCTGTAACACCGGCAACACCCTTTGACTGCTTGTGGGCACGTGGTTTCAGGTACTATTTCACTCCCCTTCCGGGGTGCTTTTCACCTTTCCCTCACGGTACTTGTTCACTATCGGTCGCCAAGAGTATTTAGCCTTAGACGGTGGTCCGCCTAGTTTCCCACATGAGAGACCTTCCACGTGGTACTCAGGTGGTCGATCCAGAGGCCGGCTCGCTTTCGTCTACGGGGCTGTCACCCGCTCTGGCCCACCTTTCCAGGATGGGTTCGACTAACGACCGGCTTTGTAACTCTGCAGGAACCCGGCAGGGTCCCAATGTTCGACTCCTACAACCCCAGCTCAGAAACGGCTGCCGCCTATCGCGCTGACCTGGTTTGGGCTATTCCCGTTTCGCTCGCCACTACTCAGGGAATGATCTCTTTTCCTCCAGCTACTGAGATGTTTCAGTTCGCTGGCTTACCTCCACACGGCCTATATATTCAACCGTGGGTGACTGGGCATGACCCCAGCCGGGTTTCCCCATTCGGACATCCTCGGATCAACGTCTGCTCGCGACTCCCCGGGGCTTAACGCAGCCTGCCACGTCCTTCATCGGCTCTTGGCGCCAAGGCATCCACCCCGTGCCCTGTGTAGCTTGACCTCCGCCAGCATCTGACCAGGCGGTCAGTGCGGGACGGGATCAGATCGGGGTTCTCCTTGATTTCACGGCGAAATCATGATCCATAGATCCAGCGATCTTCCGATCGATGGTCTTTGACCTTCTTTACTGCCGTCATCTATCCAGTTGTTCAAGGTGCACCGCCGAGGCGGTTCCCGACTCGGGAGCCAGGCTCCTTCGCCGTCCCAGCCGTCCGCTGGTCGGTGGGCTCCTGGTGGAGCGCACTGATCAGGGGACCTGGTTTTCCTGTGTCGAACGCGTGACGACGGTTCCAGGACCAGCCTGCGAACCGTCGAAGAGATGTCGCTTGGTTGGGGCCCACGAGGGCCATTCCCGGGGATGCCGGGCTATTCAGTTTCGCGAGCCGGGTGGACGATCCCCTGTTGAGATCCTCCGCCGGCAGGAGTGGTGGAGACGAGGAGACTCGAACTCCTGACCCTCTCCTTGCAAAGGAGATGCTCTGCCAGCTGAGCTACGTCCCCGTGACCGCAAGTCGCCGGGAAGTGGTGGGCGCACCTGGACTCGAACCAGGGACCTCGGCCTTATCAGGGCCGCGCTCTAACCAGCTGAGCTATGCGCCCTGAGAGCCGACCTCACCGGTTTGTCGGGCAGGGCGGCCGCACCGTAACCCTTGAAGAGTGGCAGGAACAGGGCAGTCGAACAGTGCCCGGTACGGTGTCTCGCCAAGTCGCTGATCGATCTCCGGCTTGCACCGGCGCACCCCACTTGACTGGAGATGCGAACGATCGGGCGATCAACCTGGGAGCCATCAACGCCAGGACCTCACCGTCGTGGTCCTGACTCGGATCTCCCTAGAAAGGAGGTGATCCAGCCGCACCTTCCGGTACGGCTACCTTGTTACGACTTCGTCCCAATCACCGACCCCACCTTCGACGGCTGCCTCCCTTGCGGGTTGGCCCACCGGCTTCGGGTGTTGCCAGCTTTCATGACGTGACGGGCGGTGTGTACAAGCCCCGGGAACATATTCACCGCCGTATGCTGACCGGCGGTTACTAGCAACTCCGGCTTCATGTAGGCGAGTTGCAGCCTACAATCCGAACTGAGACCGGCTTTAAGGGATTTGCTCCACCTCGCGGTTTCGCCGCCCGTTGTACCGGCCATTGTAGCGTGGGTGTAGCCCAGGACGTAAGGGCCATGCTGACTTGACGTCATCCCCGCCTTCCTCCGAGTTTCTCTCGGCAGTCTCGTGTGAGTGATACAACACACGATAGGGGTTGCGCTCGTTGCGGGACTTAACCCAACATCTCACGACACGAGCTGACGACAGCCATGCAACACCTGTGGCCAGGCCCCTTGCGGGGCGCCGACGTTTCCGCCGGATTCCTGGTCATGTCAAGCCCTGGTAAGGTTCTTCGCGTTGCATCGATTAAACCCCACGCTCCGCTGCTTGTGCGGGGCCCCGTCAATTCCTTTGAGTTTTAGCCTTGCGGCCGTACTCCCCAGGCGGGACACTTTAATGCGTTAGCTTCGGCACTGGTGGGGTTGATACCACCAACACCTAGTGTCCATCGTTTACGGCTAGGACTACCGGGGTATCTAATCCCGTTTGCTCCCCTAGCTTTCGCGCCTCAGCGTCAAGAACAGGCCAGGAAGCCGCCTTCGCCACTGGTGTTCCTCCCGATATCTACGCATTTCACCACTACACCGGGAATTCCGCTTCCCTCTCCTGCCTTCGAGTCGATCAGTATCGAGTGACCCTCCCCAGTTGAGCCGGGGGCTTTCACACTCGACTTGAACGACCGCCTGCGCGCTCTTTACGCCCAGTAAATCCGGACAACGCTTGTCACCTACGTATTACCGCGGCTGCTGGCACGTAGTTAGCCGTGACTTATTCTTCAGGTACCGTCATTATCGTCCCTGGAAAAAGAGGTTTACAACCCGAAGGCCGTCATCCCTCACGCGGCGTTGCTGCTTCAGGCTTTCGCCCATTGAGCAAAATTCCCGACTGCTGCCTCCCGTAGGAGTCTGGGCCGTGTCTCAGTCCCAGTCTGGGTGATCGTCCTCTCAGACCACCTACCGATCGTCGCCTTGGTGAGCCATTACCCCACCAACGAGCTAATCGGACGCAGGCCCCTCCCGAAGCGCCTCGCGGCTTTGATGACACAAATGAAAGTGTCGCCACATGCGGTATTAGCCACCCTTTCGGGCAGTTATCCCCCACTTCGGGGCAGGTCACCTACGCGTTACTCAGCCGTTCGCCACTAACGAGCAAGCTCGTTCGTTCGACTTGCATGTCTCATGCACGCCGCCAGCGTTTATCCTGAGCCAGGATCAAACTCTCCGCGAAAACTCGATCTTGCGATCGAGTCAGATCTCAAGAGCTGATCCAGGCACGATTCTTGTGCTGAAGTTCCTACCACTCTTCAATTGTTAAGGTGCAGCGCCCGGCCTTGACCGCCCGGAGCGCGGACTGCTCAGTTTGGCGCAGTTCGCTCCCCGTGTCAAACGGGGTTTCGGGTGGTCCCCGCCGTGGCGGGTGACCGGGTGGCCTCGGGTCAATGAGGCGCGAGGACGGATGGTAGGGCCGGTTCGCACCCCCTGTCAAACGGCCGCCAGGCACCCGTCACGCAACCGCATCGACGCCGCCCGGCTGGATCGCCGGCGGGGACACCGGCCCGACTCTGCGTCACGCATTCCGGGCGCAGCCCGCGGCGAACGACGGCGTCACGCCCCCATCCATGACTGACGGTCGGCGGCAGCCCCGCTGGAGGCCGCGGCCGGTCCAATCGTGGTCTTTCGGGCCAGAAGGCGTGACGGCGCGTCACGGGCAGGACCGGGTCACCCGGGACTGCGCGTGCGACTGGGCACAGGCGGGTCGTGGCACGCGAGCCGGAGCGCAGGCCTAGATCGGGCTCTCCTCGACGAGCAGGATGAACGCGGCGGCGCTGAGCCAGCAGAGCATTCCGGTCGTCACCGAGGCCTCCGCGCCGAGCAGGCCCACGGCCACCACCCAGACGACGAGACCGAGGATCGCTGCCGCGAGCGCCTTCGACAGGCGCAGCAGGATCTCGAACACGAGCTCGCGCATCAGAGGGGCCGCCGACCCTGGAAGGACCGGATCAGGGTCACGTCGTCCGCGTACTCGAGGTCACCGCCCACCGGCAGCCCGCGGGCGATCCGCGTCACGACGCCGACCCTCCCCTCCAGGCGCTCCCCGAGGTACATCGCGGTTGCCTCGCCTTCTAGTGTCGGGTTGGTGGCGATGATGACCTCCTCCACCCGGTGGCCCTCCGAGACGGCCTCGTCGACCCGGTCCAGGAGCTCGCGGACCTTGAGGCGGTCCGGACCGATCCCGTCGATCGGGCTGATGGCCCCGTGGAGCACGTGGTACGTGCCCCGGAATTCGCCCGTCCGCTCGATCGCGAGCACGTCAAGCGGCTCCTCCACGACGCACAGGCGGACGACGTCCCTGCCCGGGTCGCGGCAGATCGGGCACAGCGGCGCATCGCTGATGTTGAAGCAGCGGTCGCAGAAGACCACCTCGTCGCGCACCGCCACGAGCGCGCGTGCGAGCGCGCGGGCCTCCGCATCGGGGGCCCTCAGCAGGTGGTAGGTCAGCCGCTGCGCCGTCTTCGGCCCGATCCCGGGCAGACGCGCGAACGCCTCGATCAGGCGCGCGACGGGCTCGATGACGGCGCCGGCCACTGTCCCCCCGTCACCCGAGCCCGGGGATCCGGAGACCCGCGGTGACCGCGCCCATCTTCTGCTCCGCGAGGTCCCGCGACGCGCGGAGCGCGTCGTTGACGGCGGCCATGACAAGGTCCTGGAGCATCTCCACGTCATCGGGATCGACTGCGGACGGGTCGATCACCAGGCCCACGAGATCCTGCTTGCCGGTGACGGTCGCGCGGACGGCGCCCCCGCCGGCCGATCCATCGACCGTCATCGTCTCGAGCTCGGCCTGAACTCGTGCCATATCCTGCTGCATCTGCATCGCCATGCGCTGCAGGTTGCCCATGCCCATGGGTTCGAGCCCTCCGGTGGGATGTCGATGGTGGTGGGAAAGTCGCCCGGCAAGTCTCGCCGATGCACGCCGGCCGTGCACACGCGACACGCCGGCGGGCGGGCTCAGGTGACCTCGGGGACGTCCGCGAGATCGTCGGCGAAGATCCGGTGCGCCTCGGACAGGAGGTGGGCCGCGTCGGCATCGGCCGGGAGCGGCGGCACCAGGTCGAGATTGGTGGCCACGCAGCGCACGCCGACGGGGTGATCGAGGAACTGGCTGATGGCCTGCTCAAGGATCGGCCGCCGCCGCTCCGCCACGTCCTTGAGGAACGCCTTCTCCTCGGGGAAACCGAGGGTCACGATGTTGCCCTCGACGCCGATGGGGCGACAGTCGACGATCAGCGGCTTCACGGCGCGGTTGATCGCGGTGATCTGCTCGACGAGGCCCACCCAGCCGGTGCGGAGTCGCTCGAGGTCATCGCCCGCCGCGGTCCCCAATGCCGAGGCGAGGGCCGGCGCGGGCTCGGGTTCGGGCTCGCGCTCGGGCTCGAGAGGAGCGCCACCGGCTGCCACGGGCTCCGGCATCCGTGCGCCGGCGGGCTTCTCGCGGGCGAGGGCGGGCCGGGCCGCCCTGGGCAGCGCCACGGGCTGGTCGGCCGCAGGCAATGTGGCAGGGGCCGCCGTCGCCTGCTCGGGCCCGCGCACATGAATGGCCGTGGCCGCGGCTTGGGCCGGGACGGAGAGGGCGTGGCGGCCGCCAGGCCGCGACGCTCCGGGCGAGGGCGGGGTCGAGCAGCGCGAGCTCCAGCTGGAGCCGAAGACCGCCTGCCCCGAGGCGCGTGGGATCGATGGCCGAGAGCCGGCGGGCCGCACCGGCGAGGGCGGGGTCGACGGTCGCGCCCGAGGCCAAGCCCCGCGACGAGCCGCTCGCGGAGGGCGTCCACCACCTGGTCGAGGAAGACGCGCAGGTCGCGCCCGCGCTCCTCCAGGCGGTCCAGCAGGTCGATGCCCGCGGCGGCGTCGCCCGTCGCGTACGCGATGATGAACCGGCTGACCTGCTCGGACTCGGCGAGGCCCAGGAGGTCCCGGACGGTGTCCGCCTCGATCCGTCCGTCGGTCGACGAGAGCAGCTGGTCCAGGATGGATTCCGCGTCGCGCATGCCGCCGGCCGCGAGGCGCGCGATCAGGCGCACGGCCTCGGGGTCGACCTCCCGCCCGTCGGCGGCGAGGATCCGCTCCAGCTTGCCGCCGATCTCGGCCATCGTCAGGCGCCGGATATCGAATCGCTGGAGGCGGGACACGATGGCCGGGGGGAAGTCCTGCGGATGCGTCGACGCGAACATGAAGACGACGAAGTCGGGCGGCTCCTCGAGGGACTTGAGAAGGGCGTTCCAGGCGTCCTTGGTGATCTGGTGTGCCTCGTCGAGGATGTAGACCTTGCGGGTCAGGTCCTGGGGCGCGTACGCAAGGCGCTCGCGCAGGTCCCGGACGGCGTCGATCCCCCGGTTGGAGGCCGCGTCGATCTCGACGAGGTCGAGGGCACGACCCTCCCTGATCGCCGTGCACGGCTCGCAAGCGTCGCAGGGGTCCGCGTTGGCGCCCAGGTTCCGGCAGTTGAGGGCCTTGGCGAGGATCCGGGCCAGCGAGGTCTTGCCCGTGCCGCGGGGACCGGTGAACAGGATGGCGTGCGACACACGCCCGGTGAGCACCGCGTTGCGCAGCGTCGAGACCACCGCCTCCTGCCCGACGATCTCCGAGAACGTCTGGGCGCGCCAGCGGCGGTAGAGGGCCTGGTGGGGAGTCCCTGGGGTCAACGACGCTCCTGTGCCGGGCGTGGCGAGGCGAGGCGAAGTGCCGTGCACCCCCCGTCGATCCGGACGCTCCCGCGCCCACCGGCACCTGCGACTCGGACCAGGCCGTTCCGCGGCACCCGGCGATCACCGCTGAGTGCTGCTTCCTTCCGGACCTGACACGGTTCACGAGTCGCCGCTGCGCGGGACCCGGTCCTCAACGTCACAAGCGTCGTCGGCTCTCGAGAACGCCGACCTCGGGGGGGAATTCAGCCCTGCTGGAGCGGATTGCAGGTACAGGGCACCGCTAGTTCCCCGCCTAGCACGGCACGCGGATGATACCAGCGGCCGCCGTACCGGCCGGGTCGGGTGTATCGGCCGTCGGGTGTCCGTCCGTGTCGGGACCAGCCGCGGTCTGTGTCCGGGCTTCTACCTGGTGGGGAGCCGCGGTCGCCCTCATGCCGCCCGGGTGGACCGGGAGGGGCTGGCGGAGAGGGCGGGATTTGAACCCGCGATGGGTTGCCCCATACCGCATTTCCAGTGCGGCGCCCTAGGCCACTAGGCGACCTCTCCGCGGGACAAGATACGGCCCGGCGAGCAATTGCGCCGGGCCGTGTCGCTGGTCGGGTGGCGGAGAGGGCGGGATTCGAACCCGCGGTGCTTTCGCACACCGCTTTTCGAGAGCGGCACCATCAACCACTCGGACACCTCTCCGCGCGAGAGGATACCAAAGGCTCGGCCGCGGCGCTGGACTTCGGCCGCGGCTCGGAGGCGGCCCTCGGTCTGGGCGCTGCCGCGGCCGCGGCCCGGAGGCGGCGCTGGTGTTCGGCCGCGGCTCGGAGGCGGCCCACGGTCCGGGCGCCGCCGCGGCCCGGCCCGGAAGCGGCCGGCGAGGGTCAGGCGCCGGTCGGGGCCGCGTGGAGCGCGCCCGTCAGCTCCTCGGCTTCCGCGCGGCAGATGCCCGACACGACGGCGAGGCGGCGCCCGAGCGCGGGATGCTGGGCGAGCTGGAGCACCGACCCCGCGGCGCCGTCGATCGGGTTGGGCACCGCGTACACCAGCGCCGCGGCGTCGCACTCGAGCATCGCCCCTACGCACATGGGGCACGGCTCGAGGGTCGTGAAGATCGTGACGTCGGTCAGGCGGGGGGTCCCGAGCCTGCGGGCGGCCTCCCGGAGCGCGGCCATGACCGGGTGGGCCGTCGGATCGTCTGACTCGGCGACCCGGTTCGAGCCGCGGGCAACCATCGCCTCGTTCATGACGGCTATCGCCCCCACCGCCGGCGCGCCCCGCGACGCGGCCACTCGAGCCTCGGCGAGCGCCTCTCCCATGAACAGCTCGTAGTTCATGGGTGCGATCATAGCCATCCGGGTCCGGGGTAGGATGGCCCGGAATCGCGCCGCGGTCCCCGGCGCCCCGGTACGTCGCCCACCCGGCCGGAACCCGGCCCGCGGACGGCGCCTCGATCTCCGCGCGGCGCTCGGCCAGGCGGAACCAGACGGAGCCCTCGAATGTCAGCACCGCGACGAATTCGGCATCCTCACCGGAGGCGGCGACGTCCCCGGCCTGAACTCGGTCATCAAGAGCGTGGTCTATCGCGCGACTGAGCTCGGCTACGAGGTCGTCGGGATCCGGCGCGGCTGGGAGGGGCTGACCCACCAGCGGCGCACACCGGACCTCGACCCCGAGTACATCCGGGTCCTGGACCGGATCAACACGCGGACCATCGACCGGACCGGTGGCACCATCCTGCACAGCTCGCGGACGAACCCGCGGAAGATGCGGACGTCGGCGCTCCCGGCTTGGCTCGATCCCGGCACGATCGCGGACAAGCAGACGTCCGAGGGCGTCTACGACCTCACGGACCACGTCCTCGACACGATCTCCCACCTCGGCCTCACGCACCTGGTGACGATCGGCGGCGACGACACCCTGTCCTTCTCGTCCGTGCTCCACGAGCGGGGCCTGCCCCTGGTCGCGATCCCGAAGACCATGGACAACGACGTCAACGGGACGGAGTACTGCATCGGGTTCTCGTCCGCGATCACCCGCGCGAAGGAGGTCCTGAACCGCCAGCGGACCACGCTGGGTAGTCACGAGCGGATTGGCGTGTTCCGCATCTTCGGGCGGGACGCCGGATTCACCGCGCTGTACACGGCCTACGTCACCAGCACCCGCTGCGTCATCCCGGAGTTCCCGTATGACCTGGATGCCCTCACCGAGGTCGTCCGGCAGGATCACAGGACCAATCCCAGCCGCTACGCCGTGGTGATCACCGCCGAGGGCGCGATCTGGCAGGGTGCGGAGATCGCGGACGTCGGCGACATGGACGCGTTCGGCCACCGGCACAAGGCCAACATCGGCGAGGTGCTCGCGAGCGAGCTCAAGGCCCGCACGGGCATCGAGGCGGTGTCGTCCGAGCTGACCTACGACCTCCGCTCGGGTGAGCCCGACATGCTCGACTCGATGGTCGCGTCGACGTTCGCGAACATCGCGATGGACCTCATCCGTGACGGCATCAGCGGCCGGATGACCGCGATCCGCGACGGCAAGTACTCCCACGTGTCGCTGGCCGAGACCTCGAAGCCGCCCCGACGTGTCCAGCTCCACGCCTACGACACGGAGCGCTTCCGCCCGCGCTACGGCGACCGGCTCGGCGACCCGCTCCTGCTGACGCCCTCCCTGGGGTCAGCCGAGAGCTGACCCCGGCGCCCGCCCGTCGGCGTCACGCCCGCGCTCGTCGGGGTTGAGCCGCGCCCGGCCGGGTCCAGCGCCGCACACCCGCGCCCGCGGCGCCCGGACCGTCGCTATCCGTCGAGGCTGGAGAGGCTCCTGATCGCGCGCGCGAGGTTGGACATGTCCTCGTCGCCGTAGCCGCGCGCCACGAGGCCCGACTCGAGCTGCGCCGCCAGCGCCGACACGGGCAGCGCGGCCCCGACGGACCGCGCGAGGTCGAGCGCGATCGCCAGGTCCTTGAGGTGGAGAGACGTCCTGAAGCCGAGGGGGTAGTCGTTGGCGATCATCTTGCCGCTGCGGTTCTCGAGGATCCAGCTCTTCGCCACCCCGCCCCCGAGGGCCGTCGCCACGAGCTCCGGGTCGAGGCCCGCCTTCATCGCGAGCACCATGCCCTCCGCCACGCCCAGGTAGATCCCCGCGATCACGACCTGGTTGACCGCCTTGACCGCCTGGCCGCTTCCCGCCGGGCCGAAGCGGGTGATCGTCTTGCCCATGGCCGCCAGCACCGGCCTGGCGCGCTCGGCCGCAGCCTCGTCGCCACCGACGAAGATGGTCAGGGTCCCGTTCTTCGCGCCCTCGGACCCGCCCGACACGGGCGCGTCCACGAACGCGATGCCGGCGTCCGCGAGACGGACGGCGAAGCGAGCGGTCGCCACCGGCGAGATCGTGGAGCAGTCGATGACGAGCCCACCCGCCGCCAGGCCCGTGGCGACGCCGTCCGCGCCGAAGAGCACCGCCTCGACGTCCGGCGTGTCGGAGACGCAGATCACCACGACATCCGAGGCGCGGGCAACGTCCGCGGGCGTGGCCGCCTCGGTGACCCCGAGCCCCAGCAGCGCGGTCGCGCGGCCCGGGGTCCTGTTCCAGGCCGTGACCCCGAAGCCGGCCCTGCGCACGTTGGCGGCCATCGCCCCGCCCATCGTCCCCAGCCCAACGAACCCGATCCGATCCACGCGTCCTCCTTCGCCAGAACTCCCCCCGAGGGTACCCCGCCCGGCGTACCATCCGCCTCGTGAACGGCCTCGACATCAACCCCAGGCGCCTCGGAACGGGCCTGCTCGCATTCGGTATCACCGGCGTGATCCTCGCGGGCCTGATCGCGGTGGCCCTGCTCGGCGGCGCCGTGGCCGCCCGGAACCTCGACGACCGCCTCGTCGCCGACCAGAACCGGATCGCGGCCTCACTGACGAGGCTGACGCTGACGATGGACACGTTCGCCACCACCGCGGACCACGCGGGCGCAACGCTGGGCTCGTCCCGGGACGCGCTGGTCCATGCCAGCAGCCTGCTCGGGACCATCTCGACCACGTCCACCGACCTTGCCAACGCCCTCGGGCTGGTCTCGATCCTCGGCAACCAGCCGCTCGCGTCCGCGGCGAACGGCATCCGGAAGGTGGCGGACGAGACGACGGTGTTCGCGCAGGATGCCACCGCGTTGGCCGTCGCCCTGGACGCGAACGCCAAGGACGCGACCGCGATGGCCGACCAGATCCGGGCGGCCAAGACGCAGGTCGCGGAGCTTGCGGCGAACGTCGCGGCATTCGACCGGATCGACCAGATCGTGGCGCTGATCATCGGCGGGATCGTGCTCGGCGGACTGCTCACGCTGTGGGTGGCCGTGGCGGCCGCGATCTGCGCATGGTTCGGCTGGCGCCTGCGCCGCGTGCCCGCAGGCCCGGGCGGGAGCAGCGCCTAGCGTCGCGCGCGGTCGCGGACGGCCGAACGCCCGACTGGCGTCCCGCGTCCGGGACCCCGGGCGGCGATACTGGCGCAATGGCGACCAGGGTCATCCTCGACGTCGACACCGGCACCGACGACGCGGTCGCGCTCATGGTCGCGGCCCTCTCCCCGGACCTCGAGCTCGTCGGCGCGACCGTGGTGAACGGCAACACCAGCGTCGACAACTGCGTCGAGAACACGCTCCGCGTCCTCGACTGGATCGGGCTCCCCTCGACGCCGGTCCATCGCGGCATGTCGCGTCCGCTCGCGCGCCCCCAGCCGGTCCAGCTCAACCCCGCGTCGCGGATCCACGGGGATCTCCTGGACCTGCCCGCGGCGACCAGCAGGGCCGGCGGCGCGCACGCCGTGGACTGGCTGATCGACACCTACCTGGCCTCCGACGGCGACATCACGCTCGTCCCCGTGGGGCCGCTGACGAACGTCGCGACGGCGATCCAGAAGGAGCCCCGGATCCTCGACCGGATCCCGGAGATCGTGCTCATGGGCGGCGCCCACGATCACGGGAACTCGACGGCGTCGGCGGAGTTCAACATCTGGCTCGATCCCGACGCAGCCCGGATCGTCGTCAACTGTGGCCGTCCGATCCGCATGATCTCCCTCGACGCGACCCACCGCGCGCTCGTGTCGCTCGACGACTGCGCCGCGCTCCGCGCCCTGGGCACCCCGGCCGGCGAGGCCGCCGCCCGCTTCACGGAGAAGCGGATCGAGGGATATGACGCCACCCAGCCGATGCATCGCGCCGGTGCTGCGCCCGTCCACGACGCGCTGGCCGTGTGCGCGGTCATCGACCCCTCCGTGGTGACGACGCAGCTCATCCCGGTGGACGTCGAGACCGGCGGCGAGCTGTCGGTGGGCCGCACGGTCTGCGACTTCCGGTTCCGGAGCGGCAAGCCCGCAAACGTGCACTTCGCCACGGACGCGGACGAGCCGAAGTTCGTGCGGATGCTGCTCGACATCCTCGGCCGGACGGCGTAGCGGGGCAGGGCCGTCACCGGACGGGCCCCGAGGGGCATCGCGGACGATCGCACCGCGGGGCGCCTCCCGTCCTGCTCCCCGCCTGCTCCGCGCCAGCTCCCCGCCGACTCCCCGCCGAGATCGGCCTCCCCCTCCAGGCCGGTGATGGGTGCCGTGCTCGCTGGTGCCCCCGGCCGCGCCGCCCGAGCAGTGCAGCGCCGCCGGGCCTCCGCTCAGCCCTGACCTGCCCCGGCGTCGGCGAGGGCTCGATCGGCGAGGACGAGAGCACCGAGGGGCCCCGCCAGGCCGGCGAGGCCGGCCGGCACGAGGAACCCGTCATCCGAGTGCTCGGGCAGCCCGGGGTAGCCGCCGAGTCGCGCGACCAGCTCGCGGCGCGTCGCCGGGACGAGGCCCGGCATCGAGCCGAGGCCGCCCCCGATCACCACCCGCTCGGGCGCCAGGGCATAGACGAGCGAGCCGATGCCGGCAGCCAGGTACCAGCCGGCGACCGCGACCGCCGCCTCTCGGCCGGCACCGTCGAGCTCCTCGGCGCGCTTGCCGAACCGGGCGGCGACGGCGGGACCGCTCGCCATGCCCTCGAGGCAGTCGCCGTGGAATGGGCAGACCCCGGCGAACGTGTCGCCACTCCGGCGCGGCACCGGCACATGGCCCATCTCCGGGTGCCCCAGGCCTCGCAGCGGGCGCCCATCGACGACGGCACCCCCGCCGATCCCGGTGCCCACGGTCAGGTACACGAACGAGCCCAGGCCCCGCGCGGCCCCCCACCGCCACTCGGCCAGGGCTGCCGCGTTGACGTCGGTGTCGAAGCCGACCGGAACCGCGAGCGCGTCGGCGAACGGCCCGATCATGTCCGTCCCGGACCAGCCCGGCTTGGGAGTGCTCGTGATGCATCCATACCCCGGATGCCCCCGCCGCAGCTCGACAGGCCCGAACGAGGCGACCCCGATCGCGTGCAGGGCAATCCCCCCGGCGGCGGCCTCGCGGAAGAACCGCACGGCGGCGGCCAGGGTCGTGGCGGGGTCGGTGACCTCGATCCGGGTGGTGGCGACGACCCCGTCCGGGCCCGTCCCGATCACGCACACGACCTTCGTCCCGCCGGCCTCCACTCCCCCGAGCATCACGCCTCCGGGCATCAGGCCTCCTCCACGGTGGTGGCAGTCGGCCGTCCTGGCGCGGGTGGGGCAGCCGACCCACCGGCCGCATGGCGGCTGCGCTTGAACCAGGCCGCGATCCCGTGCTCGTCGGACCTGGTCCTGCGTATGCCGGACGCCCTAGAACGAGCTGACCACATCGATGACCCTGCCCTCACGGGCCGACTGCTCCGCAGCCAGCATGACTTCGAGGACGTGGCGGGCGTGGCGTCCGCTCGCGATGGGCTGCCGGCCGAGCCGCACGCAGTCGGCGAGGTGCTCGATCAGGACGCCGCGGGCGAGCTCCGCGTAGCGGTCGGAGCCGACGGGAAAGATCTCGTACGTCTGGGGGCTGATCCACCCGGCGAGCCCGGGGGCGGCATCGAGGCGGTACAGCTCCACGGGCGGGGCCTCCACGTCGTCGCGGTTGACGAGCAGCGTTCCCTCGAGGCCGAACACCTCCATCCTCGGGCTCCTGGATGCCACCACGTTGAACGTCCCGTCGACCACCGCGAAGGTCGCGTCACCGAAGTCGAGGAGGAGCAGGTTGTTGTCGGGCGCGGACACCGGGATCGTCGTCCCATCGAAGGGGCCGCCGCGGACGCGCCGCTCGGGGACCGTGATGCCCGACATCGCCGAGACCCGTCGCGCCGGACCGAGCACACCGGTCGCCTGGGTGAGGCCGTAGACGGCGAGGTCCAGGAGCGCACCCACACCCTCCCTGTAGAACGGTGCGGGATCCACGGGCCAGGAGAGTCCGGCCGCACCGGCATGCGACGACTGGACGCGCGCAAACGCGACCTTGCCGATCGCTCCGCGGGCGACGAGATCGCGGGCACGTCCCCACTCCGCCGCCAGCATGTCGGCCGGCGCCGAGACGATGTACAGCCCGGCCCGATCCGCGATGTCGAGGAGCTCGTCGGCCTCGGCGAGGGAGCTGGCGATCGGCTTCTCGGTGACGAGGTGCCGTCCCGATTCCAGGATCCGTCTCGAGGCCGCGAAGTGGTCCGGTCCCGGGAGCAGGTTCACCACCGCGTCCAGCTCGAGCCCGAGGAGCTCGTCCAGGGATCCGACCACCCGGCCGATCTCGTGCGCCGCGGCGACGGAGCGCGCCTTCTCGATCCCGCGGCTCGCGATCGCGACCACCTCCACCCGATCCCGGATCTTGTGCAGGTGTGGCAGGTAGCCGTAGCCGATCGTGGCGATCATGCCGGCGCCGAGCACGCCGACCCTGAGCCGCGGCTCGGCGCGCCCCTGCAGGGTCACTGCGCCGCGGACGGAAGGGACATCCGAGCCCGGGTGCCCGTCGCCACCTGGCCGGCGGTCCGGTTGCGCCGGTAGTTGGCGTAGTGGACCGCGCCGATCGCCTGCGCGAACTGGGCGACCGTGTACCCCGCGCTGTCGCGGAGCTGCCGCATCAGGTCGGTGTTGGCCATCTCGTCGTCGGCGACCACCAGCTCGAGGTCCGGCGCGATCGCGCGGGCGCCCTCGACCATCAGATCGAAGCAGGCGCGGCGCTTGACGAGTCGCCCGAAGAGGATCCGCTGGTCGACCGCGGGATCCAGCAGGAACTTCGACTCGAGCCAGGCGACGGCCATGAACTCGCCGATCTCCCGGAAGATCCGGTCCACGGCCGGGTGCCCGCCGAGCTCCGCGACCTGCATCAGGAACTCGAGGAGTGGCTTGCGCATGTCCCTGGGCTCGGTCGGCACGAACAGGCCGCCCTCGGACTGCACGAGCAGGCCGCGCTCGAGCAGCTCGGCGAACAGCGCCGGGTCCTGCTCCGGCAGGTACTTGGCGGCGAGCCGGAAGACGCCGCTCTGGCTCGCGTACTTCTGGAGGGTGCCGGCAAGGCGCGTGTTGAAGTTGTTGACGCTGCGGACGTCGTCGGGGGCGTACTGACGTTCGGGGTAGCTGCCGAGGTCGATGATGCAGTTGTAGATCTCGAGCGGGATATCAGGGATCGTGCCGGCCTCTGTGACCCACCCTGTGCCGAGCTCGGTCCCCAGCGTGTGCGCGAAGACGCCGTCGGCGATCGCCACGGGATCGGTCATGCCGAGCTCCACGGCGGCCGTGAAGGCCGCCATCGGCCCGTCATTGACGATGCCGACCGCCCCACCCGGCTTCACGAAGGCGGCTGAGCGCAGCATCGAGCGCCGAGAGCCGTCGGAACTCGTCCTCGTACGCGGATCCAAGGTGGTCCCGCATGCCGCGCGTCTTGTAGACCTCGCCCCCGACGATCTTGTCGCGGACCACCACGTCCGGGAAGCAGACGCCGATGGCGTCGAGCGCGAACGGTACCGACAGCAGCGCCTCGCCCGCGAGCACCGAAGCCGTGATGGTCGGGAGCGAGGCCCCAGGGGCGAACGCCGGGCCGAGCACCTCGGCAAGGACCTCCGGATCGCCGGCACCCGCGACCCGTGCCCCGTCGAGGCGCATCAGGCGGACGAGCAACAGGATCGGGTCGATGATCTGGTCGATCTCGGTGAACGCGGCCGGGAACCAGTCGTACTCGAGGAAGCGTGCAACCCGCCCGCCCACGGCGAGGCAGATCTTGATGTCGGTTCCTCCGATGTCGATGCCGCAGATCGCAGTGGCGTCCATGCCGCGGGTGGCCAGGCTGCACAACCCCTCGATGCGCGTTGATGGAGTGGCATTGGGAGTCGCGCCGCCGGCCGGCGCCTGGGCGAGGACCCGGAACTCTCCGCGCGATGCTGTGCCGGGGGCCGAGATCGCCTCGTCCATTCGCTCCGAGACGTTGACGGCACGGCCGTAGCCCGGCCGCAGGAACCGGGTCTCCGCGATACCGAAGGCACGCTCGAACGCCGCGACGAGCGCCGCTCCTTCGCCGTCGTCGCCGTCCGCGCTGAGCGAGAGGCCGCGCCCACCGAGGGTCGAGATGATGTTGTAGAGGCCCGCCAGCACGTACTCGGTGACCATGGCCCGCTCGTCATCCGCCAGCGGGGCGAACTTCGGCAGCCGGAACGTGAAGATCGGGCCTTCCTCGTCAAAGCCGTCCAGGGACACCGTCAGGAGGAAGGCTTCCGACGCCGGCAGCGGCGGCGAACTGCTGTCGCAGGAAGCTGATGTACACCGGTCGGCCCGCGGCAGCGGTGTCGACAAGATCCCGGATGGCCTGGCTCATCGCAAAGCTCCGAAGGGCCGCCGGGGCGACCTCACCGTACGGCGAGGCCCCGTTCGGCGAACAGGGAACGAAATGCGTTCATCTCGGCTGGCGAGTAGGAGGTCGTGACGTCGGCGAACTCGTGCGGCCATCCCCATCCGCCGGTACTTCGCGCTCGCGAGCGGGTTGAAGTTCACGAGCTCGACGGGCAGGGCCGGATCGATGCCCGCCACGAGGTCTGCGATCGCGCCCAGGTTGTCCACGGTTGCCGTGTAGCCCGGGACGAGCGGCACGCGGACCAGCATCCGGCCCGTCCCGCGGAGCGCCGCCGCGAGACGACGTAGCGTTGGCGAGGATGAGGTCGTTCGGGACGCCCGTCGCGACCCGGTGCGCATCGGAGTCGGCGACCTTGATGTCGACGATGAACAGGTCGATCACGCCGAGGAGCGGCTCGATCGAGGTCCATGGCGCGTGGAACGACGACTCGAGGGTCGTCGGCACGCCGCGCGCCTTGGCCTCGGTGGCCGTGACCCGCACGAACTCGGCCTGTGCCAGCGGCTCGCCGCCCGAGAAGCTCACGCCGCCGCCCGAGACCTCGTGGAAGATCGCGTCGCGCCCGATCTCATCGATGACGTCCTCGGTCGTGACGTCACGACCATCGAACGCGAGAGCATTGTTCGGGCAGGCCTCGACGCAGTCGCCGCACAGAGTGCAGGCGGCATGGTTGATCTCGACGCCGGCCGGCGTCAGGGTGATCGCGCTGGTCGGGCAGACTTCCTGGCAGTGCCCCGTGCGGCCGCAGAGGTTCTCGAAGTGCCAGAGCGTGATCGTCCGCTCGAGCCCCTCCGGGTTCTGGCACCACCGGCAGCGAAGGGGGCAACCCTTGAGGAAGACGGTGGTTCGAATCCCGGGTCCGTCGTGGACGGAGAACCGCTGGATGTCGAAGACCCGGCCCGTGGTCACGAGTCTTCGTAGCTCGTCCGGGCGATGATCTCGTTCTGGAGATCCTCGGCGAGCTCGGTGAAGTAGGCGGTGTACCCGGCGACCCGGATGGTCAGGTTGCGGTACTTGTCGGGGTCCTTCTGGGCGGCGATCAGGTCGTCGCGCGTGACGACGTTGAACTGGACGTGGTTGATGCCCAGCTTCACGAAGCCGCGCAGCATTGAGGAGAACGCCTGGGCGCCTTCCTCGGACTTGAACAGCCGCGGCAGGAACTTCATGTTGAGGAGCGTGCCGTTGCTGCCGAGGTACGAGTCCACCCGTGCCACGGACGAGAGCAGCGCCGTCGGCCCGCGGCGATCGCGCCCGTAGACGGCCGACATGCCGCCGTCCGCGAGGGGCGCCCTGGCCGGGCGGCCGTCGGGCGTCGCGCCGACGTTGGCGCCCATGGGCACGTGCGCGCTGACGGTGTAGAGCCCCGTGTGGTAGCGACCGCCACGGTAGTTGCGTGCGGCCCTCGAACTTGCGCGCGAAGTAGTGGACCCACTTGTTGCCGATGGCGTCCACCCACTCGACGTCGTTGCCGTACTTCGGGGCCTTGTTGATCAGGATCCGGGCGAGCTCCGGGTCATGCTCGTAGTTCGTCTGCAGCGCGGCGACGAGCCGGGCCCTGTCCACCGTGCGCTCGTCGTAGACCAGCTTCTTGACCGCGGCCAGGCTGTCGGCGACGTTGGCCACCTGGATGACCTGGATGCCGGACAGGTTGTAGTGCGCGCCGCCGCGGGTGACGTCGAGGCCGCGGTCGAGGCAGTCGTCGATGACCGACGAGAGGAGCGCCGACGGGAGGAGCCGCTGGTGGATCTCCTCGACCTTCTCGCACGCCTCGATCATCTTCTCGAAGAAGTAGTCGATCTGGGCGGCGAAGGCCCGCTCGAGGTCCTCGTAGGTCTCGAAGTCGGTGAGATAGCCCGTCCGCGGGCCGAGCTGCGCCCCGGTCAGGAGGCACGTGCCGTCGTTCAGCGCAAGCTCGAGCGCCTTGACCAGGTTGAACATGGCCGCGTCCGACCAGCCAAGGTTGTTGCCGTGGGTCGTGAGCTCGACGCAGCCGACGATCGCATAGTTGACGGCATCGGCCCGGGCGATGCCCTGCGCCTCGAGCGCGGGGATGATCGACTCGTCGTTGAAGACCTGCGGCATCCCCGAGCCGAGCCCGATCACCCGCGTGCACTCGTCGAGGAGCGCGGCCGGGCGTGTTCGCGTGGAGGCGGGCCGACAGGTTGGGCTGCGGCAGGAGGATGTGCGCCTGCGCCTCGAGGAAGAGGTACGACAGCTCGTTCGACTCGTCTCGACCCGCCTCGTCCCGGCCGCCGAAGGCCACGTTGAAGCCGATCGGGAAGCCGGCGAAGAACGACGCGCTGTGCGAGTTCCGCAGGTAGACGATCTGGTTGAACTTGAGCCAGAGGGCCTCGATGAGCTCGAGCGCACCGGCCCGATCCAGCCTGCCGGCCTCGACGTCGGCGAGGTAGTACGGATACAGGTACTGGTCCGCGCGCCCCGGCGAGAACGAGGACGCGTTGCTCTCCATGTGGAGCAGGGTGAACAGGAACCACAGCGACTGGACCGCCTCGTGGAAGGTCTCCGCCCCGCCGAGGCTCAGCTTGTTGCAGATCCGGGCGATCTCGTGCAGGTTCGCGGCGCGCTCCGGCGTGTCGGCGTTCGCCGCCATGTCGGTCGCGAGGTCGGCGTACCGGCGCATGAAGTCCATCGAGGCGTCGAGGACGAGCAGGACCGCGTCGTAGAACTCGCGCTGGTCGGCGGTCGCGGACGCGGCCTTCGCCACCGCTTCGGCGCGGATGCCGGCCGCGCCCGCGTGGATCCACTTGGCCGTGTCGGGGCAGATGTGTCCCTGGGCGTGGTCCTTCTGGTTGATCTTGACCACGCGCGCGATGGCATCGAGGAGCGGCCCGTCCTCGGCACGGAGCGTGTCCTCGAGTGTCTTGCCCTGCCAGTACGGCAGGATCCGCTCGCGGAAGGTGGCCGCGTCCTCGGGGTGGACGTTGAACTTGTCCTGCGGCCGCGTCGCCATCGTGTCGAGCTCGCGGTCGATCCAGCTGATGCCGGCCTCGGGGAAGACGACGCCGCCGCGGACGCCGGTGGTCCGGTTGCCGACGATCAGCTCGTCGGGATCGATGTGGATCGCGAGGTGACGCATGGCCTCGGCCAGCGACAGCGCCCGCTTGCGGGCGGCGCTCCCGCCCTCGTGGGCCTGGTAGACGTCGGTGATGATCAGCGCCTGCTCGATGGACAGGTACCGCGGCTCGTCGAGCATCCGCTCCTTGAGCGCACCGATGCGCTCGGTCGAGCCGATCACCGCCGGCTGCTGGATCAGGGTCATCTCACCTCACTCCGCGACGCCCTCCAACGGTAGCCAGCCGCACGACAGCGAGGAACTCACACGCGTTGCCAGAAGGTGGACGGAAGTGACGCCCGTCAGTCGGCGAGCCGCGCCCGCCGGTAGGCGCTCGGTGATGCGCCCACGAGGTCTCGGAACACGCGGGCGAAGTACTTGGGATCGTCGAACCCGACGCGCTCGGCGACGGCGTCGACAGTCAGGGCCTGGTCCGCGAGCAGGAGCTTGGCCTTGTCGATGCGGACGACGTTCCGGTAGTGCATCGGAGTGACCTGCATCTTCTTCTTGAACAGCCGGAACAGGTAGCTCGGGCTGACGGCGACCTGGCTCGCGAGCTCGTCGATGTCGAAGTTCCGCGCGTAGTGCTCATGGATGTAGCCGAGGCACCGCTCGACGAGCGTGCTGGCCTCGTGCGACGGCTCGGAGAAGTGCTGCCGGACCTGGAGGAAGATCGTGTTGAGATAGGCCGCGATGAGCTCGTCCGAGCACGGCCGGTTCGCCGTGAACTCGTCGTACACCATCTGGAACAGCGTGCGCAGGGTCCCCCGCTCGTCCATCAGCTTGATCGCGTGCGGAAATGGCGTCGTCGGACCCGTGTCCGCCCAGAAGCAGATGATCTCCTGGCGCCGGCGCAGGTCGAGATGCTCCGCGTGCTCGAGACCGGGCGGGTAGATCACGACGTCGAAGCCGAGCACGTCGACGGACTCGTCCCCGGCGTCGATGTTCGCCTTTCCCTCGAGGAAGTAGATCAGCTCGAAGAACGGGTGGGAGTGCTTGTCGAAGTTCCAGATGCGGCTCTGCTCATCGAACCGCTCGCAGAACTGGAGCGTGGCGTGTTCGAGATTGGTGTCGGCGAGGTACCGGCAGACGGCCTCTCGATCCATGGTCTCGACGGACCTTCGAGCGGGGTGACGACGGCCACGCTACCACGCTCCCCCGGTGATCGCCTCCGTGCCGTCGCCTCGACCCGTCTAGAGCGTGACGCGCTCGCCGGCCTCGGCGGCCCGGCGCACCGCCAGCGCGACGCGGGCGGCCTCGAAGCCCTCCTGGCCGGTCACCACGGGCCGCTCTGCCCCGCCGGTCACCGCCGCGGCGAAGCCGCCGACGCTGATCTCGTACAGGTCGCGCCGGTCATCGACCTCGATCTCCCGCTCGCCGGCCGCGTCCCGCAGCACGATGGTGCCGATCGGGTCCTGGGTCATCACGGCGTCCGCGAAGATCGCGCCGTCGGACCCGATCACGTGCATGCCCGTGGGCGCGTACGCCACCGTGAAGGCGTCGTGGGTCTGCACCAGGGCGCCATCCGCGTAGCGCATCGTCGACATCAGGGCGTCCTCGGCCGCCGCCTCCCAGGGTCCCTGCCGCGTGGCCAGCGCGACCACGTCGATCGGCAGGGCGCCGAGGAGCGGGTTGATCACCGCGGCGTCGTGGCAGGTCACGTCCAGCGCGACGCCACCACCGGCCCGGCTCCCGATCCGCCAGCCCTGGAGTCGGGCGGGCAGCATGACCGCGTGGAAGACCCGGACCGCGAGCAGCCTGCCCACGGCACCGGACGCGACGAGCTCGCGAACCTTCCGGTGGGTGCCTGCGCCGGGCAGGTGGTGGTTCGTGCCGAGGACGACACCGGCAGCCGCCGCCGCGGCGAGCATCGCCTCACCGTCGGCCTGGCTGAGCGAGAACGGTTTCTCGCACAGGACGTGCTTCCGCGCGTTCGCAGCGAGCTCGGTGTGCGCCCGGTGCAGGTCGTTGATGCTGCTGATGTAGACCGCGTCGACGTCGTCGCGGGCAACCAGGTCCTCCACGGAGCCCGACGCCGGGATGTCGTTGCGGGCGGCATAGGTTGCCGCCCAGTCCGGAGTCGGGTCACCGACGGCGACGACCTGGTGACCCAGCCTGCGCATGGCCGGGATCATCCGCGTTGCGGCGACGTCGCTCGCGCCGATCAGGCCCCAGCGGATCGAGCTCATGGCGATCTCCTTCGGCCGGACGGAGCCGGCGATTTGGCTGTGTCGATGGGCTGCTCGATGGGCCGCCCGCTAGACCACCTTGCCGGCGCGCATGATCGCGGCACCCTTCTCGCCGACCATGATCGAGGGCGCCTGGGTGTTCCCGGAGATGAGGGTCGGCATGATCGAGGCGTCGATGACGCGCAGCCCGGCCATCCCGTGGACGCGCAGCTGCGTGTCCACGACGGCCATCGGGTCGCTGCCCATCTTGCACGAGCCGACCGGGTGGTAGTCGGTCTTCGACCACTGCTTGATGTACTCGCGGATGCCCTTCGCCGACTTCACGTCCTTGCCGGGCAGGCGCTCCCTGCGGATCAGGTCCTTGAACGCCGGCGCGTTGAGGATCTCGCGTCCGCGCTCGAAGCCCTCCATGGAGATCGTCCAGTCGTACGGGTCGTGGAGGAATGCCGGGTCGATCGCAGGCTCCACGGTCGGGTCCGCCGAGCGGAGGGTCACCGACCCGATGCTCCTTGGCCGCAGGTTGCAGGTGTTGATCGTGACGCCGTGGCCCTTGATGCGCATCCGGCCGTGGTCGACCACGTAGGCGGGCAGGCAGTGGACCTGGATGTCCGGGGACCGGACGTCAGCGCTCGAGCGGAGGAACGCCCCGGCCTCGGCGACGCACGCGGTGACCGGCCCCGTCTTGTAGAGCAGGTACTGGATCCCGTGACGGGCCGCCTTGTCCCACCGGTCCTCGCCGTTGTAGCTCACCGGCGCGGTCTCGGCGGTCAGGTACACGTCCATGTGATCCTGGAAGTTCTTGCCGACGCCCGGCAGGTCATGCACCACGTCGATGCCGAGCGCGCGCAGCTCGTCGGCCGGGCCGACGCCCGAGAGGAGCAGCAGGCGTGGTGAGTTGACGGCGCCGCCCGAGAGGACCACTTCGCCACCGGGCTTGATTCGGGCCTCTGCGGGCTTGCCGTCGTGGAGGTACTGGACCCCGACGGCCTTGCCACCCTCGACGAGCACCCTGGTCGCCGTCGCATGGGTCTCGACGACGAGGTTCTTGCGGCCTTTGGCGGGACGGAGGAACGCGGTCGCCGAGCTCTCGCGGCGGACGTTGCGCTGGGTGACGTCGTAGAAGCCCACGCCGTCCTGCTCGGCGCCGTTGAAGTCGTGGGTGAACGGGACGCCCAGCGTCTGCACCGAGCGGACGAACCCCTTCGAGATCGGGTTGTGCGAGACCTGCTCGGTGACGTTGAGCGGGCCACCGGTGCCGTGGAACTCGTTGGCGAGCCGCTCGTTGTTCTCGGACTTCGTGAAGTACGGCAGGACGCCGTCGTAGCCCCACCCCTCGTTGCCGAGGTCGCGCCACGCGTCGTAGTCGAGGCGGATGCCCGCGGATGTAGATCATCGCGTTGATCGAGGTGCTGCCGCCGAGCGTGCGGCCCTGCGGGTAGTGCATCCGTCGGTTGTTGAGCTCGGGTTGCTCAACTGTCGAGAACCCCCAGTTGACGTCCGGGCTCGTCGAGCTTGGTGAACCCGGCCGGCATGTGGATGAGCGGATTGCGGTCAGGCCCGCCAGCCTCGAGGAGCAGGACCCGATTGCCCGGATCCTCGCTCAGGCGAGCGGCGACGGCGCAGCCAGCCGCGCCTGCTCCGACGACGATGTAGGTGTAGCGCTGGCTCATCCGATGGCCTCCGGGAACGCGGTTCAGGACGATCGAAGGAAGGAGCCGGAGCGTGCAGATGGCTCGCTGAGCCGCACGCCCATGGGGTCAGGCAATTCCGGCCTTGTCCGCAACGCGCAGCGCCTGCGCGGCCACCGTCAGCGCGGGGTTCTGGGCAGCCGATGACGGGAGGAACGAGGCGTCCACCACGTACAGGTTCGAGATGTCGTGCGAGCGGCAGAACGGATCGAGCACCGACGTGGTCGGGTCATCGCCGAAGCGCAGGGTCCCGCACTGGTGGGCGACGGCATCGATACCGAGCCGCCGCGTCTGGACGACGGGGTAGCCGGCGCGCTGCATGGCGCGCGACAACGCCTTCACCAAGCGCTTGTGGGCGCCGAGGTTGTTCGGTTTCCAGGCCATGATCGTCCGGCCCGAGGAGTCGATGGCGATGCGATTGTCCGGGTCGGGGAGATCCTCCGTCATGAGGTACCAGTCGACGCTGCGACCCGCGATCTCCTTGAGGGCGGCCTTCGGGAGCCACGACACGGACGCCGCGAGCATGCCCGGCTGCAGCTTGCCCAGCAGCTGTGCGTTACCCATCGGGATCCGCGACTTCGAGTCGCCGAAGTACCAGTCGTTGACCGCAAGGGTCTTCTGGAAGACCGTGGGGTTGTCCTGGGGGCGGACGGCCAGCATCGCGGAGTTGACGTGCATCATGAAGCCCCGGCCGACAAGGTCGGACGAGTTCGCCAGGCCCGCTGGGTTCGTGTCCGAGGCGGATCGCAGCAGCATCGCGGCTGAGTTGATCGCACTCATGGCGACGACGTAGGTCTTGGCGACCACGCGCTTGCGCTCACCGTTGTGGTCGATCTCGACACTCGAGATCTCGCGGCCGGAGGGGTCCGTGCGGAGAACGACGGCGCGTGCGCCGGTCAGCATCTCCACGTCCGGCGACTCGAGGGCCGGCCGGACGACGCACATCTCGGCGTCGCTCTTCGCGAGCACCTGGCACGGGAAGCCGTCACAGGTCTTGCAGCGGATGCAGGTCCCGTTTGGCTGGATGTCGATGCCCAGCTGCAGCGGGTACGGCCGGAGTCCCTGGCGCTCGGAACTTCTCCGCAAGCTCGGCGATGACCGGCTCGTGCGCCACGGCCGGGAACGGGTAGGGGCCGGAGCGCGGCGGCTCGATCGGGTCCGCGCCCATCTCGCCATGGACCTTGAAGATCCGCTCGGCCTCGGCGTAGTACGGCTCGAGCTCCTCGTAGGTGATCGGCCATGCGGGCGACACACCGTCCTCGGTCTCCAGCACGCTGAAATCCTCGCGGCGGAGGCGCGGCAGGGCGGCGCCGTACACCTTGGTGTTGCCGCCGACGCCGTACCAGAAGGACGGCCGGAACAGCTTGCCGTCGCGGTCGAGGAACTGCTCGGTCGTGCGGTAGCGCTTGTTCTTGAAGACGGCGGTCGGGCTCCAGTTCTCGGGCTCGCGGGGGAGGATGCCGCCCCGCTCGAGGATGAGCACCTTGGCACCCTTGTTGCGGAGCCCAAAGGCGAGGGTGCCTCCGCCCATGCCGCTGCCGATGATCGCGATGTCGGTGGAGATCGTGGAGCCGTCAGTCTGCGGGGTCATGCAGGGTCAGCCTTTCGCCGAGCCGGCCGTCATCCGCGGATGAGGTGCCGGCCTGTGAACAGATTGACGTTGGCCGTGGGGGTTCACGCGGCCAGGGCGCCGGCCACCACGACGTTCGAGCTGGCGATCCGGGGCAGGAGCATTTGGGCAGACCCGGGCTGGGCCGCGCTCGGGGTGGGCGGAGCACGGGCGGTCGGAGCCGTCTGCCGGCGTGCTGCCATGGCCTTGAGGTGAGGATCGGTAGGCAGGTCTCCGGGGCGAGTTTGCGCCGCCAATGGCACAGGTTCCGCCGGGCGTTCATCGCGGTGCCCGGCGCAACCGGCTCGACGTCCACCAACGTAGTTGCAGCGGGCTCCGGTGGCCACCCCTTGTGGTCGCCGAAAAGTGGACACAAGTGACCGCTGTGAGACCTCTTCGCAACCGACCCGGCGGGACACGCAGCCCTTGCCATCGTGCCGGTAGCAGGTCAGGCCGGTGCCGGGCGGCCCCGCCGAGCGATGCCGGCGGGCTGACGCGCCGGTGGACGCCCTTGCCGGCTCGCGCGCCGACACCCGCGCCCGTCAGACGGCTTCCCGGCGTCGCTTCCGCGTGAAGCTGTCGAGCCACAGGATCGACACGATGATGATGCCCAGGAGGGCCGTCGGCAGATACGACACGCAGCGAGTCGATCCGGAGCATGTTGAAGGCGTTCGTCAGGATGCCGAGGAGGACCAGGCCGATGGTCGACTTGATGGCCCCGCCGATGCCCCCGGCCACGGATGTCCCGCCCACCACGACGCGCACAGACGACGTACAGCGCCGTGTTCTCGCCGGCGATCGAGCTGGCCGAGTTGAGCTGCGATGCCAGCATGACGCCGCCGAGGGCCGCGGTCAGCGCACAGATGAGGTAGGTCGCCGCCTTGGTTCGCAGGACGTTGATGCCCGAGTACTTCGCGACCTCGTAGTCGCCGCCGACGGCGTACACGTTCCTGCCGAACGAGGTGCTCCGCAGCATCCAGTAGATGACGGCCAGCACGGCGAGCATCACGACGACCAGGATCGGCACCGGGCCGAGGATCTTCAGTGTTCGCGATGTTCTGCGAACTCCGGGAGCGGTGCTCGTCACCGGATGGGCGTTCGTCAGCTGCTGTCCCGCCGCCGGTCAGCACGATCCCCATGCCCAGGGTGATGATGAACGGCTCCGCTCGCTGGTACACGGAGATGAACGCGTTGATCGCGCCGACCGCGAGCCCCGAGCAGGAGGGCAACGGCGATGGCGACGGGGATCGGCACGCCGGCGTTCATCAGCTGAGGATCACGACCACGCCCGAGAGCGCCATCATGCCGCCGATCGACAGGTCGACACCTGCCGGCGATCAGGACGACCGTCTCGCCCATCGCGAGGATGAGGAAGATCGACGCCGACTTCAGGAGGTTGACGAAGTTGGCCTCGGAGAAGAAGTTCGGACTTCGTCGCCGGGATCAGGTTGAACAGCGCCATCGCGATCACCACCAGGATGATCGCGAGGAATGCCTTCTGGACGGACAGACGCCGACTTCGCGGCGCCGACGATCTGTCGTGTTCGTGCTCATGGCTAGCTGCTCACCCGCGCTCTGCTTCGCCGTATCCAGCCAGATCACGAGGATCAGGATCACGCCCCAGAGCATGAACTGCACGTACGACGAGACGCCCAGGAGGTTCAGGCAGTTGTTCAGCAGGATCAGCAGGAACGTCCCGACGACCGTCCACAGGACGCTGCCTCGCCCTCCGATCAACGCCGTGCCACCCACGACGACCGCGAGGATGGCCTGCGTCATGTAGGGCGTTCCCATCGTGGGGTCGGCCAGCGTGACTCGCGACACCAGGACGACCGCCCCGATCGCCGACATCACGCCCGAGATCGCGTAGATCATCACGATCGACCGGCTGATCGGGATCCCGGCCAGGCGGGCCGCGACCTTGTTGCCCCCGGTGAGCACGACGGCACGTCCCATGTAGGTGCGTCGCTCGATGACGTACGAGGATCGCCAGGCAGACGAGGAACATGACGGCGGAGACGGACAGGAAGCCGATCCCGCCCGAGTTGATCGCGTCGAAGATCGAGATGTCCGTCGCCGAGTACGTCAGGAACTGCGTCACGCCCTGGACGTACATCAGCGCCACCGCGCCATACACCAGGCTCATGCCGATAGGTGATGAACAGCGACTCCGCCTGCGTCAGCGCGCCGCTCGTGATGATCAGCGCGCTGTTGATCAGCCCGCAGCCCAGGCCGACCGAGATGCCGATCGAGGATCGCGGGGCCCTGTCCCACCTTGTCGATCAGCGTGACCGTCACGACGGCCACGAGCGAGATGATGCCGCCGATGGAGAGGTCGAGGAACCCCGCCATGATGACGAAGGTCATCCCGAGGGCGGCGAAGATCAGCGTCCCGAACTGCCGGACGATGTTGTCGAAGTTGCCGACCGGTCAGGAACTTCGGTTCGACGATCGAGGTGACAACCACCAGCACGGCGATCGCGACGAAGATGGGGTTGTCCTTCAGGAGGTTGCCGATGGTCTGGCTGCGGTCACCCGACCGCCGAGCCGTCGTCGTCGATGGCGCTCATGCGAATTCGAAGGCCTTGGCCATGATCTCGTCGGCGGAGGCGATCACTCGGGTCGAACTCCCCGTTGATCCTCCCTCGCAGATCGTGTTGACCCGGTTGCTCATGTGGAGGACCTCCGGCAGCTCGGATGAGATCAGGATGATCGAACCGCCATCCTCGACGATCTTCTTCATCAGCAGGTAGATCTCATACTTGGCGCCGACATCGATACCCTTGGTCGGCTCGTCCAGGACGAGGACCCGGGGACTCATCTCGAGCCACCTGCCCAGGATCGCCTTCTGCTGGTTGCCGCCCGACAGCGTCCGGATCTTGGTCCTCCCGGACGGCGTCCTGATGTTGAGCGCCTTGATCTGTCGATGCGCTGACGGCGCCCTCTTCCTTGGCATTGATGAAGCCGTGCATCGGTCAATCGGGCCAGGACCGCCAGCGAGATGTTCTGCTCGACAGAGAACCCGAGCAACAGGCCCTGGAGCTTCCGGTCCTCCGGCACCATGGCCAGGCCGAGGCTGATGGCATCGATCGGGCTGTTGATCTCGACGGCCTTGCCGTCGAGGTAGATGCTCTTCCTCGCGACCTTGTCGGCCCCGAACAGGGCTCGCACCAGCTCCGTGCGCCCCGAGCCCACCAGGCCCACCAGGCCGAGGATCTCGCCCTTCCTGCAGGGTGAGCTGGACGTCCTTCAGCTTCCGGGTGTTCATGCTCTTGATCTCGAGGATCGTCTCGCCCGCGCAGTCCGGCCGAGGCGGGAACTCGTTCTCGATGGTCCTGCCCACCATCATCGAGATCATCTGGTTGCGGGACATGCTCTTCACCGCCCGGGTGTCGATGACGTGCCCGTCCCGCATGACCGTCACCACGTCGCAGAAGCCGAAGATCTCGTCGAGCTTGTGCGAGATGTAGATGATCGCGATGCCCTTGCTCTTCAGGTCGTGGATGATCTGGACGAGCTTGTCCATCTCCTCGGCGGTGAGGCTGCTGCTCGGCTCGTCCATGATGATGAGCTTGGAGTCGAAGGACAGCGCCTTGGCGATCTCGACCATCTGCTTGTCCGAGACGCTAGCTCGGACACCTGCCTGTGGGTGTTGACCTTGCAGCCGATGCTGTCCAGCAGGGCGCGGGCCTTGGCGTGCACGCCGGTCCGCCCACCCGATTCGCTGAACCTGCCCAGGAAGACGTTCTCCCCGACCGTCATCGTGTTCACCAGGTTCAGCTCCTGGTAGATGATGGCCAGCCCCATCCGCATGGACTCGACCGGCGTGATCTTGTCGATCGACTGGCCTTCGAAGACGATCTCACCGCTGTCCTTCTCGTAGACGCCGGACAGGATCTTCATCAGCGTGGACTTGCCTGCCCCGTTCTCGCCGACGATCCCGTGGACGACGCCGCCGACGACCTCCAGGGAGACCCGATCGAGGGCCTTCACGCCCGGGAAGGCCTTGCTGACGTCCGTGATGCTGAGCAGTGGCTGTGGGACACCCGCCGTGACCATCGCTGTCTCCTACTGTGCCAGGTGTCGAAGGTCGATCTCTGTGCCGTAGAGCATGCACCAAGTCCTGTACGGCAGAGAGATCGGAGAGACCCCATCCGTGGATGGGGTCTCTCTCGGCTCAGGCTTCTACCACTCGGGAGCGGTGAAGTTCTTGATGGTGTCCTTGGTGATGACGTCGAAGGGGATGATGTTCGTCCTTGACGGCCGAGGGGTCCTTCTTGATGAACTTCATGGACTCCTCCATGACCTTGGAGGTGATCGTCTCGGCGTTCTGGGCGATCGAGATGTAGTTCGGCCAGCTCTTGACCTGCTCGAAGCCGGTCTTGTTGCCGTCGACGCCGATGATCATGACCTTCTGCGCCCACGGCTCCTTGACGGCCTTGAGGGCGTTGATGACGCCGGTCGCGCCGTTGTCCCAGTGGGTGAAGATGAACTGGATCTTGTCGCCGTACTTGGTGATCATGTCCTCGGCGATGGCCTGCGCCTGGGCCGTGTCCCACGCCGTGGGGTTCTTGTAGTCCAGGACGGTGATGTTCTTGCCTTCGATGCCCTTGGTGAAGCCTTCGTGGCGGTTGTTCGCCGCGACGTGACCCGCCTGGCCGCCGATCTCGACGCCGGTGGCGCCGTTCGGGAAGGCCTTGACGATCGCATCCGCGGCGGTCATGCCACCCTTGACGTCATCCACGCTCACCGAGCAGGTGGAGCCGTCGATCGCGCTCGCGGCGGGCGGCACCATGCTGAGGCACACGACCGTGCCGTCCTTCATCGCCGCAGTCGTCGCGGGGACGTAGCCCGCCTCGTCAACGGGGTTGATGGCGATGGCCGCGACCTTCTGGGCGACGGCGTTGTTGATGGCGGCGGTCTGCTTCTGGACGTCGCCCCCGTTGTCGAGGTTGATGACGTTGAAGCCGTACTTCTCGGCGTTCTTCTGGTACATCTTCCAGGAGAAGGCCTGGGACGGGTTCTGCATCTGGGCGATGAACGCCAGGGTGGGCTTGTCGCCCGACGCGGGCGCCCCGCTGGCTGCTGCAGAGGCAGCGGGGCTGGTGCTTGCGCCGCCGCAAGCGCTCACCAGGATCGCCGCCACCGAAAGGGCGGCAATCGTGACTCGACTGAGCTTCATCTACTCTCGTTCCTCATGATTGGGTTGGCGATTGGCACGATGTTCTTCGCTGGAAGCGACGGCCGAAAGCCAGGTTCTGGTCTAACGCCCCATCGCACCTCCTCGCGTTCCAGGCGAAGGGTGGATCGTGCCGGAACCGGATCGGCCGGTCGCCGCTTCGAGGGCGCGCTCTGGCGCCTCGACACGGATGCAGTCTAGCCGCAACGCGTTCTCGTCCGCGCGGCGGCCGGACGGCCCGTCCGCCGCGTCGAGCGAGCGCCTGGCTGAGGCCACCGGGCCCTCGTCCATCACGACCCCCCGAACCTGGCCTGACGGCGCTCGCGGAAGCTGGCCAGGCCTTCGCTCGCGTCGTCGGTGAATGCTGTCAGGCCGCTGCCCAGCGCCTCGAGCGACGCGGGAACGCGCGGCCGAAGGCCGTCGATCAGCTGTTTGGCGACCTGCACGGCGACTGGAGCCTGCGCCGCGATGCGCTCAGCCGTGCGGCGAACGGCATCCTGGAGCTCGGCCGCGGGCACGACCTCCGAGAGGACGCCCCAGGCCTCGGCACGCCGGGCGTCGACGGGCTCGCCGCCCAGGATCATCTGCTTGGCGCGCGCGGGTCCCGCCACCACGGCGAGGCGCGTCGTCATGCCCCAGCCCGGGATCGTGCCGATCCCGACCTCGGGCGCGGCGACCTTCACCGTGTCCGCGGCGATCCTGAGGTCGCACGCGAGCGCCAGCTCGAGGCCGCCCGCCATAGGCGATGCCGTTCAGGGCGGCGATCGTGGGCTGGCGGAGCCCTTCGAGCCGGTCGATCACCCGGTGGCCCGACCGCACCCACTTGCGCCACATGTCGATGGGGGCGAGGGAGGCCCAGGCGTTGATGTCGGCGCCGGCGCAGAACGCGCGGTCACCCGCACCCGTGAGCACGACGACGCGAACGGCGTCGTCGGCCTCGATCGAGGCCAGCGCGGCATCGAGCCCCTCGAGCATCTCGGGCGTGACGGCGTTGAGCTTCGCTGGACGATCCAGGGTGATCGTCGCGATCGGACCGTCGACCTGCACGCGCAGCCCGGGGACGATGGTTCCGCTCATGCGCCGCGCTCCTCGAGGTGCAGGCCGATGGGATCCGGGCGGAACAGGCGGGGGTCCATCTGCCGCAGGTCCGGGCTGATCCGGAGGTCGAGCGAGGTCTGGCCGGCGACGTCGCGCGCGATCGAGATGCCGGGGGCGATCTCGGTGACGGTCAGGCCCTCGGGGAGCAACCGGATCACGCACCGCTCCGTGACGAACACGACCTCCTGGCCGAGCTCGCGTGCGCGCCGGCCGCTGAAGGTCACGTGCTGCACCTGCGGCACGAAGCGCTGGTGCTTGCCCTCCTTGACGATCCTGACGTGGCCGTCCTCGACCGCGATCTGGGCGCCGGCAGTGAAGTAGCCGGAGAACACGATCCGCTTCGCGCGGGCGGTGATGTCCACGAACCCGCCCACCCCCGCCGTGACGTGGGGGCGCGCCGCCAGCCGGGAGACGTTGACGCTGCCTTCGGCGTCGACCTCGAGGAACGAGAGCATCGCCCGGTCGAAGCCGCCGCCCTGGAGGTACTGGAAGAGGTCCGGCGAGGCGATGAGCGCGTCCGGGTTCTGAGCGCAGCCGAACGCGAACCCGAGGAACGGCACGCCGCCGACGGCGCCCTGCTCGATGACCCACGTGACGGCGCCGTCGAGGCCCTCCTCGACGAGGATCCGGGGCACGCAGCGCGGAGATGCCGAAACCCAGGTTGACGGCCTCGCCGTCGCGGAGCTCGGCCGCCGCGCGCCGGGCGATCACCTTCTCGGGGCCCCACTCGGCGAGCTCGAGCGCCGAGCTCGGCGCGCGGTAGTGGCCGGCGGCCTCCGGCAGGAGCTCGGTCTGCGTCGTCTGGAGCTGATCGGCGGCGACGACGATCGCGTCGACCACGATGCCCGGCACCCGGACGGCCTGCGCAGGCAGCGTCCGGCCCTTGGCCAGGCGCTTGACCTGGGCGATGACCAAGCCGCCGTTGTTGTGGGCCGCGAGCGCCTGGTCGAGCACGCCGAGGGGGGCGCCCTCGTCCTCGCTCGTGAGGTTGCCGTACTCGTCGGCGGTCGTGGCGCGGATGATCGCGACGTCCACAGGGATGGACCGCAGGTAGAGCCATTCGCGCCCGTCGAACTCGACCACCGACACGATGTCCTCGGTCGTCCTGTCGTTCATGCGCCCGCCGTGGCGGCGCGGGTCCATGAACGTGTCCATCCCCACCTCGGTCAGGACGCCCGGCTGGCCGACCGCCGCGGCCCGGTGGAGCTGGAACAGGATCCCCGACGGGATGTTGTAGGCCTCGATCTCGTTCGACTCGATCGCGCCGACGATCTTCGGCGGCGCGGCCGATGACGGGCCGCTCGGGTAGGAGCCGGCGATGATCCGGCGGATCTGCCCGGGCGCCGTCAGGTGGTCGACGCCGTCGATGCCGTACATGTCGCCGGCGGCGATCGGGTGGAGGAGCGTCAGGTCGCCGCCCTCGCCGGTCGCCGCGTAGCGCTCGCCCAGGGCTCGCAGGACCGCATCGGGGCAGCCGAGCCCGCTCGACGAGCTGACCGACACGGTCGCTCCTGTCGGGATGCGCCCGACGGCCTCGGCCGCCGACAGGACCGGCACGAGGCGGCTCACCTGGGGGCGGCCCCCGGGCGCGGCATCCACCACGACGTGCGCGGGCCGAGGTGCATCTGCACCGACTTGAGCTCGGTGAAGGCGTCGATGCTGAAGCGGCCGAACTCCCGCCCGATGCCGCTCTCCCGGTAGCCGCCGAAGGGCAGCTCCGGGTAGCCGTCGAGGAAGGTGTTGACCCAGATCGTGCCGGCGCGGATGGCCCGGCTCATCCCGATGGCCGTGTCGAGGTCGCGAGTCCAGACGCCGGCCGACAGGCCGTACGAGGTCGAGTTGGCGATCCGCACCGCGTCCTCCGGCGCGTCGAAGGTGAGCACGGACAGGACCGGCCCGAAGATCTCCTCGCGGGCGATCCGCATCGTCGACTCCACGCCGGCGAAGACGGTAGGGGCGACGAACCGCCCGTGGCCGGTCGGCAGGCGGTCCCCGCCGAGCAGCAGGTCGGCGCCCTCGGAGCGGCCCGCATCCACGAGCTCCAGGATCTTGCCGAGCTGCTCGTCGCTGGCGATGGCGCCGACCTTCGTCGCCGGGTCGAGGGGATCCCCGACCGGGACCGTCCGCGCGCGCTCCACGACACGCTCGACGAACTCGTCGGCGATGGAGCGCTGCACGAGGAGGCGGCTGCCGCTGTTGCAGCACTCGCCCATGTTGAAGTAGACGCCGTAGACGACCGCGTCGAGGGCGGCGTCGAGGTCGGCGTCGGCGAACACGAGCTGCGGGTTCTTGCCGCCGAGCTCGAGCTCCACCTTCTTGAGGTTGATCTTCGACGCCTCGATCACCCGGCGGCCGACGTCGGTGGACCCGGTGAAGCTGATCATGTCGACGTCGGTGTGCTCGGCGAGACGGTTGCCGATGACGCGGCCGGGGCCCGTCACCACGTTGAGGACGCCGTCGGGGAGGCCCGCCTCCTGGGCGATCCGGGCCAGGCGGATCGTGGTGCCCGGCGTCAGCTCGGCGGGCTTGACCACCGCGGTGCAGCCGACCGCGAGCGCGAACGGCAGCTTCTGGCTGATGATCAGCAGCGGAAAGTTCCACGGGGTGATCATCCCGACGACGCCGACGGGCTCGCGCAGCACGTACCCGAACATGGCAGGGCCGAGCGTGTTGTACGTGTCGCCATAGGTGTGACGGCACAGCGTCGCCGCGTACTCCCACAGGTCGGCGGACGAGGTGATCTCGTCCCTCGCCTGGCTGATGGGCTTGCCGCTCTCGAGCGCCTCGACGTAGGCGAGGTCGTCCGCCTCGGCGCGGATCGCCTCGGCGATCCGGTTGAGCACGCGCGCCCGCTCGACGCCGGCGATCCTTGGCCATTCGCCCTCGTCGAACGCCCTGCGCGCCGCGCGGACCGCCCGATCGAGGTCCTCGAGCCCGCCCTTCGGGTAGCGGCCGACCACGACGTCATGGGCGGGGCTGATCCGTTCGAAGGTCGCGCCGTCGGCAGCCCCGACCCACCGGCCGTCGATCAGGTTCTGGTAGTCGCGGGCGGCGATGGCCGATGTCATGGGAGGGACTCCTTGCGAGGAACGTCATACGGCTCGCTGCCACCGCGAGGTCGAGGGCTTCCGCGGTCGCTCGGCCATCCAGCGCCACCGAAGGCCGCCTCGAGGTTCCGGGCACCGACGAGGCGTGTCCCTTCGGAGGCTGCGAAATGTAGCGCGATCTCCCCGAAAGTGACGACGCGTCGGGCCCAGGTCGTACCCACGTTCGTTCGGGAGTCCTCGTCTGCGTCGCGACAGTCCGCCGGACGTCCCACTCTGAGTGGGGCGTCCGGCGGCTGAGGAGGAGGGGACCCGATGTGGCGAAGAGAGCACGTTCGTGCCGTCGGGCGCGTGCTCCGGGCAATGGACCTGGCCGGCGCCCTCCTCCTGACGTCCGGCCGAGCCGAGCCCTTCAATGCGGAAGGTACGCGCGCCCATGGCGGAGGCAGAACCCATGGGCGTCGCCGAAAGGTGGACAGAAGTGAAGCGCACTCGGCGCCACCTCATCGCAACCTGGAGCGGTCTGCGGTCGGCGGTGGCATCAGGATCGCGCCAGCAGCGTCCGTGGCGGCGGGCGCACGTGACGCCCTCACGGCGGAGGTCGTCACCTCGCCGAGCGGAGCCGCCCGCGCTGTCCGTGCGCGTCCCGCTCAGGCTGCCACGACTGGATCGATCGGGTACGGGACGAGGATCTCGCCGCCGGCGGGCGTGACGCGGTAGACATCCTCGTGGCGTACGCCGCCGACAGCCCGGGATCGCGAGGATCGTGTGGCCGATGGTGACGGTCATCCCCTCGCGCAGCGGCACGTTGCGGTGCGGCGGGATGATCGTGGACGCGGGCGTCTCCTCGAAGCGCAGGCCCAGGCCGTGCCCGATCCCCAGCACCTGGTGGTCGGCGAGGCCATGTTCCCGCAGGACGCCACCCGCGAGCGCGTCGAGCTCCGCGACGGTCGCGCCAGGCCGCATGGCGTCGCGGACCACGGCAATCACCGCCGGGTACGCGTCGAGCAGCGAGCGCTGGCGGTCGTCCGGCTCGCCCAGGACGAACGTCCGCGCGAGGTTGGCGCAGTAGCCATCGACCACTGGCGTCAGGTCGATCACGACGAGGTCGCCGGTGCGCATCGGCTCCCGGCCGACCCGGCCGTGGAGCATGCACGTCTCGCGGCCCACGTTGACGTACACCGGCGTGCTGGTCCGCTCCGCGCCGGCCCTGAGCATCGCGTACAGCGCTTCGGTCGCGACCTCGTGGGCGGTCGCGCCGTCCCGGAGCAGGGCGCGGGCACGGTCCATGCCGAGCCCCGCGATCCGCTGGGCGGCGGTCATGCTCGAGAGCTCGGCTGGCTCCTTGACGGCGCGGAGCGGGTCCATGATCGGGTCCGAGGAGACGACCTCCACGCCCGGGTTGACCTTCCGGAACAGGTCGACGAGGAATGCGGGCGTCTCGAACCACTGCTGCATGGCCACCCGGAACGGCGCCCGAGCCGCGTCGCCCGACTCGGCCCGCAGGGCCCGGATCCGGGTCACGACGTCGTTGATCTGACCACCGACCGAGCCCCAGACCATGACGTCGCCGTCGCCCAGGGCGTCACGCAACTCGGCCTCCTCGGCCGAGAAGGCGACCAGCGCCGGCGGTCCGTCCGCCGGGATGATCGCGCGCGGCTGGGTCCGGTCGAAGCCGAAGAACCAGCGGTAATCGTCGTGGTTGAGGACCATGATGGCGCCGACCCCCTGCTCGCGCATCAGGGCCTGGGCGCGCTCGATCCGGTCGCGACGGACCGGCGACAGCTCGGTGCCTGTCATGCCGACATCGTGCCACGTGAGCGGCGCCACGAGGCGAATTCGGGTGGTGCGATGACCGCCTCGCATGCCGTATCGAGCTGGCGCGATCGAGCTGGCGCGCCCGGCGGGACTCGAACCCACGACCTTCAGGTCCGCAACCTGACGCTCTATCCGCTGAGCTACGGGCGCACGATGTGCAGACTGGCGGAGAGGGAGGGATTCGAACCCTCGGAGCAGGTTGCCCCACTCGGCGGTTTAGCAAACCGCTGCACTAGACCTCTATGCGACCTCTCCGGGCAGCGCGGCGCATTCTAGCATCCGGCGCGCGGGCTGGACCCGCGACGGGTCGATCGGCGAGGGGGCCGTTTCGCCGCGCCTCGCGGCGGCCCTGTGACCCGGGACGACAAGAGCGTGCAAGAAAGCGTCTTGACGCCCATCGGCCGCCCGGGGATGATCGCGCTCCGACGCATGCCGTAGCCAGTCCGGAGGCAGCATGAGCGCCCACGTCGCGGTCGTTCCCTCCCCACACGCCGATCGCCGCATCGTCTCGTGCCGCGCCGGCGTGGTGGGCCGCGGCAGCCATGGCATCGCTGGCAGGCTCCGAGCGTCCTCGGCTCTGTGCAGGCACCACCGGGAGGTTTCTCGCCAATGAGCGGCCAGTTCAAACCCAATCCCGTGTTCCAGCTCAGGAAGGACCCCAGGCACCCGGAGGGGAGCAAGCACGCCGGGACGAACTGCAACGCGGCAGTGGGCGCGACGCTCGTCGCGCTCGTCACCTGTGGCGCGCGACACCCGAGCGCCGCGGCGGTCCGGGAGCTCACCGTCGACGAGACGGGCGGCATGGACAAGAAGGGCGGCACCCACAACAGCCAGATCGCCCGGGCCCTCAGCAAGGGTTTCGGCGTCGATCTCGACCTGCACAACGGCTCGTTCAAGGCCGTCGTCGCCGCGCTGAGGCAAGGCCGAGGCGTCTCGCTCTCGGGGTCGAGCGTGGCGACGATGGGGATCAAGGAATTCGACGCCCAGCACGGGTTCGACGGCAATCACCAGTGGGCACTGATCGACATCGAGGACCACGGCGACGATCCGATCGTGACCGTGCACGACCCCCTGGCCGACGGGCGACGGGGCCTGGCCCGGTCGCCACTGCGGATGCCGCTGTCGATGGTGCGCCGCTTCGCCGGCATGCTCGACTTCCGCACGGAGCAGGAGATCAGGGATCACAAGCCGCGCAAGCCTCTCGGCATGGGGCGGGCCATCTATGCGACGACGGACGTCGTGCGCTGCGGTGCGGCGAAGCAGGCCGCCGGTCCGGTACACGTGGTCCTGCACGCCAACGCTTCGCTCGTCAACGGCCAGGTGGGACGGCCCCGAAAGGTCAAGGTTCCGGTCGCGCGGGTCCGCAGCGCGCCGACGACCGACTCGCGGATCATTGCCCGCAAGCCCCAGGGCTCGGTGTTCCAGGCGTTCCAGCAGGTCAACGGCCAGCCGGTCGAGGGGAGCCCCGTGTGGTTCGGCGACCACGAGGGGCAGCGCTGGATGCATACCTCCCTGTTCGAGTAGAAGGAGGCGGACGGTGGACGACCCGAACGCGACGGGCGAGGGCCTGGCGGCGGCCGATCCCGACACGGAGCTGGACGAGGGAAGCGAGGACGAGCTGCCCGATGTGGCCGAGCACGACGTCGGCGAGGAGGCGACCGACGACGAGATCGACGAGGGCGAGGGGCCGGAGGCGGGCGCCGGGCCGGCCGCCTGACGGAGCCGCCCGCGCTAGCCCGCGAGCGAGCGGCCCGACGGGGTCGGGAACGGACTCGGGCCTGGTCACCGGTCTGGGCCTTGACGCGCCGTCACGCCTTCAGGTCCGAAGGACCACGACGGAGCCGGCCTCGCCCCCCAGCGGGCCTGTTGCCGACTGGGAGTCATGAAACGGGCTCCAGACGCCGTCGATCGCCGTCGATCGCCGCCCCCGGGCCGGGAAGGCGTGACGGAGAGTCGGGCCTGATGCCCCGGCGGCCTTCCAGCCGGCCATCGATGCAGCCCCGACGTGGCGCCCGACGTCGCGCCCGACGTGGTGAGCGCGAGTCGTGTGCCGACGACATCGTGTGCCCGGCGTGGTTGACGACGGACCCGCTTGGGGATACCGTCGAAGCCACCGATGCACGACATCTATCTCTTTACCTGCCCGGCATGACCGACTCCGGAGTCTGAGGACCCGGAAACGGCGGGTCGTGCCGGGTGAGCAGAGGTCCCAGACCTCTGCTTTTTTGTTCCCCGCGGCGTACCTCCCTCCTGAAGGACCCTGACGAGATGTTCGTGGTGATGCGCGCCGAGGCCACCGAGGCCGAGGTCAACGGCGTGAAGGGCCTGATCCTGGCCGAGGGGCTGACGCCGTTCGAGAACGCAGGGACGGCCCGGACGGTGATCGCGGTCGTCGGCGAGATCGGGCGCCGCCGCGAGCAGCTGCGCTCGCGGCTCGAGGCGACGCCCGGCGTGGCGGCCGTGACGCCCATCTCCAAGCCCTACAAGCTGGTCTCGCGCGAGTTCCACCCGGAGAACACGGTCATCAACGTCCTCGACACCGCGATCGGCGACGGGTCGCTCACGGTGATGGCCGGGCCGTGCTCCGTGGAGAGCCGCGACCAGCTCATGGAGACCGTTGACTTCGTGACCACCCACGGGGCGAACGTGATCCGGGGCGGGGCGTTCAAGCCGCGCACGAGCCCGTACAGCTTCCAGGGCCTGGGCGTGGAGGGCCTGCGATACCTCGCCGAGGCGCGCGACCGCACCGGGTTCCCCGTCATCACCGAGGTGATGGAGCCGAACCAGGTCGACATCGTTGCCGACTACGCCGACATCCTCCAGATCGGCACCCGCAACATGCAGAACTTCTCGCTGCTGCTCGCGTGCGGGCGCGCGGGCCGCCCGGTCATGCTCAAGCGCGGGTTCGGGGCCACGATCGAGGAGTGGCTGATGGCCGCGGAGTACATCGCGTCGGCCGGCAACAGCCAGATCGTGCTCTGCGAGCGCGGCATCCGGACCTTCGAGACGTCCACGCGCAACACCCTCGACCTGACCGCGGTCCCGCTCGTGCACCACCTGACGCACCTGCCCGTGATCGTGGATCCGTCGCACGCCACCGGAAAGCGCTGGCTGGTCAAGCCGCTGGCGATCGGCAGCGTGGCGGTGGGCGCCGACGGGATCATGGTCGAGGTCCACCCCCGGCCCGACGAGGCGCTGTCCGACGCCGAGCAGCAGCTCGACTTCGACGGCTTTGCCTCGATGATGGGGGCGATCACCGGGGTCCACACCCACGTCAGGGACCTGCACGGCGACCTGAACCGGGCCGCCGCGGCCGAGAACGGCAGGGCCTGAGCATCATGGCCATGGACCCGGCGGGCGCGCGGCCCGCGCATGGCGGTCCACTGCGCCCGAGCCCGGTCGACGGCGACGGGCCTCCCGGCGATGCCCTGGTCGTCCGGCCCGCGGCCCGGCTGCGGGGTCATCCCGCCCTCCCCGGCGACAAGTCCATCTCGCATCGCGCCCTGCTCCTGGCGCTCCTCGCGGAGGGCGTGAGCCGGATCGAGGGGGCCGGCGACGGGGCGGACGTCCGCTCGACGGCGGGGATCGTCGCGGCGCTCGGCGCCGCGGTGGAGCGGACCCGGGAACACGCCGGGCGAGTGGACTACCGCGTCGTCTCGCCTGGCGGGTCGGCCCTGCGCGAGCCGGACGGGGTCCTGGACTGCGGCAACTCGGGGACAACGACGCGCCTCGTCGCCGGGCTCCTCGCCGGGCGCCCGATCTTCGCGGTGCTGGACGGGGACCCCTCGCTGCGGCGCCGGCCCATGGGCCGCGTCGTCGAGCCGCTGGCGCGCGATGGGCGCGACGTTCGCGGGCCGGCGCGGCGCGACGCTGCTCCCGATCGCGATCACGGGGCGGGACCGGCCTGACCGCCATCACGTTCGCCACGCCCGTGCCCAGCGCCCAGGTGAAATCCGCGATCCTGCTGGCAGGCCTCGCCGCCGACGGCGAGACGGCGGTCTCCGAGGCCGTGGCGACGCGCGACCACACCGAGAGGATGCTCCGGGCCAGGGGCGTCGTGGTGACGGAGGCGGCCGATGCCGGGGGCCGGCACGTCGTCCGGATCGCCGGACCGGCGGCTGTCGGCGCCATCGCCGAGTCGGTCCCCGCCGACCCGTCGGGCGCCGCCTTCTGGCTGGTGGCCGCGGCGATCCACCCCGATGCGGAGCTGCATCTCGACGGGGTCAGCACGAACCCGACGAGGCGTGCCATCATCGACATCCTCAGGCGCATGGGCGCCGATATCGAGGAGCGCGATCGCCCGGTCCCCGGCGGGCCGGACGGCGAGCCCCTCGCCGACCTCGTGGTCCGGTCCAGCGACCTTCGGGCCGTCGACCTGTCGGCCGCCGACGTGGCGGCGGCCATCGACGAGATCCCGATCCTCGCCCTCGCCGCGACCGTGGCGGCCGGTACCACGCGGATCAGGGGCGCAGGGGAGCTCCGTCACAAGGAGTCGGATCGGATCGCCGGGATCGCCGACGGGCTCACGGCCCTGGGCGCGCGGGTGCGCGTCACGGGCGACGACATCGAGATCGAGGGCGGCGCGCGGCTCCGCGGAGCCGTCACCGAGACACTTGACGATCACCGGCTCGCGATGACGTTCGCCGTCGCGGGTCTCATCGCCGAGGGCGAGACGGTCGTCCGCCGACCCGGGTCGGCGGCGGTCTCGTACCCGGGCTTCTTCCGCGAACTCGAAGGGGTGCGAGCATGACGAAGCGCGTCGTCCTCATCGGCCATCCGGTCGCCCACTCGCTGTCCGGGGCGATGCAGCAGGCCGCCTTCGACCACCTCGGGGTGGATGCGCGCTACGAGCTCTGGGACCGCAGCCCGGCCGAGCTCGCCGAGGCCATCGCCGAGCTCCGGACCGAGGACTTCCTGGGGGCCAACGTCACGATCCCCCACAAGGAGCGGGTCGTCACCCACACGGACCGTCAGACCGACGAGGCCCACGTCACGGGTGCCGTCAACACCCTGACCAAGGAGGGGCGGAAGCTCGTCGGGCACAACACGGACGTGCCGGGGTTCAAGGTCGCCCTGGACAGGCTGGTCGGGAAGCAGAAGATGCCCCGCCAGGCGGTGGTCCTGGGCGCCGGCGGTGGTTCGCGGGCAGTCGTGTACGGCCTCATCCGCGAGGGCTTCCAGCGGATCGTGGTGTTCAACCGGCACCTGCACCGGGCCGAGGGCATGGTCAAGCACTTCGCGCGCAGCTCCTCGCACATGGACCTGCGCGCCATGCCCTGGCACGAGTCCATCATCGAGTCCGAGCTGTCAAAGGCGAAGGTGCTCATCAACGCCACCTCGATCGGCCTTTCCTCGGACGAGTCGCCCATCCCGGCCGAGATCCTGGTGCCCGAGCTCCTCGTCCTCGACCTGATCTACGCGCACACCCGCCTGCTCCGCGACGCGGAGGCCGCGGGGTGCGCCACGGCCGACGGCGAGCTGATGCTCCTCCACCAGGGCGCGGCGTCGTTCACCCTCTGGACCGGCCAGCCGGCGCCCATCGACGTCATGCATGCCGCGCTCTCGGACGCGCGGGCGCGCGGGATCACCTCGGCCGAGGGGGAGCCCGCCTCGCCCGTTCTGGCCTCCGCCGAGCAGGCGTCCCCAGAGCCCGCGGGCGCCTGAGGCCGCCCGGGGACGGCAGGGGCACGCATGGACCGCTTCCGGTTCATCACGGCCGGCGAGAGCCACGGCCCCATGCTGGGCGCCGTGGTGGAGGGCGTGCCGGCCGGGCTGGCCCTGACCGAGGACGACCTCGCGGTCGACCTGGGCGGCGCCAGCGCGGCTACGGGAGGGGCGCCCGCCAGGCGATCGAGCAGGACCGCGCGCGGATCCTGTCGGGCGTCCGGCACGGGCGGACCCTGGGCTCCCCGATCCTGCTGGAGGTCGCCAACCGCGACTGGGCGAACTGGACCCGGGTCATGCAGGTCGGGCCCCTCTCGGACGAGGAGGCCGCGGAGCTGGCCGCGCTGGCCGGCGAGGGCAACAAGCGCGCCCGCCCGATCACCGCGGTCCGGCCCGGGCACGCGGACCTCGCGGGTGCCCTCAAGTACGGATTCGACGACGTCCGCAACGTCCTCGAGCGCTCGTCCGCCCGCGAGACGGCGGCCCGGGTCGCGGCGGGCGGCATCGCCCGCGTGTTCCTGCGGGAGATCGGCATCGAGGTCTGGTCGTTCACCGCGGAGGTGGGCGGCGTGGTCGTGGACCCGGTTCAGTGCACACGGACCCGGGAGGAGGCCGATGCCTCGCCGCTCCGCTGCCCGGATCCCGGGGCCGAGGCGGCGATGATCGCGCGGATCGACGAGGCGCGGTCCGCCGGGGACACGGTCGGCGGGGTGTTCGAGGTGGTCGTCCACGGCGCCCCGATCGGTCTCGGCAGCTACGTCCACTGGGACCGGCGCCTCGACGCCGCGCTGGCGGCGGCCGTCATGGGCATCAACATCGTGAAGGGCGTGGAGATCGGCCTCGGGTTCGAGCAGACGCGCCTGTTCGGGTCCCAGGTCCACGACGTGATCGAGGGCAGGCGGGCGGACGGGACCTGGATCCACCGGACCAACAACGCCGGCGGCCTCACCGGCGGGGTCACCAACGGCGAGCCGATCGTCGTCCGCGGCGCGGTCAAGCCGATCTCGACCCTCGCCCGGCCGCTGGCCACCGCGGACCTTCTGACCGGCGAGGCCGTGGACAGGGCCCATTACGAGCGCAGCGACATCTCGGTCGTCCCCGCGGCCGGCGTCATCGGCGAATCGATGGTCATGCTCACGCTCGCCCGCTTCGTCCTGGACAAGACCGGCGGCGACTCGATGGCCGAGGTGACCGGCAACCTCGCACGCTACCGGGCCCGGATCTCCGGCACGCCCGACGGCGCCTGAGGTCCGCGATGGACCTGGTGCTCATCGGCCTGCCGGGGAGCGGCAAGAGCGCGGTCGGACGACGGCTCGCCGCCCGCCACGGCGCCGTGTTCATCGACCTCGACGGCGAGATCGAGGGCGCGGCCGGCACGACGATCGCGGAGATCTTCGCGACCGAGGGCGAGGCGGGCTTCCGCCGACGGGAGCGGCGTGCGGTCGCCGCCCTGGGGCCGCCCGACCCGGGGCGCGGCCTGCTGCGGGTGATCTCACCCGGGGCGGAGCGATCCTCGATCCCCGGAACCGCTGGACGCTCTTCCGCGGCCGGGTCGTCGCCTGGCTGGACGTCCGGCCCGAGGTCCTGGCACAGCGCCTGCGCCGCTCGCCAACCGTCCGCCCCTGGTCCAGGGCGGGGACCCGCTCGGTCGCATCCGGGCGCTGGCGTCGGACCGCGAGCGCTTCTACGCCGCGGCGCACCGGGTCAACGGCGTGGCCGAGGTGGCCGCGGTCCTCAACGCGGTGGAGCGGCTCCTGGCGTCGGGGCCGGCGACCTCGACCACGCTCCTCCGCGCGTCGACGAAGATCGGCGACGTCGTCGTGGGCGAGGGCATCGCGCCGGCGGCCGTCGCGGCGACCCTCCGACGCCTGGAGGCGCGACGCGCCGTGATCGTCTCCGAGCCCGGGGCGTGGGAGGCGTTCGGCGCCGGCGTCGCCGACGCGCTGCGCGCGGATGCCTGGCCCGTCGAGGTCGTCCTGCTCCCCGCGGGCGAGGCGGCCAAGCGTCTGCCGGTGATCGAGGGCGCGGCACGTGACCTCGCCCGGCTGCGGGTCGAGCGGCGGGAGCCGCTCATCGCAATCGGCGGAGGCGCGCTGGGCGACCCGGCGGGTTTCCTCGCGGCCGCGTACCTCCGCGGCGTGCCGTGGATCCAGGTCCCGACGACGCTGGTGGCACAGGTCGACTCGTCCATCGGCGGCAAGACGGGCGTGGACCTCCCCGAGGGGAAGAACCTGCTTGGGGCGTTCCACCAGCCAGCGGCGGTGATCCTGGACGTGGCCGCCCTGCGGACCCTGCCCGGCCGCCAGATGCGCGCCGCTCTGGGCGAGATCGTCAAGATGGCCGCGCTCGGCGACGGGGCGCTCTTCGCAACCCTCGAGGCGGATGCCGAGGCGATCGCCCGCGGGGAGGATGGGGCATTCGCGAGTGGCGCCGTCGCCGAGGTGGTGGAGCGTGCCGGCTGGGCCAAGGTCGAGGTGGTCACGGCCGACGAGCGGGAGCAGGGCTCGAGCGGCGGGCGCATCACCCTGAACCTTGGCCACACCGTCGCCCATGCGCTCGAGGCCACCGACGGGTACGAGAGCCTGCTCCACGGCGAGGCGGTCGCGTACGGGCTGCGTGCGGCGACGCGGATCGGGGTGTCGGTCGGGGTGACGCCTCGGGACCGCGCGGCGCGGATCGAGGGCCTGCTGGACCGCCTGGACCTGGGACGGGCGCCGCTCCCCTATCCGCTCGGGGCGGTCGTCGCCGCCACCGGGACCGACAAGAAGCACGCCGGAGGGCTGCTCCGCTGGGTCCTGCCGACCGCTGACGGCGTGGTTGTCCGAGACGACGTGCCCGCTGATGCCGTCGAGGCGGCCGTGGGCCATGTCCTCGCCGGGGAGCCGGCGCGAGCGGGAGGCCTGGGATGACGCGCGTGCTGGTTCTCCAGGGACCCAACCTCAACCTGCTCGGGACCCGCGAGCCCGCGATCTACGGCCGGGAGACGCTCGAGGAGATCCACGCCGGGATCGCCGCTCGCGCCGTGGAGCTCGGCCTGGACGTCACCTTCTACCAGTCGAACCACGAGGGCGACCTCATCGACCGCCTCCAGGTCCGCGACTTCGACGCCTCGATCGTCAACGCCGCCGGGTACACGCACACGTCGGTGGCACTCCGGGACGCGCTCCTCGCCATCGAGCGGCCGTTCTGGGAGGTGCACCTCTCGGACCCGTGGCATCGCGACGAGTTCCGGAGGGTGAACTTCCTGCATGACATCGCGACCGAAACGATCGTCGGCCAGGGCGCCCGCGGGTACCGCCTGGCGCTCGAGGCGATCGCGGTCAGGTTCGGAGGTGGGGCGTGAACCGGCGGGACGGCGGGACGGGCGCGGGGGAAGGCGGCGGGACTCGCGACGGGGACGGCGGCGGCGACCGCGGGACCGGCGGCGTGGAGGGCGGCGGCGGCGGGGGTCGCGCTCCGGAGGCGGTGGGTCGCCCGTCCGCGCTCGACCGCGAGGAAGCCGCGCTGGAGCTCGCCAGGGTCCGGGACCGCATCGACGAGCTGGATCGGCGGATCGTCGAGCTGCTCAACGAGCGGGCGAGGCTGGGACGGACGGCGGGACGGGCGAAGCACCTGGCGGGCCGGCGCGCGATCAAGGACACGGAGCGCGAGCGCGAGGTGCTGCTCCGCGTGGCGATGTCCAACCCGGGGCCGCTGGCGCAGGCGGACCTGCTGTCGATCTACCGCCGGATCGTGTCCGCCACCCGTGGGCTGGAGTCGCGCGACAGGAGCCATGACGGACGACCCGGCGACTGACGCCGGCGACGTCCCCGCGGTGGTCGAGGATCTTGGCGGGCTGCCGGTGCGGGTCGCGGACGGGTCGGCGCGCCCGGACCGGCGCCTGCTGCCCGAGGCGCCGGTGACGCGGTTCGCGCCGGCACCGACCGGGTTCCTCCACCTCGGCCACCTCGTCAACGCCGCGTACACGTGGGGGATCGCCCGCGCGACGGGCGGTCGGGTGATCCTGCGTGTCGAGGACCACGATCGGCAGAGGTGCCGCCCGGAATTCGAGACGGCGCTGCTGGACGACCTCGAGCGTCTCGGGCTGGTCCCCGACGAGCCGTCGATCCAGGCGTTCCGGGCGGGGGCCACGCCCTACCGGCAGTCGTCGTCGGACGCCGTGTACGCGGCGGCGCTGGAGCGGCTGCGTGCAGACGGGCTTGTCTATGCATGCGCCTGCTCGCGGACGACGTTCGCGGCGTACCAGGCCGAGCGGGGTCGGCCCTGGCGCGGGATCGGGTGCCCGGGAGGGTGCAGGGCGAGGGGCATCGCCGCGGCTGAAGGCACGGGCCTGCGGGTGGCCGTGGGCGCGGGCTCGGAGCGCTGGGTGGACCTGATGGCGGGCCCGCTGGCCGACGAGCCCGCGTCGGGCGGCGACCTGCTGGTCCGCGATCGGGCCGGGAACTGGACGTACGCGTTCTGCGTGGTCGTGGACGACATCCGGCACGGCGTCGACCTGGTCATCCGCGGCCGGGACCTGCTGCACGCGACGGCCGTCCAGGTGCGGCTCGCCCGCCTGCTGGGCCGGCCGACGCCGCCCCGGTTCCTCCACCACCCGCTGGTCCGTCGGGCATCGGGCAGGAAGCTGTCCAAGGCCGACGGGGACACGGCCGTGCGGTCCCTGCTGGGCGCCGGGGCCACGCCGGCGGAGCTGTTCGGGAGGGCGGCCCGCCTGGCCGGGCTGAGGGCCGACGACTCGCCAGTCGAGCCCGCGGACCTGGGGGCGCTGTTCGGCTGAAGGCCGCAGGACCCTCTTCGCTACGACCACTGTCCACCTGCAACCGGGTCGAGCCGGCGAGCTCGCTGCGACGTCCCGGCGTCAGGCGAAGGTCGAGCGATCCTCGATCTCCCACGCATGGTCGAGCACGTGCCATGCGATCCGGCGGGCAGCGTAGCGCGGCGGCCACTTCCGGCCGGCGATGGGCGAGCCGTCCGACGGCTGCCGCAGGACGTCGAGGATGTCGGCGCGCATCGTCGCGATGGATGCCTCGTCCACGGGCCGGTGCCTGCGGCCCATCACCGACACGTACCCGCTCTCCGCGTCGACGACGTGCCCCACGATCTTCGAGCGGTCGCGGCCGCCGCCACGCGGACCCTTCCGGAGCTCCTCGGGCGCGCTGCTCGCGATCCGATGGAGCTCCGCCCAGGCCGCCTCGACGATGGACGCGAGCCGGGCGGCCTGCCCCCATCCACCGGCTCGCGATCGGCGGCAGCGATGATCGAGGGCACGCCGAACGCGGTGCCGGCGTCGCCGTCGGCGCGCTCGACGACGTCCAGCTCCAGCCCGGCTGCCTCCAGCGGGAACCCCGCGCCCGCCGCGACGGGCGCGTACCGGGGGAAGGCGGCCATCAGCGCCTCCACCGCGGCCTCCTCGGTCTTCCCGCCGCGGGACAGGCCGGGCCAGTCCAGGGCCGACACGAAGACCCGTTTCGGGGTGGACTCGACGAGGACGCGGATCGGGGTGGTGCTCATGGGGCGCAGTATGGCGCGCGAGAACGGACGACCCGGTCCACGCGGCCGGGAGATAGGCTGTGGGCATGCCGGCCATCGCGTTCACGTCCGACCCGGCCGGGATCACCCTCGGCGAGGGTCTGTCCGTCTCGGCCCGGTACTGGCGCGCGACGCTCGACCTGTGGTCCCTGCCCGTTGCGGTCGTCGCCGCGGTGACGGCGGTCGCCGCGTGGCTGATCGGGATGCTCGCGCCCCTGCCGCCGGCACTGCCCGCGGCGTACGTGCCCGGGACGGACCCGATGACGGTGATCGGGCCGTACCTGCCCGGGCTCCTCGCCACCACCTTCGTCACGGGCACCGTCTCCATGGTGGCCGGCTGGGTCTACCTGGCGATCGCCATCGCGGGCCTGCGCGGTTACCGGGTGATGCCCGGCTCGATCGTCCGCCGGGGCATCCGTGCCTTCGCCGCGGCGATCCTCCTGGCGATCGGCTTCGGGGCTGCGTTCGCGATCCTCGGGATCGTCTCCCTCGCGGGCGGGCCCGGACTCGCACTGGTGGTCATGGTCACGGCCCTCGTCCCGGCCGTCTACCTCTCCGTGCGGCTGATCTTCTGGTCGCTCGCGATCTTCGACGGGGCGGGCATCGGCCAGGGCCTGAGCGCGACGTGGCTGCTGTCACGGGGCGCGGTCGCCCGGATGCTCGGATGGGGCATCGCGGTCGTGACGATCGGGGTGCTCGCCAACCTCCTGGCATCGCTGGTCACCGTCCCGCTCGGGGACGCAAACCCCGTCCGCGCGGGGATCACGGCCGCGGTGAACGAGGCCGTCGCCGCCTGGTCGACGATCGCGCTGGCGGTGATCTACGAGAGCCAGCGCAGGCGCAGCGTCCTGCGATCGCCCGGGCCGGCGTGGTCGCCTCCGGCGGCGGTCCTCCCGGACGTGGCGGACCCGTCCGGTCGACGGGACCCCTCGGACGCGGCGGACCCGGCGGACACGTCCGGACGACGGGACCCGTTCGACCCACCCCCGCCGCCTCGATCCTGAGCGTCGCTCGATCCCGAGCGTCGACCAACGGGAGGAGGCGTCAGGCCCTCGTCGCCGCGCGGAGCCTCGCCACCAGGCCCGCGAGCGCAGCGGTGTCGCGGCCATCCTCGCCCAGGGCGTCCACAAGCGCCGACGCCACGATGACGCCGTCCGCACCCGCCGACGCGATCGCGCGGACGTGCGCCGGCCGCGAGACGCCGAACCCCACCGCCACCGGCACGGGCGAGACCGCCTTCACCTCGCGGACCAGCCTGGCGACGGTCCGCGGGAGCGAGGACCGGGCACCGGTGACGCCGACGAGCGAGACGCAGTAGAGGAATCCTCCGCTGCGCGCGGCGACCGCCGCACGTCGGGCGGGCGTGGACGTCGGCGCCACGAGGTAGACGACGGCGATCCCGGCCTCGGCGGCGACCGCCTCGAACGGGGCGCCCTCGTCGGGCGTCAGGTCGGCAACGATGACGCCCGCCACCCCTGCCGCGGCAAGGGCCCGCGCCCGGTCCCGGCCGTCGCCACCGCCGATCAGCTGGTTCGCATAGCCCATCGCCACGACGGGAACGGCCGGGCGGGCGGCGGCGATCCGGGCCGTCAGGGCGAGGGACCGGTCGAACGTGGCGCCCGCCGCGAGCGCGCCCTGGGACGCCCGCTGGAGGGTCGCCCCGTCCGCCAGCGGGTCCGAGTACGGCAGGCCGACCTCGAGCAGGTCCGCCCCCGCGTCGATCGCCGCGCATGCGACCGCGAACGACGCCTCGGCGTCCGGATAGCCCGCGACCACGTAGGGGATCAGGGCCGCACGCCCGTCGGCGCGCGCCAGCGCGAAAGCCCCGGCGATGCGCGCCGCGCCGGCCGTCGCGTTCGTGTGGGCGCACGGCGGTCGCCGTGCTCATCGTGCCGCCTCGTCGTAGGCCCTCACCGTCGCCCTGGGGGCCGTCCGCCGCCACGCACTCTCGATGATCCCGCGCAGCAGCGCGGCATCGGCGGCCGCCAGGTCCACGACGACCCACCCGAACCGCCCGACGTACGGCGCCGACCGGAACACGCCGGGAAATGTGTCGATGAGCTCCGCCTGCTGATCGATGGTCGTCCGGATGCTGGCGCCGCCGCCCTCGGGACCGGTGATCAGGTAGATCTTGTCCTTGACCCGGAACGTGACATCGCCGGCATGCTCGGCGTCGCCCCAGGTCTCCTTCTCGTGCGTGCCCGGGAGGGACATGCAGTACGCACGCAGCTCGTCGATCGTCATCGCTCGGTGTCCCACGGCTGCACGTCCGCGAACCGCTCGAGGGCGGCCAGGTCCTTGTCGCCGCGGCCGGAGAACCCGACCAGGATCAGCGCCTCTTCGGGCCATGGCCGCCCGGACCCCTCGTGGCCGGCGAGGAGCTTCGGCAGCGCGGCGATGGCGTGTGCCGTCTCCAGCGCCGGGAGGATCCCCTCGCAGCGCGTGACGGTCTTCATGGCCGCCACAGCCTCGCGGTCGGTCGCCGTCGCCACCTCCAGGCGACCGCCCTCGGCCAGGGCGGCCAGCTGTGGCCCGACGCCCGGGTAGTCAAGGCCGGCCGAGGCGCTGTGGGCCTCCACGACCTGGCCGTCGCGGTCCTGCAGCATCAGCGACCGCGATCCGTGGAGGATCCCCGCCGTCCCGCCGGCGATCGCGGCTGCGTGGCGGCCGGTCTCCACGCCGTCGCCGGCGGCCTCCGCCACCGCCAGGCGGACGGATGGCTCGCCGATGAACCGGGTCAGCAGCCCGATGGCGTTGGAGCCCCCGCCGACGCACGCGAGCGCGAGGTCCGGCAGCCGTCCCTCGACCGCCCACAGCTGGGCCGCCGCCTCGTCTCCGATGCGCCGCTGCAGGTCGCGGACGAGCGTCGGGTACGGGTGCGGGCCCATCGCGGAGCCGAGCACGTAGTGGGTCGTCTCGACGTTCGTGACCCAGTCACGCATCGCCTCGTTGACGGCGTCCTTGAGCGTGGCCGTCCCGGACGTGACCGACCGGACCTCGGCACCCAGCGCCCGCATGCGGAGCACGTTCGGCGCCTGGCGCCGGATGTCCTCCTCGCCCATGAACACGACGCACGGCAGCCCGAGCAGCGCGCACGCCGTGGCGGTCGCGACACCGTGCTGGCCGGCGCCCGTCTCGGCGATGACGCGCGTCTTGCCGAGCCGGCGGGTTAGCAGCGCCTGGCCCAGTGCGTTGTTGATCTTGTGGGCGCCCGTGTGGGCCAGGTCCTCGCGCTTGAGGTAGAGGCGGACGGCCGGGATCCGCGGGACCCTCCAGCCCCGCTCGCCGGACCGGATCGCCGCCTCCGCCATCGCCTCACCGGCCAGGTTGTCGGCGCGGTACAGGGAGGTGGGGCGTCCGGCGAACCGGACGAGGAGCTCGTCCAGCTCGGCCCAGAACCGCGGATCGTGACGGATGGAGTCGTACGCGGCCTCGAGCTGCTCCAGCGCCCCGACCAGCGTCTCGGGCACGTACCGCCCGCCGAAGTCGCGCTCCTTGCCCCAGCGGCCGAAGGCATCGACCTCGAGCAGGCCGGCGTGGACCGGTGTCGGCCCGAACGCGACGTTCGGCCGGTGCCGGCGTGCGTCCCTGGCGCGCTTGGTGAACAGCGCCACGGCCAGCGGGTCCTTGCGCGGCCGCTCGCCGGGCGACCGCGGGAGGTCGGTCCCCGAAGCCACGTCGACGCCGGTGACCGGCACGGCGAGCACCGCCTCGGCGACGTTGGCCGGTCCCAGGCCCCCGGCCAGGGTGACCGGGATCTCGCGGGCGACGGCCGCGACGAGGGCCAGGTCGACGCGCAGGCCGGTGCCACCCGGGTGGGGGCCGCCGGCCGCATCGAGGAGGATCCGAGCGGCGCCCGCGTCCAGGAACTCGCGGGCACGGGCGACCACGTCCTCCGGCCTGTCCGCGGCGCCCACGCGGAGCGCCTTCCAGGCCGGCCGACCCGCGGCCGCGAGGGCGGACGGCGGCTCGTCGCCGTTGAGCTGGACCGCGTCCGGGTCGACCGCCGCGACCACGGCGGCGAGCTCGGCCGGCGGCAGGTCCGCGGTCACCACGACGACCTGGAGGCGCGGCGCGCCGGGAGCGGCGGCGCGCCGCGCGAGGCCCGCCAGCATCACCCCCTCGTCGATCGACAGGGCACGGGGCGTTCCCGGCGCGAAGTTGAGCCCGATCGCGTCCGCGCCCGCGCGGATGGCCGCGAGCACACCCGCCTCGTCGGTGATCCCGCAGATCTTGACCATCGGCTGGCGCGCCGCGGCGGCGGGATCCGGCGGGTATGCGCCCGCCGCAACGAAGGCCCGCGCCGCGGCGGCCGGGTCGTTCGAACGCATGAGCGCCTCGCCGACGAGGGCCGCGTCGAAGCCGGTCGCCCTCCAGCGCCGGATGGTCGCCGGATCGCGAACGCCCGACTCCGCGACGACGAGCCGGTCCCCGGGGACGAGGTCCCGCATCCGGACCGCGCGTTCCGGGTCGACATGGAGGGTGCGCAGGTCGCGATTGTTGATCCCGATGAGGCGCGCCCCGGTGGCCAGCGCCGCCTCGATCTCGCGGGCGTCGTGCGCCTCGACCAGCGGCTCGAGGCCGAGGTCCATCGCCTGCGCCACGAGTCGCTCCAGGCGCCTTGGCGGGTGCAGCCCGGCGAGGAGGAGCACGAGGTCGGCCCCGGCAGCCCGGAGGAGGTCGAGCTGCCGGGGGTCGACGACGAACTCCTTGGCCAGCACGGGGACGGAGACGGCCGCGCGCACCGCGCGCAGGTCGCGCACGGACCCGCCGAACCAGTGGGGTTCACAGAGGACGGATATCGCCGCGGCGCCACCCGCGGCATAGGCACGCGCCCGCGCGACGGCGTCGTCCGAGGTGGCGATGGCGCCGGCCGACGGGGAGGAGCGCTTGATCTCGGCGACGAGGTGGAGGCCGGGTGCGGCGAGGGCGTCGGCGATCGGCCGCGGGGTGGGGGCCGCGGCGACCGCACGGGCGAGACCGGCGCGACCCAGCGCATCGAGCTCGGGGGTGACGTCCGCGAGCCGGCGGGCGGCGATCTCGCGGACGACGTTCGCCCCTTTGGTGCCCGCCGCGGGGCGATCCGCGACCGTCATGCCTTCGCCTCCTCGGCGCGCGCTGCCCTCTCGGCGGACGTCGCCGCCTTCGCGGCGGCGACCTCGGCCCGGGCCGCCTTCTCCCTGGCCGAGTCGGCCGCCTTGCGCTCGGCCCGCAGGGCGGCCAGGAGCTGGGCCGTGAGGCCGGCGTCCACCGTCAGCGCCGCCCGGTCGATCCCGTCACCGATCGTCTCGACGACTCCTGCCGCGACGAGCGCGGCGCCGGCGTTCAGCAGCACGACGTCCCGTCGAGCACCGGGCTCTCCGTGCAACACCCCCTGGACGAGCGCCGCGTTCGCCGCCGGGTCGCTCCCGCCCAAAGCCGAGGTTTTCGCCCGTCTCAGCCCAAGCGCCTCGGGGTCCACCGTGCTCCGCTCGATCCCCTCGGGACGGACGTCGTACACCACCCCCGACCCGTCCAGGGGCAGCTCGTCCACGCCGGCGCCATGCACCACCAGCGACCGCTCCGTTCCCAGGAGCCGGAGCACCTCCGCGATGCGCGGCGCCGCGGCCGCGTCCCCAACGCCGATCAGGCCCCGCGTGGCGCCCGCGGGGTTCGTCAGGGGCCCCAGCAGGTTGAACGCCGTCCGCACGCCGATCTCACGGCGCGTCGGGCCTGCGTGGCGCATCGCCGGGTGGAATGACGGCGCGAACAGGAACGCGAAGCCGAGCTCGCGGATGGCCCGGCCGGCCGATTCGGCGTCGTGGTCGATGCGGATGCCGAGGGCGTCGAGCACGTCCGCCGAGCCCGACCTCGACGTGATCGCCCGGTTGCCGTGCTTGGCCACGGGCACCCCGCATGCCGCCACGATCAGCGCGGCCGTCGTCGAGATGTTGAATGTGCCCGAGCCGTCGCCCCCGGTCCCGACGACGTCGATGGTCCCATCAGGGGCCTCCACCCGCACGACGCGCTCGCGCATCGCGGAGGCGAAGCCCGCCAGCTCCTCGACGGTCTCGCCGCGCATCCTGAGGCCCATGAGGAGGGCCGCGAGCTGCGACGGCGTCGCCTCGCCGTCCATGACCTCGCCCATGGCCAGGCGTGCCTCGTCCAGCGAGAGGGTCCGGCCTTCGACGATCGCCGCCAGTGCGAGGCGGACCTGCTCGCTCATCGCGCGGTCCCGGGAGCGACGACCGTCCCGGGGGCGATGGCGGTCCCGGGGGTGACGGCGGTCCCGGGGGCGACGGCGGCCGCGGCCACGACGGCGGCCGTGGCCACGACGGACTCGGGGTCCCGCTCGGCCATCCCGCGGGTGGCGAAGGATCCGGTGGCGTCGTCCAGGCGAGAGGCCTCTCCCTCCCCCGCGAGCCGCAGGAAGTTCGCCAGCAGGTGCGGCCCGTCTGGGGTCAGCACGGACTCGGGATGGAACTGGACGCCCTCGATCGGGAGCGTGCGATGGCGGAGGCCCATGACGACGCCGTCCTCCGGGCTGGTGGCGGTCACGTACAGGTCCTCGGGCAGGGTGGCGGGATCGACGCACAGCGAGTGGTAGCGGGCGGCCGGGAACCCGTCCGGCATGCCGGCGAGGAGGCCCCGGCCGTCGTGGGACACGTTCGATGCCTCGCCGTGGACGAGTGTGGGCGCGCGGACGACGGCGGCCCCCCAGGCGGCGGCCATGGCCTGCATGCCGAGACAGACGCCGAGGAGCGGGACCCGGCGCTCCGCGGCGACCTGGATCGTGGCGACCGAGATGCCGGCGGTGCCCGGGTTGCCGGGACCCGGCGAGACGACGATCCCGCGGAGCTCCTGGCCGGGGTCCGCCGCCATGGCCTCGATCCCCTCGCGGGTGATGCCGTCGTTGCGGATCACGCGGACCTCGGCGCCGGCCGCCTGGAGCGCCTGGACCAGGTTGAAGGTGAAGCTGTCGTAGTTGTCGATGACGAGGATCATGCGGGGGCCCCTTCCGCGGGCGCGGGCCTCGGGATCGACGGCGCCGCCGCGAGCTCGATCGCGCGCCGAAGAGCCGCGGCCTTGTGCTCCGTCTCCTCGAACTCCAGCTCCGGCACGGACCTGGCGACGATCCCGGCGCCCGTGTGGACGTGCGCCTGGCCGCCCTTCAGGACGGCGCTGCGGATCGTGATCGCGGTGTCGAGGTTGCCGTCGTAGCCCAGGTAGCCCACGGCCCCACCATACAGGCCGCGTCGCTCGCCCTCGGCGGCGGCGATCAGCTGCATCGCGCGGATCTTGGGGGCGCCGGTGAGGGTGCCCGCGGGGAACACCGAGCGCAGCGCGTCCAGCGCGTCCAGGTCCGGCCGGAGGCGGGCCTCCACGTGGCTGACCAGGTGGAGGACGTGGCTGTACCGCTCCACCTCCATGTACTGGCTGGTGCTCACCGTCCCGGCCCGGGCCACGCGGCCGAGATCGTTGCGCCCGAGGTCGACGAGCATCACGTGCTCGGCGCGCTCCTTGGGGTCGCCGCGGAGCTCGTCGGCCAGGCGATCGTCCTCCGCGGGGGTCTGGCCGCGCGGCCGGGTGCCCGCGATGGGGTGCGTCGTCATGCGGTCGCCCACGACCTGGAGCAGGAGCTCCGGGCTGGCGCCGACGACCTCGAACGACGGGGTCCGCGTGAAGAACAGGTACGGGGAGGGGTTGACGCGGCGGAGGGCGCGGTACAGGCCGATGCCGTCGAGCGGCCGGCCGTCCGCGAGCACCGGGAGGTCGAACGACTGGCGCCGCGCGAGCACGACCTGGATAGCCTCTCCCGCCGCGATCGCGTCCTTCGCTGTCTCCACGGCCCGGATGTACTGGTCCCGGCCGAGCGAGGTCTCGACCTGGCCGAGGCCGTCGTACCCGCCGTCGCCGCCGCCCGGGCGCCCGGCCGCCGACCCCGGGCCCCCTTCGCCGTTGTCTGGGCTCGCGGCGACCGGCCCCGGCAGGTTCCGGACGACCGGCGTGATCTCGGCGGCCGACGGGCGAGCGGTCCTCTCGAGCGCCTCGAAGATCGCCCGCTCCGCGATCCGGTAGCGGCCCTCGAGGTCGGGCGCCTCCGTGTGGAGCGACGCGATGGCCGAGAGCTGGTGGGTGAGGTGGTCGAACACGATCACGAGATCGGTCTCGATGAACGCGGCCAGCGGCACGCCGACCGGGTCACGGTCCGGGCGAGGCACGGACGGCTCGAACGTGGAGACGGCCTCGTAGCCGAGCGCGCCCACCGCGCCACCCGTGAAGCGGGGCATCCCCTCCGTGGGGAGGACACGCCGTTTCGGGACGAAGGCCCGGAGTGCAGTGAGCGGGTCCGGCGTGGCGGCCTCGACCACCGGCAGGTCCGGGGCGTAGTCCACGACCCCGACCGGGCGGGTCGTCGTTCGGGCGAGGCCGTCCGTGACCTCGAGAAGGCGGCGCGGACCGACCCCCAGGAAGCTGTAGCGGCCGAGCCGCTCGCCGCCCTCCACGGACTCGAGCAGGTAGGCGGGGGTGGTGCCGTCGTCGAGGCGCAGGAACGCGCCGATGGGAGTCTCGAGGTCCGCCGTCCGCGTGGCGCGGAGGAGGATCGTGTCGGCGCCTCCGGCGAGACGCTTCGCTTCGGTCAGGCTGAGCGGATCGGTCATGCGGTTGGTCCCTTCGTCGGTCGGCGGCTCGGAGGCCGCCGGCGCCGGAGAATCAGAAAACGACCAAGTTCGTCTCTTCCGGGACGAAAGGTCGTTACCTTCCGCGGTGCCACCCACGTTCGGCGATGTGCCGCACTCATGACCGGCGGACCGTCCGGGAGCTCGACGCACCCGGCCGATCGATCGGCGCTGCCCTGTATCGCTGGCGCTCTGCGCCGGAGCCTACTGGTCGTCCGCGTCGTCCTCGTCCGCCCTCGCGTCCGTCTTCGCCGCCCCGCGTTCGGTCCGGGGGCTCCCGGGTCCATTCGCCGCCGCCGCCATCCCGGCTCGCACCAGCCGCCGGGTCTCTGTGATGGCGCACGCCGGGTACTCGTCCCGATCGATGCCCGTGTTCAGTTGTGGCCGGGAGTATGGGGGCCGGCGAGGCCGGGGTCAAGCATTGCTGCCCTCTGTGCTGCCTCTGTGTGGGCGGGGCGCCGCGACCCCGCCCCGTTCGACGCCTGCGGCTACCCCCGCCAGGTCCAGCCGGGCAGCTCCTCGATCGCGGCGGCGTCGTTCGCATCGAGCGCGCCCTCTGCGTGCTTCGAGCGCACGTACTCCAGCCAATGAACGAGCTCGGGGCTCGCGGCGGCCAGCTCGGCCGCCTGCAGCGTGCCACCGCCGGCCAGGTGCCCACGGACCGCCTCGGTCCCCCCCTCGACGTACCAGTCGAACGCCTCCCAGCCGGTCGCTGCCTCCCGGACCATGGAGTCGTCGCCGAAGCAGAACACCCAGTCCTCGCCGGGCTCGGCGCTCCGCATGACCAGGTGGCCCTCGGCGCGGCAGTGGCGCGACATGTGCCGGTTCGGGCTGTCGTCGCAGCACAGCGTCCGGCCGCAGGTCAGGCACTGGCGGAGGTGGACCCAGGTGTCGCCCGTCTGGAGGCATGTCTCGCAGCCGGAGCCGGGTGGCCCGACCGGGGTGATCGACTCGGCATGGACGCAGGGGCGGGACATGGATACCTCGCAGGGGTAGGAGAACGCCGGGGGGTCGTAGCCGGGTGGTCGCGGAATTCATACCACCGCGGCCCTGACTCGTGCGCATCCGTTGCGCTGACGCGCTGGAACGGCGACATGGGCGACCACGAGCGTCGACAGATGGTGGGCTCCGGGAGCGGTCCCGGCCGGTGCCGGCCCTGACGCGGCGGGCATCGGGCGTGGACGCCACCAAGCCCTGGAACTGGTCGAGCCTCGTGCGCGGCGCTCACGAATTCGGGGTGCCGGCGCCGGGGTCGTGCGCCGGACGCATGGCTTTGACGCGGAATGGCGACCCGACGGCGCTGGGAGCGTCGCATCTGTGAGCCGCGCGCACGCCGGCGGCGGCCGGGCCCCGAAAGCATGCGCGCCACGCACGAGGAGGGGCGGGATCAGGCGCCGGGAGGTGGAACGGTATCCCGTTCACGGTCGTTAGGATCCTCCGGCCAAGCCTCGGGACCATAACTCGCTCGGGCCTGCCGGCGCCGTCCCCGGGCACGAAGAAGGGGCGACACCGCCGAAGCGGTGTCGCCCCTGGAGACCGCGGCCTCCACCATCACCAACCGGCCGCGATGCTCCGGCAGGTACTCGCTGTCGAGCCGGTTCGTGACCCGTCCGGCTGCGGGGACCGCGGGCGCGGTGCCCCAGCCCTTGGCGATCGACCGGAGGTACTCGCTGTCGAGGCGGTTGGTGACCGGTCCGGCCGCGGGGACCGCGGGCGCGGTGCCCCAGCCCTTGGCGATCGACCGGAGGTACTCGCTCTCGAGGCGGTTGGTGACCGGTCCGGCCGCGGGGACCGCGGGCGCGGTGCCCCAGCCCTTGGCGATCGACCGGAGGTACTCGCTCTCGAGACGGTTGGTGACCGGTCCGGCCGCGGGGACCGCGGGCGCGGTGCCCCAGCCCTTGGCGATCGACCGGAGGTACTCGCTCTCGAGGCGGTTGGTGACCGGTCCGGCCGCGGGGACCGCGGGCGCGGCCGGGGCCGTGGTCACCGTCCCGACACCGGCCGGTCCGGACCTTGAGCCGGCACGCGGCACGAGGGCCACGATGGCGACGCCGGCGATGAGGACACAGGCCAGGATGACGCCACCGATGGCGGCAGGCCTGAAGGACGGGGAGTGTGCGACTGCGCCGATCTGACTCATGGTTCGGGTGCTCCGAGTGCGGTGAGGGTGGTGGTTCCGATGTCCACATCCTCGTGCGCACCCGGGCTGTGCGAAATCCCGGAACCCCCTATCCGTGCCCCCCATCGTTCGGCGGCAAGGCGCGTGCGAGGGCCGTACGACCCCGGACGCCGAGGCTTCGGTAGACGCGCGTCAGGTGCGCCTCCACCGTGTGCGGGCTCATGAACAGGAGCTCCGCGACCTCGCGGTTCGTCCGCCCGGCCGCGACGAGCTCCGCGACCTGTCGCTCGGTGGGTGTCAGGGTGTCACCCGAGTCGCGGTGCCCCGTGCGGGCGAGCTCGCGGGTCGCCCGCTCGAGCCAGACCGTCGCCCCGAGCCGGTCGAAGATCTCGACCGCAGCCCGGAGCGCCTCCCGGGCCTGGCCGCGCCGGCGGAACCGTCGCATCGCCTCGCCCTGGGCCAGGAGGGTTCGCGCCCGCTCAAACGGCTCCGGCACCCGTTCGTGTTCGGCCAGGGCGTCGGCGAAGCAGGAGACGGCCTGCCCTTCGTCGCCCGCCGCCGTCGCGAGCAAGCCGCGGACACGGAGGGAGGCGGCCCTGGCCGAGGGTCGATCCAGGCGCCGCGCCGTCGCCTCGTACCCGGCGAGGATCGCGACGGCCTCGTCGGGTCGATCGAGCGCGACCAGGGCCTCGGCCAGCGACGGCACGCCGACCAGGATGGACGGGTCGCGGTAGCCGGCGGCCACCTCGGGATCGACGGCCAGGTGAAGCTCGTCCACTGCGGCCTCGAGGTCGCCCTGCGCCAGGGCGAGCATCCCGAGGGTGGTTCGGACGGCGTGGACCGCCGCCGACGAGCCGACCCCCTCGCTCCGGGCCAGGGCATCCTCCGCAGTCCGACGGCCTTCGGCGAGCCGTCCCAGCCCGATCTCGACCAGAGCCCTGGCGTTGAGGGCAAACGCCAGCGCCAGGGCCTGTCCATTCACGCGCGACCCGCGTTCGGCCTCGACCGCGTGCCGGTACGCATCCCGCCAGGCCCCCAGGCGGAGCTCGACATACGCCAGGTTGGACAGGATGAGGGGCAGGGAGTCCCAGTCGCCGGTGGCCTCGGCACGCCCTCGGAGCGCCTCGAGCGCAGCCGCGGACGGCTCGAGTCGATCGGTCACGTCGTCGACCAGCGCCTCGCAGAAGGCCGGCTGCAGGAACAGGCGGAGGTGCTCCACCTCGGGCGCAAGCGCCCGCGCGCGGTCGAGCAGGTCGCGTCGCCACGCCGTCGCCGGCGTCGAGGTGTGCGAATACTGCCGTGAGGTATGCGGAACAGCGGGCGGCCGGGTCGTCCTGCTGGTCTGCCTCGGCGACTGCCGCGGTCGCAAGCTCCACCTCCCGGCGCACGCCCGTCAGCGTGTTGCGGGTGGCCTGGGCGAGGGCCTGCAGGATCTCGCTGCGCAGCCGGTGGTCCTCGCCGGCCTCCCCGAGCGCCTGTTCGAGGAGGCGGGTCTTCACCGTCCAGTCGTCGCTGGACCGGGCATCGGCGAGGACGCGAAGGGCGTCCGCACGACCAGGCCCGGGCGCCGTCGCGGCAACGTGGGCCTCGAGGACCGCGCGGGCGCGCGTCGGGTCGCCGGCCTGGATGAAGAAGCCACCGGCCGCGATCGTGCGGCGCCGGATGCTGTCGGGATCGTCCGGCGGCGTCCGCTCCGCGGCCTGGAGCCAGAGCTCCGCGGCGGCGTCGGACCCACCGCGGGCGCGCGCATGGCCGGCCGCCCGCTCCAGCTCGGCCGCCACTGCCTCGCTCGGCCGGTCGATCGCGAGCGCCATGTGGCGGGCCCGCTGGTCCACGTCATCGACAGATGCCGCAAGCCGTCCATGGAGCGCGCGCCGCTCGGCAGCGTCCAGCTGTGCGTACGCGCCGGCCGCGAGCAGCGGGTGCGTGAAATGCACCAGCGCGCCGCCGATGTCCACGATGCCGGCTAGCCTGGCGGTCTCCAGCTCCGCGACCACCCCGGGGTAGGCCTCGGCCAGGGTCGCCACCAGGGGCGGCCCGAGGGCGGCCGCCGCCGCAAGGGGCAGGCGCGTTGACGCGGGCAGGGCGGCCAGACGCTCGCTCACCAGGGCCCCCGGTGTCGTGGACAGGGCCAAGCCTTCGAAGCCCGGCCGTCCCCCCGTCCGCTGGAGGGCGCGAGCGATCTCGAGCGCGAGGAAGGGGTTGCCACGCGATGCCCCGTGCAGCCACGCGAGCGCCGGTCGCCGCAGCGAGAGACCCACCTCCCGGCGGACGAGCCCGTCGATGGCGGCGAGGTCAAGCGGTGGCACGAGCAGCCTGCGCACGGGCGCGGCCAGTCCCGACAGGAGGTCCGGCAGGTTGGCATCGGGCTCGTCCGCACGCACCGTCGAGACGAAGCCCACCTTCTCGTCGCCGATTTGTCGCAACGCGTACGCGAGCACCCGCGACGAGGGTCCGTCCAGCCACGCGAGGTCATCGACGGCGACGATCAGCGGCGCCTCCTCGGACACGATCCGCACGGCGGACAGCGTGCCGAGGGAGACCGCGAGCGGCGGCGGTGGCGCGTCGCCGACCGGGATCCGCTGCAGGGCGACGCCGAGGGCGAGGCGTTGGGCCGGCGGCAGGCGGTCCGCGATCCCGTCGAACCACGGGTCGAGGAGGTCGGCCAGGCAGCCGAACGCGAGCTGCGCCTCCGCCTCCACAGCCCGCGTCTCCATCGTGTGGCAGCCACGACCCCGGGCGTCGGCGAGGAGGCTGCGCCAGACCGTGGACTTGCCGATGCCGGCCGGCCCGGTGATGACGAGGGCAGCCGGACCGACCGCCACCGTCTCGAGGAAGTCGGCCGCGACCGCCTGCTCCTGCTCGCGTCCGAGCATGCTCGCGGCGTCACTCGACCGGGCGGTCGTGGTCACCTGTGCTCCGCTCCTCGGGCGATCCTGCGCATCCGCCGGTCCTCCAGGCCGGGTCCCGGACCCACGGGCGCGAGGCCACGCAATCCGGACCCGAGGGGCCCCTGGCGGAGCGGGTGAGATTCGAACTCACGAGGGCTTGCACCCCGGCGGTTTTCAAGACCGCTGCCATCAACCACTCGGCCACCGCTCCGCGGCGCATTCTACGCGGCCCCGCGGTGCCGGCCGCCGGGCCCGTGTCGCGGGTTCCGGCCCGTGTCGCCGGTTCCGGGCTGGCGTCGCCGGCCCGCGTCGCGGGTGCCGGGCCTGTGTCGGGGGTTCCTGGCCGGCGTCGCCGGTTCCGGCTCGCGTCGCCGGTTCCGGGCTCGTGTCGCCGGCCGCCCGCCTCCGGCCCCGTGTCGCGGGTTCCGGGTAACCTCTGGCGCGTGATCCGCGCACCCTTCGCCGACCGGCCCCTGGCCGACGGCCACCTCATCGACCTGCAGGACGTCGTCAAGGACTACGTCACGGACGCCGGGCCGTTTCGAGCCCTCGCGGAGGTCTCGCTCCAGGTGGACGCCGGCGAGTTCATCGCGGTCGTCGGGCGTTCGGGGTCGGGCAAGTCGACGCTGATGAACATGGTCACCGGGATCGACCGGCCCACCGCCGGTAGCCTGGTGGTGGGCGGGACCAACCTCGCGAGGCTGTCCGAGAGCCGCATGGCGCAGTGGCGGGGACGGACCGTCGGCGTCATCTTCCAGTTCTTCCAGCTGCTGCCGACGCTCACGGTGGCCGAGAACGTCATGCTCCCGATGGACTTCGCGGGCCTCTGGTCGCCGAGGGAGCGCCTGGAGCGGGCGATGCACCTGCTGGAGCTCGTGGGGCTCGAGGACCAGGCGCGCAAGCTCCCCTCCTCCACCTCGGGCGGGCAGCAGCAGCGGGCGGCGATCGCCAGGTCGCTCGCCAACGACCCGCCGATCATCGTTGCAGACGAACCCACCGGGAACCTGGACTCCGTCACCGCGGAGGAGGTGTTCACCCTCTTCCAGTCGCTGGTGGACGGCGGGCGGACCGTCGTGATGGTGACCCACGACCACGACCTGGCGGCACGGACCCGGCGGATCGTCCACATGGTGGACGGACGGATCCTGGATGGGACGCTGACGGAGCCGACGGCGGCCTGAGCAGCCGTTGCCCCGGATCGTCGCCGGCCGTGGGCGGCGGCCAGAGGTCGTCGCCCGGGTCAGGGGACCGCGATGGCTCGCAAGGCCCGGCCAGGGCCATCGCTCAGGGGGTGGCCGATGTCCCGATGATATCGGCGCCGAGGTACGGGCGGAGCACCTGGGGCACCGTGACCGTGCCGTCCTCGTTCTGGTAGGCCTCCAGGATCGCGGCCACGATGCGGGCCAGCGCGAGACCGGAGCCGTTGAGCGTGTGGACGAGCTCGGGCTTGGCGCCCGGGACCGGGCGGTAGCGGATCGCCATGCGCCGCGCCTGGTAGTCGCCGAAGTTGGAGCAGGAGCTGACCTCCAGCCAGCGCTCGACACCCGGTGCCCAGACCTCGAGGTCGTACTTCTTGCGCTGGACGAAGCCCATCTCGCCGGTGCTCATCAGGAGGACCCGGTACGGGAGACCGAGACGCTGCAGCAGGACTTCGGCGCGCGCGGTCATCCACTCGAGTGCCGCGGGGCTGTCATCGGGCTTCTCGAACAGGACCATCTCCACCTTGTCGAACTGGTGCACGCGCAGGATCCCGCGGGTGTCCTTGCCGGCCGCACCGGCCTCGCGGCGGAAGCACGGCGAGTAGGCCGCGTACCGGATCGGCAGCTCGGAGGCCTCGAGGATCTCGTCCCGGTGGAGGTTCGTGACCGGGACCTCGGCCGTCGGGACCAGGTACAGCTCGTCGCGGGTGACGACGTACATCTGGTCTTCCTTGTCGGGGATCTGGCCCGTGCCCCGCGCGGACGCCGCGTTGACGACCGCCGGAGGCCAGACCTCGGTGAAGCCGTGCTCCGTCGTGTGCACGTCCAGGAACCAGCTGATGAGGCTCCGCTGGAGTCGCGAGCCCGCGCCCTTGTAGACGGGGAACCCGGAGCCCGTGATCTTGGCGCCGCGGCCGTTGTCGATGATGCCGAGGGCCTCGCCGATCTCCCAGTGAGGCCGCCGCGCCCAGGTTCCGCCGTCCACGGCCGCGACATCGTGCTCGCCGAGGTCGCCCCAGGTCCGCACCGTGACGTTCGCCTCCTCGCCCCCGACCGGGACCTCCGGGTCCGCGGGGTTCGGGATGCGCAGGAGCAGGTCCTCCAGCTCCGCCTCCGTCGCCGCGAGCTCCGCGTCGATCGCGTCGATCCGGAGACCAGCCCGCGTCGAGGCGTCTCGCAGCGCGGCGACCTCGGGTCCGATCCGGCTCCGCGCCGCCGCGGATCGCCTCGCCGACGCGCTTGCTGGCCGCGTTCCGCTCGGACTTGAGCTGGTCCGACTCGGACTGCAGGCGCCGTCGCCTCGCGTCCGCCTCGAGCGCCCGGTCCACGATCGCCGGGTCCTCGCGCTTGTCGATCGCGCCCTGGCGGATCCGGTCCGGCTCCTCGCGGAGCCGCTGCACCCCGACGCTCATGCGGTCGCCTCCCCGGTCACCGTCGCGTATCCGGCCTCGCGCAGCCGGCCGCTGACGAAGTCGCGGTCAAGGCTGGCCAGCAGCCAGCCGGCTCGCGGCCCGTTCGCACGGCCGAGGAAGGCGAGGTAGAGGGCATTGAACGCGGCCCGGGCCTCCAGCCCGAGGGTCGCCGCCGCGGCGAAGATCTCCCCCTGCCACGCCTCGCCGGACGACGGGACATCGCGGCCGGCGGCGTCCGCGAGGGCGAGGAGGAAGCCGCGCTGCTCGGGCAGGAGCGCGTCGGCCTCCGCCGGGAGGGCGTCCCGCCGGATCTCGATCCGCGCCCGCTCCGGGGCGTATGCCTCCAGCCAGCGCCTGACTGCGGCCAGGCGCACGGCCAGCTCGGCAGCCTCGGCGTCGGTGAGTGGCGCGCCCTTCTCCGCGACCACGCGCGCCGGCACGTCCACGCCGGGGACCTGGACGAGCAGGGCGAGATGCGCGAACGCCGGCCGGAACGCCGCGGCGGCGGAGGCCACGTCCGCGGCCGGGTCCAGCAACGAGTAGCGGAAGATCGACTCGTGGCCGGACGGGAGCTCGCCCTTGACCTCGCGGCCGGCCGTCGCGGCCGCCAGGCGGTCGAACTCGTCGAACAGGCGCGGGATGGCGTCCGTGCCCTCCGGGTCGAAGTCGAGCGCGGTCTCCGGGCGCTGGCGGACAAACAGGAACCGCAGCTGCTCCGCGGGCACGACGCCGCCGATCGTGTGGGCGGCGGCCCCGCGCCCCTTGGACGTGGACATCTTCCTGCCGCCGATGTTGAGGAACTCGTACGGGAAGTTCAACGGGGGCTCGCGGTCGAAGACCTCGCGGCTGATCGCGTTCGACCGGTCCCTGGATCCGCCGGCCGTCGCAAGATCCTTCCCGTTGGGCTCGATGGTCACCCCGAACAGACCCCACTGCGCGGCCCATTCCAGGTTCCACGGGAGCTTCGCCGCCCCACCGAACGGCGCGATCCGGCCGGTCCAGCCACAGCCGACCGCCCACTGGACCAGGTCCGCACGACAGGCGACGGAGACCGTCTCACCGTCCCAGTCGGAGGCGATGGTCGTGCCGACCTTGCCGCAGCTGGGGCAGATGACGCCCACCGGCAGCCAGTGGTCCGGGTGCTGGACGTTTGCGACACGCCGGTAGACGTCCCGGACGACCTGTGCCCGGTCCAGTGCCGTCCTGATGAACGGGTCCATCTGCCCGGTCGGGTAGATGTCGCTCATCCAGTAGTAGCGGTCCGGGTGGATCCCGAGGCCGGCGAACGTGTCGATGAAGATGCCGGCGAAGTGGCGGGCGTACGAGGCGTGGCAGTCGCCGGCAGGATCCGGGACGTGGGCGAGCGGGCGGCCCATCTCGCGCTCGATGGCGTCGGGCGAGAGCAGCGCCTGGGCATCCATCGGGTCCATGTCGTCCACGCCGTACAGCAGCGTGGTCTCGAGGCCCCGCGTGCGGAGCGCCCGCGCGATGACGTCGAGGATGACGGGACCGCGGAGGCTGCCGACGTGGACGGTCCCGGACGGCGTCTTGGAGTCGTTGACGACCTGCGGGCCACCGACGCTCGCGGCAAGCTCATCCGCCCAGTCCACGATCAGTGCCCCTTTCGCTGCCGCCGCCCGGGCTCTCCCCGAGGCGACGGTCGCGGCTCGGGGCCGGAGGTGGCGTGTGCTAGCTGATCTCGACGATCGTGTACGCGAAGTCGCCGGCGGGGACCTTGACGACGACCTTCTCGCCCTTCTTGCGTCCCAGCAGCGCCCGGCCCACGGGAGATTTGTTCGAGATGCGGCCGGCGGCCGGCTTTGCCTCGGCAGAGCCGACGATCGTGAACGACTGGGGGCCGTCCTCGCCGTCGACCTGGACCGTTGAGCCGATCTGCACGTGGTCGGTGCTGGTGTGCTCGTCGATCAGCGACGCGTTCTTGATCATCGACTCGAGCGCCTGGATCCGGCCCTCGACGAAGGCCTGCTCGTTCTTGGCGTCCTCGTACTCGGCGTTCTCGCTGAGGTCGCCATGCTCCTTGGCGTCATGGATCCGCTGGGCGATCTCGGGGCGCCGCACGGCGAGCATCTCGTCCAGCTCCGCCCGGAGCCTGTCGAGGCCATCCTTGCTGATGTAGGTGGTCTTGGTGTTCACGCGGGCGAGACCCCCGAGGATGCGGACCGGCGCGGGAAGCGCCGCCGCTCGGTCGGTTTGAACAAAAGAACCCCGTGGCGCGCGGTGCGCCGCGGAGGTTCGCGGATCGGGCCGAATGGTATCGGCGGGACCCCCATTCGTCAAAGCGCCAGTTCGTCAGAGCGCCGGTCGTGGCAGCCGGACGACCCGGGACCGGCGTCCGCTGGACGGGTATCGCCGGGAGGGTGTCCGCCGGGACGGGTATCGCCGCCGCGGCTCGCCGCCGCGGCTCCGGCGTTCCACGCACCGTGTCACCTGTCTCCACATCGCCCGTTACGCACTCCATGGCGACAATCCCGGTGCCCGGCCCTGCGACTCCCGGCCGATCTCCGCATCCGTCGCCCCATGGGCGACACGGGTCGGGTCCTGGGACCTGGATGAACCCGGTGGCACAGTCCGGCTGGCGGTCTCGTCGCCACAGGGGCGACACACGCACGCCGCGGCACCACCGCCCCGCCCAGTTGCACGGTCCGATGCGCGGCCCGCCGGCGAGCAGCGCGGGCCGGACGCACGCTCCCAGCCGCACCGCCGACCAGGCTCCGGCCTCGCAGTGACTCTCGCCCTGACCCTCTCCTACTCCGCCAGCTGCTCGAGCCGGCGCTTCACCCGGCCGAGCGTGCCACGGTCGGCGCAGGCCACGAACACCGTGTCGTCGCCGGCGATGGAGCCGACCACCTCCGGCCACCGGGCCCGGTCCAGGGCGGCCGCCAGCGGGTGGGCGGAGCCCGGCAGGGTCCGGAGGACGAGCATCGTCCCGGCGTCCCGGATCTCCACCGGCATGTCCCGCAGGAGGGTCCGGATGCGGTCCTCGCCGCTGCTGTCCGCCTCGCGCAGGCGGGGCGGGAGGGCGTAGGCGTGCGTGCCGCCGCGGCCGGACTTGACGAGGCCCAGCTCAGCAACGTCGCGGCTGATCGTGGCCTGCGTCGTCCGGAACCCCCGCTCGCGCAGGGCGGCGGCCAGCTCCTGCTGGGTCCGGATCGTCCGTTGCTCCACCAGGTCGCGGATCGCCCGCTGGCGGAGCTGCTTCATGACCTCCACGGGTGGCCTCTCCGGCCCTACCGGGCCAGGAACGCGACGAGGATGACGGCCGCCACCACGAGCCGGTAGGCGACGAAGATGTCGAACGAGCGGGTCCGCAGGTACCGCAGCAGGATGGAGATCGTGAGGATGCCCGCGACGAACGAGGAGACGACGCCGACGATGAGCGTGACGGGCTCGGCACCGCCCACGTCGCCCTTGAGAAGCTTGACCGTCTCGTAGGCGACGGCCATGGCCGTGATCGGGGTGGCCATCAGGAAGCTGTACCGGGCGGCGTCCGCACGATCAAGCCCCGCGAACAGTGCGGCCGACATCGAGATCCCCGATCGGCTCACGCCGGGGATCAGGGCAAGCGCCTGGGCCAGGCCGATCCCGGTCGCGCCGCGGAACGTCAGCCGTTCCAGGGTGTGGGTGCGCGGTCCCCACCGGTCTGCCACCCACAGGATCGCGGCGCCGATCACGAGCATCACGACGACCAGGCCGACCTGGCGCAGGTTCTCCTCGATGACGTCGTTGAACAGGAGCGCCACGACCGCGGCGGGAACGGTGGAGGCGGCGAGGAGCCACGCGAGCCGCCGGTCGGCGCTGCCCGCGAACGACCGATCCCGGATCGTGGCGAACCCTGCCGGGATCAGCCGCCGCCAGTCATCCCGGAAGTACACGAGCAGGGCGGCGAGGGTCCCGCCGTGCAGGACGACCGAGAAGGCAAGCGATTCCAGGAACGGGTCGTCCCACCCGAAGAGCCACGGGACCAGGATGAGGTGCCCGGACGAGCTGATCGGCAGGAATTCCGTGACGCCCTGGACGACGCCCATGACGAACGCCTGGAAGATCTGCTCCATGGGACGGGTTCAGGCGGCCGTCCGAGGGACCGGCCGCCCGACTGAACCTCAGCTAGCGGATGAACAGGGGTGCGAGGACGAGGGTGATCGTGGCGATGAGCTTCACCAGGACGTGGAGCGACGGGCCGGCGGTGTCCTTGAACGGGTCGCCCACGGTGTCGCCGACGACGGCCGCGGCGTGGGCGTCGGAGCCCTTGCCCAGCACGTTGCCCTGGTCGTCCTTGAGGTTGCCGGACTCGATGTACTTCTTGGCGTTGTCCCACGCCCCGCCGCCGTTGTTGAGGACCGTGGCGAGCAGAACACCGGCGATCGTCCCGACCATCAGGAACCCTGCCACGGCCTGGTAGCCGAGGATCAGGCCGACGAGGATTGGTGTTGCGACGGCGAGCAGCCCGGGCGCAACCATCTCGCGCAGAGCGGCGCGCGTCGTGATGTCCACGACCCGGGCGTAGTCCGGGCGCTGGGTGTAGTCCATGATGCCGGGCATCTCGCGGAACTGTCGCCGCACCTCGACGATGATCGCCTGCGCGGTGGTTCCCACCGCGCGGATGGCGAGGCTGCTGAAGAAGTAGGCGAGCATCGCGCCGATGAATGCGGCGACGAACACGCTGACGTCGGCGAGGTTGACCGCGTTGAGCAGCTGCGCCTCGGTGTTGCCGGCCTTGATCTGGTTGCCCAGGATCTTGTTGACCTTGTCGATGTAGGCCGAGAACAGGAGGAACGCGGCGAGCGAGGCCGATGCGATCGCGTAGCCCTTGGTGAGCGCCTTGGTCGTATTGCCGACCGCGTCGAGGCGGTCGGTGATCTCGCGGGCACCGGCCTCCGCGCGGGAGAACTCGGCGATGCCGCCCGCGTTGTCCGTGATCGGGCCGAAGGTGTCCATGGCGAGGATGTAGGCCGTCGTCATGAGCATGCCCATGGTCGCGACCGCCGTGCCGAAGATCCCGCCGACGTTGACGCCCTCGGCGTTCACGAGGTTGGCCTGCGAACCGAGCCAGTGGCTGGCGATGAGCGCGATGCCGATCGTGATCGCGGTGACGGCCGTGGTCTCGAAGCCGACCGCGGTGCCGGCGATGATGTTGGTCGCGGGTCCGGTGCGACTCGCCTCGGCGATCTCGCGCACCGGGCGGTAGGAGCCAGCGGTGTAGAACTGGGTGATGTAGACGAAGGCGATGCTGGTCGCGAGGCCGACGACGCCTGCGAAGAAGAACCAGACCCAGACGGGAAGACCGTTCGCGACCTCGCCACTGGTCTGCATCATCTGGCTGGTCACGAAGGCGAGCCCGACCACCGACAGCAGGGTCGTGACCCAGTACCCCCGGTTGAGGATGTTCATCGGGTTCTCGGTCTCCTTGCCGCGGATGAAGAACATCGCGACGATGGTGGCCAGGAGCCCGAAGGCGCGCACGACGAGGGGGAAGAAGATCCAGGCGGACGGGTTCGGCCAGCCCAGCTCGGTCGCGATGTTGAACACCGCGACGCCGAGGATCATCGCCCCGATGTTCTCGGCGGCGGTCGACTCGAACAGGTCCGCACCGCGGCCGGCGCAGTCGCCGACGTTGTCGCCGACGAGGTCGGCGATCACGCCCGCGTTGCGGGGATCGTCCTCCGGGATGCCCTTCTCCACCTTGCCGACGAGGTCGGACCCGACGTCCGCCGCCTTGGTGTAGATGCCGCCGCCGAGCTGGGCGAACAGGGCGACGAAGCTGGCGCCGAAGCCGAACCCGACGATCACGAACGGGGCGTCCTGGACGGCGATCTCGCTGCCGAGAATGACCTGGTAGAGCGTGAAGATGCCCCACACGCCGAGGAGCGACAGCGAGACGACGAGGAAGCCGGAGACCGCACCGCCACGCATCGCGACCTGGACGGCCTCGACGAGGCTCCGCCGGGCGGCCGCCGCGGTCCGCACGTTTGAGCGCACGCTGATCGTCATCCCGATGATCCCGGCGAGCATCGAGCAGCCGGCGCCGACGAGGAACGCGATCCCGGTCAGGATCCCGATCGGGACCCCGGCGAGGCCCGGCACGTCCGCCACCGCCGGTCCTTCGACCAGCGCGATGACGACGCCGATGACCACCGACGCGACCACGGCCAGGATGGCGATCGTCGAGTACTGGCGCCGGACGAAGGCGTCCGCGCCCTCGCGGATCGTGTCCGCGACGTCGACCATCGCCTGGGTGCCGGTGTCGCGGGACAGGACGTCGCGCGCCAGGTACCCGGCGAACAGGATCGCGGTGATGCCGGCGATCGGGATGATCCAGTAGAGCGCTGATTCGCCCATCAGGGTCTGCAGAGCCTCCTACCCACGGTTGGGGACATCGATGATCGGTGTGTCTGCCGTGGGCGCGATGGCGTGCCAGGACGGGCACGGTCGCGCAGGCACGGCTTGGGCGATGGCGACCAGAGTCCGGTACACAGGGGAACCCGAGGGTCGGCCGGACGGAAGTGTATGCGTCGGCCGATGGGCGGGTCAAACCACTTCCGGGGTCCAGTGGAAGTGTTGCAGCGGCCCGGCCGGCCTATGCATCCGGCCCCCGTGAGACCGCCCGCAGTCCCAACGGCCCTACCCCGCGACGATCGGCCGACGGTCCCTATACTCGCCCACGTGGACCGACGCTCGACATTCGGGTGTCTCTTCGAAGTTGTCGAGACGCTCGTCCTCACCCTTGTCATTTTCTTTGTCATCCAGAACTTCATCGCCCAGCCCTACCAGGTCCAGCAGAACTCGATGGAGCGGACCCTGGAACCTGGCCAGTACGTGCTGGTGGACAAGCTGACACCCCACTGGGACTCGTACAGTCGCGGCGACGTCGTGGTCTTCAACCCGCCGCAGTCGTGGACCAGCGACCCGACGCCGTTCATCAAGCGCGTCATCGGGCTGCCCGGCGACACGGTCGAGGTCAAGGACGACGGGTACGTCTACGTGAACGGCGTCAACATCGACGAGCACTACCTGTACGTCAACGACGCCGGCGTCATGGAGCCGACCACGACGTCCCTGGACCAGAGCAGCTGGGTCGTCCCCGAGGGGCAGCTGTTCGTGATGGGCGACCATCGCCAGAAGTCGGCCGACTCGCGCGTCTTCGGCTACATCAGCATCTCCGACGTCATCGGACGGGCATTCCTGCGCTACTGGCCCCTCCCGACGCTCGGGATCCTCCAGACCCCGTCCTACCCAAGCGTCGAACCAGCGACGCCCTGACGGGCGGTCTGTTCGGTGACGCCGGTCCTGGTCCTCCTCGCCGTGCTGGTCGCGGCCGGCGGGGCCCTCGCCGTCTCCGCCCGGGAGCCGCGCCTGGCCGCACTGGGCACGCTGGTGGCGCTCGTCGGCTCGGCCTACGTCGAGGATCCGCTCCCTGGGCCGCTCTCGCTCCTGGCCCGGCTCGTGGGCACGGTCCTCGCCGGGTACCTGACCTGGATCGCGCTCCGCCAGGCGCCGTCGCCGCTCCCCGCTCGCGGCTTCCGCGTCCCCGGAGCGCTCGCCATCGCCGCCGCGGCCTTCGTCGCCGGCTGGCTCACCGCCGCAGCGCTGGCGGCGACGCTCGGCCTGGGCCCCGGTGAGGGACCCTCGACCGGCACCGCCGCCGAGGCCCTCGGGGCGGGCTCGCTCGTGCCGCGCGCCGCACTCGGGGCCTCCTTCGCACTCGCCGCCGTGGCGGCCGGCCCGGTGCTGCTCGCGAGGGACGTCCTCCGGCTCGGCCTGGCGCTCCTGCTGCTGATCGCCGCAGCCGACCTCGCCGGCAACGCGCTGGGAGTCGTGGCCAGCGCGTCCGCCGACCTGGCCCTCGCCATCCTCACCGCCGTCGCGGGCGCCGCGGTGGCGGCCGTCGTGACGGCCTCGATCCGGGCGACCGGCGACCTCGACCTGGGGAGCGGCACGGATCGCGAGACCGCCGTCCGCCACCGCGCCGCCGACGAAGCGCACCGGCGCGCCACCCACTGACGCCGATGCAGCTTCCGCTGATCCTGCTGACCGGCGCGCTCGGCGCGTCCGTGTCCGCCTGGGGCCTGGCCCGCGGGGGACGGGAGGCGCGCTGGGGCGCGATCGCCGGTGGCACGGCGCTGATCCTGCTGATCGTGCTCACCCTCACGATGGACACTCCGGCCACCGTGGCGACCTTCGGTGACGGGGCCGCCCGCGCCGCCGCGGGAGGCATGTTCGACGGCCGGCTCGTGCCCACGGCCTACCTGCGCCTGACGCTCGGCCTGTGGGAGCTGGACGCAGCGCTCCTGGTCGCCGTCGCCTGGCTCCTTGGCGGGTTGGGCCACCTGCGTGGCGTCCTCCCCGGCACGCTGGCCGCCATGACCGGCGGGGCCGTCGTCCTCGCGTCGGCGGATCTCGCCGTCGGGGCGGCCGCCGCGACGGCATCCGGGCTGGCGGCGCTGCTGGCCGTCCCACCGACGCGCAGCCGGGCCACGGTCGCCGCCGCCGCCCGCGAGCTGCGCCTCACGATCGCGGTCGGGGCGATCCTCCTGGCGGTCGTCGCCGTGGCACCACTGACCGCCGCGCTGACGCTCGCCGGGGCGGGCGGCGCCGGGGTGGATGGCGGCGGACCCGGGTCGGCGACCACCGCCGGTGCCGGCGCCATGCTCGGCCTTGCCGCCCTCGCGGTGTCGCTCGGGATCGGGGCGCGGCTGGGCGCCGTCCCGTTCCACGTCCGCTTCTCCCGTCTCGCCGACGCCGCCTCCCCGGTCGATCTCCCGCTCCTGGTCGCCTGGCTGGCCGTGCCGGTCGTCGTTGCCGGGCTCGCGATCGTGGACGGCCAGATTGCGCCCCTCGCCCTGCCGCTCGAGGGCGACCGCGCCGTGGTCGTCGCCGTCGCCTTCGTGACCCTGGTCGGGGCGGCCGTCGCGGCGTTCGTCCAGGACGACCTGCGTCATGCGGCCGGGTACCTGGTGATCGCGGACGGCGGCCTCGTCCTGCTCGGCTTCGCGGCCCTGGATCCGGCGGCGTGGGGGCCCTCCAGGGTCTGGCTCGTCGCGATGGCCGCCTCGAAGACCGCGCTCCTCGCCTGGTCCGCCGTTGCCGAGGACCGATTCGGGACCCGGAGCGTCCCGGACCTGCGGGGATGGCTCCGCCGCTCGCCGATCCTGGCGACCGGTCTTGCCGCGACGATCGTGGCGACGTTCGGCCTCCCGGGCTGGGTCGCCTTCGAGGCACGCGGTGCGCTCGCCCGGATGGCGGTCGGGGCCCCGTGGGATGCGCTGCTCGTGATCGCCGGGTTCCTGACCCTGCCCACCTACCTGCGGCTGCTGGCGCTCGGGGCCGGTCCCGCCACGAGCAAGGTGGACGGCGCGGCGCCGGAGCGGATCGTGCGCCGCCGGGGCGACGGCGTGTCGCTGCGGAGGGAGTCCCTCGTGGTTGAGTTGGAGGGAACGCCCGCGGTGGCGATGAATGGAGCCCCGCCGGTGGCCGGGGCGGACGCCACCGCGAGTGCCCCGGGAGGGATCCTCGCGGGCCGGCGACTCGCAGGTCGCAGGGCGCTCACGCGCGGGTCGACCGGAGGCGGGCGAACGATGACTGCGGCGGCGACTCGAATTCGCTGCCCGCCTCAGGCAGGACCGGACGGAGATCCTGGCGGCCGCGGTCGTGGCCCTCGCCGTGCTCTCGCTGCTCACGTCGTGGGGCGCCCTGGACATCGGCGGCGCGGCCGCGGAACCAGCCCCGATCACGTCGGGGGCGTCGGGAGACTGACCCGGGAGCGGGCTGCCGGGCCGCCACGTGGGTGGGTCGGGCGCAAGCCCCGCGGATCCCGGTTCCTGGTGCAGCCGCGGTTCGTCCGGCGTGCCGATTCCGGCAGATGCCACTGACGCGGGAGCTGTTCACGGGTTTCGTGACCGGTGACCATGGGACGAGCAGGTGTCAGGAACCCGGCGGTCTGCCGAGCACGGATCTCCTGGCGGACGTCCTCACCTGTTGACGAGTTCCCGCGTGGGTGGCGCCTGCCACAAACGTCACCCCGGCGACGGTGCGAACGGGACGGCGCCACCCGGCGCCCGGGACTACTCCCCCGGCCCGAGGACCCAGCGGTCGATCTCGCGCTCGTAGGCGAGCAGCTCTTCGGGGCGGAACCAGAGGGCCAGCTCGGCGGCGGCATTCTCGGGGCTGTCGGACGCGTGAACGAGGTTGTGCGAGGTCTCGACGGCCATGTCGCCACGGATCGAGCCCGGTGCCGCCTCGTGCGGGCGGGTCGCGCCGTTCATCGCCCGGACGATCGCGATCGCGTTCGGCCCTTCGAGGGCCGCCGCCACGAGCGGACCCGAAGTGATGAACTCGACGAGACCCGCGAAGAACGGCTTCTCGCGGTGGACGGCGTAATGCTCCTCGGCGAGCGCGCGATCAACGTGCACGAGCTTGAGGCCCACGAGCTTGAGACCCCGCTCCTCGAACCGGGTGAGCACGCGGCCGACGAGGAGCCGCTGGACCCCGTCTGGCTTGACGAGGAGGAGGGTGCGCTGGAGTTCCGCCATGGGTGGGGTCGGCCTCTCGTATCTGGTCGACGCCGGTTCGTGCCGGGTCGCGTGTTTCCTGGGCTTCTCGTGTGGCGACGCATCGCCGGCGGTCCCGGGGCAGTTGACCCGGGACGGGGGCGCGGTCCACGCGGGAGCACAGGGTAGCGCGGGCGACGGCCGCGGGCCGCGAGTGGCCGCGACCGCGGGCCGACGCGAGTTGCCGACCGCCTGGCCGCGAGGGCCGCGGCGACGGCCTGGCCGCGAGTGGCCGCGAGTGGTGACTCCCGGCGGTGAGGTGGTCTCTGGCCGCGGTGGCGGTCGATCGGTGGCCGTCGGTCCGCTCAGGAGTGGCCGCGCGCCACCTCGAAGGCGGTGAGAGCCTCGGCTTCCCGGCCGAGCAGACGGAACGCGTCCCCGGCAACCAGGGCGAGGGCCGGATCGCGTTCCCACGCGCCGACCGCCTCGAGGACCCCCTCGGCGAACCCGGCATCCAGCCGCAGCGCGACGCCGAGACGGACGGCTGCCGGCCCGACGTCTCCCCTGGCCAGCGCGGCCCGGCCGCCTGCGAACGCCTCGGCCGCCGCCGCGGAGGCCGGGCCCTCCCCCTCGCCGGCCGCAACAGCGTGACGAGGGCGGGCGAGATGACCCGGATGCTCCGGGTGGCCCGCGGTGGCCCCGTCTGCTGGCGGTATCGCCTGGTCGACGCCAGGCTCTGGTTCCGCAGGCCAGATCGGATCGCGCGGCATCCCGGCGAACATCGCATCGAGCGTGCCCGTCATCGCCGCCAGCGCCCTGGCCGCCATCCGCCGTGCCTCGCCCGGCCGTCCGAGAGCCGCGACGGCTTCGGCGGCGATCAGCAGGGCGAGAGCATCCTCCCGCCCGCGGGCGAGCAGCGTCCCGGCGGCCTCGCCCGCAGCGGCGAGGTCCCCCGTCCGCCAGCGGGCCTCCGCCAGGTCGAGCAGGGCTTCCTCGTCGAGATCTCCGCGGCCGGCGAGGGCCTCGAGCTGCGCCCGGGCGAGTGGCAGCTGTCCCATCCGCAGGTGCAGGCGCGCCAGCCGCAGCTGGACCGGGCGGCCGGCTGCCACGGCGATCTCGGGACCCTCGGCCAGGTCGGCGACGCCGGCGGTTCGCGAACGCCGGGTCCTGCGCGGGCCATCCGGGATCGGTGCCAGGGGATCGGACGCCCCGCCGGGCGCGTCGGCGAGCGGTTCAGCCGGGGCCGCAGGCGAGTCGGGCCCGTCGGCGGCGGCCTCGTGTCCGTCATCGGACGCAGGCACTCCGTCCTCCAGGGCGAGCGCCGGCACATCGGCCTCGAATGCGCCTTCCGCGAGGTCGTCCACGTCGACGGCCGTCGCGCCACCCTCCCCGGACGGCCGCCCGGTCGCCCCGCTCATCGCGGCAACCGCAGGTGCCGGTCCAGGCGGCGAAGGTGCCGCGCCGGAGCGACGACGGCCATCCGCAGCCCAGCATCGCGGAACAGCTCGGCAGCCACCCGCCTGACATCGCCGGCCTCGACCGCCTCGACCGCCTCGAGCGCCTCGTCGAGCGTGAACACTCGATCGTGCAGCGCCTCCTGGCCGCCCACCCAGGACGCGAGGTGGCGGGTGTCGTCCATCCGCAGCTCGAGACCACCCGAGAGATAGGCCTTCGCCTTCTTCATCTCCTCGGGCGAGACCAGCTCCGTCGGTCAGCCGGCTCAGCTCGGCCAGGATCGCCTCGATCGCCGCCGGCAGCTTGGCGGGATCCACTCCGGCGGAGATCTCGACGGCCCCGGCGTCCGCGTACTCCACGATCCCGGAGCTGACGTCGTAGGCCAGGCCCTTCTCCTCGCGGACGCCGAGGAAGAGGCGGCTGGACATGCCGTCGCCCAGGATCGCGTTGAGGACCGACAGGTTCCACGCGTCGGGGTGATCGCGCCGGATCCCCGGCACGGCGATCGCCAGCTGGGCCTGCGCGGTGTCGCGCCTGCCGGTCATGACGCGGGGGCCGGCGGGGAGCACGGGCGCGGGGCCAAACGTGGGGAACGTCCCGTCCCCGGTCCCGAAAGCCTGCGTGGCCAGGGCGACGACCTCGTCGTGCCCAAGGTCGCCGGCGACCGCGACCACGGTGTTGGCCGGCCGGTAGGTCGTCTGCCAGAAGTCACGGATCGCGGACGACGGCAGCGCCCGGATCCCGGCCTCGTCGCCGCAGATCTCGCGGCCGAGGGGCCCGTCACCGAACAGCGCCTGCTGGATCAGCATCTGCACGTATTCGGCCGGGTCGTCGAGGTAGGAGCGGATCTCCTCCACGATGACCGTCCGCTCCTGGTCGATGTCCGCCTCGGCGAGCGTCGGGCGCACGATCAGCTCGCCGATGACCCCCATCGCGGTGGCGGCCTCGCGGCGCGGGACCCGGACCCAGTACACCGTGGACTCGCGATCCGTGGCCGCGTTGGCCGAGCCGCCGACCCCCTCGACGGCCTCCGAGATCGCCCGGGACGACGGGTACGCCTCCGTGCCCTTGAAGGTGATGTGCTCCATGAAGTGGGCGACACCCGCCTCGGCCATCGTCTCGAGGCGCGACCCGGCCAGCACGTAGGCGGCGATCGAGACCGACCGGGAACCGGGGAGCCGGGCGGAGATGATGCGCGGCCCCTCGGGGAGCTCGGTCCGGTGGAACATCGGAGCGATGGTAGCCCGAGCGCCGACTTCGGGGTGGACGGCCTCGGCCAACCGCAACCGCACGGCACCCTGACGGTGACGCGCGCGTGTCTTCGCGACAGGTGATGCAGCCTATGATGGCGGCTTACCACCACGACCGGCGGCGGGGCGTGTCGCGCGGTCCGGCGTGCGCGAAGCCGCGTCCCGCATAGGAGGAGAAGCATCGATGGTCGGTCGAACTGGACGGTTTCTGACGTTGCTGATGACGGGCGCGTTTGTGCTTGGAGGATGCTCGCAGGCAGCCTCGAGCCCGGCGGCCTCGGCCGCGGCGGCGTCGGGCACGACATGTACGGCGGGCGCAGCCGCGGGGACGCAGATCCCCGAGATCGAGTCGGGCAAGTTCAACGTCGCCATGGTCCTCATCGGACCCCATGACGACGGCGGCTGGAGCCAGGCCCACTACGAGGGCCTCCTGTACCTGTGCGAGCACGTGGCCAACTCCCACGTCGCATACATCGAGAACGTGCCCGAGGGTGCCGACTCCGAGCAGACCTTCCGGTCGCTCGCGCGCAAGGGCTTTGACTTCATCATCGGCACGTCCTTCGGGTACATGGACCCGATGGGGACCGTCGCCACCGAGTACCCCGACCAGACCTTCCTCCACCTGACCGGGTACAAGAGCAACGGCAAGAACTTCGGCAACCTCATGGGCGCGATCGAGGACATGAAGTACCTCGCCGGCATGCTCGCCGGGTCGCGCGCCAAGGCCGACGGCAAGACGAAGATCGGCTACATGGCGACCTTCCCCATCCCGGAGGAGCTCCGCCTGGGCAACGCGATCATGCGCGGCGTCAGGCTGACCTGCCCCGAGTGCACGATGGACGTGGCGTTCATCAACACCTGGCATGACCCGATCAAGGAGAAGGCCGGCGCCACCGCCCTGTTCGACGCGGGGGCGGACGTCGTGTTCACCGGTGCCGACACGGGAGCCAACGCCGACGTCGCCCAGGAGAAGGGCAAGTGGGCGGTGACCTACGACAACCCGGCGTCGTGCAAGGTCGACGCCTGCCTCACGACCCCGTACTGGATCTGGGGCCCCGAGTACACCTCGATCGCGGAGAAGGTCAAGGCCAAGAAGTACACGGCCGGCTACGAGTACTACGACGCCGACGCCAAGGCCATGGGCCTGCTCGGCTTCATGGACGGCGAGACCATGCGCAAGGGCGTGGCGGACCTGCCCGCCGCGGACCTGCAGAAGGTCAAGGACACCCTGGCCCAGATGCTCGCCGGCAAGTTCAACCGGTTCGACGTCTTCGCCGGCCCGCTCACGGACAACACCGGCAAGCAGCTCCTCGCCGCCGGCGACAAGCTCCAGCAGTCGGACCTCGACCAGTTCCCGCCCGGCGCCCCGGGCAGCGAGTGCAAGACCTGCATGTACTGGTGGAACGAGGGCATCAACGCCGAGCTGCCGAAGCTCGGCAGCTAGGCGGATCGATCGCGATGCCGGAGGGTGCGGGCGCGAGCGCGAGGCGCCCTCCGACATCGACACCCGCCAGGTGAGCGGACAGACACCGACGGCCGTCGCCACCCCGGCGCCGGCCGTCGAGCTGCGCGGCATCGTCAAGCGGTTCCCGGGCGTCGTCGCCAACGACGGCGTGGACTTCGCGCTCTCGGCCGGCGAGGTCCATGCCCTCCTCGGGGAGAACGGCGCCGGAAAGAGCACGCTGATGAACATCCTCGACGGGATGTACCAGCCCGATTCCGGCGAGATCCTCATCGACGGGCGGCCCGTGGCGTTTCGCTCGCCGCGGGACGCGATCGCCGCCGGCCTCGGGATGGTCCACCAGCACTTCACGCTGGTCGCGTCGATGACCGTCACCGAGAACATCCTCATCGGCCTCGATCGGCCCCGCCTCCGGCTGGACCTGCGCCGCCACGACGCCGAGGTCGGCCGCCTTGCCGAGGCGCACGGCCTGCGCATCGACCCACGCGCGAAGGTCTGGCAGCTGTCCGTCGGCGAGCGCCAGCGGGTTGAGATCCTCAAGGTCCTCTACCGCGGCGCCCGGGTCCTGATCATGGACGAGCCCACCGCCGTCCTGGCGCCCCAGGAGGTGGACGACCTGTTCCGGACGCTGCGGTCCATGACCCAGGGGGGCCGGAGCATCGTGTTCATCAGCCACAAGCTGGGTGAGGTCCTGTCCATCGCGGACCGGGTCACCGTGATGCGCAGGGGCAGGGTGACGGCGAAGGGGCTCCCGGCCGCGGGCATGACCCAGCCCCAGCTCGCCCGCCTGATGGTCGGCCGCGAGGTCCTCGAGAGCCTGGAGCGAACCTGGCTGCCCCCCGGCGACGTCGTGCTGTCCCTGGAACACGTCGAGGCGGAGGGCGATAGGGGCGTCCAGGCGTTGCGGGGTGTCGACCTGCAGGTCCGATCCGGCGAGATCGTCGGCATCGCGGCCGTGGCCGGCAACGGCCAGAGCGAGCTCGCGGAGGTCATCAGCGGCCTCCGCCCATGCCGTGGCCGGGTCATGGTCAGCGGCGAGGACATCGCCAACCGGCCGGTCCGCAAGGCGATCCAGCGAGGCGTGGCGCACGTCCCCGAGGACCGGACGGGCGTCGGCACTGCGCCCAACCTGTCGCTTGTCGACAACCTGATCATGAAGCGGTACCGGGCCAAGCCGATCGCCCGCGGCTGGACTATCGACATGGGTGCCGCCCGTTCCGCCGCCAGCGAGCTCAAGGACAGCTACCAGATCGCGGCCCCGTCCATCGAGACGCAGGCACGCCTGCTCTCGGGTGGCAACATCCAGCGCCTGATCCTCGCCCGCGAGATCGAGTCCGAGCCGCGCCTGCTGATCGCCGTCCAGCCCACGCGCGGGCTGGACGTGGGCGCCGTGGAGTCCGCCCACCGACTGCTCATGGAGCGGCGGACCGCGGGGGCGGCCATCGTGCTCATCTCGGAGGACCTCGACGAGATCCTCGCGCTGTCGGACCGGGTCGCCGTGCTGTTCGAGGGCCGCATCGTCGGGATGATGGAGGCGGCCGACGCCGATGTGAACCGGATCGGGCTGCTGATGACGGGCGGCGAGGGCGGCGAGGGCGGCGACGCCGCGACGGAGCCGGTCGCCGGGGCCGGCGCCCGATGAGCCTGCCGTTCACGCTGCGCCTCGAGCCGCGGCTCGAGGTGTCGCGCTGGCTGTCGCCCGCGCTGACGGCCGGTGCCATCATCGTCGCGCTGGTCATCTCCGGCCTCATCCTGATGGTCGCGGGCGCCGACCCGATCCGGGTCTACCTCCACATCGCAGGCACATCGCTCGGCAGCATCGGCGCCGTCTCGGACACGCTCGTCAAGTCGACCCCGCTCATCCTGACCGGCCTCGCCTGCGCGCTCGCGTTCAGGATGCGGCTCTGGAACATCGGCGCGGAGGGTCAGCTGCTGCTCGGGGCGTGGGCGGCGAGCGCGGTCGTGCTGGTCCCGCTCGTGCCCGTCGGGACGCCCGGGCCGATCGTGCTGGGCGTGATGCTGGTTGCCGGGTTCCTGGGCGGTGCCCTGTGGGGCCTGATCCCCGGTGTGCTCAAGGCGAAGTTCGGCGTGAACGAGATCATCGCCACGCTGATGCTCAACAGCATCGCCTTCGCATGGATCCAGTACTGGGTGTTCGGGCCGTGGACCGAGGGCGGCTTCCAGATGAGCAAGCAGTTCCCCACCGAGGCGTGGCTGCCCCGCCTCAGCGACCTCGCCGACGCCGTCCCCGCGTTCCGCGGCCTGACGGTCCACGCCGGGTTCCTGTTCGCGCTCCTCGCGGCGGTGGCCGTCTGGTTCATCGTCGAGCGCAGTGCCTGGGGCTACGAGATCCGGCTCATCGGCGACAGCCCGCGTGCGGCCCGGTACGCCGGGATCCGGATCGCCCGGAACATCCTGCTCGTGTTCGCGATCTCCGGGGGCCTGGCCGGGATCGCCGGCATGGCGGAGATCACGGGCGTCGTGCACCGCCTCCAGGACAACTTCTCGCCCGGCTACGGGTACACGGCGATCATCGTCGCCTACCTGGCGAAGTTCCATCCGCTGCGGGTCCCGCCCGTCGCGATCCTGTTCGGGGCCCTCATCCTCGCCGGCCGCGAGATCCAGCCCTCGGGCGTGCCGGCGATGATCCAGGGGATCATCCTGTTCTGCCTGATCGCAAGCGAGGTCTTCCTCCGGTACCGGGTCAGCATCGTCCGTCGCCTGCCGGCCGCGGGCGCGATCGCCGGCACGGAGCAGTAGCGTGAACCTCGAGCTGATCGCCGCGGCCGGGATCGCGGTGGGCACGATCCTCCTGTTCGCGGCGGTGGGCGAGATCCTCGCCGAGCGGTCCGGGGTGCTCAACCTGGGCGTCGAGGGCATGATGCTCATCGGCGCCGTCGCGGGCTACGCCACCGCCGTGTCGACCGGCAACCCCTGGCTCGGCGTCCTGTCCGCGATGATCGCCGGCGGGCTGCTCAGCCTCCTGCACGCGATCATCACCATCACCTTCCGCGCCGACCAGGTCGTGTCCGGGCTGGCGCTCACGTTCCTGGGAACCGGCCTGGCGGCCGTGCTGGGGGAGGGGCTCAGCAAGGCGGGGGCGATCTCCCTCCTGCCCCGCTTCTCGATCCCGCTGCTCTCGGAGATTCCGCTGATCGGGCGGATCGCCTTCACCGAGCAAAGCATCCTGGTCTACGTCGGCTACCTGCTCGTGCCGGCGACCTGGTACTGGATCAACCGGACGCGGCCGGGCCTCCACCTGCGGTCGGTGGGCGAAGAGCCCGCGGCCGCGGACGCGCTCGGCGTCAGCGTCTATGCGACCCGGTACCGGTACGTGTTCGCGGGTGGGATGCTGGCGGGCCTCGCCGGGGCGACGATCACTCTCGCCGTCCAGCCGGGCTGGTTCGGCGCCCTCACGGTGAACGGGCGCGGCTGGATCGCCATCGGGCTCGTCATCTTCGCCCAGTGGTCGCCCCTGCGTGCCGCCGCCGGAGCCTACCTGTTCGGTGCAGTCGTGCAGCTCACCCTGGCGATGCAGCTGCCGCCCACGCTCCTCGGGCTGGCGAACCCGTTCTACCAGTACCACCCGAACACGTTCTTCCTGGAGATGCTCCCCTACGCGCTCGTGCTGGTCGCGCTCGTGGCCGGGTCGCGCGAAGCGATGCGCAAGCGGATCGGCGCGCCGGCCGCCCTCGGCATCCCGTATGTGCGGGGCGAGCGAGGCCGATAACCGTGACCCGCCTCGCCGGCACGCGGTCCCCGGCTACTCCTCGGCTCCCTCGAGCCCCGTGAGCTCCATCTGCACGAACCCGCTGGTGTCGAACTCGAGCTGGCGCGGACCGCCAGGACCCTCGTCCCGGCCGGGCGCGCGGGGCACGAACTCGATCACCACCCGCTCGTCGCCCTGGACGAGCGTGTAGACGATGAGCTGGTCGGGCCGGGTCTCGAACTCGAGGTGCTCGAAGGAGTCGACGTTGATCGTGATCGCGATCGGCGTGAAGTACGTCGACATGTCGGGCTCGTCCGAGACGATCCGCTCGACCCAGCCGGTCCCGTGCGCGACGACGTCCCTGCCCCTGATGAGGCGGTAGGAGACGGTCTGCTTGAGGATCGGCTGGAGGATGTGCTGGACGTCGGTCCGGCTGGTCACGAGGCCCTGGTTGACGAAGAACTTGGCCGGCGGAACGCTCGCCACGAATGGGCTCCTACCTCTATCGCTCGGGGGCAGCGGAGCGGCTCGCGGTGCTGCCATACCCGGGGCGACCCGACAGGACGCGATCGTAGCCCAGCCGGTCGGGTTGTGGGCGCGCGAAGTTCGCAGGGAGTGGTGCTGCGGCCGGGCTGGCCGGCGCCGGCGCCGGCCCCCGGACGGCGTCAGTCGTCGAGGGCGGCCAGGATCCTGGTCGCGATCCCTGCGGCCTGGACGCGGATCTCCGGGATCGCGATGGTCTCCCAGACGACGCCCCGCAGGAGCGGGCCGAGCGTGTACAGCGGAATGCCGGGCGTGTCTGACGCGCCCCGAACCCGGCAGGTGGCCGGGTCCGCGTCCAGCCCGATCCCGAGCGGACCCTCGCGCAGCAGGCCGCCGCGGATGGCCGACGCGAGCAGCGGGTTCGCCGACGGGTGCTCGTCGGGACCCGTGGCGAGCAGGATCCGGTCGACCAGCAGCCCCTCTCCCGATCCTCGGTCGTGGATCCGCAGCGACGGACCTTGCGGCGTCGCGCGTTCGATCGTCGCCGCCCGCACCTCCAGCCGGCCTGTCGCGATCCAGCCCTCCACGTCACGGATCACCTCGGCCGAGATCCGGGACCGGTGGATCTCCCAGGTCCGCCGCCACTCCGCGACGAACCGGCGTCGGAGGCCGTCGTCCAGTGCCAGCCAGAGCGCCGGGGTGATGGGACGGATCGAGTCGAGGGCCCGCCGCCAGTCGTCGCCGTACGCACGGATCCGCGCGGCGGCATCTCCGAGCGGATCCTCGAAGGCCATGAACTCCTCGACCGAGAACACCGGTACGGGCAGCCTCGGGCGCCACGGATCCTCGTGGGCCCGCGGGAGCTCGCCGTGCCGGGACATCGCGATCACCCTGCACCCGGGCCCGCGTCGCAGGACCGAGGCCGCGAGGTCGAGGGCCGTGTGGCCGGTGCCCACGATCGCCACCGCCTCGCCGTCCACGATGTCGTCGAGCGCCGACCGCGACCACGGATCCTCCACGAACCGGGGGTGACCGCGCAGGGGCGTGAGCCCGGGTGGGACCGATGGCGGCTCGTTGCCCGTCGCCACGACGACGGCGTCGGCGGCCAGGACGGCACCCGTCGCGAGGCCGACGTCGAACCCGCGGGGGGTCCGTGCCAGCGACGTCGCGAGAGTCCGGTCGTGGCGGTACCGCGCTCGCGAGCCCGCGACCGCCTCGGCGAGGAGCGCACCGAGATAGCGGCCGTACACGGCGCGGCTCGGAAACGACGTCGCGGGCACGTCGGCCCAGCGTCGGAAATGGTCGGGGTCGTCGGGCAGCCCGCTCATGGTGATCGCGGGCACGTTGAGCCGGTGCCAGGGATCGGTGGCCGAGAATGCCTGGCCGAGCCCGACCTGCGCACGCGGTTCCACCGTCACGACGTCGAGGCCCTCGCCCCCGCGGCGCAGGAGCTGGGTGGCGACAAGCGCCCCCGATGCCCCGCCCCCCACGATGACGACCCGGACGGAGGCAGCAGGGCGCATCGCGGTGAGGCTAGCAGACCACCCCGTATGATTCGCGCCATGCTGCTCGCCGTCGACATCGGGAACACCAACATCACGCTCGGCCTGGTCGAGGGCGGTGCCCTCGTGGCCACCCGACGTGGCGGCACGCTGCGCGGAGCGACCGCCGACGAGCTCGAGCTGCTCCTCGCGGGCCTCCTCGGCCTCGACGGACGCTCCCTCGGCGACGTCACCGGCATCGCCGTCGCCTCCGTCGTCCCCGCCCAGACGGCCATGGTCGAGCGGGTCGCCGCGCGTCGTGGCATCGGCGTTCTCGTGGCGGCGGCCGGCATCATCCCACTCGCGATCCGCGTTGACCGGCCGGGCGAGGTCGGCGCAGACCGGCTGGTGAACTCCCTGGCCGCCCAGCGGCTGTACGGCACCCCGGCGGTGGTCGTGGACCTCGGCACCGCCACGACGTTCGACTGCGTCGGGATGGACGGTGCCTATGTCGGCGGCGCGATCGCTCCGGGCCTGGAGCTGGGGCTCGAGGCGCTCGCGGCCCGCACCGCAAAGCTGCCGCGGATCGAGCTTCGAACTCCCGACCGGGCGATCGGCAGGGACACGGTGAGCGCGATGCAGTCCGGCACGGTCCTCGGCTACCAGGCGTTGACGACCGGCCTCCTCGCACGCATCCGCGCGGAGCTCGCGGAGCAGTCGGGCGTCGCCCCGGTGTCCGTCCACACGATCCTGACCGGTGGACTCGCCGCGGCGCCGTGGGCGCGCGCCGTGGACGGCGTCGGGGTCATCGACCCGGACCTCACCCTCAAGGGCCTGGCGATCCTCCACGCCGAGGTCGCCGGTGGCGAGCCGCTCCGCAGGAGCGGCGGCGAGCCGCTCCGCAGGAGCGCCCGGTGACCGGGATCGACGCCCGCGCCGGACGGCTGGCCGGGCGCCTCGTCGGGCTGGGCGTCTGTGGGTCCATCGCCGCCTACAAGGCCGTCGAGCTGGTCCGCCTGCTGCGCGCCGAGGGCGCCGACGTCGTCGTGATGCTGACACCGTCCGCGGCCGTGTTCGTCGGGCCGCTGACCTTCGAGGCACTGTCGGGCCACGCGGTCGAGACCGACGTCCTGGGCCTCCTCCCCGACCGCAGGATCGGCCACATCGTGGTGGCCGATTCGGCGGACGCACTCGTGATCGCGCCGGCGACGGCCCGCTGGCTCGGCGCGATGGCGAACGGGATCGCGAGCGACGCGGTCACCGCCGCCTGCCTCGCCACGTCGGCGCCGGTGGTGGTCGCGCCGGCGATGGACGGCGACATGTGGACCCACCGTGCGACGCGCGACAACGTGGAACGTCTCCAGCGCGATTTCGGGTATGCGCTGGTCCCTCCCGAGATCGGGTCGCTGGCGTCCGGGCAGTCGGGCATCGGGCGCCTGGCCGACCTGCCGCTGATCGTCGATGCCGTCGTGGCGGCCATCGGCGACCGACCCGTTCGCGCGGCGGATCCGACGGTCCGGCCGCCCAGGTCGGCGCCGGTAAGGGACGCGGACCTGGACGACCGCCACGTCGTGGTCAGCGCGGGCGGAACGGCGGAGGCCATCGACCCCGTCCGGTTCATCGGCAACCGGAGCACGGGCAGGATGGGCGTCGCGATCGCGGAGGCTGCCCTGGCCCGGGGCGCCCGCGTCACGATCGTCGCGGGACGCGTGGAGGTGCCGCTGCCCGGCGCCGCGCTGGTCGTCCACGCCGAGACGACCGCCGCCATGCGCGACGCCGTGATCGACGCCGTCTTCGAGCGACATGCCGACGTGCTCGTCATGGCCGCTGCCGTCGCGGACTTCCGTCCCCGGCTCGCCGCCGGGACCAAGCTGACGCGCGGCGAGGAGCTGACGCTCGAGCTGGAGCCCACCGAGGACATCCTCGCCGAGGTCGGCCTGCGCGCCCGCGGTGCGGATCCGCGCCCGGTCATCGTGGGCTTCGCGGCCGAGACGGGCTCGCTCGACCGGGCGCCGGAGAAGCTCCGCCGCAAGGGCGCGGACATCCTCGTCGCCAACGACGTCGCTGAGGCGGGCTCCGGCTTCGGCACCGACACCAACCGCGTCTCGATCCTGGGTGCCGACGGCTCCCGGGACGACCTGCCGCTGCTGACCAAGCGCGAGGTGGCCGAGCGGCTGCTCGACCGGGTGGTCGCTGCGCTGGACGAACGGGACGGCCGGTCCCACACTGGCGCGACCACCACGGAGAACCGAGCATGAGCGCCCAATCCGAGTCGGCCCGCCGCCTGTCCGTCCTCGACATCGCGAAGCTGTACGCCGACGGTGTCCGCATCGCGACCATCACGGCCTACGACTACCCCACGGCCGCGCTCGTGGACGAGGCGGGGATCCCGCTGATCCTGGTCGGGGATTCCCTGGCCCAGGTGATGCTCGGATACGACACCACGGTGCGTGTCTCGATGGAGGAGATGCTCCATCACACGAAGGCCGTCGTCCGGGGCACGAAGCGCGCGCTGATCGTCGCCGACCTCCCGTTCCTGTCCTATGCCACGACCGAGGACGCGACCGCCAACGCGGGCCGCTTCATGCGGGAGGCCGGCACGCAGGCGGTCAAGCTGGAGGGCGGCGTCCGGAGCGCACGGATGATCGAGGCGCTGGTCCGCGCCGGGATCCCGGTCATGGGTCACATCGGCCTCACGCCGCAGGCGATCAACACCATCGGCAAGGTGCGCGTCCAGGGCAAGAACCGGGAGCAGGCCCGGCAGCTCCTCAACGACGCGCTCGCAGTACAGGAGGCCGGCGCCTTCGCCGTCGTGCTGGAGCTGGTGCCCGGCCAGCTGGCGGCGGCGATCACGGAGCGCCTGCGCATCCCCACGATCGGCATCGGCGCCGGGGCGGGCTGCTCGGGGCAGATCCAGGTCATCACCGACACCCTTGGCCTCGGCGACTGGACCCCGCGGCACGCCCGCAAGTACGCGGACCTCCACGGCACGATCCTCGGGGCGATCTCGCAGTACCGCGCGGATGTCGAGGCCGGCACCTTCCCTGGCCCGGCCGAGACCGTCCTGATGGATGCGTCGATCCTGGACGACGTGCTGGGGCGATCCGGCGCGGACCGGCCGGACCCCGGCAGCGAGCTGATCGGGATCCCGCTGGACCGCGACCTCTAGCGGCCCCGCCAGACCGCGCCGCCTCCCCGACCCCTCGCGACTCCGACCCATGCGCGTCGTCCGGACCCGTGCCGACCTCCGGGCCGCCCTCGCAACCTCGCCCCGTCCGGTGGGACTCGTGCCCACGATGGGCTGGCTACACGCCGGACATGTGTCGCTCGTGGAGCGCGCCCGAGAAGAGTCGGCGACCGTCGTCGTGTCGATCTTCATCAACCCGCGCCAGTTCAGCGTCGCCGCCGACTTCGCCCGCTACCCCCGCAACGAGGCCCGTGACCTCGAAGCCTGCGAGCGCGCGGGCGTGGACCTCGTGTTCGCACCGACGGTGGCCGAGGTCTACCCTCCGGGCTTCGACACGCGCGTGTCGGTCGGCGCAATCGCCGGTCCGCTGGAGGGCGCGGCACGCCCGGGTCACTTCGACGGCGTGGCGACGGTGGTGGCCATCCTGTTCGCGCTGGTCGGCGCGGAGAGGGCCTACTTCGGCCTCAAAGACTACCAGCAGGTCCAGGTGATCCGGCGGATGGCCCTGGACCTCGCGCTTCCGACCGAGGTGGTCCCGTGCGAGACCGTTCGCGAGGCGGACGGGCTGGCGATGTCGTCGCGGAACGCACGGCTCTCCGCGGCGGGGCTTGCCGCGGCGTCGGTGCTCCGCCGGGCGCTGCTCGCGGGAGCCGACGAGGTGCGCGCCGGGACCGTCGATGCGGCGACCGTGCGCGCGGCGATGCTAGGGGTCCTCGCCACCGAGCCGCTTGCGGAGCCCGACTACGTCTCGGTGGCGGACGTCGACACACTCGAGGAGCTGACGTCGGTCGCAGGCCGCGCGCTGCTGTCCCTCGCGGTCGGGATCGAGGGGGTCCGCCTGATCGACAACGAGCGCGTCCTGTAGCGTCCAGTGGCGTCCTGTGGATCTCGGCGCGTTGGGCTCATCGGGGTGGCGCGAGCGCAGCGTCGCGGCGTCGCCTGTTGCGGCGATGTGAGCGGAGTTGCGGGTGCCACGCCGCGCATCACGCCCCGTGCCGCGCGGCTCCTCTGTCGAGGCGTGATCCTGTCCGGCGCAGTGTGCAGCGGAGTCGCGGGTGCCACGCGTGCCTGGCGCGCCGTGCCGCGCGGCTCCTCTGTCGAGGCGTGATCCTGTCCGGCGCAGTGTGCAGCGGAGTCGCGGGTGCCACGCGTGCCTGGCGCGCCGTGCCGCGCGGCTCCTCTGTCGAGGCGTGATCCTTTCAAGTGCAGCTGGAGCGTAGCGGGCGCCCCAGTCCGGCGGAAAGCCATGCCTCGCCGGCCTTCGGGGCTCGAAAGCGCGTCGAGAGTGCACCGCGATCGACAGCAGCCGTGGGCGCGGACCGGCCGGTGCCTCGATCGACCAGTGCACGATCCCCTCCGGCGTGCGTGCACATGATTCGATCACGTGGAGCCGTGGGCCGGCGGGGCGGCACCCGCGGATGGCGGGGCGGCGCCCTCGGCCGGCGAGGCGGCGCCCTCGGCCGGCGAGGCGGCGCCTGGGGATGGCGAGGCGGCGCCCTGGGCCGGCGGGGCGGCGCCCGCGGATGGCGGGGCGGCGCCCGCGGTTGGCAGACGACGGTATGACCGACGCCCGACGGGCGGCAATGATCGAGCGAGCCTCGATCAGGTGATCCCGGCCTCGTCCGCCACCTCGAGGAAGCGGTCGATGAACAGGTGCTCCCAGACCAGCTCCTTGATCAGCTCGATCTTGCCCGTGTCGCCCGCGTGCGTCTTGACGAGGAGGTCGTGCACCTCGGAGGCCACCGTGTAGGTGTCCTCGTCCACGATGGCCGCGAACATGCCCGCGTGGCGCACGGCCGCCAGGACCTCGGGGCGCGGCTCGTAGCCGCCAGTGAGCACGATGCCGAGCGCCTTGCCGTCCGGACCGGCGTCGACCGCCCCCGGGGTCTCGTCCACGAGGGCCTCGATGTGCTCCTTCGCAGCGGCGCGGGGCCTGCCCGCGACGTGGGCCGCGGCCAGCGTGAGGATCGCGTCCTCCCGGTCGCCCGGGACGATCACGAGCGTGCCGGGGCCGACCCGCTCGAGCATATGGTGCGGCTCCATCGCCCCGATCGCGACGCCGTCGATGACGCGGTCCAGGTCGGGTCCCGGGTGGATGACACGCCCGTGGACACCCGCGAGCACCATCCCGAGCGTCGGATTGGACAGGATCGGCCGGTAGGGCAGGATCCCCAGCAGCGGGATGCCGTGGAGGGCGAGGCCGCGCTCGAGCGTGCGCGCGATCCCCGGCTGCTCGTCGACCCTGACCTTGTTGACCAGGGCCCCCGCGACGGGCACGCCGTGGGCGGCGAAGTGCGAGGCGTTGAGCACGATCTCGTCGATCGGCCGTCCCACCCCGCCCTCGGACACGATCACGGCGGGTGCGCGGAGCATCGCCGCGACCGTCGCGTTCGACAGCCCCACGACGGCGCCCACCCCCGCGTGCCCGGTGCCTTCGATCAGCAGGACGTCATGGTCTGCGAACTCGCGGTGGGCCGCGGATATCCGGGCGCCCAGGTCCTCGACCACCTCGCCGGCGATGTAGGCCTTCGTGAAGCCGCGCGGGATGTGGACGGGGCTCATCACCGGGAACGGCTCGGGCAGGTCGAAGGTCGCCCGCACGAGGAGGGCATCCTCGTCGGCCGGCTCGCCGTCCATCATCACCGTCCGCTGACCCACGGGCTTCATGAACCCGGTTCGCAGGCCGCGCCGGAGGAAACCGTCGATGAGCCCGATGGAGGCCGTGGTCTTGCCGCGGTTCTGGCCGGTTGCGGCGAGGTAGAGGTGCCGCATGCGGGGTCGAACCTCCCGTGAGCGCCGGCGGGTGCAACGGGCCGGGCGGGCGGACCGCACGTCGCGGACGGCCCTGCCCGGAGCGTCAGCCGCGCGAGGCGGTCTTGCGCTCGATGAGCTGGACGGCCTCCCTGAGGCGGACGAGTGACTCCTCGTCCACGCTGTCGGGCTCGAGGTATGGACCCAGGCGCTCCATGATGTCGGTCACCAGGCCGAGGAACACCGCCGCATCCGCGAGGAAGAACTGCGGCTCGTTGTTGTAGCGGACCATCGTCAGGCGACCCTGGAGCACCCGACGCTCCTCGACGTGGGCGACCTGGGTCGAGAAGTTGTGGCCCTGGATGCCGTCCGGGTTGTTCAGGAAGTTGAGCGCGTTGTCGATGGCGAGGCCGAAGCGGGCACGCCAGGCCACCAGGCGCTCCAGGACCTCGGGAGGGATCCGGACCTCGCTGACCTCCTCGAACACCTCGGGCGCCACGGTGACCAGGCCCACGAGCGTGGTGCCCGCCCGGGCTCCGAGCATCACCTGCAGGCTGCGCTCCAGGGTGAAGACCTCGGAATCGAACCGCGGGCTCGTGATCACGTCCGTCAGCAGGTCCTCGACGTTGTCGAGGCTGCCCGGGTCGTTCAGGGCGTTGGCGAGGTGGAGGATCTCCTCCTTGAAGAGGAACTTCTCCTCGTGATCAAGCATGGGCGGATGGTAACAGGGGGCCGGGTCGAGACGGAACAACGAACGACCCGGCCGGAGCCGGGTCGTTCGAGCGTTCTGACGCGCCTGCGGCCGTCACCGGCCGCGACGGATCACGGATAGAGACCGCGGAGGGCGGTGGCATCTGCCACGCGCTGGACGGCGTTCAGGTAGGCGCCGGTGCGCATGTTGACGCCGTTGTTCTCGGCCTGGGCGAGGACCTCGCCGAATGCCTTGACCATGATGGTCTTGAGCTTGGCGTTGACCTCGGTCTCGGTCCAGTGGTCGCGGTTGAGATCCTGGACCCACTCGAAGTAGCTGACGGTCACGCCACCGGCGTTGCACAGGATGTCCGGGATCATGAACACGCCGCGGTCGTAGAGGATCGCGTCGGCCTCGGGCGTCGTGGGGCCGTTGGCGGCCTCGGCGACGATCTTCGCCTTGACGTTGGCGGCGTTGTGGACCGTGATCTGGTTCTCGAGGGCGGCCGGGATGAGGATGTCGCACTGGGTCTCGAGGACCTCGGCGTTGCTGATGTCCTCGGCGCCGGGGAAGCCCTGGACGGTCCCGTGCTCCTTCTTCCAGTTGAGGACCCGGACCGGGTCGAGGCCGGCCATGTTGCGGATGCCGCCGATGGAGTCGGACACCGCGACGATCGTGGCGCCCTCGTCGGCCATGAGGCGGGCAGCGATGTTGCCCGCGTTACCGAAGCCCTGGACGGCGACCGTGGAGGCCGTGACGTCCATGCCCAGGTGCGCGGCGGCCTCGAGGATCGTGTAGACGCAGCCTCGAGCCGTGGCCTCGTTGCGGCCCTCGGAGCCACCCAGGCTGATCGGCTTGCCCGTCACGACACCCGGGACCGTGTATCCGACGTGCATGGAGTACGTGTCCATGAACCAGGACATGATCTGAGGCGTGGTGTTGACGTCCGGCGCGGGGATGTCGCGCTCGGGACCGATGAGGACCGTGATCTCGGTGAAGTACCGGCGGCTGAGGCCCTCCAGCTCCTTCATCGACAGCTTCTTCGGATCGACGATGACGCCGCCCTTGCCGCCGCCGTACGGGATGCCGACGACCGCGCACTTCCAGGTCATCCACATCGCGAGGGCCTTGACCTCGTCGATGCTGACGTCCTGGTGATAGCGGATGCCGCCCTTAGCCGGCCCGCGGCTGAGGTTGTGCTGGACGCGGTAGCCGGTGAAGACCTGGACGTTTCCATCGTCCATCTTGACCGGGAAGTGCACGGTGAGCTCGCGGCGCGGCTCGCGCAGCACGCGGCGCAGCCCCGGGTCGAGATTGAGCATCTCCGCGGCGAGGTCGAACTGGTGCTGGGCGACCTGCCAGGCGTTGATCGGGGCCGTAACGTTCTCCGTCGTCATGAACGGAAGGTCCTCGTGGTGGGACGGTGGACGCCGTCCCTGATCGATGGGTCGTCATCCGGATGACCCCACGGGGGCCCGAGTCGCCCGTCCGCCGCGCAGCGGAGGGCTTCGCGCGCCGTCTCTGGGTATCGAGTATAGCCGCGGATGGCCCCCCACCATGGGCCGCTCGTCACTCGGCCGCAACCAATCCGTCACCCAGTCGTCCCTGTCGAGTGGCACGGGTGGGTCCGTCGGGACAGTCCCGCGACGGGCGCGGACGCCCCGATGTCAGCGCGCGTAGAGGATCACGGCGCCCACGCAACCCGGGCCGAGGTGCGGGCCCACCGAGGCCCCGATGGTCAGGGTGTCCACGAGCGACGGGTCGAGGCCCGATCGCTCGAGGAACCGGGCGTGGAACTCCTCGACGTCGGCCTTGGTCGAGTGGAGCACCGTGGCCCGCTCGAGGGGCCTCGCGGTGAGCAGCTCGAGGACCCGCTCACGGGCCTTGGCACGCGTCCGCACCTGGCCCGCGTTCTCGACCACGCCGTCGATGACGGTGATGATCGGCTTGATCGAGAGCATGGTGCCGACGGCCGCACGGGCCCCGCTGATCCGGCCACCGCGCTTCAGGTACTCGAGCGTGTCGAGCGCGACGTACAGGTCGATGTCCTGCTTGCGGTCCTCGAGCGTCGCCGCGATCTCCGAGCCGGACCGGCCCTCGGCAGCCAGGCGCGAGCCCATCTGGGCCAGCATGCCCTCGCCCGCCGACGCCGACCGGGAGTCCACGACGTGGATCTCCCTGTCCGGTCGCATGTCGGCGGCGATGCGCGCCGCTTTCAGGGTGGCCGACAGCTGGTCCGAGACGGTCACGCAGACCACGGACTCCGCGCCGCCCTCGAAGGCAGCGTCGAAGACTGCGAGGAAGTCGCCGGCGGAGCACGCGGCCGTGGTGGGGAACGGCGCCTCCGGTGCGGTCATCCGGGCCCAGAACTCGTCCGTCGTCATGTTGACGTTGGGCCGGAAGCTCTGGGGGCCGAAGCTCACCACCAGCGGCACCACCACGATGCCGAAGCTGGCGGCAAGGTCGGGCGGCATGTCACTGACGGAGTCGGTGACGATCGCGACACGGGACACGGTCGAGGCTCCTCCATCGGGCTCGTCCGCCGCGGCCGGCTGACCGTCCTGGCGTCGCCGGCAGCGACGCAGCGGGGCTGGGCCCGTGGCCGACGATGATACGGACCCGCAAACCCGCGCGTCCGGTCTTCGCGACCGGATACGCTGCGACGGTCATGGAGCGCCCCGTCCTCGCCGTCATCTTCGGGACCTTCACGCTGCGTCTGGCGACCGGCGTGACCGGCGCCATGCTCATCTACTACTACGCTGCGTTCCCGGAGTACGGCGGCGCCCCCGTGCAGGCGTGGCAGGTCGGTGTCCTCGGGGCGCTGTTCTACGCATCGGAGCTGGTCCTCTCGCCGGTCTTCGGGGTGCTCTCCGACCGCGTGGGCCACCGGCGGATCATGCTGGTCGGCCCCACCTTCGGGGCCGTCGCCGTCGTCATCACCGCGCTCACGGTCAGCCTGCCGGTCATCGGCTTCACCCGGCTCCTCGAGGGTGCCTCGACCGCGGCCTCGGTCCCGTCGATCCTCGGCTTCATCGCCTTCGCCACCGCCGCCGACGAGCTCCAGCGCGGCAAGGCGGTCGCCCGGTTCGAGGCGGCGACGCTGGCCGGGCTCCTGCTCGGCTTCGTCATCGCCGGGCCGCTGTTCACGGCGCTGGGACCCACGGCGTTCATCGCCAACGCCGTCCTGTACGGGGTCTCGTTCGCCGTCTACCGCCGCGGCGTCCCCCGCGACGCCGAACCGGAGCCCGCGGCCCGGAGCCACGAGCCCGGGGAGGGCCTCCGCCGGTACGCCCGGATCCTCCGCGGCAGCCACGTCTGGCTCCTCGCCCCGACCTGGATCGCCATCAACGCGACCCTCGGCCTGTACACCAGCCAGACCCTGTTCCAGCTGGTCCGGGAGCCGGACCCGGCCTTCGCCGGGCAGCAGCTGATGGGCGGCTTCGACCCCCTCCAGGTCAGCGTCGGCCTCGCGATCGGCGGGCTCGTCTTCTTCCTGGGCCTCTTCTACTGGGGCGGGAGGTTCGGGGAGATGGCGAGGACCTCGATCATCGGCCGGGGCATCCTGGGCGGTGCAGTCCTGCTGGTCGCCGGGGCCGGGATCAACCATGCCGCCCACCTGCCCGCGCCGGTCCTGCTGGGCCTGGTCGCAGTTGCCATCGCGGGGCTGTTCGTCCTGGCGGGCGCGACGCCGGCGGCGATCGGCCTCCTCGCCGACATGACGGAGGCGTACCCGGACGACCGCGGCGCGATCATGGGCCTGTACTCGGTCTTCCTGGGCATCGGGCAGATCCTGGGCAGCATCGCGGGCGGCGTGGCGGCCCAGGCCGCGGGCCTCGACGGGATCTTCGTCGCGTCGCTCGTGCTGCTCGTCGTCGCCATCGTGCCGCTGCGGCGCCTCGCCCGGTACGAGCACCACGTGGGGACGCCGGCCGCGGCCCATGGCTGAGCCGCCTCCCGAGGCCGAGCCGCGGCCCCAGGCTGAGCCGCAGATCATCGCGGAGCCGACGATCATGGCCGAGCCGGCGGCCAACCGGACCCTCCTGGCGCGTGGCGCCCGTGGGGCCGTCGTGGCGCCGCATCACCTCGCGACGGTGGCGGGACTCGCAGTCCTCGAGGCCGGCGGTCATGCCGTCGACGCCGCCATCGCGACGAACGCGGTCCTGGGCGTCGTCATGCCCAACGGCTGCGGGATCGGCGGCGACGCCTTCTGGCTGGTATGGGACGAGGCGGCGGGCGAGCAGGTCGCGCTCAACGGGTCGGGCCGCGCGCCGGCGGGCATCGATCCCGACCGGCTCCGCGCCTCCGGGATGGACCGGATTCCCCTCCGCGGGCCGCTCTCGATCACGATTCCGGGCGCAGTCCGGTCCTGGGCCGACGCCCACGGGCGGTGGGGCCGGCTCCCGCGAGCGGCCCTGCTGGCGGCTGCCATCGAGCACGCGACGGCCGGGTTCCCCGCGTGGGACGGGCTTGTGACGGCCATCGAGGCGACCGACGGGGCGATCGGCCGCGACCCCTGGACGCGTGGCTTCCGGACGGTCTGGCGCCCCGCGGGCCGACCGTGGCGGGCCGGCGAGATCGTGCGTCTGCCCGCGCTCGCGGCGACGCTCCGCGCCCTGGTGCGCGACGGCTTCAATTCCTACTACGAGGGCGACCTCGGCGAGCGCATCGCACGGGCACTCGCGACGGCCGGGGGCTCTCATACGGTTGCGGACCTTGAAGGGCATCGGAGCACCTGGGGCTCGCCAGTCTCCACGACCTACCGTGGCGTCCGCGTCACCACCCATCCACCGAACAGCAGCGGGATCCTGGCCCTCGAGATCCTCAACGTGCTCGAGCGGTTCGAGCCGCCGGCGGCCGCCCGATTCGACGGCCGCGGCTGGTCGGACCCGCGCTGGATCCATCGCCAGCTCGAGGCGGCGAAGCTCGTCTACGCGGACCGCGACACGCACCTGGCCGATCCCGCGTTCCACGAGGTCCCGGTGGAGATGCTGCTGGGTCGCGACCACTCGGCGGACCTGGCTGCCCGAATAGACCCGGTCGTCGCCGACCCGGCGCCGCCGCCGGCTCGCACGCTCGTCGGCGGCACGACGTACATGGCCGTGGTCGACGGGGAAGGCAATGCCGTCAGCCTGATCCAGTCGAACGCGGCCGGGTTCGGGTCCGGGGTGGTGGACCCCGCGACGGGCGTCCACTTCCAGGGGCGTGGAGCATCGTTCTCGCTGGACCCGTCACACCCCAATACGATCCTGCCCGGCAAGCGCCCGGCCCACACGCTGCTCCCCGGGATGCTGTTCCGGGCGGGCTCACGGCGGCCGTGGGTCGTCGCCGGATCGATGGGCGGCGACATCCAGCCGCAGATCCACGTCCAGCTGGTCTCGGCGCTGGTCGACGCGGAGGCGGACATCGCGACCGCCGTGGCCGCGCCCCGGATCACGGTCGAGGCGGACGGTTGGCTTGCACCCCCGGTCGCCGTGCGGGCGGAAGCCGGCCTGGCCAGCAACGTCGTGGACGAGCTGCGGGGCATGGGCCACCGGGTGGAACGGGTGCCGGTCACCGACGTCCTGGGCCACGAGCACGCGATCGAGCTCGTCGACGGAGGTCCCGCCGCCGGCGGCAGCCTCGCGGCCGTCGCGGACCCGCGCAGCGCCGGGCTCCCGTCCGTCCGGTAGCGCCGGTCGGTCGGCATTGGAGGGCATCGCCATCTCGGGCCGCGCGGGTCGCCACGCCCGGCTCGCGCCGCGCAAGCGGCCAGGCCAGGTTCGCGGCGGCTGGCAATGCCGGCTCGCTGCGGCTCGCGATGCCGGCTCGCGTGCCGGCTCGTGATGCCGGCTCTTGATGCCGGCTCGCGCGCCGCCTGGGCAGCCCCCGGTGACCCAGGAGGGGGCCGACTCGCCGGGTGGTATCCTCGGCCGGCCGGTGGCAGGCTGCGCTCACGACCGAACTGCCGCCGGCATCGGCTGCAATGCGGAGGGCACACGTGACCTCGAACGTCGGGCAGAACTACCCCTATACCAGCGAGACGGAGGCGGATCGCGCAGCCCGCGTCGCGTCGCTCGTCGACAAGCGCGACGGCCTCGGCGACCAGCTGAAGGCGGAGACGACGCCGCTCGACGCGAACGACCGGTGGTGGGTCTACAAGTGCCCGTCGAAGGGCTGCGCCGGCCTCCTCCACGCGGCGGGCTACGCGTCGGAGAAGCACGCGGTCTACGTCGTCTGCGACGGGTCCTGCGCCAAGACCTTCCTGCGCTAGGCGCGCCAACCCGCCGCCAGCGGTCCCGGCCCCGATGACCGCGCCCGGCGCGGCGCCGCTCGACCTTCGTTCCGCGCGGCGACGACTCGTCCTCGACACCGCCGGGATCGCCGTGTCCGTGATCGGGTTCGGGTTCGTGTATGGCCTCGCCGCCCGCGACGCCGGCTACTCCCCCATCGAGGCGTCCGCGATGAGCGTCATCGTGTTCGCCGGGGCCGCCCAGTTCGCGGCGGTCGGGTATGTCGCCGCGGGGCTGCCCTGGGCCCCCATCGTCGTCCTCACGCTCTTCCTCAACGCGCGTCACCTGCTCTACAGCGCATCGCTCGCGCCACGGCTCGGCGGGCTGCCGTTCCTCCAACGCGCGTCCATGGCGCACGTGCTCACGGACGAGGCCTTCGCCCTGGCCGCCACCCACTTCCAGCGGCTGGGCCGGGTGGACGTCCCGGGGTACTGGATCGGGGCCTTCCTCGGGGTGTTCGTCCCGTGGAACCTCGCGACCTTGGCCGGGGTGGTGCTGGGTGGCGAGATCCCCGAGCCCTCGGTCTTCGGCCTCGACATCGTCTTCCCGGCGGCGATGGCGGGCCTGGCCGTGGGGCTGATGACGGGGCGTCGCGAGGTCGTGGCGGCCGGGTCCGGGGCCGTGGCCGGAGTGCTGCTGTCGCTGGTCATCGGACCGGCGCTGGGGATCGTTGCCGGCGGGTTGCTGGGCCCGCTGGCGGCGATGGCGGTACCGGAGGGCGGCCGGCGCGGGGTCCCCGACTCCGACGTGACCGGCTTGCCGGTCGATCTCGAGGGGGCGATGGTGGTCGTGAGCGAGCTGCCGCAGGATCCCTCCCGATGAGTGGCGACCTCGTGCTGCTGGCGGTGCTCATGGCCGCCGTGACCTACCCGTCGCGTGCACTCCCACTGCTGGCGCCCGGCATCGAGCGGCTGCCGCCCCGGGCGCTCCTCTACCTGCGGTTGGTCGGCCCGGCGGTGCTGGCCGCGATCGCCGCGGTCCAGACGCTGGTGGAGCCGACGTCCGGCACCTCCTGGGCCATCAAGCTGGATGTGACCGCCGTCGGGGTCATCGTCTGCCTCGCGCTGGTCGCATGGCGGCGCAACCTGCTCCTCGGTCTGGTCGCGGGGGTCGTGCTGGTGGCCGTGCTGCGGTTCACGGGGGTCGGCTAGTCGCCGACGGCGACCCGCACCTCGACCGGCGCTCAGCCGTGCGGCTCGCGGCGCGCGTCGGCCTCGACCTCGACCAGCAGGCTGGGCCGGATCAGGCCCGCCACGACCACGAGCGTGGCAGCAGGGCGAACGTGCCGGAAGATCTCGCCGTGTACCGCTACCACCGCACCGGCGTGCGCGGCCGAGGTGACGTACATCCTGGTGCGCACGACATCGTCCAGCCTGAAACCGGCCTCGGCGAGCGCGCCCTCGACGATCGCGAATGCGGCTCGCGCCTGGGAGGCGGCGTCGCCAGGATGGAGGGACTCCCCGTCCGCCCCGGCGTCCGTGGTGCCCGCGACCCAGCACAGGTCGCCGACCGCCAGCGCCCGCGAGTAGCCGCCGCTCTCCTCCCACGGACCGCCGCTTGCGACGTGCCGCCGGCTCACGGCCGCCGCGGGTCCCTGGGCGGGGCCGCCTGGTCAGGTGCCGGAGCCGACGCCCGAGTTGCGTCCGCACGATCGGGTCCCGCAGCGGGCGCCGCTGCGCCATCGGGCCCGGCAGCCGCCACAGCTCGCCCAGCTGCCGGCAACCGATGCGGCAACCCGCAGGTCCCGCCAGGCCCGCACCTCCGGGTCTCGCCCGATCGTGGCGATCAGGCCCGCCAGCAGGACCGTCCGCGGCACGATCGAGGCGACCTCGAGGTACTCGCCCGGCGAGTGATCGAGCCCGCCGATGGGGCCGAGACCGTCGACCGTCGGCACGCCCATGCCGGCCGTCGTGTTGGCGTCGGAGGCGCCGCCGGTCACGGCGTCCCGCAGGGGGAACCCCAGCTCGGCCGCGAGCGCGACGGCGTGGTCCACGAGCCGCCCGGACCGCTCCAGCCTCTCCATCGGCCAGTGGCGGGCTGCCTCCTCGATCTCGACCGTCACGTCGCGCACGGTTCGCGGCCGGGCGATCGAGCGGATCGCAGCCTCGGCCTCGACCAGGGTGTCGCGGGTGACGGCGCGGACGTCCACCTCCATCGCGCACCGTTCCGCGACCACGTTGGGCCGCGTCCCGCCGCCGATGACGCCCACGTTGACCGTCACGCCCGGCCAGCGGCCGTTGAGCGTGTGGAGCTCCGTGACGATCCGGGCGGCCTCGACGATCGCGCTCCGGCCCTTCTCGGGCTCGACACCCGCGTGCGACGCGCGGCCGTGGACGGTGATCGTGAGGTCGAGGGTGCCCTTCCGGCTGGAGACGATGTCGCCGTTCGCGCGCGCACACTCGAGCACCAGGCAGGCGTCCACGACGGCGGCGAGCCGCCGGATGTGGGGCGTGGAGACGGGCGATCCGATCTCCTCGTCGGGGTTGGCCACGAAGACCAGCCTCGAGAGGGGCAGTCCGCCCAGGCCGTCCCGCAGGGCACCGATCGCGTACAGCCCGGCCAACAGGCCGCTCTTCATGTCCGTGACGCCGGGCCCGGTGGCGATGCCGGCCTGGATCTCGAACGGACGCTCCGCGACCGTCCCCTCGTCGAACACGGTGTCCATGTGGCCGATGCACAGGAGCGCGGGTCCGTTGGGGTCCGTGCCCACGAACTCCGCGACGACCGTCTCGCCCAGGTCCTGGTCGTTGGAGTGGCTGGTCACGCGTCCGCCGAGGGCTCGCAGCCGCTCCGCGGTCCATCGTGCGATGACCCCCACGCCGGCCCGTGTATAGCTGCCGCAGTCGGTATTGACGAGGCGTTCGAGGTCCGCGATGAAGGCGGGCTCGGCAGCCTCGACGCAGGCGCGGAGGGCGGCGATCTCGCGCGGGTCGAGCAGGACGGTGGCGGTCGGAGGCATGACGCCAGTCTACCGATGCGCTACCGGCCCGGACGGCCGTCGCCAGACGGCTGTCGCCAGACGGCGCCCCCGGCGGCTGTCGCCAGACGGCGCACCCGGCTGGCGCCCCGAGCTCGGCGCGCCCGGCGGCGTCACCAGCGGCGCGCCCGGCGGCGCACCCGGCCGCCAGACACGCGCGGCGATCGGCCGCGGCCTTGCCTCATGGGCGCTCGAGGGATACGTCTGATCGTCTCCTGCGCAGAACCGGCCGAAGCGCGGGTCCGCGCTCGACTATCCTCGCCGGACCGTGCGACTCATCGAGATCCGGCTGCTCGAGGGACCGAATGTCTACCGGCTCGTGCCGGTGGTCAAGGTCGACGTCGCGGTCGGCCGCACGAGGACCTGGCACGGGTCGCGGACGCCGGGGGACGCCGCCCTGGTGCGTCTCGGCCGCACGGCCCCGGTCCGCGAGTGGCCCGACCCCGTCGCGGACCTCGTCGCATGGACCCGGCGCCTCCGCGTGGACCACGACGAGCACGCCGGCCCGTGCGAGGTCCACCGGGCGTCCGACGATGGTCGCTGGATCGTTACCTGGCCGTGGAGCGGGGCGGAGCGTGCCCGGCTGATCGCCGAGGCCTCCTTCGATCTCGCCAACCGCTCCGTCTCGCCGGCCCGGCGCGTCCGCCTCACCAACACCCAGGCCCGGACGGTCGCCCGCTGGACGGAGGCGATCTCGGGCGCCTCCGCAGACCCGCCCTCCTGGATCCGGGACGACGCGAGGCGGATCCCGGTGATCTCGATCACGGGGACCAACGGCAAGTCAACGGTCACCCGCCTGATCACCCACATCCTGGTGCTGGCCGGCCGCCGCGTCGGGACGACGACATCGGACGGGATCCTCGTGGACGAGCGCATGGTGGACGCGGGCGACTGGACCGGGCCAGGCGGCGCGGCCGCCATCCTGCGGAGGGACGACGTCGACGTGGCCGTGCTGGAGACCGCGCGCGGCGGACTCGTCCTGCGGGGCATGGGCTACGAGTCGAACGAGGCGTCGGTGTTCACGAACGTCTCGTCGGACCACCTCGACCTCGGCGGCGTCCACACCCTGCCAGAGCTGGCCGAGGTCAAGGGCACGGTCTGCCGGGTGACGAAGGCAGACGGACGGGTGGTCCTGAATGCCGACGACCCGCTGGTCGCCGCGATGGCCCGTCGTGTCCGCGCCCGCGTCTCCTACTTCTCGATGGACCCGGACGGGTCGCAGCTGCTCGCCCGCCACCGTCGCGCGGGCGGGATCGCCCATGTGCTGCGCCAGGGGCACCTCGTCGAGTGGGACGGGCGCGACCCGCGCGACATCCTCGACGTCGCGGACCTCCCCGTCGCCCTGGGCGGGTTCGCCCGCCACAACGTCGCGAACGCGCTGGCGGCGGCGGGCGGGGCCCGGGCGATGGGCGCCACGCTCAGGGAGGTCGCGGCGGGGCTGCGTGACTTCCGTCCCTCCGCCGACCTCTCGCCGGGCCGCATGAACCTGTTCCGCATCGGCGGGCGGACGGTCATCGTGGATTTCGCCCACAACGAGGCCGGCACCGAGGCGATCCTCGCGGTTGCCGCGGCCCTCGCGGCGGGCACGGCGGGTCCCGCGCCGGGCGCGGCGGGCTCGCGCCCGGCGCGGCGGGTTCGGCGGGCGCGACGCGGGGCGCGGTCGGGCGCGATCGAAAGTCGCGGCAGCGCATCCGTCCCGATCACGGCGATCATCGGGACCGCAGGCGATCGCCCGGACGACTCCCTGCGGGGCGTCGGGCGCATCGCGGCGGAGCGGGCGGACAGGGTCGCGATCAAGGAGACCCTGAGCTATCTGCGCGGTCGGCCCCGCGAGGATGTGATCGGCATCCTCCGCGACGGGATCGCGTCCGGCGGCAAGGATCCGTCGACTGTCCCGGTGTACAAGACCGAGCCCGAGGCGCTGGAGGCGGAGCTGGTAGGGACCGGGGCCGCCGCGGCAGGTGACGACGGACCTGACGCGCCGCGCGTGGTGGTCCTGTTCTGTCACGAGGCCCGTGACCAGGTGTTCGCGCTCCTCCGGCACCTGGGCGCCGAGCCTGTGGACGCGGCGGCCGACTTCCGCGACGTGGCGACTCGCGTCGGGAGCGTGGGCAGGGGCGCGGGCGGCGGGAGCGGGAGCGGCGGGAGCTCCCCGGCCTGAGCACGCGACCCAGGAAGATACGCCATGAAGGATCCTCACCACGGACCTGGGAGGGGTTACCCGGCCAGCCATGACCGCCAGTCAAGGTTCCGGGCCCGAGGGATCGGATCGCCCTCGCCTCGGTGCACATTCGTGACCGTGGGTCACGCGCAGGTCCGCGAATGGGCAGATGAGGCCTTGCGTGACCCGGTTCCACCACCTTTCGACCCGGAAACCCTGACGTTGAGTCAAGCCCGCGACACTGACCTCCGGGGTGACACGCCTCGGGGACGCGGGCCTCCCGGGGACGCGGGCCTCCCGGGGACGCCTCCGGGGACACGGGCCTCCGGGGAACGCCGCCGGGGACGCGGCCTCCAGGGGACACCTCGGGGGACGCGAGCCACCCAGCGAGACTGCCAGGGCGACACCGTCCGGCGCGGTCCTCGCCGTCTAACCCTGCGGTGCCTCGAGCTCTCCCGGATCCGCGAACGCCATGCCGCCCTCCGCCCTGCCGCTCAGGGCCATCGCCTCCCGGTAGACGTTCACGGCGTCGTCCGCGCAGACGACCACCAGGTCGCCGGGGAGCGCACGCCGCATCGCCGCGTGCACGGCCGCGGCCTCGTCGAGGATCATCTCGACGCGCGCCGCGCGTCCGCCTGGGGCGGCCCGCCCGGCCTTGATCCCCTCCACCACGTTCGACGCCGACTCCCCGGGCTTGCGCCCGCGCAGGTTCCGGTCCTCGCGGATGATGATCTCGTCGAAGGCCGTCGCGGCGAGGGCGCCGTAGTCCCGCTGGTCCCGATCCCGCCTGTCGCCAGGGATGCCGATGACACCGATCGCCCGCCCGGTCCGGCCCTTCGGCTCGACCACCATCCGCTTGACGAAGTCGGCAAGCTGGCGCATGCCGTCCACGTTGTGGCAGTAATCGATGATCACGCGCGTCCCCGCCACCTCGACCAGGTTGAGCCGTCCCGGCGCCTGGAAGAAGGACGTGGTGAACGTCCGGAGGCCCTGGCGGATGTCGTGGAGATGGGCGCCGGCCGCCCACGCCGCTGCGGCCGCCCCGAGGGCGTTCGCCACGTTCATCCGCGCCCGCCCGCCGAAGGTCGCGGGCATGAGGTGCGTGTAGAGGACCGGCATCTTGCGCGGCCCGTGGTGGAGGACCATCAGCTCCCCCTGCGCCGTGTCCTCGAGACAGAACGCCGCGTTGCCGCGCGACGTGTGTCCGTCCACGCGGTCGAAGCCGTCCTCGCCCTTCGCCTTGGCCATCGAGAACAGGATGACCCGCCCGTCGCAGTGGCGACCCATCCGGTAGACGTACGCATCGTCCGCGTTGAGGACCGCCGTACCGGTCCGCGGCACGGCCTCGACGACGACTCCCTTCACGTTTGCCAGCTGGCCCAGGGTGTCGATGCCGCCCAGGCCCAGGTGGTCGCCGGTGACGTTGGTGACCACGGCCACGTCGTTGCGGTCGTAGCCCAGGCCCTCGCGCAGGATGCCGCCCCTGGCCACCTCGAACACCGCGGTCTCGACGGTCGGGTTCTGGAGCACCATCTGCGCCGACTTCGGGCCGCTCATGTCGCCCCGCTTGATCAGGCGTCCGTCGATGACGATGCCGTCGGTGGACGTCAGGCCCACCCGCCGGCCCATCAGCTTGAGGATGTGGGCGATCATCCGGACGGTCGTCGTCTTGCCGTTGGTGCCCGTCACGGCGAGGATCGGGATGCGGGACGGCGAGCCGGGCGGGAACAGGAGGTCGATGACCGGCTTCGCCACGTACTGGGGCTCACCCTCGGTCGGGTGGGTGTGCATCCGGAAGCCCGGTGCGGCGTTGACCTCCACGATCCCGCCGCCGGTCTCGCGGACGGGGGTGGCGATGTCGGGGCAGATGAAGTCGATGCCCGCGATGTCGAGCCCGACGACACCGGCCGCCGTCTCCGCGATCTCGACGTTGTCCGGGTGCGCCTCCATGGTCCGGTCGATGGAGGTGCCGCCCGTGGACAGGTTGCCCGTGAGCGCGAGCTTCACGAAGGCGCCGGCGGCCGGGACGCTGTCGGGCGTCAGGCCCTGGTCGAGGAGGATCTCCTCGGCGTTCTCGTCCAGCTTGATCCGGGTGAGGACCTTCTCATGGCCGATGCCGCGGCGGGGGTCCGCGTTGGTGATGTCCACGAGCTCGCGGATCGTCCTTCGCCGTCACCCGTCACGCTGGCGGGGACGCGCTCCGCCACCGCGGCGAGCCTGCCGCCGATGATCAGGCACCTGTAGTCGTTGCCCGTGATGTAGCTCTCGACGATCACTTCCCGCGAGCGGGTCTGGCGCAACGCCTCGGGAAATGCGCCGCGGACGTCGGCCTCGTCGCGTAGGTTCAGGGCCACGCCGCGGCCGTGGTTGCCGTCCAGCGGCTTGACCACGCACGGGTAGCCGAGGCGTCGCGCGGCGGCGACCGCCTCGTCCTCGGTCGTGACGACCTCCGAGCGCGGCACGGGCATGCCGGCCGAGTCCAGCAGGCGGTTGGTGAGCTTCTTGTCGGACGCGATGTCGACGGCGATGCCACTCGTCCGGCTGGTCATCGTTGCGCGGATCCGCTGCTGGTGGACGCCCTGTCCCAGCTGGACGAGGCTGTACCGGTCGAGGCGCATGTACGGGATGTCGCGGCTGGCGGCCTCGTCCAGGAGCGACTGCGTGGACGGGCCGAAGGCGAGCCGCTCGGCGAGGCGGATCAGCGTCTCCAGCTCGGCGAGAGTGTCGAAGGCGTGGTCCGGGTCGTCGGGCGCGATGAGATGGTTGACGAGGCCCACGGCCAGGCGACCCGCCTCGATCCCGACCTGCTCCTCGCGGTATTCGTAGATGACGTTGTAGCGACCGTACTCGCCGGTGCCGCGGGTCTTGCCGTGACGCACGTCCGTGCCGGCGAGGTTCTGGAACTCGAGCGCGATGTGCTCGGCGACATGACCGGCCCAGGTGCCGTCCCTCAGCCTGGTGAGGAAGCCGCCCCGCCGACCGAGCGAGCAGGTGTGGTCCTCGAGGGTGGGCAGCAGCTCCACCAGCGCCTCGACGAACCCCGGGATCCTGTTGCTGGGCCACTCCTCGAGCACGCCCAGGTCCACGACCTGGCGGATCACCGGTTCGCGGGCCCAGTAGTTGGGACCACGCATGACGCGGGTGTCCAGGATCCGGAGGGTGGGTGCGGGGCCGGCGAGGGGCTCACCTGCGGGCGCGGGGCCGGCGAGGGGCTCACCTGCGGGTGCCGGCTCCGGCGCCTCCGGCTGGGGCGCGTCTCCCGCGGCCGGAGCCTTGGTCTTCCTCGTCCGCTTCCGGGAAGCGGGATCCGCCTGCGCCACCTGGACCTCCTGCGTGCCGTGGGACCGGAGTGTACGCGGCAGGATGGCGGCTCGTCCCGTCTCCGGCTGGCCGAACCACGACCGGCCAGACGACCCGCGGCTCAGCTCGAGGCGGCCTCGTCAGGGAGCACGCTGAGCGCCGGCGTCGCGACGCGCTGGCGACGGCGCAGGTCGAATTGGTAGCCGGCCGGCAGGCTGTGCAGGACGACGTTGCTGATCATCAGGGGGCGATGCCCGCGCACCTCCCAGGCGTCGGTGTCGGACGCGGCGCCGTCCACCACGGTGATGGACCCGCGACCGATGACCTCCATCACCTGGTCCGGCCCGACGACGCCCGCGGTGTCCTCGTCCACGCCCAGTCCCAGCAGCATCGGGTTCTGCGCGATCAGCGACAGCAGCCGGCCCAGCCGGTTCCTCTGCTGGAAGTGCTGGTCCACGATGACCCCCGGGAGCAGCCCGAGGCCCGCCGCGATCTGCGCCATGCGGTGCTTGGGCGTGGCACCCGAGGCCCCGAACGCGATCATGTGGCTCGAGATCGCCGATGCCCCCGCGGAGGTGCCGGCCACCACCGCACCGTCCCGGAACCGGGTCAGGATCGCCTCCGCGAGGCGCGTGCCGCCGATCATCGACGACAGGCGCAGCTGGTTGCCGCCGGTCAGGAAGATGCCGGTCGCGTCGTTGACGGCGGCGGCGACGGACTCGTCGTTCGCCTGCATCCGGGTCACCGCGTGCAACGGGCGGACGTCGGCGGACCCGAGCTCCGTGAACACCTCCCGATACCGCTGCCCGGCCTCGGTGCCGAACGAGGATGCGGTCGAGATCACGGCGATCCTGGCGCTCGGCCCGCCGGCGAGCGCGATGAACCGGCCGAGGATGACCCGGTCACGGACCTTGTCCTCGGCACCGCCGATCACGATCGCTGTTCCCTGCGGCATGGTTTGCGGAGTATATCGGCCGGGCCCATCGCACCCGACCCACGTGTTCCGACCCACGGCTCTCGCGCCGAGACCACGGTCGCGCGAGAATGGGCGACGACATGACCGCGCCGCGCCGCCAGCGATGAGCACCGTACCGGCGATCCTCCGCCGACCGTCGAGGCGGGCCGGGGTCGTCCGCCGCGCCCTCCGTCGCGAGGGCTCCCGGATCCGCGAACCGCACCGGCTCGCGGCCATGCTGATCCTGTCCGTGCTGTTCGCCATCGCGCTGGCGGGGATGGCCGCACGGGGCGACATGGCCGGCGCCGACGCCCAGGCGTACTGGGCCGCCGTCCGGGTCTGGCTGGAAGGCGGTGACCCATACCACCCCACCGGGCCGTTCCTGCCCTACGTCTACTCCCCCTGGATGCTGCCGCTCTTCGTCCCCTGGGCGCTCCTGCCCTGGGACGTCGCGTGGTTTGCCTTTCGCGGCGCGACGATCCTGCTGCTCCTGTGGTCGATCCGCTGGGCATATACCCGGCGCCGGCTGGCGACGGCGATCCTCGTCGCGATCCTCTGGTTCCCGATCGGCGCGAACCTCGACACCGGCAACATCAACCTGCTCCTCGCGCTCGCACTGTTCGCGGCGCAATTCACGGGCGGGCGCGTCGGCGGCCTGATCTGGGGCCTCGCGACATGGATGAAGTGGGTGCCCGCGCCACTGTGGCTGATCCTGCCGGCGAGGGCGCGGGGCTGGGGGCTCGTGTTCCTGGCGTTGTCCGGCCTGCTCTCGCTGGTCATGCTCCCGCTCACGATCATCCAGCTCCAGGTCCTGTTCGGGTTCGGCGAGCGCCCGCTCCGGGCGGACTACCTCGTGTTCATCTGGTCGGCGGTTCCCTGGTGGTGGCGGCTGGCGGATCCGTTCGCGTTTCTCCGGCCGGCCTGGTGGGTGGACACGCTCCGGCTGCAGCGGACGCGTTTCCGGCGGTTCGCGACGGCATTCAGGGCCGACCCCCGCGGCACGGCGATCCGCACCCGGACCCGCCTGCGGGTGTGGGGCGGGCGGTTCCTCGGCCAGGACGAGGCGACGCGCGCCGGCGCGGCGGCGGGGAGCCGTCACCCCGTCCACGTCACGGCCGAGATCGGCGACTGACGGATCGGCCGACGCGCGACGCCCGTCGCGGGCTCAAGCCGTGGCGGCCGCGACCGCCCTCGACCGCCGCGGCTCCACGACGGGGCGCAGGGTGACCGCGGCGACGGCGAAGAACCCCACGGCCAGGATGAACACGACGCGCGGGCTGAGCTCCTCGCGGCCGGTCGCCGTGACGAGGTCGAGCACGATGCCGCCGATGGCGACCGCGAGTGGGCCCGCCGAGCCGGTGGCGACGTTGCTCATGCCCATGTAGCGGCCGGCGGACGCCCTCGGGATGATGTCGGTCATCAACGCCCAGTCCACGGCGAGGAAGCTGCCGTTGGCTGCGCCGAACAGCGCCGCACCGACGAGGGCGACGGGGATGGACGGGGTCACCGCGATCACCGCCGACCCGGCGGCGCCGATGCCGCATGCCATGAAGATCAGGGGCTTGCGCCCGATGCGGTCGGACAGCTTCGAGGCCGGCAGGATCGCCAGCACGTTGGCCGCGATGACGACGATCAGGATGGCGACATACATCGAGTTCGCCTCCTCCTTCGACATGCCGTAGGCGCGGCCGAGGTAGATCAGGACGAAGTTCACGAGCAGAGATCCGGCGACCAGGAACAGCAGCCGGGACACGAGGAGCCAGACGTAGGACCGCTCCTGGAGGATGTCGGTCGCCCATGCCCCGCGGGCGATGGCCGACCACGACCTGCCCTGTCGCGGCCTGGGCGGCAGCCCCTTTCCGACCCGCAGCACGACGCTGGCCATGGTCACGAGCTCGACCAGCGCCACCGCCACGAGCGAGAGGGGCATGACGCCGAGACCCACCGACAGGGACACGAGCATGAAGCCGGTCACGTTGCCGACGATCTGCATCAGGCCGACCATGCCGCTCGCCATCCCGACCTGCGGCTCCGCGACGAGATCCGGCACGTATCCCTGGAAGGGCCCGCGTGCGATGTTGGTGCTGATGCTCAGCAGGAGCATGAAGGCCGCGAGCATGAGGACGGTGCTCCCCATCGCGATCCCGAGCAGGAACACCACGTCCAGCAACGACCCGACGACGATGTACGGCTTGCGGCGACCCCATCGGGACACCGTGAAGTCGCTGATGTAGCCGACGGTGGGTTGGATGATGATCCCGACGATCGCTGCCGCGATGCCGATCATGAACATCGACCTGCCGACATCGTCCCTGGGCACGAGATGGTCGAACTCGAGCCGGTTCGTGATGAACAGGCCGACCGCGGCATCGATGGCAGTGAGGCCCAGCCAGTACGCAGAGATCCGCAGCAGCTGCGTCATCGGCAGCAGGGCCGTCGGACGGGCACCATCCTCCTCGGGACTCTCGGTGACGGCGGGCAGCTCCGCGGTCAGGATGGTCGTCGGATTGGTCCGAGTGTCGTCCACGGTCGCCTTCCTCCACCGGATCAGGCCGCAGGGCGATGAGCCGCCCTTCCGCGCTCCAGGCTCGTGGATCGCCCCGTCCCGACCGGCTCTCGAGGCGCCCGCACGTGTCGGGCGCGATTGTGGCATGGAGACGTGCGAGCGTTCGGCCCGTTACCGTCCCCTGGCAACAGGCGGCCGGCGCGGCATCTACCCCCGGATCTCGCTCTCGTACTCCGGGAAGTAGCGGCCGATCACCGGGAGGTCGAACCGGGCCAGGATCGAGGCCGCCGGCTCGCGGGCAAGGAGGAAGACGAACGAGCGGCGGACGAGCTCCTCGGGCGACGCGGCGCCGGGCGCCAGGCGGGCGAGGTCCGTCCCGGTGACGGCGACGGTGTGCGACGTCGTGGAGCCGTCGGCCTCGACCGTGACCCGGCACGTCCAGCCGGACCCACCGTGGGCGGGCTCGCAGTGGACGTCGATCGTCTCGCGGATCCGGCGCATGTCGCCGACGATGGCACAGATCGACGGACGGTGCCGGGGGTCGACACCGTCCGTCGCGGACGGCTGGGTGGGCCGGTGGCGCGCCGGCCCGGGAGCCTACGCCTCCGCCATCGAGGCCTCCGCCATCGACGCCTCGCCATCGGCGGGGCGCCCGAGCCGCATCAGGAACCGCACGAAGACGGCGGCCCCGGTGAGGGCGAACAGGACGAGGCTTCCCCACAGGATGAAGCGCGCCAGCGCGAGGTTGCCGGTGCTGATCATCGCGTTCGGCAGGCCGCCCAGGTACGTCTGGTCGGCTCCCTCCATCCCGTAGACCTGCGGGACGATGTACAGCGCGGACGCGATGACGAGGAGGACGCTGAACAGCCGGAACGCCGCCGGGTCATCGTCGACGTCCCGGATCAGCTTGACGACGGTCGCCCAGAACAGGACGAGGGCCGCGATCGGCGCCGTGATCGGCAGCCCCGTGCTGAGGTAGAGGTTGGGCATGAAGAAGATGGTGGACAGGCCGAGCGTGATGACGAGCAGCGCGTCCCTGAACAGGACGTAGCTCAGCCACCAGACGTCGCCGCCGAAGCGGAGCGTCAGGCCCTGCAGGAACCGCAGGACGTACGGCCGGCTGAAGTGGAGCGTCAGCGTGAAGGCCCACAGGATGGGCAGGACCGCCGCGACGGACAGGACCAGCCAGCCCGAGGCGCCGGTCGTGAGCGCGGTTGCGAGATCGTCGGCGTTCATCGGGTCCTCCTACGCGGCCGTCGGCCGGCGGGTCGTCTGCCGGAGGTTGTAGCCCACCGCGACGAGACCCATGATCCCGATCGCCAGCGCGGACAGGTAGCTGAGCGGAAGAGCGATGTCGGGGTTCGTCGACGAGACGAGCAGGTGGGCGAACTGGTCGGTGAGGTTCCCGGTCAGCAGGGTCATCTGCGAGCCGAAGAAATACGGGGTGACGTAGAGCGCCGCCCCGAGGCCGATCAGCAGGACCTGGGCCCGCATGCCGTTCAGGTCGGCGTCGCCCCTGCTCATCAGCTTGATCAGCAGCGCCGCGAACGCGCAGACCGCCGCGAGGCTGCCGGTGATCGGCAGCGGCTGGCCCGAGACGACGTCGGGGTAGAAGAAGATGAAGCTGCCCAGGAACACCTGCAGCAGGATCAGGTCGCGCAGTGCGACGTAGATGATCCACCACAGGTCGGCGCCCAACCGCAGGGTGAACTTGCCGGTGGTGCGGACCATGTACGGCCGCGCCAGGTGGAGCGCCACGGAGAGGATCCACAGGATCACGAGCGCCGCGGCGATCGTGCCCTCGATGAATCCCTCCCCGGCATCGAAGAAGCCGGAGACCTGGTCGGCGGTCACTGGACACCTCCCTGTGAGGGCTGGTCGGCGGGGATGGCCGCCGGGACGGGGATGGGGGCGGTCCGGCTGTCCGCCGGTCCTCGACCGGCCCGGACGCTGACGGAGGGGCACCCGTAGACGGCGTCGCAGCGGAAGCAGCGGGACGCCTCGGCCTGGGCCGCCGCCTCCGTGAAGCCGTGGGCCGTAGCCGAGAAGGACGACGTGTCGACCACCGGGAGCGCGGCGTGGACACGCGGGCGGACCCCGATGTCGAGGCTGATGGTCGGCTCCGGCGGCGTGAGGTAGCGGACGGTTGCGAAGATCTCCGCCTCCCCGTCCGTCACGCCGGCGAGGTACTCGTGGATGGACGCGGCCGCGCGCCGGCCGGCCGCGACGGCCTCGATGATGGTCTTGGGTCCGGAGACGACATCGCCGCCGGCGAAGATCCCGGCGCGGCCCGTGGCGAGGGTCCGCGGGTCGGCCACGATGCCGGCCCAGCCGCTGACCTCGATCCCGGCGCCCTCGGGGAGGATCGACGGGTCCGGCTCCTCGCCGATCGCGACGAGGATGGCCGAGGCAGGCAGCTCGCGCGTCTCGCCCGTGGGCACCCACGATGAACGGCTGCCGGAGCCGGCCTCGCCGGTCGCCCGCATGATGCCGACGCGGACCGCGACGACGGCGCCGTCACGGCCCACGACCTCGGTCGGCGCGAGCCCGTCCGCGATCACGATGCCCTCGCGTGCCGCGGCCTCGATCTCCTCCTCCTGCGCCGGCATGTCCTTGCGGCCCCGGCGGTAGACGATCGTGACCGTGGCCGCGCCGCTGCGCTTCGCGGATCGGGCCGCGTCCATCGCGGTGCTGCCGCCGCCCACGACGATGACGTCGCCCGACAGGTGGGGGTGCTCGCCGAGGTTGACCTCCTTGAGGAAGCGGGTCGCCGGGATGACGCCCCGCAGCTCGTCGCCGGGGACGCCCAGGCGACGGCTCTTGGACGCGCCGGTGGCGAGGAAGATGGCCTTGAAGCCCTCACGCTCGAGGTCCGGCAGGCCGAAGTCGCGGCCCATGGCGGTGTCCAGCCTCAGCTCGACGCCGAGGCCGAGGATCCGTTCGATCTCCTCCTGCAGGACCTCGCGCGGCAGCCGGTACTCGGGGATGCCGATCGCCATCATGCCGCCCGGGACCGGCATCGCCTCCAGGACGGTGACCCCGTAGCCGAGGCGGGCGAGGTAGTAGGCGGCGGACATGCCCGCCGGGCCCCCGCCGACGATCGCAACCTTCTCGGCCCGGCGGTTCGACGGTGGGGTGACGGGCGGCAGGTGGCCGTGCTCGGCCGCGAAACGCTTGAGCGTACGGATCGCGATCGGCTCGTCCAGGACGCCGCGGCGGCAGGCGGCCTCGCAGGGGGCGGTGCAGATCCAGCCGCAGACCGACGGGAAGGGGTTGACCTCCGCGGCGACGGCGTATGCCTCGTCGAAGCGCCCGGCCCCGATCAGGCCGACGTAGCGGCCGGCATCGGTGCCCGCGGGACAGGCCTCCTGGCAGGGCGCGATCGGGTTCTTCGGGGCGTCGTCCACCATCGTGGTCCAGACCTGCCATGGCTTCGGCCGCGACCGGGTCTTCCAGGTGAACAGGTCTCCCCACGGGGAGCCGTGCCTCGGCTTCAGCGCCTCGCGAGTCACCTCGGAGAGCGGCATCCAGGCGTCGGGATCGGACGCGACGGGTCGCTCGACGGGCCCCTGGCGCGCAGCCAGTGGCACGGTGCCGTCCACCGTGACGAGCGACATCACGTTCGGGGGACACTCCCGGATGCAGATACCGCACCCGATGCACTCCCCGACCTGGAGCGGTCGCTCCATCATGTAGTCGCGCGGTCGCCCCGGCCCCGGGCCAGTCTCGATCCCCGGCCGCTGCGGCCGGGTCATGTCGAGCGCCTCGACCGGGCACACGTCCATGCAGACGCCACACGTGATGCAGCCGCGCTGTTCGATGTCGATGCGATAGCCCATTCGCCGCCTCCTTGCCGCGCGACCAGCATCGAGGCCGGGGGCGTGGGTGACCACGCCCGATCAGGTGGGCTGGCTGCCCATCCGTTCGGGTGGGCCGCCGGGGGCCAGATGGCCCGGGCCGGCGGCGCGCGTGGGTTCGGCGACCGAGCCGAGCAGGCCGCCGTGCCACCGCGGTGCGGCACGCCACGTTAGCGCTCCGGCAGGGCGACGGAGGCGTCCGGGGCAGCAGTCGCGGCGCGGGACGCCACGTTCGGCGGTCCGGCAGCGCGGCGACCGCCCGCGGGCGCAGTCGCGGCGCGGGACGCCACGTTCGGCGGTCCGGCAGCCGGTCGAGCCGCCCGCGGGCGCAGTCGCGGCGCGGACGCGTCCGGCAGGGCGGCAGACCGGTCCGGGGGCGACTTCGTGGCGCGGGACGCCACATCTAGGCGGCCACCTCGGGGCACGTCCACAAACGCCCATCCTCGATCACACCGGCCAAGGTCAGAGGTCCGGCAGGAGCCCCTCGCGGACCGCCATGGCGACCATCTCCGCGCGGCTCTGGGCATGGAGCTTGTCCAGGATGTTGCGCAGGTGGAACTTCACGGTGTTCTCTGAGATGCCGAGCTCCGCCGCCATCTCCTTGTTCCGACGACCCGCGACGACAAGGCGGAGCACGTCAAGCTCACGGTCCGTCAGGCGGTCCGGATCCCTCGGCCCGGCGCCCCCCGCATGCGCCGGGGCGTCCGCGGGCCGCGCGAGCTCCGCCAGCATCCGCGCCGCGATCGCCGGCGTGATCGCTGCCTCGCCGCGCGCGACCGCCTCGAGCATGCCCCGCAGCTCCGCGGATTCCAGGTTCTTGAGCAGATACCCGCGGGCACCAGCCTTGATGGCAGCGAACAGGTCGTCGACGTCCTCGCTGGCCGTGAGCATCACGATCGCCACGCCCGGGATCGAGGCCGCGATCTCCCGGGTCGCGCCCAGCCCACCACCGCCCGGCATCGCCACGTCCATCAGGACGACGTCGGGCCGCAGCCTGGTCGCAAGGTCCACGGCCGCCACGCCGTCTGCCGCCTGGCCGACCACGACGTGGCCCCACGCGACGAGCAGGGATGCGAGCCCGTCCCGGAACAGGGCATGGTCGTCGGCAAGCAGGATCCGCATCGTCAACGGCCGGTGGCGACGGCGTCGGCACCGGGGCGGACGTGCCCGGCGAGGGGGATGCGCAGGTCCACGGCCACCCCGCCGCGCCAGCCCGGATGCACGTCCAGGGTCGCGCCGATCGCCACCGCACGCTCGTTCATCGATCTCAGGCCGTACCGGGCCACGTCGCCGGTCGCGACCCGTTGGCCGAAGCCGCGACCGTCGTCGTCGATCCGGATGTCCAGCTGATCGCCCACGACGGCCATGGCCATCCGCACCCGGTGGGCGGAGGCGTGCTTGCGCACGTTCGTGAGCGCCTCCTGGACGATCCGGTACGCCTGTGCCTCGGTCTCCGCGTCGAGGTGGAGGTCGAGGACTTCGGGGGCGATGTCGACGTCGAGGACGAATGGCGAGTCCGCGGCCACCCGGCGCGCGTAGGCCTCGGCCGCGGCCCCAAGTGCCTGACCGGGCTCGATGGGGCTGCGCAGGCCCAGGATCGCCTCACGCACGTCGACATAGACCGCTCGCGCGGCCGCTCCCAGCTCGGCAACCTGGACACGAGCCGCGTCCACGTGCCCCTGCGCGAGGTGCGCGTCGATGGCCTGGGACTTCGTGTTCACGTAGCCCAGCACCTGTGCGATCCCGTCGTGGAGCTCGCGCGCGATCCGCTCCCTCTCCTCGACGACCGCGAGCTCCCGCAGCCGGTCCTCGAGGCGTGCGTGCTCGAGCGCGATCGTGGCCTGGTTGGCCAGGGAGGCGAGGGTCTCGACCTCGTCGGCGTCGAAGCCGCGGGACCGGGCACCGCCGATCGCGAGCAGGCCGATCGTCTGTCCTCCCCTCTGGAGGGGTGCGGACAGCCGCACCTTCGCCTGCGCGCGATCGACGAAAGGCAGGATCGCATCGGCCGGGTTCGGCGCCATCACATCCACGAAGTCGGGCCCGGCGTCGGCGACGCCGGCGAGACCCGGCCTGGTCAGGATCGCGCCCGGCGGTCCGGCCGCGGCTCGAAGATCGAGTCGGCCGTCGGGCCCCTCCAGCAGCAGGACCGCGACATCCGCCTCGAGCAGCTCCCGTGCGTGCGTGACGACTGCCTCGAGCACGTCGTCCACGTCGGACAGCGAGGCGATCGCCATGCTCACCCGGTTGAGGGCGCGGGCGGACGCGCTGCGCGCCTCGAGGTCCTCGTTCCGGACCCGCAACGTCACCGCCAGGGCGTCGATCCGCCCGAACGTCGCAGCGGCCACCACCACCCCGATGATCAGCACCGCCAGGGAGACCGTCACGGCGGACCACGGGACGGGCAGAACCTCGTCCAGCACCGTGTCCGTGAGGAGCGCGAGCGCCGCGACGATGAGGGGCGGCAGGATCACCACCGCCCAGCGGACGCGGAGCGACGGCGTGGCGGGGGAGGCGGGGCGTGACTGGTCGGGACGGGCCACAGGACGTGCGAGACGGGCCAGGAGACGGCTCCAGGTGTGGTGGCCGCGGGAATGGACGACGGGGATGGACGCCGCGACCGGATCGCGCGGAGCATAGCCCTCCGGCCGGTCCTGGTAGACGGCAGCCGGTAGACGCAAGCCGGCCCGTTCAGGTCGGCGGCTGGCAGGACGGGCACCAGAATGTCAGCCGGGGCAGGTCCGCGCCCTGGCGCTCGACCTCGATTGGCGTTCCGCAGCGCGGGCACTGCCTGCCGGCGCGACGGTGGACGTGGCGCGGACGACGGCCGGTCGCTGCTCCCTCGCGCAGGATCTCTCGTGCCGTCCCGATGAGGCCGGTCAGGACGGCGTCGTCGAGGCGTCCGACGGGCGTCCACGGCGACACCCTCTCCTGCCAGAGCACCTCGTTCTTCACCTCGTTGCCGATCCCGGCGAGCGCGCGCTGGTCGATGAGCGCCTCGGCGATCGCGCGGTCCGCGCGCGAGGCGTCCCGCAGCCGGTGCAGCACCTCCGCGGTATCGACCGGATCCTTCAGCAGGTCGGGGCCGAGCCGGGACAGGGACGGATGCACGGCCTCGGTCCGGACCTCGAACAGCTCGACGACGGGGGCGTCGAAGCAAACGGCGACGGAGCCCGGGACCTCGATGACCAGCCGGGCGCGCCAGGGCGCGCGGCGCCACCGCTCGCCGGGGCGGTAGCGGTGCCACGACCCGTGCATCCGCAGGTGGGTGCGGACCTCGAGCCCGTTGTCGAACCGGATGAGGAGGTTCTTGCCGGCGGCCTCCACGGCGGTGACGGTGGCGCCGACGAGACGTTCGGCCCGTGGGCCCCGGCTGGCGCGCCGAGGCGGCGATCACCGCGCGGCCGAGCAGGAACGGGCGGAGCCCCGCCGCGGTGCGGACGAGCGTGTCGCCTTCGGGCACCGGGCGTTCAGCCTCACCGCACCGGGCGTGGCGGCGCCGGGCGCTGGTATGACCGGTCCTGGGTGGACGCCGCCCGCAGCCCATACCCGCGGTAACCCTGGACGAACCCGGCCGCGAGGAGCGCCTCGCGATGCGGCGACGCGGCGACCGGCTCGCCGTCGACCTTGCCGATCACCAGCTCCCGGGTGCGCCCGTCGGCCACGAGGTCCGCCAGCGACCGGAGCGCGAAACGCAGCGCGTCCTCGTCCACCGCCGCCGGCAGCACCTGGATCGACGTCCCGCCGCGGTCGAGGTACAGCACCACGGCCCCGTCGACGAGCACCACGTACGCGCCCGCGGCCCTCTGGAGCGATCTCCGGTCGTCGTCGCCGCGGCGGGGCCAGGACAGGGCGGCGCCGTACGGGTTCGCGGGGTCGGCGGCCGCCAGGAGATGCACCAGCCGCCCGTGGTCCCCCGCCGCCTCACCAGGCTGATCCCGGAGGGCGCGGAGCCTGTCCACCGCCCCAGGCAGCGCGAACTGCGCTGCGCCGAGCCCGTCGACGAAGTAGCCGCGCCGGATCCGACCTGCCTCCTCCATCGCTCGCAGCACCGGGTAGACGGCGCTGAAGCCCCCCTCGAAGGCGTCGCCCGCTACTGCCTCGCGAGTCAGCACCCCATGCCGCTCGAGCAGCGCGAGGGCCTGGGCGTGGACGCGTTCCGTGCGGGTCGCCGATGATGCCGGCGGGGTGCCCTCGGCGTGCTGCCCGTCGCCACCGTCGTCCTCCACCAGCGACCATCTGCCGGCGGCCTCGGGCGGGCCGAGCGCGGTCAGCCGGCCGGGGCGCGGGCGGTGGTCCTTCGCCGGCCGCTTCCAGCGCAGCGCCCGCAGCGGCGCCACCGTGTCGTTCGTGACCTCGCCCGCCCACACGAGGTCCCAGAGCGCGTCGAGCACCTCGCGGTCGGAGCGCGCGGCGGCGGCCGTGAACAGCTCGCGGTAGAAGCATGCCCCGCGCCTCCGCAGGTGGGCGCGCAGCCTCTCGTGGATCTCGCCCGCCGGCCGCTCGACGCCGTCCGGCAGGCCGCTCGGCCGCAGCAGCTCCCGGCCGGGTCGGTACAGCACCACCCGCCCGTCGTCGCGGCCGAGGCTCCCCCTCCCCACCCAGGCGACCTCGCCCATCGCGCCGAGCTCGTCGAGGAGGCGTGGCTGGTAGCCGGGGATCCGGGCGGGCAGGATGTCGCGCTCCAGCACCGACGCGGGTATGGGCAGGCCGGCAAGCCGGTCGACGACCTCGGCGAGGCGCTCGAGCGCCGCGGAGCCCCGGAGCGGCGGCGGCACCACGCCCGTCGCAGACGGTGACTGGGCGACACCGTGCCAGGCCGGCAGGAATTGCGCCAGCGTCACGGGATCGACCGGTTCCACCTCGCGTCGCAGCGTCGCCAGCGAGCGCCTGCGCAGCAGCCGGAGGACCTCGGGATCGCAGTACTCGCGCTCGGCGCCGCCCGGCCGGAACTCGCCGGACAGGAGAGATCCCGAGGCGACCAGGCGGCGGAGGGCATCCTCGACCACGCCCCCAGGCAACCCCCATCGGCGGGCCGGCTCGGTGGCCAGGAACGGCCCGTGGGTCCGCGCGAACCGCGCCAGCAACCCGTCCAGAGCCCCGATCGCAGGTGCCAGGAACGCCCCCGGCACACCCGGCGGCGCCGCGACCCCGACGCCGTCGCGGTACCGGGCGACGTCCTCGATCGCGATCCAGCGCTCCTCCCCGGCGATCCGCGCCCGCACGGCGCGCCGGGTCCCCGCGAGCTCGGCCAGGTGGATCGACGCCTCCACCCGCCCGCCGGCCGTCCGCGCACCGGCCTCGTCCGCGCCGAGGTCCCCCAGCCGTCGCAGCAGGTCGTGGACCTGGTCCGGGTCCTTCGCGTGACGCTCGTCGAGCAGCGCCTGGAGGCTGAGCTCCAGGTCGGCCAGCGCGTCCGGGTCCAGGAGCTCGCGGAGCTCCTCCTGTCCGAGCAGCTCGCGCAGCAGGTCCCGGTCCAGCGTGAGGGCCTGTGCCCTGCGCTCCGCCAGCGGGGCGTCGCCGTCGTACATGTAGGCCGCGACGTAGTCGAACAGGAGCGAGCTCGCGAAGGCGGAGGCATGCGCCGTCTCGACGCTGTGGACGGCCAGGTCCCGTCGCTGGACCCCGCCCAGGACCTCGCGGAGGGCCGGCAGGTCGAACACGTCCGCCAGGCACTCCCGGTAGGTCTCGACGAGGATCGGGAAGCTGCCGTAGCGGGACGCCACGGCGAGCAGATCCGCCGATCGCTGGCGCTGCTGCCAGAGCGGCGTGCGGGTCCCGGGCCGGCGGCGCGGCAGGAGCAGGGCGCGGGCCGCGTTCTCGCGGAACCGGCTCGCGAACAGGCTCGACTGGCCCACCCTGCCCACCACGAGGTCCTCGACCTCCTCGGGGTCCGGGAAGAGGAGCTGCTCCACACCGTCGAGCGAGCCGTCGCCCTCCGGGAGGCGGATGGCAATGCCGTCGTCGGACCAGATCGTCTGGACCTCGAGCCCCAGCCGCTCCTGCAGCCGCGCCTCGAGCGCCATGCACCATGGGGCATGGACCCGGCCGCCGAACGGCGTGAGGACGACAAGGCGCCAGTCGCCAAGCTCGTCCCGGAAGCGCTCGACGACGATGCGGCGGTCCGTCGGGAGGGCGCCGGCTGCGTCGCGCTCGTCCTCGATGTAGGCGAGGAGGTTTTCGGCCGCGAGGTCATCGAGGTCGTGCTCGCGCCGCAGGCGCTCGGCAGCCTTCGCCCTGCCCTTCGCGCCCCGCGCGAGGTCCGCCTCCACGCCGCGCACGAAGGCCCCGATCTGCCGGCCGAGCTCGACCGGCCGCCCCACGGCGTCGCCGTGCCAGAACGGCAGCTTGCCGGGGACGCCGGGGGCGGGCGTGACCGTGACCCTGTTGGGCGAGATGTCCGCGACGCGCCAGGAGCTGGCACCGAGGACCACGACGTCGCCATGCATCCCGGCGCGCAGCTCGTAGACCATCTCCTCGTCCAGCTCGCCGACCCGACGCCCCGGCGTCCCCGCCTCGCCCTCGAGGAAGACCGGGTACAGGCCACGGTCCGGGATCGTGCCACCGCTCGTGATCGCGACGACCCGCGCGTCCCGCCGTGCCTCCACCGTGTCGGCGAGCCGGTCCCACGTGATCCGCGGCTTGAGCTCCGCGAACTCGTCGGACGGGTAGGCGCCGGCGAGCATCCCAAGGACGCCCTCCAGGGCCTCCCGCGTCAGGGTCTCGAAGGGTGCGGCACGGCGCACGATCTCGAGCAGGCCGTCGACCGTGAACCGCTCGCCCAAGGTCATCGCCACCAGCTGCTGGGCGAGGACGTCGAGCGGGTTCCGCGGCAGCGTCGTCGACTCGATCGCGCCATCGTGCATGCCCTTCACGACGACGGCCGCCTCGAGGAGGTCCCCACGGTACTTGGGGAAGATCACGCCCTTGCTGGGCTCGCCGACATGGTGGCCCGCGCGGCCGATGCGCTGGAGCCCGCGGGCGACGGAGGTGGGGCTCTCCACCTGGATGACGAGGTCAACGGCACCCATGTCGATGCCGAGCTCGAGGCTGCTGGTCGCGACGAGCGCGGGCAGACGGCCGGCTTTCAGCTCCTCCTCGATCTGGAGACGCTGCTCCCGCGCGATCGAGCCGTGGTGTGCCCGGACGAGCTCCTCCCCGGCGAGCTCGTTGAGGCGCTGTGCGAGTCGCTCGGCGAGGCGGCGGCTGTTGGTGAAGACGATGGTGCTGTGGTGCTCCCGGATGAGCTGGAGGATCCTCGGGTGGATGGCGGGCCAGATGCTGGAGCGGGTCTCGCCCCCGACGACGGGGCCACCTCGTTGCTCGTCCTGCGGGAGCACCTCTCCGAGCCGGGCCATGTCCTCGACGGGCACGACGACCCGGATCTCCAGCGGCTTGCGGGTGCCCGCATCGACCACGGCGACCTCGCGGCCCTCGCCGGTGCCGCCGAGGAAGCGGGCGATCGTCTCGAGCGGGCGCTGGGTGGCCGAGAGGCCGATGCGCTGGGGGGGCCGCGCGCCGGGGGACCGGAGGTGCTCGAGGCGCTCGAGGCTCAGGGCGAGGTGGGCGCCCCGCTTCGACCCGGCGATCGCGTGGACCTCGTCGACGATCACGTGCTCGACGCCGCGCAGGACCTCGCGCGCCTGGCTGGTCAGCAGGAGATAGAGGCTCTCGGGCGTCGTGACCAGGATGTCGGGTGGGTGCTTCGCGAGGTTCCGGCGCTCGTCCGCAGGGGTGTCCCCCGTCCGCGAGGCGATCGTGATGTGGGGGGGCTCCTGGCCGAGCCGCTGCGCCGCCAGCGCGATCCCGGCGAGCGGCGCCCGCAGGTTCCGCTCCACGTCGTAGGTGAGGGCCTTGAGCGGGCTGATGTAGAGGACGCGGACGGAGCCCGGGTCACCGCGTGTCGGGGCGGGCCGCGGATGGCCGAAGAGGCTGTCCAGGCACCACAGGAAGGCGGCGAGGGTCTTGCCGCTGCCGGTCGGCGCGTGGATCAGCGTGTGGCGGCCTGCGCTGATCGCCGCCCAGCCCTCGGACTGGGCCTGCGTGGGCGCCTCGAACGTCGCCTCGAACCAGGCCCGCACGGCGGGCCCGAAGGGCGCGAGCGGATCGGTGACGGGCACGGCCACGGGATGGCGAGTATAGGCCTCGGATCGTGATTTGGTACAGATGTTCGTTTCGCGCGACTGCCTATGCCACTCCTCCGCGCCCCGGCCACCGCGTGGACGCCTCGGTTCGGACACGCGCGTCCGGGCTCCTGTGGCCACCGCCCCGGGTGCCTGGCGTTCAGGCCGGGTGTTCAGCCTGGCGGACACGTGCCCAGGCGGTCGCGCCCAGGCGGACGTGCCCAGGCGGTCGCGCTCATCTACCCGTGCAGCGAGTGGAAACGGGGCACTTGGCACGGCCTCGCTGGTCCTCGATCAAGCCGCACGCACGGGGTGAGCCGCGGACCCACCCAACGACTCGCGAGGCTGGTACTCGCGCAACTCGGGCCCGCCTCGGCTGCGCTTCCACTCGTCTGGCAGGTACCTGACCAGGTCCACGGTCGATCTGACGCCTCACCACTCACCTGGAGTGTTGCTGCGCAGGTCCTCGGTCCGCCGGCCTGTTACCACCCGGGTGGCGAGTGAATGTGGAAATCGACCAGGCGCCTGGAGGACCGGACGCCGGACCGGACCGACCGGACGCCGGACCGGCACGCCGGACCGGCACGCCGAGCCGGACGCCTCCGGGCCCGGAGACACTGAACCGGCAGGCCCGGGGGCCCGCCGGTTCGAGTACCTCAGGACAGCCGGGCGGTGGAGGGGGAGGAGAGCTCCGCCCGACTGCGGTGATGGCGCGACGTCGGGGAGAGCGTCCCGTTGGGGTTCGTCCGCCGACTGGGCGGAGTATCGGTCCCGGGAGGGACCGTCCGCGCGGGCCGCATCGCCCGTGATTTGGGGACGCCGCGGGACCAGTGGCAGGTCGGATCCCACATTCCTCCCGGACCGTACGGCCCCTCAACGCGGCTCGAGGCGCCCCGCGATTGCGGAGGGGTCGTCGCGCGCCAGGTCCGGGGACGGCGCCCGGACCACGAACCCCGCTCCCTCGAGCAGCCGACGAGCCAGCGCCCTCCGCGTATCCAGGTCGGCCGGCCCCACGACGTCACGTTCGGCCGCCCCGATCACGGCCTCCATCGCCGACCCGGCCGGCCGCGTCTCGACCAGCATCCGGAGCAGCGCCCGGCCAAGACCCTCGCCTCGCCATGCCGGCGTGACCCCCACCGCCAGCAGCGACTCCGCGGCAACCCGCTCCCCGGTTGCCCGCTCGCGCACCACCGCGCCGGCCGCCCGCTCCGGCGCGCCGGCCGCCCGCTCCGCGCCGGCCGCCCGCTCGCGCACCGCCGGCGCCGCGACGGCAATCCCGACGATCACGTCCCCGACGATCGCCGCCACCACGCGTGCGCCATCCCCGAGGGCGGCCGCGAGCAGCGCGCGCGCCTCGGTCACGTCGAACGGGGACACGGTCCGCGCCGCGAGCCGGAGACGGTCGAGGTCGCCGACCGCCAGCGATCGGATGGTTGGCGTGCGGCGCGCGTCGGGCGACGCCCCGCCGGAGGCCCCCGGATCCCGTCCACTGGCCGGGACGCCGACGCCGGGACCAGAGGGGTCAACGCCGGTCGAGGCAATCGCGGGTCCGAACGCCGGCCGCCACCACCCGCGGTCTTCCGCCTCGCGGACCAGCCTCGGCAGCACCGCTGCCCGCACCCGCTCAAGGGTCGCCCTCGACCGCTCGTCGGCCGCCCGCTGCGACGCGCTCACCGGCAGCCCCACGTTCGGGGCGTCGAGGAATGCCGGCGGCATCCCCGGTGTCCCGAAGGCAACGGCCGCCGCCTCCCACCGGGAGCGCCAGGCCGACGGTGTCGCGTCGGGAACCTCGCGATGCGCGCCGGCCAGCCACGTCAGGGACCAGGCCCGCGGCACAACGCGGTAGGCGTCGTAGCCGCCGCCGCCCGTCGCGAGCCATCGGCCGCCCGCCCAGCGGTGGGCGACGGAATCGACGAGCCGCGCAGCGTCCGACATCGCGGCGGTCGTGACCCGCAGGTGCGCGAGCGGATCCCAGGCATGCGAGTCCGCCCCGTGCTGGCTCACCACGAGTTCGGGCCCGAACACGGCTGCGAGCGTCGGGACCAGCGACCGGACCGCCGACAGCCAGGCATCCTCGCCCGTGTACGGCTCGAGCGGCAGGTTGACCGCCGTCGCGGCGGCGGTCCCCTCCCCCATCTCGTCGATGAACCCCGTCTGGGGGAACAGGTACCGGCCGCTCTCGTGGATGGACAGGGTCAGCGCCCCGGGATCGCGGAAGAACGCCGCCTGCACCCCATCGCCGTGGTGCACGTCGAGGTCAACGTACAGGACGCGCAGGCCCTCGGCACGCGCCGCGGCGACCGCGAGCGCAACATCGTTGTAGATGCAGAAGCCCCACGCCATCGACGCCATCGCGTGGTGGAGCCCGCCCCCGGGGTGGAAGGCGTGGTCGACCTTACCCCGGAGGATCGCCTGCACGGCGCCCAGCGAACCGCCCGCGACCGTCGCCGCCGCCTCGTGCATCCCACGGAAGGCAGGGTTGTCCGACAGGCCGATCCCCATCACCGCCGGTCGCGACGGGTCCGTCGAGAAGGCCCTCACGGCCTCGATGTACGCGGGCAGGTGGACACCGGCCAGGGCCTCGTCCGACGCCGGAGACGGCGCCAGGCCCGGGTCTGCCCCGACGCTCTTCAGGAGGTCGATCCCGGGACCGAACCGCAGCGGCGTGAGCGGATGGCCCGGCCCGAAGTCGTAGTCGAGCGAACGAGGACCGAAGACGAGGAGCGGGCCGGGGGCGGATCTGCTGGACACGTCGGGCACGATACCGCCATGGAACGCGTCTACACGACACCGCGGCTCGACAAGCTCGGCGTCCGGCCGGGCGCCCGCGTCGCCCTGGTCGGCCTGCGTGACGCGGACTTCGAGGCCGAGCTGGACGGACGGACGCACGACGTCACGCATGGCGAGCCTGCCCCAGACACAGACCTGGTCTTCCTCGCGGCTGACGACCTCGCGGCGCTCGAGGCACTCGGAGCTCTCCGGGCGCGGATCCGTCCGGCGGGAGCGATCTGGGTCGTCTCACGCAAGGGCCGCGCGGCGACGCTCCGCGACGTCGAGGTCATGGCGGCCGCCCGGTCCGCCGGCCTCGTCGACAACAAGGTGGCCAGCTTCGACCCGTCGAGGACCGCGCTGCGCCTGGTCATCCCGCTCGCGCTCCGCCCGCACGCCTGACGGCCGTGAGGTGACGGCGGCTCCCGCGCGACGGGCGCGTCCGTGTGACGGGCGGCTCCCGCGTGACGGGCGCGCCCGGCGATCTGGGCGCCCCCGCGTGACGGTCAGGCAGGGTGGCGGCACCGCCGCTGATACCATCCGCCACATGGACATCCTGCTCGTCCTGATCATCGTGCTGGTCATCGTCCTCATGTGGCGCGGTCCCAAGACGCTGCCTCTCCTCGGCCGCGCCTTCGGCCAGGGGGTCAAGGAGGCGCGGAAAGAGATCGACGACATCAAGAGCGACACGGCCGACGCCGGCGACGGGGACGCCAAGACCTCCTAGTCGGGCACCCGCGGCCTGTGCGCGCCGGAGAGTGGTCGGCGCGCCCTCGACACCGCGTCTCCGCGTCACATGACGAGGACGTAGGCCCAGAGCGTCAGCCCCGGCACCGGGTCGAAGTCACGGGCCGGCTCCCTGCGGAACCCGAGCCGCTCGTACAGGCGGTGGGCCGCGAACATCTCCGGGGAGGTCGAGATGGCCATACCCGAGCGGCGGTCGGCGCGCGCCCGCGCGACGCAGGCCTCCACCAGCGCCCGACCGATGCCTCGTCCGGTCTCCTCTGGCGCAACGCCGAGCATCCGGAAGCCGGCCTCGCCCGGCACCTCGAGCTCGGCGAACCGGCTCGTGTCGTCGGGCACGTACGTCACTGACCCCAGGATCGTCCCGGCAGCGTCGACCGCCACCAGGACAGGACACTCCCGGGCGCGATCGCGAGCGTCACGGACGCGCTCGAGATAGGCGACCGCGCCGGGGTGGCCGCCGGCGAAGACGTCCATCGTCGCGTACGCCCGCACGACCACCTCGCCCGCCCGATCGAGCTCCTCCGGGCGAGCCTCCCGGACCTCGAACGGGGTCACGTCCCCACGAGCAGGGCGGCCAGGGCCTCGGGCTCGTGGACCGGCTGACGGCAGGAGAAGTCCCGGCACACGAACGCGGTCGGGCGGCCGTGGAGCGCGAACCGCAGCCGCAGCAGCGAGACGGCGGACGCCGCGGGCTCGGCCGTGACGGCGAGCACCCGGAACGGCGCATAGCCCCGGCCGGCGACCCGGACAAGGTCCACGGTTCGCGGATCCCCGCGGTCGCCGATGATCGCGACCTCCGTGATCCCGGCGTGCACGAGCTCGAGGGCGGACAGCCAGTGGGCGAACGCCGTCGGGTGACGTGCGAGGAACGGCCCGACCGTCGCGATCGCCCGCTCGGCCGCGGCGCGGTACCGCGGCTCCCCGGTGAGCGAGGCCAGTCGGAGCAGCACCGTGGCCGCCATGGCACCGCCCGACGGGACGGCGTTGTCCTGCAGGTCCTTCGGCCGGACGACGAGCCGTTCGCCGTCCTCCGCGGTGTCGAAGAAGCCACCCGAAGCGTCGGCGAACCGGCCCAGCATGATCTCCGCCAGCGACACGGACTCGGCGAACCACCGCTCGTCGCCGGTCGCCTCGTACAGGGCCAGCAGCCCCTCCGCCATGTCCGCGTGATCCTCGAGCACGCCGTCGGCAGTCGCCCGTCCGTCCTTCCAGGACCGCCGGAGCCGTCCATCCGGCCGGCGCAGGCCTGCGAGCACGGCGGCCGCCGCGACCGATGCCGCGTCACGGTACCGGGCCGCGTCGCCGGCCAGGGCCCGGTCACCGGACGCGTCCATCGCCCTGGCCGCGTCCGCCAGCGCGCCGATCGCAAGCCCGTTCCAGGCGGCAAGCACCTTGCCGTCCCGCGCTGGCTGGGGCCGGCGCGACCTCAGCTCCATCAGGGTGGCCCGCGAGACGGCGAGCCGCTCCGCCACCTTCGCCACCGCGATCCCGAACCGTCCCGCCAGCTCCCCGTCGTCGCGGACCCGCGACAGGATCGTGCGGCCCTCCCAGTTGCCACCGTCGGACACCCCGAACGCGGCCGAGAACAGCTCCGCATCGGGCCCCAGGGCGTCGCGTATCTCGGCGGCCTGCCAGACGAAGGTGCCGCCCTCCTCGCCCTCGGTGTCCGCGTCCTGGCTGGCGGCGAAGCCGCCGTCCGGCGTCCGCAGCTCGCGCAGGATGTAGTCGAGCACGCCCGTCGCCGTGGCCAGGTAGCCGGCATCGGACGTCAGGGCCCACGCGTGGACGTACACGCGCGCCAGCTGGGCATTGTCGTAGAGCATCTGCTCGAAGTGCGGCACGAGCCATCGAGCGTCCGTGGCGTAGCGGTGGAACCCGCCGCCGAGCTGATCGTGGATGCCGCCCGCGGCCATCGCGTCCAGGCTCCGGCACGCGATCGCCAGCGGACGCGGGTCGCCGCCGGCCACGTGGCGCCGGAGCAGCGCCTCGATCGTCATCGCCTGGGGGAACTTGGGCGCACCGCCCCAGCCGCCGTTGACGGCGTCGAATGCGGCGTCGATGGCCGCGGCCGCCTCGCGCAGGACCTCGGCGCCCGGGATGCTGTCGAGCGCGGCGCCGCTCCCCTGCCCCTCCGCCAGCGCCGCCACCAGCCTGGCGCCCGAGCGCTCGAGCTCGCCTCGCTGCTCCACCCATGCCACGCCGGATGGCGTCCAGCACCTGGCGGAACGACGGCATCCCGTGGCGCGGCGTGTCCGGGAAGTAGGTCCCGCCGTAGAACGGGCGGCCGTCCGGGGCCAGGAACACGCTCATCGGCCAGCCGCCCTGCCCCGTCAGGGCCTGGACGGCGCCCATGTAGACCTGGTCCAGGTCCGGGCGCTCCTCGCGATCCACCTTGATCGGCACGAAGTACGCGTTGAGGAGCGCGGCCGTCGCCTCGTCCTCGAAGGACTCCCTCTCCATCACGTGGCACCAGTGGCAGGCCGCATATCCGATGGACAGGAAGATCGGCCGGTCGAGCGTGCGCGCGCGTGCGAGCGCCTCGTCGCCCCACGGGTACCAGTCCACGGGGTTGGCGGCGTGCTGGAGCAGGTACGGGCTGGTCTCGCCCGCGAGGTGGTTGCGGTGCCCGGGGCCCGGGCGGGCATGGGCCATTGGATGATGGTAGACGGGCTGTGCGGCCCGCGGGTATCGGGGACCCTGCCCGGCCCAGCGGCCCGATCGGGTCCCGCCCCAAGGGGGGCCGAGTGTCGCTGGTCAGCCACAGCCCGTGCTTGTAGGCTCGGAGCCTGACCACCTGCCAAGCCCGATGCCAGGAGACGCATCGCTGAACCGGATCGCCCGCGCGGCCGTTGTCGTGCTGCTCGTCTCGATCGTCGGAGCCGTCGGGGCCGTCGCCCCGGTGGCGGCGTCGGCGCGCGTGCCGAAGGTGGTCCTGATCGTCGGGCCCGCGGGCGACGTGACCCCGACCTACCGGCGGCTGGCCGACCAGGCGGCCGCGGAGGCGGTCGCCGCGGGTGCCCAGGTCGTCAAGGTGTACTCCCCGAACGCCACCTGGGACGCCGTCCGAGCTGCGATCACCGGTGCCTCCATCGTCGTCTACCTCGGTCACGGCAACGGCTGGCCGAGCCGGTACCGGGACGCGCTGTACCCGCCGACCCAGGACGGATTCGGCTTGAACCCGGTGGCGGGCGTGGACGACGCCGCCCACCAGTACTTCGGCGAGGCCTCGGTCCGGAAGCTGCACCTGGCCCCGAGCGCGGTGGTCGTGCTCTCGCACCTGTGCTACGCCAGCGGCAACACCGAGCCGGGCCTGGCCGAGGGGACCCGGGCCCAGGCGATCCAGCGCGTGGACAACTATGCGGCGGGCTTCCTGCGCGCCGGCGCGGCGGCCGTGGTGGCCGAGGCCCACATGGGACCGGCCTACTACGTGGGGGCGCTGCTGCGCGGCCGGGTCAGCATCGAGAGCACGTGGAGGACCGCACCTTCGGCCAAGGGCAACACGTTCGGCGTCGCCAGCCGCCGCAGCCCGGGCTTCGTCGAGCGGCTCGACCCCGACGGCACGAGCGGCGGCTACTACCGGTCCCTCGTCTCGCGCGGCGTGACCGCCCGGCAGCTCCGCGCCGGGTCCACGGGAACGGTCGGGTCGACCGGCACCGGCGGCCTGACCACCCTCGGTACCGCCGCCGAGCCGTCGCTCGCCGGGCACGGGCTCTCGTTCGGGGAGCCGGCGTTCGCATCCCTGCCGATCGCGGCGACGGGCACGAAGGTGACGCTGCCGCTGACGGCCGGGAACGCCGGGCAGATCCCCGCGAAGGCCAGGGCCGGAGTGCGCTGGGACCCGATCCTCGTGGAGCAGCCTTCCGCTCCCGCCACGGGTCCGGTGGCTTCACCACAGCCGACGCCCCAGGCCACGCCGTCGGCGGCGCCCGCCCAAGCGACCTTGCCCACACCCGCCGGTGTGCCCTCGCCGGCGCCACCGTCCTTGCCCGCGCCAGGGTCCTCGCCAGCGCCAGCGTCCTTGCCCGCGCCAGGGTCCTCGCCAGCACCCGCCGGTGTGCCATTGCCCACACAAACCGGTGTGCCCTCGCCCGCACCGACCCCGCCGCCCGACCCACCGGCCGTGGACCTCGTCCAGCCCGAGCGGCTCGGTCAGGTCGTGGACGTCGTGCCCGCGGTCCGGACCTCGGCGGGTCTCACGATCCAGGTCTCCTATCCCGACGCCCCCGGGCTGTACCGCCTCGTGGTCACCCTCCACGCCCCGTCCGGCATGGCCTACGACGCGGCTACGCAGGCGCTCCTGGTGCCGGTCATCGTGCGCGTCGGCGGACCGGTGGCCGTCGCCTATGGGGCGCCCTCGTCGCTCGCCGTCCCGGCCGGGAGCTCGTCGCGCATCGCGGTCCGGGTCGTGAACGCCGGATCCGAGCGCTGGGAGGACGTCGCGCCGGAGGCGCCGGCGGCGATGGCCGAGAGGCCATGGATCGACCCGTCCGCCGTGCGCCCGCTCCGTCTCGTGGCGACGTGGGTCTCCGTCGAGGGGCTCGCGGTCCCGGCGGCCCGGACGGTCGCCCTCGGGGAGGCCGTCGCAGCGCCCGGCGGGTCGACCACCGTGCTGGTGCCCCTCGCTGCGCCTCCCCACCCGGGCTCGTACCTGCTCCTGCTCGACGTCAACTCGCCAACGCACGGGCCGTTGTCGGCCTTGGGCAGCCCACCCGCGATCATCCGGGTGACGGTGGCCCTCGCGCCCGCCCCCACGCCGATCCCGACGCCGATCCCGACGGCGGCCCCGACGCCGATCCCGACGTCGACGCCGACGTCGATCGCGGCCCACCTCCCGGACTAGGCCGCGGCCGAGATGGCGACCGTTGAGGCAGCCTGCGCCGACGACCCGGGGACGGACGATCCACCGGTGGACGAGGCCGCGCGGGCATCGGGCGCCGTCCCGGGCTTCCTGCCGAGCGTTCACGGGCTTCCTTTTGCCAACCGGTTCCCGCCGGGACCGACGGCGCGGCTGGGGCCGCTCGACCCGCGCGTCGTCGGGGTCGGAGACGCCGCCGCGGGCCTCTGCGGCGGGATGGCGCTGACGGCTCGGGACCTGTACGAGGCGGGCCTGCCCGCACCCGCGGGGGACGAAGCACCCGCCAACGGCAGCCCACGGTTCAAGTCCCTGGTCCGGAGGCAGGTCCAGTCCCTGGACTGGCTGCGGGTCCCGCTGCGGTACTTCGACCTGCAGGCTCTGCGCCCGGATCCGCCGTCGGGCCTGGCGGCGGCGCTCCGGCGCGAGCCGCCGCGCGTCGTGGCGATCCGCGACGAATGGCCGCGTGTCCGCGCGGAGATCGACAGCGGTCACCCGAGCGTCGTCGGGCTCATCCGGACGGCCGGTGGCTCGCCGTGGGACCTGACCCGGAACCACCAGGTGCTGGCATTCGCGTACGAGGCCGGCGACCGATCCGTCACCATCCACGTCTACGACCCCAACCATCCGGGACGCGACGACGTCGAGCTCCGGGCCGCGATCTCGGCGGACGAAGGCGCCCCGTGGCGGGACCGCGTCCGCGCTCGCTCCAGTCAACGGGCGAGCCTCTCCTCGGCTTCTTCCGCCAGCCGTACCCGGGGCCCGGCCCCGTCCGCGCATGGCGGGCGTGAGCGTTCCCTTCGAACGGCCAGCCGACAGGGGCGCTGAGCTGGCCGGGAAGCAAGACATCGTCCGTCTCCTCGACCTGCCGGAGCGCCGCTTCGTCATGATCGACGGCGAGGGCCCGGCCGGCGAGCCCGCATTCGCGCCGCGGATGCCGGGCCTGTACGCGACGGCGTGGACGCTGCGGTTCGCGCTCAAGCGGCGCGGAGTCGTGACGAAGGTGGGTCCGCTCGAGGGCCTGTGGTGGACCAGCGACGGGTCGACCGACCTCGACGCGATCCTCGGTGGCGACCGCGGGACGTGGCGCTGGACGCTGATGATCGCCCTGCCCGACGAGTCGGCGCACGACGAGGTCGAGGCGGCGCTGGCGGCCGGGCGCGCGAAGCTCACGGAGCCGTTCAGGAGCGACCTGCGGGTGGAGACGTTCGCGGAGGGGCGCGCCGCCCAGCTGCTCCACCTCGGGTCGTACGCGGCGGAGCGGCCGACCATCGACGCGCTCCACGCGGCCATCCGGGCGGCGGGGCTCACGCCGTGCGGCCGGCATCACGAGATCTACCTCGGCGACCCCCGCCGGGGAGCTCCCGAGAAGGTCAGGACGCTGCTCCGGCAGCCGGTGACGGCCGGCGCCTGACCACCAGGAGACCGGCCGTTCGGTGAGGGTGAGGGCGGACACCAGCGTCGAGGCGCCCGGGCCGGCACGGCGGCCACGCCCCGGAGACCGTGGACGGCATGGCGCCCGGCTCGGCCGACATCGCTCCTCCTCGACATCGGCCGGCCGGGGCCGTCGGCATGCGGTGACGGGTCAGCGCTCGAGGCGCGCGGCCACGTGGAGCAGGTCGAGGAACGCGGTGACCTCGTCCGACCTGGGCAGGTCGGACGCCATGTCGGAGGCTGCCGCGGCGACGTCCCGCAGCCCGTAGCCGGATGACCAGCGGCTGTCGCGGAGACGCTCGGCCGTCGCCGCCACCAGGGCGTCCAGCCGGAAGGCCGGAGCCGTGTCGCGGAATGACGTCGCGAGGTCTCGGGTGTGGACGTCACGGGCCATCTCCGAGGCCAGGCGCGTGTCGGGATCGATCCAGCGCAGGCTCACGGTCGCGATCCTCCCGGACCCCTCGCCCTCCTCCGTCGGGCGCACGGCGTACAGGGCGGTCGAGGCATGGCCCGCGCCGATCGCGCCGGCGTCGACGGCGTCGTCACGGAACGACCCGTCGTCGATGGCCCGGTTCTCGTAGCCGATGAGCCGGTATGCCTCGACGACCGCGGGGTTGAACTCGACCTGGACCCGGGCATCGAGCGCGACCGTGTCCAGCGTGGACACGAGGCGGTCACGGAACAGGAGCGTCGCGTCGTCGAGCGTGTTCACGTAGGCGTAGAAGCCGTCGCCGTCGTCGGCGAGCTGCTCCATCAGCGCGTCGTTGTAGTTGCCCATGCCGAAGCCCACGGACACGAGCTGGACTCCGATGCTCGAGTCCCAGGCGATCCTGTCAAGGATGGTGCGCGCGTCGGTGTTGCCGGTGTTGGCGACGCCGTCGGAGGCGAGGATGACGCGGTTGATCCCACCCTCCAGGAAGTGGTCCGCCGCGAGGCGGTAGCCGAGCCGGAGGCCGGCCTCCGCGTTGGTCGAGCCGCCCGGGGACAGCTCGTCCAGGGCGCCCAGGATCAGGTCACGGTCCCGCGCGGACGTGGGCCCGAGCACGAGCCTGGCATCCGTCCCGTAGCCGACGATCGCGACCGTGTCGCCCGGCCGGAGCTGGTCGACGAGGATGCCGAGAGACCGCTTCACGAGGTCGAGCCGGTCTTCCCGCGCCATCGAGCCGGACGTGTCGACGACGAACGTCAGGGCCGCGTCGGGCCGGGCCCGGCGCGAGACGTCGCGAGCCTGGATCCCGATCCGGACGAGGACCTCGTCGGCCTCGAGGAACGGGCTGGGACCGCCGTCGGCGTAGATGCCGAAGACGCCTTCCTCCGGGGACGGATAGGACTGGTCGAAGGCGTTGACGAACTCCTCGACCCGGACCGACGCCGGATCCGGAAGGTTGCCGTCATCGACGTAGCGGCGCGCGATGGCGTACGACGCCGTGTCGACGTCCAGGGCGAAGGTGGACTCGCGGTCCCTGGTCGTCGGGACGAGGGGGTTGGTGCCCGGGTCCTCGTACGTGACGCCGTCGTATGGGGTGGCCGCCGGGTGATCGGGCCGGACCTGCTCCGGCGGGACCGGCTCGGGCGTCCAGCGTGCGTGGGCTGGCGCCGCGGTCGCGGCGGAACCTGGTCCGTAGCTGGCGGCCGAGCCGCTGCAGGCGGCGGTCCCCGCCGCGAGGGCGAGGGCAGCAAGGGCGATCCTGCGCATGGCGCACACCTCGTGGCCGGGGCACGGCGTGCCGCTCCCCTTGTTCGGGGCGGGGCGGTGGCCCCGCGAGGTCCCGTCCCGGCCTCCACGATGGGGGGCCGGCGGGCCGGGCGTCCGCGTCCGCAAGGGAGGCCTTCCGGACTCGTGCGCCGGGGGTATCGTCGCCCGGCCGGCACGACGGCGACAGGAGACGGGCCCGGACCGGCCGTTGCGGGTTTCCCCTGACGGGGTTGCCCCTGATCACTACCCGCGCCTGGGCGTTCGCGCGCTCAGCCCGCGCTGGCCACGGCCGGCTCCTCGGCGTCCGGGACCGTCAGAACGGCGGCAGCACCTGGCTGTCCGCCTGGAGTCCCGCCCAGGGATCCCCGATCGCGGCGGCCCGCTCCGGCAGCGTCCGGATGGTCCAGCGGTCGGGCCGCAGGTCCGGGTCGTCGAGCTCCTCCCAGCGGATCGGGGCCGAGACCGGCGCCCCGGGCCGCGGCCGGACTGCGTACGGGGCGACGAGCGTCTTGATCGCCGCATTCTGCGTGTAGTCGAGGCGCGCCCTGCCGCCGCGCTCCGACTTCGCCCACTCCCACGACACCAGGCCGGGGACCGTCGCCCCGATCGCCCGCGACAGCGTCTCGATCCAGGCCGACGTCTCCGCGTACGTGTAGCGGCCTCGCTCGACGGGGATCCATGCCTGGATCCCGCGGCTCCCGGTCAGCTTGGGGTACGCGCGAACGCCGAGGTGCTCCAGCGCGGTCCGGAAGAGCCGGCCGAGCAGCAGCGTCTCGTCCCAGGTGGTCCGCGGGCCGGGGTCGATGTCGATCAGGGCGAACGTGGGCGTCCACGGGTCCTGCACGGTCGACGTCCAGGCGTGGACCTCGAACGCAGCCTGGTTGCCCAGCCAGCACAGGGTTGCCGCACGGTCCGCGACCAGGTGGTCGTTCGGCGCGCGGTCCTCGCGCTCCCGGAAGCCCGTCTCGTGCCAGATCGTGAGCCAGGCGGGCGCCGTCGCGGGGATGTCCTTCTGCCAGAAGCCCGGCGCACCCGCACCGTTCGGGAAGCGCTGGAGGTTGAGCGGCCGGTCCGCCAGGTGCGGCAGCATCAGGGGCGCGACGCGCGCGAAGTAGGCGATGAGGTCGCGCTTGGTGGCCGGCGGCTCGTCCACGCCCTCGCGGGGCGGGAACAGGACCTTGTCCAGGTTCGTGAGCTTCAGCTCCTGGCCCGCCGCCGTCCAGGCGCCATCGCCGGTCATCGCGTCGAGAGCCGCGAGCTGTGCGTCGGACACGATCCAGCTCGCCGGCACCCGGCCATCCTCCCCCGCCTCCCGACCGGCCCGCTGCGTGCCGAGGGCGACCGCGGCCGAGGACGACCCCACCGGCCGGACGGGGTATGCCGCCGCCGCGTCGCGATCCGCCCTGGCCGGGTCGACGGCGCGCTCGCGGACCACCTCGCGCGGGTCCCGACCCGGGTCGAGGCCCTTGAACGACGTCTGGCGCACGTGCCCGTCCCGCGTCCAGCCGCCGATCTCCGCCCGGATCACCAGCTCCGGCCTCACCCAGCGCACGCCGGCGAGATCTCCGCCCCAGCGACCGCGGTAGTCGGGCGGCGGCGCCGGGTCGAACGGCGGTCCGTCCACCTCGAGCTCGTCGAGTCGTGCCCGCAGCTCCTTCCGGGTCCGCGCGTCGAACCCCGAGCCCACCTTGCCGCAGAACCGGAGGCGCTCGCCCTCGTACACCCCCACCGCGACCGCGCCCAGCTCCTTCGCGCTCCCTTCGCCGGGCGTCCAGCCCCCGACGACGAGCTCCTGCTCCGGCCGCACCTTGAGCTTGAGCCAGGTCGTCACCCGCCGCCCCGGCTCGTACCGCGAGCGCCGCTGCTTGGCCACGATCCCCTCGAGACCCTGGGCGGCCGCAGCCTCGAAGAACGCGATGCCCTCCGTGTCCACGTGCGCGGCGTAGCGCACCCGCGTGCTCGGCCGCAGCACGAGCTCCAGCAGCCGCTTGCGCTGCTCGAGGGGAACGTCCAGCAGTGACCGGCCGTCGAGGTGGAGCAGGTCGAACGCCTGGAAGACGAAGGGCGGCGCCGACCGCCCGCTCCGTGCCTCGCTGATCCGCTCCTGGAGCAGCGAGAAGTCCGGCCGCCCGGACTCGTCGAGCGCGACCACCTCCCCGTCCACGATCGCCTCGCGGGCCTCGATCCATGTCGGCGGAGCCAGCAGGCGCGGGAAGTACGCCGAGGCGTCGTTGCCGTTGCGGGTGAACAGGTCCACCGTGCCGTCCCTCACGACGGCTTCCACGCGGTACCCGTCCCACTTGACCTCGAACAGCCAGTCCTCGTCACGGAAGGGCCTGGTCGCGAGGGTCGCCTTCATCGGCTCCAGGTAGCGGGGCAGGACGGCCTCGCGGGAGCCGGCCAGGTCGATCTCCGCAGTCGCGGCAGGTCGGTCGGAGACCCAGATTGCCGGTGCATTGGCCTTGACCTCGTCGTTGGTCCGGCCGGACCTGACGCTCCGGGGGTGATCCTCCGCGTCCCAGCCGGGGACGGCATGCTCGTCGCGCTTGTGGATGAGCAGCCATTGCTCGCCCTCGTCGTCCTCGAACGCCGTTCGGGGCGCGGATCCCGGGCGGCGCGAGGTCCGGACGATCGTGAACCGGCCCCGGACCTTCTGCCCCGCGGCGCGGAACTTGAGCTCGCCGTTCGCGATGGCTGCGGCCGGGTCGGGCGTCTCGGCCTCCGGCTCCCAGGTGCCCCAGTCCCAGACGATGACGTCGCCGGCCCCGTACTGGCGGGCCGGGATCACGCCCTCGAAGTCGAAGTACTCGATCGGGTGGTCCTCGACGTGGACGGCCATCCGGCGCGCGCCGGCGTCCAGGGTCGGACCCTTGGGAACGGCCCAGGACACGAGGACGCCGTCGACCTCGAGGCGGACGTCGTAGTGGAGGCGGGTCGCGCGATGCCGCTGGACGACGAAGCGGCGTGCGCCGGGAGGCGCGTCGGGCGGCGCGTCGGGCGGTGCGCCGGGCGGTCCGGCGGGCGCGGGTTGGCCCGGCCCGGGTGCGGGCTCGGGCGTCTTCGCGAAGTCACGCTTGCGGCGGTATTCCTCGAGCGGCATGGCGGGAGTATGGCGCGCAATCCCCGGGGGCGGTCCTGCCGCCGGCTGGTAGTCTCCGCCCCGTGGCGTCCCTGTCCGGGTCCCCTTCCATCCGGTCCGCGACCGCGGCCGACGAGCCGGCCATCCGTCGCCTGGTCAGCGAGGCTCGCCTCAACCCGCGCGACCTCGACTGGCGGAGGTTTCTCGTCGCGGACGAAGCCGGCGTCGTCGTCGCGTGCGCCCAGGTCCGGGTGCACGGCCGCGGCTCGCGCGAGCTCGCCTCGGTGGCGGTGACGCCCGCACGGCAGGGTCGCGGCCTCGGCCGGGCGATCTCCGAGGCGATGCTGGCCGCCGAGCCCACCAGGCCGATCTACCTGTACACCGCGTCCGGGACGGACGCCTTCTGGGAGAGGCTCGGGTTCCGGGAGATCCGGGGCGCCGCGATCCCGCGGGACATGCGCACCGCGCTCCGGATCGGGCGCACGGTGATGCGGCTCTACAGCCTTGTGACGCGGAGGCGGATCCGCCTCGTCGTGATGCGCCGCGCGGAGCCCTGAGACGAGCCGATCAGGCGCTCTTGCGGCGCCTCGCGGGCCGGGTCGCGCCGGCGTCCTCTGCCGCCTCGTCGGCCTTCGCGTCGGCATCGGCCTCGGCCTTCGCGGTGGCATCGGCCTTCGCCTTCGCCGATGCGGCCTTCGAGGCCCGCGCCTGCTTCGCCTCGGCGACCGAGACGGGGGCCTCCGTACCCGCGGACTTCGCGTCGGTCGCCGCCTTGACGCTCGCCTCGAGCAGCTTCATCAGGTCGACGAGGTTCGTGCTCTCGGCCGCGGGCTCTGGCTGGGCGATCTCCACGCCCTCGATCTTCGCCTCGATGACCTTGAGCAGCGCCTCGCGGTACTCGTCCTTGTACTTCGCCGGGTCGAAGGCCTCGGTCATCGCCTCGATGAGCTGCTCGGCCATCTTCACCTCGGCCGCCTTGAACTCGTGCTCCTCCTCCGGGAGATCAAGCTCCTTCGTCGAGCGAATCTCGTCCGGCCAGTGCAGCGTGGTGAGCAGCATCGTGTTCTCGAACGGGTCGAGGGAGGCCAGCGCCTCGCGATCCCGGATGACCACCTTGCAGATCGCCGTGAGCCCGCGCTCCGCCAGGACCTGGCGCAACAGGTAGAACGCCTTGCGGCCGATCTTGTCCGGCTCGATGTAGTAGGCCTGCTTGGTGAACTGGGTGGCCTGGCGTGCGGTCTCGTCGCGGGGGGCGAACTGCTCGATCTCGATCGACCGGACGGTCTTGAGCGGGACCTTCTCGAGATCCTCGTCCGTGATCACGACGTACTGGTCCGGCGCGAACTCGTAGCCCTTCACCGTGTCGCCGCGCGAGATGACCTTCTCGTCCGAAGGACACCAGACCTTCATCTGGATCCGGGAGAGGTCGGGTGCATGGAGCATGTTGAAACGGATCGTGTAGTCGGATTCGGTCGCCGTGTACAGCTTGACTGGGATCGTGACCAGGCCGAACTGGATCGCGCCCTTCCACATCGAGCGTGCCATGCCGCAGCTCCGTCCTCACCCGATCCGGTTCGCCGGCGACTCGCTGGGCCGCCCGCCCTGACCGGGAGCGTGACTCTACCACCGCGTCGCAAGGTCTTCCCGCTCGGCGGTCTTCACCTGCCCGCCGCGGCCTCCACCTGCCGCGCCCGTGACGGTCGCCGCGGGGAGCACCTTCCCCCGATCGACTATCTCACGACGACGAAGGCATCCACGTCCACTCTCGGCCGGCCGGACGTCCCGAGGGCGACGACCCTGACCGAGTGCGTCCCGCTCGACGCCCACGACCTCGAGAAGGCGATCCGGCGCGCCGCGAGCACGCTCCGGGACATGTCGACCGTCCCGGCCAGGGAGCCGTCGATCCAGATCTGCGCCTTGCCGCGCCCGGGACCGTAGGGCATGACCACGCCGATGCCGCGCCCCTTGAACGCGTACTTCACCCAGGCGCCCCGGGACCTCGTGTAGGCCGTCGAGCCACCCGACCAGCGGCTGTCGGTGGAGCTGTGCCAGGACCCCGACCGGGTCAGCGTGCCGCTCCGGTCCTGCACGACCGCCGAGGTCAGCGGCGACAGCCCCGCCCAGGCGCCGGTGTTGCCGGCCGCGTCAGTCGCCCGGACCCTGATCGCGTACGCCGTCCCCACTGCGATCGTCCGCGACACGGAGCGCGTGCTGGCGCCCACCGTGCTGAGCGTGCCCCATGCGCCGGCGCCGGGCCGGACCTGCGCCTGGTACCGGGCGATCGGTCCCGTCGGATCCGTCGCCGCCGACCAGACGACCGCGGCGGTGTAGGAGCTGGTGTTGAACACGCTGCCCCGGACGGGCGCCAGGCGTGGCGCTCGCATGCTGGGAGGGTCGCCGTCGACCCTGATCGCGACGTTGACAGTGCGGGTGACGTTCCCGACGGTGCCGTGGACCCGCAGCGTGTACGTGCCCGTCGTCGCGGTCGAGGGCACCGCGACCGTGATCGCCGCGGTCTTCGCGTCCGGCCCGACGACCGGGGCCGACAACGTGGCCCCGAAGCCGGTCGGCGCGTCCACGCTCAGCGCGACGTCCGCCGTCACGTCCTCGGCCCGGACCACGTAGACGGGCACCTGCAGGGTGGCGCCGCGGGCCCGTGCGCGCGGAGGCGACGTGGAATCGACGGTCCAGTCGCCGAGGGCCACGATCCGCGCGACGTCCAGGAGTGGCTCGTGGACGCCGTCCGGGTCCGTGGACGTGGACCAGTCCTGCGTGCCGGCTGCCCGGAGCGCCGCCTTGACCTCCGCCGGGGTGGCCAGGGGTCGTGACGCCTTGTAGAGCGCGACGGCCCCGGTCACGTGAGGGGTCGCCATCGAGGTGCCCGAGATATAGCCGTAGCGGTTCCCCGGGAGCGTCGACCGGATGCACTTCCCCGGCGCGATCAGGTCGACGTCGTTGCCATAGTTGGAGAAGTTCGCGAAGGTGTCGTCGCGGTCGTACGGAGCCCCACGAGAAGCAGGCGTTGCCGCCCAGGCCCCCCGGGACCCCGTCCGTGTCCGCCAGTGCCGAGACCGTGATCACCTCGTCGTAGCTGGCGGGGATCAGGCGCGCGGCGTTGAACGAGTTGTTGCCGGCGGCGGCGACGACCGTCACGCCCCGGGCGACGAGCCGGCAGATCGCCCGGTGGATGAGGTCCCCGTTCGTCAGGCCGCAGTTGCGGTCATCGGAGCCGGTCTTGGCGACGGACATGTTGACCGCCTCGAACAGTGGCAGCGTCGGGTCGGCGGGGTCGCGCTGGGCCGCGATCCAGTCGAGGCCGCAGACGTACCAGGACACGAGGCCGCTGCCGGCCGAGTTGAGGATCCGGACCGCCCACAGGCGCACGCCGGGCGCGACACCCACCACCCCGATCCCGTTGTCCAGCGCGCCCACCGTGCCCGCGACGTGGGTTCCGTGGCCGTTCCCGTCGCGCCACGCGTTGGGGTTCGTGGTCGAGCAGTTGTGACCGCCGACGACGTTGAGGTCCGGGTGCGTCCCGTCGATCCCGGTGTCCACGATGGCGACGTCAGCGTTCACGCGTGCGTCGAGGCCGTCGATCCCGGCCACCCGGCTGCGCAGGCCGAACACGCGGTGCACGCCGGTGGGGGTCGACTGGGCCGCCATCGAGACGATCGCGTCCGGCACGACCGCGGCGACATCCGGGTCGGCGCGCAGGGCCGCCAGCTGGCGGCCGGTCAGCTTCGCCGAGTAGCCGTGCAGCGCGCTGCCGAAGGTGCGATCCCGCGTGATCCCGAGGCGGCCGGCGCGCGTCGTCGCCGACGCCAGGGTCGTCCCGTCGCGGAGCACGACGATCCAGCGATCGGTGGCGTCGAGGCCTCCGGGGCCCGGCCGGGCGAGCGCAGCGTCCCGGGCTGATGGGGCCGCTGGGTCGGCGACAGGGGCCGCGGCGAGGGCAGGACCTGCCGGGACCGGGAGGGCCAGGGCCAGGGCGAGGCTGAGGAAGGCTGCTCGTCGCATTCGGGCTCCCGGGGGCTGTGGAATGGACCGGCGAAGGCAATCATCCCCCGGGTCACGGCCAACTGTCCACCCGGGCCGGTGTCACGGCCAATGGCGAGGAGGTTCTGCCGATGGTCCCGGCTCCCGATTCCGGCCGCTCGACCGCTCGGCCGCACCGCGGGACGGAGACCCGTCCCCGCGCGGTCGGTCCGGCTATGCCGACGCGGCGACCGGCGGCAGCCTGAGCTCCGCCTCAGCCTCGGTGACCCGGGCGAGGATGCCCGTCCGCAGGCTGTCCAGGCCGGAGGAGACCGTTCGGGCCGCGTTGGACACGGACGTCAGCTGGACCTTGAGCGACCGGATCGCGTCGAGCTGCTCCCGGACCCCGGCCAGTGCCCTGCCGACGGCGGCGGCGTCCACGTCCACCTCCCGCTCCTTGAGCTGGGCGAAGGCGAGCAGCCGGGCGAGCCGGACGGCCGCCTCGAGGCAGGCCCCGTCGGGCGCCTCCGGGTCGACGACGACGTGGACGTCGTCACCGACCAGCGCGAACGGGGCGACACCGCTGGGCGCATGGGCCGGGGTCCAGGCGGCGATCGCGACGCTGGCGCCGCGGTTCTCGCGCGCCTCGCGCAGCTCCTCCCGCATCGCTCGCTGGGACATGGCGCGGTCCTTCGCCTCGATGACCACCCGCACGTCCGCGCCCCGCGTGAGCCGCGGGTCGAGTGTCAGCACGAAGTCCCCCTTCTTCGAGCCCAGCACCGAGCCTGTCTCGGTGCCCGTGCGGTCCAGCAGGTCCGCGCACCCGCGGGCGAGGTCTCCCAGCATCCCGTGGAGGAGCACCTCGAAGTCCGCGCCCTTCGCGGCCGACCGCCCACGCTCGTCCGCGCGGGCCCTCGACGCCGCCTCGATGGCCGTCAGCCGCTCATGGACTCCCTTGAAACCCTCGCTGATCTCCTGCCGGAACTGGTGGAGCGGCGAGCCCAGCCGGGTCGGGTCCAGCAGCACGGCGACCTTGGACCGGTCCCCGTCGAAGTACTGCCCGAGCAGCCCGCCGATGCGCCCGATGGCAGAGTCGCGCTTGGTCTCGTCGAACAGGTCGGTGACGAACTTCTGGAGCGCGCCGCGGTCGCCGAGGAACTTCTCCAGCGTGCGCGGGAGGCGTCCGTCCCCGTCCGCGAAGTTCGCCCGCAGGACGTCCTCGACGGCCTTCGCCGCCTGCTCGTTGACGGCGGTGGTCTGGGCGACCAGCTTCTCGAACTCGCGCCGGACGACGTCGGCGTCCATGGACGTGGAGGCGTCCTGGAGGGCGAGGAGGCCGATCCGCAGGGCGCGCTCCACGACCGCCGGGCGATCCGCCGGGTCCCGTTCCGCGAGCGTGGCGGCGAGAGTCGCATCTGCCAGGACGAGGCGCTCGATCACGATGCGGTCACCCTGGACGACGACGGTGGCGCCGGTCGGGGCGATCACCGGCCGCGACGGGCCGGTGCCTGGCAGGGGGAGGATTCGGGCTTCCATGGGAATCATCCTGGACCCGGCCTGTGACAGCTCTGGTGGCACGCCCGTCATGCAGCCCGGCGGAGATCAGCCGGCGTGGAGGTCAGCCTGTCGCCGCGACCCTCGCGCAGCTCGGTGCCCTGGCGGATCGCGCGGTCCGGGTGGTCCGGTCCTGCGATGCCGCCCCCACGTCCCCCGTGAGCTCCGTGGCGATCTCCCGCGCCCATGCCCGCACCCCTGCCACGTCCACCGGTGCGAGCTCGGCGACCGGGTCCGCACCCGGTTCGAGGACGGGGGTCCCGAACTCGGCCCAGCCCCGGGCGCCAACGGAGTGGGCCACGTCCACCACGGCGCCATCACCGCGCCCGGCGCCGCGGGCGTCCCCGGAGCGTCCCCTGCCGATCGGTCCCGCGGAGAAGAGCCACACGGCCCGCGTCTCGAGGGCCGCGCCGTGGCGGAGGAGGAACCCGCCGCCGTCCGAGCCGCGGCGCGGGAGGAAGACGCCGCTGCCGAGGACGACGGCGTCGTACGGAGTCACCTCGGTGACGTCGCCCGCGGGGAGGCTGTCGACCTCGAGACCGGCGTCCGTCAGCACGCCCGAGATCGCCTCCGCGATCCCTGCGGTGGATCCGGAGCGGCTGGCGAAGGCGACAAGCACGCGCTTTGCGCTCACGACGATCTCCCGATTGCGTTGCGGGGATCGTCGGCCGCTCGATCGGAAGTCGTGAGGGCCGTCGGGCCCCACATCCGGGGTCCGGCGCACCCTTCGGGACCCGTGCGTCTCGGCATGGGCCATCCGGGCCCCGAGCCGCAGCTCAGCTCCAGATCGAGAGCCGGTACCCGTCCGGATCGGTGAGCCAGGCGTGGCGCGCGCCCCACGGCTGGTCGGCCGGGGCTGCGTCGAACGTGACTCCCGCGGCACCCAGGCGCTCGAAGGCCGCGTCGACGTCGTCCACGTGGATGTCGATCTCGACCCCTGCGGCGCCGACGAGCGCCGGCCTGCCGTTCCTCGAACCCGATGTGGAAGCCGTGGCCGCCCCCGACGCGAAGGTAGCCGCCACCCTCCATCAGGACCTCCAGGCCCAGCCGGTCCACGTAGAACGTCCGGGTCCGGGCGAGGTCGCCGACGTGGACGAACAGGTGGCTGAGCGCGATCGTCGGCCGGCCGCTCACAGCACGCGCCCGGGATTGAGGATGTCCAGCGGGTCGAGCGCCCGCTTGATCGAGCGCATGACCTCGACGGCGGCCCCGCCACGTTGCCGCACGAGCCAGGCCCGGCGCGCGGCCCCGATCCCGTGCTCGCCGGTGACGGTCCCGCCCAGCGCGAGCGCCGCCTCGTAGAGCTCCGCGCGTGCGGCCTCGAGGCGCTCGATCGACGCTCCCTCCTCGGCGGCGCGGTCCAGCACGAAGGTCGGGTGCAGGTTCCCGTCGCCGACGTGGCCGAAGGTGCAGATCTGCAGGCCGCTCCGGTCGGCGATCCCCTCGATCGCGCGCAGCATCTCGGGGATGCAGCTCCGTGGCACCCCGACGTCCTCCATCCGGGCGATGCCGAGCTGCTCCAGCGCCCGGTACGCCATACGCCTGCCCTGCCGGAGCCATTCGGCCTCCTGCTCGTCCTCCGCGCGAACGACCAGCGTCGCCCCAGCACCCTCGCAGACGGGGACCGCCAGGTCCATCTCGGCAGCCGCAGCACCCCCGGGCAGGTCCGACTCGACGAGCAGCATCGCGGCCGCATCGCGGTCCAGGCCCAGGCGATGGACGTCGTCCACGGCGCGGATGGTCGCCCGGTCCATCAGCTCCAGCGTCACCGGCGCGAGGCCGGCCGCGGACAGGCCGGCGACCGCGGCACCGGCCGCGTCGAGCGTGGCGAAGAACGCAAGGAGGGTGGCCCGCGGCGGCGGGGCGACCCTCAGGCGCAGCGTGGCCTCCGTCATGAGCCCCAGGGTCCCCTGGCTGCCGACCAGCAGCGGCATCAGCCCGTAGCCGGCGACGTCCTTGATGTTCTTGCCGCCCAGCCGGAGCACCGTGCCGTCGGCCATGACGACCTCGAGCCCCAGCACGGCGTCCCGCGTCACGCCGTACTTCACGCAGCACAGGCCGCCCGCATTCGTCCCGAGGTTGCCGCCGATGGTGCACGTCTCGTACGACGCGGGGTCCGGCGCGTAGAACAGGCCGCGCGCCGCGACGGCCGCCTTCAGGTCGGCGTTGACCACCCCGGGCTGCGTCGTGACGGTGAGGTTCCCGGGATCGATCTCGAGGACCCGGTTCATGCGCGTGAACGCGATCGTCAGGGCGCCCTCGATCCCCGCCGAGCCGCCGGACAGGCCGGTCCCCGCGCCCCGGGGCACGATCGGCACGTCGTGCTCGCCGCACAGCCGGACGAGCTCCGCGACCTGCGCCGTCTCCCCGGGGAGCGCGACGGCCAGCGGCAGTCCCGTCGGCAGGTATGCCGTCTCGTCGCGCCGGTACGACTCGCGGTCGACCGGATCCGTCAGCAGGCGGAGCTCCGGCAGCCGGGCCGCGATCGCGCGGAGGAGCGCGGGGCCGTCGCCTCGGGGAGCGGTCGCGGCGGAGGGCGAGGTGTCCGTGGCCATGTCCGAAGTATCCCCCGGATGACGAACCCCGCGGGACCGTTCGGGACGGGCGTCCACGCCGCGGGAGCACGATGCCCGAGCACACTGCCGGAGTACGATGCCTGCATGCTCCGGCACCGAGCACCCGGGCCCGTCGCGCTCGCGGCCGCGCTCCTTGCCGCGGCACTCGCAGCGGGGAGCCTGCCGCTCCCGGCCGCCGCGGCACCCGACCGCGTGGCTCCCCCGGCGACCACGGTCCTGCCCGCCGCGACGTCGATCGTCCCGGGCGCCGTCAACCGGACCACCATCGCCGTCCGCGCGGTGTACGCCGTCGATGCGCGGCTCACGTTGGCGACCCGCGGCCTCCGCGGCCACGTGACGATCACCGCCCGGAACGATTCCGGCGCGGGCATCGACCGCCTCGAGCTCAACACCGTCATGGGACCGCTCGGTGCGCTCCACCTCGGCGCCGTGACCGTGGACGGCACCCCGGTCGCCGCCCGGCTCGACGACCAGACCATCCTGGTCCCGCTCGGCGGCGTGCTGCCTGCGAACGCCTCGGCCGTGATCGTCGTCCCGTTCTCCGCCACCCTCCGGTCGACGACGACCGGCTCGAGCTGGCTGTTCACCCGGGCGAACGGCATCGTGGACCTGTACCGCTGGATCCCGTGGATCAGCCGCCGGACGCCGTTCGACCGGCCGAACCACGGCGACCCGTTCGTCACGCCCGTGAGCCCGAAGGTCACGCTGCGGCTCCACACCAGCGTGCGACTCCACGTCGCCTCGACCGGGAACCGGACGGCGATCTCCGCCGACGGCCTCGACATGACCTTCACCGCGCTCAACGTGCGGGACCTGGTGATCAGCGCGGCCGCCGACTATCGCGTCACCGCGGTCCGGGTCGGGGACACCACGGTCAGGGTCCTGGCCAGGCCCGGGTTCCCGGCGTCAGCGGTCATGAGGGCCGCCACGTCCGCCGTCGCGAAGCTGGAGGCGCGGCTCGGGCCGTACCCGTACGGCGTCCTCAGGATCGCCCAGACAGCCGGGGGCTACGGCATGGAGGGCCCGGGCGTCGCCTGGATCCCGACCGGCGTGGGCACCGCCAACCTGACGTACCTCGTGACCCACGAGATCGCCCACCAGTGGTTCTATGGCATCGTCGGCAACGACCAGGCCCGCGAGCCCTTCGCCGACGAGGCGCCCACGGACTTCGTCGCCCGCGACGTCCTCGGGCTGCGCCGGTCTTCCCGCTGCTCGTCCGCAGACCTGGACCTCGCCATCTACCGCTACTCGTCCGCGTGCTACTACGAGGTGATCTACATCCAGGGCGGCAACCTGCTGGCGGCTGCCCGGTCGAAGATGGGGTCGGCGACGTTCTGGTCGGCGATCCGGCGGTACCTCGCCGACAACCGCTGGGGCCTTGTCCACACGCGGACGCTGCTGGACGCGCTGGACGCCGCCACTCCGCGGGACCTGGGCGCCTGGTGGGGCGGCCGCTTCCCGCACCTCTACTGACCCCGGGTCCGCAGCCGGCCGTGCGGATCCGCCTCGCGACCCCCGACGACGGCGCGGCCTGCGCCGTCGTGTACGCGCCATTCGTGTCCGGGACCGCGGTCTCGTTCGAGCTGGAGCCACCCGGCGGGCTGGAGCTCGCGGGTCGGATCGAGCGGACGCTCGCTCGGATGCCGTGGGTGGTCGTGGAGGTGGACGGGGTGGTTCGCGGGTACGCCTACGGAAGCCGGTTCAGGGATCGGCCGGCATACGACTGGACGGCCGAGACCACCGTCTACGTGGACCGGGCGTTCCAGCGACGGGGCATCGGCGGGTCGGCGATGCGCGCCGTCCTGTCGATCCTGCGGCTCCAGGGCTTCCACACGGCCATCGCTGGCATCACGATCCCCAACCCGGGCTCAGTGGGCCTGCACCTCCGGCTGGGGTTCGAGCGGATCGGGCTGTTCGAGGCCGTCGGCTGGAAGGACGGCGCCTGGCACGGGGTGGAGTTCTACCGGATCGAGCTGTCGGCGGGGGTTGCGGCGCCGGAGCCGATCAGGCCGCTGCCCGAGCTGGTGGGTTCCGAGGAGCTGACGCGTGCCCTGGCCGGAGCGGCCGGCTGACGCCCAAGCCGGAGCGGCCGGCTGACACGCTGGCCGGAGGGGCCGGCTGACGGCCCAGAACCCGACCCGACCGGGCCGGGAACGCGCCCGTCCAGGCCCGCAACGCGCCCCGAGGGTCAGGGCTCGCTGGGGCGGCGGCCGACGACCCACCAGGCCGCGGGGAACACGACCGCGGCGGCGACCAGCTTGACGATGTCGGCCGCGAGGAACGGCACGAGCCCGGTGGCGATCGCGTCGCCGAGCGACATGTTAGTCGTGGCCGCGAGCCACGGCACGCCCACGAGGTAGATCACGAGCGTGCCCAGCGCTGTCGCGCCGAGGGCGCCCCCGAACCGGCGATCCCAGCCGAGCTCGGCGAGGCGCCCGACCAGCGCCCCGGCCAGGATGAACCCGACGAGGTACCCACCCCTCGCCCCGAGGATGACCTGGATACCACCCCTGCCCTCGGCGAAGAACGGGAGCCCGATGATGCCGATGCCGACGTAGAGAGCCGCCGCAAGGCCGCCCCGCCGCAGCCCGAGGGCACCACCGACGACGAGGACCCCGAAGGTCTGGAGCGTGAACGGGATTGGATTGCCGGGGATCGGAAACGAGACCCGGGCGGTGAGGAAGATCAGGAAGGCGCCGGTGACCACCAGGACCACGTTGCGCAACCGCGGGGAGACGCGCTCGCCGACGCGCACGGGCACGAGGAAGTCGGCGATCGTGATGCCCTTCTGCGCGGCGGGAACGCGGGTGAGCGACGGGATCGCGTAGGTCATCTTGGCGGGTCCTCGGGCGTCGTCCGCAGCGGGGCGGCGTCGCCCGCAGTCTACCGCCCGGGTCGCACGACGGCCAGCCGTAGCGGCGCCCGAGCACTCGTGGCCGGCAATCGTCGCCGGCCGCGATCGCGCTCGCGGCCGGCAACCATCGCGGCCCGCGATCGGGCCGCGGCCGGCGTCGCGGCGGCCGGCGATCGCGCCCGCCTAGTCCCCGCGCATCGCGCCCACGATCGACCGCCGGCCCGCGATCCGCGCGGGCTGGGCGGCGGCAAGCATCGCGAGGGCCACCCCGAGGACGACCGCCAGGACGATCGTCGGGATCGGCAGCCGCAGCCCGCCGTCCAGGCTGCCGGTCGCGGTCGCGACCAGCAGGGCGCCGATGGCGATGCCGGCCAGCGACCCGACCGTGGCCCCGATGGCTCCCAGCACGCCGGCCTCCACGAGCACGCTCCGCCACACCTGGCGCCTGCTCATGCCGACGGCCCGGAGCATGCCCAGCTCGCGCACCCGTTCCCAGACGTCCATCGACATCGTGTTCACGATCCCGAGGCCGGCGATCACCACCGCCGCGAGGGCCAGCAGGTCGAGCAGCCCGAACACGCGGTCGAGGGCGGCGCCGACCGCCCCCCGGACCTCCGCGACCGGCGCCACGGTCAGCGCCCGCTGCAGAGCGATCTCGCTGACAGTCGAGGACGCCTCCGCCTCGCGGCCCGGGTCGTAGCGGACGGCGAGGTTGTCCGCGCCGAGGACCCCGAACCGATCGGTCGCGTCGCCCCAGCCCACGAGGACCGCCTCGCCGGTCGTCCCCGGGAAGGACCGGTCCACGATCCCGGCGACCGTGAGCTCCACGATGCCCGCGGTCGTCGCGACCGCGATAACGTCGCCCACCGCCACGCCCATCGCCAGGGCCCGCGATCGGGGCACGATGAGCGCACCTCCCGCATCGATCGCCGCGAGCGCCGCGTTGCGGTCGCCCGCCGTGAACGTCAGCCTGCCATCGGTCTCGAAGTCGTGGCCGCTGATCGCCATCGCGTCCAGGCGCGTCCCCCCGTACGCGAGGTCGAAGGCGGCGAGCGGGGTGACCAGGGCCACGCCGTCGACGGCCGCCAGCTCCGCGCCGACGCCGTCCGGGCCGGTCGGCTCGGGCACGATCGCCGTGACCATGACGTCGCCCGGCACCACGTCCGCGAGCCAGGCCGTGGCCGAGGCGCGGGCGTTCTCGCCCACCGTCGCGAGCCCGACGACCATGGCCAGCCCGATCACGAGAGCACCGACGGTCAGCGCCGTCCGACTCCGGTCCCGGCCGATGGCCGCCCGCGCCAGCCTCTCCTCCAGCCGGAAGACGGCGGCAAACGGCGCCCCGACCAGCCGGGAGAGCGGGCCGAGCAGGAGCGGCGTCAGGAGGACGGCGGCCAGCAGGATCAGGTACACCGCCACTGTCCGGACCGGTCCGCGCAGGCCGGTCGTCGCCGGGGGCAGCAGCACCAGCGCCAGCGCGCCGACCAGCACCATGACGACGATCAGCCAGCCCACGTGCGCCCTGGCCGTGGCGCCCGGGTCCGACCGGGCGCGGAGGGCGGCGACGGGGCTCACGCCGGCGGCACGCCTGGCGGGCTCGATCGAGGCGACGAGCGTGATGGCGACGCCGGCGGCGAGGCCGGCGGCGAGCACAGCCGGCGAGACGACCGGACCGTCGACATTGGCGGTTCCAGCGGCGCGCAGCCACGCTGCGGCGATCCAGGCGAGCAGGACGCCCAACACGAGCCCGGCAGCCGATCCTGCGAAGCCGAGCGCGAGGCCCTGCGCCAGGACGACGCGCACGACCTGCCCGCGGCCCGCGCCCGCGGCCCGGAGCAGCGCGAGCTCGCGGACGCGCTCCACGACCGTCATCGCGAGCGTGTTCAGGATCAGGAATGCGGCCGCGAACAGCGCGATCGCGGCCATGAGGGCCATGGTGGCCCGGAGGTCGGCGGTGGAGGCGCGCATCGAGATGCCGAGATCGTCCGGGGACGACAGCACGTAGGGCTCGGTGATGTGGGCACCTCCGATGGCGGCGACGACGGTCGCCGACGCGGCGCCGGCGGCGAGCACGATGTCGATCCGGGTGATCCCGGAAGGCATGGCGGCGGCCGGCCCGGGGACCGCATCCGCGGCAGTGTCGAGGCGGGCCGCCGTGCGCGATCGGCAGCACGACCGTCCTGCCTTGGCCCTTGACCTCCGGGCCACCGACGGCCGGGCCGTCGCCCGCGAGGACGCCCGCGACGATGACGTGGAGCGGGGCGCCCGCGCCGTACACCACCAGCTCGCTCCCCACGTCGAGCCCCTCCGCGGCGGCGAGGCGCTCGGTGACGAGGGCCGCCGCCTCGTCCAGCGACCGCAGGGGAACGCCCCGGACGAGTGCGAGATCGTGGACGCGCGGCTCGCGGACCGGGTCGATGCCGAGGACCGTGACGGGCTCCGGCGTGGTCGGGCGCCCGGGCTCGGCGCCGATGAAGCTGCGCCGCTCGATGGCCGGGGCCGTGAGCGCCACTCCCGGCACCGCGTCCACGGCGGCGGCCGTGTCGCCGGACAGCCCCGACTCCGCGAAGGCCGAGACGCGCAGGTCCGCCCGGCCGACGATGGACTGCACGGTCCGGTCGATCGACGCGTCCATCCCGGCCGTGACGGCGAGCGCGGCGACGAGGACGGCCACGCCGATGGCCACGCCGAAGGCGGTCAGCGCGCTGCGCGCCGGCCGCGCGACGAGGCTCCGCCACGCGTACGGGACGAGACCGCGCATGGCCGCGCTAGAGCCCGAGCTGGGCGAGGCGAGCGATCAGGGGCGCCGCCGCGTGGTCGTCGCGCCGGCCGAGGAGGATCTCGTCCTGCAGGCGTCCGTCGCCGATGACCAGGACGCGGTCCGCGTACGCAGCCGCCTTCGCGTCGTGGGTGACCAGCACGATCGTCTGGCCTCGGTCGACGCACGTCCGCCACAGCGCGTCGAGGATGTCGAGGCCTGCCCGGAAGTCGAGGTTGCCTGTCGGCTCGTCCGCGAGCAGCAGGGCCGGCCGCGTGACCACGGCGCGCGCGATGGCGACCCGCTGCTGCTCGCCGGCCGAGAGCTGCTCGGGCCTGTGCCGCTCCTTGCCCGTCAGGTCGACCAGCGCGATCGCGTCGCGGACGCGGACGGCAAGGTCACCGCCCCTCGGGTCCTGGCCGGCGATCGTGAACGGCAGGCCGACGTTCTCCACCACGTTCAGCAGCGGGACGAGGTTGAACGACTGGAAGACGAAGCCGGTCCGCTCCCGCCGCAGGCGGGTCGCCTGGTCATCCGAGAGGCGGCCGATCGAGGTGCCCTCGAGCAACACCTCGCCGCCGGTGGGCTGGTCGAGGCCGCCCAGCAGCTGGAGCAGCGTTGTCTTGCCGGAGCCGGACGGGCCCATGAGGGCGACGAACTCGCCCGCCATCACCTCGAGGCTGACGCCGCGCACGGCCTCGATCACCTCGCCCGGCATTCGGTACTGCTTGGTCAGCGTCCGCGCCTCCAGGATCGGCTGGGCGGCGCGCGGTGGGCGGCCGATCGGCAGAAGCGGAGGCCGTGGAGGGGCCGGAGGCAACAGAGGCGGTGGGCGCTGCGGCGGGCAGCGAGGTCATGCGGTTCGGGCTCCGGTTACGGTGAGGGTGGTCCGTACCGTAGCGGTGTGGTGCGGTGCGGTCTCCCGCCCGATGGTCCCGGTCCGCATCGGGACCGTCGGCCGGTCGTTCCTCGCATCCGGGCGACGCCCGGGTCGTCAGAAGTGACGCCCGGGTCGTCAAGAGTTGAGGCCCGCGGCGTCACAGTGACGCCCGCGTCACCACCCGAAGAGCTGGCCGGTCAGGGAGCCCACGATCGAGTCGAGGAGGCTCCGGTCCGCCGGCACGTCCATGACCCGGAAACCCCCCGGCGGGACGTCCCCACCCGGTGGCGACTGGGACGCCGGCGGGACGGGCGCGGCCGTCGGGGTCGAGACCGGGCCGGGCACGGGGCTCGCCGTCGGGGCGGGTGCCGGCGTCGCGGTCGGCTCGGGCGTCGCCATGGCGGTCGCCTTCGGCTTCGGCTTGGGGGTCGGCTTCGGGGTCGGCTTCGGCGTTGCCCTGGGGGTCGGGCGCGGGGTCGGCCTCGGGGTGGCCCTCGGTTTCGGTTTCGGCGTCGGCTTCGGGGTGGGCCGCGGCGTCGCCTTCGGCGCCGAGCTGCACGAGTCCGCGAAGAGCGCCGTCCACAGGAACTTGTCGCCGGCGATCTTGTAGGCGCCGACCGCGACCACGTCCCAGGCCTTGCCCAGGATGTTCGCGCGGTGCCCGGGCGATCCCATGAACTGGTCGAAGATCCAGGCGGTCGCCTCAGTCTCGGAGGCCCCCTTCCAGGTCAGGGTCCCGATGTTCTCGCCCGCGAGCTTGAAACAGTAGCCGTACTCGTGCTGCATGTACCAGAACACGTTGTGGCTGGTGCCCTTGATCGTGTGCGAGAAGTAGCTCCGCTGGGCCATGTCCTTGCTGCGCCAGCGTGCGATCGTGCGCAGCGGTGAGCTCAGCTTGAGCGATCTCAGCCCGGCCGAGGCGCGCGCCTGGTTCTGGAGCGAGATCAGCTGTGACTCGGACGCGCTGCTGAAGGTGTTCGCATCCCAGGCGTACGCGGTGGGGGTTGCCACGAGGCCGATCGAGCTCACGCCGAACACGATCGCGACTGCCAGCGCGGTTCGGTTGAGCCTGGCGGCGCTGGCCACGAGGGCGAACAGCGCCCGCAGCGATCTGGGCCGGACGGGGAGCGAGGTCATGCGAGGGTTGAGCCTCGAGCGGGGCGAGGCGCCGCGGACCGGCGTCGGCGCCATCGTCCGTCACGCGGCGGGCCGGGCGCCGGGGCGCAATGGTCCCGACCGGACCCTACCCTCGTACCAGCGACCGCACCGGTCCGCGCCGTTGGGCACCGGACCGCACAGGGTCGTAACATCGCGGCCGGACATCCGGCACAACCGCCGACGGGTCCCCCAACTGTTGAGCCCTACGGCCCTCCCCACCCGGGCGACCGGGGGCGAACGTTACGCACCACGACGCGGGGATCGGACGCGCAGCCCCGACATCAGCGCGAATTGACCCGGAGGAGACAGCGATGACGATTGCCGACAAGGCGGCCAACCTCGAGACCGCCGAGCTGCGGATCGGCGACCAGGTGCTTGTCCTGCCGGTCGAGCGGGGCGTCGCCGGGCAACCGGCGATCAACATCGGCTCCCTGCTGCGCGACGGCCACGTGACCGCCCTCGACTACGGGTTCGCCAACACCGCGTCGACGCGCAGCTCGATCACCTATCTCGACGGCGACGCCGGCATCCTCCGTTATCGCGGCTACCCGATCGAGCAGCTCGCGGACCGGTCCACCTTCCTCGAGACGGCCTGGCTCCTGATCTACGGGGAGCTGCCGACCGAGCGCCAGCTGGCCGACTGGTCCACGCAGATCACGCGGCACACGCTGCTCCACGAGGAGTTCAAGCGGTTCTACGACGGCTTCCCGATGAATGCCCACCCGATGGGCATCCTGACCTCGGCGGTTGCCGCCCTGTCGACGTTCTACCAGTCGTCGTCGGACCCGCACGACGCCGAGGGCGTCGAGATGACCACGGCGCGGCTCATCGCGAAGATGCCCACGATCGCTGCGTTCGCGCACAAGAAGTCGATCGGGCAGCCATTCGTCTACCCCGACAACAGCCTCGACTACGAGAGCAACTTCCTGCGGATGATGTTCTCGGTCCCGACCGAGCCGTACGTGGTCGACGTCGACGCCGCCCGGGCCCTCCGGATCCTCCTCATCCTGCACGCCGATCACGAGCAGAACTGCTCCACGTCGACCGTCCGCATGGCCGGCTCCAGCATGGCCAACCTGTACGCATCGATCTCGGCCGGCATCGCAGCCCTGTGGGGCCCGCTCCACGGCGGCGCGAACCAGGAGGTCCTGGAGATGCTCCAGGAGATCGCGGACAACGGCGGCGACGTCGCCCCGTTCATCGACCGGGCCAAGGATCACAGCGACCCGTTCCGCCTGATGGGGTTCGGGCACCGCGTCTACAAGCACTACGACCCGCGGGCCCGGATCATCAAGGAGGCGGCAGACCGGGTGCTGGCCAAGCTCGGGACCCGGGACCAGTTGCTGGACATCGCGCTCGAGCTCGAGCGCGTCGCCCTCAGCGACCAGTACTTCGTGTCCAAGAAGCTCTATCCCAACGTGGACTTCTACAGCGGGCTGATCTACCGCGCCCTGGGCTTCCCCGTCAACATGTTCACGGTGCTGTTCGCGATCGGACGCCTGCCGGGCTGGATCGCCCAGTGGCGCGAGATGCTCCACGACCCGGACTCACGGATCGGGCGGCCGCGGCAGCTCTACACGGGTTCGCCGGAGCGCCCGTACCTGCCGCTGTCCGACCGGTAACGCCCGTCCGGGTCCCGCTGGTCGCCGACCGTCCGTCGCCGCCTCGCACGGACACCGTCGCCGCCTCGCCGTCGCCGCCCCGTGGCGGTCGGTCGGGTACACTGCGCGTCGCCCCGTGGGCGCGCGCTCGACGTGCGAGGCCGCGGACGGCATGGTGGCCATAGCTCAATAGGCAGAGCATCGGATTGTGGCTCCGAAGGTTACGGGTTCGAGACCCGTTGGCCACCCCATCTCCTGATCAACGGCCCCGACTCGGGCCGCCCCGAGACGACCCGACGCGACACGATAAGGTCCCGGATCGGGTCCCGCCATTTGCCTGGCGGCGACCGGGTGTTCAACGGGGTTCATGGGGTGCCCGGGGCCCATGCGGTGTAGGGTCGGCCCCTCCAAGCTTGAACCGCTGAGCGGCGTAGGCACCCATTATTAGGGGCTACGCGACCACAAACCGCCCGAGGTGGTGTCTGGGCGCAGCGTAGTTGACGTGCTGTTGCTGGAGATCCAATGCGACAGACGCCAGCCAGAGCAACAGCGAAACCACGCCGCCGGCAACCGCCCCAATGATCATGTTGTTGCGCCCAAGGACGGCCGCCCGGCGCTCCATGTCGGCCAGCTTGCGGCCGAACACCTCGGCGACATCGACCTTGACGCCCGCCAGCACGGCGATCTCTTCCTCCTTCTCGAGCTGCCGCTGCTTCAGGTCGGAGATCGTGGTCTCGAGCGCGACCACGTCAGCAGCCCGTTCCCTCGCGACCGTGGACAACTCGCCCAGCAGTACATCGAGCTTCTTGGCCGACTCGTTGAGCTGTCTTGCGAGCTCGGCAACACGATCCGTGATCGGTGGGGCATCCAGTTTGGTGCTTACACGGCCAATGCGCGTTCGTTACCACGCCTGGATCACAGCCACGGTGAGAGCCACGCTCAGGCCTACGCTCGCGATGGCAGTGACGGCGCTTGGATCAAGACCTTCTACTGGGTTCATCTCTCCCTCACGCGACTGCCAACGGACCAACGAACGGTGATTGCGTGGCCCCGGTGCCAATGTAGGCCACTCGGCCGTCGCGGGGTCCATGTGGACGCGGACTGGGGACTTCAGAGGTTTCGCCGGCCTCGCCTGGCAGCCCCAGGTTTCAAGGAGGGCGGAGCCGTCGAGGTATGCCCCAACGGGTCCGGTCGTCATCTCTGCGGCAAGGCGGAAGCGAGAAGACGGGCCGGCGAGCCGATGCCGTCATCGTCCGAGGATCTGGCCTAGCGTGACGAGGTCCAACGTACAGGCGCTCGTCGGTCCTGAACAGCCCGCCGACATCGCGGATACGGATGAGCCCCTCGTACCGCTTGGCATCGACGACGAACACGCAGGCCGGAGCGACGCCCAGGCGGATGTGGATGCCGGCTCGTCGGTCAGGGTGAGGATGACGCCGCCCGAGCCGGTGCCCGAAAGCGGTCCTTGTTCGTCCAGGCTCACAAGTTCTCGGGCCGACGGCGCAGGCGCGGCAAGGGCGATGCCGCAGGAGCTGGTGCGCCCGCGAGCCCACGGGTCGCCTCGCTGATCCCTTGAGGACCTCGGCGGGGAACGCCTCGGACGTGATCGCGGCCGCGCAGCCGCCCATTGCTCATGATCGCCGGACGACCGAAGAGGATCTGGAGCTGGTCGATGAGACGTACCAGGTCGCGGACCGATCCCAAGATGGGGTCAACACTGGTCAGGCGGGTGGGCACTTGCGTGCAGCAAATGGGCGGATCTGGTCACCTCCGCGCTCACACCTGGTCAGCCTTGGGCCGCACCTTGGGCAGGCCTCCCCCACGCTGGGCCCCCGTGGGAGCTGACACGCACCACTGAGCTGATGGTGGTCGGTCTGGTTGTCGCGGAACCTGACCATGTTTGCACCTCTGGGCGGTCTGGTCAGGTCGCGGCCCTTGACCTCGAGAGCGCCAGAGGAAGGGTGCCCCAGCCGCCAACGCCCGGGTTCTCGACCACTGGCATTTCCCTTGCATGGCGTACCGCCTCGGATCGGAGGCGGGTCAGCTCGGGGTAGAAGGGATGCCCTGAGTTCCCGTCAACGTTCATCAGCTCGTGGCTCCGAGCCGTCGTTCTCGAAGGAGGGGTCGTCGTCGTCCATCACAGTCACGAACCCCGTGAACCACTTGGTGTAACCCTTACGAACCAGCCAACGTCGTCTGATATGGCGGTCGGACTCAGTCCACAGCGGCCCACCATCCTGCCGATGACGATCCTTGGCCGCCAGCCGACGCTCCGCCCGAGGCGGCAGGGTCCGGCGCGTGGCGCGGCGACCCGGCGCGAACAATCCAACGATCCAAGACCGCACGCCCATCGAAGCAATCCTATCTCGATGTGTAGCGGGCAGGCCAGAGTCGGAACAGGCTCCGAGGCCTCGACTCATCAAGTGCGGAAGACATCCAGACTGACGAGTGACGCCGGTCGCCCGTCCGTGAGCTCGCCGGGGCCGCTCTGTGTTCGACCGACGGGATCGACCCAGGGCGGCCCGGAGCCGGGGCCGAGGCGAAGGTTAGGGTTGCCCGCTCAACTGCCGCTTATCTGGCAGTGCCTCGAGGGTGGACATTCGCGGGTCCCGCGTTCTACGCCAAGGCAGGGACACGGCGGCTCTGGACGGGCGCGGCATCGTGATGCCGCTCGACCACCAACAACGAGTCGCGGAAAGTTCCGAGGGTGGGGGGTAGGTCACCTCCGCCGGTCGCGGGATGGCCGCGAGGACGGCCACGGGGCTCGATGCGGATCAGATCGTCGCCGTAGCGCCGGCCATGCTCGACAAGTGGGGGGTGACCAGCAGCGACGCCTCGGGGAGGTCGCTCCTGCCCCAGGCCAGACGTGCTGTTCCCGGTGGCGACCTGGGGCAATGCAGGGACGGCTCAGACAGCTCCCCGGGGCCTGGGCCATCCGCCTGCGGGCATCACCACGCCCACCCCTCGACCACGCCCACCCCCGACCACCCCCCTAGAACCAGTTGAAGACCGCGAACCCGATGAACCACGCGAACGCGACCATCCCGGCGATCCACGCCACCGTGACGAGCGGCGATGCCTTGGGTCGGGGCGGCTTCTCCCGAGCCTTGCGCTCGTCGTACTCCATGGCCTTGCCTGTGAGTACAGCAAGGCACCCACCACGATCCCGGCGATGAAGATGCCCACGCTTCTCTCCTCAGAGCCCAATCGCCGCGGCTGCGACGACCCAACCCGGATCTGCCTCCGGTTCCAGGCGGGCGAGGTAGCGGGAGGTGGTGGCGAGGGTCCGGTGCCCCAGGAGCGACTGCACGTCCTCGAGGCTGGCACCGGTGGCGCGGCGGAGCTTGGCGGCGCTGTGGCGCAGCCCCATGGGGTGTCAGGTGCCCCAGCCCGGCCCGGCGGGCGTAGCGGTCGAGGTTCGCGGCGAAGCCCTGCCCGCTCACCAGGAACAGCAGGGCGTCGGGTGCCAGCTCGCGAACGGGCGGCCGGCGGCCTCGAGGTAGGCGGTGATCGCGGACCATGCAGGCCCCGGCAGCTCGCGACAACGGACCTCGCCGCCCTTCACGCGGGCCGACCACGTCACGAGACCACCGTCGGTCGCCACGTCTCGAGCTCGCAAGCCGAGAACCTCGGCGCGGCGCAGCCCGGCGAGCGCGACGGTGATGATGATCGCCCGGTCGCGCAGCCCGGAGGTCGTGGTGGGGATCGCGACCAGCAGCCGGCGGAGGCCGGCGGCGTCGAGCCCCTTCGGGGTCGGCTGCGCCAGGCGGGGACGGTCCACGTCGTCCGCAGGGTTCGGCCGATGCCATACGCCCACCCGTCCGGCGTAGCGGTAGAGGCCGCGCAGGGCGGCCAGGCGAACGATGACCGTGGACGCGGCGGGAGTCCGGCCCGATGGCCCGGGGCGTAGGCCCAGACGGTCACGGTGGCGGGCGTGGCGGCCCCGAGGTCGCCGACGGCGGCGGCGTAGGCACGGATGGCCGACCCGTAGGCGCGTGGCGTCCTTGTGCTTCCTGTGCGTCGCTCTGCCATGTCGAGGTAGGCGGCGACGACCGCCGGCCAGTCGTCGCGGGCGGGCACGACGGCGACGGTGGATCGCAGCAGGCCGATCGGCACGCACACGGCGAGCCCACCGGACCCGTCCGACCCGGAGCTCCCCTCGTACGATCTCGCGAAGGGCTGCGCCGCAGCCGGAGGGAGGGGGCCACGATGGCTCGCACGCGACTCATCGCGGTCATGGCGGTCGCGCTCGCACTGCTCGGGACCGGCGCGGCGCCGGCGGTCGCGCCGAGCCTCGTCAGTGCGGTCGAGGTCCCGTCCGCGTGGTACCTGGCCAACGAGCCGGTCGCCACGTCCGCGGACCGGGAGTTCGTCGCCCTCGATGGCCCGGTCACCGGCGTCCAGGTCGGCACGCCGACGCTCAAGTGGATCTGGCTCAGCGGCGTCTCGGGGGAGCAGATCACGCCGGGCACCTATCTCGACGCGCAGTGGCCGGCGCGCGCGGCGAGGTCGGCTTCGGCGGGAGCATCGGCTGCGGCACCACGAGCACCAGCTTCACGGTTCACGAGGTCTCGTACGGGGGCGATGGCAAGCTCGCCGTCCTCGCCGTGGACTTCGACCTGCAGTGCACCGGCGACTTCCAGGGCCGATGGCAGGGTGCCCTCCGGTTCCACTCGACGGTCCCGGTGGGGGCGCTCCTCGGCGATCCCTCGTACTACGACGCGGGCGAGGTCGCCACCGACGCCACGGTGACATCGACGCGCTCGCTCCAGAACGTCGGGACCGCCCCGGTCACCGTAACGAGCCTCGCGATCACGGGAGCGGCGTCATCGTCGTGGTCGATCGGGAATGACGGGTGCTCCGGCACGACGCTCGCGGCGGGCGCGTCCTGCTCGTACGACGTGGCGGTCCATCCCGCGGATGCCGGCACGCTCGCGGCGTCGGCGACGGTGACATCCGACGCCTACGTCCCGTCGCTCACGGCGCTGACGCTCACGGCGCACGGACGGATCGCCACGACCGTGACCGTGGACACCTCGGTCGCGCAGCCGGCGGTCGGCCAGGAGTTCTCGGTCCGGGCGACCGTATCGCCTGGCCCCGATCACGGCATCGTGGACATGTGGCTGGACGACACCTACCTGGGTCGCTACGACCTTGTGAACGGGGCAACGGTCGCGCAGTCCTGGATCTATGGTGGTGTGTCGCTGGGCGTCGTCCACCACGCGAGGGCCGAGTTCTACAGCATGTCCGGCAATGCCACGGCCGCCTCCGACGAGTACTCCTTCACCGCGGCCGACACCACGGCCACCACCATCACGGCGAGCAGCTCCAGGATCTACACGGACATGACGGTGACGATCACGGCGAAGGTCACCGGGCCGACGGGCCTGGCCGGCGGCACGCTCACGATCTGGGACTACGAGACAAACGCCGTCCTCAAGTCCGTCAATGTCACAGGCACGGTGCGCACGGCATCGCTGACCACGAAGCTCGCCGCTGGCGATCGCTACCTGATCGGGGAATACTCGGGTGCGCCGGACTTCGCGCCGTCGCTCGCGGGAGTCGGTGTCACGGTCCTCCCGGACACCGGCGTTGCCGTGACGCCGACGATGCCGTCGACGCAGACGTTCTACCCGTACAAGGACGGGTACAAGGATTTGATCGGGATCGGCGCGAAGCTCGAGGAGCCCGCGACCGTTTCCGTGGCGATCTACCGGCCAACTGGCAGCAAGCTGCCGACGATCAGCCTCGGCACGAAGACGACCACCTACAAGTACACGTGGACCGGGCGCAGCTCGTCGGGGACGATGTATCCGACCGGCAAGTACCGCATCGTGCAGACGCTCAAGGACCGCACCGGTCACACGCGCTCGCTCACGAGCTACGCGACGATCTCCAGCAAGCGCCTGTACACCTACACGACCTACCTGAACAAGACCGTGTCGCAGGCGGTCAAGAAGACGAGCTCCTATGGGATCTGGCAGTTCACGATCCCCTCGGCGACGGTCTACAAGGCGCTCTCGTTCCAGGCCTACGGCAAGAGCACGGGGACGCCGGGCATCAGCATCGGCGGCCAGGACTTCCGCGAGTGCGCGCTGGTCTACTACGACCCGTCGTGCGTGACCTCCTGGAGGGGCGTCGGGTACTCCACCGCCTGGGCGTCCAAGACCCTGTCGACGTCCTACAACCGGTCCGGGCACTACGTTCGCGGCTACGTCGTCGCCGCTGGATCGGGCGTCGTGTACAAGGTCCGCCTCAAGGTCTCGTACGCCCTGCTGAAGTAGGGGACGTCACTGCGAGGACGATGGCACGGCGGGCCAACCCGGCCACCATGGTCGATCCCACGGGGCACGCACGAACTGCTCAATCACGATCTCCCGGAGCGTCAGCGCTCAGCCACGTGGATGGCGCATCAGCTGCGGATCAGCATGGGATCCGCCAGTGCGATCGTTGATCGGGTGGCCCCGGGCGCATCGCGCTCATTCGGGGATCGTGCGCCCGAACGAGCGGAAGTCGATCGCGTCCTGGTCCGGCCCGCCGCGTACCCCCGTGTCGAGGGCGTCGATCGCCGCGACCTCGTCCGGCCGTGAGCGAGAACCCGAACACGTCGAGGTTCTCGGCGATGCGCTCGGGCCGGACGGACTTCGGGATCGCCGACCGGCCGCTGTCGATGTGCCAGCGCAGCACGACCTGCGCCGGCGTCTTGCCGTGCGCTCTCGCGATGCCCGACGATCGACCGGATCCGCGAGGGCGTTCGCTCGGCGCGCGGGATCCGACGGGCGGTAGACGTAGACGCCGCCGAGCGGCGACCACGCCTGGGTCACGATGCCGAGCTCCCCGTGGGGCGCCCGCAGGGCCGGCTGGCTGTAGTAGGGGTGCACCTCGACCTGGTTGACCGCCGGCACGACGTCGACCTGCGGCAGGAACGCGTCGAGGTGCGCCGTGCTGAAGTTCGACACGCCGATGGCCCGGACGCGCCCCTCGGCGAGGAGCCGCTCGGCCGCCCGGTAGGCGCCGACCGTCGTGTCGAACGCCTGCGGCAGCGGCTGGTGGAGCAGGTACAGGTCGACGGTGTCGAGCCCGAGCTTGCGGGTGCTCACGTCGAACCCGTGGAGCGCCGCGTCGTACCCGTAGTCGCTGACCCACAGCTTCGTCTGGACGAAGAGCTCCGACCGCGGCACGCCGCTCGCGGCGATCGCCGCACCGACCTCGCGCTCGTTCAGGTAGGACGCGGCCGTGTCGACCATGCGGTAGCCGACGCGGAGCGCCTCCTCGACGGCGGCCTGGGTCACGTCGGGCGGCGTCTGGAACACCCCGAACCCGAGGGCGGGCAGCTCGACGCCGTTGTTGAGGGTGATCGTGGGCTGGGACGCGGACATGCTCGATCCTCCGGTCGCTGGGGTGTGGTCGGAGGCGTCGCCGGGGTTCACCCGGGGTTCGTCGAGCCTGGGCTCGCGGTCGCCGGCGCCGCGACGTCGCCGTGGCAGCGCTTCCACTTGCGGCCGCTGCCGCAGGTGCACGGGTCGTTGCGCCCGCGCCCGGTGTCCGCGGACGCGTAGGCGGCCATCAGCTCGCCGGGCCAGCGGTTCGCCCGCAGGAGATCGCGCATCGTCTCCATCGGCCCCGTCACGTGGTGGAAGAACGCCTTGTAGCTGGGGCAGAGGTAGTGCTGGCCGGGCTCGCCGTACGGGGAGGTCGCGAAGCGGTCCTTGGGGCAGCCGCCGTTGCACGCGAAGCGGACGTCGCAGTCGCGGCAGTACTGGGTCAGCGTGTCGTGCTTGTCCTGCCCGAACGTGCGCTGCTGGGCCGAGGTGATCATGTCGAGCATCGGCAGCTCGCGGATGTTGCCCAGCTTGAACCGTGGCTCCACGAAGTGGTCGCAGCAGTACAGGTCGCCGTTGTGCTCGAGGGCGAGCTGAAGGCCACACGTCTTCGGCGTGCACGCACATGCCGCCCTGCTCGCCGACCCAGTTGGCGAGGGCGGTGTCGAACATCTGGACGTAGACCGTCCCGATGTCGCGCCGCACCCACTCCTCGAACACGTCGACGAGGAAGCGGCCATAGCCCTCCGGGCTGACCGTCCGGTCGGTGACGAGGCTGCCGTCGAGGACGTACAGCGGGCGGAGCGTGCCCCGGTCCCCCCAGCCCCCGTTGGCGGCGGCCAGGGTCTCCGGTGTCGCCCGCTCCACGATGGGGATGAACTGCATGTACTCCGCGCCGCACTCGTCGCGCAGGAAGCGGTAGACCTCGCGTCCGCGGTGCTCGTTCGCGGCGTGGATCGTGGTCAGGACGTTGTAGTCGACCTTGTGGCGGCGCAGCACGTCCAGGCCGCGCATGACCTTGTCGAAGGTCGGCTTGCCACCCTTGTCGACCCGGTACGTGTCGTGGATCTCCCTGGGGCCGTCGATCGAGATCCCGACCAGGAACCGGTGCTCCGCGAGGAACGCGCCCCACTCGTCGGTGAGCAGCGTCCCGTTGGTCTGGAGCGTGCTGAGGACCTGCTGGCCGGGCCGCTTCAGCCCCTCGATGAGCGCGACCGAGCGGCGGAAGAAGTCGAGGCCCATGAGCGTCGGCTCGCCGCCCTGCCACGCGACCACGACCTCGGGGGCATTCCGGTGGCCCTCGAGCAGCTGGCGGAGGTACAGCTCCTGGAGCTCCTCGGCCATCCGGAACCGGCTGCCCGGATAGAGCATCTCCTTGGACAGGAAGAAGCAGTAGTCGCAGTCGAGGTTGCAGGTCGCCCCGGTCGGCTTGGCCATCACGTGGAACGCGCGCGGCGCGGACGGCTTCGTGAGAAGGGGCCCGGAAGGCTCGAATGGGGCGCTCATCGACACAGTGTGCTCCCTGCCGGCCGACGGTGGCTCGAGGAACGCCGGGCCGCGCGATGATCGGGGGTCGGATCGATCGAGCGTACCTTGCCCGGATCGGGCAGGGCTGTTCAGTCTGCGGCGGTTGAGCGCCGCAGCCCGAGCCCCGCCCTGACGGCCCGCTCGAGACGGGCGGCGACGCTGGCCGAACGCCGGGCTGCGGGCGCCGCTCGGCTCGTCGCAGTACAGGCCGCGGCGGACCTCGAGCATCACGGACCGCACGCGGGCGTCCCGGCGGTGGAACGCGAGGGGGACCAGCGACCCGGCGAAGGGACGGTCGAGCTCCACTCGGAAGCCCTCCGCCTCGAGCGCCCCACGAAGCGCGGCCGCGAGCTCGGGGGGCGTGTGGAACGGGTCCGTCCCGACGCACACGTCGGGGCGATCCGGCGACTGGTCTGCCTCCGACGGCAGCGGTTCCGTGGCGAAGGAGTGGCCGTCGAGCAGCAGGCACTCGCCGAAGCGCTCCAGCGCATCCGAGACGAGGCCGGCCAGGACGGCATGGTACGGGTCGAAGTACCTCGCGAGCAGGCGCGCACGCTCGACCTCGTCCGGGGCGCGGAGAGGGCGGCCGTCGGTGGTTCGGGTGTACACGGCCCCCTGTCCCACGAGCGCCATCGGCTCCAGCGCGTCGTCCGCGAAGCGCTCCGGGTCCACGACGAGCCGGGATGTCCCGTTCACCAGCAGCGTGCCGCCCGCGTCCGGAACCCAGGCCAGCAGCCTGTCCGCGTGCCAGTCCGTGACTCGGACGAGCTCACGCGCCAAGGCCGCGTCGTCGAGCAGGAGCCCGGCCCGCAGGTCCGCCGGGATCACCTGCGAGGCATGCGGCACGTGGGCGACCAGCGCATGGGGCCTGCCCAGGGGCGCCACCACGCGGAAATCAGGCAGCGGCGGCCTCCTTCACGCGGGGCCGTCCCGACCCGGCTCCGGTTTCACGACACCAGCTCCACCACCAGCTCGCCGGTGCTGAGCGCGCCGCCCTCGATCGCGAGCGACATCATCTCGCCCGCGGCGAAGGCGAGGCTCGCCGGCCGCTCTCCGCCGCGAGGAGGTCGGCGAGGCGGGCCCGGAACAGCGGCCGGGTCCGATCCGTCGTCCAGATGACGAGGTAGGCGCCCGTCGTGTCCCCGACGGTGCCGGAGACCCGGACGGACGACCAGGTGCCCACGGGTGCCGGGACCACGGTGCCGGCAACCAGGTCCCCGACGGCGAACCGGAGAACGACCGGCGGCACCTGCTGGGCGGACGGGCGACCTGAGCGCGCGGCTCGGGGGGAGGGGCGGCTCGTCATGGCAGGCGGGGCCGGGACGCCGGCGTCGAAGGCATCCTCGGCGAGCATCATCGGCCCGGTGGCCATCATCCTGAGCTGGACGGACGCCCCGCTCGAGGCGGACGGTGACGGCATCCTGCTGCGCGCCAGCCGAGCGAACGTGGGTATCCCGGGCTCGTCCCAGCCCTCCGGCAGCGCGGAGGGGACGTCCACCTGCTCGCTGCTGCGCCGGCCGGCCTTGCTGCGGACGCCCACGAACGCCGTCCGGCTGCTGAGGACGCGGCCGTCGAGCGAGAGGCGGACCACCTCGGCCCGCAGCGCCTCGACGAGGGGGTCCGCGTGGACCGAACCGGCGATGGGCCGGTAGACGTCTGCCGTGGCCGCCAGCGTCGCCGGGGCCATGCCCGCGCGGGCCGCCTCCCGGCGAGCCTGGTCTTCGGACCGGCCCCCGTCCGCCAGCCGCTCGGCCTGCTCGAGGGTCCGGATCCGCGCGGCAGCCACGAGGGCGTTGACCGCGGGCTCGCGCCCCGTGCGTACGGGCAGGTCCGCGGCCGCCCCGCCGGTCACCCGGAAGCCCGTGGCCTCCCCGTCCGTCCAGCCGGCGACGAGGCGCACGGCCCCGGCCGGCATCGCCCCGACCTCGACCGAGATCCCCCCGTCCCGGGCCTTCACCCGACCGATGGCCCCACCGGCCGGGGCCTCGACGACCAGGTCGCCCACGGCCGGCGCCGCGAAGCAGGCCGTGATCCGGTCCACCGCGTCCGTGATGTTCTCCGCCCCGGGCCTGGAGGTCAGGAACCAGCTGTCGCCCCCGCCGCGCTCGGCCAGAGTGGTCGCGAGCGGCGTGTTCGGCGCCGAGTCGATGCACAGCACGGAGACCCGCCACGGCGTGTCCTCGACCAGGGAGAGGATCCTGGCCGTATCCCCGACTTGGCCGTCGGTCAGGACCAGGATGTCTGCCTGGGAACCGGGGGCAGGCCCGGTCGCGAGTGCCTCCTGGAGGGCCGGACCGAGCTCCGTGCCGCCACGGGCGTCGATCCCCCGGACCCACGACGCGACCGCGTCCCGGGCCGCGGCATCCATCGGCGACAGCCCGGGACCGCTCCGCTCCAGCCGGTCGTCGAACGCGATCACGAGGAGCGAGTCCTCGTCCCGCATGCCGGCCACGAGGCTCCGGACGGCCCACGACGCCGTTGCCCACTTCGGGCCGCCCATCGAGCCCGACCGGTCGACGAGCAGCACGAGCGAGCGCGGCAGACGCGACGCGCCCGGGGACGCGTCGGGGGCGATCACGGTGGCGAGCCACGGAGTCCGCCCGTCGCGTGTCTCCCCCAGGAGCACCGACCCACTGAGGGCCGCCCCGGTCGCGGGACGCGTCTCGATGACGAGGTCCCGGTCCGGGGTCGCCGTCCCGACGAGGCCGATGACGCGCTCGCCATCCCCCTCGCCGAATGTCAGCTGGTGCGTCGGCGACGAGACGATGATGTCCAGTGGCACGCGCAGCTCGAGCGATGCCGAGTACGGGACCCGTGGCGCGACCGCGAGCGGGTTGGCCTCGCCGGCGGTCGGGTCCTCGTCCTGCCGGAGGTACTTCGGCGCGGTTGTGAGCGGGATGCGCAGCGTCCCTCGCCCGTCCGCCTCGAGCCGCGACAGGGCGACGAGCTCCGTGGTGACCACCAGGGGGATGCCTGGGGTGATGCCGGCCGCTTCGAGCGTGAGGATGCCGCGGCCGCTGTCCGTGACGAGGACCGCGGGGCGGCCGGTCGCCCTGGCGTGCTCGAAGTGATCCCGAGCCTCGCGCCGCTCGCGCAGGACGGCCTCGATCACCTCGTCGCCGAAGCGCATCGTGACGGCCTGGACCGCGGCCCCGGGCGGGACCGGGAACCGGTACCGGGCGTCGATCGGATCGCCGTCCGGGGAGCCGGGCAGGTCGAACCGCTGCTCCACGCCGAAGTGCGCGAGGGCGCCCACGAGCGTCCCGGCGATGCGCACCTCGCGCAGGGGCACGGGCGTGGGGGCTGGCTCCACGGCCCGCGGTCCCGTCGGCACCCCTTCGAACGCGGCGAGGATCTCCAGCTCCGCGAGCGGGGCGGACGGCGCGTTGTCGAAGGCGTCGCGGTCGATTTGCATGCTGGTGACCCTCCCTGGGAGATGGATGGTGCACCCGCGGTGTGCCCTCTGTCTGTCACGGCGCGAGCCGTCGCCGTTGTGCGCTAGCGTTCGTGGGTGACGACGACCCCCCGCCCCGCGTCGACCGCGCCACGCCGCGTCTCCGGTCATCGGCTCTGGGTGCCCCGCCAGCACGGCGCCTGGGCGATGCTCCTCCTGCCCGTGCTGCTGGGCGTCGCCGCCAGCCGTCCCAGCCCGTGGCAGCTCGTGGTCGCGGGTGCCGCCCTGGCCGGCTACCTCTTCTCGGCGACGATGCAGGCGTGGTCCCGGGCCCGGCGTCCGCCCGAGTACCGGGCGCCCATCGCCACGTACGGAACCCTCTTCGCCGTCCCCGGGCTCCTGCTCGCGATCTCGTTTCCTGCCCTGCTCGCGATCCTGGTGGTCGTCGTTCCGGCCGCGCTGATCGTCGCCCGCGGGGCGCAGCCGGGGACCCGGCGGGACCTCGCGAACAGCCTGGCCCAGGTGGCGCAGGCGCTGGTGCTGGTCCCGGCGGCGGCCTGGGTCTCGGGCGAGTTCGAGATCGTCCGGGTGGTCGCCTACACGCTGGTCGCCGCCGGCTACCTCATCGGGTCGGTCCTCGTGGTGCGGTCGGTCCTGCGGGAACGTGGGAACGAGGCGTTCGCGGCACTGTCGGCCGGGTTCCACGTGGTGCTCGTCGTGCTGGCGGTCGTGGCGCTCCCCGCCGCCTACGCGGTGCTCGCCCTCGGCCTCGCGGGCCGGGCGGTCGCCCTGCCCGTGCTCCAGCGCCGGCTGGCCGCGGGGCCGAGGCCGCTGCGGCCGGTCCACGTCGGGATCGTGGAGATCGTGTCGTCGGTCGCCGTCGTGGTCGTCAGCTTCGCCGTCCCGATCTGACGCGCCGTCACGCTTCCTGTCCGAAAGTCCGACGACTCGACCGGCCGGGTCCACCAGCGCGGACTGCGATCGTGCGGGCGTGGTGCGGGGTATCCGACACGTGCGGGGTATCGACACCGTGCGGGGGCTTCCGTTGACCGAGGGCACGTTGTCCATTATGCTCGATAATCGATGATACGCACGAGACCGCGCCCGCGCGCGCCGTCCGGAAGGGAGCACCGATGAGCTATCTCGACGCCTTCAGCCTCGCGGGCAAGGTGGCCCTGGTCCCCGGGGGCGGCGGTGCGATCGGGTCGGCAATCGCGGGAGCCCTGGCGGGCGCAGGCGCGAAGGTCACCGTCGTGGACGTGACCCAGGAGCGGGCCGACGCGGCCGCGGAGACCCTCCGCAGCCGACCGGGGCGGACGTCCTCGCCCTCGCCGCCGACGTGACGACCGAAGCCGACTGCGAGCGCATCGTCGCCGCGACGGTCGAGCACTTCGGCAGGCTCGACATCATCGTCAACTGCGTCGGCGGCGGCGCCGGCAAGGTGCTCCACGACGCGCAGGACTACCCCCGTGACGACTGGGACTGGATCTTCGAGCTCAACGTCCGCAGCACGCTGCTCGCGACCCAGGCCGCGGTCAGGGCGATGATCGCGGCCGGCAACGGCGGCGTCGTCGTCAACATCAGCTCGGTGCGGGCCGACCTCGGCATCAACGCCGGCTACTCCGCCTACGTGGCCGCGAAGGGCGCCATCAGCTCCCTGACCCGCCAGTGGGCGACCGAGTGGGCCAAGCACGGGATCCGGGTCAACGCCATCCGCCCGACCTTCGTGGACACCCCCCAGGTCGCGATGCTGCTCGACGACCCCGCCTTCAAGGCCGGCATCGTGGCCCGCATCCCGCTCGGGCGCGTCGGCGACACGTCGGACATGACCGGGCCGGTCGTGTTCCTCGCCTCGGATGCCGCCCGGTTCGTCACCGGCCAGGTCCTCGGCGTGGACGGCGGCCTCACCGCGACCCAGTAGCCGACAGCCGGGGAGCTTCCACCGCCATGGAGCAGGTCACCGACCGCATCTTCGCCGAGACGAGGGTGCGCGGCTGCAACCCGAGCTTCGTCAAGACGTCCAACGGGTCCCGTCGTCATCGACACGCCGCAGCTGCCGACGAGGGCCGTCGCGATGCGGGACATGGTCGAGGCGATCGGCCCGATCCAGTACCTGATCAACACCGAGCACCACGTCGACCACATCTTCGGCAACTACTGGTTCAAGGGCCGCACCACGATCGTCCACCACCAGGGCGTCCACGAGCGGTTCATGACCGTCTACCCGGAGCTCGACCCGTTCGCCTACGCGCTCGAGGCCCTCCCGACCGACGACCCGGAGGGCGCCGCGCTCGTCCCGGACCGCGAGACCTACTACGCGAACATGGGCACCGCGGACATCGTGTTCACGGGCGACCTGACGCTCAAGGTGGGCGACCGCACGTTCCACCTGCTGCACACCCCCGGGCACACCCCGGGCCAGGTCGCGGTGTACGTCCCCGAGGAGCGCGCCGTGTTCACCGGCGACACGATCTTCTCCGAGTGCACCACCTGGCTGATGACCTCGGACGTGGACCAGTGGATCACCGCGCTCGACCGGATCCGCGCGCTCGACATCGACCACGTCATCCCCGGCCACGGCCCCGTCCAGGGCAAGGCCTACCTCGCCACGCAGCGCTCGTTCATGCTCGAGTGGAAGGCGGCCATCGCCGTCGCCGTCGCGAAGGGCTGGACGCGCGAGGAGACGATCGCCCGCGTCAACTTCGCGGAGCGCTACCCGGTGGACATCGGGCAGGAATACATGATGGATTACATCCAGGAGCGCAACGCGGGAGCGCTCTACGACAAGCTCACCGCCCCCACGACCACCACGTACCCGGCGCAGGACGCGCCGCCGCGGTGACCGGCCTCCCGGGGACGATGCAGGCGCTGGTCGTCACGGCTCCGGGACGGCTCGAGATCCAGGAGGTCCCCGTCCCGGTGCCCGGCCGGAACGAGGTCCTCGCCCGCGTGCGCGCAGTCTCGATCTGCGGCACGGACGCGCACCTGATCAGGGGCGACTACCCGGGCTTCTGGCCGCCGTCGTTCCCGTTCATCCCCGGCCACGAATGGGCGGGCGAGATCGCGGCGCTCGGTCCCGGCGCGGAGCTGTTCGGCTGGAAGGTCGGCGACCGGGTGGCGGGCACCAGCCACGACGCCTGCGGCGTGTGCCGCGAGTGCGTCGAAGGCCGCTACAACCTGTGCGAGAACTACGGGCGCCAGGGCCTCCACCGCCAGTACGGGCACAACGTGCAGGGCGCCGACGCGACCTACGTCGTGCAGGGCGTCAAGACGATCTTCGCCCTCCCGGACGCGCTCTCGTTCGAGGACGGGGCGCTCATCGACCCGGCGTCCATCGCCCTCCACGTCGCCAACCGCGGCAGCATCACGCCGGGCGATACCGTGGCGATCACGGGCGCCGGGGCGATCGGGCTGCTCGGCGGCGATGCGGCCCGGATCAGGGGCGCGGGCGGGTGATCGTCGTCGGGCGGGGCCACCGCCTTGCGAAGGCCGCCGCCCTCGGGTTCGAGACGGTGAGCACGACCGGCGGCGACCCGGTCGCCGCGGTGAGGGCCATGACGGGCGGCCTGGGCGTGGACGTGGTCCTCGAATGCGCGGGCGTCCCCCAGATGGTGGAGGCGGCGCTCGGGATGCTCCGGCGCGGCGGCCGATGCGCCGCCGTCGGGATCCCCACGGTGGGCGTGGAGATCGCGATGCAGCGCCTGGTCCTCGACGAGCTGGAGCTGGTCGGATCGCAGGGCCTCGGCCGGCGAGATGCGGCGGGTGATCCCGCACGTGGAGCAGGGCCGGATGCGTGTCCGCGAGCTCGTCACCCACCGGTTCGTGCTGGCGGACTACGCGGAGGCGCTGGCCACGTTCAACGACCGCTCGAGCGGGGCGATCAAGATCCTCGTCACGCCGTAGGCCGGGGCCGAGCGAGCGGGTCGGGCGCGCCGGGCGCGCCAACGCGCGACCCCGCCGCCGCTGACTCACCCCAGGACGTCCGCGACCCCCAGCGTGAACCCGCCGTCGACGTCGATCACGGCGCCGGTCACGAAGCGGCCACCGTCGCCGCACAGCCAGGCGATCGCCTCGGCCACGTCGCGGCCATCGCCCACGGTCGAGAGCGCCTGGCGCCCGAAGTGGAGGCCCGTCTCGAAGCGTGCCCGCTCCTCGGCCTCGGTCAGGCCGCGCAGCTCGGACGGGACGATGCCCGGCCGGATGCAGTTCACCCTGATCCCGTCCCGGCCCAGGTCCACGGCGAGCGCCCGGGACATCGCCTCCACCGCGCCCTTGCTGGCGACGTACCCGAACCGGCCGCGCGGCGGCCGGCCGACGACGGTTGATCCCAGGTTGACGACCATGCCCCGGCTCGCGCGGAGCGCGGGGAGTGCGGCGCGGACGCACAGGAAGACGCTCACGGCGTTGGCCCGCAACATGCCCTCGAAGTCCTCGAGCGAGAGGCTGTCGATGGGCCCCTGGACCTCGCTGCCCGCGTTGTTGACGAGGACATCGATGCCGCCGAGCTTCGAGACGGCGGCCTCGACCAGCGCGACGGCGTCCTGCTGTCGGGTCACGTCCGCCCGCCACGGGACGACCCGCCCCGGGGCGCCCGACAGCTCAGACGCGAGCTCCTCCAGCCGCTCCAGGCGGCGGCCGGCCGCGACGACGTGCGCGCCGCGCCCCGCCAGCAGGCGCACGGTGTGGGCACCCAGCCCGCTGGACGCACCCGTGACGATGACGCGGCGGCCCTCGAGGCTCATCTCGCTCCTCCTCCGATGGCGCGGTCAGGCACGACCCGCCGCCACCTCGTCCGCCCGGCTGCGGCCCGCGAGGAGGATGAGGTCCTCGTGGAGCTCGAACCAGGTTCCGTGGTAGCTGTCCACCCGCGGCGAGGCCACGTACCTGCCGTCCCCGGACGCGGCCATGGCCGCCGCGAGGTCGAGGCGCTCGCCGTAGGCGCGAAGGCGTGGCAGCCCGGCGACGAGCGGCGCCAGCCATGCCGAGGCGTCCACGTGGAGCGCCGCGAGCCGGGCCAGGACCCCCTCGTCGTAGGCCGCGTCGGCGTGGTCGTTGAACGTCTGGGCGCCGTCGACCTCGCGCATCTGCCAGGCGGTCACGGTGTCCTTCATCCGGTGGTCGAGGACGAGGAACGCGTCCAGGGCCGCGAGGGCGTTGTCGAGGCCCCAGGCCGCGATGTCCTCGGTGATGCGCTCGTGCCCGACCGACCTTGCCGTCCGCGGTGAGCCGGAAGGACCCGGCCGCCGCCTCGACGAGGCCGTCGGCGACGAGCCGGTCGAGGACGGACGCGGCGTCCTCGCGGTCGCAGCGGAGCGCGGTGGCGATGCCCTCGGGCCCCGCGTAGCCCTTCACGACCAGGACGCGGATCGCGTCGGCGGCCGTGACCCGGGCGCGCGACTCGTCGTCGCCGGCGGCAGCGGCCGCCTCGACCACCCCGGCGCCCTCCCGGCTGCCGGCTCCCCGCGCGCGCGGAGCCCGATCGTCGCCCGCCACGGCGACCTCGATCCCGATCCCGAGCTCGCGGGCCCAGCCCAGCAGCACCGCCGCCTCGGGGACCACCTGGGCCACCCCGGCCGCGGCACCCGCGAAGACGTCGCCGGTGGCGCCGTCGATCGTGATCGTGTCGCCCGGGCGGAGCGCCGTCCCGCCGATGGTGACGGCGTCGTCACCGATGACCACGCCCGACGCCCCGACCACGGCCGGGATCCCCCAGCCGCGCGCGACGACCGCGGCGTGGCTCACGAACCCGCCGGTGCTGGTCAGGATGCCGGCGGCCCGGCTCATGCCGTGCACGTCGTCGGGCGAGGTCTCGGCGCGGACGAGGATGACCCGGCGCCCGGCGTCGGCGGCGGTGACGGCAGCCTCGGGCGTGAGGACGATCTCGCCCCAGGCGACGCCCGGCGAGGCCGCGAGACCGGTCGTCAGCGCGGGCCCCGCGTCGGAGCGCCCGGTCACGGTCGTCGGCGGGTTGGCGAGGATCTCCGCCACCCGCCGCACGGCCTCCTCGCGCGTCAGCGGGAACGCCGGGTCCTCGGCCATCTCGAGGGCCATCCGCAGGGCGGCCTGTGGGGTGCGCTTGCCCACCCGGACCTGGAGCATCCAGAGCCGGCCCTGCTCGATCGTGAACTCGATGTCGCAGCAGTCGCGGTAGTGGCGCTCGAGGACCGCGGCGTACCGGCGCAGCTCGGCGGCGACCTGCGGCATCCGCTGGTCCAGGATCCGCACGTCCTCGGTCCGGTGGGTGCCCGCGACCACGTCCTCGCCCTGGGCGTCGAACATGACGTCGCCGTAGAACGCGTTCTCGCCGGTGGCCGGGTTGCGGGTGAACAGCACGCCCGTCCCGGAGTCGGCGCCGCGGTTGCCGAACACCATGGTCTGGACGGTGACGCCCGTGCCCAGCGACTCGCTGATGCCCTCGTGGGCCCGGTAGGCGCGGGCACGGTCGCTGTTCCAGGAGCGGAACACGGCCTCGATCGCACCCCGCAGCTGGGTCCACGGGTCCTCCGGGACCTCGCTGACGCCCACGACGTCGCGGTAGATCGTGCGGAACCGGGCGTGGCAGTCGGCCGCGAAGGCCGCGTCGCCCGAGCAGGCCGCCAGCCCCGCCTCGGTCTCGTCGTTCAGGCCCAGGTTGAGGATGGTGTCCATCATCCCGGGCATGGACCGGGGCGCGCCCGAGCGGACGCGACACCAGCAGCGGGTCGGCCGCGTCGCCGAACCGGCGCCCGACCAGCGCCTCCATCCGCGCCATGTGCTCCCCGATCTCGCCGTCGAGGCCGTCCGGCCAGCCGGACGCCAGGTACTCGTTGCAGGCGGCGGTGCTGATCGTGAACGCCGGCGGCACCGGCAGCCCGAGCTCGGTCGCCATGGTGGCGATGTTCGCCGCCTTGCCGCCGATGACGAGTGCGAGCTCGGCGAGCGGCAGGTCGTGGCGGTGGTCGTAGGCGAAGACGTGGGTCACGGGACGGGATCCTTTCGCTCCGGGCGCCGGGCCGGCGACGGTGGGCGCCGGCGGGCGGCGGCTCAGGGCTCGACGATGATCTTGATCGCGCCGCTCGCAGGGTCGTTGAAGGTGGCGAGCGCCGACGGATACTCGGACAGCGGGAAGTGGTGGGTGATGACGTCGTCCACGCGGATCCGGCCCTGTTCGACCAGGGGCATGACCCGGCGCATCTCGCCCGCGGTCGCCCGCGAGCCGACCAGCTCCAGCTCGTCGAGGACGAGCCGCTGCATGGCGATCTCCACGCCGCTCGTGGGGATGCCGACGGCCGCGCACCGCCCGCCGCGGCGGAGCATGCCGAGGGCCATCTGGACGGTCGCCGGGACGCCGGCGCACTCGAGGACCACGTCGACGCCCAGGCCGCCGGTCAGGCCCCGCACGGTGGCGACGGGATCGCCCTCGCCGGAGTCGATTGCCTCGAAGCCCATCTCGCGCGCCTTGGCGAGGCGTCCGGGATTGCGCTCGAGCAGGATGACGCGGGCCGCGCCCCGGACAAGCGAGGCGTCGCCGGCGAGCAGCCCGATCGCGCCCGCCCCCGTGATCGCGACCGTGTCCCCGGGCGCGATGTTGCCGCGGTTGGCGACGTGGAGCGCGATGGACGCCGGGTCGACGACCGCGCCCTGGGCAAAGGACAGGCCCGCCGGCAGCGGGAAGACGCACTTGACGCCGTGCACCGCGTAGGTGGCATCCACGCCCTGGACGCTGTGGCCGTACTGCTTGTGGAGGCCGGCCTTGCCGTAGTTCTCGCACAGGTTGTAGCGGCCCTCGACGCACTTCTGGCAGACGCCGCACGCGTCGTGGCTCGTCCCTGCCACGCGGTCGCCGACCTTCCAGCCGAAGCGCTCCGCGCCGGGGCCGAGCGCCGCGACCTCGCCTGCCCACTCGTGCCCCGGGATGAACGGGAACGACGGCGGCCAGAACCCGGGGTAGTCCCCGCGGATCAGGTGGGCGTCGGTGCCGCAGATCGAGACGGCGCGGACCCGCGCGAGGACCTCGTTGGGCCCGGGCACCGGGACCGGCACCTCCTGGATCTCGAGCCTCGAGGGCTCGAGGACGACGAGGGCCTCCATGGTCGCGGGCACGGCGGACATCGGATCGACTCCCTTGGCAGTGGTCGGACTGGGCTAGACGACGGCGACGGGGTCGACCATCGAACCTGTCGCGCCGCGGATCTTGACCGGCAGGGCGACGAACAGGAACTCGTAGATGCGCTGGCGGGCCAGCTCCTCGAGGTCGAGGCTCTCCATGATGTAGACGCCGTTCTCGATGAGGAGCGCCGTGTGCACGGGCTGGGGGTTGCCCTCGGGACCGGGATCGGGCGCCGGCTGGACCTCGTAGGTCTCGGTGTCGGTGCCGGTGGCGATGACCCCGCGCTCCAGCAGCCAGCGGGCGACGGAGATGTCGGGGCCCGGCGTCTTGTGGGCCGCCATGGCGTCCGCGTCCGGCCACAGGCTCATGTAGCCCGTGCGGATCACGACCACGTCCCAGGGTCCGACGGTGACGCCCTGGGCGGCGCAGATCGCGTCCATCTCGGCCGCATCGATCGGCGAGCCCTTGGGCAGGCAGCCCACGCCCCGGTGCGTCGGCGCGTCGATCAGGACGCCGCGGGTGAAGAACGGCGGCATCTTCGCCGCGTCGCCGTGCACGGGCCCGAAGTCGGTCAGGTGCTCGTCGGCGTTGCCGCCGCCGTACCAGTGCATGTCGTCGCCCACGGTCATGTGCGCGAGGGCATCCATGTGGGCCCCCGAGTGGCTCGTCGCCATGACGTACTCGGCCATGTAGCCGAGGCCGGCGTCGTTGACCGGGCCCCACGGCTGGGCGCCGGTGACCCGGATCCCGCGCGGAGTCCGGTAGTTGAGGACCTGGAACGGGGGGTGCCCGGGGAACAGCGGCATGCCCGGAAAGCGTGCCGCCGCCAGCGACACCATGCGGCCCTCGCGGACCAGGCTCGCCGCCCGGACCACCTGCTCGGCCGGCATGTCCCCGACGGGGCCGACCTCCTTGCCGAACCTCATGCCGGTGCCTCCCCTCCGCCCGCCTGGGCCGTGGTCCTCGTGGATGGCCCGCCACACCCGCTCCGGCGTGAGGGGCAGGTCCCGGATCGGGACGCCGATCGCATCGCGGACGGCGGCGCCGACGGCGGAGGCGACGCACAGCAGCGCGCCTTCGCTCATGCCCTTCGACCCGTACGGGCCGGGCCCGTCCTCGTTCTCGACAGTCTCGCTGTGGAGCTCGAGCGGCAGGTCCATGCTGGTCGGGATCCTGTAGTCGATGGCGCCGAGGTTCCGGATCCGGCCGGCGTCGTCGTAGATGTAGTGCTCCATGAGCGTGTGGCCCAGGCCCATGATCGCCGCGCCCTCGTCCTGCATCCGGACCTGGAGCGGGTTGAGAGCCTTGCCCACGTCGGACACCGTGACGTGCTTGACCAGCGTCACGTCGCCGGTCTCGCGGTCCACCTCGGCCTCGATCACCGTGCAGTTGAACTCGAAGAACGCGGGCGCGCCGGAGAGCGGGTGCGTGGGATCCGCGTCCTTGCGGACCTCGCCGAGCCCGGTGAGCTCGCCGCCCAGCTTGCCCAGACCTGGCTTCAGGACATCGAGCACGGTGAGCTCCCGGTCGCCCACCCGGACCACGCCCTTGTCCACGGAGACCAGCCCCTCCTCCACGCCGTGGAGGCGGACGGCCATCGACCGCAGCTGGGCCTGGATGGATCGGCAGGCCATGAGCACCGAGTTGCCCATGAGCACCGTGGACCGGCTGGCGGAGGTCTGCTGGTCGTAGGGCACGATCGCGGTGTCGCCCATGACGACCGTCACCCAGCCGAGTGGGGCGCCCAGCTCCTGGGCCGCGATCTGGGCGAAGACCGTCCGGGCGCCCTGGCCCATGTCGGAGGTGCCGGCGAACACGATGACGCTGCCGTCGCCGAGGAGCCGGACGGTGGAGTAGCTGAGGCCCGTGGTCGGGCCGGACTTGATCCCGAGGGCAATCCCGCGGCCCCGGCCCTCCGGGAGCGGACTCCCCCACCCGATCCGCTCGGCGGCGAGGCGGACTGTCTGCTCCCAGTCCCCGTCCGCGGGGCGTGTCGAAGGGGATGAACGCATCACCCTTGTGGGCGAGGTTCAGGAGGCGGATCTCGAGGCGGTCCATCCCCAGGGCGCGGGCGCCCTCGTCGAGGTTGGACTCGACCGCCCAGTTGATCTGAGGGTTGCCGAAGCCGCGGAACGCGGTGGACGGCGTGGTGTGCGAGAGGACGCTGCGGGCGAGGATCCGGACCGCCGGCACGTTGTACGGCCCGGCACCCGGGTAGCTGCCCTTGCCCACGACCCGGTCCGCGATGTCCGCGTACGCGCCGATGAGGTAGTCGGCCTCGATGTCCTCGAAGGCGATGCGGCCGTCGGGGTGGAACCCTGTCCGGACGCGGGACCGGCAGGCGGCGCGGCGCACGGCCTGGAAGGTCTCCTCCAGGGTCAGGACGAGGCGGACCGGGCGGCCCGCCTTCAGAGCCGCGAACACGACGGCGGGTTCCAGCTTGGCATGCTGCTTGCCGCCGAAGGCGCCGCCCGGGTCCGGCGCGTACACGCGGACCTTGGCCAGCGGCATGCCGATGACGCCGGCGACGACCTTCTGGAGCCAGTTCGGGTGCTGGATCGTGCTCCAGACCGCGACGCCGTCGCCCTCGGGAGCGGCCATGAAGGCGTGCGGCTCGATGGCGAAGTGGGTGACCATCGGGAAGGTGTAGGAGTGCTCCACGATGACCAGGCCATCCTCGGCCGCCGCGACGTCCACGTCGCCCCAGCCCACGCGGTGCTCCTGGAGGACGTTGGTCCGCTCCAGCCCGTTCTTCCTGCGGATCGCAGGATCCTGCACGAGCGGCGCACCGGGTGCGAGCGCCCCGGCGAGCGTGAAGACCGGCGGCAGGACCTCGTGCTCCACGCGCACCAGGGTCGCGGCCTGCTCGGCCAGCTCGCGGGTGTCCGCGACGACCAGGGCCACGGGCTCGCCGTGGTACTTCGTCTCCCCGACGGCGAGCACGGGGCGGTCCTGCGTACTGCGGCCCGAAGCGCGGCACCGGCTGCGGCAGGTCGTCGGCCGTCATCACGAGGTGGACGCCCGGGAGGGCGAGGGCCGCCGACGCGTCCACGCAGACGATCCGCGCCCGGGCGCAGTCGAGCGTGACCAGCTTCGCGTGCAGCAGGTCCGCGACCTGGAGGTCCGCGACGTAGCGCTGGTCGCCGGTGACCCGCCCCACCCCGCCGACGCGCGCCGGAGAGCCGCCGATGCGCTCGCCGTGGGGCGCGTCGGCGTACGTCCCGCTCATCGCCCGCCCTCGGCGACCGCGATGACCGCGTCCGTGATCTGCTCGTAGCAGCGCGCACCGGCAGAGGTTGCCGGCCATCCCCTCCTGGATCTCGGCCAGGGTCGGGTGCGCGTGTTCCGCGAGCAGCACATGCGCCGAGATCAGCTGGCCCGGGATGCAGAACCCGCACTGGACCGCGCCCATGTCGAGGAAGGCCTGCTGGATCGGGGCCAGGGCCCCATCGGCCGCGAGTCCCTCGACCGTCGTCAGCTCGGCCCCATCGACCTCGACCGCGAGGACGAGGCAGGAGTCGACCGTGCGCCCGTCGACGATGACGGTACAGGCGCCGCACTCGCCGACGAGGCAGCACTCCTTGGCGCCGGTGAGGCCCAGGTCGTCGCGGATCGCGTCCAGCAGCGAGTGGTGGCCGGCCACCTCGAACGCCCGGCGGCGCCCGTTGACGGTGATCTCGATGGGATACGTCTCGACCATGTCGCTCACTCCCCCGCCGCCAGGCGCTCGATCGCCGCCGCCAGCGCCCGCCGTCCGAGGACCCGGAGCATCGCCAGGCGGTAGTCCGGGCCGGCCCGCATGGAGCGCGGCGAAGGGCTGGCCCCGGCGAACATCGTCTCGAGGATCGCCGCCTTCGCCTCGTCCGGCGCGGCGTGGTCCGCGAGGATGCCACTCTCGTCGATCTCGAGCACCGGCCGTGGGCCGACGCTCCCGTATGCGATCCGGGTGACGCCAGCAGCGTCCACCCCGCAGGTCAGGGTCACGGATGCCAGGTCGTGGCCGCGCCGCCGGGTCCGCCGCACATGGACGCTGGCGATCCGCTGGGCGGGGATCGGCAGCTCGACCGCCGTGACGAGCTCGCCGCGGAGGAGCGTCGTGACGCCCGAGCGCACGAACAGCTCGTCCACGGGGATGCGCCGCGACCCGCCCGGGCCCGCCGTGACGACAGACGCGCCGTGGACCAGGAGCGGCGGGGCGGTGTCGGCCGCCGGAGACGCGTTGCAGATGTTGCCTGCGATCGTCGCCCGGTTCCGGATCTGGACCGAGCCCACCACGGCGGCCGCCTCGGCGAGCGCCGGGAAGTGCCGCCTGACGAGCGGGTCCGCGGCGATGTCGGTCATGACGGTCGTGGCCCCGATCACGACACGGCCGTCCGATACGCCGATGCCGGGACGGAGCCCGGCGATCCGCTTGATGTCGATCACGATCGCCGGGGCGGCCGAGCCGTCACGGAGGCGGACGATGAGGTCCGTCCCCCCGGCGAGCAGCCGCGCGTCCGGGCCGTTGGCCTCGAGCAGCGCGACAGCCTCGGCCAGCGACGCGGGCCGGGCATAGGTGAAGCCGTGCATGAGGACTCGCCCAGCCTTCCCTACAGGATCCCCTCGACCTCATCCATGAGGACCTGTGGGGTCGCGGCACGGATGAAGAAGAACGGGCGCTCGCAGAAGCTGTCGACGAAGGCGGCCCGCCTGGCGCGGAGCTCGTCGTCGTCCACCATCGGCATCACGTGGCCGGGCGCCAGCAGCTCGTTGGTGAGGAAGTAGTTCTGGAGGCTGTGGAGGAACTGGAACTGGCGCTCGAACGGGATCAGCTCGTTCGTCGCCGGGTCGAAGTTGCCGTCGATCGCCGGGACGATGACGAGGTCGATGTTGGGGGTGCCCTCGTACATGCCCCAGGTCGGCATGACCGCGCCCCAGAACTTCTCCACGCCCTTGTTGGGGGCGGCCTTGTCGGAACGCTCGGTGCCCTCGGTGCGCTTCACGAGGAACGTGTCCACGGAGCCCGCGACGGCCCGGCCGTCCTCGCCGATGACCGTGGTCTCCGACGCAACCTGGAGCGCGCCCCGGACGCCGGCCTCGATGAGTCCCATGCTCTTGCCGTGGTTGGACTCGCCGCCCAGGAACAGGAAGGTCCTGCCGCGGTAGTTGACCGCCGCGCTGTGCGAGGGGTGAAGGCCGACGGCCTCCATGCGCAGCGCGAGGACCGCGACGATCACCTTCTGGATCGGCCCGGCCGGCCAGGGTCCGGTGAACGTCACCGTGTGGCCGTCGTACGCGACCCCCTTCGCGCCATCCTGGTTCCAGACGATGTCGGGATCGGCCAGCGTGACCTGCGGGGAGATGCGGACGTCTGCGAGGCGGTAGTTGAGGAAGCTGAGGTCGTCGAGCACATGCTCGCGCGGCTCGGTGCCGACCACGTCCACCCGGAGGCGCGCGGCCCCCGCCGAGAACTCCTCCGTCAGTTGCAGCTTGGCGTTCATCGTGTCCTTTCGCGGGTCGGGGGTCGGGCCGGCACGGGTCCGGCCCGGGCACGGGGCGCGTGCGCCGGCGTCGGGTCGGTCGCGCCCGGCTCCGGCTCGACCCAGAGCGTCGCGAGCATCTTCTCCGCGTCCGCGAAGTGGTGCCGGATGGCGGCCTCGGCCACCACCGCGTCGCGCGACCTGAGGGCGTCGAGCACGGGGGTGTGGAGCCCGGCGATCCGCCGGCGGTCCGCGCCCGGGACGGCGAGGCTGATGTAGGTGCGCGAGTAGGGCTCGAGGAGCCCCCAGACCCGCGAGAGCGTGCCGTTGGCGGCGATCCCCACGAGGCACCCGTGGAACCCCGCGTCCGCGGCCGCCTCGGCGATGGTGTCGCCCGCCTCGGCGGCGTGATCCATGGCGTCCATGTAGCCGCCGAGCTCCTCGAGGTCCCCGTCGGTCAGGCGGGGAACCGCCAGGCGGACGACGAGGGCCTCGAGCTCGGTCCGGACGACGTACGCCTCCAGCAGCTCGTCCAGCGACGGGCGCCGGACGCGTGCGCCGCGGAAGGCGGCGATCTCCACGACCCCGAGCGCCTCGAGGTCGCGGAGCGCCTCCCGGACCGGGGCCTGGCTGGTCCCGAACTCCCGCGCCGCCCGGGTCTCGACGATCCGCGACCCGGGCGGGTACCGGCCGTCGAGGATCGCCTCGAGGAGGCGGTCCTTGACGGTGTCGCTGAGGACGGCGCGGGAGATCGCGGTTTCGGCCGACATCCGGTCCTTCGGTTCCGCCCTTGGGCTAGAGGATCTCGACGATGCCGGTGTTGCCGTCCACCCGGAGGCGGTCGCCGGTCTTGATGGTCGACGTCCCAACCGAGGTGCCGACGACCGCGGGAATGCCGTACTCGCGGGCGAGCACGGCGGGGTGCGACACGGTCCCGCCGGCGTCCGTGACGACCGCCGAGATCTTGCCGTACAGGACCTGCCAGGCCGGGTTGGTCATCTGGCACACGAGGACCTCGCCCTCCATGAGGCTGTCGAACTCGGCCTCGGACATGACGACGCGCGCCACGCCCTCGACCACGCCCGGCGAGCCGGCGATGCCGCTGACCTGCCCGTGCACCTGCACCTGCGAGCGGGTGAACTTGTCCGGGAAGCCCCACAGGTTGAGGTACGGGAAGGCGAGCTGGGTCGCGGTGACCGTGCCGACCCAGTCCTTCGGCTGGATCGTCTCCGCCGCCGCGCGCTTGGCCCGCGCGGCCGCCGCGATCGCCCGACCGTCCATGCCGGACGGGTTGCCGACGAACGCCCGCAGCTCGTTGTAGCGGAACAGGATCACGTCGTCGGGGGCGTCGAGGACGCCCATCGCCACCAGCTTCTCGCCGAGGGCGATCAGCACGAGGCGGACGTGGGCGTTGGCTCCCTGGTCGATGTAGAAGTGGTGGTCCGGGGTGAGCGGCGCCATCCTGAGGTTGATCTCGTTGGCGGCGCGCATCTCCTCGAGCGCCTCGCCCTCGAGCCCCTCGAGGATCTCCTTCGCCGCGGCCTCGATGTCCGCCGCGAGCGCGGCGATCTTGGACGGATAGTCGTAGTCCGACGCGTACTGGTCGCGGATCAGCTGGACGACCGGCGTCATGTCCTCGCGGAAGCTCGGGAAGATGAACTCGTGGCTCCAGACCGCGTGCCAGCCGAACTCCTTCTGGTACGGGACGACCCGCTCGTCGATGAACATGCGGCCGCGGTCGCTGGCCTTGAGGGCCGGCACGATCTCGGTCGCGGCCGGGGCGGCGAAGATGGCGGACAGGACACCGTCGCCCTTGACCTCCTCCTTCATCTCCCAGAGCGCCCGGATCTTGTCCCAGTTGCGGTCGTTGGCCGAGTTCTGGAGCCGCCCGAGCAGGACCTCGTCGATCTTGCCGTGGGTCTTCTCCATGACCGCCCGGAGGTTGAGCGTCGCGCTGAGCTGCGCGAAGTTCAGCATCCAGTGGATCTTCCAGTGGCGGTCGTGCATGTCGATGGCGTCCTCGAGGAGGACGGCCACCTCGGCCAGGCTCAGCTGGTCCTTCTGGTCCAGCATGCCCTCGATGTAGTCGAAGTTGCGCTGCATCTCGGGGACGAAGCGGGCGCGCCACCAGTCGGTGAACTTGAGGCCGTAGACGGGCAGGACCGTGCCCAGGTAGGCGCCGATCTTGCCGGCGTACGCGTCGTCCTCGGGGACGATCGGGTGGGTCGTGTAGTTGTACTCCTGCGTCCCGACGTCCACGCCGGCCTCGGCCGGGATCGCCGCGGTGTACAGGTAGCCGTTGACGTTCTTGTAGATCCAGTCCGACGCGAACGGCGTGCCGAAGCGGCGGAACATGTGGTCGCAGGAGAGCCACCAGCCGCCGATGTCCTCGTACATCGGGCTGAGCGGCTTCGGGCAATGGAGGTCGTCGTAGACCCAGAACAGGAGCTTCTCGGTCTCGGACGTCCATTCCACGGGGAACGAGTCGTCCCCGAGGAACTGGCCGAGGACTTCTTCCTTCAGGGGCACCGGTGCTACCTCCTACGGGTGTGACGGCTGGCTGACGCTGGTCAGGCGGCCCCGCGGCCGATCCTCTTGAAGCGCTTCATGTTCTCGGTGATCGCGATCTCCGTCGGCAGCCGCTCCATGCTCGAGGCGCCGAAGAAGCCGGCCACGCCGGTCGTGTGGGACAGGACGTACTCGGCGTCCTCGGGCTCCGCGATGGGGCCGCCGTGGCACAGCACGATGATGTCGGGCTTGACGGCGACCGCCGCGTCGCGGATCGCCTGGACGCGCTCGGCGGATGCCTCGAGGGTCAGGGCCGTGGTCGCGCCGATCGCGCCCTTGGTCGTCAGGCCCATGTGGGCGACGACGCAGTCCGCCCCGGCCTTCGCCATGGCGGCGGCCTGCTCCGGGTCGAAGACATACGGCGTGGTCAGCAGGCCGGCGGCGTGGGCGTCGCCGATCATGTCGACCTCGAGGCCGAAGCCCATCCCCGTCTCTTCCAGGTTCTGGCGGAACTGCCCGTCGCACAGGCCGACGGTCGGGAAGTTCTGGACGCCGGAGAACCCGACCCGCTTGACCTCCTCGAGGAACACCGGCATCAGGCGGAACGGGTCCGTGCCGCAGACGCCGGCGAGGACCGGTGTCTCCTTGACGATCGGGAGGACCTCGCCCGCCATCTCCATGACGATCGCGTTCGCGTCGCCGTAGGGCATGCAGCCCGGCCAGCGAGCCGCGGCCGGCCATCCGGTACCGCCCCGAGTTGTAGATGATGATCAGGTCGGCGCCACCGGCCTCCGCGCACTTCGCGGAGAGGCCCGTCCCGGCCCCGGCTCCCATGATCACGCCGCCCCCGTCGAGGGTGCTGCGAAGGCGCGCGAGCGCCTGCTGCCCGTTCACGTGCGGGTCCTCCTTCGCCTTACGCCTTCGCGGCGGCCCACGCGCGGTAGTGCGCGTCGAGCCGCTCGGCCATCGCCGTTGCGAATGCGGGATCGTTGATGTCCGTGGCCATCTCGACCACCTCGACGTCCGGCCGGAGACCGGCCTTCAGCTCCCGGATCAGGGCCGCGTCCGCGGCCGCGTCGTAGAAAGGGGCACCGGGGACCGCGATCATCGAGACGCCGCCGAGGGGGATGAAGACGGTCAGGGGGCCCGTGGCCTGGTTGAGCTTGCGGGCGATGATCCGCCCGAGCTCGGCGCACTCCTCCTCGGTGGTCCGCATGAGCGTCACCGTGGCGTTGTGCACGTACAGGTTCCGGTCGTTGAACTGCGCGGGGACGGTGTCCCGCGGCCCGAAGTTGCACATGTCGAGGGCACCCAGCGACACGACCTGCGGGAGGCCCAGGGCGCCCGCCATCTCGAGGCGGTCCGGCCCTGCCGAGAGCACGCCGCCCACGAGCTCGTCGACGAGCTCCGTGGTGGTCGCGTCCAGGGCGCCGGTGATGAAGCCCCCCTTCATCAGGGCTTCCATGGACTGGCCGCCGGCCCCGGTCGCGTGGAAGACGAGCACCTCGTAGCCGTGCGCCTCGAGCCACTCGCGCGCCGTGGTGACGCACGGCGTGGTGACCCCGAACATCGTGGCGCCGATGAGCGGCCGCGGCTCGATCCGCGAGACGAAGGCGGCGCTCGCGGCCGCCATGCCCGCGATCCCCGCGGCGGCGTTGGTGAGGATCTTCTCGGACAGGCCGTTGATCCCCGAGATGTCGACGACCGAGTACATCATCGCGATGTCGAACGTGCCGACGTACGGGCGGGTGTCACCCGAGGCCATCGTCGAGACGAGCATCTTGGGCACGCCGACCGGGAGGGCCCTGCATCGCGGCCGCCACGAGCGAGGAGCCGCCGGAGCCGCCCACGCCCAGGATCCCGTCCAGGCGCCCTTCCGCATGAAGGCGCCTGACCACCTCCGTGGCCCCGCGCGTCATGGCCGCGACCGCGGGACCCCGATCGTGGGCGGCGGCCAGCGCCGCCCGGTCCTCGCCGGCTGCGGCCGCGACCTCGTCCGCCGTGATGTCACCCGCGCCCGAGTCGCTCATCACGCCCGCGTCGACCAGGATCACGTCGCAGCCGAAGCCGCGGACGCGATCGCGCAGGAACTCGTACTCGGCTCCCTTGGTGTCCAGGGTGCCGAGGAGCACGACGCTCGCCATGGAAAGGAACCTCCTACGGCTTCGCCGACTCGGCGGCTGGGTTCTCGACATGGGTGCTCACGCCCAGGTAGCGGCGCTGCGCGGCATCGTCCGCCACGAGGGCGGTCGACGTGGTCTCCAGGGCGATCCGCCCCGTGACCATGATCGCGATGCGCTCGGAGACGGCGGTTGCGACGCCCATGTTCTGCTCGACGAGCAGCAGGCCCACGCCCTCCCGCGCGACGTCCCGAAGGACCCCGACGAGGTGCTCGACGACGATCGGCGCCAGGCCCTCGGACGGCTCGTCCATGATCAGCAGGCGCGGGTTCAACAGCAGCGCCCGCGCGATCGCGAGCATCTGCTGCTCGCCCCCGGAGAGCTGCATGGCACCGTTGCGCCGACGTGCCTGGAGCGGGGGGAAGAGGTCGTAGACCTTCCTGATGGTCCAGCCGTCTGCGCTCTTGCCGGCGACCATCCGCAGGTGCTCGTCGACCGACAGTGACGGGAACACCCGGCGCCCCTGCGGGACGTAGCCGATGCCGGCGCGCGCGATCTCGTGGGGCTTGAGCCCGGTGAGCTCCCGCCCGCCCATGCGGATCGACCCGCCGAACGACGGCACGAGGCCGGTGATCGCATTGCACAGCGTGGTCTTGCCCATGCCGTTGCGGCCGAGCAGGGACAGGGACGCGGCCCCGACAGCGAGGTCCACCCCCTGGAGGATGTGGCTGCGGCCGTAGCGGACGTCCAGCGCCGCGATCTCGAGGACGGGATCCGCCACCGCGGGCGCGACCGCGGCCGTGGCGGCGTCAGCCATGGTGCACCATTCCCACGGAGTGGCCGAGGTAGATGTCCTGGACCGTCCTGTTGGTCTGGATCTCGTCCGGGGTCCCCTCCACGACCACGCTCCCCTCGTGCATGACGGTCACCCGGTCGGCCGCCGCCAGCGCGACGTCCATGTCGTGCTCCACGAGGACCACGGTGATGTCCCTCGGCAGGCGCAGCAGGAGCTCCGTGAGGTGCGTCCGCTCGCCCCGGGAGAGGCCCGCCGCGGGCTCGTCCAGCATCAGCAGGCGCGGCTCGGCCGCCAGGGCCATGCCGAGCTCCAGCTGGCGCTGCTGGCCATGCGACAACGAGCCGACCGGCGCCCGGAGGACGTCGTCGAGGTTGACCATCCTGGCAAGCTCGTCGGCCCGGAGCCGGCCCGGATCGTCCGCGGGAGGGCGGCGGAGGTCGAAACGCCCGCGCTGCACGCCGCGGATGGCCAGGAAGATGCTCTGGGCCACCGTGAGGCCCATGAACAGCTGCGAGGTCTGGTAGGTCCGGCTGAGGCGGAGCCGGGTCCGCCGGTACGGTGGCAGGGTGGTGACGTCGTCGCCGAACAGCTCGATCGTGCCCGACGTGGGCAGGTAGTCGCCGGCGACGACGTTGAACAGGGTGGTCTTCCCGGCCCCGTTGGGGCCGAGGATCGCGCGACGCTCGCCGACCGCCACCTCGAGGGTGACGTCGCGCAGGGCCTGGAGGGCGCCGAAGCGCCGCCCCACGCCCTGCAGTCGCAGGGCGGGGGCAGACGCGTCGGCTGCCGTAGCGAAGGTCACGGGCAGCTCGGGGAAAGTCCGGGAGACGGGCTGGGCGAGGCCGGGTTGCTCATCCCGCCGTCGAGGTCGAGGGTCTGGTTGACGTTGTCGACCTTCTCGATGACGTTGTCGGCGGGCTTGCCGTCCGCGCCCGCCTGGATCTCGGAGACGTAGTTGGGACCGATGGCCTGGCGGTTGGTGTCGAGGCAGACGTGACCGGTCGGCCCATCGAACGTGACCTTGGCCAGGGCCTCCATGAACTTCTCCTGGCTCGTCGCCGAGGTCGCCCTTGACCTCCTTGAGGGCCTGGAGAACGCCGACCGTCTCGTTGTAGTAGCTCAGCGCGAACAGGCCCGGGTACGGCAGGCCGTCGGGGAACTGCTTGTGGTACGCGGCGACATAGTCGCGCCAGGCCTTGTCGGACGCGTTGTCCGAGGTCGGGCTGGCCGTGATCGTGCCGACCAGGGAGTTCGTCGAAGTCGCCTTCGGTCGCGAGCACCGTCTGGTCCACGGTGATGGACCCGCCGATGAACTTCGCCTTGCCGCCGGCCTGCTGGTACTGGGTGAAGAAGTTGACGGCGTCGCTGCCGCCGAGCGCGACGTAGATCGCGTCGATGCCGGACGTCGGCAGGTTCGAGACGACCGAGCTGTAGTCCTTGGTGCCGAGCGGCACCCAGTTCTTCTGGACCACGTGGCCGCCGGCCGCGCAGAACTCGTACATGAAGCCGCGCGACCTGCGTGTACGGGAACGAGTAGTCCTCGGCCACGAGCGCGACGTTCTTGTAGCCCTTCTTGTCGAAGGCCTCCTTGCCGAGGCCGGCCTGCCACTGGGCGCCGTCGGTCGAGAAGCGGAAGAAGTTGGGGGCGGGATCGCGCATCGTCGTGTCCTGGGCCGCGGAGGACCCGTTCACGAACGTCTTGTCCGGCACGGTCTTGGCGTAGTCCTTGACCGCCAGGCCCTCGTCACCGGAGAGGGGGCCGATCAGGATGTCGACGTTGTCCTGCTCGATGAGCTTCTTGGCCTTCTCGAGCGCGACCGCCGGCGTCGCGTCGGAGCCTTCCTTGAGCAGCTGGATCTCCATGCCTTCGAACTGACCAGTTGCCGTTGTCGAGCTTCTTGCCGAAGGTGCTGAGCGCCTGCTCGATGCCGCGGAAGCCGTCCTGGCCCGGGACCGCGAACGGGCCCTCCAGCGTGGCCAGCCCGCCGATCTTGATGACCTTGCTCGGCGCTGCTGGAGCCGCCGCACGCCGAGGCGACGAGGCCTGCGGCGATCATGAGCTGTGACCAGTTTCCGCCCGGTCCGGGAATGAGACATGGGTCCTCCTCCTCCGCCGTTGCCCGCGCGGGTGCGCGGGTCGGCATGACTGAGCCGTGAATTGCCCTGCTCTTCTCTCCTCCTGCGCTGCTACTCGGGTTTCGCAGATGCGTCGTCCGCGGCGGGACGACCGGTCGGTGTCGAAACGTCGGTCACCGATGCCCGTCTCGATGCCCGCCTCGAGGGCGAGCGGGTCCACGGCGCGGCGGCGTCCGCCCCCGGCGCCCCAGCGATGGCCGGCCGACTGCCACATCCGGTCGGCCAGGCCGACGAGGCCGTTGGGCGCGACGAGGACGATGACCACGAAGCCCAGGCCGATGAGGGTGTTGAAGCGCTCGTCGAAGCTGAACCCGAGGACCTTCACGCTGCTGGCGAAGACGTCGATCAGGATGAACACGACGGCCCCGACGAAGGCGCCGATCGGATAGCCGAGGCCACCGATCACCGCGATGATCAGGACGTCGATGGTGCGCGTCAGGTCCACGATGCCGGGCGAGATGTTCCCGCGGTACCAGCCGCCGAGGACGCCCGAGACGCCGGCCACGAAGCCGCCGATCGCGAACAGCGCCACGCGGTGCAGGCCCACCCGGTAGCCCAGGGCCGACATGCGACGCGGATTGTCGCGGATGCCCTGGAAGGTGAGGCCCAGCTGCGACCTGACGAGATAGCGGAGCCCGACGTAGATCAGCGTCGCGGCGGCGAGGCACAGGTAGTAGAACGACTGCGGGTTCTCGCGCGGCTGGCCCGTCGGGCCGACGATGCCGGCGAAGCCGATGTGGCCGCCGAAGATCTCGTAGTTCTGCAGCACGACGTAGAAGAAGCCGACGGCGAGCGCCAGCGTCAGCATCAGGAAGTAGATGCCGTAGGAGCGCGCCGAGATGGCGCCGAACAGCGCACCGAGGAGCGTGGCCAGGGTCACGGCGATCAGGGCCGACGGGATCGACGGCAGGCCGAAACCCAGGGAGGACCCGACGGCGTTGGTGCTCGGGTGGAGCGACGCCAGCGCCAGCATGTAGGCGGCGAACCCGGCGAGCGCGGCCTGCGCCAGCGAGGTCATGCCGCCGTAGCCGGCCATGAACACGAGGCTGAGCGCGGCGATCCCCAGGATCATCGCCTGGGACGCGATCGAGAGCACCCAGAACCGGGGCATCACCCACGGGTACAGCAGGAGCAGCGCCACGACGATGATCGTCACGATGCCCGTCCGGCTGCGGGCCCAGCCCATCGGCGCGCGTCATGCGGGACGCCCCATGATCCCCTGCGGCCGGACGGCGAGGACCGCGGCCATGATCACGAAGGTGATGAAGATCGAGTAGGTCGGCGCATAGAACAGGCCGATCTGCTCGGACAGGCCGATGATCAGCGCCCCGATCGCCGCGCCGCCCAGGCTGCCCATCCCGCCGACGATCACGACGACCAGCGACGAGAGCAGGTAGCGCCCGTCCTCGCTGGGCGAGATCGACAGCGCCGTCGCGCCGACGACTCCCGACAGGCCGGCCAGCCCGGACCCGAGCGCGAACACGAACAGGAAGACGCGGGACACGTTGACGCCCAGCGCCGAGAGCATGTCCCGGTCGTCGATGCCGGCCCGGATGTACCAGCCGATGCGCGTCCGGTTGAGGATCAGCCAGAGCGCTCCGCCCACGGCGAACGCGATGCCGATCATGAACAGCCGGTACGTGGAGTAGGTGCCGCCGACGACGAACGGCAGCTGCGTGGACCCCGCGGCGAAGGCGGGCGGCGCGATCTGGTACGTGATGCCCGCCGTAGTTGGCGAGCAGCAGGTCGGCGATGATGATCGACAGGCCGATCGTGACGAGCGCCTGCCGGAGGTCCTGGCCGGCCATGCGGGCGAGCAGGCCCAGGTGGATCGCGATCCCCACCAGGGCGACCGCGACGAACCCGACCGCCACGCCGAGGATCCAGCTGTCGGTCGTCTGCGCCGCGCTCACGCCGACGTAGGCCCCGAGCATGTACAGCGATCCGTGGGCCATGTTCGTCGTGCGCATCAGGCCGAAGATCAGCGTGAAGCCGCTGGCGACGACGAAGTACAGGGCTGCGAGGGTGACGCCGTTGAGGACGACCGTCAGGAAGTCGACCAGAGGCTTCGGCAACGAGTGCACTCCATCGCGTACGGATCGGCCTGGCCACGGCTCCGGTGACGACCCGGTGCCGGATCGGTTGCGAACAGGAATACGTTCGATAATCGATTAGCGATGGTAAGGACCTTCCCGGGGGCACGTCAAGCCGATTTCTGCAGTGCTCCCGCCGGCCGGTCCCGGCCGCCTCGACGCTGTCGGCCTGGCCTTGCGGGCTCCGTATCGATGATCGATTATGAGCCGATCCACGACCCGTCCCGGACAGCACCAGGAGCTGACATGGCCGCCGATCTGCGCTTCATCACCCCGGACGACGTCGAGACGCAGGTCTTCGACTGGGGCTCCATCAAGTGGATGAGCGAGATCCGGGTGACCGGCGCCGACCGGTGCACGGGCGGTGTCGTGATCCTCGAGCCGGGCAAGGGCCACGCCCGCCACAACCACCCGGGTTCGGACGAGATCCTCTACTTCATCTCCGGCGAGGGCGACCAGATGGTGGAGGATGCCGACGGCAACCCCGTGACGAAGCACCTCAGGGCCGGCGACATGGCGTTCATCCCCGACAGCACCTTCCACTCCACCATCAACACCACCTGGGAGCCGCTTCGGATCCTGGCGATCTACACGCCGGGCGGTCCGGAGGCCATCCTGCGCGGCCTCCCCGACTGCACGATCGTCCCGGCCGGCGAGATCCCGGTCAAGTAGCGCGGCGCCCGGGGCGCTCCGGACCGACCCTACGCGGGACGCGAACCCTACCCGGGACGCGACCCGGTCGTCCGGAGCCGCTTGGTGGCGCCATCTGCGCATCGAGCCGAAGAATCGATAATCGTTGATCTCTTGCCCTTCGGAACCAAGTCTGTCAAGGTAGCCGCATTGCGGGAGGCAGAGACACGCGGTTCATGCCCCGGCCGCCGGGACCGCGCCGAGCCACTGGCGAGACCGACCTGCATCCGCTCACCCACGTGGGAGGAGACACCATGCGCAGGGTCGGCTTCGTGGCGCTCGTCACCATCGTCCTGCTCGGCAGCGCGGCGTTGGCGTACGCCGGCAACGGCAAGGCCGTGCCGGGATGGCATTCCAACTCGGCCAAGTACACCGCGATCACGGTCACCAATCCCAACGATCCCGCCGACGTGTCGAGCAAGCTCGTCCGCGAGCGCACGCCGGACGCGGTGCTCGCCCAGCACATCAACGCCCTGAACGCATGTGACTGGCATGGCCTGATGCAGCAGTACCCGGACAGCTACGAGCTCCGCCTGCCGGGTGGAACAGTCGTCTCGGGGCGTCTCGAGGCCGCCGCGACGTTCGCCGGGTTCGTGAAGCCGCACGCCGATGGTGGGTTGTGCGGGATCACGTTCAGCGAGATCTCGCGCCAGGTGACCGGCGGCACCCTGGCCGTCACGTGGGAGGCCAACGCCCCGTTCCTGGCCGTGCCGTACCAAGGCTCGGATGCCTACATCACCGATGACGGTCTGATGGTGTCGATGGTCAGCACCTTCGACGGAGCCGAACTCCAGTTCAAGCCCTGAGGACGCCGCCCACCGGAACCCTTCACGGCGGCCAGACCGCCCGGACTTCCCGGGCGGTCTGGCTTGTCCACGGCACGGAGCACCTGGACCGATTGCCGTGCTCGCGGTCCCGCGGCCGTGGTCCGGACCGACCCTACGCGGGACGCGACCCGGTCGTCCGGAGCCGCTTGAACGCGGCCACCGCGTCCCGCACGCCGGCGAGCACCGGTCCGCGCTCGGCGCTCGAGCCGGTCGCGTAGCCGTCCGCGCCCGTGGCCGTGAGCGCCGCCTCGACGGACGGCGGGTCGACCAGCGGCCCGCCGTGGAGGAGCACGATCGTCGCCGGGTTCTCGTCGCGGGCCGCGCGGACCATCGCCGCGAAGGCCTCCATCGCTCCCGCATCGGAGCCGGACCCCGTGATCCCGGTCATGGTCCCCACGACGTCGACACCGGCCCCGGCCATGCGCCTCGCCTCGTCGGGGTCGAACGCCCACCCGAGCGTGAGCATGCCCTCGCGGGACGCCAGGTCCAGCATCGCGAGCTCCCGCGAGAAGCCGTAGCCGGTGGCCTCGAGCTCCGCCCGGAACGCCGGGCCGTAGATGCCCGCGAAGGGCTCGTTGGTGACCCCCGACGCGCCGGCGTCCCGCGCCGCGCCCACCAGGGAAGCGAGGGAGCGCCGGGGATCGTGCGCGCCGAGCCCGCCGACCACCGGCAGGTCGCCCGCGCGCTCGACGACCGTGGGCAGGAGCTCCAGGGTCAGCTTGTTGGCATCGTCGTACGGGAGGAAGGCGAGGACGGTGGGCACGCCGAGGATCCGGTACACGGCAGTCCCGTAGGTGGCCAGCAGGTCCGCGCCACCGGCCCTGGCCGCGGCCGCGGTGATCCCGCTGCCAACGCCGGCGACGACGATCGCCTCCCCTGACGCGCGCCTGGCCAGCAGCGGGGCCAGCATCTCGGTTCGGTTCATCGGCTCTCCTCGGGGTGTGGGGAGCGCCCGGACGCGTGTCCAGCGCTCGCGGAAGACATCCAGGACCGCCGCGGCGAAGGCGGCGTCGTTGACGTTCGCGTCCACCTCGCGGAGGACGACGCCCCGGCGGAGCGTCTCGCGGACCGCGGCGAACAGGGCCTCGTCCGCCTCGAGGTCCCGGAACGGGCCCCGGGAGCTCGCATCGGCTGCACTCCCGTGTCCAGCCTCAGCGCCCCGCCGGGTTCGCGCGGAAGGGCAGCGCCTTGAACTCCCGCACGACCCCGGAGACGGCCCGCTCGACCGGGAGGCGCTCGATCGAGGACGCGCCGAGATAGCCGACGACGTCGGTCGTCTCGAGCACGCGGGCGACCGACACCGGGTCCTCGAACGGGCCGCCGTGGGCGACGACGAGGACGTCCGGCCGTGCCCCGCGGGCCGCCTCCAGCATCTCCTGGGTCGCGGCGCACGCCGCGTCCAGGTCCATCGCCTCCTCGGCCCCGATCCAGCCACCGGAGGTGAGTCCGACGTGCGCCCCGATCACGTCCGCGCCCGCGTCGGCCATCGCCCGCGCCTCGTCCGGCGAGAACGCGTAGGCCACGGTGAAGACGTCCCGCTCGCGGCACGTGCGGATCAGGTCGACCTCCTTCGGGTAGCCGAGGTTGGTCGCGTCGATGTGACGGCGGAAGGGGCCGCTATACAGGCCGGCCGTCGGGACATTGGTGATACCCGAGAAGCCCATGGCCATCATCTCGTCCAGGAGGCGCCCGGTGTCGCGGAACGGGTCCGCCGCACCGATCCCGCCGATGACGGGCGTGTCGTCGACAGCGTTGAGGACCTCGTGGCCGAGGGCGATCGTCATCGCGTTGGAGTCGCCGTAGGCAAGATATCCCGCGAGGGAGCCGTGGCCCGCCATCCTGAACGGGCCGGTGTTGTAGACCATCAGGAGGTCGATACCGCCGCGCTCGGCCGCCTTCGCCACGAGACCGATCCCGGCACCCCCGATGACCAGCGGGTGGCCCGCGGCGAGCGTCGCTGAGAGGCGTGCGAGGACCTCGGTCCGGGTGTGCTGGCGCGCCACGGCGTGTACCTCCTCGTCGCGGCCGCACGGCGGTCGGCCGCCTCAGATGATCGATGATCGCACGGGTCCGGGCGGTCCGGGGTTCGGCGTCGGTGCGGTCCCGAACCGGCGTGGGTGCGGGCCGGGAACCGGCGTGGGTGTGGGCGGCGCCTCCGGCTGGTCGCCGGACGATCGCCTCGACGGCCACGCCACGTGCCCGGTCGGACCGCGTCCAGGTTGACCGCAGACTCGGTGACCCCGTCCGGGCCAGCGCGTGATCCGTCCGGGCCAGCGGCGTGATCCGTCCGGGCCAGCGACGTGACCGTCTGGCGTCCGGCATGACCGTCTGGCGTCCGGCATGACCGTTCCGGGGCCCTCGACGCGCCGTCACGCTTGGTGGATCGGGTCCGCGACACGGCCGATTTCCGGCAGATGCCACTCACACGGGAGCTATTCACGAGCTTCGTGACCCGCGACCCGTGGGGAGCAGGTGTCAGGAATGCGGCCGCTCGCCATGCGTGGTCCGCCCGGCGGATGACCACGCCCCGTGACGAGTTCCCGCGTGGGTGCCATTTGACACAAACACGACGCCGGCGACGGCGCGATCGGGCGGGGAACGCGCGATCGGGCGGGGACGCGACAGGCTCGGGATGAGCTGAACCGAAGCCCCGGCTGGCGTCTCAGCCGGATTTCGAGTCGGGGCGCGATGTCCCGTTGACCCGGACGGCTCGCGGCGAGTATCCTCGATAATCGATTGTACGTCGCCGGCCGCCGACCATCCCCCGCCGTCGGCGCCGTCCCGAGGTGAGGAGCGTCGATGATCAAGCGGGTCGCACGGGACGAGGCCGAGGTCCTTCCGCTCCCGGGCCGGGTCTGGTACTCGTATTTCGGGCCCCACAACAGCGACGCCCGCCAGGTGTCGATGGGCGTCTCCGTCTATCCCCCCGGCTCGAAGCCCGCCGGGCACGTGCATCCCGCCGAGGAGGAGACGATCTACTGCACGACGGGCCGCGGGCGGATCGTGACCTCCGACGGCGTGGCCGAGGTCGAGGCGGGCGTCGTCGTCCACGTTCCTCCGGGCGTGTTCCACTCCACCGAGGCGGACGGTCCGGAGCCCCTGGAGCTCCTGTGCCTGTTCTCCCCGCCCGTGGTCTCGGGCTCCTACGAGAAGAGGGTCCCGGAGTGAGCGCGTCCGGCGCCGCTCCCCTCCCCGCCGCTCCCCTCCCCGCCGGCCCGGCCGCCGACGGTCCGGCCGCCGACGGTGATGCCGGTGCCGGTCATGCTGCCGACAATGCCGGTGTCGACGCAGCCGAGATCGCGCGCCTCGAGGAAGCTGCCCGCCGCATCCGGGTCGAGCTGGTGCGGGCCGTCAACCATGCCCGGGCCGGTCACCTCGGCGGTCCCCTGTCCGCCGCCGACATCCTGGCCGCGCTCTACTTCTCGGTACTCCGGATCCGCCCCGACGAGCCCGGCTGGCCGGACCGGGACCGCTTCATCCTGTCCAAGGGCCACTCGTCGATCGGCCTGTATGCCGCGATGGCCCTGCGCGGCTACTTCCCGGTCGAGGAGCTGCTGACCTTCGACGCCGCCAACTCCCGGCTCCAGGGCCATCCCGACATGACTCGCCTGCCCGGCCTCGACATGTCGACCGGGTCGCTGGGCATGGGGATCTCGGCGGCGATGGGCATGGCGCTGGGAGGCCGGCTGACGGGCCGCGACGTGCGCGCGTGGGTGATGCTGGGCGACGGCGAGTGCCAGGAGGGAGAGGTCTGGGAGGCCGCGATGGCCGCGTCGCGCTACGGCCTGGACAACCTGGTCGCCATCATCGACGCGAACCGGCTCCAGCAGTACGGCTGGCCGGGCGACGGGCCGGACGGGCGCATCCCGCCCCAGGTCCCGGGCGAGCTGGCCGGCAAGTGGGCCGCCTTCGGGTGGCGCGTCCTGGAAGTGGATGGCCACGACATGCCGTCCCTCCTGGGCGTGCTCCGCGAGGCCGAGCGAGGGGACGGGCGCCCGACCGCGGTCATCGCCCACACCGTGAAGGGCAAGGGGGTCTCCTACATGGAGGGCCACTTCTTCTGGCACACGCGCGCCATCAAGCCCGAGGAGTTCGAGCTCGCGATGGCCGAGCTGGGCGAGCCGGCGACGGCGGACGGGGGCGCCCGATGACGCTGCCGATGGGCCGCCCCATGCGCGAGATCTTCGGCGAGACCGTGGCCGCCCTGGCCGACGACGACCCGCGGATCGTGATGCTCGACGGCGACGTGGGCTCGTCAACGCGGGCCGACATCTTCGAGAAGGCGCACCCCGACCGCTACCTCCAGATGGGCATCGCCGAGCAGAACATGCTGGGCGTCGCTGCGGGCATGGCCACGATGGGCCTGGTCCCGTTCATCAGCACCTTCGTGTCGTTCGCGGTCGTGCGGCCGCTGGACCAGATCCGGGTCCTGATCGCCCAGACGGGAGCCAACGTCAAGATCACGCCCGGCTACGCGGGCATGTTCACGGGCCAGACGGGGATGAGCCACATCATCGTGGACGACCTCGCGATCATGCGGGTCATGCCGGGCATGGTGACCGTCGCCCCCGCCGACGACGTCGAGGCGGACCTCGCGCTACGCTGGGCCGCCTCCTACGAGGGGCCGTGCTACGTGCGCCTCGTGCGCGACGCGACGCAGCGCCTGTTCGACGGGGGCCACCGGTTCGAGCTCGGCAAGGCGGTCGTGGTCCGCGAGGGTCACGACGTGACGCTGATGGCGACCGGGACGCAGACCCCACGCGTCGTTGACGCGGCCGACCTGCTCGCGGCCCGCGGCGTGGACGCGCACGTCCTCCACGTGGCCACCCTCAAGCCGCTCGACACGGAGGCGATCGTCGCCGCGGCCGAGCGGACGGGCCGGGTCGTGACCGTCGAGGAGCACACGGTGCTCGGCGGGCTCGGCGGCGCGGTGGCCGAGGTGCTGGGCGAGCATCGCCCGACGCGGCTCGACCGGATCGGGCTCCAGGACACCTACGTGCAGTCGGGACCGAACGACGCTCTGCTCGACATCTACGGGTTGTCCGCCGCCAGGGTCGCCGACCGGGTGCTCGCGATCCTCGGCCGCGGCTGACCCGCCTCAGGTCCGGCCGCTCCCACGCCCCGGTCGCGCGACGGCACGCGGCCGATCGACGCCGGCGGGATCCTCCCGCCATCCCTCGGCCAGGTGCGCCGAGGCCTCGTCGAAGTGCTGCCGCAGCGCGGCCACCACGGCCTCGGGGTTCCGCGTCCGCACGGCAGCCAGGATCCGCGGGTGAAGGTCTGCCGTCCACTGCGCGTCCGCGCCCGGCGAGACCAGGGTGATGTAGGTCCGCGAGAACGGCTCGAGGGACCGCCAGACGCGCTCGAGCGTGCGGTTGCCTGCCAGCGCGAGGAGGCGCGCGTGGAACGCCGCGTCGTGGATGGCCACCTCGTGCCGGTCGCCGGTCTCGGCGGCCAGCTGCATCGTCGCGTGCAACGTCTCGATGTCCGCGAGATCCTCGTCGGTCATGCGCGGGATGCCGAGCCGCGCCCCCAACGACTCCAGCTCGGCGCGCACCGCGTACGCCTCGATCAGCTCCTGGACGCCGGGCCTGCGCACCCGGGCGCCGCGGAACGGCAGGATCTCCACGACGCCGAGCGCCTCGAGGCCGCGGAGCGCCTCCCGGACCGGCGCCTGGCTGGTGCCCACCTCGCGGGCGACGCGCGTCTCCACGATCCGAGAGTGCGGCGGGTACCGGCCCGAGAGGATGTCCTGGAGCAGGCGATCCTTGATCTGCTCGGCCAGGACGCTGCGCGAGATGGCGCTGTCTTCGGGCATTGAGGCTCCAGTGGGCTCTGACGAACGAGAGTCTAGCGCGCACCCACGCCCCGAAATGGTCTGTTGATAGATCTTGCAAGATCATGCTAGTATCTGCTCATGTCGTTGAAGAGCCTGAGCGATCCCGCCGAGCCGGCCCCGCCGCTCGACCTCGCCGCGGCCCGCCGTGAGCGCCTCGGCGCCATCGTGGAGACGCGTCGCGCAGTCCGGCTCGAGGAGCTCAGCGCGGCACTCGGGGTGTCCCAGGCCACGGTCCGGAGGGACCTCAACGAGCTGGCCGCGGTCGGACGCCTCCGTCGCGTGCACGGTGGGGCCGTCGCGGTCGATGGGCGACTGGTCGAGCCCCTGTTCGACGTGAAGGCCATGGCGGCGGCGGCGCAGAAGGCCCGGATCGCGGCGCGCGCCGTCGAGCTGCTGACCCCGGACGACACGATCTACCTGGACTCCGGCAGCACGGTCCTCGCGGCGGCGCGGCTCCTCCACGGCTGGGACCGCCTGACAGTCGTCACGAACAGCCTCCCCGTGGCGAATGAGCTGCTGGGCCGCGGACCCCGCGTGATCCTCGTGGGCGGCGAGCTGCGGGAACGGAGCCAGGCCGTCGTCGGGCCGCTGACCCGCCGCCTGCTCGAGGACGTGCACGTGGATCGCGCCCTCATGGGCACCTTCGCCTTCTCCCTCGAGGACGGCATGACGACCACGGACCCGGGCGAGGCATTCACGAAGGAGCTCGTCCTGGGGCGCTCGCGCGAGGTGATCCTGCTGGCCGACAGCGGCAAGCTCGGGACCCGATCGCTGGTCCACGCGGGCCGGCTGGACGCGGTGGACATCCTGGTGACCGACGACGGCATCGACGAACGGGCAGCGCGGGCGATCGCGCGGCTCGGCATCAAGGTGATCAAGGCATGACGGACGGCGCGACCCCTCCCGGGCGCCCGGCAAGCACCCAGAGGTAGTGATGACGATCGCGGCGGCCTACAAGAGCGACCTGCGCCCCGACATGGAGCCCTTCGAGACGACCCTCGGGACCATCCGCGGGTTCACGTACACCGGCACCCTCGCGAGCGAGATCGCGGCCGGCACGATCTCCTCGGCGGAGGCGCTGGACCTGCTCGACAACATGCTCGCCATTCGCGAGGTCGAGGAGATGATCGTCCGCCTCCGCTCGGGCGGCTACGACGCCCTCCCGGGCTACGACTACCGTGGGCCCACGCACGTGTCGATCGGCCAGGAGGCCTCGCCCGTGGGCGCCTGCAGCATGCTGCGCCTGGACGACAACGTGACCAGCTCCCATCGGGGTCACGGTGACGCCGTCGCCAAGGGCTTCGCGGCCATCCGGACGATGGACGACGAGCAGCTCCGCGCCCGCGTGCCGGGCAGCGCGGGCGGGAACCGCGGGGAGCTCCTGGAGGCCGCCCTGGAGGAGCATGTCTATCGCGTGATCGCCGAGCTGTTCGGCAAGGAGCAGGGCTACTGCGCGGGTCGCGGCGGCGGCATGCACATCGGCGACTTCTCGACTGGCAACCTGGGCGCCAACGCCATCGTGGGCGGCAGCGTGCCGATCGCGACGGGTGCCGCGATGGCTCACCGCTACGCGCGCACGGACCGCGTCGTGTGCTGCTTCGCGGGTGACGGCGCCTATGCCAACGGCGTGGTGCTCGAGTCCCTCAACTGGGCCACGCAGGCGCAGTGGACCAACCACCTGGCAGGCGACGCCGCGTACGGGCTCCCCGTCATCTACTTCATCCAGAACAACCACTACGGCATGACCCATCACACCGACGAAGAGGTGATGGGCGTCCGCCACCTGGCCCAGCGTGCGGCCGGGTTCGCCGACAACCTGATGCACGCCGAGACGGTCAACGGGATGGACGTCCTCGCCGTGCGCGAGGCGGTCCGCCGGGCGGTGGAGCTGTGCCGGTCCGGTCAGGGCCCCGTGCTCATCGAGTCCAGCACCTACCGCTACTACGGCCATTCCCTGTCGGATCCGCGGAACGAGTACCGCACCCGCGAGGAGGAGGCGGCCTGGCGGGCGATCGACCCCATCGAGCGCCTCAAGGGACAGCTGCTCGAGGCCGGCGTCGACGAGGCGGCGGTGGCAGCGGTCGAGAGCCGCGTCAAGGACCGCAACGCACGGGCCGCCGTGCGCGCCTCGCTGGCGACCGACCCGGACCCCGCCGACGCGCTGAAGCTGCTCTACACCGACACCACGTCGGAGGTCGTGCCGGAGGGCAGGGGCGGCGTCGTGCCGTTCGCTCCCCTCCCCGAGACGAAGCGCGCGGCCGACGGCGCCATCACCTACAAGGACGCGCTGCGCGACGCGCTGGCCGAGGAGATGGTCCGTGACGGGCGCGTGCTGTTCTACGGCGAGGACGTCGCCGACTACGGCGGGGCGTTCAAGATGACCAAGGGCCTGCTCGAATTGTTCGGGCGGGACCGCGTGTTCAACACCCCGATCAGCGAGGCCGCGATCTGCGGGACCGCGGTCGGGGCAGCCATCGTCGGGCTTCGCCCGGTCGTCGAGCTGATGTACATGGACTTCGCGCTCATGGCTTCGGACCAGATCGCCAACCAGGCCGCGAAGTGGCACTACATGAGCGGCGGGCAGGTCGAGGTCCCGCTGGTGATCCGGGCGTCCGTGGGCGCCGGCAAGGGCTACGGCGGACAGCACAGCCAGAGCCTCGAGAGCCTGTTCACGCACCTCCCGGGTATCTACGTGGTCTACCCGTCCAACCCGGCCGACGCCAAGGGGCTGCTGAAGTCGGCGATCCGGACGAACAACCCGGTCCTGTTCGTGGAGAGCCAGGGCCTGTACACGGCCAAGGGCCAGGTCCCCGAGGGCGAGCACCTCGTGCCGATCGGCGAGGCAAACGTGGTCCGCGAGGGCGGCGACGTGACGCTGGTCAGCTGGGGCCCGGCCGTTGCGGACTGCCTGGCCGCCGCCGACCGCCTCGCGGCGGAGGATGGGCTGGCCGCCGAGGTCGTGGACCTCCGCAGCCTCGTGCCGCTCGACATCGACACCGTGCTCGCCTCGGTCCGCAAGACGGGCCGGTGCGTGGTGGCCTCCCAGGCGGTGCTCTCCGGCAGCTTCGTGAACGAGGTCGTCGCGCGCATCCAGAACGACGTCTTCGACTACCTCGACGCCCCCGTCGCCCGGATCGGTGCCCAGAACGGCATCTCCCCGCAGGCGGAGAGCCTCGAGAAGGCGTTCCTCCCGAACGCGGGCGACATCTACACGGCGGCGAAGGGCCTCCTCTAGCCCCGACCCGGGCACCGACCGACACGCAGGAGGCTCCGAGCCATGCCGCACGCGATCCTGATGCCCAAGCCGGGGCAGATGACCGAGGAATGCACGGTCATCGCCTGGCACAAGCGCGAGGGTGACCACGTCGCGAAGGGCGACGTGCTGTTCGAGATCGAGACCGACAAGTCCGCGATGGAGGTGGAGGCCTTCGACGAGGGCACGCTCCTGCGGATCGTGGCCCACGAGGGTGACACCATCCCCGTGAACATGGTCTGCGCCTGGGTGGGCCAGCCGGGCGAGGCGATCCCCGAGGCGCCGGCCGCGGCTGCACCGTCGTCGCCCGCGGCTGCACCGGTCGCGGTGGCGGCCCCGGTCGCCTTGGCGGCATCGGCCGCGGCGGCAGCCGCACGCGCGCCGGCGGCACCGGCCGCGGTGGCCGCACCGGCCGCGGCGTCCGGGTCCCCGGCCGCGGTGTCCGGGTCCCAGGCCCCGGCTGCGGGAGAGACCCCCCGCCTGCGGATCAGCCCCCGTGCCAGCCGGGCAGCGGCCGACGCGGGGCTCGACCCGCGGACGATCAACGGGTCAGGGCCGGAGGGACGGATCACCGAGAGGGACGTGGTCGCTGCCCTCGCCGCGCGCGACGCAGCCCTCGCAGCGTCCGCCGACGCGGCCGTCGTCGCGGCCGTCGCGCCATCCACGTCCCGCGTGCCGGCCCCCGCGCAGCCCGCCGCGTCGTTGCCGGTCTCCGCCGTCGTCCCCGCAGACGGCGAGGAGGAGCCGCGGCCCCTCAGCAGGATGCGCCGCGTCATCGCCGACCGGCTGACCTCGTCCTGGACCGCCAGCCCGCACTTCACGGTGACCGTCTCCGTGGACGTCACGCGCCTGCTGGCGCTGCGTGCGGAGCTCAAGGCCGCCGGCACGAACCTGACCGTGACCGACTTCGTGCTGACGGCAACGGCCCAGACCCTCGCCGAGTTCCCCGACGTCAACTCGCGCACCGACGGGGTCTCGGTCTGGCCGCGCCGCCGGGTGCACCTGGGCGTGGCGGTCTCGCTGCCCGGGGGCCTCGTCGTGCCGGTCATCCGGGACGCCGACCGCCTCGCGATCGGCGAGCTCCACGACCGGGCCGCTGACCTCGCGGTCCGGGCGCGGAACGGTGCCCTGCCGCTGGACGAGATGACCGGGAGCACGTTCACCGTCTCCAACCTGGGCATGTTCGGCGTGGAGGAGTTCAGCGCGATCATCAACCCGGGCGAGGCCGCGATCCTCGCGGTCGCCGCCGCGATCCCCACGGTCGTCGCCGTCGGGGACGGGATGGCCGTCCGGTCGATCATGAAGCTGACCCTCTCGGCGGACCACCGCATGGTGGACGGCGAGCTCGCCGCCCGGTTCCTGGGAGCCCTGCGGCGACGCCTGGAGGACGCCGCGGCGTTCCGCAGCGAGGCCCTCAACAGCTGATCCCGGGCCGGCCCGGCTGGTCGGTCGTGCGCGTCGCCCACGCGCTACCGTTGCGGCACCATGACCGATGCCCCGGCCGACCGGCCTCCGTCCCGCCTCCCCCGCCGGCCGCTCGTGTGGGCGGCGCTCATCGTGCTGGCCGTCGCCCTCCTGGCTGCGGGCGCCCTGGCGGTCGTCCGGCTCCAGGCGCCGGACCGGCTCCAGGCCCCGGACCCTGCCGCGAACCTGCCGGCGTGGGACCGACTGGACACACGCTGGGGCACCTACCTCCCCGAACGCCAGTGGGGCACGCCGCGCGAGGCGGTCGGTCAGAACGGCTGGGGCATGGACTACCTGAAGGCGGGGCGGACCCAGTACCGCTACGGCGAGGACGGGATCGGCGGGCTCACCACCCGCGACGGAACGTTCAACCTGGGCTGGGCTCTCTGGGACGGCAAGCAGGTCCGGGTCTCGGAACGCCTGTTCGGCCTGAGCAACCCGTCCGGCGAGCACGGCGAGGCGATCGTCGACCGCCGCGTCTTCGCGGAGAACACACCCACCTCGAGCTATCACCGCTCCGTCCTCGAGTACCCTGCGGCCGGCCCCGAGTTCGAGATCACCCTCGAGGGTGCCCGCGCCGACGACCATGCCGGGGTCGCCAGGGCCACAGCGATCAACACGACCGACGCGGCCGCCGACCTCGACCTGGTCTTCAAGGGCTGGTTCCACGACCCGGCCCAGCGTGTGGAGCTGCTTCCGGACGGCCTGCTGCTGCACGGCCCCTCGTCGGTGGTCGCGGTCGTTGCGCCTCCGTCCACCAGCTCCCAGGTGAGCGCGGAGAAGAGGTCGCTCGACGCCAACCTGCGCACTGGCGGCCTGACGAGCACGGGCCCCGGGCACATCGGGGCGCTCGCGTGGCACCGCGACGTCGCGGCGGGTGCGACGACCTCGATCTCGCTGGCCTGGGCGGAGGCGCCGGACGCAGCGGCGGCCGAGTCGCGGGCGCGGGAGCTCCTCGCGCCGGCGGACCACGTGCTGGCCAGCCGCGCCGACGAGGCCGGGACCCTGTTCCGCGGCGACGTCAGCGCGCACGAGCCCGTCTACCGGCAGGCGCTGATGAGCATGCTCTGGAGCCAGGCGCTCTACACCTGGGACGGCGCCTCGAGCTACGACGACACCTTCGCCGGGAAGGTCGACGCCAACGACGTGCTCGTGATGCCCGACAAGTGGGAGTTCCCCTGGATCGCCTCCTGGGACACCGGGTTCCAGGCGGTGACCGCGTCCCTGATCGACCCGCAGCTGGGCGCGGACCAGCTGCGCTTCATCCTCTCGGACCGCTGGCAGCAGCCGGACGGCCACGTGCCGTGCGCCGAGTGGGTCATGGGCGTGGAATGTCCGCCCGTCTTCGCCTGGTCTGCCCTGAAGGTCGCCGATGCGGGCGCCGGCGACGATTTCCTGCGCGAGGTCTACCCGGCCCTCCAACGGCTCTACGACTACTGGTGGAAGACCAACGCCGTCACCCCCGACGGCCTGTTCACCGGGGGGTTCCTGGGCATGGACAACCTGCCGCGGGGAAAGGGCATGGCCCAGGCCGACGCGTCCGGGTACATGGCGTTCTTCGCCCGCGACCTGGGGCGCATCGCCGAACGGCTCGGCGACACGGCCTCGGTGAAACGGTACGCCGCGGACGTCGACCGGATCGCAGCCGCGGTGAACGCCAACCTGTGGGACGAGGAGCGCGGGTTCTACTTCGACCTGGACACGGACGGCACGTTCATCCTCACGAAGTCGTACACGGGCCTCGTCCCCCTGATCGCGGGCGTCGTCCCGGCCGACAGGGTCGAGCGCGTCCTGGCTGCCGTCCGGGACCCGGAGCAGCTCCTCTCGCCCTACGGTGTGCGCTCCGTGTCAGCGAAGAGCGTGATCTACGAGCCCGGCTACGCGACGGCGCGGGGCACGAACTCCAACTGGCGGGGACCGGTCTGGGTGCCGCTCAACTACCTCATCGTCGAGGCGATCGAGCCCCTTGACCCGGCGCTGGCCGCGACCATTCGCGAATCCGTGGTGACCAACGTCGAGGCCGACTGGACGGCGACCGGCCGCTTCCACGAGTACTTCGATGGCGACACCGGCGAAGGGATCGGGGCGGACGCGCAGGCCGGCTGGACCGCGCTGGTGGCCAACCTCGTCGCCGACGGATGGCCGGCGCCCAAGACCCCCTAGGCGCGTGACGGGGCTGGGGCCGTGACGGATCGCCTCCGGCCCGGATCAGCCCCCGGAGGGGCCGGTCTCCTGGATCGTCGTCGGGGCGCCGTGGACCGCGGGGATCGTGCCCAGGCGCCCGGCCTGGTAGTCGGTGAAGGCCTCCATGACCTCCTCCCGCGTGTTCATCACGAACGGTCCCGCCCACGCGACGGGCTCACGAATCGGCCGGCCGCCGAGGATCAAGATGTCGAACGTGGGGGCCCGGCTCTCCTGCACCTGGTCCGCGGAGAAGGTCAGCGCGTTCCCTGGGCCGAAGACCGCCAGCTGGCCGAGCTGCGCCGGCCGGCCCTCGGCACCCACCGTGCCTCGTCCCGCCAGGACGTAGCCGAGCGCGTTGTAGTCCGCCCGCCATGGCAGCTGGAGGGTCGCTCCCGGGCTCAGCGTCGCGTGGACCAGGGTCATCGGCGTGTAGGTGGAGCCCGGTCCCCTGTGGCCGGCCACCTCGCCCGCGATCACCCGCACCAGCGTCCCGCCGTCTGGCGAGGTGGCGAGGGCCACCTCCTTCGCCCTGATGTCCTGGTAGCGCGGCGCCGCGAACTTCTGGTCCCGCGGCAGGTTCACCCAGAGCTGAAAGCCGTGGAACAGCCCGCCCTGGGCGACCAGCCACTCCGGCGGCCGCTCGATATGGAGGATCCCGGCGCCGGCCGTCATCCACTGCGTGTCGCCGTTCGTGATGACACCCCCGCCTCCGTTCGAATCGGCATGCTCGAAGACGCCGTCCAGCATGTAGGTCACGGTCTCGAAGCCGCGGTGCGGGTGCCACGGTGTGCCCTTCGCCTCGCCGGGGGCGTACTCCACCTCCCCCATCTGGTCGAGGTGGATGAACGGGTCCAGGTCCTCCAGCAGCACGCCCGCGAAGGCGCGGCGGACCGGGAAGCCCTCGCCCTCGTAGCCGCGCGGCGCCGTGGTCAGGGCGCGGACGGGCCGCTGGCGCGCGGCGATCGGGTCGGGGGTGGGGATGCGGGGGAGGATCGTGATGTCGTCGACGCTGACGGCCGGCATGGCGGGCCCTTCTCTGTGCTGGCTGGAACGCGGCGCTGGACGCGGCAATGTGGTTGCTCATGCAACTATCTCACGCAAGGGCGAGGGTGTCAAGCGCCGACGGCCCTGCTGTCGGATGGTGCTGCTCGCGGACGGCGCCGCCGTGTCACGCGCCGCGAGGCGGACCCCGTACGCTTGCAGGGTCGATTCCGCCCGCGACACCGAGGACCCCGATCATCGCCATCCGGGAGCCCGGAGCCACAGCCCCCGCCGCCCGTGACGCAGACCTGCGGCCTGCCCTCGCGGACCTGGTGCCGCGCCTGCGGCGAAGCCTGCGCGGCGAGGTCCGCAACGACCGCGAGGTCCGCGCGCTCTACGCCTCGGACGCGTCGAACTACCGCGTCGTCCCGGCGGCGGTCGCGTCACCGCGGGACCTGGACGACCTGGCGGCGGTCGTGGCGATGGCGGCCGAGGCGGGCGTCCCGGTCACGCTGCGGGGCGCGGGGACCAGCATCGCCGGCAACGCGATCGGGCACGGGCTCATCGTGGACACGAGCCGGCACCTCGCCGGGATCCTCGCGCTGGATCCCGATCCCGCGGGGGCGAGCGCAACGGTCCTGCCGGGGACCGTCCTCGACGACGTCAACGCCGCGGCCGCCCGTCACGGGCTCCGTGTCGGCCCCGATCCCTCCACCCACAGCCGCTGCACCGTCGGGGGCATGGTCGGCAACGATGCGTGCGGCTCGCACAGCGTCCGCTGGGGCACCACGGCCGAGAACCTCCTGGGCCTCGAGGTCGTCACGACCGACGGCGTCCGGCGGCGCGTCGGGGATCTCGGAGAGGGGGCGCCGGATGGAAGCGTCGCCCTCGGTCCGGCGCTCGACGCCCGCATCGCCGGCCTGCTCTCGGCCCACGGGGACCGCATCCGCCGCGAGCTGCCACCCTGGCCCCGGCGCGTCTCCGGGTACCTGCTGGACTGGCTGCTCCCGGAGCGCGGCGGCAGCGTCGCCCGCGCCATCGTCGGCAGCGAGGGTACGTGCGCGGTGGTCTCGGCGGCGACGATCCGGCTCGTCCGACCCCCGGCGGTCCGCCACCTCCTCGTCCTCGCCTTCGGGGACGACATCGCGGCGGCGGCCGCTATCCCCGGCCTGCTCCCCGCCCGCCCGTTCACGGCCGAGAGCCTCACCGCCGAGCTCCTCGCCTCGTGGCAGGACCCGGGACTGATGCCGGCGGGCGGCGCGTGGCTGCTGCTGGAGGCCGGCGGCGAGACCGACGCGGAGGCCCGTGACCACGCCGCACGGCTCGCGGCCGCGGCCGGCACCCGCCTGCCGGGTTCTGACGCGAGGCTCATCGAGGACCCGGCCGCGCAACGCGTGCTGTGGCGCGTGCGCGAGGACGGCGCTGGCCGCGCTGCCCGGCTCCCCGACGGGAGCCCCGCGTGGCCCGGTTTCGAGGACGGCGCCGTCCCTCCGGACCATCTCGCCGCCTACCTGGGCGAGCTCCGCGGGCTGCTCCGGGACCACGGGCTGCGTGGCACCACCTACGGCCATTTCGGGGAGGGGTGCATCCACCTCCGGGTCGGGTTCGGTCTGGACCGTCCCGGCGGCGAGCAGCGGCTCGGCGGCTTCATGGCGGCGGCGGCCGACCTCGTCGTCGCCCACGGCGGCACCCTCTCGGGGGAGCACGGCGACGGCAGGGCGCGGAGCGAGCTCCTCGCCCGGATGTTCGGCCCCGAGCTGCTGGCCGCGTTCCGGGCATGGAAGGAAGCCTGGGACCCCGGCAACAGGCTCAATCCCGGCATCATCGTGGACCCGGCACCGCTGAACGCGGACCTCCGCAGGCCGCGCCCGACGCTGCTTGCGATCGAGCCCTCGCTGGCGTTCGCGGCGGACCGCGGGGACGTGCGTTCGGCGGTCGAGCGGTGCATCGGCGTTGGCACGTGTGTCTCGCGCCAGGGCACCGCGGCGATGTGCCCGAGCTACCGCGCCACCGGGGAGGAGCGCCACGGGACGCGCGGACGCGCGCGGCTCCTGCAGGAGATGATGGCGGGGACCCTGGCGAACGACGGCTGGCGATCCACCGAGGTCCGGGACGCGCTCGATCTCTGCCTGTCGTGTCGCGCGTGCGTCTCGGACTGCCCGACCGGGGTGGACATGGCGACCTACAAGGCCGAGTTCCTGGACCACCACTACCGCGGCCGGATCCGGCCGCGGATCCACTACAGCCTGGGGCGGCTGCCGTCGTGGCTGCGCCTCGTCCGCCGGGTCCCCGCCGGGCCGCGGTTTGCCAACGCGCTGACGGGCTTCGCGCCGGCTCGCCGGCTGATGGCGCTGGCGGCCGGGCTCGCGCGCGAGCGGACGATCCCGCGCCTCGCACCGCGCACCTTCGTCGACGGATTCCGCGCCCGGGGTGCGCGGGACGCCGCCGGTGAGCGGAGGCGCGTCGTCGTGTGGCCCGACACCTTCACCAACCACCTCGCGCCCGAGGTGGGCGACGCCGCGGTCCGGGTGCTGGCCGCCGCGGGGTTCGATGCGGTCATCCCATCGGCCCCCGTCTGCTGCGGCCTCACCTGGACCGTGACCGGGCAGCTGGACGGGGCGCGCCGCGTCCTGCGCCGGACCCTGGAAGCCCTGGAAGCCCCGGGGCTGGCCGGCGACGAGCCCGTCCTCGTGCTGGAGCCGTCATGCGCGGCCGCGCTCCGGAGGGACCTCGTCGAGCTGCTGCCCGGGGACACCCGCGCGCGGCGCCTGGCGGGCCGCGTGACGACCCTTGCCGAGCTGCTCGACCGTGCGGGATGGGTGCCGCCCGCCCCGTCGGGAAGTGCGACGACGCCGGCCCTCGTCCAGCCCCACTGCCACCAGCAGGCGGTGCTCGGGACGGCGGCGGACCGGCGGGTCATGGAGGCGGCGGGCATCGACGCGGGCCAGGTCCTCGCCGGGCTGCTGCGGGCTGGCGGGCGCCTTCGGGGCGGAGGCGGGTCACGAAGGGATCTCCCGGGACGTCGCGGAGCTTGCCCTTCTTCCCGCACTGCGGGCGGCGGCGCCCGGCACGACGATCCTCGCCGACGGCTTCAGCTGTCGGACGCAGATCGCGTTCCTGGACGGCCGGCGTGCGCGGCACCTGGCCGAGGTCCTCGCCGATCGCCTCGACGGCCGGGATGACTGAGGCGTCGGACGTTCGGCCGACGGGCTGACGCAAACCACACGATCGTCACCGCAGGCGCGGCGGACGCCCGGTTCTGCCGGGGAATGCCCTGGTCGTGCGCGGAGGTGGTGCTAGCGGCGCGAGCCCCCGACCCGGTGGTAGCGGTCCATGACCCCGGCGACGGCGTCGCGGGCGAGCCGCCATTCGGCCTGGTCCCCGAAGATGTCCGGGTCCCGCCCCCAGCGCTGGATCTGGGTCATCGCCGTCACGATCGCGTTGTGCTGCGCCAGGCGGTTGCGTCCGGCGTCCACGACTCCGGTCACCAGGTACCGCCGGACGAGGTCGAACGGGGCGATCCAGCGCCCGATCCGGATGCGGTCGGCTTCGCGCAGCGTCTCCAGCCAGGCATCGTCCCCGACCGGGTAGCGGTCGTGCTCCAGGACGTGGGCGTTGATGTCGAGGCGGCCCCCGGGCCGGGCCTGCGACGGCAGCAGGCCGTCGGGGCCGGTGACCTCGTAGCAGACGGGACACGTCGCGAGGCGCGCGAACTCCGGCGGGGCGTCGCCGAATGGAATGCCGCATCGGCGGCAGATCTGGGCGTCCCGGCGCGCGGGCGCGGCACCGCATTGAAGGCAGACTGGGCTCGTGGTCGGGGCCGGCATCGGATCTCCATGGTGAGCCGCCCGGGCACGGGACGGACCGATGCCATGGTCAGGCACCGGACGCGCGGGCGCGACGGGAGAACGGTCCTGTGGCCGCGCACCCGATCGGGCTAGCGGCACCAGGCTGCCGACCGTGGCGGAGCCCGGACGAGGCTCGCTTCCGGCACCGGCGTCCGGACCCGAGGCACCGTGGCCGAGCAGATGTTTGCGTGAGGCAGGGTCGGGCTCGGGTCCCGGCGCCAGCCCCTCCGACCCCGGCGCCAGCCCACTGGGCCCGGTACCCGCCCCGCCCCGCGATGCCCCCGTCAGACCGCCGCGTCGACGATCGCGCGCGCCTCGTCCAGGATCAGGCCCAGGTGCTCCTCGCCCCGGAAGCTCTCCGCGTAGAGCTTGGTCACGTTCTCCGTCCCGGACGGTCGGGCGGCGAACCAGCCCTCCGTGCTCACGACCTTGAGCCCGCCGATGGGCGCGTCGTTGCCGGGAGCCCGCGTCAGCCGGGCCACGATCGGGTCGCCCGCGAGCGTGGTCGCGGTCACGGCGTCGGGCGAGAGCCGCCCCAGCGCCGCCTTCACCTCGGGCGTGGCCGGCGCGTCGATCCGGCGGTACGCCGGGGAGCCGAAGCGCGCCGTCAGCCCCCCGTAGACCTCGGCCGGGTTGCGGCCCAGCTTCGCGGTCAGCTCCGCGGCCAGGAGACACGCGATGAGGCCGTCCTTGTCCGTGGTCCAGACAGTCCCGTCTCGGCGCAGGAAGGAGGCGCCCGCGCTCTCCTCGCCGCCGAAGCCGATCGTCCCCTCGACGAGGCCGTCCACGAACCACTTGAAGCCGACCGGGACCTCGACCAGCCGCCGGCCGAGGTCGGCGACGACGCGGTCGATGATCGAGGACGAGACGAGGGTCTTGCCGACGGCGACGCCCGTGCCCCAGGCGCGTCCGCCGCCGAACAGGTACGAGATCGCGGCGGCCAGGACGTGGTTGGGGTTCATGAGCCCGGCGCCCGGGACCACGATCCCGTGGCGGTCGGCGTCGGCGTCGTTGCCCAGCGCGAGGTCGAAGCGGTCCCGCAGCTCGACGAGCCGCGCCATCGCGAACGGCGACGACGGGTCCATGCGGATCTTCCCGTCCCAGTCGAGGGTCATGAACCCGAACTGGGGGTCGACAGCGTCGTTGGTGACGGTCAGGTCCAGCCCGTAGCGCTCCCCGATCGCGCCCCAGTAGGCGACGGCCGCGCCACCCAGCGGATCCACGCCAAGCCGGAGCCCGGAGCCCGCGATGGCCGCCATGTCCACGACGTTCTCGAGGTCCGCGACATAGGTGCCCATGAAGTCGTGAACACCTGCCCGCGCCCGCGCGCGGTCCAGTGGGACCCGCGCCACACCGTCGAGGCCGGCGTCGCCGGACGCCTCCAGGATGCGGTTCGCCTCGTCCTGGATCCACCGCGTGACATCGGTGTCCGCGGGGCCCCCGTTGGGCGGGTTGTACTTGAAGCCCCCGTCGTCGGGTGGGTTGTGCGACGGCGTGACGACGATCCCGTCGGCGAGGCCGGTGGCGCGCCCGCGGTTGGCGCCGAGGATCGCGTGCGACACGGCGGGCGTGGGGGTGAAGCCGTCCGCCGCATCGACGCGGACGTCCACGCCGTTGGCGACGAGCACCTCGAGGGCCGTCCGCCACGCGGGCTCGGAGAGCGCGTGCGTGTCGCGACCCATGAACAGGGGTCCGGTGTACCCCTTCGAGGACCGGTAGCGGCAGATCGCCTCGGTCGTCGCGAGGATGTGGTCCTCGTTGAAGGCGGCGCGCAGGGCGGAACCCCGGTGACCCGACGTGCCGAACGCGACACGCTGCGCCGGGTCGGAGGGGTCGGGGTGAACCTCCTCGTACGCGCGGAGGAGCGCGGGCACGTCGACGAGCTCGGCTGCGAGGGCGGGCTGGCCGGCGCGAGGATGCTGGGTCATCGTGGCCTCGGTGCGGTCATGGCGGGGGTCGACCTGCTCACGATACCCGTCCGGCGGCACGGCGGGCGTCCTCGCGCCAGGGCGTGCGGGCGGCCGCATCCCCGCGCGGCTGCGGCCATCGGTGACTGGCGTCTGCGGCGCCCGGCACCCACCGCGGGTTGCCATTGGGACCGTGGGCTGCGATCATGGGCACGACCCGCGCCAGCACCTCGTACGGGGCTCGTTCGAGTCCGTCCTAGTGGCGGCCGAATGCAGGAGCCCGCGATGACCTCAGGCCGGGACGGAGGTTCTTCATGGCGACCGTGACGTTTGATCACGTGTTCAAGAAGTACGGCGAGGTGACCGCCGTATCGGACCTCAACCTCGAGATCGGCGACGGCGAGTTCATGGTGCTCGTCGGTCCCTCGGGTTGCGGCAAGACCACGAGCCTGCGGATGATCGCCGGGCTCGAGGAGATCAGCGAGGGCGAGCTCCGGATCGGCGAGAAGGTCGTGAACGACGTCGCGCCGAAGGACCGTGACATCGCCATGGTCTTCCAGAGCTACGCGCTCTACCCGCACATGTCGGTCCGTGACAACCTCGCGTTCGGCCTCAAGCTGCGCAAGGTCGACAAGGGCAACATCGACAAGCGCATCAACGATGCCGCGGGCATCCTCCAGCTCGAGAAGCTGCTCGACCGCAAGCCCAAGGAGCTCTCCGGCGGCCAGCGCCAGCGCGTCGCGCTCGGCCGGGCCATCGTGCGCGAGCCGGCCGTGTTCCTCATGGACGAGCCGCTCTCCAACCTCGACGCCAAGCTCCGCGTGCAGACCCGCGCCGAGATCGCGCGCCTCCACCAGCGCCTCGGGACGACGATGGTCTACGTGACCCACGACCAGGTCGAGGCCATGACGATGGGCGAGCGGATCGCGGTGATGAGCGATGGTCTCCTCCGCCAGGTCGGCACCCCGCAGCAGCTCTACGACCACCCGAAGAACCGGTTCGTGGCCGGCTTCATCGGCAGCCCGTCGATGAACTTCATCGAGATGCCGGTCGGCACCGGGGACCTGGTCCAGGGTGGCTTCACCTTCCCCGTCCCCGACCGCTTCGCCGAGCCCATCAAGGGCGCCGGCGCCAAGGTGGTGGCGGGCTTCCGGCCCGAGCACCTCCTGATGGGCGAGGTCGGCGTCACCGTCGGCACCATCCAGGGCACCGCGGACGTCGTGGAGTACCTCGGCAACGAGGAGCTCCTCCACGTGACCGTCCAGGGTCAGGAGATCGTGGCGATCGTGGACTCCGCCCACAACGTCAAGCCCGGCGACGTCGTCCAGCTCCGGCTGCCGGTCGACAGGCTTCACCTGTTCCACAGCGAGACCGGCGACTCGCTGGTGAAGGTCGCCTGACGGCCCATCTCGTCACCCCGACGGCCGGCCCGCCCCACGCGGCGAGCCGGCCGTCTCGCTGCCCGGGGGGCCACGATGACCGACCCCGCTGACCGCCGGCGACCCCGCCGACCCTGGTGACTTCGGCGGCCCGGGCCGCCGGCCCTTCGGAGACGATCCGCTCGAGGAGCAGGTCGTGAGCTCGGAGGTGGTTCGCCGCGGGCGCTTCCTCGAGTTCCGCGTGGACACGATCGAGCGAGCCGACGGCTCCCGCGGGACGCGGGACGTCGTCGGCCACCCCGGGGCCGTCGCCGTGCTGGCTCTCGATCCGGCGGGGCGCCTCCTGCTGGTCCGCCAATGGCGGATCCCCGCGGGCCGGGCGCTCCTCGAGATCCCTGCGGGCACGCTCGACGTGGAGCAGGGCCTGACCGAGGACCCGGACGCTGCCGTCCGGCGGGAGCTGGAGGAGGAGACCGGCAACCGCGCGGGGGCCTGGCGGAAGCTCGCGACGTTCTGGACGGCGCCGGGCTTCGCCTCGGAGCTGATGCACCTGTACCTCGCCACCGACCTCCACGGCGTCAGCGATGACGTCGACCGGCTCGCGCCCGACGAGGACGAGCGGCTGGAGCTGGTGCACCTGACGATCGACGAGGCGCTCCGGATGCTGGACGCGGGCGAGATCACGGACGCGAAGACGATCCTGGGCATCCTGTGGCTGGACCGGGCGCGCCGCGACGGCACCCTCGAGCCGTAGCGTCCGCCCTGCCGGGGTCGCCTGCACCCGGCCGTCGAGTCCGCCCGGCCGGGATCGCCGGCACCCGCCCGGCCGGGATCGCCGGCACCCGCCCGCCATCCGCGCCTACTGGTCGCCGCCGGCCTTCGTGCGGGCGCGGACCAGGGCCCCACGGTACAGCGCGGAACCCGGCTCCAGCGCCACGGCCAGCCGGAGGTGCGTCACGGCCTCGCGGTCGCGGCCGAGCTTGCGGAGGCTCTGCGCGAGCGCGAAATGCCCGTAGTGGGACGATGGATCGACGGCCAGCAGTGCCTCGAAGGTCTCCCGCGCGCGCTCGTGCTGGCCGGACATGAAGCAGGCGCGGCCGAGCGCTTCGAGGATCGAGCCCCTGCCGGGCTCGAGGCGGGCGGCCCGGTCGAGCACGATCACAGCCTGGGCGTGATGCCGCCCGCGCATGAGGTCGCGGCCGCGCTGGAGAAGGTCGTACGCCGACTCGGGCTCCTGCGCCGATCCGAGCACTTCCTCGTCGCGATCGGGGTCGCGGCCAGGGTCCGCGCCGCCGGGCTGGGACGCATCGTTGGTCACGGGCTGATGCTCGCACGCTGGAGCGGATCCCGCAGCACCTGAGTCAGGTCAACGGGCACGCGGGACGGGTGCGTCGACGGCTTGCGGGACAGCGGCGAGCCGCGCCGGACCGCTTACGCGTCCCGCCATGCGGCCAGGTCGAGCGCCTTCAGGCGCGGGCTCTCGGTGCGCCCGGGGATCCGGCCCCGCTTCGAGATCGGCCCGCCGTCGATCTCCTTGATGTCCCCGGTGAAGTCGATCGGCGTCGCACCGGAGATGTGCGAGCCGACGGCGTACGAGTCCACCGGCGCGCCCTGCTCCTTGAAGTAGCGGATGCGATCCGGGGTCAGGCCGCCGGACACGGTGATCGTCACGTGGCTGAAGCCCGCCTGGTCGAGCCGGGCACGCACCTCGGTGACGAGGGCAGCCGTGACCCTGCCACGCTCCGACGGGGTGTCGAGGCGGATCCCGTACAGCCGGTCGCCAAGGGCGTGGGCGACGCGCAACGCCTCCTCGGCCTCGTCCTTGAACGTGTCCACCAGGACGATCCGCGGCACGTCCGGCGGCATGTCCCGGTCGAACGCCTCCGCGGCCCGCACGGTGTCGCCGAAGATCAGGACCAGCGAGTGCGGCATGGTCCCCGTGGGATTGAGGCCCGCGAGCCGCGCCCCGGCCGGCGTCGATGCGCCGACGCACCCACCGACGATGGCCGCGTAGTCGAGGACATCGGTGACGTCCGGGTGGACGTGGCGCGCCCCGAACGAGATGACCGGCTGCGGGGCCGCCGCCTCCACGCACTGGCGGGCCGCCGTGGCCCAGCCCGTGGACTGCGAGAGCATGCCCAGCATCGCCGTCTCGTACAGCGCGAACGCGCGGTATCGGGCCTGGATGCGGAGGACGACCTCCCTGGGCGTGACGAGGTCGCCGTCCTCGAGCGCCTCCACGATGGCGCCCTGCTCGTGTGCGAGCACGTGCCCGATGAGGTTGGTCGCCTCGCCCATGCCGCACAGCACCGCGTCCTCGCGACAGAAGACCTCCATCAGCACCACCGGATCGAGGCCCTCCCGGTCCAGGATGCTGTCCGCGCGCGCGAAATAGACGTCGGCCGTCGCACCCGACAGGATCTCGTGGGAAGGGGGGCGTCGCTGGAGTCCCATCAGGTGCCCCGGCGCTCCGGTGCGGCATGCGGGGTCACGGTCGCTCCGCTCCTTCGTCGTGGGGTCGCGGCTCGTCGGGGAGGGTACCGGCCGGCCCGCTGGGCGGGAGTGCAACCTGCCGGTCTTCCACATCTGCCACGGTCGCCCGCGAGGGACGACGCCGGTGGCGGACGATCACCAGCAGCCCCAGGACGAGCACGACCCCCGTGGCACCGCCCCCGACCACGAGCACCTTCGTGCGGCCCTTGCCCGGCGCCGCTGAGATCGCCGCGACGGTCTCGTCGGCGAGCCCGGCAGCCTGTTCGAGGTCGCCCGCCTGCCACGCGGCACCGGCCGCCGTCAGGTCGGCATCCGGGTCCTCGCCATCGAGCCCCAGGGACGTCAGCCAATCCCGTGGGCGCGCCGCTGCCACGCGGGCGGCCGCGACCTCGTCCAGCGACGTCGCCGTCGCGTCGACCAGCGACAGGGCGTCGTCGAGCCCCGCTGTCGAGTCGGCAGCCTCGTAGGCCGCCTCGAGGGTCGCGGCCGGCGCCAGCCCCTCGGTCGACGCCACGGCCGCCAGCTCGTCGCGTCGCTCGAGGACGGCCTCGGCGCGATCGATCGCGTCGCCGGCCGTGTCGAACGCCCAGGCGTCCATCGCCAGCCGGACGACGACCGGGGCCGCCCACGTGCCGCCGGCCGCCATCAGCGCGTGGTAGTCCCCGCGAGCCGCCGCCCGGGCCGTGAGCGACGTCTCGGCGTCGGTCGTGGCGGCCCACTTCGTGATCAGCGCCGTCGCGCCCTTGGCACCGCCCAGCTCCTCGGAGAGGTCCAGGAACCGGCGCCAGTCGTTGGGGAGCGTCGTGCGCTCGGCCGGCGCCTCGCCCGACGTAGGCCGTCGTGCCCTCGTCGGCCGCCCGGAACACCCGCTGGAGCCCATCCTCGCCCGCCTCCGTGAGGATCCCCCTCACGACGGTCCAGGCCGCGTCGTAGCCGTACTTCTCCCGGGCATCGCTCGCCTTGTCGCTGATCGGCGCCGGCGGCGGCCAGTCGTTCAACGCGAAGGCAGCCTTTGCCGTCCGCTTCACGGCGGCCGGTGCCGAGGCCTTGCCGCCGCCCGCCTCCAGGACCCGGGATGCGTATTCCTGGGCGAGGCCCTCGTTGATCCAGCGCATGGTGAACAGGCGGTTGTTGAACCAGGCGTGCGAGGCCTCGTGGACGATCGTCGCGTCTGCGAGGTCCTCGCTGATCGTGATCCTGTCCGCGGCGCTGTCGTAGAACCCTCCGTAGCCCTCGAGAAGAGGCGTGTGGACCTCGATGACGGTGAGCGGACCGTCTACAGGCCACGGCAGCCCGATCCGCTTCACCAGCTCCGGCACGGCCTCGGTGAGGACCGAGGCGACGCGTTCCCGCCAGCGCGAATCCTCCGGCCAGCTGCGGACGACGATCCGGTCGCCTCCTGCCAGCGCCAGCTGCTCGCGCGTGAGGCCGTCGTCGTTGCGGGCGCTGACCAGCGCGTACCAGTCCAGCGGCGCAGCCGTCGCTGCGGTGAAGCTCTGCACGCTGCCGCCGCCGGTCGCGCTGCTCCATCGCGCTGCCGGACGTGTCCACCGTGAAGCCCTTCGGGACGTCCACCCGGACCGTGCCCTTGTCACCGAAGGCCCAGGCGATGAAGGTAGCGAAGGCCCTCCCGACCCGCACGTCGCTCGCAGACCGCGGCTTGCCGGCCGGCAGGTCGAAGGTGAGGCGGACCGAGGCCTTCTCCTTGTAGTAGATGTCGCGGCGGAAGAGAACGGTCACCAGGCGGTACCCGTCGCGGCCGGACGCCTTGACCTTGATCGCCGTCCCGTCCTGCGTCGCGCGGAAGTGCGTCGCCTCCGGCTGGACGCCGAGGTTGACCCCGTCGTAGAAGTAGCGGGTGATCATGCTGCCGTTCACGGCGTTGGGCTTGCGGTTGACCGCGGTCACGTCGACCGTGACGCGGATCACCCCGTGGCCCGGATCCACGACGTAGCGTGCGGCGGTGCCGATCTCGACGTCGTCGGCCGCCAGGGCGACGGGCACGCCGAGGCCGCCCGGCAACGGCATCCCGGGGGCGCCTGCCAGCGACCCGATGGCGGGCCCCAGCACGGCGCCGCCGCCCGCGAGCATCACCGCCAGCGCGACCGCCGCGAACGGCGGCCGCACGCGGGCACGACGGGTGCGCCGGAGGCGGCGGCCGGCCGCCGACAGACAGCACCACGATCGTCGCCAGGACCGCCAGGGCGAGGAGCGCTCGCCGCCTGCCCTCCTGCCAGGCGCCGTTCCACGCGCGGTACGCATCGTCGGCGGCCTGGAACGTCGTGTCCAGGTCGCCCGCCGCGAAGGCGTCCCTCGCGGCCTGGAGGTCCGCTTCCGGCTGCTCGCCGATCATCCCGAGCGACGAGAGCGGATCGGTGTTCGCCGCCAGCGACGCTCGCGCCTCGTCGATGGCCAGCATCGCGTTGCGCTCGGCTTCCGCCTCCGCGCTCGCCCCGGTCATCGACCCGGCCTCGAACAGGCCGCGCATCGCCGACGGGAGCACGAGCCCATCGCGGGCCGCCACCTGCTCCAGGGCGGCACGCTGGGCGAGCACGGTGCGGGCATCGGCCATCAGCTGCTCGGCGGTCCCGAACTGCCAGGCACGCAGGGCATCCCGGATCGGCCGCGGCAGGACCCAGCCGTTCGCGAGGGCGAGCGTCCGCGAGTAGGAGGTCCGCGCCTCGTCACGGGCGTCGAGCAGCGCGACCTCGTCGTCCCGGACCACCCAGGTCCGCCACAGGTCGCTGAAGTCGCGGCCCGTGTGCGCATCGAGCAGGTCCAGCAGGCCACGCCAGTCCGGAGGCCCGTCGACGGTCTCGGGCTCAGGGCCACCCGGAGTCAGGTCCCTCGTCCCACCCGGCTGGTACGCCCCGACCCGGTCGCGGGCGTCCGCCCAGACCCGCTGGAGCGCCGGGTCGCCGGCGCGCTTGGCGATCGCCTTCGCGAGCGTCAGGCTGGCGGCATAGCCGTACGCCTCGACGGCGCCCTCGTCGGAGCCGTCGCTGGCCCAGGCGTTGAGGGGGACCTTCGCCTTGGCGATCCTCTTGGTCAGGGCGGGCGCCACGCCCTTGACCTTCAGCTGCCTGGCGGCCCGGCCCGCGTACAGGGAGGCGAAGCCCTCGCTCGCCCAGCGATCCGCGAGCAGCCCTCCGTTGAACCAGCCGTGGGCAGCCTCGTGGATGACCACGAGCGGAGCCGCCCAGTAGGCGACCTCGATGCGGCCCTCACCGGCGTCGAACAGCCCGGCATAGCCGTCTGCGCTCCGGCTGACGGCCTCCTCGACGACGAGCGGCTCCTGGTAGGGCCAGGGGACGCCGATCCCCCGCCGCAGGACCGGGAGCGCGCCCTTGAGGAGCGGCTTCATCCGGGCCTGCCAGCCGGGGTCGTCCTGCCAGGACCTGAGCGTGAGGGCGATCGACTCCGGTCCCGCCGGAACGGCGAGAGGCGTCTCCCTGTAGACAGCGGGTCGCTGGCCGGAGACGAAGGCGAAGAACGCGAGCGGGCTCGCGAGGGGGCCGGTCTGCAGCACCGTGCCACCGCCGGGGGCCGTGCTCCGCCTGTCGAATGCGCCGCTCTCCACCTTTACGTCGTAGCCGGTCGGGAAGCGCACGGCGACCGTGCTTCCCCGGGCGCCGTCGGACGCGAACGCCCAGACCGGGAACGTGACGAGGCTCGGTCCGATGCGCACCTGGCCCCCGTGGGAGCGGCCTGGATCCGGGAGGTCGAACGCGAGTCGCAGCGGATGCGCCCGGCCGCTGTAGAGGCGCGACCCGAAGTCGATCCGGAGCATCGTGTACGAGGCCGTCTTCCGTGTCACCCGGACCTTCGACCCGGGCCAGCCGGTCACGTGGAAAGCCCTGGTGCCGGGGAGGACGGCGATGGTGGCCTTGTCGAAGTAGAACTTCCGGGTCCTCGACTCGCTCGTATGGTTCCGGACCGTGAAGTCCACGACGACATGGACGCGCTTCTGATCGGGCACCACGGCGTACGTCGCGTCCCCGACGAGGGTCAGGTCCGTGGCCGCCGCCGACGCCCGCGTCGCAGGGAGGGGGCCGGCGACCGGGCCCAGGAGCCCGGCCAGGAGGGCGGCCGTGAAGGCGAAGGCCGCGGTGCGGGCGAGGCCGGCCGTGCCCGCGAGCGCGAGGCTCCGGAGGGTCAACGCCGTGCCCCCGTGCCACCGGTGACGGCCAGCAGCTCGGCCAGGTCGGACTCGTACCGCGTCAGCAGGGCCTCGCCGGGCCGCGGAGCCTCTCCCTCGGCGCGAGGGGCCGGGCCGGCGGCGGACCAGCCGCCGGCGGTGAGCCACTCGACGGTCTCCTCGTGGAAGCGGTCCGCGACGGCCAGCTGGCGGGCCAGCGCCAGCCCGAGGACGTCACGCGACGCGGTGGCCGGCGGGATCTCGGCCACGAGCAGCGGCCGCTCGTCCTCGCCGACGGAGAACTTCACGAACGGCAGCTCGTCGTTCCAGCGCAGCAGCCTGCGGTACGACCGGCGAAAGCCGTCGTTGATCGGGGGCGCGTAGTGCGCCCAGCAGATGAGGGCCAGGCCCGGATCCAGGATCACAGTGATCCGCAGGCGCGCGCGGCGACGCCCATCGAGGATGAGGTCCCACGAGGCGACACCCTCGCGGTCTGCGCGTTCCAGGGGCTCCAGGCCGAGCTCGTCGAGCCAGGCCTCGACGTCAGTCGGTGCACAGGCCGACGCCCGGGGGGCGGTGGACATGGCGGGGAGTCTACCGGAGGGTCCACGAACGCCCCGCCGGAGGCCATCCGCAGAGTCCGCGGGCCGATTGCGGCGCGCCGGCCCGCCGGCCGTCGCTCCCTAGTCCTTGCGGGCGGCCGCCGCCAGGGCGGCGTCGTCGGCGTGGACGTCCCGGTTCGCGCCCCGGGGGGTCGCCTTGCGCTCCACCGTCCCCCCGGACCTCACGGAACGGGCGCCGAAGTCCGCAGCGCGAACCTTCTCGCCGACCTTCACGTTGCGCCCGAGGCGCGTGCCCCGCGGCACGACCGACTGCTTGCCGACCACCGTGATCCCGGTGTTGAGGCGGCCGGGTTCGGCCCTGTTCGGGGTGTCGAAGTCGGGACCCTCTCCGACGATCGCGCCCTGGCCGATCACGACCTCCTTGTCCAGGATCGCGCGGTCAACCACGGCGCCGCTGCGGATGACGCTGTCGAACATCACGATGGAGTCCCGCACGACGGCACCCACATCGATCCGCACGCCCGGCGAGAGGACGCTGTTCACCACGGTCCCGTTGATCACGCAGCCGTGGGAGATCAGGCTCCGGTGGACCTGGGCGGTGGACCCGACCTTCGCGGGGGCCCGCTCCTCGGAGCGCGTGTGGATCAGCCACTCGCGGTCGTACAGGTCCAGCTCGGGATTGTCCTCGAGGAGCGCCATGTTGGCCTCCCAGAACGACTGGATCGTCCCCACGTCCTGCCAGTACCCGTCGAAGCGGTAGCCGAAGACCCGCGCCCCGCCTGCGAGCATCGCCGGGATCACGTTCGCCCCGAAGTCCGTGCGGTCGTCGGCGAGCCAGCGTCGCAGGGCCCGCTTGCTGAACACGTAGACGCCCATCGACGCGAGGTCGCTCTTGGGCTGCTTGGGCTTCTCCTGCCAGTCCGTGACGCGGTCCCCGTCGTCGAGGGCGAGCACGCCCATCCGGCTGGCCTCGGCGAGCGGCACGCGCCGGACGGCGATCGTCACGTCAGCGCGGCGCCGGCGGTGAGCCGCGAGGAACGGCGTGTAGTCCATCTTGTAGATGTGGTCGCCGGCCAGCACCACGACCGTGTCACCCGCGTCGTGCTCGATCACGTTGAAGTTCTGGAGCACCGCATCGGCGGTCCCGCGGTACCACTCCGCGACGCGACCGCGCTTGAGATACGGCTGCAGCAGCTTCACGCCGCCGGTGTTGCGGTCGAGGTCCCAGGGCCGGCCGAGGCCGATGTGGTCGTTGAGCGAGCGCGGGTTGTACTGGGTGAGGACGACCACGTCGTCGATCCCGGAGTTCACGCAGTTCGACAGGGTGAAGTCGATGATCCGGTACTTGCCGCCGAACGGCACGGCGGGCTTCGCCCGGACGGACGACAGGATCGACAGGCGCTCGCCCTCGCCGCCCGCGAGGATCACCGCCATCACCGGCTTGACCAACCGTCTTCCTCCGAGCGCTGCGGGGCTTCACGGCGATCCTAGCACCGGGTGCGTGAACGGCGGCACCGCGGTGCCCGCATCGCCGGCCGGCGGCCGGGGGCGCGGCCGAGCGGAGTCGTCGCGCCAGGTGACAGTCGCGCCAGGTGACGTCGCGTCAGGTGAACAGGCGCGGGTTCACGAAGGCACCGTTGAGCTCGACCATCCAGTGGAGGTGCGCCCCGGTCGAGTGACCCGTGTTGCCCTCGTACCCGATCACCTGGCCCGCCCTGACGGAGGCTCCCGCGTGCGCCGGGCAGATCGGCTTGAGGTGCGCGTACCAGGTGGTCAGCGACGAGCTGTGGGCGATGATCACGATCCAGGCGGGGTCCGCGCCGTCGGCGTAGTTCCAGCCGCAGTAGACCACCTGGCCGGCGCCGGATGCCCGCACCGCGGTCCCGTAGGGCGCCACGATGTCGATGCCGTTGTGGAAGTGGGCGCAGCTTCCCATCGGCGGCTCCCAGGAGAACCCCGTGCAGCCGAACGGCTGGGTCACGGTCCCCGGCATCGGCCACCGGAGCGTCCCGTTGTACTGGGACGGGATGTGGCCCTGGTTGAACTGCCTGGCCACGATGCCGTCGATCCGGTGCTGGAGCCGCTTCCGGGCCGCGGCGGCGGCGGCCATCGACGACCGCAGCTTCGCCTTGTCGGAGGCCAGCTTCGCGTACTGGGCTCTCTGCTGGGCCAGCGCGGCCTTCGCCGCCTTCTCGAGCCGGACCAGCTTCGCGCGGGCCTTCTGCAGCTCGTCGAGGCGCCGGTCGAGCTTCTGCTTCTGGACCGCCGTCTCCTGGCGCAGCACGTTGGTCTGGGCGCGGGTGGCCACCACGGTCTGGTGCAGCGACAGGAGGGTCTCGCGGTCGAGCGCGATCTGCTGGGCAAGGACCCGGTCCTGGTCCGCGGCGTCGAGCTGGGTGCTCATGTCCGCCAGCATGTCGGTGAACGACGCGCCGGACAGGAAGGTCTCGAGCATCGAGGTCCGCTCGGCCTCCCATGCATCGCGGATCCGCCCGGAGAGCTCCGCCTTGCGCTGCCCGAGCTCCTCCTTCTTCTGCACCTCCATCCCGCCGATGCTGTCCAGCTGCTGATCGAGGTCCGTGAGCTCGGCGACCAGGGCCGCGTAGTCGGCCTTGACCCGGTCGATGTCCTTGATCATGGCGTTGACCTGCCGCCTCGTGGCGACGAGGTCGTCCGTGATGCCGTTCAGCTGGCCGGTCGTGCGGGCGATCAGCCCCTGCAGCGACGCCTGCGACGTGTTGAGCCCGGCGATGAGGGCCTTCTGCTGCTTGATCTTCCGGGCGAGCGCAGCCTGCTGGGCCTGGGCGTCGGCCAGCTCGTCGCCCTGCACCGGTCCGGGGGCGATCGCGGGCGCCGCGAACAGGCCGAAGACCAGGGGGACGACCAGGAGGGCGGCGAGGAGGTGGCGACGGAGGTGGCGCCCGGACCGCGGGAGATTCTGCGCAGCGGTGTGGCGAGTCAACGAGCTGGCGTCCTCATCTCATGCGAGCGTTCATGTCGTCCTCGCCGCGGAGGCCGGAGCCCTCGCGGCGCAACCAGGTGCACGCTCGCCGGATACGGCGCCGCCCCGGAGGGCACTCCCGAGACGACCTGAACCGGCGTACGTGGCGAGTCTACCAGCGTGAGGCAAACGGGTTCGCGTCGACAAGGCGTTCGCAAGGCGTTCGCGTCCCGTCTCGTCCTGCCGGCCCGACGGTTGGGGCGGGTCCCGGTCCTCCGGTGACCCGCCCCGCGAGCAGTCCAGGCCTGGACGGTGGCGTCAGTTGCCGCAGGGAGCGACGTTCCGCCAGTTCCCCACCGTGTCGTTGACGGTCTGCGTCCCGTTCGAGCCGTAGCTGAGGGTCAGCTGGCGGTTCGCGACCTCACCGCAGGCGTTGTCCTTCTCGACGTGGTCCCAATCGCCGAGCGTGTACTTGTACTCGAGCTGCGTGCTCTCCTTGCCGGTGAAGGTGATCGTCCAGTGGGTCGCGTCCAGGCGCGTGAGCACCGTGGCCCCCGGGTTCCACTGCGGAAGCCCGCCGTCGAGGCGGTCGAGGAAGCCGGCGATGTAGACGCCGCGCCCGGTCCCGTCGGTGGTCGATGGCACCGTGACGTTGAAGACGAGCGTCACCGTCCGCAGCTCGGCGGTCGCGGTGACCGGAGCCGACGGTGCCGACCGGTTGAACGAGAGGTCGACGGAACGGACGCGGTAGGACCACGTCTCGCCCTCGGCGACCGCGGCGTCGGTGTAGGCCGTCGCGCCCGCCACGAGCGCGATCGGCGCGTAGGTGCCGCCGGGGGTCGCCGAACGAAGGACCTCGTAGCCGTACAGGGTCGGGTCACCGGACACCGCGTCCCACGCGAGGTCGATGCCGGCCGGCGACGCGCCGGTCACGTTGAGGCCGGTCGGGCGTGGCGGGGGCCGTCGTGTCGGCGCTCGCGTTGACGGTCAGCCTGCCCGGGTTGGGCGGGGTGGCGCCGGCGGTGATGGGGCCGTTGAGGTCGGCGTAGAGCCAGTCGCGGCCGCCCGTCGTCGAGTAGCGGTACAGGTAGTCGAAGGTCCCGGTGACCTCCGGCAGCATGCTGGCCATGAACTCGTCGTTGCTGCCGGCGTCGACGTTGAAGGACGCATCGATCCAGGTCCAGTCGGCGTTGCCGGCCGGGTTGGAGCCCGTCGGCCCGAAGCCCAGCTGGGCCACCAGGCTCGGCGTGGCGCCCGCCTGGTTGGTGACGCCGTCGATCCACACCTGGCCGTAGGCGGTGTCGGTGCGGTCGACGACGCTGATCGTGTGGGTCATGGTCGGCGGCCACTGGAGGTTGGCCCAGCCGATCGTCAGGTGCGGCAGGCCGTGGACCTCGTTGGATCGAGCGCTGGCGTTGCCGGCGGCGTCGTTGGCCGTGACCACGAGCGTACGCGACCTTGCCGTTGGCGAGCCCGGTCACGGTATAGGTGGTCCCGGTGATGGGGGCGGCGTTGGCCTTGACGTAGCCGCCGCCGGTGACGGGGCTGGTCCAGACGTCGTACGAGGCGGCGCCTGCCACCGCGCCCCACGAGAGCCCGAGCGATCCGTTGCCCTCGCCGGTCAGCGAGAGGACGGGCGCCGCGGTGGGCCTGAGGTCCACGGAGCCGGTGATCAGCACCAGCGCACCATTGGCGGGGACGGTCACCAGGAGCGCACCGCCCGCCGAGGTCACGGAGGACGTGCCGCCGCTCCCGATCGCGAGCTTCGACGTGAATGCGAGCCCGTCGCGGAGGTAGCCGGCAAGCGGCACCGAGACCGTGTGGGCCGCGCCGGTGTCGCGGTTCACGACGACGATCGCCGCCTGCGAGGTCGTCTTCCGGCCGTATGCGGCGACGCCGTTCGCGTCGTCGGCGAGGAGGGCGCGGAAGTCGCCGTCGCGCAGCACCGGCTGCGCGGACCGCAGCTTCGCGAGCTGCGTGTAGTGGGCGAGCATCGCGGTGTCCGGCGAGCCGCCCGTGTCGGCCCACGGGTACGTGCGCCGGTCGTCCGGATCGTCCGTCGCCGGTGACCCCGACCTCGTCGCCGTAGTACACGGTCGGCGCGCCCGGGAGGGTGAACTGGATGAGCGAGGCGAGCTTCACGCGCGCCTTGCCTGCGGCGAGGTTCGCCGCGTTCTGCTCGCGGTCGGTCGCGTTGTCGGCGCCGGGCGTGAGCGTCCAGAGGAGGCGCGCCGTGTCGTGGCTGCCGAGCAGGTTCATCAGCGAGTAGTAGGCGGCGTCCGGGTAGTCCTCGCGGATCGAGGACAGCCGGTCGAGGAAGTCCGACGGGGCGATCTGGTGGCCGCTGTCGGGGAAGCCCTTCGAATCGAAGCTCTGCGTGGCCAGGAAGCCGATCACGGCATCCCGGAGCCGGTAGTTCATCGTGGTGTCGAAGCGGTCGCCACGGAGCTCGCGCAGCAGGGTCGAGTCCTTCTGCCACGTCTCGCTGATGGTGAGGGCGTCTGGTTTGGTCGCCTTGACGACCTGGCGGAACGTCTCCCAGTACCCGTTCGGGAAGGAGCTGTCGCCCGCCACGTCCAGGCGCCAGCCGCCGGCGCCGGCCGCCAGCCAGCGCTTCGCGATCGCGTTGGGGCCCGTCAGGAAGTACTGCCAGACCGCGGTGTTCGACTCGGCCTTGTTGATGACCGGGATCGAGTCGAACCCGAACCAGCCGTCGTATGTCGCCGACGTCGAGCCCCCCGAGCCGGCGCAGGTGCCATTCCCCTGCCCCACCTCGTGGAAGAAGAACCAGCCCCGGAACGGCGAGGTCGTCGACTCGCACGCCCCGACGGCGCCGTAGTGGTGGTACCGGTCGAAGAACGGGCTGTCCGACGCTCAGGTGGTTGAACACGCCGTCGAGCACGATCCGCATCCCGCGGTCGCTGGCGTGCTTGACGAGGTTGTCCCAGTCCTTCTGCGTGCCGAAGTACGGGTCGACCTTCGTGTAGTCCTGGGTGTCGTAGCCGTGGTTGGACCCGGCGTCGAAGATCGGGTTGAAGTAGATGGTGGTGACGCCCGCCGCCTTCAGGTAGTCGAGCTGCTGGTCGACGCCCTTCAGGTCGCCGCCGGCGTAGTCGCGTCCGCGGGGCTGCTCGAGCCCGGTCTGGCGTCGCGTCGAACCGCCAGGGGCAGGTCTGGGCCGTGGCCCCCGCGTAGTTGCGGCAGTAGCCCTCCGGCAGCGCGCCCCAGCCGGTCTCGATCACCGGGTCGTCGTACCGGACGTCGCCGGTCTTGGGGTCGTTGTTGGACCGCCCGTTGCGGAAGCGGTCCGGGAAGATCTGGTAGATGACCGCGTCCTGCGCCCACGCGGGCGCCTTGAACCCGGGCTTGTAGAGCATGAGCGCCCAGCTCGTGTCGACCGCGTCGTCCGTCGGTGCGCCCGAGGCCGCCGTCGAGGGCCGCGGTGTCGTCGGCGTAGTAGTCCGTATCGGTGCCGTCGGTGACGATGAAGCGGTACCACAGGTTGTCCTCCCCGTGGCCGGCCGGCAGGGTCACCTGCCAGAAGTCGCACAGCTCGGCCGCCAGCGCCGCGTCGTAGCAGCTCACGCCCGAGGCGGCCCTGCTCATGGCCACGATCTGCTGGCCGCCCAGGTCGACGCTGTAGAAGCGGACCTTCACGCCGGTCACGTCGTCGGCGAACGTGCGGAAGCGGAGGACCACAGGGGTGCCGGCCGGCACGGCGCCGCCGGGCGAGCGGTAGAGCGGGTCGCGGGAGTCGTGCCTGAGTCCGTCCCACTCCACGTTGTTGTCCGGCCCGTGGCCGGCCAGGATCGTCAGGACGTGCGTGGATGCGACGTAGCGTGAAGCTGACCTTCGCCCCGTCCGCCGGGACGGTGAACGGGATGTTCGCCCCGTTCTGGACGCCGCCCTGGCCGTAGTTGACGTCCCAGTTTTCGTTGAGCGCGACCTTGGCCTCGTAGCTGCCCGCCGGCAGCGCGGTGGTCTCGAAGGTGTAGATGCCGTCGCCGTCGGGATCCTGGAGCCACGAGCGCAGGCAGTCGGGCTGCCAGTCGCCCGGGCAGCCGAGCTCGGACTGGAAGCTGCCGGGCGCCACGGCGATGGTCGAGTTGACGTTGTCGGTGATCCAGTGGGTGCCGTGCGAGTAGTAGAACTTGACGCTCGTCGGGGCGGCGAGGTTCAGGGCGATGTTGTTGGCGCCGGCGTTCTGGCCGTAGCTCTCGGTCCACGAGTCGTTGAGGGCCGCCTTGAACTGCCACGAGCCGGCCGGGACGGCGAAGGTCCCCTGCCACACATCGTCCGCGGCGTCGTACGTGAGGTGGGTGGCCGCGCAGGCGGGGTCCCAGTCACCAGGACAGCCCAGCTCGGACTGCAGGTCGCCGGCAACGGTGACCGACGCCGGCGCGGGCGTGTGCGAGGCCAGGGCACGCGATGCGCCCCGAGGGGCGTGGCGGCGGCCGCCGGCAGGAGCGAGGCAAGGAGCAACAGCAGCGTCGCGAGAGCGAGAACCCTCCGGCGCACGGGTCTGACCGACCGCGACGACATGGCGAACACGCGATGGAACCTCCTCGACGGCGAGCGCGACCTGGACGGAAGGTTGTGTCCGCGACGCTGGAATCTGCGCGCGGGCGATGCTGCGGGTTCGGTCCTGCGGCCGGCGACCGGCACGGACGGGGGCATCGGCGCGCGAGTCCTCCAACCCTCGCCGATCCGTCGACTAAACCGGTTTAGTCAGCCGCCTCCCGAAAGGATGCGACGCTGCGGCGCCGGTGTCAACCACGAGATGGCCGCAACCGCGACAATCCCCGCCCATCAGTCGCAGGATGGCCCGCCCACCAGACGCGAGACGGCGCGTCGCGCTACGGGATGACCAGGATCGCCCAGATCCCCCCGAAGATCAGGAACGGCCCGAACGGGATGTAGCTCTTCAGGGTGATCCTGCGCAGGGCCAGGAGCGCCACGATCACGACCCCGGCCAGCAGGGCGCCGTAGACGACGCCGGAGAACATGCGGAGCGGCCCGGCGAGCAGGCCCACCGACACCAGCAGCTTGACGTCGCCCTGGCCGAACGCGCCGGAACCGAACGGGATCGACAGCAGGTACATGAGGCCGGGCACGGCGATCGCCACGACGATCGCGATCGGCAGCATGCCCGGCGGCACGAGCGGGTTGAGGCCCGTCAGGTCGAAGGCGAGCGCGAGCGGGATCGCCGGCAGCGTGATCACGTCCGGCAGCAGGCGCTGGTCGAGGTCCGTCGCGAGCAGCAGGACGAGCGCCACGAGGTAGGCGCCGAAGACCACGGCCGCCGCCGGCTCGGTGAACCGGGCCGTCAGCCCGCCCAGCGCCAGGGCGCCGGTGATCACCGCGACGGGCGTCCGCCAGTCGACCGGGCGGATGCCGCCGTCGTCGTGGGCGGGCCAGCGGGCAGCGATCCGGTCGGCGACGAACCCCCAGGCGGCCCCGAGGATCCCGAGCAGAACGGCAGTCGGCGTCAGCACCGCCGGATCTTACGGGTCCCCGGGGCCGGTCGGCCGGCCGGCTCCGCTTCATCGCGCGTCCGCGCGCCGTTCCGCGCGCCCATCGTTGCCCTCGATCCCGTTGCGGTCGGTGTCAGCCCGCCACCGCCCCGGCGAGCGCCAGCTCCACGAGGGTCGCGTGCGTAACGCCCGTGGCTCCGCGCGGCGCGTACGGGTAGGCCTCGCGGAAGTAGCCCGTGCCCCCGATGTCGAGGTGGGCCCAGGGCACCGTCCGGAACTGTTCCAGGAACAGGCCACTCTTCACGAGCGACCCGTCGGTCGTCCCTGTGTTCTGGAAGTCGGCGTACCAGCTCTCCATCTCCGTCATGTAATCCTGGACGAGCGGAAAGCGCCAGTAGCGCTCGCCCGCACGCTCGGCGGCCGACGTGATCTCGCCCCACCACGGGTCCGGGGTGGCGAAGACGCCGGTGACGAGGTTGCCGATCGCGCGGCCGACGGCGCCGGTGAGGGTCGCGACGTCCACGAGGTGGGTGGCGCCCAGCTGCTCGGCGTAGGTCATCGCGTCGCCCAGGATCAGGCGGCCCTCGGCGTCGGTGTTGATGAGATCGATCCACTTGCCGTTGAGAGCCTTCACGATGTCGCCCGGCCGTGCCGAGTTGCCGCCGGGCATGTTCTCGACCGCGGGCGCGACCGCGAGCAGCGGCAGGCCGGGGGCGAGTCGGGACACGGTGGCGATGGCCGCGATCACGGTGCACGCACCGATCTTGTCCATCTTCATCTCGTCCATCCGGTCGGCCGGCTTGATGCTGATCCCGCCGGAGTCGAAGCAGACACCCTTGCCGACCAGCGCGAGGCTGCGTCCGAGCGCGTCTGTCTCGCCTGCCTCGCCCGAGCGCAGGACGATCATCCGCGGCGGGTTGTGGCTGCCCTGGCCCACGGCGAGGAACATGCCCATGCCGAGCTCGGCGGCCCGGACCTCGTCGACGACGTCGATCGCCAGCCCGTGGGCCTCGGCGATCGAGCGTGCCTCGTCGGCGAGGACGATCGGGGTCACGTCGTTGGCCGCGCGGTTGGCGAGGCGGCGGGCCATGTTCGTGCCCTCGCCGATGATCCGCCCGCGCTCCGCGCGGCTCGCCGTGTCGGTGCCGGCGCCGGCGGCGACCAGGATGAGCTCGTCCAGGACCGGGGGTGCCTCGTCGCTCTGTTCGCGGTAGATGGTCTTGGGCTCGAAGGCACCCTCGACGAGGCCACGGGCGACCAACTCGGCCGCGAGCGCCTCGTCGCCGCCCAGAGCGGCCGCGATCGGGGCAAGCCAGACCGCCATCGAGTGCACGTCACGCCTGACGAGACGTCGGAGCGCAGCGGCGGCCAGCCGGCGAGCCGTCTCGCGATCGAACCGATCGGCTTCGCCACCGAAGACGAGGAGGACCCGCCTCGCAGGGAGCTCGCCCGCGGCCGCCAGGGCCGTCTTGTAGCGCTTGAAGGGCAGCTCGCCGAACGCGGCCAGGGCTCGAAGCTCCCCACCGGTGCGGCGGTCCAGCTCGTCGAGGACGCCGGTGAACGACAGCCGCCCGATGAACGGGACCACCAGGAGGTCCGCGGCGGCCTCCCAGGGCTGGCCGGTGACGACGCGGATGTGCACGGGCAGGGGTTCCTCCGGTGCCTCGCGGCGGCCGGGGCCTGCGGCGGCGAGGGTATCTGGCTGGCGTTGGGGAGAGTGTAGCGCCGCTGGAGGGCGCTCCGGGGTCCTGTGTCTCTCGTCCCGTGGTCCCGCGCACGTCCCGTGACTCTCGTCCCGTGACTCTCCGCGGCGCCGGGCCACGCCGGACCATGCTCCGTGTCTACTGCGGGAGCGGCGCGGGGGACTCCAAATTCGCCTGCGTCTCGAGGGCGGCAGCCAGCGAGCCGCGCGCCTCCTCGATGGAGATCACCGCCTGGTTGAGACCTCCCTGGGCGACCTCGGCCATGATCACCACCAGGCCGCGCGTGTCCGCCGGCAGTTGCGCGCGGGCGTCCTTCTCGGCCTCGAATGCAGCCCTCACCTTGTCCGTGACCCGTCCCCTGGCGTTGTCCAGGGACCGGTACAGGTTGCGGACCGCGGCGTCGTAGGCCGCGTTCCTGTCGAGCCACCTGTCCAGCGTGGACACGTCGGACGCCCGGCCGAGCCGATCGGCGAGTGCCCGGGCCTCGGCGATGGTGGCGTCGGACTTGTCGAGGAGCACCAGCGCGGCCTTGTAGTGCGCCGCAGCGCCCTGTTTCGTGGCGTCGCCGGTCTCCTGGTCGTGCCGTGCCAGGAGGCCGGTGAGGGTCGCGGCATCGAGCGCCCGACCGGTGAACGCCGACCAGTCGGCCTCCAGGCCGGCCGTCAGCCCGGACGTCGCGGCGAGCGCGTCGTATCGGCGGCGCACGTCGTCGGCGACAACGAGCCCGGGATCCGGTCCCATCGGGGGCACTGCGTCGAGCGCGGCCTCGACCTTCCTCGTCTGCACGCCGACGACCGCGAGCTCGGACGTCCCTTTCACGATCAGGTCCTGGAGTGCCTCCATGTCCCCCGCCACGACTGTCGCGAGGGCCTGGCGCGCCGTCGAACCGAGCCCGTCCACCTCGTCGGCGAGGACCTGGAGCTCGCCGGCGGCCGCGTCGAGCCCGGGCTCCACGGCCCGATCGCCGGCCCACGTCAGCTCGGCGCGACTCGCGGTTCCGGGCGTGTGCTGCATGGCGGTCACCGCGCCCGCGGCACCGAACGCGATCAGGAGCGCCGCGGCAAGCCAGGTGAGCATGGCGAGGAGCCGGCGGAGAGTCCCGAGGACGGTCACGAGGCCGAGGGTAGCGGGTCCGGCGACGGGCCGCGTCCAAGTCAGGGCGGGACGCGTGCAAGTCAGGCTGTGGAAGGCGGCCGCGTCCGGAGCGGGCGCGTCAGGAGGCCGCGTCCGTCAGCGGGCTGCGTCAGGCGGCCGTCAGGCCGTGGCGGGCTCCTGGTCCTCGACCTTGAGCCGGAGGTGCGTCAGGCCGCCTTCCATCGGCTGCGGCTCGAACCCGAACCCGGCCCGGACGCCGTCGAGCGGTCCAGTGTTGTCGAGCCTCAGCTGGCGGAGCTGGTCCGTGGCAACCGGGAACGGGAGATGGACCGCCTCGCTCGCGCCGGCCACGAGTCGGATGAGAGCGACGGGCATCGGCACCAGCCGGCGTCGGGTGCCCATCCCGCGCAGGACCTCCTCGACGATCTCACGGTAGGTCCAGTAGCGCGGACCGCCGAGCAGGTATTCGCGGCCCACGGTGGCTCCGTCGTCGAGGGTCTGCGCCGCCACCTTCGCAAGATCCCCGATGGCGAGTGGCTGGAAGCGGGCGTCGCCCTTGCCCGTGAGCGGCACGACGCCCGGCGACATGCGCACGAGCCCTGCCAGGATGTTGAAGAAGCCGTCCCGCGGTCCGAACAGGAGCGATGGGCTCAGGATCGTCCAGTCGATGCCGCTCTCGCGGACGAGAGCCATCGCCTTCGCCTTGGAGCTCGCGTAGTGCAGGGCCGGGTCGTCGACCACGCCGAGGGCACCCAGGTGGACGAAACGGCGGATGCCCGCAGCCTTCGTGGCGGCGACGAGGTTGCGCGTCCCTTCGGTGTTGACCAGACGGAGCGTCGCGCCGCCGTCCCAGTCGCGCGGGACTGCCGCCAGGTGGAGGACCGCGTCCGCGCCGACGAGGGCCTCGGGGAGCGAGTCGGGCCGCGTGACATCGCCACGCCGCGCTTCGACGAAACCCCGCTGCACCGGCTCGAGGCGCCGCAGCACCTCGGCCGCCCCACCGTCGTTACGGACGAGGGCGAGCACGTGATGGCCGGCATCGACGAGAGCCGGCACGAGGTGGCTGCCGACGAAACCGTTGGCGCCGGTCACGAGAACGGTTGACATGGCGTTGCTCCGGGTTGTGGCTCAGGCTCGGCTGCGTTCGTCGACTCGTCCCGGCGGGCGTGCCCGACGGACTCGTCCCCGGCAGGCGTGCCCGACGGACTCGTCCCCGGCGGGCGTACCCGACGGACTCGTCCCCGGCGGGCGTACCCGACGGACCTGTCTCCGCGGGCATACCCGACGGACGTCAGAAAAGTGGCTAGTTGATGGTAGCAGGATAATTGCGCTGGTCAACGCCGCGCTCAACGCCGCCATCGACGTTGGCGCGGTTCCTCGCAGATACCCATGAAGCGGGTGGCAACCGCCGACTTGCGCAGGTCCACCGGGTCCGGGCGCCGCGCGCCGCCGCCCCGCGAGCGGGAGGACCGGCGGGGACCTGACCAGCTACCCGCCAGGCGGGTACTGGCGCACCTCCGCGGGGCTCGACCTGCGCGTGCACCCGGGCCACGGGTGGCTGATCGGCTCGGCCGGTCATCGCGGCGGATTGCACTCCCCTCGTGGCTGTCTGCGCATCCGGGCCCGCCGGGCCCCCGTTTCCACCCAGGCCAGGAGTGGATGTGCGACGTGCGCGAGGGCGCGAGGAATGCGCGGAGTGGCAAAGGAGCGCATGGGCCTACCATCCTGCAATGACCGACCAGTCGGGGAGCACCGACCAACCGGAGACGACCGAACTCGACTCCCGCGGCCTGCACGCCCTCGTCCGGGCGATGCCGAAGGCCGAGCTCCACCTCCACCTCGACGGCTCGCTCCGGGTGGAGACCGCGCTCGACATCGCGCGGACCCGCCATGTCGAGGCGCCTCGGACGTACGCCGGCATGCGGGGCGTCCTGGTCGGCCCGGAGCGGTCCGAGGACCAGGCCCAGCTCCTGCTCGCCTTCGACCTTCCGATCGCCCTGATGCAGGACACCGAGGCGATCGAGCGGACCGCCATCGAGCTGGTCGAGGACAAGGCGCTCGACCGGGTGCGCTACGTGGAGCTCCGCTGGGCCCCGTTGCTCCACACTGCCCGGGGCCTGGGCGGGCGCCAGGTGGTGGAGGCGGTCTCGCGGGGGGCGATCGAGGCCGGCCGCAGGCATGGGATCGAGGTCCGGCTGATCGCCACCCTGATGCGCTCTCACGAACCGGCGGCCAACCTGGCCTTCGTGCAGGACCTCGATGCGAACGGGATCCCCGACGGGCTGGTCGCCGTCGACCTGGCCGGCCAGGAGGCGCGATTTCCAGACCCGGGGCGCCATCGGCCGGCCGTCGAGCTGGCGCGGGAGATCGGCCTCCACGTGACGCTCCACGCGGGCGAATGGGGCGGCGCGGCGCAGGTGCGCCGGGCTCTCGCCCTCGACCCGGAGCGGATCGCACACGGCCCGCTCGCCATCGACGACCCGGTTCTCGTCCGGGATCTCGTCGCGCGCGGCGTGTGGCTCGACCTGTGTCCGACGTCGAACGTCCAGGCCGGCATCGTCCCATCGCTCGAGGCGCATCCCCTCCGCCGCCTGATGCTGGCCGGCGTCCGCGTGACGCTCAGCACGGACGACCTCACCGTGTCCGACGTCACGCTGTCCGAGGAGTACGGGCGGGCCGTCGAGCGGATCGGGGTGACGGTGCCGGAGCTGTGGGCGCTCGACCTTGCGGCGCTCGACGCGGCCTTCTGCGACGAGCCCACGCGTGCGCGGCTGCGCACGGCCTTCAGGGCGTGGGGCGCCGGGATCCCGGAGCTGGAGCAGGTCTGGACGGCCCCGGAGCTGGAGCCCGGATCGGCCTCAGGAGGCGGGGTCAGCGGTCGGCCAGGTCCTCCAGCACCCGCGCGAGCTCCGCGGCGTCGGCCGCGATCCGGGTAGGACGCTCGTCGGGAGGGAGAGACTCCGCCGTCTCGCGGCTGGTGACCCCGGTCAGCATCAGGATCGTCCGGGCACCGACCTCCCGGCCCGCGGCCACGTCCGTGAGGGAGTCGCCGATCATCACCGCGCGCCCGACGTCCGCGCCGATCATCGCCGCGGCCGCCTCGAGCAGGTAGGGCCCGGGCTTGCCGATCGTGACCGTGGGGGCGTGGCGGCCGGCGGTCTCGATCGCCGCGACAACGGCGCCGGCGCCCGGGCGGAAGCCTCGTTCCGTCGGATAGACGGGGTCCCGGTTCGTGGCCACGAACACCGACCCTGCGCGCACGCAGTCCGCCGCCGCCGCGATCCGCAGGTAGGTGAGCTGCGGGTCGAGGCCCACGACCACGGCGTCCGGGTGGCCCGCTGCGTCCCAGCCGTCGAGGCCCTCCTGGCTCATCCTCGTGGCGGCGTGGGCGGCGGTCACGAGCTCGAAGCCCGCTTCGCGCAGCTCACGCTCCAGGCCGCCCGCGCCCACAGACAGGACGCGCCGGACCGCGGGAAGGTGCTCCCGGATCCAGAAGGCGCTCGCTCGCGCGCTCGTCACCACCCGGTCCGGGCCGACGGGTGCGCCATGCCCCGCAAGGCGTGGCAGGTAGTCCCCGTGGTAGTGCATGGCGTTGTTCGTCACGTAGACCACGTCGTCGCCGAGGGCGGCGCGGGCGGCCAGGGCAGGCCCGACACCGGGCACGCCTTCGCTGGCGCGGTAGACGACGCCGTCGAGATCGACGAGGAGGAGCATCGCTCGATGCTACCGTCTGTCCATGTCTCCGGCCCCGGCCTCCCCGTTCGCGGGCATCGACCGCCTCCTGGTCGACGGGACGAACATGCTCTACCGCCTCGGCTCCGCGACCGTCGCGCCGCCCGCGGCGATCATCGGCCGCCTCCGGGCCGCCATCCCGCCGGAGGTCGCGATCGACCTCCTGTTCGATGGTGTCGGACACGGCGTCAAGGGCCGGGTCGCCCAGCACATGTACGTCCGCTATTCCGGCCGCCACACCGCCGACGAGGCCATCCTCGACCTCACCGCGGCCGTCGGCGAGGCGGCGGGCGGCACGCCCGAGGCATACGAGCGGATGCTCGTCGTGACCAACGACCGGGACCTGCGCGAGCGCCTCGAGGCCCGCGGTGTCCGCACCCGGCCGACGCAGTGGCTCCTGAACCGCCTCGACCTGCCCCGCCTGGCCTCGCCGGCCGCCGGGAACCGTCGCCCCACGATCGGCACCGGGCACACCGTCGCAACCCCCGGCCCGTCTGGACCGGACGAGGTTGAGCGCAAGGGCTGGAAGCCGGGACGTGGAGCGACCGCCAAGACGGGAACGGCCCACAAGGTCGCGCGCCACAAGCGCCACCCGAAGCACGGGGCATGACCGGCGGTCGACCACCACGCCGGTTGTCGACCACCACGCCCGGACACGACCACGACGCCCGGACACGACCGCGACGCTGGGTCGCGCTCGCTGCTAGGATGCGCCGGTGATCATCCAAGCCTTGGACCAGGTCTGGACGGGGATCCTCGAGTTCAGCTCCGCGCTGGTCACCCCTGACTGGGGCGCCCTGATCGGGCTGTTGCCGATCCTGCTGCTGATCTTCGTCGTGGGACCGATCCTGACGATCCTGGTCCTGGCCTGGGCCCACTACCTGTTCCACCGGCCGCGCACGAAGCGCGTGTTCGCGCCGACCCGCCGCCCGGCCCCCCTCGATGCGGACGGCAGCCCCGTCTTCCCGTCCGGCGAGCCGTACAGCCCGTCCGAGGGCGTCATCTACGAGCCCGGCACCATCCGCGCAGCCTCCGGTGAGGAGCTCGTCGTCGGCTGCCCGAAGTGTGGACTGGTCCGCAGCGCCGTCCTCAACACCTGCGGCAACTGCGGGCTCTCGTTCACCCTCAAGCCCACCACGCGCTCTCTGCGCCCGGCCGCCCCACCGCCCGGTGGAGCCACCGCCGCCTGATCCAGAGGCCCGGCCGGAACCACCGGCGGGGTCCCCAGCGTCTCGGGAACCGACATGGCACAGGCCTCTTCGCTGCTCTTCGTCCTGGGGGTGATCGCCACCGCAATCGGCTTCGCCGCGCACGTCGGCCACGCCGTGCTGCTGGCGAACGGCCGTCGCGTCGCCCTGACCGTGCCGGTGGGCCGCCCCGCGTTCGCAGCCGCGGGCGTGACCGGATCGTTCGTGACCGCCCGCGCCTCCGCCGCCGCCGACTCCGGCTCGGCCCTCTCGACGGCGCCGAGCCCGTTGTCCCGCCTCGCGACCTCGGTGACCGCGGCCGCCTTCCTGCTGCTGCTCGGATCGATGGTGGCCCGGGGGATCGTCGTCGGACGCGGGCCGTACGGGAACCTGTACGAGTTCAGCGTGGCGTTCGCGGCGTCCATCCTGGGCGGGTACCTGCTGCTCGCCCGCCGCTACCCGATCCGCCAGATCGGCTTCATCCCGGTCGGGGTCGCGCTCGGGATGCTGCTCTACGCGTCGTCGCTCCCGTCCGAGATCGAGGCGCTCGTGCCGGCGCTCCAGTTCCCAGCGATGCTGACGATCCACGTGGGAATGGCGGTCATCTCCTACGGGATCTTCGCGACGGCGTTCGCGGCGGGGATCGGGTACCTCGCCCAGGGAACCGGTGACCGCTTCGCCTGGCTGCCGTCGCACACCACCCTGGACGAGGTCGCCTACCGCTCCGTCATCATCGCGTTCCCGATCTTCGCGACGATGATCATCCTCGGTTCCTGGTGGGCGTCGATCGCGTGGTCCCGGTACTGGGGTTGGGACCCGAAGGAGACCGCCGCCCTGGTGACCTGGCTGACCTACGCCGTGTACCTGCACGCGCGGAACCAACGCCGGTGGGCCGGACGGCCGGCCGCGCTGTTGCTGGTGGTCGGGTTCCTGATGGTGCTGGTGACCTACTCCGGCAGCCTGTGGTTCTCAGGCCTGCACGCGTACTCGCGGGCTGTAGCCGCGGGTCGGCAAACGCCCGGGACCGGCTGACGGGCGGCGCGAGCGCGATCCCCGAACGTGGCCGATGCTAGACGGATGCTCGACTTCATCGATCCGGATCCGGGCCTGGCCGTGCTCAAGGTCGCCCTGTCGATCGGCCTGGTCGTCCTGGCAGTGGTGTTCTGGAGGGAGCTCCAGCATCGGTCGCGGCGGTACGGCGGCGGCAACCTGGCGGCCGTCGTCCTGGCCCTGGCCGTGATCGCGCTGCTGGTCGCCATCGGGAACGTCATCCCGATGGACATTGGGCTGGTCGTCCTGATCGCCTCGCTCCTCGCCATCTACCGGCCGGAGCAGGTGGTGAAGGCGACTGGCGGTCCCCGCCTGGAATGGCGTGCCCTGCGCGAGGGCCGGGAGCTCCAATTGCTGGTCAGGGAGCGCGGCGGGCCATCGCTTGCGAAGCGGAACCCCGAGGTTCAGGAGCGGTTCGAGGCTCTCTCCGCCCTCGAGGGTCCGTCCACGCTGGCGTACATCGGGCTGCTCCGGGCGACGCTGCTGGAGGATCCGACGGCCCCGGGCATGGACGCGAAGCGGGCCGAGCTGGCGGAGGCCGATGCGGCCCTCCGGGCGGCGATCGGGGCACGGCCGACGTGGGAGAAGGAGCTCGAGCGCCGCGCTGCGACCGGGGCACCGGCCGAATAGCTCAGGCGCTTTCAGCGCCGAGGTCAGCGCCGAGGCGCGCGGTCAGCGCCGAGGCGCGCGGTCGGCGCCGGGGGCGCGGTCAGCGCCGGGGGCGCGGTCAGCGCCGGGGGCGCGGTCAGCGCCGAGGCGCGAAATCCCATGAGATCGGGGAGCCTCGCCAGGCGTCGAGCGCCAGCAGGACCGCGCCTTCCGCAGGGTCCGTGCGCAGCCACACGATGCGAGCCCCCCGGGCGGCGGCGAGGATCGCCCCGCGCATCCGCTCGCCGAGCCACGGCGATGCGCCCAGCAGGCCACCGTAGACCACGACCGCGGGCTCCGGGCCGAGACCCAGGCGGTCGACCTCCTCGGCGACGGCCCCGGTCACGCGCGCGCACCAGCGGTCAATCAAGCGGGCCGGCGCGGTTTCGCCGTGCTCGGCGGCCCGAACGACGGCCGGGCCAAGCAGCGCCGCCTCGGGAGATGGCCGGCGACCGGCCCACTGCAGGTCGGCCGCCGCGACCGTTGCGACGAGCTCCCCGCTCAGCCGGCCCCTCCGGGCGGCGCGTGCCGCGAGGGCGCCGAGGACGTACGCGCCGCCGAAGATCCCATGGCCACGGTCGGTGACCCGGCCATCCGGACCGCGCCCGATGACGTTGCCACCGGTCGAGACGGGGACCGCGAGACCGACGGCGTCGGGCGTGCCCGCGCGGAGGGCCGCGAGAGTGTCGTTCACGACGATGATCCGTCGCCTGCGCCCGCGGCCTCCATCCGCGGGCCTCCATCCATGGGGCCTGCATCCGCGTGGCGGGGAGCCGCGTAGCGGGGAGGCGGCTCGCGAGCGCGGCTTCCAGGGCACGCGCGTGCTCGGGTCGGTCGATCCCGGCTCCTGCGACGAATAGGAGGAGGATGGGTGTTTGCTCCGGCGCCACGTCGCCGGCCAGCCCGACAATTCGGTCGGCCGCCGTGCCCAGACCGTGCCGTTTCGGGTTCGCGCCAGGGCCTTCGGCCCGGGCGATGCGCTCACCGTCGGGCGTCACGGCGATAGCGACGGCCTTGGTGGCGCCCGCGTCCACTCCCACGATGACCTGGTGGGCCGGGCCGTTGCGTGCCGACGGTGTCATCGCTTCATCATCGCCGAGGTCCGCTCGCGCCATGCCGCGTCGGTGGATCGTCGCGGCTTCGGCGCCCAAGCGCGTGACCGGCAGCGGCAGGCCCGGGTAAGTGGCGGCAAAGCCCCGCCTGAGCGGCGACGAAGGCCCGGGTAAGTGGCGGCGAAGCCCCGCGTGAGCGGCACCGTCCATGATCGGCCGATGGACGATTCAAGACTCGGCGGCGCCTTCCGTGCCGTGCGGATCCGCAGGTGCTGGCGCCAGGCGGACCTGGCACGCGTGGCGGGCGTCTCGCAGCAGACTATCTCCCGGATCGAGCGCGGGCGGATCGGCGGCGTGCCGCATGGAACTCTGCGGCGCGTGGCGGAGGCGCTTGGGATCCGCATGACCGTCGAGGCTCGATGGGAGGGCGCCGAGCTGGACCGGCTGCTCGCGGCCCGCCATTCCGCGATGCACGAGGCGGTTGCCCGGCTGTTCCAGGCAATGCCCGGATGGGCGCTCACGCCGGAAGTCACGTTCTCCATCTTCGGCGAGCGTGGCGTCATCGACATCCTGTGCTGGCATGCCGCCACCCGAACTCTGCTCGTCATCGAGCTCAAGACAGAGGTCGTCGACGTCCAGGAGACGCTCGGGACGCTCGACCGAAAGGTCAGGCTGGCCGTGAAGATCGCGGCGGATCGAGGCTGGCAACCCGCGACGCGTCGCGTGCTGGCTCCTCGTCGCGGACGGCGGCACGAATCGGCGCCGTGTCCAGGCTCACCGAACGATGCTCCGGAACGCGCTCCCGGCCGACGGAAGGTCGATGACGAGCTGGCTGCAGGACCCGCGCGGGACGATCCGGGCCCTCTCGTTCCTCGCAGATACCCATGGAGCGGGTGGCAACCGCCGACTTGCGCAGGTCCACCGGGTCCGGACGCCGCGGCGCCGCCGCCCCGCGAGCGGGAGGAGCGGCGGGCACCTGATCTGCCACCCGCCAGGCGGGTGCTGGCGCACCTCCGCGGGGCCCGACCTGCGCGTGCACCCGGGCCACGGGTGGCTGATCGGCTCGGCCGGTCATCGCGGCGGATTGCACTCCCCTCGTGGGTGTCTGCGCATCCGGGCCCGCCGGGCCCCCGTTCCCACCCAGGCCAGGGGTGGATGTGGGAAACGCGGCATGCGCGAGGGTGGGCGAGGGTGGCGCGGGCGCGAGGAATGCGCGAGGGAATGCGCGAGGAAGGCGCGGGTGGCGCGGGGGCGACGAACGCGGCCTCGGGCGCCCGCCCTCGGCTGTCCACAATGGAACGGGCGTTCTGTGGACAACCCTCGTCGCCCTGGTGGAAAGCTCCCCGGCCGGCTGTGGATGACTGCCGGCGCGACAGTGGACGAACCCGCCCCACGCGTGGACGAACACCGCCCCGCGCGTGGACGCCAGCCGCCGGCGCGAATCACCTGAAACCCATATGTTGCGATGCGAACGACCGTCGCACCACTACATGTTGTGGTTTCGGCCTTGACCAACGCCCCACACCGGCGTACAGTTCGAAGGTCGCCCCAGCGTCGGTCGACCCCGGAGACCACCCGCAGCGCGGCCACAGGGCCACGGAACCGGGCCCGCCGGGAACGGCGTCTGGAACGACCCCGACGGACGATCCCGCAGCTACGCGTCACCCCATCCATCGTGACCGTGGGATCGCCAACTGGACGGAGCCTCGAGCCCGCAGATCGCGTCCCGCCTGGCATCCGGGACGCCGTGATGCCCGCGAGGAGCCCCCATCCGGGCCGCCGGCAGCCACGCGTGGTCCCGCCACGGCGGGAGCGGAGGAGAATGAACGAAATGGCGCAGGCTCGAGAGGTTGTCCCGGTCATGGACGAGAAGGTCACGCCCAGGTCTCGGGCGAACAGGACCGGGAGCAGGTCCACCACCAGCCCCCGCACGGGGCTGGGCGGCACGTACGGGGCCAGCTTCAAGGGCGATGGCACCCGCGGCCTCACGTTCGAGCGCCGGTGGACCCGGCCGGGCGTCCATCCCTACGACGAGATCGCCTGGGAGTACCGCACGGCGGGCATCTCCTCGGAGTCCGGCAAGACCGTCTTCGAGCAGAAGGACGTCGAGGTCCCCGTGTCCTGGAGCCAGCTCGCCACGAACGTCGTGGTCAGCAAGTACTTCCGCGGCCACGTCGGCACGCCGGAGCGCGAGCACAGCGTCAAGCAGCTCATCGACCGCGTCGTCAACACCATCGCGGCGTGGGCGGAGACCAACCACTACTTCGCCACGGACGAGGACCTCGCTGCGTTCCAGGCCGAGCTGACCCACCTCCTGGTCCACCAGAAGATGAGCTTCAACTCGCCGGTCTGGTTCAACGTCGGCATCGAGGCGAAGCCGCAGTGCTCCGCGTGCTTCATCAACTCGGTGCAGGACAACATGAGCAGCATCATGGACCTCGCCAAGACCGAGGCCATGCTGTTCAAGTACGGGTCGGGCGCGGGCGTGAACCTGTCCCCCATCCGCTCGTCCAAGGCACAGGATGTCGGGCGGCGGCATCGCCTCGGGCCCCGTGAGCTTCATGCGCGGGTATGACGCGTTCGCGGGCGTGATCAAGAGCGGCGGCAAGACCCGGCGCGCGGCCAAGATGGTCATCCTGGACGTCGACCATCCGGACGTCATCGACTTCATCGAGAGCAAGGCGAACGAGGAGCGCAAGGCCTGGGCGCTCATCGAGCAGGGCTACGACGCCTCGTTCACCGGCGAGGCCTACGGGAGCGTCTTCTTCCAGAACGCCAACCACAGCGTCCGCGTGACCGACGAATTCATGCGGGCCGTCGAGCGTGACGCCGAGTGGCAGACCCACGAGGTCACCGACGGCCAGCCGGCCGGCACGTACAAGGCCCGCGACATCTTCCGCAGGATGGCCGACGCGGCCCACGTCTGCGGCGACCCGGGCATCCAGTACGACACCACGATCAACGACTGGAATCCAGTTTCAACTAGCGCGACGGCATTATGCAACTAATCCGTGCAGTGAGTTCAGTTCATTAATGACACAAGCTGCAACCTGGCTTCAATCAACTTGATGAAGTTCGTGAAGGAAGACGGCGAATTCGACGTTCAGTCCTTCCGCTTCGCGGCCAAGGTGACTATCACGGCTCAGGAAATCCTCATCGACAACGCCAGCTACCCGACCGCGAAGATCGAGGAGAACAGCCACAGGTTCCGGCCGCTCGGCCTGGGCTACGCCAACCTCGGCGCCCTGCTCATGAACCGCGGCCTCGCCTACGACTCCGACGAGGGCCACAACTACGCCGGCGCGATCACCGCACTGATGCACGGCGAGGCCTACCGCCAGAGCTCGATCGTCGCCCGCGACCACGGCGGCGCATTCGTGGACTACGACATCAACCGCGAGCCGTTCCTCCGTCATCGCCAAGCACCGCGATGCCGCGTACGCCTTGCCTGCGAATGGCGTCCCGCAGGAGATGCTGGACAACGTCCGCCACCTCTACGACGAGGTCCTGGAGCTCGGCACAGCGAATGGCTTCCGCAACGCACAGGTCACGGTCTTGGCTCCAACCGGCACCATCGCTTTCATGATGGACTGCGATACGACCGGCATCGAGCCCGACATCGCGCTCATCAAGTACAAGAAGCTGGTCGGCGAGGGCTACCTCAAGATCGTCAACCAGACCGTGCCGGCGGCCCTGCGCAAGCTCGGCTACACCCCGGTCCAGGTCGAGGAGATCCTCGCCTACATCAACGAGCGCGAGACCATCGAAGGCGCGCCCGGCCTCCGGAGCGAGCACCTGCCGGTCTTCGACTGCGCGTTCAAGCCCGTCAACGGCGAGCGGTCGATCCACTACATGGGCCACATCCGGATGATGGGCGCCGTCCAGCCGTTCCTCTCGGGCGCCATCAGCAAGACCGTCAACATGCCCGAGAAGGCCACCGCCGAGGAGATCGAGACGGTCTACCTCGAGGGCTGGAAGCAGGGCCTCAAGGCCATCGCGATCTACCGCGACGGGTCCAAGCGCAGCCAGCCCCTCAGCACCGGCAAGAAGAAGGACGAGGGCTCGGCCGAGGACAGGGACACGATCGAGAGCCTCCGCAGGCAGCTCGCGTCCGCCCAGGTCGAGGCCACCCGCCCGCATCGCCGCCGCCTTCCGTCGGAGCGGACCGCGATCACCCACAAGTTCGAGATCGCCGGCCACGAGGGCTACATCACCGTCGGCCTGTACCCGGACGGGCAGCCCGGCGAGATCTTCCTGAAGATGGCGAAGGAAGGCTCCACGATCAGCGGCCTGATGGACACGCTGGCGACCTCGGTCAGCCTGGCGCTCCAGTACGGCGTCCCGCTGAAGGACGTGGTCAACAAGTTCGCCCACGTGCGGTTCGAACCCTCCGGCTTCACCGGCAACCCGGAGATCCCGATCGCCAAGTCGCTCGTTGACTACATCTTCCGCTGGCTGGGCAGCCGGTTCCTGCCGGGCGAGGACCGGGCGTCGCTCGGGCTCCAGGAGCGCTCGCAGGTGGTGGCGGACGCGCCGGTCGCGTTCGGGGCCTCGGCCCTGAAGCCGCGCGCGGACGAGGGCATCACCGCCCAGTCCGAGGCGGTGACCGCTCCGGTGGCCGCTCCGGTCCGGCACCCGCGCCGTCCCGGCGATGCTGCCAAGGGTTCTGCGGCTCCCGCCGCGACGTGCTGCCGCCCCGGTCTCCGTGGCGAGGGGCGAGATGGCGGTCGTCGCAACGAACGGCGCCGCCAACGGTCAGGCGGCCGGCAACGGGCAAGGGCAACGGGCTCGCGTCGATCGCCGCGTCACTCGGCGGTTCCACGCTCGGCGGCGGCACCGCGAAGGTGGCCTTCGCCGCCCAGGCCGACGCCCCGTCCTGCGCCGAATGCGGCTCGATCATGGTCCGCAACGGCTCCTGCTACAAGTGCCTCAACTGCGGGAGCACGAGCGGCTGCAGCTGACCCTAAATCACGCCTCAAACCCGAACCCCCGGGCAATCCGCCTGGGGTTTCGTGATCCCGTCGGTACTGGCCCGTCCTCTGGCGCCATACCGACTTCTATCACGGCATGCGTGGAACGGGAGACGCAGCCGCTGTCCGCCTCGAACGATGTCCGGCGTCACCCTGTTGGAATGCGCGGCAATCAACCGGCGTTGTTGGGCGGATGATCGAGTCGAACTGGAGCTGATCCAGATCCGCCGTCACGCGCCCGCTGCGCGACGAAGCTCCGCGAGGTAGCGGCCGTGGCGAGCCCAGTCGGGCGCTGGGCCGGCCGCAGCCGGCCCGTACGGCGCGCGCTCCTCGTTCGTGCCGGGCCCCGGGCGGATGGCAGCGCGCGGCCCGGCCGCCCTGGCGAGGCGCTCGTCCAGCGTGAGGAGCTGGGCGTCGGCCGCCTCGGCGAGCGCCAGGTGCGCCGCGTCGTACGCGCTGATCCCGCGGGTCGCGGCGAGGTCCAGGGCGGCGAGGACCATGGGACGGTCCGGTGCGACCGTCTCGATCCCCAGCTCGTCGAGCTCGCGGAGGGTCTCGACCACCGCGTTGGCGTCCCACCCGTGGCGGCGCAGGAGAACGTTCACGACCTCGAGCCAGAACAGGTCGAGCACGAGGAGCGGCCGACCCGCGGCACGGACGAGGAGGTCTCGCACGGACGGCGCCTCGGGCTCGCCCAACAGCAGTGCCAGGGCGGCCGACGAGTCGAGGACGAGCGCGTCAGCCATCGTCCCGGCCCCTGTCCATCCGCACGGCATCCACCGAGGAGGGACCACCGGGGTGACGGGTCCGCTGCTCCCGCCCGATGGCTTCGAGGCGGTCCAGGGCGGCGAGCGAGCGCCGGCGGCGTTCGCCGGGGTCGACATCCAGCCGGCGACCGTCCTCGACGGAGACCAGGACCGCCACGGGCCTGTGGTCGCGCTCGATGAGGAAGCGCTCCCCCGCCGACGCCGCATCCAGGATGGAACCGAGGGATCGCCGAAGGTCGAGCGGGCTGATCGTTCTCATGGCTCACTATCATATCTGACTATGATGGCCATGTGGCGCCCCGGTCGAGCGGCGTACGACCAGCTCGAACGGGAGCCCGAGGTCCTCGTCCGGCGAGGACGCCCCTTCCACCGCAGGCGCCGCAGCAGGGGCGTCGAGGAGGAGGCGTGCCGCTGCGTAGCCCTTGAGGCGCAGCTCCTGGTGCACCGTGGTCAGCGCGGGCCGGGCGCGCGCGGCCGCTGCGATGTCGTCGAACCCCGTCACCGACACGTCGCCGGGAACCGTGAGCCCGGACGCCCGCGCAGCGGCCATGACGCCGATCGCGAGGCGGTCGTTCATCGCGAGGACGGCGGTCGGGCGTTCCGGCAGTGCGAACAGGTGGCGGGCGGCCGCCGCCCCGAGCGCTTCGTCGCCGTGAGCGCACTCGAAGAACGGGACCACCCCGATCGCGACGCCGGCCGCAGCGAGCGCTTCCGCGTATCCGGCGAACCGCGCCGCCGTGATGTCGAATGCGCTCGATGCGATCCGGGCCGCGTTGCCCGGACCCGTGTAGCCGTCCGGGAGGCACGGCAGGCTCACGATGCCGAACCGCCGGTGCCCCAGGGCGAGCAGGTGGCGGGCGGCCTCGCGCGCCCCGCCCTCGTCGTCGAGGACGACGGTGGCCACACCGGGCATTCGCGGCTGGTCGACCACGACGACCGGGACGCCGCGCCGGAGCGCCGCCTCGAGCCGTGCGGAGCCGTGCGGGAGCGAGTAGGCGACGAAGCCGTCGACCGCGATGTCGGCGATGATCCGGGGGTCGGCCGCATGGAGCCCACCTGGCACGACGAGCAGCCCGAGCCGGCGCTCCTCGCAGGCGTCGGCGATGCCGCGGATGAGCTCGCTCGCCATCGGGTCGTCCAGGGCGAACGGCAGCGACTCCGGCAGGATCAGCCCGACGGCGCCGGCCCGCCCCGTCCTGAGCATCCGGGCGACCGCGTCGGGCCCGGCGTAGCCGGCCGCGCGGGCGGCCTCGAGCACCCGTTCGCGGAGCTCGGGCGACAGCTGGTCGGGACGGCTGAAGGCGTTCGATACCGTGGTCTTGGAGACGCCGAGCGAGTTGGCGAGATCGCGCAACGTGAGGCGCTGGCGGGGCGGGATCGGCTCGTCCAATGCGGTCCTCCTTTCGGCGACGGGTCGATCGCCCTGGCCAGCGTGCAGCCGGTCCGACACGGTCCGACGACACGGTCCAACTCTCATCTTGACCGGTCAAGACAGATCGGCTATGCTCACCGTGTTCTTGACCGGTCAAGAACCATGATACGCACAAGGACCGGCCGGGGACAGGAGCGAATCGATGAACGAACAGACGATCACCACTGCCGACGATCTCGCGCGCGAGCGGATCGAGGGGGCGATGCAGGACCTGACGTTCTGCGCCGGGTGCGGAGGGTCGATGAGGGTCGACGTCCGTGGCCCGGAGCTGTGGATCGAGTGCGAGAGTCTCCACTCCAAGAGCGGGCTGCGCCTCGCGATCTCGGCCGGCTTCCACGACCGCCGTCGCATCGACCTGAGCGACGTCCTCGCCGCGGCCTGACCCGGGCCGCCGGAAAGGCGCTGCGGCCCGAGTCGAACTGACCGAACAACCGCACGGGAGGAATGCCCGATGACCACCATTGAGACCACCCTGATCACGGCCGTCGCCGTGATGATCACCCTGGCGCCGACGGCGCTCGACGCCTGGCTGGCACGGCGGGACGCCGCCCGCACGAGCGGCGACGAGGCGATGCTGGAGCGGGCCGCCGGCGGGGCCGAGTAGCGCCAGCCTGCCAATGAGGGCCCGCGCCTTGTGGTGCGGGCTCTTCTCGCGTCCGGTCGGCCTGGCTCCTCGGGACGACATCGTTGAAGGGGCCCGGTCCCGTGGCAGAATCGGGCGATGCACATCGGGCTCATCGGCGGCATCGGCCCGGCGGCCACCGTCGTCTACTACCAGCGGCTGACCACGAAGCTGCGCGGGACCGACCGCCGTCTCGAGCTGACGATCGTCCAGGCCGACGTCGGGGACCTGATCGCGAACGTCCTCGCTGACCGGCGCGAGGAGCAGGCGGCCATCTTCGCCGGCCTGATCGGGCGCCTCCGGGCGGCCGGCTCCGAGTGCGCGGCGATCACGTCGCTCGGCGGGCACTTCTGCTTCGCCGAGACGGCGCGGATCTCGCCGCTGCCCCTGGTGAGCGCGGTCGCGCCGCTCGATGCCCACTTCGCGGCGGTGGGTCTGCGCCGGGTCGGCCTGCTGGGCACCGAGGTCGTCATGCGCACGCGCCTCTACGGCCAGATGACCCGGACCGAGGCCGTCGCCCCCGCCGGCGACCTCGTGGTTCTCGGCAGGGTCTACCAGGATGTCGCGGTGAGCGGCACCTGCACGGACGAGCAGCGCGCGATCTTCTTCGAGGCCGGGCGTCAGATGGTCGAGGACCAGGGCGCGGAGGCGGTCGTGCTCGCAGGCACGGACCTCAACCTGGCGTTCGCCGGCCGCGACCCGGGTTACCCGGTGATCGACGCCCTCGAGGTGCACGTCGACCTGCTTGCGGACCTCGCGACGGGCGCACGCACGCTGGACGACCTGGACAGCTGACCGGCGTCGCGCCGCCTACCCGATGCTGCAGGCCGAACCCGACCGCCGGGAGTTGAGAAACCGTCCGGGACGCGGCTGGCATCGCCCGTTACGATCTGCGCAGTGTTCGAACAGCTCGACTACATCTACATGCCGAGCGTCGACGTCGGCGCCGACGTCACCTGGTTCACGACCGTCCTCGGCGGCCGGCTCGTCTTCGCGATCGAGGAGATGGCCACGCGCGTGGCGATGGTGGAGCTGACTCCGGGGCCCCCGGCGATCCTGCTCGCCGGCCACCTCGACGGGGATCGACCGATCCTCCTCTTTCGGGTGGCCGACATCGGCAGGGCGATGATCGACCTCGAAGCACGTGGCTGGGTTCGCGGCCGGATGATCGACATTCCCCAGGGCCCGGTCTGCTCGTTCGCCGCTCCCGGGGGCCAGCGGCTGGCCATCTACGAGCTGACGCGGCCGGGCGTCGTGGCGACCTTCACCGGCCGCCGCGACTTCTGACTCTCGGACGGCGTCCGCGCCCGTCCCTCCACGGTGCCGTCGCCGGCGGCGACCCCCACATCAGTGCGGGAGCCTGCGACGGCCTGACCCGCTCCTGGTTCAGCCTTCCGGCGTGACCCGGGCCGACAACGACTCGGCTCGTTCGATGAAGCGCGTCGCACGGACCTCGCGGTAGAAGGCCAGTGCCCGCTCGAGCTGCCGCTCGCCAGCCGGGCGGTCGCCGGCTGCGAAGTCACGCTCGGCCGCCAGCAACCGGACGTAGGCCTCATTGGAACGTGCCCCCATCGTCTCGAACAGGTCGGCGGCCCGATCGAGATCTCCCTCCTCGAGCGCGCTCGCGGCGAGGCCGAACGGTGTGGTGTTGCGTTCCAGCTGATCGAGATACTCGGTTGACAGGCCCGCTGCATGAGCCATCCACCAGGCCCCGACGTAGTGCGAGCGTGTCCGCCGGACGTCGCCGAGATCGACCTGACCTCGGCCCGCAGCTGGGCCGCCGTGTCCGCGTGACTCGAGGATCGTCTCCACGACGACCCGGCTCACGATCGCCGGCACCAGGGCCTGCGGGTCCTTCGCGCGCCGGGCCATGGCCATCGCGGCCATCGTGTCGGCATCGGCCCCGACGAGGTCACCGCGTGCCAGCAGGACGCTCGAGCGGGCCACCCGAGCCGTGACCTCCTGGTAATGCGGCTCGATCTCGCTTTCGGCGATGAACCGGTCGGCCGCGGTCATCGCGTCATCCCATCGACCGAGGTCGACCAGGCGCGGGATCAGACCGCCTCGGGCGAACCTGGCGTAGGTGGCCGATCCGATGCTGAGGTCGAACGCGATCGCCTCCTCGAGGAGCGACACGGCCCTCGCGAACTCGCCCGTCTCGACGGCCCGCATCGCGAGGTTGTTCAAGGCCCGCCCGAGCTCGACCGAGTTGGCGGCCCGCCCGATCTCGATGCTGCGTGCGAGTTCGTCGTCGCCGGTCGGATCGCCCACGAGTCGCTTGGCGATCGACAGGTTGGTCGAGTGCGTGCGCCCGGACCTCGTCGAGCCCGAGGGCGTCGGCCATCGCCAGCGCCTGCCCGCCGACCCTGATCGCCTCGTCGCTGCGACCGGCGAGCGCGAGGTATCGGGATGCCGCGCTGAGCACGCGAGCCCTCGCGGGCGAGGCCTCGCCATCGGCGATGAGCGCCTGCGCCCGCTCGAGGTGGAGATAGGCAGCGTCGCGCTGGCCGTGCAGCCAGTCGATATCGGCGAGCTGCGTCTCCGCCTCGGCGGCCCGTTCGAGAGCGCCGACCGCCAGCAGGGCGTCGCGGGCGGTTTCGACGGCGGCGACGGCACCGGCCATCCCGACGACGTCCGCCGCGCGGGCATAGCGGAACAGGAGCTCGGGACGGTCGGGTCGTCGTGCGGCGTGAGGTCAAGCGCCTCCGCGTAGAACGTTGCCGCCGACCGGAACGCGCTGAGCGCGTACGAGTGATCACCGGCGGCTCGCAGCGCAAGCCGCGTCGGATCGATCAGCTCGGTCGTGTCGAGGCCGGCCGCCCCGGCGAGGCGCAACGCTGAGCGCCAGTGGTGAGCGAGCAGCTCGGCGTGGTCCTCGGCCCTCCCTTGTCGGGCGATCCACTCCGCCGCCCGACGATGCTTGTTGCTCCGGTCCGCTCGCGGGATCTGGCCGTAGGACACGTCGCGGATCAGCATGTGTGCGAACGACCACTCGGTCTCATGCTCGACGGACGACCGCCGCTGGCGGGTGACGAACCCCTTGCGCGCAAGGGCCGCAGGAGCGGTGCCGACTCCTCCGAGGAATCAACCCGCACCCGTCCAGAAGACCTTGCCCATGACGGCGCCGTCCTGCAGGACCGCCTTCTCGTCGACCGTCAACGTGTCGAGGCGAGCGCTCACGATCCCGGTCAGCGAATCCGGCATGGCCACCGTCGCCGCGGATCCCTGCTCCAGGAACAGCTGGGCGAACTGCTCCGCATAGAGCGGATTCCCGTCCGCCCGCTCGATCAGCGTCCGCTCGACATCGTCGGGAAGGTCCAGCCTGCCCATGCGTCGGCGAGAAGGACCGCTGTCTGGTCCGTTGACAGCGGTCTCGGGGCAAGCGTGGAGGCGTTGAGCTTGCCGCCGCCCCATCCCGGCCGGCGCTCCAGGAGCTCGGGCCGGGCGGTCCCGATCACGAGCAACGGGACATCGCGTCAACCAGCTGATGAGCTCGTCGACGAAGTCGAGCAGGCCGTCGTCCGCCCAGTGCAGGTCCTCGATGACGAGGACGAGGGGCCGCTGCTCCGCGAGCGCCTCGAGGGCGCGTCGCCAGGCAGCGAATGCCTCCCCGCGCCGGTCACCGCCGAAGCCCTCGTCGGCGCCGAGGCCGACGAGCGGCCGAAGATGCGCCTCGACCCACCGCGCCTGGCCCGGATCGTCGATCGCACCCGTCGACCATCGTCCGCAGCTTGTCGCTCGCCACTGCCTCGCTGTCCTGCTCGAGGATCCCGGTCTGAGCCTTGACGATCTCGGCCAGTGCCCAGAATGCGGCGCCGTCGCCGTACGCGAGGCAACGACCCTGGCGCCAGGTGATGAGGTCCGAATCGGCATCGGCGATGCGGGACAGCTCGTAGATCAGGCGACTCTTGCCGATGCCCGGCACCCCGACGATGGTGACCAGCTGCGGGATCCGCTCGTAGCGGGCTCGATCGAGCGCGTCGCGCAGCAGGCCGAGCTCGCGTTCGCGACCGACCAGTCCGGTCCGGGCGTGGTGCGTCACGTCCGAGCCGAATCGCGAGCGCGCATCGACCACCTCCCAGACCGGCACGGGATCTGACTTGCCCTTTGCCGAGACGGCGTCGGTCACGCGAAAGTCGACGACGGTCCGCGTCATCCGATACGTCGTCGCGTCGGCCAGGATCCCGTTCACGGGTGCCGATGCCTGCAGTCGAGCCGCGGTGTTGACGACATCGCCCGACGCCATCCCTTCACCGAGAGCCGGGTTGGCGTCGATCGAGATGAGGGCCTCACCGGTGGTGACGCCGATGCGCAGCTCGACACCTGTCTCGAGCGCGTAGTCACGGATCGCAAGAGCCGCGCGGATGGCGCGCTCGGGGTCGTCCTCGCGGGCGACGGGGGCGCCGAACAGGGCCATCGCAGCGTCGCCGATGAACTTCTCGACCGTCCCGCCGTGGCGTTCGAGCTCACGTCGCACGCGCTCGTGGTACGGGGCCAGGATCGCCTGGACGTCCTCGGGATCGAGTCGCTCGGCGCGCGCCGTGAACCCGACGAGATCGCAGAACAGGACGGTCACGACCTTGCGCTCCTGGCGCCCGATCGTGCCGCTCGAGAGCGAGGTCCCGCACATGCCACAGATGCGGAACCCGTCGGGATTCGCCTGGCCGCACGTCCGACAGGTGATCGACACCCCGCTAGCCTACACAGGCCGATCCGGGGCCAGGCTCCAGCGGCGCTCCCTGACGGCGCCTCGAGGTCACGGTTGCGGACTCGCCGTTGACACCTAGAGGCGGCCCTCCGGCAGGAGTCCTGCCTCCAGCGCGGTGACCTGGCCCGCCATGAATGGCGGGTCGAGCAGGTCGGCGGCCTCGTGGTAGCAGCGGAACAGGTCGACGATGTAGCGCAATCGATCGGACAGGGCCGACCAGTCCGCCGCGCCCGATCCGCGTGTGCTGTCCGGCGTCGGGTCGAACCGGGCGATCAATGCCTGCAGGTCCGGCAGGGTGATCTGCACGAGCGAGGGCGGAAACGTGCCGGGCACGTCGTCGCCCAGGCGGAGGACCACGCCGTGCGGCAGCCCGAGCGTCATCATGCGCTCGGTGACGACCAGGTGCGCCAGGCGGCGGGCCTCGGCCAGCAGGTCGTCGAGGGCAGCGTCGATGGGATCGGGCCGCCCGAACAGCCTCGGCAGGAACAGGCGCAGCCGTGTCAGCCACGTGTTCCGCGGGAAGAGCGCCTTGATCAGGCGCCGGCGGAACTCCTGCCGATCGATCAGCGCCGCGTTCATGGCCTCGGCGATCTCCGGTTGCAGGCGCGTCTGCTCGTGATAGCCGATCTCGAGGTTGGCCAGCAGCAGCAGCTGCGCGCGCAGCGCGGCGTCGGCCTCGAGGATCGCCCCGTGGTAGTGCCCAAAGGCCTGGCGCAGGTATTGCTGCCCCTCGGGCGGATCGCCGGGACGCAGCCCGGCGCAGAACTGCGCGATCGTCGCCGCGTCACAGTCCGGGTCGTCGAGGCACACCGCGAGGAAGCGCGCGAACTCGCGGCCGATCTCCGCGAATACCTTCAGGTTGCCGCGTCCGACCGCATCGGATGCGCGATCGACGGCGCCCAGCGGGTTGATCACGTCCCACACGGTCTCCCGGACCTCCGCGGCGCTGCGTCGCGAACCGAGCGCCTGGGCGGAAGCCACCAGCTCCTGCGATGCCGGGGCGACGACAGCGTCCGGGCGACCGGCGCCGGCAGGGTCGAGGTGCGCGGCGCCGACAAGGTCCGGGCGACCGGCGCCGTCCAGCGAGGCCGCGGCAGGATCAGAGGCCGGCGGTCAGCGACGCGGTGCGGCAGGGTCAGGGCGACCGGCGCCCTCCAGCAGGTGCGCGAGGTCCTCCTTGCGGATCGTCTGTCCCGCCTGCTTCGACGCCCACGTCGCGAACGTGCACCAGTTCGCCCCGCCCACGCGTGCCGCCACCGCGGCCGCCAGCTCGTGGTACGCCTGCGTGATCTGGAGGTTGCGGATCACGGGGTCGGACACGGCCGCGATGCGATCGACGTCCGCCGTCGTCGGATATCGCTCGATCGGTGCCATCAGGGATCCCCCGAAGCGACACGCGTCGTAGCCCTCGGTGCGGTGGCCCTCGGTGCGGTTGCCCTCGGTGCGGTTGCCCTCGGTGCCGTCGCCCTCACTGCAGGACGGCGCCAGGGTCGGGCTCGGCCTTCGGATTGCGCCGCGGGACTACCATCGGTCGCATGATGCGCCACCTGGCCGACGCCCATGGCGTCCGGGTCGCCCTGGTCGCGACCCTGGTCGCCGTGCTGTGTGGGAGCGTGGTCCCGGCGGGCGCCGCTGCCGCCGCGGCCCCGGCGGCAGCGGGTGCTGCGGGCGCTGCGGCCGCCCTGCCGGCGTGGGACGGCAGCATCGATCTCTATCGCGCAGGGGTGTTCACCACCCAGAAGACCTGGCAGTGGTGCACGGCGGCCGACGTCCAGATCATGCGCAACGTCGTCCACCACCAGCAGGACCACTCGCGGGCCGGCCAGTATCGCTACTACACCTACATGCGCGCGCACAACCGGTACCCGATCCCGGCGGCCGACGGCGTCGACCCTGGCGGCTGGACGGCCGGGCTCCGCCACTACGTCGACGACCGGTACCGACGCGTCGCCAGCGACACCTTCTCGGCGGCGCTCCGGTCAGCCGTGACCAGCCTGCGCAGGACGAACCTTCCAGTCGCGATCACGGTCGCCCACGGCAACCACGCGTGGATCATCACGGGTTTCGCCGCGACGGCCGACCCGGCCAGGACGCGGAGCTTCACGGTGACGAGCGTTCGCGTCATCGGGCCGCTCTGGGGCCTCCAGAGCAGGACCTACGGGTACGACATGGCCCCGGACAGGAAGCTGACGCCGACGCAGCTGAAGGGCTTCTTCACCCCCTGGCATTACGCGCGCATCCGGATGGCCTGGGAGGGCACGTGGGTGTCGGTGCAGCCGATCGGCCCCTAGCTCACCCCGGACGCGGTCTGCTCGGTCACGGGGTCCCGGATGAACCGGGGGTCTGGGCGTCTCCAAGCAGCTCGTCCAGCTTCCGGTCGATGTCGCCCTCCCACGGCTGCCGGCGGACCCGGCGATCGCCGCGCCACGCCCGCGCCCGGGTCTTGACGCCATCCACGACCATGGGGCCGGCGGGGCCGGCGAGCTCGAGGGCGGCGCGGAGGGGCATCAGCATCGCCTCGGCGCTCCCGCCGTCCGCGGGCGACATGCGGTGGACGAGGTCCAGGACGGCCGGCAGGTCCGTGATGTCGCCCTGGCGCGCCAGGCCCCCGGCGGCCTGGCCGGCCTCGAAGACGTCGTCCGACGCGAGCACCGGCCGCAGGGCGGTGGCGACCTCCGGGTCCGGGTCCCAGCCGGCGAGCTGTCCGAGCGCCGCATGGCGGGCGCCCGGGGACGGCGACCGCATGTCGGCGATCAGCTGTGCCTTCCGCTCGGGCGTCTGGAGGATGGACGCCATGCGCAGGGGGTCGGCCCTGTACTCCGCCTCGACCTCCGGCGTGATCTCGTATCCGAGCGGGCTCACCTGGTGGAAGGCGGCTGCCGGGAGCTGTCCGGAGGTCGTGCCGCGGAGGCCGTCCGGGTCGTCCCCGGGTGCGATCGCCGCCCCCTGCGGGATCGTGGTCAGGGCCTCCTCCGACGCCGGGACGTAGGGCTCGAGGCCATCGGACGCCATGGGGGCCTCGGCGTACGGATTCGGGAGCCCGACCGCCCGCCGTTGAGGATCATAGACGGCGAGGCCCGACCTCCATGCCGCCTCCGTCACGGCGCCCACGACCGCCTCGGCCATGCTCGCGGGGATGGTCAGGAAGACCTGGTGGCGATGGACGTCGAACTCGAACGGCGGAGGCTCGGCGCCGCGGCTCCGGATTCCCGGGTAGCGCTCCTCCATCGCGGCGATGAACGGGTCCAGCCGGCTGTCATGTCCCAGCCCGAACCACAGCGAGGTACCGAGCCGCCCGACCTCGGCGACCGCCTCCTCGAGCGACAGGGCGCGGTCCACCGGCCAGACCACCAGGTCGTAGCTCACCGCAGCACGGGTCCGAACATCAATCCCTCGTTGCCTGCGACACCGGCGGGCTGGCTGAACTGCCCGGCGTCGGGGCAAGTATCACCCGAGTCGGCGCCGATGTCGGCGTACGACGGTCAGGCAGGCCTGCGACCTTCGTGCACCGGTCGACCACCTCGCACCCTGACCCGCCGCCTCGCACCCTGACCGCCGCCTCGGGCGGTGTGCCGTCAAGGCCGGGGCGAGCCGTCAGGCCGGGCGAGCCGTCAGGCCGGGGCGATCGGCCTCGGCATCGGCACGTGCCAGCCGATCAGCTCACAGCCGAGCACGTGGGGTGCCCGCTCGCCGGGCGTGCAGTCCGGACAGCCCCAGCGGGTCAGCCCGCCGTCGTCAGCGAGATACGCCACGTCACACGTTGCGTCGGCAGGGTCACAGAGGGGCGTATGGCATGCGCAGTCGCAGTGGACCCAGTGCTCACAGGTGCAGACCGCGTCGGGCGAGGGCTCGCGCAGGATGGTGACGGGGATCGGGGACGCTTGCATCTGTGAGGCTCCATGGGCGGCCACCGCGTCCCGGCCGAGGATCCGGACCCGGTGGTGACGATTGTCCCCCCGGCGGTCAAGGCGCCGCAATGCCACCCCAGGCCGAGCCTATGCCCGGCCGGAGCCCAAGGCCCGGCGAGCGCCAGCCATCCGACCTGTCGAGCGCGTCGATGTTCGCGTTGACCTGAGCGTCGACCTTCGCCGGTCTGAACGCCGGCTTCGCGGGCCTGAACGCCGGCCGCGGCCGGCCTCCTGCTACTCGTTTGCCTTGATGACCGCGGTCACCATCGCGGTCGCGTCCTTGGCCGTCTGCGCATAGACCGCGATCACCCCTTCGCCGTGCTTGTAGACGGCCCATGTGGCGTCGGCTGCGGCGACGAACGCGACGGGCTGCCCGGCGATGGTCTTGGTCGTGACCTTGGCGCTGGACTGGCCGGCCATGCCGCTGGCGATGCTCGCAAGGAACCCCGATTGATCCGTGAGGCCGAGGCCCGGGAAGTTCATCGCCAGCAGGAGCCCGGTCGGCGTGCCGTCCTTCTCGACCTGGCGCACCCCGATCTGCATCACTCCGGCCATCGCGCCGAGGCCCTGCTGGATCCCGGCCTCGAACGCGGCCGACTGGACCGCGCCGAGCGGGACGAGCGTGTACGGGTCCTCGATCGTCAGGCCCTCGGCGGCGTCGACTTTCGCGGTTGCCGTGGGGGTCGGGGCCGGAGTCGGCGCCGGGGTGGGAGTCGGCGCGGGCGTCGGCGCAGGGGTGGCGGCCGGCGTCGGTGCCGGCGTCGGCGCCGCCGTGGGACTCGGAGTGGGCGATGCCGTGGACGAGCCGCAGGCGGCAACGATCAGAAGCCCGGCCAGGATTGTGGCCGGCGGCCCCGCCAGCCGCATCACTCGTGACGACATCCAACGACCCTCCCTTGAGCCGCCGGCGGCGGCACGCATGAAACGGTACGTCCCGGACGGCGCGACCGCCAGCCCGAAATGACCCGAGGTGGCGGATGGGTCTGCCTCGATCAGCCGGGCTCGACGAACCGGTCGATATAGCTCCCATAGTTCGGCTGCCGCCGTTCGTAGCCGCTGGTCATCAGCGGTGACGAGATGAGGAAGTCGGCAGTCGCGCGGTTGCAGGCGACCGGGATGTTCCAGACCACGGCCAGGCGGATCAGCGCCTTCACGTCCGGGTCGTGGGGCTGGGGCTCGAGTGGATCCCAGAAGAAGACCAGGAGGTCGATCTCCCCTTCGGCGATGAGCGCACCGAGCTGCTGATCCCCGCCAAGCGGGCCGCTCTGGAGCTTCCGGATACCGACCCCCAGCTCCTCCTCGAGGAGCGTGCCCGTGGTGCCGGTGGCCACGAGATCGTGGTCGACGATCGAGCGCCGGTTGTACACGACCCATTCGATGAGGTCGGTCTTCATGTTGTCGTGGGCGACGAGGCCGATCGTCCGGCGCCGGGCTGCCTGGTCCATGGCGGCGTCCGCCTCCCTGCGTGCGACTGTGCAGGGTCATCGTGGACCGGACGTGTGAACGGCGTGTTCGGCGCACGCCTGCCCGTGGCGCACGCCTGCCCCTGGCGCCGCCTCGCCCGTGGCGCCACGTCGCGCGGCGCCGCCCCACGCGCGGCGCTACTCGAGCTCCTCGATGGCCGGCGGGACGATCAGCTCGAAGACCCTGACCGCGGGTGCGCTCCCGAGCGCCGCGAACGACCCGTCCACGTCGTCGACGACGTCCACCACCAGCGCCCAGGTGCCCGGCGAGTCGGGCGCCAGGATCTTCATCTTGATCACCGTCAGCTTGCCGGGCGCCAGGGGGACGGCGCCCAGCTCGACAGTGGCCGGGGCACCCGCGCCGGCCTGGCCATCCAGCGGGATCCACCGGGCGACTACACGCGTCGCCCGGGCGGGGAGCCGCGAGGCCTGGGCGCCCGGGACCCGGTTTGGCTCGGCCCAGGTCTGGGTGCCGGTGTTCGCGACCGATAGCGACACTGGGACCGCCCTGCCGGACTCGATGGTGTCCTTGTTCATGTGGAGGCTGAGCGTGGCGCTGCGTGGGCCGGGCACGAACACCGCGACCTCGCCGGCCCGCGCGACGACCCTGCCGAACCGCCGGTCCGTCAGGGTCAGCGTGGCCCGGTAGGCGCCGGGTTTCGCCGGGAGGGCCGCCGACGCCTGGAGCGACTTGCCGCGGACACGGGCCACCGGCTTCCTGGGGCCGGCGGCGGTGGCGGTCGATGTCGCGACCGGGACTGTCATTGCGGCCGAGAGCAGAGGGTCGTCGGCCGGCTTGAAGACCGCCCTGACATTCGCGCCCGGGAAGGACCACCTGCGGGGCGCCTTCAGGCCAAAGGTCGCCGTCAGGCTCCGGGAGGTCATCGAGATGCTCGCGCCGGCGACCTTGACCCGCGCGAACGGGGCACGCCTCGCCGTCGGCGTCACGGCCACGGACAGGTAGCCGCCGGCCGACCAGGCGAAGCGGCGCAGCGCCGCGACGGCTGATCCACTCGCCATTCCAGCCGGGGCGTGCCAGCGGGTCCATGAGCCACACGCGGCCGTGCCGGGCGTCGTACCGCTCGATGTAGACCGCGTGGTTGTCCTTGGTCTTCTTCTCCTTCTTCGTCAGCCGCCAGAACCCGTAGTCCCAGCGGCCGTACCAGCGCGGCAGCTTGGAGTCGTCACCGAGGATGACGGCACCGGCTCCCTTGCCGAGGCGCCGCAGCAGCTTCGGCCACGTCATCCGCTCGCCGCCGTCGGGCGAGAACTGGAGCCTGAAGCCCAGCCGGGCGAAGGCGGCGTGGAGGTCCTCGAGCGTGGAGCCGCCCTTGTGGTCCCGCGCCAGCTTCCGCAGCTGCTGGTGCGTCTTCGTCACGTCGCCGTTGGTCCACTTGTCGAGCAGCATCGCGCCCGACGCCCACAGGCAATCGATCCACGGATGCTCGTCCGTCTCGGTCACGAATTCGGGCCGGTAGTTGGGCAGCGGTCGAGGTGGCTGGAGGGCGGCCGCCGGGGCCGGCGCGACGGACAGGAGCGTCACCACCACGAGGCAGACGGCGACGATGGCTCGGGCGGGTCGTGAGGTCAGGTGCATACCGGGCTGTGTCGTTGGGCGGCTGGCCAGTCGCCGGCGACGCGCCGGGACCCGTGGACCGCGAGGGATGCCTCCAGCCTCGCCCGTGGCGCCGGTTCCGGCCATGGTCCGGCGGTCCCGGGCGCCCCTCGTCGATGGTCCCGCCGACCTGGACCCAAGGGTCAGGCGACCGCGAACGCCGTGCCCCATGCGCGGGATCGCCGCCCGCACGCCGCCTGGCGGGTGCAGTCCCGGGCTCTCGGGCGCTCTTCTATCGTTGTGATATCATTCTGATCGCGCGCCGGATGTTGCGCGACCAGGAGAATCGAGCACACGATGAACAGCGAACGCGTCGTCAGGACCCTGCCAGGCATCCCGGTCCTCGTCGTCCTCATCGCCGCGACGCTCGCCTACGTCGCGGCGTTCATCTGGTACGTGGCCGAGGTGCTGATCCCGACTGGTGACCTCGACCTCTGGATCGTCCTCCAGCTCGGCCTGTGGATCCTTGCCGGCGTCATCATCGGCCTCGGGTTCGCGGGTCTCACCCCGGTCAACCCCAACCAGGCACGCGTCGTCGTGCTGTTCGGCAACTACCACGGAACGATCCGAAAGCAGGGCCTGTGGTGGGTGAACCCGTTCACGATCCGGCGCCGGATCTCGATCCGCGTCCGCAACTTCGAGACGTCCAAGCTCAAGGTCAACGATCACGATGGCAACCCGATCGAGATCGCCGCGGTCGTGGTCTGGAAGGTCACCGACACGGCGGAGGCCCTGTTCGAGGTCGACGACTACGAGAACTTCGTCAGCGTCCAGGCCGAGTCCGCGCTCCGCAACCTGGCCACGTCACACCCGTACGACACACACCGCGACGACGAGATCGCGCTGCGTGCCAACCAGGCGGAGATCGCCGACCAGCTGCGCACGCACATCCAGGACCGCCTCCAGGCGGCCGGGGTCCAGGTCATCGAGGCCCGGATCAGCCACCTCGCCTATGCCGCCGAGATCGCCAACGCGATGCTGCGCCGCCAGCAGGCAAAGGCGGTCATCGCGGCCCGCACGCTGATCGTCGAGGGCGCCGTCGGCATGGTGGAGATGGCCCTGGCGCAGCTGTCCGCGAAGAACGTCGTGGAGCTTGACGAGGAGCGGAAGGCGCAGATGGTGAGCAACCTGCTGGTCGTGCTGTGCTCGGAGCACGAGACGCAGCCGGTCGTGAACACCGGGACGCTCTACTCCTGACAGCCGACCGCACCAGGTCGGGCGTCCCAGGCGAAGCGGGAGGAGCAACGATGGCCGAGCGCAAGCCGTTCCTCCTGCGCCTGGATCCGGAGACGCTCGCGGCCCTCCAGCGTTGGGCCGCGGACGACCTGCGATCGACGAACGGCCAGGTGGAGTTCCTGCTCCGTCGTGCGCTGCAGGAGGCTGGACGCCTGCCGGCTCCGCCGGCGGGCAGGCCGGGGTCCCGGCGCTCCACGCGGGAGTCCACGGCGGAGATGGCGGGTAGCGATCGGAACGCCCGACGCTCAGGGTGCGGGCGTCGCGGGCCCCCACAGGCCGAGGCCTGCTTCGCGAGCGTGTCGCTCCGCGGCCAGGAGCGTGTCGGTCCAGCGCACGTCCGGCGGGTAGGTTGCCACCTGCGCATACCCCGTCCGGACGAGCTCCAGGTTCACGAAGACCCAGCTTCCGGCCTCGCGCAGCCAGACATACCGCAGCAGCCGGCCGTACTGGTCGGTCTCCGAGACGTCACGCTCGAGGACGACCTCGCGCCCCGCGACCAGCGCCTCGTTGGCCGCCGACGCCTCCTTGGCCATGAACTCGACGGGGGTGTTGGGCTTGACGGACTCGGGGGTGTCCATGCCGATGTAGCGGACGCGCTCTGAACCGCGACCGCGGTTGATCACGATGGTGTCCCCGTCGACGATCCGCACGACGCGTGCGGTCTCGGTTTCGCCGACGGGAGCGAGGGTCGTCGCGGGAGTCCCAGTCACGGGGGCGGCCAGGGCCGGCGTCGCGGCGGCCGGCGTTCGTGTCGCGGCGGGGGCGGACCCCCGTGCCGCAGGGGCGGACCCCGGTGCGGCGCCAGAGCATGCGGCGAGGAGCGCGAGGAGCCCAACTCCCATCAACAGCCCAAGACCCGGGGCGAGGCGCTGCAGCGCGAGCGATGCGGACGGGTTCCGACCACCGGGTGAGTCCATGCCGCTACCGTACCGGGCTCACCGATCCGCCGCGTCGCGCCGGCCGCGGGGCGTGGGGGGTGGGTATCGCGTGTTGGCCGGCGAGGGGGTTGCGGGTTCGGCTGCTCGCGTCGTCTGCGGATCCATCGCCATGGAGGGGCAGGTGTCGGCACCTGCGGGTATGTCCTCCAGATGCGGCGCATCGGCTGCTCGTGCGCCCGCTGGATCATTGATGCGAGTCGGTCGTCGGAGTGCGGCATACGAGTGCAGTGGCCCGAGGCCGGGATGCGGCGCGCGGTCAGCCGGCCCGGGAGGCAGCGTGCTCCAGCTGGGCGCCGTTGCGGCGGGTTGCGGCCCGCGCCACGAGGCCGCGGGCGCGGCGGGTTGCGGCGTGCGCCACCAGGCTATCGTCGCGGCGGGATGCGGCCCGCCCGGCCTGGCCGCCTTCGCGACCGGGGGGCTCACGTCCCACATCCACTCATGGCACGGGTGGGGGCAGGACATCCCGCCAGACGCCGCGGGCATCGGGGCCGCGCCCGAGCGTGGGCGGGGTCCGGCCCGACCCCCGACCCACGCGTGCACCCGCGAGATGGGTGGTCGCTCGAGTCGGCAGGCCTGGACCTGCGCGAGTACCCGTCGCACGAGTACCTGCTGCCATCTGGGGCCTGCAGCGGGCGTCAGCACCCGTGTCACGGGTGGCTGATCAGGTCGCCCCAGATAACACCCATGGTGTAAGTGAATGATCGCGCCGGCCGGTCAGGGATGCGGCGCGCTCGGCGACCGGCATCGGGCGCGGGCTCGGGCTCAGCGGTCTGGGGTCGGCGGTCGGAGTCGGCTCGGACCCCTCGTCGGCCTCGGCTGGCCCGGCGGTCGCCGCGTCTGGCTCGGCAGGTTCGGCGGGCTCTGAGACACCCTGGTTCGGCGAGACTCGGCAGGCTGGCGGCCCGGCCGGCGACCGGTGGCTGCGGACGTTCGATCTACGGCCAGCCGATCGTCGCCGTCATCGGCGTGGTGCCCATCCCGGTCTCGATGTTCTGGAGCACGACCTTCCACGGGTTCGATGCCGTGACCGGGAGCCGCTCGTCCATGCGCGTCGCCGGCCCCTGGTTCGCGAGCGTCTGGCTTCCGCTGCCTCCCTGCTCGATCAGGTCGACCTCGTACAGGAACGGGTGGCCGCCCCAGTCGGCGGCCATGTGGACGTCGCCGTTCGACCTCGGCTGCACGATCGCCTGGATCCCGTTGGTCTCGGGGAACGACGTCCCGTCGAACCGCGCGTTGGCGACCGTGACGGACGGCTTCGTCGCCGGGAAGGTGATCGCGACGTCCACCACCGGCGTCTCGATGCCCTTGCCACGAAGCGTGAGCTCGAACGAGGCGGCCTTCTTCGTCGTCCTCGCAGTCAGCTTCCCTTCGGCGGCCGTCTTGCAGCCGAGAGCCTTCCCGTCGGCCGACAGGCACATCCGCGTGGTGCCCTGGAACGTGATCGAGGTCAGCGCGACCGTGATCGTCCCGGCGCCCCCGGTGGTGAACGACACGAGCCGGTCCTTGCCGTCCGGATCGTCCGCAGCGTCGAGCTTGAGCTGCGCCAGGGTGATCGACGCGGCTGGTCCCGGGGCCGTGGTCGGCCTCGGGGTGGCCGACGGTGCGGCACTGGGCGTGGGCTCGGGCGTCGGCACAGGCGAAGGCGCCTGCGAGGGCGCGGCGGTTGTCGCGGGCGCCCCGGGCGACACGATCGCCGTCGGCGGAGCCGTCGCTGAGCTTCGGCGTGGCGGATGCGGAAGCTACCGACGACGGTTCCGAACTCCCGCCGCCGAGCACGTTGAAGGCGAGGAACGCGCCGCCGATGACGGCGACCACGAAGACGGCGGTGATGATCGCCCGCTGGCTGCCGGTCACGCGGGAGGCTCCGCGTCGCGAGTCGGGTCCGGGCTGGCGACAGGCGCACCGGGGGCCCCGGCGGAACGGCGCACCGGGGGCACCGGCGGAAGGCGCACCGAGCGCATCGGGGGCAACGGCGGCCAGCGCCGGGTTCGCCAGGCCCACGACCACTTCGACCCCCGGCAGCGTGAGGAGGATCGACGGTGGGCAGATCACCTTCCAGCTTCGGCTGCCGCCGCCGAGCACGATGCGCTCGCGTGACATGACCGCGGCATCCACCCAGACCGGGAGCCCGCCGGGAGCCCGAACACCGTGACCCCGCCGATCTCGTGCCCCGTGATGGCCCGGGTCTCGTCCGGAGCGGCGAAGGACGACTTCCGCCCGAACCGGCCCTTCACGGCACGATTGACGTCGAGGCGATGCGTGGCCAGCACGACGCACGCGGCGTAGAGCGGAGGCGTGCCCTTGCCGACGACGACGATCGTGTTGGCGGAGTCCGCCGGATCGAAGCCGTAGGCGGCGCAGAACGCCGCCGTGTCCGCCAGGGCGGGGTCGCAGGGAAAGAGCTCGTACTCGCCCCGGCCGGCGAGGGAAGCCACCAGCGCGTCGCGATCCGGATCGGTCGTCATGGCTGGAACGGTAGCGGGTCCGCTGCAAACCGGCGCTTCATCCGTCCCTCGACCCGTCCAGGATCACCTCGACCCGTCCCGGATCAGGTGACAGGGTCGAGCCATGCCCCGAGCGGCCTCGACCGCGTAAACTCGGGACCGACCCTTGGAGGACCCGATGAGCACGACCAGCGCGCTTCGCCAGCTCGGCCAGAGCATCTGGCTCGACAACATCACCCGTGCCCTGCTGGACAGCGGCACGCTCGCCCGCTACAAGGACGAGCTTGGGGTGACCGGCCTCACGTCCAATCCCGACGATCTACGACCGCGCGATCGGCGGCAGCGGGGACTACGACGCCGAGATCGCGTCAGGGGCGGCGGCCGGCGAGCCCGCCGAGGAGATCTTCTTCGGCCTCGCCCTGGCCGACCTCACCCGAGCCGCCGACCTGTTCCGCCCGGTCCACGACGCCACGAACGGCGTCGACGGCTTCGTCAGCCTGGAGGTCTCCCCAGAGCTCGCCTACGACGCCGCCACCACGCTCGCGGAGGCGAAACGCCTCTGCGGCAAAGGGCGGTCGCCCCAACCTCCTGATCAAGATCCCGGGGACACCCGAGGGCCTGGGCGCGATCGAGGACGCCATCTTCGCGGGCCTCCCGATCAACGTGACGCTCCTGTTCTCGCCCGCCCAGTACCTTGCCTGCGCCGAGGCGTACACACGGGGCATCGAGCGGCGCGTCGCCGCCGGGCTGCCGTCCTACGTGCCCTCCGTGGCGTCGCTGTTCGTGAGCCGATGGGACGGGGCCGTCGCAGGGCAAGGTCCCGGCGGAGCTGGAGCTCCAATTGGGCCTGGCGATCGGGCGCCGCGCATATGCGGATGCCGTGGCGTTCTTCGCCACGGACCGGTGGGCCACGCTGAAGGAGGCCGGCGCGCGTCCGCAGCGCCTGCTCTTCGCGAGCACGGGCACCAAGGTCGCGACGGCCTCGCCGACGCTCTACGTCACCGGCCTGGCCGCGCCGGACACGGTCAACACGATGCCGGAGGAGACGCTCCTCGCGGCCGGCGCCGAGAGCCTCGCATCCGTCGACCCGATCCCCGCCGCGGCTGACGAGGCCGATGCCGTGCTGGCTCGCTTTGCCGCCGCCGGAATCGATGTCGATGCGCTCGGTCTCGAGCTCCAGCAGAAGGGCGCCGCCTCGTTCGTCGGGTCGTGGACCTCGCTCCTCGCACGGGTCGCCGAGAAGTCCCGCGTCGCCCAGACGTCCGGAGCCTAGGCGTGGGGTGGGCGCGCCCCGCCCGAGGCGACGCACGATGAGGCTGGGTACGGGTCGGGAGCGCGCTCGCTCGGAGGTCGTCGTCTACTGCCGCCGCATGCTGGCCGAGAGGCTCGTCGACTTCACGGCGGGCAACATCAGCGTGCGCGTGGATGGGGAGCCCGGCCTGTACGCCGTGACGCCCTCCGGCGCGCCCTACGACACGCTCGAGCCGGCCGACGTGTGCCTGGCCACGATCGACGGCGAGCTGGTCGCGGGCCGCACGAAGCCGACGACCGAGTTCCCGCTCCACACCCTCATCTACCGGCGCCGGCCGGAGGTGGGGGCCATCGTCCACACCCACAGCGGGGCCGCGATGACGATGGCGGTCCTCGGCTGGACGCTGCCGCCCATCCTCACGGGGTTCGTGGCCGCGGCCGGCGGTGCGATCCGGACCGCACCGTATGCGCGGCCCGGCACCGAGGCGGTCGCCGACGCAACGGTGGAGGCGCTGGCCGACCGCGGCGCGTGCTTCCTGCGCCACCACGGGCTGCTCGCGATCGGGGCCGACGCTCCACCACGCCTACAAGGCGGCGGCGGTCACCGAGGGCGCGGCCGAGGTGTACCTCCGAGCCCGGGCGTTCGGCACCGTGCCGGAGCTACCCGAGGAGGAGGTCGCCTGGATCGCCGAGGTCTGGCGCGAGCAGTGGCTCGCGGCGGGGGTCGTCGCACCCGCCTGATCCGCCGCCCGATCCGCCGACGGCCCCTGCTGCGGCTCGTCGTCGCACGCTTCGCCGCGTCGTCGTCGAGCACCGCCGTCGTCCCGCGCCTCCGAACGCGATCGTCGGCCGGACGCCCGCTCCCCTACCCTTGCGCCCTTGCGCCCATCGCCCCCAGCGCCAGCCGGAGGCCCTCGATGACCGAGACCACTGATCCCCGACATCGCCGAGTCGAAGGCGGCCATCGACCGGCCTCCGGCCCCGGACCCAGCTGTTCATCGACGGCGCGTTCCGCGACGCGGTCGGTGGCGGCGCGGTACGCGACCGAGAACCCGGCCACCGGCCGGCCCTCGCCGAGATCGCGCAGGGCGGCGCCGGCGGACGTGGACGCCGCCGTCGCGGCCGCGCGGCGCGCCGCGGACGACGGCCGCTGGTCGCCGGATGAGCCCGGGCGACCGCAAGCGGATCCTCGTCCGCTGGGCGGACCTGATCGAGGCCAACGGCCGGGAGATCGGGCTCATCGAGACGATCGACGCCGGCAAGCCGATCACCGACACGGTCGGTCTCGACATGCCCGAGACGGCGGCCTGCATCCGCTGGCACGCGGAGGCCGACCGACAAGCTCTACGGCCAGGTCGCGCCGTCGCCCGAGGGCACGGTCGCGACGATCACCCGCGAGCCGATGGGCGTCGTCGGCGCGGTCATCCCGTGGAACTACCCGGCCCAGATGGCGGCCTGGAAGCTGGGCCCGGCGCTGGCCACGGGCAACACGCGTCGTCATCAAGCCCGCCTCGACGACCTCGCTCAGCCTGCTCCGGATCGCGGAGCTGGGCAGCCGAGGCCGGCATCCCGGACGGCGTCCTCAACGTCGTCACCGGCCCCGGCGACGTCGTCGGCGAGGCGCTCGGGCCGCCACCCGGACATCGACTGCCTCGCGTTCACGGGCTCGACCGAGGTCGGCCGGCGGTTCCTCGCACTACGCCGCCGAGACGAACCTCAAGCGCGTCCTGCTGGAGCTCGGCGGCAAGAGCCCGCAGCTCGTGTTCGCGGACGTGACCGACTTCGAGGCGCGTGGCCGCCAACGTGGCCATCGCGATCTTCTGGAACATGGGCGAGAACTGCTCGGCCGGCTCGCGGCTGATCGTCCACCGCTCGTGCAAGGACCGGCTGCTCGAGGCGGTCCAGGCGGAGCTCGCGAACTGGCCGGTCGGCGACCCGCTCGATCCCGCGACGCGGATCGGCGCCCTCATCAACGCGCGGGCCACATGGAGACCGTCCTCGGCTACGTCGACGTCGGGCAGGCGCGAGGGCGCGCGGGTCGTCACCGGTGGCGAGCGGATCCTGGAGGAGACCGGCGGCTGCTTCGTCCCGCCCACGATCTTCGACAACGTCCGCAACGACATGACGGATCGCGCGCGAGGAGATCTTCGGGCCGGTGCTCTCGGTGATCGAGTTCGACACCGAGGCGGAGGCGCGTCGCCCTCGCCAACGACACGCCGTACGGGCTGGCGGCCTCGCTGTACACCGACGACCTCAACGTCGCGCACCGCGTGGCCCGCGACCTGAAGGCCGGCGTCGTGGGCGTCAACGCCTACTCCGAGGGCGACATGACGACGCCCTTCGGCGGCTACAAGCTGTCGGGCTTCGGCGGCCACGACAAGTCGGTCCACGCCCACGACCAGTACACCGAGACGAAGACGACCTGGATCTCGCTCCGGCCCAGGGGCTGACCGTTCGACGGCTTGGCCGGGCTCGGGCGCTGACCTCGGCCCCGGGGCTGACCTCGTCCCGGGGGTGCACCGAGTCCCCCGGGCGTGCACCGATCCTGCGCAATTCTGGTAGACCCGACGCGCCTACCATTTCTGCGTCTCACAGAGACCAGAGACGCCCGACCTACCCCCCGGGTCGGGCGTCTCTGCGTGCCGAGGGGACCAGGTCCCGGCCGGCAGCCACATCCCGCGTGCCGCCACCGGGGAAGGACGTCGCGTGAGAGCGTGTCAGGTGAAGGCGTTGACGGCCCGGGCAAGGATCAGCCCGACCACGACGAATGAGATGAGGGCCTGCGAGCCCATGGCCACCTTGGCCCAGTGCGCCATCGGCATCGTGTCCGTCGGGCTGAACGCGTTGGCGGTCGTGAACCCGACGTACAGGTAGTCGAGGAACGAGGGACGCCAGCCCGGGGGCGCCAGCTCCGGGTTGAGCTGCTGGGGAAACGCGAGGTCGGGATGCGAGGGCAGGCCACGTGCTCGCACGGCAGGCCCGCCGCCGTCGAACGTCCAGTACATGAGCGCGAACGCGACGTTGTTGCCGAGCCAGACCTTCGCGCCCGCGAGCAGCACCTGGTCGGCCTGGTTGGTGAGCGGCGATCCCGTCACCAGGTCGTAGACGAGCAGCGCGGTCGACGCCAGGGTGCTCACGAGGATGACCGCGACGAGCGCGAAGGACACCCGCCGCTGCCACGGCCCGGTGCGGTCGATGCGACCGGGGTCACCCAGGATGAGCGCCAGGAGGAGGAGACCTTCGACCGCGGCCAGGAGCCAGCCCGGCATCAAGGAGAGGCGGGTCGGAGCGATGAGGGCGACAGCCATCAGGGCGATGACGGCCAACGCCATCGGCCAGCGGGACTCGCCGATCTCGGCGTCGGTCAAGGGCGTCTCGGGCGGGGCCGTCCTGTCGTCGGGCGCGATCTCGGTCTCCTCGTCGTCGCGAGATGCGTACTCCGGGGAGTATCGCATCGACCCGCACCCGGTCGCCCATCTCCCCGGGCGTCGCCCTGCCCCTAGGAGCCCTGGACTGCCGGCGGCCCCAGCGCCAGCTCGAGGAAGGCGAGGACGTCGGCGCGCTCGTCGATCAGCTTGCTGACGGGCTTGCCCACGCCGTGACCCGCGTCGGTGTCGACCCTGATGACGACCGGCGCCTCGCCCGCCTGCGCCGCCTGGAGCGCCGCCGCGAACTTGAACGAGTGGCCGGGCACGACGCGGTCGTCGTGGTCGCCGGTGGTCACGAGCGTCGCGGGGTATGCGCCGGACCGGACGTTGTGGAGCGGCGAGTACGCGAGAAGCGTGCGGAACTGCTCCGGGTCATCCGCCGAGCCGTAGTCGCTGGTCCAGCCCCAGCCGATGGTGAACCGCTGGAAGCGGAGCATGTCCATCACGCCCACCTCGGCGACGGCCGCGCCGAACAGCTCGGGGTGCTGGGTGAGGCTCGCGCCGACCAGCAGGCCGCCGTTGGACCGCCCGCTGATCCCGATCCGCCCGGCCTTCGTCCAGCCGGACGCGGCCAGCCAACGGGCGCACGCGGCGAAGTCGTCGAAGACATTCTGCTTGTTGTCGAGGCGCCCGGCGTCGTGCCAGGGCTTGCCGTACTCCCCACCGCCGCGCAGCGACGCGACGGCGAGCAGGCCGCCCCGTTCCATCCAGGCGAGCCACTCCGGCTTGAACAGCGGGCCGATCGGGATCTGGAAGCCGCCGTACCCGTAGAGGAGGGTGGGGACGTCACCGTCGGGCGCGACGTCGCGACGACGGGTGAGGAACAGCGGCACAGGCGTGCCGTCTTCCGAGACGACGAACACCTGCTCGCTCACGAAGTCGTCCGGATCCCACGCCAGGCTGGGCCGCCGCACCTCGCGCAGCGATCCATCCGCCATCGCCACGGCCAGGACCGACGCCGGCGACCCGAACGTCATGAAGGTCAGGAACAGCATCGTCGTCGGTGCGCCGCCCCGCGGTGTCGACGATCGTCCCGATCCCCGGAAGCTCGACGTCGACGACGTGGCGGCCGTCGAGCTCGAACAGTGCGAGCCGATGGCGCGCGTCCTTGAGGTGACGGCCGCGAGCCTGTTCCCGACGAGGTGGACGCGTTCGAGCGCATCGTCCCCCTCGGGGATGATCTCGCGCGGATGGCCGGGGTCGCCCACGTCGACGGCGATGACCCGCCCAGCGGGGCGCCGCGATCGGTGCGCAGGTAGATGGTCCCGTCGATCGCCGCGATGGGCTCGTACAGGGCGTCCGCCGCGTCGAGCAGTGGCCGCACGACCGCCGCCTCGACGCCCTGGCCAGGTCGGCGACGTAGATCCGGGTCTCGGGATCGGTGCCCCGCCACACGCTGATCACCAGCAGCCGGCCGTCGTCGGACACCTCGGGCTGGTAGCCCCACTCGGGCTCGTGGGGCGTCGAGAAGACGACGAGGTCATCTGCCGCATCGGTGCCGAGGCGGTGGTAGCAGAGCTCCATGTCCAGGTTCGGCGCGTCGTAGGGCGCGTCCACGGGCGGTTCGGGGTAGCGGCCGTAGAAGAACCCGGCGTCGTCGTGGGTCCACGCCGCCGCGGAGAACTTGCTCCACGAGATCCGGTCGGGCAGATCCTCACCTGTCGCGACCCGCCGAACCGTCCAGGTGTGCCAGTCGGAGCCCGCGTCGCTCGTGGCGCAGGCGACGAACTCGCCGCTCTCGGCAACCGCGGCGCTGGAGAGGGTCGTCGTCCCCTCCCCGCTCAGGAGGTTCGGGTCGAAGAGCACCTTGCCCTCATCCCCCGGCCCGTTCGCCACCCAGAGCACGTCCTGGTCCTGGAGGCCCGTGTTCCGGAGCTGGAACCAGCGATCGCCACGGCGCCACGGCGCGCCCGCCCGAGGATGGTCCCAGAGCTCCGCCAGCCGGTCGCGGATCGCGTGTCGGGCCGGCAGCCCGGCGAGCACGCGCGCCGTCAGCTCGTTCTCGGCCGCGATCCAGACCCGGGTCGCCGGCGCGTCGGTGTCCTCGAGCGGGCGGTACGGGTCGGCGATCGGGGTGCCGTGGTAGTCATCGACCTGGTCGGCGGTCGGAGGCGTGGGGTAGGTCATCGTCCTGTTCATCCCCGCCATCCTACGGGGTGTTTGCACTGCATCACCACGTCCGCCCCGTCGAGCCGTCCTCGCCGAACCAGCGCCGCGCATGCTCGTTGTCGGGCTCGATCACCCCGTACACGAGGCGCCTTCGGCCTGGGCGGCGCTGGAGCTCCTTGAGCAGGGCCGCCTCGCGGACCGCGGCCGCCATCCACTCGTCGAGGCGCCGGGCGTACCCGGGGTCGGCTGGCACGAACCGCCGCACAGCGCCGAGCCGGCCAGGCTCGACCTCGATGGTCGCCCAGCCATGCGGGTGGTTGCCCAGCCCCACGACGGCCGTGCCGCCGATCTCGCCGGACAGGTAGCGGTGCCGGTGACCGCTGATCCAGAGCCTTGGCCGGATCGCCCGGCACGCGTCGGCGAGCCGCGGGTCGTTGTCGACGTGGGCCGGGAACTCGAGCGGTGACTCGTGACTGACGACGATGTCCGGGCGCGGCCCGGCGACGAGCGCCTCGACCTGGGCCGGGTCGATGTGGCGCCCTGACGTGCTCCCGGCCGGGCCCCACTTGCCGCCGACCGCGGCCACCTCGTGGCCCGCGATCGCGAGCCGCTCCCCGTCGGGGAGGTAGCGCAGGCCGGGTGGTCTCCGGACGCCGAGGCGGAGCTCTTCCAGGACCGGCAGGCTCTCGTTGTTGCCACGGATGAAGACGGTCGGCAGGCCGTAGCCGCGGTAGTCCTCCATGTCGCCCGCGACCAGGAGGGCGTCGACCCCAGCCGCATCGACGAAGTACTCGACCGCCTCGCGGGCGTGGAAGCCGTGGGTGTCGCTGATGAGGCCAAGAAGCCGAACGCCGTCGAGGCTCGCGTCGGCCAGGATGGGCGGGTTCACGGCCTCTGCCACGTCATCGGGACCCCCTCGATCACCGGAGCACCGCGGGGATGGCCGCGGCGAACCGTGCCGGCGGCCGGATTGTGGCACAGGGCTGCGAGACGTGGATGCACGTTCACGGGCGCCAATCCCGCCCGCCGCGACGATGTGCAGGCCCCTTGTCTCGCCAGCGCCCGGTGATCACACTGCCGGGAAGGTCCGGGCGAAGGCTGAGGAGCCCGTTCGTGGAAGCTTCGGGCGCGATGAACCCGGGTGGTCCCCATGCCGCCGTGACGTCGATCCCGATGGGCGTCCGGCGCCGGACGGATCTCGCGACGCGTCGTCGCTCAGCCAGCGGGCACGCGCGCCGGAGCCTGACCGCCCATCGCCGATGCGTCGACTCGATCGGTTCAGGATGCTATCGGATCGTCAGGCCTCCAGGTCGGCCCAGCCGGCGATGTCAACGCCGTGGTTGTCGGGCGAGGCGAGGATCCACGTTCTCTGATCCTCGTATGCCCTGACGATGCGCCCACCGGCCGCGACGGCTGCCTGCACACGCTTCTCGGCCTCCTCTGCAGGGACCGACACATCGATGTGCGTACGACCACGCCCCGCGCGCGGGTCATGGAGTTCGTGGAACATCAGGTGCGGGCCGCGCCGGATGGGGTCGGTCAGGTCCGAGTCGCCGTTTGGTTGGTATCCGAACGCGGCCTCCCAGAACGGGCGTGTGTCCACGCCGGCATCCTGGGCGACGGCGATGCCGACCACCACCAACGCGGTCGGATCGGATTCGAGGCGCATCCGGTGCGCGGCCGCGCTGACCTGCGCTGCGAGGTCGGCGTCCGCTCTGCTCAGGGCTCCGTCAGGCCGTGAGCAGGTTCGGACCGTGACGCCCTCCGGCCGTACGTCGACGTCGGGGCCATGGCCCACTGTCCGAGCCGCTTCGGCGATGGCGGACACGAACTCGGCGGCCTGGTCGAACGACGACGTCCGGTAGAAGACGTGCGCGCCCCAGAACAGCACACGCCAGTCCTCGACGCCGGGCGACGCATGGAACTCCTTCGGGAACAGCTGCTCGAACTCGGCCATGGGTGAGCCTCCTTTCAGTCGCAGGCCGGTGAGTCGGCGCCCAGCGGATCCCGGATGTCCCAGAGCGCGACGGCGACACCCAGCGGTCGGCCGCGTGCGGCCACGACAATACCCCCGGCCAGTATTGACTTAGGGGGTTGTCAAGCGCTTTCCGATGGCCTAGACTACTGGGCCAATGGCGTGTCATTTGACACGCCACTACGTGTGTCGGGTGGCGTGGACCCGGTGTGCGTGTCCGGACGTCCCTCCGGGCGATCGTCCGAATTCCACGGAGCTGCGCGGCTGGGCGCGGCACCGTCAACTGGAGCATCGTGATTTCCTTCGACCCTGTCCCTTCTGCTAACGATACCGAGACCGATCTCGCGGCCGTCTCCATCGAGCTTGACCCCGTGGCGGCCGAGCTCGAGGCCGCCGCGCTCGTCGCCGAGGCTCCGGTGCCCGAGCCTGAGCCTGCCCCCCGCCCCGTCGCCCCCGAGGAGCCGGACCCGGAGCCCGTCGCGGCCGAAGTCCTGGACACGGATGACTCCGTGCGCCTGTACCTGCGGGAGATCGGCCGGGTGCCGCTCCTGACCGCGGAGGAGGAGGTCATCCTCGCCAAGGGCATGGAGCTCGGTGGCCAGGCGGCCGGGGAGCCTTGGAAGGCCCTCCTGAGCATCCACGAGTGGACGCTTCACCATACGGAGGCCACCGCCCGGGCGAAGAACCGCAAGTACACGGTGCCGTTCGAGACGGAGGCGCACCGCATCGTCGCCGCTGCGCTCCAGTCCGACGACGCCATGGACCTGCTGGTCACCGCGCCCGCACTGGGGCTTGCCGACGCGCTCAAGAAGGCCGAGACCGATGCGCTCAAGGAGCGTCTCGTCCGTGCCCAGGACGTGCGGTCCGTGTACAACGAGCGCCTCGACGCCGAGACCTTCACGGAGCTGCTGGACTGGATCGAGGGCGAGCTCGGGAAGCCGAACGCCGAGATCCGGGGCAACGTCGCGCTGCGCGCGCTGCGCGATTGGGCGCGGGGCGAGATCGCCTACCCGGCCATCCGCCGGTATCTCGAGGCAGGCAACGAGGCCGACGCCATCGACGAGATGCGCCCGGCTCTCAAGGACCTGGCCAAGCAGTCGCGGGACCACCTGACCTCGGCCAACCTGCGGCTGGTCGTCTCGATCGCCCGCAAGTACATCAACCAGGCTGGCATGGGCCTGCTGGACCTCGTCCAGGAGGGCAACGCCGGCCTGATCCGCGCCGTCGACAAGTTCGAGTACGAGCGAGGGTTCAAGTTCAGCACCTACGCCACCTGGTGGATCCGCCAGGCGATCCAGCGCGGCCTCGCGGACCAGAGCCGGACGATCCGGATCCCGGTCCACATGGTCGAGACGATGGGTCGCGTCGCGCGCGTGGTGCGCGAGCTGTCGACACAGCTCGGCCGCGAGCCCACCAACGCCGAGATCGCGGCGGCCCTCCCCGACGAGACGCCGGCGATGACGCCGCAGCGCGTCGAGGAGATCCGCAAGCTCGGCCGGGAGCCCGTCTCCCTGCAGTCGCCGGTCGGCGACGAGGGCGACGCCGAGCTCGGCGAGCTGATCCCGGACGAGGATGCCGTGTCCCCGCTCGACGTGGTGGCGGACCGCATGCGCCGCGAGCAGATCGAGCATGTGCTCGCCAGCCTGGACGGTCGCGAGCAGCGCGTCCTGCGCCTCCGCTTCGGGCTCGACGACGGGCATGCCAGGACGCTCGAGGAGGTCGGCCGCGAGTTCGGCCTCACGAGGGAGCGCATCCGCCAGATCGAGGTCCAGGCGCTGCGCAAGCTGCGCCACCCGTCGCGGAGCCGCAAGCTGCGCGAGTTCGCCGCGTAGGCTGCTCCCGCGCCGGGCGCGTCCCGACCTACCCAGGCGTCACCCTCACCCGCCGCGTCGCACGCCGATGCGGCGGGTTTGCGTATCCGTGCTCGCGAAGCGGGCGGACGCCGGCGGAAGCGGCATGGATCGCCGGTCCTGTGTGATCCAGGCGCGGAGGAGGAGGAAGCGGGCCACGGTGGCGATCGCGTTGGCGACGACGAGGACGGCCAGCTCGACGTAGCGTCCGGCACCGGGGGCGAGCACAGCCAACAGGTTGGCGAACGTGGTGGTGATCGCGAGCGCGACGGCGAGGGCGATCAGACCGCCGACCTGGTCCCTGACCATCGACCTGCCGTCCCGGACGCCGAACGTGAACCGGCGGTTCGCGGCAGTGTTGCCGATTGCGGTGACGACGAGCGCGATGGCGTTCGCGACGACAGCCCCGGCCACCGTCCGAAATGCCAGGAACAGCACCGCGTAGGCGGCCGTGCTCACCACGCCGATCGACCCGAAGACCAGCGCCTGGCGCCCCAGGCGGACCCGGGATCGTGCCCGGGTTGTCATCAGGATCCGCCCGTGGTCGCGTGGCCGCCGCGGCCGCCGTTGGTGCGGCTGGGGGGCTGCAGGAGCGTGCCCGGAGCCGGCGCCGAGAACCCGCCGTCCTGGGGGGCGAGCTGCTGCGGCTGGCCGCCCGATGAGGATCCGCCGGTCCCGGAGGCCGGCTGGTCGGCCGGGGCCTGCGTGGCCGATGGAAGCGACGGATCAGTCGCGGGAGTCGTCCCGCGATAACCGCTTGCGGCGGCGAAGCCGAGACCGGCGGTCGCCGCGACTGCGACGACCGCCACGCCGGCCGTCACGGTCCGGAGGCGGATCAGCGCGTCGCCGCGCGCGGCGGCGGAAGATTGATCGTGGATGTCCATTCGCCGAGTCTCGGGTCCGGATCCTTTCGATCCGGTTACGCCGCCCGAGTCACGGGTCGCGAGTGACGCCGCCCGAGTGACGGGCCCCGAGTGACGCAGGGCAGTGACGCGGCGCGACGCCCGTGACGGTCAGTCGAGGGTGGTGCGGCTCCAGGCCACCGCGAACCGGGCGCCCCCTGACGGCGACGAGCCGACCGCCCACCGACCGCCGGTCGCACGAACGATGGCATCGCCGATCGCGAGGCCGAGGCCCGCACCGCCGGCCTCGCTCGAGGTCGCGACCGAGCGGTGGAAGCGGTCGAAGATCCGGTCCCGGTCCTCGGCGGCGATGCCGGGCCCCGAGTCGTCGACGGTCAACGTCGCCCGGTGGCCCTCCCCCGTGACGGTGACGTCCACCGCTCCGCCCTCCGGGGCGTACTTGCAGGCGTTGTCGAGCAGGACGCCGACGAGGCGGTCGACCAGCTCCGGCGACGCGGCGATGACCGTCGGTGTCGCCGGGACATGGACACCGAGCGACAGCTGCCGCGCCTCCGCGACGACGCCGAACCGGTCGGCGGCCTGGTTCACGAGGACGCCGAGATCGACGGGCTCGCTGGAGGGCGATGCCTGCGACGCGTCGAACCGGGCGAGCCACAGCATGTCGTCGAGCAGCCGCCGCATCCGCTTCGACTCGCGGTCCACTCGCCCGAACGCCGACCGGTACCAGGCCTCGTCGCGCGGCTGGGCCAGGGCGAGAGAGGTGTGCGCCTCGATCACGGACAGCGGCGTGCGCAGCTCGTGCGAGGCGTCCGCCGTGAACTCCAGCTGGCGACGCCGCGCGGCCTCGATCGGGGCCGCGACGCGCCGACCGATGGCCACGGCACCGAAGAACACCGACGCCAGCAGGATCGGTGCGACGAGCAGCCAGCCGACGAGGAGCGTCCGCTGGGCGTCGGTCACCGCGTCGGTCGCCTGGGCGACCACGACGCGGTCGTCGCCCACCCGCACGCCCGCGACCCGGACCTCCGTGCCGTCGATCGTGGCCGTCACCGGATCGGTGACGTTCGCGAGCTTCGCCGGCAGGTCCGGCGTCGACGCCGAGGCGAGGACCAGGCCGCCGGGCTCGATCGTCCACACCAGGAGCGGAGCGCCGAACGGCCGCCCCGGGTCACGACCGGGGTCGAACGGGGAGTCCGGGTGCCGCCCATCGGGCGGCAGGCGGCCGAAGGACGCGGTCAGCCGGTTGTCGATCTGGGCCGTGAGGTCGCGGGTCACGTACGCGACGACGCTGACGCCCACGGCGAGATACACGACGGCCACGACGCCGGTCGCGGCGAGCGCGACACGGATCGACTGGCGGCGGACGCCGGGGACGTGAGACACGCCTACACGGCCTCGAGGCGATAGCCTGCGCCGCGCACGGTGACGATCTGGACTCCGGCGCCGGACAGCTTCCCGCGCAGGCGGCTCATCTGGACGTCGATCGCGTTCGAGCCGAGCGGCTCCGTCTCGTCGGCCCAGGCGTGCTCGGCGATGGCCTTGCGGTCCACGACGGCCGACGCGCGGCGCATCAGCAGCTCCAGGATCCGGTACTCGGTGCTCGTCAGGGAGAGCTCCCGTCCGCCGACGGCGACGAGGCGAGCGACCGGGTCCAGCGTCAGGCGCCCGACGCCGAGCACGGGGGCGTCCACGCCACGGGGCCGGCGCTGGAGGGCACGCACGCGTGCGAGCAGCTCGCCGAAGTCGAACGGCTTGACCAGGTAGTCGTCGGCGCCGGAATCGAGGCCCCGGATCCGGTCGGCGGGGGTGTCCCGTGCCGTGAGCATGAGGAGGGCCGTCGGTCGGTCGTGCTTGCGGGCCCAGGAGACGACGTCGACGCCCTCGGCCCCCGGCATGCGCCAGTCGATCACGGCGACGTCGTACTCGTACCACTTCAGGTAGTCGATGGCGTCGTCCCCGCGATCGACCGCGTCGACGTGGTAGCCCGCGTCGGACAGGCCGAGGACCAGGACCTCCCGGAGGCCCTCGTCGTCTTCCGCCACCAGCACGCGCATCCCGTCAGCCTCCGCGCCCGATCGACCGTTGCTCGCGGGCGGGGCCACCCGCGCGGACGGCTGCCGACCCGGCATTGGTCGCCGGCGCCATGGTCGCACGGGCGACGGCCACGAGGCGCAGCGCCAGCACCGGGCACGTGTCGACCGCCATGCGGGCGTGCCCGAGCAGGGCGTCCGGGACGGGTCCCGGACGGATGATGGGATAACCCCAGTCGTCGAGCGCGATCATCTCCGGCAGCAGCTCCGCGCACGTGCCGTAGCCGTCGCAGGCGATGCGGTCGATCACGATCGTCCGGTCGGACATGCCGGCGGCCAAGGAAGCGGGGGCGCTCATGCGGCTGCCCAGGCGCCGCGTCCCGCCGTGCAGCCGCGACCGCGCTGGTGCGAGACGAAGTCGCCGTCGAACGTGGCAAGGGCGCTGCGCAGGAGACCGACCGCACCGTCCGGGTGGCGGCAGGCGCCCCGGCCCGCGAGCGTCTGCGACCACCCATCGACACGGCGGAGGTCGTCACCACGCGCCGCTCCCTGGGCGAGGCGCGCCGTCGCATCCGCGATTGCCCGCAGGCCGAAGACGCAGGGGCCGCACTGGGCGGCGCTCTGCCCGGCCATGAAGTCGAGGATCAGCGCGGTCGCGCGGACGCCACATTCGTCGGGGCCCAGGAACCGGACCACGCCACAGCCGAACGCGGAGCCCGCCGCACGCAGCTCATGCGGGTCGAGGGGTGTCCGCCACGCGGACGCGCCGGAGACCCAGCCACCGAAGTAGCCGCCCAGCAGCACCGGACCCCCGCCGACCGGCGCCCCGGTGGTCTGCGCCACCTCCGCGAGGGTGGTTCCGATCTCGATCTCGGCGACGCCCGGCATCGGCACCCCGCCGACCGTGATCAGCGCGGTGCCCCGGGTGCCGGCCCGGCCCGCGTCGCGATACCACCGGTCCCCGTACCGGGCGATCAGCGCCGCGTGGGCGAGGCTCTCGACGTTCTGGACCAGGGTCGGGCGGCCGTCGATGCCGCGCTCGAACGGCCGGGGCGGCGTGGCGGTCGGCCGTGCGTCCCCGTCGTTGATGAAGTGGACCGCCGCCGACTCCTCGCCCGCGACGTAGGTCGGTGGGGCCGCGACGAGCTCGATCGGGACGCGGGTGGCCGATCGGCGGGTGTCGGCCGTGCGCTCACCCATCGCCCGCCCGAGCGCCGCCCGCGCGGCATGATGCTCGGACCCGACGTAGAGGACGATCCGCTCGGCACCCACGGCCGCGGCCGCCAGCTCCGCGCCATCGAGCACCAGGTGCGGGCGGGTGCCCATCAGCGCGCGGTCCTTCGCGCTCAGCGGCTCGCCCTCGGCACCGTTGGCGAGGACCACGGCGCGACCCTCGGAGCGGTCGGCAACGGAGGCCCACTTGCGTCCGACCGGGAACCCCGCGCCGCCGCGACCGAGCAGGCCCGCCGCCTCGAGGACCTGGGGGATCGCGCGAGCCTCGCGCGCACCAGGAACGGGGCCGAGCCGTGCCAGGTGGCTTGCGAGCGTCTCCGGGCCGGCGGTGAGGGCGGGACCCGCGAGCAGGCGCGCCGTCATCGTCCGTCGCTCCGGGCGGCCTGCCAGGAGGAGGAGGCGACAACCTCGGGCAGTCGCGTGCGGTTCGGGTTGCCCGCGGCGATCCGCCAGCCGAGGGCTGCCGTGACGACGGCCATGGCGACCAGGTCGACCGCGATCATCCAGGGCGTGAATGCGTCGGTACCGGCGGTGATCCCGTGCAGGAGGGCGAGGGGCCACATGGCATAGCTCGTCCAGTGGATCGCCCGCCAGGCGCGCTGACCGATGCGCCTGCGGAGCAGGCTCGACGCGATCAGCGCGACGAACAGGTAGAGCGCGATCACGCCGAGGGCCACGGGAAGCGGCCGGTAGGTGGAGGCGAGCGGCACCAGGGCCGCACCGATGCCCAGGCTCGTGAACGGGTCGAGGACGGCGGTCAGCACGTGGACGCCGAGGAATGCGATCGAGAGCAGGGACACGCGACGGTGCATCTCGTAGTTGAAGAACCGGGGCCAGCCGGCGGCCTGGAAGCGGACCACCGTCACGAGCCCGAGGGCGGCCGACGCCGTGAACATGAGCAGCGACACGGCTCCGGCGCCACGTGTGGCGAACCACAGGACCTGGTCGAACATTTCGGGTTCCTCCTCGCTGGGCGGCGCAGGACCGGCGACCGGCCGGTTCCACGCGTTTCGGTTACCCGCCCAGTGTCCCGGCCGGCACCTTTCGGTCCGGTTACGCGCCGGTCATCGCCGTGGTCGCGGAGGGCGCCGGCCAGCCGCAGAGGTACGTCACGCTGCCGTCGTTCGCGACGAGGCGGGCGGGCAGGCCGGTGGCCGCGATCCACGCTGGCGCCTCGGCGCCGAGGACGATGGCGGCGGTGGAGGCGGCGTTCGCCTCCTCGCAGGTCGCGGCGACCACGGTGGCGGCCCGCCATGGCGTATCGGCATGGATGCCGGTTCGGGGGTCGATGATGTGGTGGACGGTCACGCCGTCGGTGGTCCCCCAGCGCCGCACCGTGGTGCTGGAGGTCGCGATCCCGCCGGTCTGGATCGCGATCATGTCGCCGTCACCGTTCGACGGTCGGCCGCTGTCCTCGGCGAGGAGGATCCGCCAGCCGCCCTCGGGCGCCCTGCCGCCCGTGGCGATGTCGCCGCCGAGGCTGACGAGCACGCCCGCATCGTCCCCGGCCGCGTCCAGGGCGGCTGCCGCAGCCAGGTCGGCCGCGAGGCCCTTGCCGGTGGATCCGAGGTCCAGCTCCACGTCGCGCGGGATCAGGAGCATGCGGGACTTCGGGTCGAGCGTGATGGTCGACCAGCCGGGCACTGCCGCGACACGGAGCTCCAGCTCGCGCGTCGTGCCGGCGAGGATGCCGAAGTCGGCGTCGTAGCCGATGACGCGGAGGGCGCGTCCGACCGTCGGGTCGACGGCGCCGCCGGACCGTCGGGCCGCGGCGAGCGAGCCGGCCACGGCCCTGGCGAGGAGCGGGCTCACGGGCACGCTGTCGGCCGCGCGATGCGTGGAGCGTCATCAGCTCCGAGTCCGGGCGGAACCTGGAGTACGCCAGGTCGACCTCGGCCAGGACCCGCTCCACCGCGACCCGCGCGGCCTGGAGGTCGCCGTCGAGGACGACGAGACGGGCACCCGTCCCGAGTGCCCGCCAGTCCGCCTGCTGTATCCCTTCACGGGCAGCGCCGCTCACGTCATGAGCCGCCCGTGGTCGCGTGGCCGGTTCCGCTCGTCGTCGTCACGACCGGTGCCGCCGTGGCTGCCGCGCCGGCCGACGTCGTCGTGGTCGCAGGCGTCGGGGTCGCAGCCGTCGCCGTGGTCGTCGACGAGTCCGCGGTCGTGCCGGCGACGGCGGTCGTGGCGACGGAGGTGGACCCGTCGTAGCTCATCGCCGCCAGCCAGCCGAGGCTGCCCGTTGCGGCGATGCCGAACGCTGCGGTCCCGATCGTGAGGTTGCGCAGACGCCTGTTGGCGCGGGACCGGGCCAGCGTGCGTCCGTTGTCGGTGTTGTTCATGCCCCGATCCTGCCGTGCGGAGCCTTTCGGGTTCGTGACGGAGGGCCGGCGGCCGGTCGGCGCGAACGCGGACCTGAAACCACGCGAGGCGCCGGGGCGTAACCGTCCTTGCCAATGAGCCACCGACCAGGAGATCCAGCGATGCGACCTTCCCGATCCGTCACTCTCCTGCTGTTCCTGTTGCTGGGCGCCGCCCTCGGTGCCTGCTCGAGCGGCAGCGGCGCCGGGTCGACCGGCACCCAGGCCACGGCTGCGACCTCCTCGGCGCCGGCTGCGACCCCGGCGACGGCTGCGACCTCCTCGGCGCCGGCTGCGACCCCGGCGCCGGCTGCAGGCGGCGGCAAGGGAGGCTACGGTGCGGCAGAGGCCACGCCGGCACCCGCCACGACAGCGGCCGAGGTCAATCTCGGCGACACCTCGCTGGGCACGGTGCTGGTCGATGGTGCGGGCCTGACCCTCTACGTCTTCACCGCGGATTCCGGCGGGACGTCAGCCTGCACCGGCGACTGCGCCGCCAAGTGGCCGCCCCTCGCGGGTGCGGCGGCACCGGTGCTCGGAACCGGCCTCGACGCCGCCGCCTTCGACACGATCACCCGTGACGACGGCTCCGCCCAGGTGACCTTCCACGGGCTGCCGCTCTACCGCTTCGCCGGCGACAAGGCCGCGGGAGACGTGACCGGCCAGGGTCTTGGCGGCAAGTGGTACGTCGTCGGCGCCGACGGCACGCTCGTCAAGTAACGCGTTCGCTTCCTGCTCGGGGTGAGACCGGCCGGCGCAGCGCGCCGGCCGGTCTCAGAATCCAGCCGCGGGCCCAGCGCGTGTGGACCGGGCGCTGAGCAGCCTGCGGGCGGCCTCGGGCCCGGCGCATACTCGAAGGGGTCGGCGGCTGCGCCCGGCCCCCGTCATCCGGTCGCACCCACGAGGACCCGATGAGCGACAGCGCACTGCTCGCGGTCTCGTTGGCCGTTCTTGCGTACGCGGCCGTGTCCGGGGTCCTGCGGCACGCCCCGGTTTCGCCGGCGATGGTCTTCGTGGCCGTCGGGATCCTGGCCGGCTCGTCGGGCCTCGGCTGGCTCAACGGGGCGGTGTCGGCGGACGGGCTGGAGGCCATCACGACGGCGACCCTCGTCCTGGTGCTGTACTCGGACGCCGCCCAGCTCCGCGTCCGCCTGCTCGAGCACGAAGCGGCGATCCCCGTGCGCCTGCTCGCGATCGGGCTCCCGCTCACGATCATCGCAGGCTTCGTCGCCTCGCTCGTGCTGCTGCCGCAGCTCGCATTGGCCGAGGCGCTCCTGCTCGCGGTGATCCTCGCGCCCACCGATGCAGCGCTGGGCCAGGCCGTCGTGACGGACGAGCGCCTGCCGAGTCGCATCCGCCAGGGACTGAACACCGAGAGCGGCCTGAACGACGGCATCTGCGTACCGCTGCTGGCGGTCGCGCTGGCGCTGGTCGACCTGGAGGACGGCGCGAACAGCAGCAGCGTTTTCGCCGCGCTGGCCCAGCAGATCGCCTGGGGCGTGGTCGCGGGCGTGGTCGGCGGGCTGGCGGCCACCCTCATCCTGCGGGTGGTCGCCAGGCGATTCGGGATCAACCCGGCGTGGCGGCCGCTCGTGTGCTTCGCCAGCGCCGGGCTGGCGTATGCGCTCGCCCTGGAGCTTCACGGAAGCGGCTTCATCGCGGCGTTCGTCGCCGGCCTAGCCTACCGCTTCAGCTACGGGAGGACCGCCCACGAGAACGTCGAGCTGGTCGAGGAGTCGGGGTCGCTGTTGGCCGCGATCACGTTCCTGCTCTTCGGCGGCGTCGTGCTCGGCCCGCTGCTGCACGACCTGCAGTGGATCCAGGTGGCATACGCGGCCGCGAGCCTGACCGTGGTGCGGATGATCCCGGTCGCCCTGGCGCTGCTCGGCAGCCGGCTCAGGCCCGATGCCGTCCTCCTGGTGGGCTGGTTCGGCCCGCGCGGGCTGGCCTCGATCGTGTTCGCGTTGATCGCCGTCGAGTCGGCTACCCTCCCCCATGCCGAGTTCCTGCTCCAGGTGGTGGCGCTCACGATCCTCGGGAGCGTGGTGCTCCACGGGATCTCGGCGGTGCCGCTCGTCGATCGGTTCGTCGCCCGCAATCCACCCGAGACGGAGACGGCAACGGCCGCGTCCTAGCCCGACCCGGCATCAGGGAATCGGAGGGTTCCCTGGCCGGTTGGCTGCTTGCCGGGAATCATGCGCGCCTCGCCGTCATGCGTCACCATCGACGCCGTGCCCGACCGCAGCCCCGATCGCGCATTGCCGGACGCCATGTCCGGCGCATTGCCGGACGCCATGTCCGACCCCACGTCCGACGCCGCTGCCCTTTCCCGCCCGGCCGTCCCGCTGACCCCGGCGTCGCTCGTCACCGCGGTCGATGTGCTCGCCGCGCGCGATCCGGGCCTCGGTGCCATCGTGGCACGGTACGGGCGGCCCCCTCTGTGGGACCGCGAGCCCGGCTTCGCGACGCTGGTCCACCTCATCCTCGAACAGCAGGTGTCGCTGGCATCGGCGCGGGCCGCGTTCGACAGGCTCCGGCTCGCCGCGGATCCGTTGACCCCGGCGACCTTCGTCCGGCTCGACGACGACGAGCTCCTCCGGATCGGGTTCAGCCGCCAGAAGACGCGCTACGCGCGTGCGCTCGCCACCGCGGTGCTGGACGGCACCCTTGACATCGACCGGCTGTCCGGCCTCGACGACGCGGAGGTGGACGGCACGCTGACCGCCCTCCCGGGCATCGGGCCGTGGACCGCGACGATCTACCGGCTGATGGTGCTCTGCCGGCCAGACGCCTGGCCGGTCCATGACATCGCACTGGCGCAGGCGATCGCCGAGGTGCGCGGCCTGGACCGGCGGCCGGCCGCGGTCGAGATGCATGGCCTCGCCGAGAGCTGGCGACCGTGGCGCGCGGTCGCCGCGCGGATCCTCTGGCACCACTACCTCTCGACCCGCGCAGAACGGGCGGCCCGCCACACCTGATCGTCGCGCGCCCCGCGCGCCATCCGCGCGACCCGGCGCGACCCGACGCGGCGGGCCCGCCAGCGCCTACATGATCCCGACGACGTGGCCCTCCGGGTCCGCGAAGAGCGCGACCGTCGTGCCGGGTGCGACCTCGGTCAGCGGCATGATGACGCTCCCACCCCCCGCGGTCGCCCTGTCGAGGATGCCCTGCGGGTTGTCCCCATGGACGTAGAAGGTCACGTGGCCGGCGCCTCCGTCGCTGCTGGCGCCGACGCCGGCCGAGAGGTCGCCCACCTGCGTCATGCCGTAGCCGCCCGGGTTGTCGGTGTTGAAGCTCCAGCCGAGCACGTCGGCGTAGAACTTCTGGAGGGCCGGTGCGTCTTTGCCCACGACCTCGACGTGCGACACGTGGTTACCCATCGGTGCTGTCTCCCGCTGCCGGCGGTCGGTGCTTCGCCGCCTTCACCTGTGCGACGAACGCACCTGCCGCGAATCGACATGGTCGGGCGGGGCCAGCGACACGGTTCGGCCGGACCTACGGCGCCGGTGGCTCCGACAGGCGTCGATGGCTCCGACAGGCTCCGGCGGGGCTCAGCGCGGGCGGGGCTGAGTGCGGTGGGGGCTCCGTACGAGCGCGGGCTCAGGACGACGCGGCGCCCGCCGTCTGCCCTCGCTCCCGGTCCTTCAGGATCGCCCTCGCCGCCAGCTTGCCGGGTGCCCCGCTCACGCAGCCGCCGGGATGTGTCCCGGAGCCGCACTGGTAGTAGCCGCCGATGGGCGTGCGGTAGTCGCTCCACCCGGGCGCCGGCCGGAAGAAGTACATCTGCGGGGCGAGCAGCTCGCCGTGGAAGATGTTGCCCTCGGTCAGCCCCGCCACGCGCTCGATGTCGAGCGGCGTGACCACCTCCCGGTGCAGCACCAGGTTCGAGAACCCGGGGAAGAACGACTCGAGCGTCCGCTGGACGGTGTCCCCCAGGCCGGCGCGCTCGGTCTCCCAGTCGCTCTCCCGGAGCCGGTACGGGACCCACTGGACGAAGCACGACATGACGTGCTTGCCGGGCGGGGCCATGTCCGGGTCGATCGTGCTCTGGATGGCACAGTCCAGGTACGGGCGGGAGCTGTACCAGCCGTACTTCGCCTCGTCGTAGGCGCGTTCCAGGTAGTCGAGCGATGGGCCGATGTTTGTGAAGCCCCGGTACTGGTCCTCGCGGCCGGCGAGCGCCGGATAGACCGGGAGCCCGTCGAGCGCGAAGTTGACCTTGGCGGAGGTGCCCTGGAACCGGTAGCGGCGGATCGCGTCCACGAGGTCGCCCGGCAGCTCACGCGGGTCGACGAGCTCGGTGAACGTTCGCCGCGGGTCCAGCGCTGAGACGACCACCGGGGCGAGAAGCTCCGAGCCGTCCTCGAGGACGACGCCCGCCGCACGGCCGTCGCGCAGGAGCACGCTCGCGACCGGCGCCTCCAGGCGGATCTCCGCGCCGAGGGCAGTCGCCGCCCTGGAGAGCACGCGGGTGAAGCCGCCGTTGCCGCCCTTGTGGAACGACCAGGCGCCCATGACGCCGTCGTGCTCGCCGAGCAGGTGGTACAGGAGAACGAGTCCCGAGCCCTGGGAGCGCGGCCCCACCTTGGTGCCGATGATCGAGGAGCTGGCGAAGTACCCCTTCAGGACGTCCGACTCGAAGTAGTCGTCCAGGAAGTCCGCGGCGCTGCCGGTCAACAGCCGTACGGCGTTGTGGAGGACGTCCTTCGGCAGCGCCCTGAGGCGCCCGCCGAGACCGGCCAGCGCCAGGAGCTCGTCGGGGTCGTCGCTGAACAGGTTCGGCGGGGGCTCGTCCATCAGCGGCTTGAAGGCCTGGAGCACCTTGTTCACGTCGTGGTCGAATTGGTCGTAGGCGTCCGCGTCGTGCTTCGAGTGACGCGCGATCTCGCGCCGGTTGAGCCCGTGGTCCTGGTCCAGGAACAGGTAGTCGCCGTTCTCCATGGGCGCGAACGTGGACGACATCAGCAGCGGCATGAACCCGTGCGCCACGAGGTCCAGGTCCTGGACGATGTCCGGCCTGAGCAGGCTGAGGGCGTACGAGAACGTGGTGAACGAGAAGCCCGGGTGGAGCTCCTCGGTGATCGCCGCCCCACCGACGAGATGGCGGCGCTCGAGGATCAGGGTCCGGAGGCCGGCCTTCGCGAGGTAGGCGCCGTTGACGAGGCCGTTGTGGCCCCCGCCGACGACGATGGCATCCCAGGTCCGGTCCGCCACGGTGGGGGTCGAGGTCGACATCGTCACGCCCTCCGTCGCGGGGGGTTGAAGAAGGGCAGCGAGGTCGTGTGCGCCACGACCCCGACGTAGCGGTGGCTGACGGCGATCTCGAAGCTGACCCGGTTCCCGGGGGCGGCCAGGGCCACAGGCACACGCGCGAGCGCGATGTGGCGCTGGAGGACCGGCGAGTACATGAAGCTCGTCGCGTAGCCCAGCTGCACGCCGGCGTCGTCGTACACGAACATCTCCTCCTGGACGGGTACGTGGTCCATGGGTGGGACGAGGCCCGCCTCCTCGTGGACCCTGTTCCAGTCCCGCCAGTCGAGCACCAGGCCCGTGAGCCGGAAGCGCGATGCCCCCTCCGCGAGCTCGCGACGGATCGCGGTGCGGCCGACGAAGGCGCGATCCGTGCTCTCGACGTCCCTCAGCATCCAGCCGAGACCCAGCTCGTGGGGCGTCGCGCGGTCCGCGTCCGTCCACGCGAACCGGCTGGAGCGGTAGTCCACGTCGAGGAGGAGGAGCCCGGCCTCGATCCTCGCCATGTAGAGCGCCTGCAGCCCGAACGGGAGCGCGCCGTGCCCGCGTGACGCCGCCCAGACCGCGTCCCAGACCGCCAGTGCGTGCTCCTCCCGGGTCCAGACCTCGTAGCCGAGGTCGCCCGTGTACCCGGTGCGGGAGATCGTCACCGGCCGCCCAGCGATCGCACCCGGCGCGAGCTGGAACGGACGCAGCGTCGCGACCACCGGCTCCACGCGCTCGAGGACCGTCCGCGAGCGCGGCCCCTGGACCGACAGGACCGCGTGGTCGTCCGAGACGTCCTCGATCGCCACCGCGTCACGCCGGCCCGCCAGGTCCGAGAACCAGGCCGAGACATGGTTCCGCCGACGTCAGGATGAACTCGTCCGCGGCCGTGGCGGAGCAGGACGCCGTCCTCGACGAGGAAGCCCCGGTCGTCGCACCAGATCGCGTACTGGGCGCGACCGGGCGCCAGAATCCTGGGATCCCTCGCCAGGACGCCGGCCAGGAACCGCTCCGCGCCCCGCCCCGAGAAGCGCGTCTTGACCAGCGGCGAGGTGTCGAAGATCCCGGCAGCATTCCGGACCGCGAAGTATTCCGTCTTCTCGGACGGGGCGTATCGCTCGGCGGCCAGGTGGCCGGCCCAGTGGCTCCAGAGGCCGGTCTCGTTCAGGGCCGCGGTCCGCTCGTGGAACGCCGTGGCGCGGATCATCCGGTTCGTCAAGCCTCCCTCGCGGTCGGCAGAGGGTAACGCCCCGGGCCGAGCCTCGGCGAGTAGTGGCGCGAACCGGCCCGCCGGACGGGACATGCCGCGAGCGCGCCTCGTCGGCGGAGGCGTCGTCGCCACCGCCCGGAGGCAAACCCGGTCGCCCGGCGTACGCCGCCCCGCTCCGGCGCCGTATCCTTCGGCCATGCCGCTGTACAGCATCGAAGACCCGCTGCCGTCGCTGGTCGCGCCAGTCGTCATCGCCGCCATGGACGGCTGGGTGGACGCGGGGTCCGCCGCGACCGGCGCCGTCGCCGTGCTCGCCGAGGGCGGGACCCGGATCGCCAGCTTCGACTCCGACGCACTGTTCGACTACCGCTCCCGCCGGCCCACGCTCGAGATCCGGGACGGGCGGCTGTCGACGCTGGCCTGGCCGGAGCTGGCGCTGCGCCACGCCCGGCTGTCGGACCGGGACATCCTGATCCTGTCCGGCTCCGAGCCGGACGACCGCTGGCACGCCCTCGCCGACGCCGTCGTGGAGCTCCTGCAGCGACTCGACGTCCGGACCTGGATCAGCCTCGGCGCGATCCCGGCCGCGGTCCCGCACACGCGTCCCGTGCCGATCCTCGGCACGGAGTCGAGCCCCGGCCTCCTGCGCGGCGGCGTCCAGGCCGGCCCCACGGGCCTGATGAGGGTGCCGTCGGCGGCGCTGTCGATGCTCGAGATGGCGGCGTCGGCCGCGGGCATCCCGGCGGTCGGCTACTTCGCGCAGATCCCCCACTACGTCACGGGGGACTACTCGACGGCCTCGGTCGCCCTCCTCCGCGCCCTGGAACGCCACCTGGACGTTGAGCTGCCGCGCGGGGACCTGTCCGAGGAGGCCCGGGCGCTCCGCGTGCGCCTGGACGCCGCCGCGGCGGCCGACGAGTCCACGCACGCCTACGTGGGGCGTCTCGAAGCGATGGTGGACGAATCACGCCTGCCCGAGGGCGACGACCTGATCACCGAGATCGAGCGCTTCCTGCGCGACCGGAGCGGCGGCGAGGGGTAGGCCGCCCCTCGGCGGCGCGACGTGACGGGGCATCGACACGGCCCGATCCGCGCCGGGAGCTCGCTAGTAGCGCTCTCGGCGGACCATCACCTTCTGACCCTTGATCGTCGCCGCGCGCAGGGCCCGGATCACGTGGTCCGCGGCCGCCTCCGGGACCTCCACGAGCGAGAACCCGTCGGCGATCTGGATCGCCCCGATGTCGCCGCCGCGCAGGCCGGCCTCGTTGGTGATCGCGCCGACGAGGTCTGCCGGGCGGATGCCCGCAGCCCGACCCGCCCCGACGAAGAGCCTCGTGATGCCGCCGCCACCCGATCCGATGTTCGGTGAGCGCATCACCGGACGCCCATCGGCATCGTGCCATCCCGAGAGGCGGAAACCCCGTCGTGATCCGGCGTGTTCGCCCGGTCCCGCGGGGCGGCCGGGGCGGGTCCGGGGCTCATACGGACCGACCGCCTCGGGGCGGGTCTCCCGGGACTGATCCGGGTCCACGGGCCGCGGCTGGGAGGGCTGGCCCCGGCCCTGGTCCGCGCCGTACGGGGGCGGGGCGCCGAGGCCCGGGCCGGCCGGACCGCGCACGAACCGCGGATCGCGGCTCGGCTGCTGCTGAAACGGTTGTCGGGACTGGGTTGGCGCGGCGTACGGTCCGCGCGGGCCCGGCTGGCCCTGGCCGTACCCGCGATCGGGGCGTATCCGTGACCCGGCGATCGGCGGGGCGTATCCGCGATCCGGGGCGTACCCGCGATCGGGGCCGAACGGCCGCCTCACCGGGCCGCGGGCGCCGGGCCGGTCGAACGACGGCAGCGTCGCCTGCGCGAGCTCGGCCGTGTCCTCCGCGCCGCGAGCCTCGGCGTCGGCCTGGCTGATGGCGGCGAGCGCGATGTCGACGACGTCGAACTCCCCCGTCAGCGGCTCCACCACCGCGCGGTAGCGGTCGAAGTCCCCGGCGACGAGGGCCTCGCGCAGCTGCGCCCGGAGAGCGTCCATCCGGTGCTCGCGGACGTCGGAGATGGTCGGCAGCCCGGCGATCTCCAGCGGCTGCCCCACCGCCCGCTCGATGTCGCGCAGCAGCCGGTGCTCCCGCGGCTCGACGAGCGTGATCGCCACGCCCTCCCGCCCGGCGCGCCCCGTCCGGCCGATGCGGTGGACGTACACGTCCGTCGAGGACGGCACGTCGTAGTTCACGACGTGGCTGATGTGCCCGATGTCGAGGCCGCGCGCGGCGACGTCGGTCGCGACGAGCACGTCCAGCGCGCCGTCGCGGAAGCGGCCCATGATCCGGTCCCGCTGCTCCTGCGAGAGCCCGCCGTGCAGGGCAGCCGCATCGCGGCCGCGGCCGGAGAGCGCCTCGGCGAGGTCGTCGACCTCGCCCCGGGTCCGGGCGAAGACGAGCGTCGCGGCCCCGTCCTCCAGGTCCAGGATGCGGCCCAGCGCGGCCAGCTTGTCGGCACGCCTCACGACGTAGGCCACCTGGCGCACCCGGGCGTCCTCGCCCTTGGCCTGCGGCGTCTCGTGGACGCGGACGCGGACAGGATCGTCGAGATGGCGCTCGGCGAGGCGGGCGATCTGGCCCGGCGATCGTCGCCGAGAACAGGGCCGTCTGGCGGTCTTGCCGGAGCGCCCCGAGGATCCTGTCCAGGTCGTCGGCGAAGCCCATGTCGAGCATCTCGTCGGCCTCGTCGAGGACGACCGTCTCGACCTCGTCGAAGCGGAGAGTGCCGCGGTCGAGGTGGTCCACGGCCCTCCCCGGGGTCGCGACGACGACGTCGACGCCCCGGGCGAGGCGGGCGAGCTGGGTGGTGATGGGCTGGCCGCCGTAGATGGGGACCACGCGGACGCCGAGATCCCTGCCGTAGCGGTGGATCGCCTCGGCCACCTGCATCGCGAGCTCCCGCGTGGGCGCGAGCACGAGCGACGACGGGCGGCTTCCGCGGCCGTCACGCGGGACGCCACGGCCGTCGACGGGCGTACCGGCCAGGCGGGCCTCGTCCATGCGTCGGGCGAGGTGCTGGAGGATCGGCAGGGCGAACGCCGCAGTCTTGCCGGTGCCCGTGGGAGCCTCCGCGAGCAGGTCGCGTCCCGCGAGGAGGGGCGGGATCGCCGCCTCCTGGATCGGCGTGGGCTCCTCGTAGCCGAGGGCGACGAGCGTCCGCTGGAGCCGTTCGTCGAGGTCGAGCGCGGCGAAGCCGGCCGGCGTTGGGTCGGGGTCGGGCGCCGGGTCGGGGGCTGGCGCGACGTCGAGTGCCGAGGTCGGTGCGGCGTCACGTGCGGTGTCGGGCTCGTCCGCGGAGTTCGTTGCGGGAGCCTGGACGGGCTCTGGGCTCTCTTCGTTCACCCGCAGAGGGTAGCCCCGATCGGCAAACCAGCCTCGTACGCCGGCCGTGACGCTCCGTCATGGAATTGAGCACGAGGAGCCACGGGTGACGCCCCTCGCGGACAGGCGGATACCCGCACGCGGGGCAGCAATCGCGTTCACGACTGCCAGTCGCGTTCCTGGCGGCGAGGGGCTCGCCCTTGGCTGTTCGACCCGAGATCCTCGACGCTCAGTCACGACGGCGCTGCGGGCGGCCGAGGTCGCCGCCCCTGGCGCCGGGCGGCCGACGTCGCGAGGTCTCCACGTCGGAGAGATCCCCAGGAGCCGACTCCCCACTCAGCCGGGCAGCACCGTCTCGCCGTGCATCAGGAAGCGGTCCACGCCCTGCGCCGCCATCCGGCCCTCGCGGATCGCCCAGACGACGAGCGACTGGCCCCTCACGCAGTCCCCCGCGGCGAAGACGCCGGGGACCGTCGTCATCCGGTCGAGCCCCGTCCGCAGGTTGCCCCGCGGGTCCAGCTCGCACCCGAATGCCTTCGGCAGCGCGGCCTCGGGCCCAGTGAAGCCGAGTGCCAGCAGGACGAGGTCCGCCGGCAGCACCTGGGAGGTGCCGGGGACCTCGCGCAGCTCGGACCGCCCGTCGGCGCCCGCGCCCCACGAGATGTCGGAGATCTCGATCCCCGTCACGTGCTCGTTGTCGCCGAGGAACCGGCGCGTCGTCGTGGAGTACCGGCGCGGGTCCTCGCCCCACAGCGCCTTCGCCTCCTCCTGCCCGTAGTCCAGCCTGTAGACCTTCGGCCACTCGGGCCACGGGTTGTCCGCGGCCCGGGTCTCGGGCGGCCGGGGCATGATCTCGAGCTGGCGCACGCTGCGCGCGCCCTGCCGGATCGCGGTGCCGACACAGTCGGTCCCGGTGTCACCGCCACCGATGACGATCACGTCGCGCCCGGACGCGTCGATCGGCGCACCGGCATCCACTCCGCCGTCGAGCAGGCGCCGCGTGTTGCCGCGCAGGAAGCTCATGGCCAGGTGGATCCCGCCGAGCTCCCGTCCGGGCACGGACAGGTCCCGCGCCAGGGTGGAGCCCGTCGCCAGGACCACCGCGTCGTGCTCGGACAGGAGCCTGTCGACCGAGACGTCCGCCCCGATCGTGACGCCGGTCACGAATCGCACGCCCTCCTCGGCCATGAGGCCGGTCCGCCGCGCCACCACGTCCTTGTCCAGCTTCATGTTGGGGATGCCGTACATCAGCAGCCCGCCGATGCGACCCGCCCGCTCGTAGACCGTGACCAGGTGCCCGGCATGGTTCAGCTGGTCGGCCGCCGCCAGGCCGGCGGGCCCGCTGCCCACCACCGCCACGGTCTTCCCAGTCCGCGTCAGCGGCGGGTTCGGCGTGATCCATCCCTCGGACCAGGCCCGGTCCGCGATCTCCTGCTCGATGGTCTTGATCGTGACCGGGTCGCCGCTGATCCCGACCGTGCACGATCCTTCGCAGGGCGCCGGACAGACGCGCCCCGTGAACTCGGGGAAGTTGTTCGTTCGATGGAGGCGGATCGAGGCCTCCTGCCACTGGCCCCGGTAGACGAGGTCATTCCACTCGGGGATGAGGTTGTTGATCGGGCAGCCTGACGCCATCCCGCTGATCAGGATCCCGGTGTGGCAGTACGGGATGCCGCAGTCCATGCAGCGCGCCGCCTGGTCCTGGAGCGCCCCGTCGTCCAGGTGCGGGTGCTCCTCGCTCCAGTCCCGGATGCGCTCCAGCGGGGGCCGGCCGGGTGCGGAGCGGCGCGCGAACTCGATGAACCCAGTCGGCCTGCCCATCAGGATCCCCCCGCCCGCGCGAGGTCCCGGGCGTTCTCCTCGAAGGCGGCCATGGCGGCCGACTCGGCGTCCAGGCCGGTCGCAACCATGCGGGCCTGCGCCTCGAGCACCCGCCGGTAGTCGTGGGGCACGACCCGGACGAAGAGCCCGGACACGTCCTCCCAGCGCGCCAGCAGGTCGGCGGCGCGCACGCTCCCGGTGAGCTCCAGGTGTCGCGCCAGGAGCTCCACCACCTCGGCCGTGTCCTGCTCGTCGGACACCAGCGGCGCCAGGGCCACGAGCTCCGTGTTGCAGCGGGAGGCGAAGCCGCCGTCCTCGTCGTAGACCCAGGCGATGCCGCCGGACATGCCGGCCGCGAAGTTCCGGCCGGTCCGCCCGAGCACCAGCACCCGGCCGCCCGTCATGTACTCGCAGCCGTGATCGCCCGTCCCCTCAACGACCGCGGTGGCGCCCGAGTTCCGGACGGCGAACCGTTCGCCGGCCACCCCCCGCACGAACGCCTCGCCCCCCGTCGCGCCGTACAGCGCCACGTTGCCCGTGATCACGTTCTCGTGGGCGACGAATGCGGCGTCCGACGCCGGGTACAGCACGATGCGCCCGCCCGACAGGCCCTTGGCCAGGTAGTCGTTCGCGTCGCCCTCCAGGCGGAGCGTGATGCCGCGCGGGATGAACGAGCCGAAGCTCTGGCCCGCCGACCCCTGGAAGTGCAGGTCGATCGTCCCGTCCGGCAGGCCGTCGCGGCCCCAGCGGCGGGTGACCTCGGAGCCGAGCATGGTCCCGACCACCCGGTTGATGTTCCGGATCGGCAGCGTGGCCGAGACCGGCAGGCCCTCGGTCAGCGCCGGCGCGCAGAGCGCGAGGAGCGTCCTCGCGTCGAGCGACGCCTCCACGTTGTGCTCCTGCGCGATCGTCCGGTGGCGGGGCCGGTCCGGCGGCACCTCGGGTTGCGCGAGGATCCGCGAGAAGTCCAGGTTCCGGGCCTTCCAGTGGTCGAGCGCGGGGCGCATCTCGAGCCTGTCCGAGCGCCCGACCATATCGTCGATCGTCCGGAAGCCCAGGCGCGCCATGTGCTCCCGCACCTCGCGGGCGATGAACGTCATGAAGTTGACGACGTGTTGCGGATCGCCCGCGAACCTCTTGCGCAGCTCCGGGTCCTGCGTCGCGACGCCCACCGGGCAGGTGTTGAGGTGACAGGCGCGCATCATCACGCAGCCGAGCGAGACGAGCGGCGCGGTGGCGAACCCGAACTCCTCGGCGCCCAGCAGCGCGCCGATCACCACGTCGCGACCCGTCTTGAGCTGCCCGTCGACCTCGACGGTGATCCGGCTCCGCAGGTCGTTCATGAGCAGGACCTGGTGCGCCTCGGCGAGGCCCAGCTCCCATGGGATGCCCGCGTGCTTGATCGAGGTCAGCGGCGATGCGCCCGTTCCGCCGTCGTGGCCCGAGATCAGCACCACGTCGGCGTGCGCCTTGGCCACGCCCGCGGCCACGGTTCCCACGCCGACCTCGGCCACGAGCTTCACGCTGATGCGTGCCTCGTGGTTGGCGTTCTTCAGGTCGTGGATGAGCTCCGCGAGGTCCTCGATCGAGTAGATGTCGTGGTGCGGGGGCGGGCTGATCAGCCCGACACCCGGCGTGGAGTAGCGCGTCTTCGCGATCCACGGGTAGACCTTCGATCCTGGCAGCTGGCCACCCTCGCCCGGCTTCGCGCCCTGGGCCATCTTGATCTGGAGCTCGCGGGCGTTGACGAGGTACTCGCTGGTGACCCCGAAGCGGCCCGAGGCGACCTGCTTGATCGCGCTGTTCCTGGAGTCCCCGTTCGCCATGGGCTCGTAGCGGGCCGGATCCTCTCCGCCCTCGCCCGTGTTGGACTTGCCGCCGAGGCGGTTCATGGCGATGGCGAGGGCCTCGTGCGCCTCACCCGAGATCGAGCCGTAGCTCATCGCTCCCGACTTGAACCGCCGCACGATCGACTCGACGGGCTCCACCTCGTCGATGGGGACCGGGCGCAGGGCCGGCCGCAGCTCCAGGAGCCCGCGGAGGGTGGCGAGGCGCGACGACTGGTCGTCGACGAGGGACGTGTAGTCCTTGAACGTCCCGTAGTCGCCGGTCCGGACCGCCTTCTGGAGGGTGTGCACCGTGAGCGGATTGAACAGGTGGAGCTCGCCGTCCGTCCGGTACTTGTACTGGCCGCCGGGCGGGAGCTGGCGGTGGACGATCGGCCGCTTCGGCGGATACGCGCGCACCTGGCGCAGCTGCACCTCGCGCGACACGATCTCGATGCCGATGCCGCCGATCCGGCTGGGCGTCCATGTGAAGTACTCGTCGACGAAGTCACGGTTGAGGCCGAGCGCCTCGAACACCTGGGCGCCGTGGTAGCTGTGGACCGTGGAGATGCCCATCCGGGAGATCGCCTTGATCACACCCTTGACGACCGCCTTGCGATAGCGCTTCTCCGCCTCGGCCGTCGGGCCGGGGATGATCCCGAGGCGGACCTGGTCGTCGATGGTCTCGAAGGCGAGGTAGGGGTTGATGGCGGAGGCGCCGTACCCGATGAGCAGGCAGAAGTGGTGCGCCTCGCGGGGCTCCCCGGACTCCAGGACGAGACCGACCCGGCCGCGGGTGCCGGCGCGCACGAGGTGGTGGTGGACGGCGGAGACGGCGAGGAGCGCCGGGATGGGCGCATCGGTCTCGTCGTGTCCGCGGTCCGAGAGGATGACCTGGTTGTAGCCCTCCTCGATGGCCTCCGACGCTCGCTGGCGGAGGTCCTCGATCGCGCGGCGGAGGCCGGCGCCGTTCTCGGCGACCTTGAACAGGATCGGCAGCGTGATGGTCCGGAAGCCGAGCGAGGACGGCCCGCCGTCCAGGGCCCGGATCTTCTCCAGCTCCGCGTTCGACAGCACCGGCGATGGCAGGGCAAGCTGGTGCGCGGCGTCGTCGCCGGGCTCCAGCAGGTTGTCCTCGGGCCCGATGGACCGCTCGGTGGCCATGATGATCTCCTCGCGGATCGCGTCCACGGGAGGGTTCGTGACCTGGGCGAACAGCTGCTTGAAGTAGTTGTAGAGCAGCTGCGGCCGCTCGGACAGGACCGCGAGCGGCGCGTCGTTGCCCATCGAGCCGACCGGATCGGCGCCGCTCTCCGCCATGGGGTCGATGATCATCCGGACGTCCTCGGCGGTGTAGCCGAAGACCTCCTGGCGGCGCAGGACCGATTCGTGGTCCGGCTCGATCACGTTGGCCGGCACCGGCAGGTCTTCGAGGCGGGCGAGGGACCCTGCGACCAGCGCCTCGTACGGCCTGGCGGTCGCAAGCTCGTCCTTGAGCTCGTCGTCGCCGATGATCCGGCCCTCGGCCGTGTCCACGAGGAACATCCGGCCGGGTTGCAGCCGGCCCTTGGCCACCACGTCCGCCTGCGGGATGTCGAGCACACCGGACTCGGATGCCATGACCACGCGCCCGTCCCGGGTGACCCAGTAGCGGCCGGGCCGCAACCCGTTGCGGTCGAGCGTGGCGCCGATCCGGATCCCGTCCGTGAACGCCAGCGACGCCGGGCCGTCCCACGGCTCCATCAGGCACGCGTGGTACTGGTAGAAGGCCTTGCGCGCGGGCGACATCGCGTCGTCGCGGCTCCAGGGCTCCGGGACCATCATCGCCATCACGTGGGCGAGCGAGCGCCCGGAGAGGTGGAGCAGCTCCAGCACGTTGTCGAAGATCGCCGTGTCCGAGCCGTCGACGTCGACGGCAGGCTGGACCTTGCGGAGGTCGTCGCCGAAGACCGACGACCGGAAGGTCGACTGCCGCGCGTACATCCAGTTGACGTTGCCCCGGAGCGTGTTGATCTCGCCGTTGTGCGAGATGTAGCGATAGGGATGCGCGCGGGCCCAGGACGGGAAGGTGTTGGTCGAGAACCGCGAGTGCACGAGGGCGACGGCGCTCTGGTATCGCTGGTCGAGCAGGTCCGGGTAGAACGTGAGCAGCTGGGAGGCGTTGAGCATCCCCTTGTAGACGATGGTGCGGCAGCTCATGGACGGGACGTAGAAGTCACCCCGGCCGGGGTGCGCGCTGCGCTGGACCGCCTTCTCGATGAGCCGGCGGGCGATGTAGAGGCGGCGCTCGAAGTCGAGGTCGCCGGTCTCGCCGCGAGCGATACCGGGCGGACGGGCGATGAACGCCTGGCGGATGACCGGGCGGCTGGTGGACGCCGACTCGCCGAGCCCCATCGGGTCACGAGGGGACGTCACGCCACCCGAGAAGGGCCAGGCCCTCGTCCGCGAGGATCCGCTCGAAGAACGCGACGGCGGCCACGCGGCTCGGCGCATCGCGCGGGAGGAAGGTCATCGCGACGCCATAGCCGCCGCCCGCGGGCACGTCCAGGCCGACCTCGCGGGCCGCGGCGCGCAGGAAGGCGTGCGGGATGGCGGTGAGGATGCCGGCCCCATCCCCGGTGTTGCGCTCGGAGCCGCTGGCGCCGCGATGCTCGAGGTTGACGAGCACGGTGAGGGCATCCCGGACGATGCCGTGCGACCGGCGCCCCGCGATGTCGCACACGAACCCGAAGCCGCAGGCGTCGTGCTCGGTGGACGGCTCGTACAGGGTGCGGCGCTCGGGCAACGCGGTCACCTCCAACAGGGTTGGACTCGGCAGCGTAGGTTGCGGCACCGATCGAAACACGCACCGCCGAAGGGATCGTTCGGTTGCGGTTCGGGGTCCCCGGAGTCCCAGGGCCGATCTCGGGGGACCGCGTACGAGTCAGGCCACTCGTCGCGCGGGCCGGGCATGCAGCCGGGTATGCAGCGTGACGCGGGCGCGGGATACTGGTCCCGATGCGAAACGTTGAGGCCGAGGCGCTCGTCGGCGCCCCGCGCGACGAGGTATGGCGGCTGTACGACGACATCGCGGGGCTGCCCCGCTGGGTTCCGTTCGTCCGCGAGATCGTCTACGTGTCGGGCCCGTCGCGGGTCGGCACGGTGTACCGCGAGCGCGGCCGGATCACCGGCCTGCCCGGCGCGGAGCAGTGGGAGATCGTCGAGTACCGGCGACCGTCGAGCCAGGTCCACATCACGCACGCACGTGCGCTCGAGGTCAGGCTGGTCCTCCGCTTCGAGGCGCGAGGGACCGGGACGCTGGTCCATCACGCGGCCGAGCTGCGATCCGAGCTGTGGGGTCCCCTCGGCTGGCTGCACGAGATGATCGCATCCGTCCCGGTCGCTTGGAGCGTGCGGGCCGCCGCGGCGGGGGCGAAGCGTTCGTTCGAGGGCGATCCGCCGCGGTGATGCGGGCGGTCCGTCCAGTCGGTGACACGGGAGCGCCGTGAGCGGTGCCGCCAGCGCGCTCGTCCCGGCCCTCGTCGGGGAGGTGTGGCCCGTGAGAATCGAGAACGGACCGCCTTGGAGGACAGGTTTCCGGGCTCCGCCTCCGCCCGACATCCCGACGGAGGAAAGGCGCGACGCCCGAGTTGGTCCGAATGTTGGCGGTCCGTTTCGTGGGCGCAACGTACGCCGGAGGTCGTGGTCCGTCGATCGGCCAAGAGTCATGGGACCATATGGACGAACGGGACGACGGAGGGGGCCGAGCGGCCCCTTCCGCCCGCAGGTGGCACGCGGGATACCCTCTCGGGGATGACCACCTCCGGACCGGCCCGCCACATCCCCCTCGACGGCACCCGCAACGTCCGTGACGTCGGTGGCTACCCGGCCGCCGGCGGCAGGCGGATGCGCTGGCGCACGCTGCTGCGCTCCGACGAGCTGACCAGGCTCCCGGAGGAGACCGAAGACGCGCTGGTTGCCCTGGGGCTCCGCCAGGTCATCGACCTCCGCTGGCCGGAGGAGCTCGTGCAGGCCCCGAACTCCTTCGAATGCTCCCCTGTCGTTCGCTACACGAGCGTGCCGCTGCTCGCCGACGACCCGACGCCGCACGCTGGCCTTGCCGGCATGTACCGCCACGTCCTGGATGCTCGCGCACCACAGCTGGCGCAGGTGGTCCGCGCGCTGCTGGCCGAGGGCGGACTCCCGGCGGTCATCGGCTGCGCGGCGGGCAAGGACCGGACGGGCGTGACGATCGCCCTTCTCCTCGACCTGTGCGGCGTGCCACGCGACCTGATCATCGAGGACTACGCGCTGTCCGCGCGCTACTTCGCCTCCCCGGTGGCCCACATCGAGCTGGGCGACTGGCGCCACGACTCGATCATCCTGGACAGCCCCCCGGAGTTCATCGCCAGCGCCATGGAGCACCTGGACACCGAGCATGGCGGCGCCCGGAGCCTGCTGCTCGACCAGCGCGTGACCGGCGCGGAGCTGGATGAGCTGATCGAGCGCCTGACGGAACCCGCGACCGTCTGATCGTGCGCTGGGCGGCGATCGCGGCGCGCGGGGACCCAGCCGGGGAGTGGCGTCAGGCACGGGAAGGCGGAGGACGTCGCGTCAGGCGCGGGAAGGCGTCCGGACCCGTACCATCGCGGGATGCCCACCGTCCGAACCGCCATCGAGCTGCCCTACCCCATCGAGGCCGTCTTCCGCGTCGCGACCCGCATCCCCGATCTCCCGCGCTGGCTCCCGGAGGTGGTCGCAGCCGAGCTGCTCGACCCGGAGCTGCAGGTCGGGAGCCGTGTCCTGCTCAAGCTCGGGCCGGCGACCGGCGGCGCGGAGATCACCGGGACCGTCACCGGGCTCGCCGCGCCCACGATGCTGGCCATCGGCGGGTCCGGAGGGCCGCTCGGGGTCAAGGTGCAGACGCGGCTCGAGGCGCTCGGGGACGCGACGACGCGCATCACCCTGGCGCTCGACCTGTCCGCACCGCCGTTCCTCGGCTTCATCGCCAAGGAGGCCGAGCGCCGTATCCAGGCCGAGCTGCCGGCGTCGATGGAGAGGTTCCGGGCGCTGATGGACCGGGAGGCCGGCCCGACCGAGCCTCAGGCCGGGTAGCCCGGCACGGTCACCTCGATCAGCGGGCTGTGCTCGACCATCACGTCCAGGTCCGTCCGCCTCCAGTTGCGCGCGACGCCCGTGAGCAGGTCGCGGCGCTCGGCCGGATCGGTGATCACACGGGCCGTCGCCTCCACGTCGGCGGCCGCCTGCGGTCCCTTGAGGTGGATCGTGAGCATCGGGTTCGCCTCGAGGTTGCGCAGCCAGGCGCGCGTGCGGCCCGGCACGGGCTTCCCGCTGATCACCAGCCTGCCGTCGAAGTTGTGGAGGAAGATCTCGATCCGCCGGGGCTCGCCGCTGCGGCGGCCGGTGGTGGTGATGTCGATCACCTGGCTGCGACCGAGGGCCGCGCGGATGCTGTCGTTCACGATGCGCTCCATGGGGGCGGCTGGGGCTCGCCCACCCGTCGATTAGTTGCACACACAACGATATGCGCTCGGCGTCGAACAGGCAAGATCCGAGCCCGCGGGCCCTACACTCCCCCTGATGCTTCGCACGGTCGTTGCCACCCGGTATGTCACCCCCATGCGCGAGGGTGGCTCCGTCCCGGCCCTCGTGGAGGCGGACGACGACGGCCTGTACGTGGTGAAGCTGCTCGGCGCGGGTCACGGCCGCAAGGCGCTGGTTGCGGAGCTGCTCACCGGCGAGATCGCCCGGCACCTGGACCTTCCCGTCCCGGATCTCGTGCTCGTGGAGCTCGCCGCAGAGCTGGCCAAGGCGGAACCGGACCAGGAGATCCAGGAGCTGCTCCAGCGGTCGGCCGGGACGAACTTCGGCCTCGACTTCCTGCCGGGCTCGCTCCCCTTCGCGCCGGCAGTTGGGCCCCGCCCCGAGCCGGCGCTCGCCGCAAGCGTGGTGTGGCTCGACGCGTTCACCACCAACGTCGACCGCACCCCGCGGAACCCGAACCTGATCGTCTGGCACCGGCGGCTGCACCTGATCGACCACGGGTCCTCGCTCTACATCCACCACAGCTGGCAGGATCCGGAAGCGCACGCCCGGCGGCCCTTCGTCCAGGTCCGGGACCACGTGCTCCTCCCCTTCGCGGGCTCGATCGCTGACGCGGACGCGCGGCTGGCGCCGAGACTGGACCGCGACGTGCTCGAGGCGATGGCGGCCTCGATCCCCGACGACTGGCTGCAGGCCGAGGCGGGCCTCCCCGACCCGGACGCCCACCGCCGGGCCTACGTCGACTACCTGGTCACCCGTCTCGAGGCGCGACAGGCGTTCGTGGAAGAGGCCGACCGTGGTCGAGCAGCCTGACGCCGCCGGGCGCAGCCCGTTCGAGTACGCGATCGTGCGGGTGGTGCCGCGCGTTGAACGGGGAGAGGCGTTCAACGCCGGCGTCGTGCTGATGTCGCGGGTATTCCGGTTCCTGGGCGCGCGCGTCGAGCTCGATCCGGACCTGCTGGCGGCGATGTCGCCCGACTGCGACCCGGAGATCGTCCGGGACCACCTCGCGTCGATCGTCGGGATCGCGGATGCGGATCCCTCGGCGGGTCCGATCGCCGCGCTCCCCGCCCCCGAGCGGTTCCACTGGCTCGTCTCGCCCTCGTCGACGATCATCCAGCCCTCCGACGTCCACACGGGCCTCACTGCGGACCCTGCTGCGACCCTGGAGCACCTGTTCCGCACGCTGGTCCGCCGGTAGCCCGTACCCGTCCCGCAGGCGCCTCGCGACGCGCGTGGGCCGAACGTAAGGGGTCATTCGTCGGATAGACGGGTGCCGCCGCGCACGGATCATGAGGGGCGTTGCGTCCCGTCACCTCGTGGAGCCTCGTCCCGATGACGGTCCGGTACTGCGATCGATGCGGCACGGCATTGGCCGCGGATGCACGTTTCTGCGCGGGGTGTGGCGCGCCGCGGCCCGCCGACCCCGCCGGTACATTCCAACCGGATTCGCCCCAGGGCCCGATCCAGGCGGCTCCCACGGCGCCCGCATCGCCCGCAACACCCGTCCTACCCCCGGTGGCGCCCGCGCCACCCTCGGTGGCGCCCGTGCCGCCGCCGGTGTTGCCCACGCCACCCGCGCGGCCGGCCGCCTCGCCGGGGGCCGTCTCGGGCTGGAACCCCTCCGCTCCCGCTCGGCAGAAGGGCCGAAGCTGCGGCTGCATCGCGTTGCCCCTGCTGCTCGTGGTCGTGACCCTCGTGACGCTCGCCGCGATCGGCGGAGCGTTCGACGGCGGTCCCGGCATGCCCCGCGCCACCGCCCCGCGCGGCGCCAACGCCCCGGGCGGAACCAATGCCCCACGCAGTACCACCGCCCCGGGCGGCGCCGCCGGCAACGACGGGCTCCCGACCGCGACGGGTCCCCTCGCCGGGACGATCACCCTGGGGACGGAACGGGCCATCGGCAGCGAGACCTCGAGCCCCACGTCGAACACGACGCTCACCGCACCCGCGGGTGGGCCTGCCGCGGGGCTCAAGCTCCGGATCCCGGGCGATGCGTACGGGGCGCCCGTGGAGTTCGTGGTGAGCACGCGGCCCGTCACGGTGGAGGGCTACGGCGGCAAGGTGACCGCGCTGTCCGACCTGATCACCGTCGAGAACGGCGGCGCCTACTCCGCGTCCCCGATGACCGTCACGATCCCGGTCACGATCCCCGAGGGCATGTTCGCCATGGGGTTCTTCCGCCACGACGACGGTTCGCTCGAGGCCATGCCGCTCGTCGGCGAGACGCCCACCTCCGTGACCGTGGCGACGCGCCATTTCAGCTCGTTCCTCGTCCTCGCAGTGGCGGAGGCCGCGCTGCCCGAGAACGTCGGGACCGGCTTCCGGCCCGGCGAGGATGACTTCCAGGCTCCCAACTACGGGACCCTGGTGTCACGCCCCGGGGCGTGCGCCGGCCAGTCGATCGGCGCGATCTGGTACTTCCTCGAGCGCAGGTCCAAGGGGGCGTCCCAGCTCTACGGCCTGACGGACAACCTCGGCCGTGGGGGGACGATGCCGTTCTGGCAGGACGACAGGAGCCAGTACCGCCTGACCTCGGCGATCCAGAAGGCCATCGACTGGACATCCCTGGCCGCAAAGCTCTCCATAGCGATGACGGAGACGGATTCGGACAGCCTCCAGTGGGACGCCTTCCGCTACGCGATGCTCGTGACCGGCCACCCCCAGCTGGTGGGGCTCGAAGAGACCGGCTTGCCGGGCGGCCACGCGATCATCGCCTACGCGGCCACCCCCACCGGGCTCTGGGTGGCCGACCCGAACCACCCCGGCGAGCTCCGGAACATCGCGTGGAACGCGACGGCCCGGCGCTTCGACGCATACGCATCCGGACCGACCGTGCCCGAGAGCGACCACATGTACGACATCATCGGCCTGGAGGCCGAGACCGCCTACATCGATTGGGCCACGGTGGGCTCCCTGTGGGCCGCCGCCGACGCGGGCACGGTCGGAGACGACCGCTTCCCTGTCGTGAGCGTGCAGTTGCAGGTCAAGGCCGCCGACGGGACGAAGACCTACCAGCCACTCAAGTCCGGTCCCGTCGCGACGACCCAGCCGTGGCTCGGCATCCGGTCCATCACGGGTGCGACCCTCCGGGTGACCTTCTTCAAGGGCACGGAGCCGATCCTGACGGTCGATGAGGACAGGCTCAAGGCCATCAGGCTCGACTATGGGATCAACGACCTCGGCGTCTACATCGAGGCCAAGTGGGGCAAGAAGTGGCGGTTCGTGGACTTCCAGAGGTTCGAGCTGGTGGCGCCTCCGCCGTCCGGGATGCCGACGTTGGCGCCCGTCACGCCCAAACCCGAGCCGACCTACGACTGCTCGGTGAAGCCACCGGGTGGCATCGCGGCGATCGACTGGTCACTGCACTGCGAGGGGATCGGCAAGCCTATCTCGCCGTAGGTCGGGCGCCGCCCTGGATCCCGAAACCAACCGGCCCTGCGGTCGCTCGCGGCCGGCCGTCGGCATACGAGGGCCGTGGGCAGACGACGGCCCGGATGCGCCCTGGTGGTCCGCGGCCCACGCGCCGCCGGCGGCGCTGCTCAGGCGACGCAAGGCACGGGTCAGGCGATCAGTGGCGGAGGTACTGCCAGAGCCTCGGGTCGATGTTGTCGTACGTCCTGCTACCGGCGGCGAGGCCCGCGAGGAGGATGAAGAGCACGGCGATGAGGATGAGGCCTTCGAGGATCATTGTGACCTGCCGAGAGTCGATTGGCCGGAGCCGGCCGCGCTCGGCCGACGATCCGTTGCGCGTCAGTGTCCACTATTCGGATCGTTGGCGCAAGTCGACATCGGTCTCCGTTCCGTAGGCATTCGTCCCAGGGGACACGACGTTCGTTAGGTCGCACAGCCGATCGAGTAAGTCACGGCTCGAACCTTGGTCCGGAACATCCTCCCGACCTGGAGCACCGGCGACGGCCATCAGCAGGCGGGCGACGAGGGCCACTGCTCCAGCGCCGCGTCCGCGGGGCTCATCGGGCCTGCCCCTGGGCCCGGAGCTCGGCCTTCCTGGCCCGCTTCCCGGCCTGGTACTCGGCCAGCGCTTCGGGCGAGTCCACGTCGCCCAGGGTCGGGTGATCCGGGATGACGGCCTCCCAGCCCGCGGGCGCGATGCCGTACCGCTTCGCGAGCAGGGCGACGATCGTGCCGGCCTTCATCTCGCCGATCCCGGGCAGCGCGATGAGGCGCTCGTGGAGGTCGCTGGCGTCGGTCGCCTCGGACCAGACCCGCGAGGCGTCGCCGCCGTAGCCGTCCGCGATGGCCGCGCACAGGTCGCGTACCCGCTTGGCCATGTTGCCGGGGAAGCGGTGGAGCGCCGGAGGGGTGCGGAAGGCGAGGTCCAGCGCCTCGGGATCCATCGTCGCGATGGCCCCGGCATCGAGGCCGCCGATGCGCCGGCGCAGCTCCAGCGGCCCGGCGAAGGCCTTCTGGACGGTGACCTGCTGATCGAGCGCGAAGCCGATCAGCAGCGCCAGGGGATCGGTGGCGATGAGGGCGTCGGCATCCGGATCGCCGGTGAACGGGAGGTGGTCGGGCGGGACGGGCAGGCTCATCGCGCAATACTACGCGCGGAACCAGGCGCGGCCGCCCAAGGGCGGCGGGCGCGCCCGAGCGCGGCTACGATCCGCTGACGATGACGATGCTCCCTCCCTTCGCCGATACGCGCGGCCGCAGCGCGGTCCGCGCGGGACGCCTTCTCGACGTCGAGACCGGCCGGTCGACACCCGGCGGGACCCTCCTCGTCCACGACGGCCGGGTCGAGGCCGTCCTCCGGGCGGAGGACGGCCTCCCGGACGGGACGCCCGTCATCGACCTCGGCGGCCTCACCATCCTCCCCGGTCTCATCGATACCCACGCCCACCTCGTCGGCGAGGTCCAGGCCGCGGGCGTCCCGGCCACGACGACGTCGCCCGCGCAGGAGGCGATGCTCGGCATCCACAACGCCCGGGTCACCGTGCAGGCGGGCTTCACGTCCGTTCGGGACCTCGGCCCGTTCCGCGCCTTCACGGACTGTGCCGTCAGGGACACCATCGACGCGGGCGAGGTGGAGGGTCCGCGGATGCAGTGCGCCGGCGCGTTCATCACCGCGCCATGGGGCGGTGGCGACGTGGTCGGCCTGGCGCACGATATCCGTCTCCCCGACGACCTTCGCTTCGGCGTCGTCAGCAGCCCGGCCGAGGTCCGCGAACGCGTCCGGCGCCTGCTGATCGGCGGCGCGACCGTGATCAAGCTCATTGGCACGGGCGCGGTCCTGACCCAGGGCGGGGTGCCGGGCGCCCCGGAGCTGTCGGAGGACGAGATGCGCACCGCGGTCGAGGAGGCCGCGCACTATGGGACGCACGTGGCGGTCCACGCGCACGGCTCCGAGGGTGCGAGGCGGGCGATCCGCGCAGGCGCCCGGTCAGTCGAGCACGGGTCGATGCTGGACGCTGACACGATCGCGATGCTCGCCGACACGGGCACGTATCTCGGCGTGGACCTGTACGACGGCGAGTGGGCCTTGCAGCACGGTGCGGCCGACGGGTGGCCCGCCGACACGATGCGCAAGCTGGCCGAGACGATGGACACCGGGATCGCCGCCTTCCGGATGGCGATCGAGCGCGGCGTCCGGATCACCTACAGCACCGACAGCGGCGTCTACCCGCACGACCAGGTGGCGAGGCAGCTCGGCACGTACGTCCGGTTCGGGATGAGGCCGCTGGCGGCGATCCGGTCGGCGACGATCGTGGCGGCCGAGTGCATGGGCTGGGCGGACCGCGTTGGAACCCTGGCGCCGGGCCGCTTCGCCGACCTGGTTGCCGTCGAGGGCGATCCTCTGGCCGACGTGACCCTGCTCGAGCGGCCGTCCGTCGTCCTCAAGGGTGGGCGAGTGGCCCTCGACCGTCGGGCCGGGTGAAGACCGCGCGCCTCGGATGCTGCTCGGGATCGACCACCTCGTCATCGCAGTCCGGGACCCGGAGGCGGCCGCCGGCCGGCTGGGGCGGGCGGCCGGCCTCGCCTTCACCGGTGGCGGCCGCCACGAGGCGATGGGCACGCACAACCGGCTGGCCTTCCTTGGCGACACGTACCTCGAGCTGATCGGCGTATTCGACCGGGGCCTGGTCGAGTCCTCGTCAAGACGTTCGCCGTGGGTCGCGCGGCGATGGCGGTCCTCGACGCAGGCCTGGAGGGCCTGGCGACGTACGCGCTCGCGACCGACGACGTCGCGGCCGACGCGATGCGCCTGCGGGCCGGCGGATCGCCGATCGGCGTCCCGGTCGCCGGCTCGCGGACCAGGCCGGACGGCGGGGTCGTGCGCTGGACGACGGCCTTCCCGCCGCTGGGGCCGGGCCTGCCGCCATTCCTGATCGAGCACGAGTACGCCGGGGCCGAGTGGGGCGACGAGGCGAGGTCTGAGCGGGCCGCATTCCTGCACGCGGCCGGGGGTCGGGTGAGGATGACGGCGCTGGAGCTGCCCGTGGCGGATCTCGCGGCCGCGGCCGAGGAGTACGGGCGTGTCGTCGGCGTCGCGTTCTCCGAGGGGTGGCGGGCCCTGATCGGTGACCAGGAGGTCAGGCTCCGGGCACGCGCGTCCGATGTCGGGTCGGACCCGCCGCTCGTCCATCTCCTCGCCGACTCCGCCACGCCGCCGCTCGACTTCGTCGACCTCGGTATCCGGTGGGTGCGTTCTGGGTTGACTGACGCGTGACGGTCCGGCCGGCCGGGAGGGTCCGGGTCTGGGGCCGCGCCCGCGTGGACGATGGCTCGGCACGGCGCCACGGGACGACGCTGCGGGACGATGGCTCGGCCGCGCCGGTGCACGCTCGAGGAGTCGGTTGCGGCTCTGAGGCGCCGCGGGACGATGGCTCGGCCGCGCCGGTGCATGCTCGAGGAGTCGGTTGCGGCTCTCCCGCGCCGCACCTCCGTGGTCCGTGGCGTGTGGCGCCACGGATCCGCAGGCGTCGTGGCCGCAATGCCGCGCCGGGGCACGACCGTGGCGGCTGACGCCTCGAAACCGCAGGAGCCTCGCGCCAGGGCCGCGCTTGGGATGGGTTCGTGGCGCGTGACGCCACGTTCGGGCGGGAGGTGGGGACCGGGGAGGAGATGGCGGGCGAACTCGTGGCGGATGGCGCCACGCTGAGGAAGGAGGGGAGCCGGTCGAGCCCCTGCGGGGCGAGTTCGTGGCGTATGGCGCCACGGTCGGGCGGGAGCGTGGCCATAGGGCGACGCCAGGGGAAGTTCGTGGCGTGTGGCGCCACGGTCGGGCGGGAGCGGTGGCCATGGGGCGGTGCCGGCGCGAAACCCGCCGGCGACCCGCCGTCCGCCGCAGCCGTTACCCTGCCCTGATGACACGCGGCCGCGACTTCACCCTTGACGCCGGCATGGGCCGGACCCTGGCCGCCTTCATCGCGGAGCCGGCCTTCATCGCGGAGCCGGGCTTCATCGCGGAGGCCGGCCACCACCGCGGAGCCGGCCGACGCCGTCCCCGGGGCCCCCTTCCCCGCGGTCATCGTCGTCCACGAGGCCATGGGCCTCAACGACGACATCCGGCGCATCGCCTCGCGATTCGCGGACAACGGGTACATCGCGCTCGCGCCCGACCTTATCGGCGCCGGCTGGGCGCCCCTGTGCATCGCCCGGTTCTTCCAGGGGATCGGCAAGACGGGCACGGGACGGCCGTACCGCGAGATGCGCGCCTTCCACGACTGGCTGGCAAAGCAACCCGGCGTCGATGAGGATCGCGTCGGGATGGCCGGGTTCTGCGCGGGTGGAGGGTTCGCGCTCCTGTATGCGGCCCGTGGCAGGCGGAAGCTTCGCGCGATCGCGCCCTTCTACGGCGCGCTGCCCGCTGACGAGTCGATCATCCCGATGTGTCCGACCGTGGCGTCGTATGGCGGCCGGGATCGGTTCGCAGGCAGGTTCGGCCCGAGGCTCGAGGCGGCCCTCGAGGCGGCCGGGGTCCCGCACGACGTCAAGACATATCCGGACGCAGGACACTCGTTCATGAACAGGCACGGGGGGCTGATGGGAGCGATCGGCCCCCGGACACCGATCCACGCTGGCTTCAACGAGCGGGCGTCGGAGGATGCGTGGCGCCGCGTCCTGACGTTCTTCGGCGAGCACCTGGCGCTCCGGCCCGCCGACCCAAGGGCCGAACCGGCCGGCGCCTGAGCCACGCTGTTGCCCCGACGGCCGGGCAACGATTGCCGGGCGCCTCGGCCTCAGGCCGCCGGGTCGCGGCGCAGCGCCGCGCCATCGCGGATCGACGACGGCCGCGCGCCGGCGAGGGGCCGCGCGCCGGCGGTGGGAACGGAGCCGGCGAGAGGCCGCGCGCCGGCGAGGGGCCGCGCGCCGCCGGTCAGACCGGAGCCGGCGGTGGGACCGGAGCCGGCGACGGCGCCCCGCACCGGCGAGGGGCCGCGCACCCAAACTGTCCTCCGCCGCCAGTCGCCGGGATTCGGCGCGAGACGCCATCGACATCCCGATCCGGTACGTGAGCAGGAACAGCACGATGGCCAACGACGCCAGGTAGATCGCCTCGGCCCATGGCGCGTTGCTGTCCGAGCCGGACCCGATGCCGTGGATGGTCGCGCCGGCGAAGGCCAGGAACGTCACGTAATGGAACGTCCGCCAGGCGCGCTGTCCGATGCGACGGCGCAGGTAGAAGCTCGCCGTCACGGCCGCCATCAGGTACAGGGCAACCTGCCCGAACGCGACGGCGACCGGGGCGTGGGGCGCCAGGCCGGGCACCAGGATCTGGGCGAAGGTGAACGGGACGGCATGGTCCAGCCCGAGCAGCATCCCGTGGATCGCGGCAAGGCCCAGCCCGAACGCCGCGAGATCCTGGTGCAGCGAGAAGCTGATCGGCCGATGCGCGATCGCGTCCAGGAGCTTCGTCGACAGGAGCAGCCCGTAGATGACGGAGCCGGCCATGGCGATGTAGGCGAGCCACGCGAACAGCCGCTCGAACAGCCAGACGAGGCTCTGCGGGTTCGTGTCGACCACCGTCGCCAGGCCGCGGACGGCCGAGGGGGCGGTCGCTCCCACGACGATCCCGATCGCCACGGCCGCGAGACCCCAGCGTGCCAGCCCGGTGCGGGCATCGAGCCCGCGGAACCTCACTGCAGCCATCGCACCATCCCTGGAGTCGCGCGGATCTCGCCGCGCTCGGTGAAGAGGAGGACCCCGTGGACGCCGGGGCGATCGAGATATCCGAACGCGTGGGCGGTGCCAGCGATCACGGCCGTCTTGGCGAATACCTCCGCCGCGCGCGCGGTGTCGGCAAGCACGGTTGCCTGGACCACGTCCGTCTCCGCGGGGCGTCGCGTCCGCGGGTCGATGATGTGGTGGGCGGCACCGCCCTCGTGCTGCCAGCGGTGGACGCTGGTGCCCGAGGTCGCGATCCCCCACCTGCGCGAGACGTCGCCGGCCGCACCCAGGTCGAGGGCGCCGAGCAGCGTCCCCGGCTCACGGGGATCGCCGATCCCGATCGGCCAGCTGTCGCCCGGCGCGACGCGGACCGCCACGTCGCCGTCGCCGTCGACAAGGGCGGAGCGGCCCGGCGTGATCGCGAGCGCGCGGTCTGCGAGCCAGCCCTTCGCCACGCCGTCGAGGTCGAACCGGACGCCGGGCTGGCGCTCGACGACGGCGCCGCGGGCCATTCGGCTGAGCGACCATCTGCGGCCGGCCTGGACGGGGATCGGGGCGTCGAACCCGGCCTCCGCCGCCAGGCGGTCGTCGAGGAGTGAGGCGTCGACGAGGCCGTCTGTCATCCCCTCGGCCGTGCGCGCCCAGTCGAGGGCCGCCGTCAGGGTGGGCCCGATCGGGACGCGCGACGTCATTGCGGCGTTGAGGCGCATGAGCTCCGAGTCCGCGGAGAACCGCGTCAGGCGGCCGGCCCAGGCCTCGATTCGATCGAGGACGCCCAGGGCCGACAGCTCCAGCGAGACCTCGTTGGACTCGTCGAGGATCTGCACGGATACGACGCCGCCCATCAGGCGACGGCAGACGTCGACGACGACTGGGCCCGCGACGGTCGTCACGGCCGTCCGGACTGCCGCGTGACGGTCCTCACGACGACGCGCGGGGTCGGCTTGGGCGGGATCACGACCGAGGAGTTGGGTGGCGCAGTCTGACCCGGCCGGAGGGTCACGACCTTCGTGACGTGGACCACGGATGGCTGGGGGACCACGGCGGTGGTGACGTCAACCATGCCGGCGACCGGCGGGGGGAGGAGGGCGTGACGGATGGCAGCATCGCGGTCATGAGGGCGGTGACCGAGGCGAGGCCGGCCATGCCGATGACGATCCGCATCGGGTTGGGGTCCGGCTTGGCGCGCTGGGCGTGCGGCGGCTGGGCGGGGCGCGGCGGCTGGGCGGGGCGCGGCGGCTGGGCTGCGGCGGCTGAGGCCGCAACGGCCGGGTTGTCGCCGCGGACCTGGGGGGCCGGGCGCGGGCCGGGACCGGTCCGTGCCGGCGGGATGGGGCGGACGGGGCGAGGGTCGGGCATCAGTCGTCCGATCCCTCGTTCTCGTCGCCGTCATCGCCCCGGTGGGACGCCGTTGCAACCTTCGTGACGACGACATCCTCTGGCGTCGCCTGCGGGGCGACGTAGACGGTGTCGACCTGGACGATCGGGGCCGGCGCGTCGGTCGCGACGACGGGCGGCGGACGGGGGCTCCGCCGCGACCGGGGCCGGCGCGGGGGCGAGGCCGGCGATGGCGAGGCCGACGGCGAGCGCCGCGGCGGCGACCAGCGACGCGGCGAGGATGGCGACTCTGTGGATCATCGGGGGGTTCTCCCGGGGTTGAGTGGCTTGTGGCCCAACTGTCCCGCTCGACCACGGACGCCGCCATGAGCGCCGGATGTGAGATTCCACAGATGGGGCCTCCAGCCCTCGACCGGCGGCACCGCCGCCCGCACAATGCGCTCCGATGAGAGTGCTGGTTGTCGAAGACGAACCGAAGATGGCGGCCCTGATCAAGAGGGTCCTGGTCGCCGAGCGCCACGTGGTCGACGTCGCCCCCGACGGGGTGTCGGCCATCGCCTTCGCGGAGGCCGCACCCTATGACGTCGCAGTGCTCGACCGGGGACTGCCGGACATCGACGGGATCACCGTCCTGCACCTGCTGCGGGCCAAGGGCGTCACGACCCCCGTGCTGCTCCTGACCGCGCTTGGATCCGTGGACGACCGCGTGGCGGGACTCGACGCCGGCGCCGACGACTACCTCGCCAAGCCGTTCGCGTTCTCCGAGCTCCTGGCGCGCATCAGGGCGCTGGGGCGCCGTCCGGCCCCCGCCGGTGACGGCCGGCTGGCCGCCGGCGATCTCACCCTCGACGAGCTCCGCCATGTTGCCCAGGTGGGCGAGCGGACCGTGGACCTCTCCGCCCGGGAGTTCGCGCTGCTCGGGTTCTTCATCCGCCATAGAGGCCAGGTCGTCACGCGGCAGCAGATCCTCGACCAGGTCTGGGGCGCGGAACCCGACGTCTACTCCAACGTGGTGGACCTGTACGTGTCGTACCTGCGACGGAAGCTGGGCGAGCTGGACAGGGCGGACCGCCTGAGGACCGTCCGTGGCGTCGGCTACACGCTCAAGGCCGGCGACTGACCGGCGTGGCGGCAAGCTCGACAGACCGGCTCCTGCGCCGCACCCGGCTGCGGCTGTTCGGCACGACCCTGGCCCTGCTGACCCTGCTCGTCGTGGGAGTCGGGGCGGCCACCGTGGCCGCGGCCACCTCTTCGCTCGATGCGGATCTCGACCGGGCACTCGAGGCCGCCGTCCTGGCGCAGGTGGCGGCCCTCGACGGCGAGCTGCCGTCCGGCGAGGACCAGCAGGAGTCGGGCGAGCAGGTCCCCGCGGTCGCCGACACGGTGCTGCTGGTGCTCGACGCCCAGGGCCGGGTCCTCCTCAACCGGACCGGCCAGACGCTGCCAGGACTCCCGGACGAGGGCGCCCTGGGGCACGCCACCGACGGGCGGGACGTGCGGACGATCGTCGCGGACGGGACCGAGGTCCGGGTGCTCACGATGCCCGTCACCCACGACGGGGTCCCGACAGGGTTCGTCCAGGGCGGGTTCGACCTGACCCTCCACGACCGCCAGTCGCAGAGCCTCGAGCTCGCGGTCCTGGCGGTCGGCGCACTGGCGCTGGTGGCGGCCGCTGCGATCGCCTACGTGGTGACGGGCCGTGCGCTCGTCCCGATCCGCGAGGGTTTCGAAGCCCAGCGGCGGTTCGTCGCGGACGCGTCGCACGAGCTCCGCACGCCCACGGCGCTGATCCGTGCCAACGCGGAGGTGCTCGAGCGCGAAGGCCTCGTCACGGGTGACGGCAACGCCCTCGTCTCGGACATCATCGGGGAGGCGGACCGGCTCGGCGGGCTCGTCGGCGACCTGCTCCAGCTGGCCGCGTGGGACGAGACGAGACTGACGTTGGCGCCGGTCGCGCTCGATATCGCATCGCTGGCCGCCGACACCGTCCGCGGCGCCACGGCGCTGGCCGCGGAACGCGGCGTCGGGCTCGAGGTGGACGCGACGACCCCGGCGCCCGCCATCGCCGACCGCGACCGGATCGTGCAGCTGCTGCTGATCCTGGTGGACAACGCCATCGACCACTCGCCCGCCGGCGAGACCGTGACCGTTCGCGTGACGACCGCAGGCGGCACCGTCGTGGTGGACGTGGACGACCGCGGCCCCGGCATCCCGCCGGCGGAGCGCGAGCGCATCTTCGAGCCGTTCACGCGGCTCTCCGGCACCGCGCGGCACAGCTCGGGCGGGACCGGCCTCGGCCTGGCGATCGCGCGCAGGATCGTCGACGCGCACGGGTGGACCATCCGAGCCGACTCGCCCGGCGGCGGTGGCGCTCGCTTCACCGTGACGCTGCCGGCCGCGCATGAGGGAACTCCCACGGCCACCACAGGCTGAGCCGGGCCGGCGCAGCGAGGATGAGACTCACGAGGCCGCGCACCGGGCCTCGAGAGCCGTCACCTCACCGTGCCGTCGTCTTGCGCGGGCGCCGGCCAGGGACCAGGGAGCCGAACCGTGGCCTACGTCATCGCCGCCCCGTGCATCGACCACTCGGACCAGGCCTGCATGGCCGTCTGCCCCGTTGACTGCATCTGGGGCGATCTCTCCGTCGACCGCAAGCTCTATGTCGACCCCGAGACGTGCATCGAGTGCGGCTCGTGCGAGTCGGCATGTCCGAACGGCGCGATCATGCCGGCCGGGAAGCTGAAGCCCGCGTGGGCAGATTTCGCCTGGATCGACGCGACCTGGTTCACGGACCCGGATGCGGCGCGCGACGTGGTCGACGAGCTGGCGGCGGCCTGACGATGGACGGTGTCATTGCGCGCCGCCCGCCGCCGCCGCGGATCCCGCGTGTCGGTCTCGGCGCGCCCAACGCAACGATCACCGAGCGCGAGGACGTGTCCCCCAGCGTCGCCCGGTTCCGGATCCGGCCGGACGGCGGCGTGCCCGCCTTCGAGCCCGGGCAGTACCTCGCCCTGGGCCTCGACGTGGCCGAACGCCCGCTTCAGCGGCCCTATTCGACGGCATCGGCCCGGGGCGAGACCGACGCCCTCGAGTTCCTTGTCCGGCTCGTGCCCTCCGGCGCGCTGACGCCGATGCTCTGGACACTCGGGCCCGGTGCCAGGGTGAGGCTCGGTCGACCGAAGGGCCTGTTCTCCGCCGATCCGGCCGATGCGCGGCGACCCATCTATGTCGCCAGCGGCACGGGCATCGCTCCCCTGCTCTCGATGCTGGAGACGCGCCTCCGGGAGTCAGACGACGGACCCGTGACCCGTCGCCCGGTTGTCGTCCACGGGGTCGCCAGGGCGGCCGACCTCGCGTGGCGGGGGCGGCTCGAGGAGCTCGCGGCCTGCGGGCGGATCGCCTACGTCCCGACGGTCTCCCGGCCGGCCGACCCTGCCAATGCGGGCTGGACCGGCGCGACCGGGAGGATCGATGCCATCCTGCAGTCCGTCCTGGCCGACGCGGGCGTGGACCCCGGCCGCAGCGTGGCGTTCGTGTGCGGAAACCCGGGCATGACCGACGCCGCGGGTGCGGCCCTGCGGCTCCTGGGCCTGCCTGACGAGGCAGTCCGCTCGGAGGCCTACTGGGTCACGGCCGGACCGGAGGCAGTGGCGGCCTGACCGGCGCGGCGGGTGATCGCCGCTACGATTGGACGACTGCCCCGGCGGGGGCCTGCCTCTCGTCGAGCATGGCCGGCAGGTGGATCGCGGCCGCGAACAACGCCGTGAGGACCGTCAGGGCGCCAGCGCCGACGAACAGCGCCGTCGCGTCGAGGTCGATCAGGGCGCCCGACAGGGCCAGTGAGATGGGCGTCACGCCGAACGACATCAGCATCACGAGGCTCATGACCCGTCCGACCATCGCGGGTTCGACGCGGCCCTGCAGCCACGAGACCGCGACGACATTCACGTAGCCGATCGCGATGCCCATCGTCACGAGGGCCGCGACGACGCCCGCCAGCGAGCCCAGGATTCCGACCGCCGCCATCATCAGGCCGGCGACCGCGAAGGCGCCAACGACGATGCGGCCCTGTCGCTCGAGCCGGACATTGCCGGCCAGGATGATGCCCACGAGGGCTCCCGCGGCCCACCCCGCTTCCATGACACCGAGTCCGGCGGGACCGGCGTCGAATCGCTGCTGGGCGAGCCACGCCATCCCGACGCCCGCAGGACCGTTGAGCGCGAAGTTCAGCACCAGGGCCAGCAGCATCAGCGTGCGGATCGCCGGGTCGGCCACGACATAGCGGATCCCCGCCCTCAGCTCGGCCCCGAACGACGTGCCCGCGGGCGCCCCGACGTTGGCCGAGGGAGCCGTCGAACCGGCAGCCGAGTGGCTCGAGCGCGGGGCAGGCGCTGGTCCCATGAGCATGATGACCAGGGCGGCGACGAAGAACGAGACCGCGTCCACGGCGAATGCCGTCCCGGTGCCGGCGATCGCGATGACGATCCCGGCGAGCGGCGGACCCGCGATCGATGCCATCTGGAGCGTGCCCTGGAGCAGCGCATTCGCGGACGGCAGCCTCTCCGCCTCCACCGTCCGCGGCAGGAACGCCTGCTGGGCAGGCATGTACACGGCATCCGCGGCCCCGAACAGGGCGCCCAGGACCACGAGGGCCGGGAGGGTGGCGGTGCCGGTCACGGCGAGCGCGGCGATGACCCCCACGATCACGCCCCGCGCGATGTGGGCCGCGAGCATCAGGCCCCTCGCCGGCCTGCGGTCGGCGAGGACGCCAAACGGCACGATCAGGAGCGCCCTCGGCACGGCGACGGCGATGAGCACCACGCCGAGGGCGAGGCCGGAGCCGGTGAGGCTGATGACCAGCCAGGCGAGGGCGATGTAGTGGAACTGGTCACCGACGACCGACACAGCCTCGCTCGCCCACAGCAGCCGGAAGTTGGCAATCGACAGCGCCTGCCACATGGGCAGCGAGCGTGCGCGCGCGATGACGGTCATTCGAGCGTGATCCGGACGCCGTCGCCGTTGTCGTCCACCTCCAGCAGCGGGCCCTTGGCGCCGGAGCGGAGCGCCTCGCGAAGGCGGTCGACCTGGTCACCCGACAGGCCCGGGACGCTGTCCAGGGCGAACCGCCCGGCGGCGATGGGGAGCCGCAGGTTGACGACGGGCCGGCCGTGATCGCGAACCTCGATTCGCAGGACCGAGGCGCTCCGGCCGTCCGGGAACCGGCCCGTGCCGGGCTGGGTGTCGCCGGGCGGCGGGTTGAAGTGGGGCGGGTTGAAGTGGGGCGGCGGGTTCACGGTTTCGTCGCCCGGCAGGCCGGAACGGGCTCCGGCGCTCTTCCGGGCTCCCGGCGGGGCCTCACGGTCATCGAGGGCCGCCAGGATCGGCCCCGCCTCGTCGGCGGTGAGGCGACCCTCGGCGACGAGACGCAACACCTGTTCCAGCGGGTCCGCGACCATCAGGACCACCCCCGGAAGCCCAGCGGGCCGGCGTCCTCGAGCGCCGCCAGGCCCCGCGCCGTGGTCTCGACGTCGATCTCGCCGCGCTCGAGAGCCCGGAGGAGGTCGAGGCGGGCGGCCTCCCGAGCCTCGGTGGCGGGGTCCGCACCGAGATCGGGGCCGGCGACGGGCGGGGTGTACGGCTCGGTCGGCGAGTCCAGCAAAGACGCTCCGGCGGGCTCGGAAAGGACTACGGCCGCGGGCGCGACGGGCGCGATGGGCGCCGTGGTTGGATCGGGGGCGGCGGGCTCGACAGGCGTCGTGACCCTGGCCGCGGGGGTGACAGGCGCGACGGGCGCGATGGGCGCCGTGGTTGGGGCGGCGGGCGCGGCAGGCGGCGTGACGTGGACCGCGGGGGCGGCAGGCGCCGCGACGGGGGCCGCGGGGGCGGGCATCGGGATGGCAGTGCCGGACAGGACCTCCACCGAGATGTCGCCGGACGTCGTCCGGATCACGACGGGCGTCGACCCCGCGCCGAGGATCACGGTCCTCCGGCCTCGCCCTCCCTCCGTCTTGTGCGGTCCGGCAACGCGCACGTCACCTGCGATCGTCTGCGTCTCGATGCGAACCGGGCTCAGCGTTGCCAGCTGCACATCGCCGCTGACCGAGGCAATGACGTGCTTCCCACCGGCCCGCAGCTCGCCCTCCACGCGGACGTCGCCGCTGGTGGACGCCAGGTCCAGCCCGTCGAGGAGCGGCGCGGCGAGCCTCAGGTCGCCGGACACCGTCCGGGCGGTGACCGCAAGCGACCCCTCGCCCGTGAGGGCGGCGTCGCCGGACATCGTCTCGACCGCGACCGGGCCGGTCTCGATGACGAGGCGCAGGTCGCCCGAAACTGTCGTCCAGCGGCTGGCGCCTCGGACGCCCGTTGCATCGACCTCGCCGCTCACGGTCCGGACCGCGAAACGCGTCCCGCGCGGCACGGACATGTCGAGGTCCGGGGACCGATGCGAGGTGAGCCTGATGGGGCCGAGGCGGAGCTCGCCCGCCGCGTCGTGGATACGGACCAGCGACGGGGCCGCCTCGATCACCACCGAGCCGTCCAAGGCCCGGCCGTCCCTGGTGCGGATGACGAGTCGAGCCTCGTCGGTGCCACGGATGCGGACGCAGCCGGAGGTCAGGGAGACCTCCAGCGTGGCCCCCGGATCGAGGGGCAGAACACGGACCGCCGGGTTGTCGGTGCCGGGAGCCGTTTCGGTGAAGGTGTCCATGTCGCCGTCGCTGTCGATGTCGGTGATGATGGTCATCGGACGTCCTTTCCAATTGCACGGATGGCCTCGGCGGCGGCCTCGGCGCTCAGCTCGTGGCGGGAGAGACGCTCCAGGACGTCTCGCCGGCCGGCCTGGATCTCCTCGGCCGCAAGGGCCGCCGCGGCGGGTGCCGGCGTGGCGCCGGGAGGGTCCGCCTCGTCCCGCGGTCCGAACCCGAGGGCTCGCACGAGGGCCTCCACGCGTGCCCTGACCGTGGGGTAGCTGATCCCCAGCTCCCGCTCCATGTCGCGGAGGTTCCCCCGGCTGCGCAGGAAGCTCTCGAGGAGGCTTGCCTGCTCGCGCGTCAGGCGCGCGAAACGCCCGACGCCGAACTCGCCCTCGATGGTCGTCCCGCACCCGCCGCAGCGGAGGCGCGTGACGGCGAGCTCGCCGGCGCAGACCGGACAGGTGGCGATGACGTCGTGGGGCACCGGTCGAACCTCTAATGTAGCAAGAAGACTTTCGTCTTTATAATACTGCATTGCTCTTTTGTCAATATGGTTGTCGCTTAGTCGTCATGCTTCGGTCCTTGCACCCGTCGACCTCCGATCGCGCGTGACCCGCCGGGCGTGACCCCGCCGCGTGTGACCCCGCCGCGCGGCCTGACCTGCTCGCGTCGCCATTCGGTCTCGGTGCGACTCCGGCCATCTACCAGTGCTGCGGTAGTAGTCCAAGCGCAGGTGACCTGGTTCTGACCGGCAAGCAGGGTCACACCAGCTCGGCTGGTACCCGGCACCATCTGGCGCCCGCGGACGGGCCTGCGGCCTCGCCCCTCCGCGCGAGCCTGTGCCGGGGACAAGTCGTTGCCGGTCGGGATCGGGCGGGCATCGGCGGTGCCATCGGGCGACGCCGACGACGCGGACCGGGCGACGCGGACGGTGCCGGCCCTGGTGCCGGCCCTTGCGCCGGCCGAGCGATGCGGACCGGCGACGCCGACGACGCGGTCTTCCTCAGCCCGCCGGGATCGTCACCGTCTCGCCCGGCGCCAGGATCCGGACAGGCACGCCCGGGGCCAGGCGGGCGGCAGCCGCCTCGAACTCGAGGCCGGGCGTCTCGAACGGCTCAGGGATGACCTTCCGGAGGCCCGCCGGGTAGAACGTTCCCCAGTGGATCGGCACGGCGAGGCGGGGCTGCAGGACGGCCGCCGCCTCTGCGGCCCGCTCGGGGTTCATGTGCCCTTCGCCGATCGTCGGACCCCAGCCCCAGACCGGCAGCACCGCCACGTCGAGCCGGCCGGCGAGTGCCGTCATCCCCGGGAAGATGTCCGTGTCGCCCGGGAAGTACACGGTGCGCGATCCCGCCACGACGCAGCCCAGGGCCGGGCCAGTCGGACCGAATGGCTCGCGCCGGCCCGAGTGGTCCGCATACGTCACCTCGAGGTGGACCCGGTCGATGACCAGCCGGTCACCCGGCTCGACCTCCTCCACGGGTCCGAGGCCCGTCTTTCCCACCAGGTGCCCGAAGCCACGTGGGACGATGACCGTCGGCCGGCCGGGGATCCTCCGGAGCGATGGCGGGTCGAGGTGGTCATGGTGGCCGTGGCTGATGAAGACCGCATCGAGGTCCGCGAAGAGCTCGGGCAGGACCGCCTGGACCTGGCGCCGCACGGGGCCCATGCCCTCGCGCAGCACCGGGTCCGTCAGGATCCGCAGGTCGTCCACCTCGATGAGGACGGTCGAGTGGCCGAGGAACGTCAGGCGGGCGCGCTTCGGTCCGGCGGCGCCGGCGGGAGCCGCGCCCCGGACGGCGCGCCAGGCCTTGTCGCGGGTGGCGGGTCGGTCGATCGGCATGCGGCAATGGTGCCCTGATTCGCGCCGGCTGGGGCAACCGGTCCGTCGACGGGGCCCACCGCGAATGGGCCATCGCCGCCGCCGGCTCACCGAACGGAGGGACCCGGTACGGGTGCGCGGACGCGGCTCCTCCCGGCCCCATCGCGGGCCCTCCGGACCCCGTTAGACGGGACCCGCCCTGGACCCATCCGCTGGCCCCTCCGGACTCATCCGCTGGCCCCTCCGGACGCCATCGCTCGCCCCTGCGGGCTCCATGGCTGGTCCCTGCGGGCTCCCATCGTGGGCCCTCCGGACCCCATCGCGGGCCAAACGGCCCCTCGAACCTGGTCATTCCCGTGACCGCGGGGCCACCCGGACAGTCCCGTTTGACTGCCCGCGCCTTGCTCCTGAGGAGCAAACTTGCCGATGGCACCGGCTGCCCTGCGGCCCGCGTGTCGTCCCCCGTCGCCACCATGGAACCCGGGTGGCTCGCGTCACCCGAAAGGATGCAGAGACCGATGGATCAGCACTGGGAGTGCCTCGACGGCAACGAGGCGGCCGCCCGCGTCGCCTATGCGGCAAGCGAGGTCATCTCGATCTACCCGATCACCCCGGCCTCGCCGATGGCCGAGTACTGCGACGACTGGGCCGCAGCCGGGCGGCCGAACCTGTGGGGCACCGTCCCGTCGGTCGTCGAGATGCAGTCCGAGGCCGGGGCCGCCGGGGCCGTGCACGGGTCCCTGCAGAAGGGCGCGCTGACGACGACGTTCACGGCGTCGCAGGGCCTGCTGCTCATGATCCCGAACATGTTCAAGATCGCCGGCGAGCTCACGCCCGCGGTCATCCACGTGGCGGCGCGCACGCTCGCGACCCACGCGCTCTCCATCTTCGGGGACCACAGCGACGTCATGCACGCCCGGGCGACGGGCTGGGCGATGCTGGCCGCCGGGTCCGTCCAGGAGGCGCACGATTTCGCCGCCGTTGCCCACGTGGCGACGCTGCGCGCTCGGGTGCCGTTCCTCCACTTCTTCGATGGCTTCCGGACGAGCCACGAGGTCAACAAGATCGCGACGCTTGCCCCCGAGGACCTGCGCGCGCTGATCCGCGAGGACGACGTCCTTGCGTTCCGTCGGCGCGGGCTCACCTCCGAGACGCCGGTGGTGCGCGGCACCGCGCAGAACCCCGACGTCTTCTTCCAGGCCCGCGAGGCCTGCAACCCCTACCACGACGCCGTCCCGGGCATCGTGCAGGAGGTCATGGACGAGTTCGCCGCGGTGACGGGCCGCCGCTACTCGCTCGTTGAGTACCGGGGTGCACCCGATGCGGACCGCGTCATCGTGGTCATGGGCTCGGGAACCGGGGCGGTCGAGGAGACCGTCGAGACCATGGTCGCCGCCGGCGAGAAGGTCGGCCTGGTCGTCGTCCGCCTGTTCCAGCCCTTCCCGGCGGGCCAGCTGATGGCGGCCCTCCCGAAGACCGTCAGGCAGATCGCGGTCCTCGATCGCACCAAGGAGCCGGGCGCCGTCGGCGAGCCGCTGTACCAGGCGATCGTCACCGCCCTGACCGAGGCGCAGGACGGCGACGAGCCGCCCTTCGCGGTCGCCCCGAAGGTCACCGGCGGTCGCTACGGGCTCTCCTCCAAGGAGTTCACCCCGTCGATGGTCAAGCCGATCTTCGACGAGCTGCTGGCGGCAAAGCCGAGGCGTCACTTCACCGTCGGCATCTACGACGACGTGACCCACCTCTCGCTGCCGATCTCCTCGACCTTCAGCCATCCGCGCCCGGCCGGCGAGGTCCAGGCACTGTTCTTCGGCCTCGGGTCGGACGGCACCGTGGGTGCGAACAAGTCCTCCGTCAAGATCATCGGCGAGGGCACGGATCTCTTCGCCCAGGGCTACTTCGTCTACGACTCGAAGAAGTCGGGATCGGTCACGTCCTCGCACCTGCGGTTCGGCCCGCAGCCCATCCGCTCCACCTACCTCGTGGACAACGCGGACTTCGTGGCCTGCCACCAGTTCGGCCTGCTCGAGAGCGTCCAGATGCTGGACCGCGCCAAGCACGGCGCGACGTTCCTGCTCAACAGCCCCTATGGACCGGACGAGGTCTGGGAGCATCTCCCGGCGCACGTCAGGGAGCAGCTCGTCGAGAAGCAGATCAACCTGTGGGTGATCGACGCGATGGCGGTCGCCGCCGAGACCGGCATGGGCAACCGGATCAACACGATCATGCAGCCCTGCTTCTTCCACCTCTCCGGCGTCCTGCCGGCCGAGGAGGCGATCAGCCGGATCAAGGATTTCGTCAAGAAGTCGTACGGGAAGCGCGGGGACGCCGTCGTCCAGCGCAACTACGCAGCGATCGACGCCTCCATCGCCCGCCTGGGCAGGGTGGCGCTCGGCGCGGTCAGCGGCTCGACGGCCATGCGGGCGCTCGTTCCCGACGGCGCGCCGGACTTCGTGAAGCTGGTCACTGCCAGGCTGATGGCCGGAGAAGGCGACCTGCTCCCGGTCAGCGCGCTGCCCGTGGACGGCACGTTCCCGACCGGCACGACCAAGTGGGAGAAGCGGGCGATCGCCCAGCAGATCCCGGTCTGGGACGAGACGATCTGCATCGACTGCGGCAAGTGCGCCATGGTCTGCCCGCACGCGACGATCCGGATGAAGGTCTTCCCGGAGGGCGACACGCCAACCCTGGCGGGGTTCGTCTCCAAGGAGTTCAAGTCCCGCGACCTCCCGGGGCACCGCCTGACCATCCAGGTCGCCCCGGACGACTGCACCGGGTGCGGCGTATGCGTGGATGTCTGCCCCGCCAAGAGCAAGACCGACGTCGGCCACAAGTCCATCAACATGCAGCCATACCTCGACCACCGCGACGTCGAGCGCGAGCGCTGGATCGCCTTCCAGGAGATCCCGCAGCTCGACCGGTCCGCCATCCCGCGCGACACGGTCAAGGGCGCGAGCCAGCTGGAGCCCCTGTTCGAGTTCAGCGGCGCCTGTGCAGGCTGCGGCGAGACGCCGTACCTGCGCCTCGTCACCCAGCTCTTCGGCGACCGCATGATCGTGGCCAACGCCACGGGCTGCTCGAGCATCTACGGCGCCAACCTCCCGACGACGCCGTACACGGTCAACGGCCAGGGCCGCGGTCCTGCGTGGGCCAACAGCCTGTTCGAGGACAACGCGGAGTTCGGGCTCGGCATGCGCCTCGGCATGGATGCGCAGGCCGGGTTCGCAAGGATGCTGGTCGAGAGGCTCGAGCCGGTCATCGGCGCGGATCTCGCCCGGGAGCTACTCGACAGCCCGCAGGACACCGAGCCCCAGATCGTCGCCCAGCGCGAGCGCCTGGCGAGGCTGCGCGAGGTGCTCGTCGGCGTCACGGGCGAGCAGGCGGAGGACGCGCGCCAGCTCCTCGCCCTCTCCGGCGACCTCGTGAAGCAGGGGGTCTGGATCATCGGCGGCGACGGATGGGCGTACGACATCGGCTTCGGCGGGCTGGACCAGGTCCTCTCGTCGGGCCGCAACGTGAACATCCTCGTCCTCGACACCGAGGTCTATTCCAACACCGGCGGCCAGGCCAGCAAGGCCACCCCGCGCGGCGCCGTCGCCAAGTTCGCGGCGGCCGGCAAGTCGACCGGCAAGAAGGACCTGGGCGCGATCGCCAGGGCGTACGGCAACGTCTTCGTGGCGCAGATCTCGCTGGGGGCCAACGACGCCCAGTCGATCAAGGCGCTCATCGAGGCCGAGGCCTGGCCGGGGCCGTCCCTGGTCGTCGCCTACTCCACCTGCATCGCCCACGGCATCGACATGTCGAAGTCGATGTCGCACCAGAAGGACGCCGTCAAGAGCGGCTACTGGCCGCTCTACCGCTTCCAGCCCAGCGAGGTCGAGGACGGGCAGCCGTTCAAGCTGGACTCCGCCAAGCCGTCCATCCCGATCCGCGAGTTCGTGGCGACCGAGACGCGGTTCGCCATCCTCGAGCGCACGGACCCGGAGCGCGCCCACGAGCTGGCCGACCTCCTGCAAGCGGACGCCGACGAGCGGTGGCGCTACTACGAGCAGCTGGCAGGCATGCACCGCAGCGTGCCCCACGTCCATGCGGTGGACGCCGATGCGGACCTGGTGGCCGCGCTCGGTGCCGGCGAGAAGGGAGACGAGGCGTGACCGTGGACCTGCGCACCCGCTATCTCGGGCTCGACCTCCGCTCCCCGATCGTCGCCTCGTCCTCGCCGCTGACCGGGGATCCCGCCTCGGCGAAGGCCCTCGAGGCTGCCGGTGCCGGCGCGGTCGTGCTCCCGTCCCTGTTCGAGGAGGAGATCCTCAACGAGGAGATCGAGCTCAACCGCTCCCTCGAGGCCGGCTCGGAGCAGTTCGCCGAGGCCCTCGGCTACTTCCCGCACATCGACACCTTCAGGGGCACCGGGGACCAGTACCTCGCCCGCCTGGAGAAGACGAAGGCGGACCTCGCGATCCCCGTGATCGCCAGCCTCAACGCGGCGACCACGGGCGGCTGGATCCGCTACGCGCGCCTGATGCAGGAGGCGGGTGCCGACGCCCTCGAGCTCAACCTGTACCACGTCGCTGCAGACCCATCGATGACGGCCGTCGACCGCGAGGACACGGACCTGGACCTGATCGCGGCCGTCCGGGCGGCAGTCAGGATCCCGCTGGCCGTGAAGCTAGGGCCGTCATACTCCGCGCTCGCGAACTTCGCGAACCGGGCCGTGGTGGCCGGGGCGAACGGCCTGGTGCTGTTCAACCGGTTCTACCAGCCGGACCTGGACCTCGAGACGTTCGACGTGGTGAACAAGGTCGCGCTCAGCCACCCCACGGAGCTGCGCCTGCCGCTCCGGTGGATCGCCATCCTCCGCCCCCAGCTGGGCGTCGGGGTGGGGCTGGCAGCGACGTCCGGCGTGCACTCCGGCAGCGACGTCATCAAGGGGCTCCTCGTGGGCGCCGACGTGGTGATGATGGCGTCGGCCGTCCTGCGCCACGGCCCCGACCATGTCCGGACCGTGGAGGACGAGCTGGTCGCCTGGATGACCGAGCGCGAGTACGAGTCGGTCAACCAGATGCGGGGCAGCGCGAGCGCCGCGACCGTGGAGAACCCGACGGTGTTCGAGCGGGCCAACTACGTGGCCACGCTCCATTCCTGGTCCGCGCCGCAGGGGCTCGTTCCCGCGTAGGCTCTGGCGGCGGCCCTATCGGGCGGGCCTGGTGGGCCATGGGCGCGCTGGTGCTATCGGGCCACGGCGGTGGAGCGCTGACACCTACCAGGCGCGCTGGTGCTCGGCGCAATGCAGACCCGATCCGGCCGTGCCGGGCGATGCGACAAAGGTCATCCGTGCTTGACGCGGGGCCGCCGGGGTATCGCGAGCTGGTTCAGGGTGTGTCCGGATCTCGACTACCACCAGCGTCGCTGGTACCGTGACGGGAATCGGAGGAAACGGGGTCCACTGACTGCGCCCGAAGCCGCCGCCCGCGCGGAATCGAGCGGCGCCGACCTCCCGGCGCCGACGACCTCCCGGGCGCCGTTCCCGAGCCCGCGCATGAACCTGAACGGGCTCAGCCCGACCGCCAGCTGCCCACCGTGGTGCTCAGCCAGCCGACGACCGAGCGGTAGTAGCGGTTGGGCGCATAGGGATCCATCCGCGACGTCGCGCCGGACGTGCGAACGGACGTGAACGTGATCTTGTAGGTGCCGGTTCGGTTCGCGTCCGTCCAGAACAGCTGCCCCATCGTCATCGTGGCGGACCCGGTGAACAGGCCTTTCAGCACGTACGAGGGGCTGGTGATCCCGCTGGCGAACACGGCCTTCGCGCCACCGCGCAGGAAGCCGGCCCCGAAGTTGTCCACGCGCTTGATCGCCGTCGCCTTGGTCGGGTTCGCGGCGCCCCACTCGGAGTTTCCCGATGCGTAGCACAGTCGGTTGAGCACCACAACGGCGTTGGGCGCGAGGGCCAGCCTCGCCATGTAGTACTCGCCGTAGTACTTCACGTTGCTGTTGCCGTTGCCGGACGTCGCGTTCAGGCCCATGCCGTCCTTGGACGTCGTGGAGAAGGGTGCATAGGGGCTCGGCCAGCCATTGCCGTGGCCCAGGTAGATGAGCAGCTTCGCACCCTTCGCCGCCGAGGAGACGCGGGACCAGGTCGCGCTGGGCGAGTAGATCTCCGTCACGGCAGCGCCGTATGTGCGGGCCTGGGCCGCGAGCTTGCGGGCACCGTCACGGTAGCTGGCAGTGCTGGCGCCGACCGGGCCGACGACGACGACGACCTTCATGGTCGCCCCGCGGGCCTCCTGGGCCCCGGCGGACATCGCGGTCGCGAGCAGGAGTGTGGCGAGGATACCGGTCACCAGCGGCCGGAACCTCCTGACAGACGCCCTCTGGGCGCCCTTGTGGTCCTCGGGCAACAGTCTTGCCTCCTCTCTGCCGGAACGCCACGCATGAGGCGGGGCGACGGTGGGACTGGCGGCCGTCGACGGCATGGCAGGAGGTGGGCTGGGCACGCGATGTCCGAGCGGCGGACGCGGGATCGGAACGATCCGGTGCCGGGTGGCGATCCACCCGATGGGGCGACAGGGTGCCTGCCGTGGAGACGGCTCTTCGGTTGTCGGCCTGTCTGCGTTCGGGTGATCGTCGACCTGACGGTCCCGCGAAGTATGACAGACCGCCGCAACCGCGATCCGCCGGATCGGCATGCGAGGCGATCGATGCGCCGACATCGTTCGGGCGCGACCGGGCGCCCGATGGCCGGACCCGCGCCAGGACCCGCGCCCGGTGGCCGGACCCGCGCCCGGACGCACCCGGACCCGTGCCCGGATGTGAACGCGCGGCGTTCGTGTGGCGGTCCCGGGCCGCCGCGCGCGTGCGGAGGGGCTGGACTGGACGTCCGCCGAGCGAGTCGCCGGTTGCGGGGTCCTGAAACCGCCGTCCTGAACGCGAGCCGTTCGGCCCGGGACCACCAGCCGCTGCAGTCAACGCCGGCGGTTCACCGGAGATCGGTAACTGCAGCCACGGCGCGACAACCGCCGGCCAGCTTCGGTGCGTGCGGTTGAGACGGATCCTCGGCTTGTCACCGACCGCGCGAGACAGGCCGGCCCCGGTCAGGACCGCCGCGCAACGGGCGCCGTCGACCCGTTCGTCAGCGCCACCAGGTCGCTCGGGACGAGCTCGATCTCCAGCCCGCGCCGCCCGGCGGACACGTGGATCGTCGCGTATCGGGTCGCGGACGAGTCGAGCACCGTCGGCAGCGGCCGCCGCGTCCCCAGCGGGCTGATCCCGCCGAGGACGTAGCCCGTCGCCTTCTCGGCCTCGGCAGCGGCTGCGATCGAGGCGCGCCGTCCGCCCAGAGCGTCCGCCATCGCCTTGAGATCCACCTCGGAATCGGCCGGCACGATGGCGATCGCCAGGCGCCCGTCCACCTCGACGACGATCGTCTTGAACACGCGTGCGGCATCGATTCCCAGGGCGTCGACCGCCTCGAGCGCATACCCGCGCCCGCCCTCTCGCAGGGCTGCCCGGACGATCATGCGCATATTCATGCACCGTATACGCTACGCCGGCACGCCTTGCCGAGTCGATCGCCCGCGTCCCCTGAGCGCCCATCTGGGCATTGTCGAGTATGCTCGGCCCTGTCCGGCGGTCGCCGCCGCCCTCGCGCCACCGGTGCCTCACTCGCACCACGCGGGCGCCGCGCCGGGCCATCACAGACGCCGGCCGCCGCCCAGCGGCCGATACCGGAGAAGACGAACACCTTGCGCTTCGAAGAGCTGGGGCTCTCGGCCGACCTCCTGCAGACCGTCGTGGAGGAGGGCTACGAGGAGCCGACGCCCGTCCAGGAACGGGCGATCCCCCTGATCCTGGCCGGAAGGGACGTGCTCGCCGCCGCCCAGACCGGCACCGGCAAGACGGCGGCGTTCACCCTGCCGATCCTCGACCGCCTCCGGCCGTACGCGAACACGTCGTTCTCGCCCGCGCGGCACCCGGTCCGGTGCCTCGTGCTGACACCGACCCGCGAGCTCGCGGTCCAGGTCTCGGAGGCCATCAAGACCTATGGCCGCAAGGTGCCGCTCCGTGCGACGGTCGTGTACGGCGGGGTGCCGCTCGACCCGCAGATCAAGGAGCTGCTGGCGGGTGTCGAGATCCTGGTCGCCACACCGGGCCGGCTGCTCGACCTCGTCGGGCAGCGCGCCGCCAACCTGACCCAGGTCGAGATCCTCGTCCTCGACGAGGGAGACCGGATGCTGGACATGGGCTTCATGCCCGACATCCGCCGCATCCTCGACCTGCTGCCGAACCGCAAGCAGAACCTGCTGTTCTCGGCCACCTTCTCGGACGAGATCAAGCGGCTCGCGGGCTCGATCCTCGACGAACCCGGAGACGATCGAGGTCTCGCGCCACGGCACCGCCGCCGAAGCCGTCCGGCAGCTCGTCTACCCGGTCGATCGGGATCGCAAGGAGGAGCTCCTCGCCCACCTCATCGTCGAGGGCGACTGGCTCCAGGTGCTCGTGTTCACGCGCACGAAGCTGACGGCCTCCCGCCTCGCGTCCTGGCTGGACCGCCACGGTGTCGCCGCCACGGCCATCCACTCGGACCGGGCGCAGTCGGACCGGACCAAGGCCCTCGAGGCCTTCAAGGCCGGCGAGATCCGGGTACTGGTTGCGACCGACGTCGCGGCCCGCGGGCTGGACATCGTCGACCTGCCCCACGTCGTGAACTACGAGCTGCCGTGGAACCCCGAGGACTACGTCCACCGGATCGGTCGCACCGGCCGGGCCGGGGCCACCGGCGACGCGATCAGCCTCGTCTGCATCGACGAGGCGGACCTGCTGCGCGGTGTCCAGCGCCTGCTCCAGGTGGCGATTCCGTGGGAGGTTGCCGACGGGTTCGTGCCGCGCCGTGACGCCGAGGCGCAGCCGCTTCGCGCGCCCCGCGGTGCCGGCGGTTCGGCGTCCGGTGGAGGCCGCGCGCGCTCGGGGGCCACCAGCGGATCGGGCGGGGGCCGCCGCCGCTACTAGCCGCCGCTACTTGCCGCCGCTGCTGGCCGCCGCTGCGTGCCGCCGCTGCTGGCCGCCGCTGCTGGCCGCCGCCCTACGAGCATGTTCGGCCTCGGGTCCGGGGATCAGCTCCCCGAGGACGATCGATGCCGCGACTTGCCTACGGCGTGGGCGATGGCGCCGCGGAGGACCGCCTCGGGGAGGCGATGCGCAGCAGGTACGTCGCGATCCGTGCCGGGTCGTAGGTCCCCTGGTTCGTCAGCACGGCGATGGTGACGCCGGCCGCCGGAACATATCGCACGACGTTCCTGAACCCGAGGTAACGGCCGGAGTGGCCGAGCGCCTTGCGCCCGTCCAGGCGCACCGCCTGGATCCCGAGCCCGTAGGGGATCGTCGAACCGAGAGCCTTCGTCCTGGCCACGTCACCGACCATCGCCGCCTGGACGTCGGCCGGCAGAACCTCGCCGCCGGCGAACGCCCGCATCCACACGGCCGCGTCCATCGCCGTCGAGGCGATCGATCCGGCGCCACCGGCCGAGGTCACGACCGACCGGAACGGCATGACGTCGCTCGACGGGGCGACCGGCAGGTAGCGGGAGCCGCCACCGGGTTTGACCACACGCCGGTAGCCCGTGGCGCCCTTTGTGCGTGGCTTCTCGACCGCCTGGTACCAGGTATCCCTCAGCCGAAGCGGACCGAGGAGCCGGGTCCGGACCTCCGAGGCCAGCGATCTCCCCGTCACTGCCTTCACGAGCTCGCCGAGGAGCAGGTAGTTCGTGTTCGAGTAGTGCCAGCTCCGGCCGGGCGTGAAGTGCTTCGCCGGCACGTAGCGCCAGGCCTGCAGCGGGGTCCAGGCGGCGTCCGGCCGCGCCTGGAGAGGCCTGTCGATGCTCGCATTGAGGAAGTAGTCCGGCAGGCCGCTCGTGTGGTCCAGCAGCATCCGGACGGTGATCCTGCGGTCAAGCTTGAACGCCGGCAGGAGGGGTGCCACCGGCTGGTCGAGGGCGAGTCGTCCCTCACCCACCAGTTGGAGGACGACCCCGGCCGTCAGCGTCTTGGACACCGAGGCGAGTGCGAAGGCCGTGTCGGGGGTCATGGCCGTCCTCGTCGCCAGGTCGGCGCTGCCCGCGGCGCCGGCCCAGGTGCGCCCGTCGTCCCAGATGATCGCGGCGGAGACGCCCGGGATCCCCGAGCGCTTGAGGAGGGTCTGCAGGCGGGCATCCAGGCGCGCCGCGAGCGCCGCCGTGACCTGGGGTGGGCCCGAGGACGACGAGGCCTGGGACGAGGAAGGCGTCGGGGCCGTGGTCGCGGTCCCGGGCGTCGCCGTTTCGGCTGGGGGGACCGAGGGCGAAGTTGTCGCGTCCACCAGGGACGCCGTCGGCGCCGGACTGGGTGAGCCCGAGAGGTCGGGCAATGGGGAGTCGGCGGGCGACGGGGTCGCGACGGCCGCGGCCGGGGCGAGCGACGGGGCGGGCGATTGGGCGGCGCTCCGGGCGGTTGCCGGCCCCCCGGGCGGACCGCCGGAGAGGGCGCCGCCGGCGATGACGATGACCAGCGCGACGCCCGCGACGAGGCCGGCGCCGAGCGCCGGTCGTCTCCAGGAGCGGCGAACGTCGCCTGCCCCCGATGGGTCCTGCTCGCGCTCCGGCGTTTGGTTCGGCATGATGGTGAGACGATACGCCCCATGGTCCGAGACGGCCGTCGCCTCCCGGACCGACCTCCCCCTCCACGAGCGTGTGTGAAACCACCCGATGCCCGATGATCGCAGCGCCCCCGCCCTCCTCCGCGAGGTCGGCCTCATGGCCGACGGTCCAGTCCTGTGGGGCCGCCAGGTCCGGCACCAGGCGCCCGGGGTGTTCGTGGTGGAGCTCCCGGCCCCCATCCCATCCGCTCCGCTGGATCTCTCGCTGATCGGCAAGTGGCTGGAGCGCGTGCCGGACCTCCGCCTCGACGGCGTGCGGCCGGTGTCGAAGGACCTCCAGCTGCGGCTGAACAGGTTCTGGCTGCCGTCGCAGCCGGTCCTGTTCATCGGGTCCTCCACGGGCTCCGTGTCCGGGCGAATTGCCGGCCTCGCCAGGACGGTGCCGGGGGACAGGAAGCCCGCCTGGTCCGGGCTCTGGCTGCACTTCCTGCGGACCCTCGGCGACCTGCGGGTCTGGTGGTCCGCGACCGACGCGCCCGAGGAGTACGAGGACGCCCTGCTCGATGCCTTCGCCGCGGGTGTCCCGGCCGCGGAGCGGGCCGCCCTCCACGCGCAGGAGCCCGTCCTCCCATGGGCGGTGCTCAGGGCCGTCTCGGGAGGTCGCAAGGACACCGGCATCACCAACCCGCTCCTCCCCGAGGTCAAGGCCCCGGAGCCGCGACCGGTGACCGTCATCGTCGACCTGCCACCGGCCGAGGCCGATGGCGCGCGGGACGAGGCGAAGCGTGGCCGCCGCCCGGCACCGGGCCGGGGCACGGGACGAATCGCCTCGGCCGCCGCCTATGCCGCGCAGGGGTCCCCGCGCAAGGTCCACGTGCCGATCGTCCTGTCACCCGAGGGCATGGACCGGCTCCAGGCGGAGCTGGCGGAGCTGCTTGCCCAGCGGCCGGGGGTCATCGCGCGCATCGCGACGGCCCGCGAGCACGGCGACCTCAAGGAGAACGCCGAGTACCACGCCGCGCGCGAGGAACAGGGGTTCCTCGAAGGCCGGATCAAGGCGCTCGAAGCAAAGCTCAAGATCGCCGTCGTGGTCGCTCCGACCGAACGGGGAGCCACTGTCGAGCTCGGGTCACGGGTTCGGGTGGAGGTGGACGGCGACGAATTGGTCATGCAGGTCGTCAGCTCCGCGGAAGCGAACTCGCGCGAAGGCCGGATCTCGAGCATCTCGCCCGTGGGCGCCGCCCTGATGGGCCGGCGGGTTGGCGATGCGGTGACGATCGTGACCCCGGGCGGCGAGATCAGGTACGAGGTTCTCGAGATCTCCTGAGGTCAGCCCCGGCGCCGGGAGCGTTCGGCGCCGCGGTGCCTCTCAGCTCCGCTGCCGCCGGTCGCCGCGATCGCGCCCGCCGCCGAACAGCGATGCCACCACGAGCAGCACGCCGAACCCGATCACGACGTAGGGCAGGACCTCGTCCACGTTCGGGATGCTGTGGCCGGAGATCCCGATGACTCCCTCGAAGAAGAAGGCGAAGCCCAGGAACAGGCCGATGCCCACGAGGAACGTGCGGAAGCCGTCGGCCGCCAGCTCGTGGTCGCCGTGGACCCCGCCGTAGATGAGCATGGCGAGGCCGGGGCCGGTCGGGGCGACGAGCGCCCACGCGTATGCCCACGTCGCGTACAGGCCGTAGGCCTCCTGGACCCACAGGATGCCGCCGACGATGGCGATCATCGTGCCGGGGATGGCGAGCCCGAGGCCGCCACGCGGCGGGATCGCAAAGGAGCCAGCCAGCATCGCGAGGCCCGGGACGATGATCCACAGGGGCCAGGTTGCGGAGCCAAAGGTCATGTCGGCGAGGCGGATCAGAAGGAACGCCAGGCCGACGACGACCAGGACGATGCCGGCAACGATGCCGGGCGAAGTCCTGGCCTGAGGCTGAGCTGGGGGCATTGAGGCGGTGGATCCCGCCATCGCGACGCTGGGGCCGGAGGCGCCCGCGCCGGGGGTCCCGGGGTATGGGACCGTACCGGGCGTCCCGGGTGAGGAGACGGCGCCGGGCGCCTGCCCCGACGGCGGCACCGGACCCGGCGGGTCCCAGGGAGCAGGTCCCGGCGGCGGTGCCGCGTCGGGCGGTGCCTGGGCCGGCGGGGAGGGCGGCAGGTCGTTGGGACTGGTCGGCGAGTCGCCGGCCAGCGGGTCGAAGGGATCCGGCGCGGTCATTGGTTCTCCTCCGGGCATGACCTCATCGTACGCCCGCGCTCGATGCCAATTCAGGCTCGGAACGGGCGGAAGATCATGGTGGGAGGGCGACCCGAATCGGCAGAGTGGCGCCTGGGCAGCCGCCCGCGAGGCGCCCGGCGGCCCGCGGGGTATCGTGAGCGCCGGACCAGACCTCCGCGCCCTGGGGGACCGATGCTCGAGATCCGCAACCTCACCAAGCGGTATGGGCCGGTGACCGCCCTCGACGACGCGTCGTTCGAAGCGCGGGCGGGACGCCTTGTCGGCTTCCTCGGCCCCAACGGTGCCGGCAAGACCACGACGATGCGGTGCATCTTCGGGCTCGCCCTGGCCGATGCCGGAGAGGTCCGCTGGGACGGCCGCACGGTCGACTCGGTCGCCCGCCTGCGCTTCGGCTACATGCCCGAGCAGCGGGGCCTGTACCCGCGGATGCGGGTCGGCGAGCAGCTCAGCTACTTCGCCCAGCACCACGGGCTGTCCGCGAAGGACGCCCAGACCCGTGCGGCCGCCTGGCTCGAGCGCTTCGGTCTCGCGGACCGGTCGAAGTCGAGGCTCGAGGACCTGTCCCACGGCAACCAGCAGCGCGTCCAGCTGGCGACCGCGCTCGTCCACGACCCGGAGCTGCTGGTCCTCGACGAGCCGTTCTCGGGTCTCGACCCGCTGGGCATCGCGACCATGTCCGAGGTGCTCCGCGAGCGCGCCCTCGCCGGCGTGGGGGTCATGTTCAGCTCCCACCAGCTGGACCTGGTCGAGGAGGTCTGCGAGGACGTCGTCATCATCAGCGCCGGCCGCGTCGTCGCGGCCGGTGGCATCGACGACCTCAAGACGGCTTCGGGTCGTCGCCACCTCGAGGTCGAGGTCGCGGGCTCCGGCAACGCGTGGCTCGAAGGGTGGGATCACCACACCGTCCTGGAACGCGACGGCGATCGTGTGAAGCTCCTCGTGGACGAGGGCGTGGACCTCGACGCGCTCCTTGCCGCGGCACGGGCCGCGGGCGAGGTCCGCCGTTTCAGCTACGAGCCGCCCCGGCTGTCCGAGCTGTTCATGGAGGCGGTGGCGGAACCGGGGTCGGCCACGGAGGGCAGACGGTGAAGCGTGGGCGGGCCGTCCGGCTGGTGGCCATGCGCGAGATCATGGAGCGGGGCCGCAGCAGGGGCTACCACCTCTCGCTGGTGTTCACGCTGTTCCTGCTCGTCGCCGGCTTCATCCTGCCGTCCATCTTCCTCGGCAACCAGGAGCCGGTCCGGCTCGCCCTGGTCGGCGAGGCGCCGGCCGGTCTCGAGCGCGCCCTCCGGGCCGCGGCCGCCGGCTACGAGACGGAGCTCGTCGTCTCGTCCATCCCGGACCGGGCCGCCGCGGAGTCGGCCGTCACCGCCAAGTCGGTCGACGCCGCGCTCGAGGTCCCGGCCGACCTCTCGGGACCGGGCGAGCTGCTCGTGCTCGACGAGGCGGGGGCAACCCTCCAGGGCATCGTCAGCGTGGCTGTCGTCGGCCTGCGGGCCGGCACCACCGCGCTCCCGCCGTCCGTGACCGCGCTCGAACCCCCGAGCGCCGAGGACACGACCGCGATCATCTTCGCCAACGCCGGGATCATCCTGATGTTCATCGGGATCTTCTCGTACGGCAACTGGGTCCTCATGGGCGTCGTCGAGGAGAAGCAGAGCCGGGTCGTGGAGGTGATCCTCTCGACCGTCCGGCCGCGCGACCTCCTGATGGGCAAGGTCCTGGGGATCGGGCTCCTCGCGCTCGCCCAGCTGGTCGTGCTGGTGGCGGCGGGGATCATCGCGGCCCAGCTCAGCGGGCAGCTCTCCCTGCCGCCGACGACGGCGGGCGCCGTCGTCCAGCTGCTGGGCTGGTTCATCCTCGGCTTCGCCTTCTACTCCACCGCGATGGGCTTCCTTGGGGCCCTCGCCTCCCGCGTCGACGAGGCGTCCACCGCCTCGATGCCCGTGACCATGGTCGCGACGCTCGCCTACATCCTGTCGATCATCTTCGTCACCCAGGAGCCCGCCGGCGTCCTGGCACGCGTGATGACCTTCCTGCCGCCGGCAGCCCCGATGGTCGTGCCCCTCCGGGTCGCGTTGGGGGCGATCGAGCCCTGGGAGGTCCTCCTCAGCATCGGGCTCATGCTCGCCGCGATCTGGGCCCTGTTCGTGGTCGGCGCACGTGTCTACTCGGGGGCCGTGCTCCACACGGGCGGGCGCATCCGGCTCCGGGACGCCTGGCGAGCATCCCGTTGACCCACACCCGCACCCCGCGTCACGCCGCGCCCCGCGCCTGCACCTCCGCCCAGCGGAAGCATGCCGTCTCGTGGTCGTTCACGATGCCCGCCGACTGCATCAGCGCGTAGCAGATCGTCGGGCCCACGAACTTGAAGCCGCGCCGGAGCAGGTCCCGGCTCATCGCCCTCGAGATCTCCGTCTCGGACGGGATCTCCGCGAGCGAGCCGACCCGGTTGACGATGGGTGTCCCGTCCACGAACGACCACAGGACCTCCACCAGCGTCGTACCGGTCTCGTGGAGCGCGACGGTCGCCCGCGCATTGCCGATGGCCGCCGCGACCTTGGCCCGATTGCGGACGATCCCGGCGTCGGCGAGGAGCCGCTCCGTGTCCCCGTCCCCGAACGCCGCGACGACCTCGGGGTCGAAGCCGGCGAACGCCCGCCGATAGCCGGGGCGCTTCCGCAGGATCGTGGACCAGGAGAGTCCCGCCTGGGCGCCCTCGAGGATCAGCAGCTCGAACAGGCGGCGCTCGTCCCGGAGCGGGACGCCCCACTCGAGATCGTGGTAGGCGCGGTACTCCGGGTCGGGGCCATCGCCCCAGCGGCAGCGGTACGGGGCGTCCGCGACGCGATCGGGCAGCTCGTTCATGACGGGATCCTAGCCGGACCGTCTTATCCGCCGCTCACCCGGTTGCACGCTCCGCCGGCCGAGCGGCAATGACTGCCCGCCGAGCAGCAGCGACTTGGCATCAGCCCACCTCGGGCCGCGCGCCCGGCTCGACATCGAGCTCGACGAGAAACGCGGCCATCCTGTCCAGCGCGTCGTCCAGCACCGGCAGGAGCGAATGGCCGCGTCGTGGATAGGTGACGAGCCGCCCACGGGCGAGCGACGGCATCGCCGCCTCGAGCAGGTCGATGCGCGCGAAGGGATCCGACGTCCCGGACAGCAGCAGCGAAGGAACCGCGATCGAGGGCCAGTGGGCTATGCGGGCGGCCGCGGTGTCGGGCGCGCCGGGGCGGTGGAGCGGGTAGCTGAGGCAGAGCAGCCCCGCGAAGCCGTGCGTCACGGCTCCGTCAGCCCGGGCAGCCCCGGCCCCGGCCACGAGGAGCGACGCGACCCGCCCGCCGTACGAGTGGCCACCGACGACGACACCAGGCCCATCGGGCGCCTGGGCCTCGAATGCGGGGACGGCATCCTCGGCCCGGCGCCGCGGCAGTTCGACGGCGAACGCCTCGAACCCGCGCGCGCGGAGCCCGTCCACCCATGGGGCCATGGTCGCGGCCTTGCCGGATGCGCCGTGAGCGAGGAAGATGCGCAACATCCGCGCGACGGTACACCGCCGGGTGGCATTCTGGTACCCGAGTCCGGGCAGGCTGGCCCGGAAGAGCCATGGCCGGTGCCCTGCCGGCGCCCTCAGACTGCGGAGCATGTCCATCGCCAGAGAAGCGCGCCCCGCGCCCGCCCGAGACCGCTCCCGCCGCAGGCTGATCGCCGGTGTGCTTGCGGCCGCGCTGATGGCGGCCGCCGCGGTGCCGCTGATGCCCGCCCCGGGTGGCGTGTTCGCGGTGGACCCGTCCCCGCGACCCCGTCCCCCGCTCCGACCCCGCCGGCCCGGCCCCACGCCCGCCCCCACGCCGGCCTGGCCCAAGACGGTCACGACCCTCGGCTCCACGGTCCGGTTCTACGGGCGTGGCTACGGGCATGGTGTGGGCCTCAACCAGTACGGTGCCCGGGGGCGCGCGCTGGCCGGCCAGACCGCCGAGCAGATCCTCAAGGCCTACTTCAAGGGCACCACGCTGTCCACGACGAGTCCCACGCGGACGGTCCGCGTCCTCATCCTCGCCGGCTTCCCGGCGGCCTCCGCCTCGCCGCTCGTGGTCTACGGCCGGAGCGGGTCGTGGGAGATCGCTGGCGTCGCGACGACGTTTCCGGCGGACGCGGTGCTCAAGGCGTGGCGCACGACCGCGACGGTGGCCGGCGTCTCCACGACGACCTGGAAGGTCCGGGTCACGGCGGCCGACGGGGCGACGGTCCTGCACTCCGCGACCATCAGCGGGGTGGTCACTGTCCGGCCGGTGGACGCGACGTCGCGCATCCAGGTGTTCTCCAAGCCCTCGAGCTACGACACGTACCGCGGCTCGATCCTGCTGCGCCTCGGCTCGGGATCGGTGAACGTCGTCAACAGCGTCCGCCTCGATGACTACCTGCGAGGCGTCGTGCCGGTCGAGATGCCCTCGACGTGGCCGGCCGAGGCCCTCCGGGCGCAGGCCGTCGCAGCCCGGAGCTACGCGGTCAGGCGGCTCCACCCGTCCACGGGCTCGTACGACCTCTACGACGACACCCGCTCCCAGGTCTACCGCGGGCTCGAGGCGGAGAAGGCGACCACGAGCGCGATCATCGCCGCGGCTCCCGGAGCGATCCTCGTCAGCGCCGGGAGCGTCGTGAACGCGTTCTTCCACTCCACCGGCGGCGGGGCGACGGAGAACAACGAGTACGCCTTCGTCGGGTCGACCGGGGCCGTGACGGCCGGGAAGGTGGGCTACCTGCGCGGGATCGTCGACCGGGCGCCCGACGGCAAGGCCTGGGACGCCGCGGCCCCGTACTACGCCTGGGCCACCAGCTCCCTGACCCGCGCCCAGCTGTCCGCCATGCTCCGCACCGACAGCCGGACGAACGTCGGTGACGTGCTGCGCCTCAACCTGACGCGCCGGGGCGTCTCGGGGCGCCTGTACCAGGTCGTCATCTACGGGTCCTCGGCGACGAAGACGGTCTCCGCCGACGTCTTCCGGAGCGTCTACAACGCCGCCCGCCCGTCCGGGGCACTCCCGCTGCGCAGCAACCTGTTCGACGCCCGCCCACTCCCGTAGCCCGCCCGCGACGGCGCGCGGCCAATGCTGCGGCCACTGCCGGGCGGACCCGCCCCGTCAGAGCTCCCGGCGATGGAACAGCACGATGCCGGCGCCCAGCACGAGCAGGACCCAGGCGGCGCTCCAGGCGATGAAGGCGACGGGCGGTGGCGCGCTCGCGAAGAAGGGGTTCGCCTGCATCGCGGTCGCGTTGCGCCCGGCGGCCACGAGGAGCACGACCGGCGGCTCCAGGCCGTAGATCACGCCCCGCCACAGGCCGTCGCTGGGCAGCAGGATCCGGGCCGCGTCACCCACCCCCGCCAGCGGCGCCGCCCCGAAGGCGACCGCCACGTTGCCGAGCACGCCTGCGAACCAGCCGAGGCCGAACAGCACGACCGTCACGGCGCCGGCGGCGATCGACGGCAGCCTGGTTCCGAGCGTGAGCGCCACCGTGAGCACGGTCACCGACTGGAAGGCGAGGAAGGCGATGGCGACCGCCGGCTGCGGCGGCATGTGTCCGCTGGCGAGCCGGACGACGGCGATCGCGAGTGAGCCCGACAGCGCGGCGTAGGCGGCCATGATCACGGCGAGGCCGACCCAGCGCCCAAGGAACAGGTCCGCCCGCCGGAGGGGCCGCGCCAGCATGGCGTGCACCGTGCCCGTCTCGACGTCGGACGCGATCGCGGGGGCGCCGAGGAACGCTGCCGACATCGCGAGCACGAAGCTGAACATGAAGGCGATCAAGATCAGGACCTGGCTGACCCCGATCCTGATCTGGACCTCGTCCAGCGACTCGCTGCGGGACAGCGTGACGAGGCGGTCCACGCCCCAGCCCACCAGGACCACGCTGACGACCGACAGGCCGAGCATGACCCACAGGATCCGGCGGCGCGCGACCTCGCGGATCGTGAGCGATGCGATGGCGAGCACAAGACGCGGCGTCACTGCGCGTCCCTCACGAGACCCAGGAACACGTCCTCGAGCGACCGCCGGCCCGGATCCACGGCATGCACGCGTCCGCCGTGGGCGACGATCGCTTCGACGACGTCCGGCACGCGCGCGGCATCGAGCGGGCGGATGACCAGCCAGCCGTCGGCGTCCTCGTCCAGGGCGCCGAACGATGCGAGCCAGCGGCGGTCCTCGGGCAGGTCCGTGACCCGCAGCCGGACCGCGGGCTGCCCGAGGAGGTCGGCCAGGGTTCCGGCGGCGAGCATGCGGCCCCGGTGCACAACGGCCACGTGGTCGCAGAGCCGTTCGACCTCGCCCAGGAGGTGCGAGTTCAGGACGATCGTGCTGCCGCGGGCGCGGGCGTCGCGGATGATCGTGCGGACGTCGTCCCTGCCCACGGGATCCAGGGCGGAGGTCGGCTCGTCCAGCACGACCAGCTCCGGGTCGCCGAGCAGGGCCACCGCGAGCCCGAGGCGCTGCTGCATCCCCTTGGAGAAGCCGCCGGTACGGTCCCGCGATCTCGACGAGAGGCCGGCGAGGCCGAGGACGCGTCCGATCTCGGGCGAGCGCGCAGGACCCCGGATCCCGGCGAGGGTCGCATGAAGCTCGAGGACCTCGCGCGCGGTGAGCCACGCCTGGTACCGGAACAGCTCGGGCAGGTACCCGATCCGGCGCCGGACGTCCCGGTCGCCGAGCGGCCGCCCAAGGACCTGCCCGTCACCGCCGCTGGGGCGCGCGAGGCCCAGCAGGAGCTTGACGGCGGTGGTCTTGCCCGCCCCGTTCGGGCCGAGGAGGCCGAAGACCTCGCCACTCTCGACGCGCAGGTCCAGCCCGTCGAGGGCGACCGTTCCCCCGTATGTCTTGCGCAGGGAGCGGGTCTCGATCGCGGCGACCGTCATGGGAGCATTCTGGGGGCGGGCCCCCAACCGCGTCCGGTCGTGACACGCAAGGTGGCACGGCGCGGCGCGAGGCTTCGGGGCGTGACAGACACGCCATTCCCGGAGGCCCCGACGATGCTCTTCACCGAATGTCCCCTGTGCGACCGGCCGGCGATGCTGGACGCCGAGACGGGCGTGCTCGACTGCCCGGCCTGCGCCGTCCGCCTCGAGCCCGCGGACGACGCGGCGCCGCCGGAGCTCGCCGCCGCGGCGTGACCGGTGCGGCTCTCCGCCAGCGCCGCCGCCCGTTTGCGGCCGGGCGGCATACTAGCCTCGGGCCGGAGACCGCGCCGAGGGACGCGTCCGCCCATGGGAGGATGGATCGGTCATGGATTTCCGCAAGGTCGGAGCAGAGCTGCTGGGCTCGTTCCTGTTCTTCACGATCGGGTACCTGTCGGTCGCGGCTTTCGGCGCCGCGAGCGCGCCAACCCCGAACCTTCTTGTGGTGCCATTCTCGTTCGGACTCGGCCTGCTCGCGGCGATCTTCGCCTTCGGCCACATCTCGGGCGGCCATTTCAACCCGGCGGTCACCGTCGCGATGGTCCTCGACAGGCGCACCACGCCGGTTGATGCGGTCGGCTACATCGTGGCCCAGGTCGCCGGTGCGATCCTGGCCGGCCTGTTCGTGATGGTCGCGGTCAGCCAGGCCGCCGTCACCGCGGGCATCACGGCACCGAACAAGGACGCGGGCATCACCGACATCGGCGCGCTGCTGATGGAGACCGTGGCCACGGCCGGCTTCATCGCGGTGATCCTGGCATCCACCAAGCGTGCGCCCGCCCTGGCCGCGCTGGCCATCCCGCTCACGCTCGTGGCGATCCATTTCGCGATCGCCAGCCTGAGCGGCGCGTCGGTGAACCCGGCCCGTTCGCTCGGGTCCGCGATCGTCGGTGGCGACCTGTCCGGGATCTGGATCTACATCGTCGCCCCGACCGTGGGCGCGATCCTCGGCTGGCTCGCCTGGAAGGCCCTTGACGGCGGCGCCGAGACGGCCTGACCCGCGGCGCGCCCGGCGCGCAAACCCTCGAACGACGAACGACGCTCCGGCAGCCCGCCGGGGCGTCGTCGATTCAGGCGTCCGGCGCAGGGGCCGGAGATGGCGCGGGAGCTTCCGGCCGCCCGTCGGCCGCCGGAGGCCCGGCCGCCGGGTGCTCGGCCGCCCGGTGCTCGGCCGCGCCGCCCACGGTCGCGCCGCCCTCCGCAGGGCCGCCCGCCGCCGCCCCGCCCTCGGCCAGCCAGCACGCCGCCTGCTGGCCCCCGCCGACGTCGAACAGCGGTGGCTCGTCCACGCGGCATCGATCGAAGGCCAGCGGGCAACGGGGGTGGAATCGGCAGCCCGGCGGCACATTGGCCGCGTTCGGCGTCTCGCCCACCAGGATCGTGCGGGCGGCCCGCTCGCCCTCCTCGGGCGGATCAGGCGATGGCGAGACCGACACCAGCGCCTGCGTATACGGGTTCCTCGGTGCGCGGATCACCCGCTCCGCCGGCCCGATCTCCATGATCCGGCCGAGATACATGACGGCGATCCGGTCGGCCAGGACCCAGGCGACTGACAGGTCGTGGGTGATGAACAGGTAGGCAAGCCCTCGCTCGCGTCGCAGGTCAAGCATCAGCCGCAGCAGCTCGGTCCGGATCGACACGTCGAGCATCGAGACCGGCTCGTCGGCGACGACCAGGTCGGGCTCCATGACCAGCGCCCCGGCGATGACGACGCGCTGGCGCTGGCCCCCCGACAGCTCGTGCGGGTAGCGGCCGGCAAAGTCCGTGGCGGGCCGCAGCCCCGCGGACTCCAGCGCCTCGGCCACCAGGCGGTCGCGCTCGCCCCTGGACTTCCCGATGCCGTTCACGACCAGCGGCTCCGCCACGAACTCGCCGATCGTGTGCTTCGGGTTGAGCGTCTCGTAGGGGTCCTGGAAGATCATCTGGACCCGGCGCCGGTAGGCGCGGAGCGCCTTCGTGCCCCACAGCGCGGACACGTCCTCGCCGTCGAACACGACCCGGCCCCCCGTCTGCCTGGTCAGCTTGACGATCACCCGCCCCGTCGTGGTCTTGCCCGAGCCGGACTCCCCGACCAGGCCGAGGATCTCGCCCCTCTCGATCGCCAGGTCGATCCCGTCGACCGCCCGCACGACGCCGCGGCTGCGCCTGGTGAGGACGTCGGACGCGCCGCCCCGCACCGGGAAGTGGACCTCCAGGCCCTCCAGCCGGAGCAGCTCGCTCACGCCGTCGGACCAGAGGCCGCGACGCCCGGCGCGATGTCCGGGGCGGGATACAGGTGGCACGCGACACGGACGCCGTCCGCGAACCGCACCTCCGGCGGGACGACCTCCGAGCAGACGGGCATCACGGCCGGACAGCGCGGAGCGAACCGGCAGCCGGGTGGAGGATCGCGCAGGTCCGGGGGCGACCCTGGGATCACCTCCAGCGTCCGCCGGTCCGCCCGGATGTTCGGGAACGCCGACAACAGCTTCCGCGTATACGGGTGCCGCGGGGCGGAGAAGACGCGCCGGACCGGCCCCTCCTCGGCGACCCTGCCGGCATACATGATCATGACCCGGTCACACGTCTCCGCGATCACCGACAGGTCGTGGGTGATCAGCAGCAGCGACAGGCCGAGCTCGTGGCGCAGCCGCTCGAGCAGCTGCAGGATCTGCGCCTGGACCATCACGTCCAGCGCGGTCGTCGGCTCGTCGCCGATCACGATGGCCGGGTCGCAGGCCAGCGCCATCGCGATCATCGCGCGCTGGCGCATGCCGCCGGACAGCTCGTGGGGGTACGCGGCGCCGCGCTCCTTGGGGATGCCCACGAGCTCGAGGAGCTCGCCCGCCCGTTTCTGCGCCGCCTCGCGAGGCTGCCCGAGCCGCACCTCGATCGGCTCCGCGATCACGTCGCGGATGCGGCGCACGGGGTTGAGCGCATTCATCGCCCCCTGGAAGACGAGCGAGATCTCGCGCCAACGGTAGCGCGCCAGCTGCTGCTCGGTCTTCGGCACCAGGTCGATCCCGAACAGCTCCACCCTGCCCGACTTGATGCGCCCGTTCGCCGGCAGGAGCTGTACGAGCGAGAGGGCGGTCGTCGTCTTGCCACAGCCGGACTCGCCCGCGATCCCGAGCGCCTCCCCATCGTCCAGGCGGAAGCTGACGCCGTCGACGGCCTTGACCGTGCCGCTGGGGATCTGGAAGCGCACCACGAGGTCGTCCACCACGAGGAGCGGGGCGACCGGATTGGCCAGCTTCGGGAGCGGCCACCGGCGCCGCGCCCGGACCTCCAGGTCGGCTTCGGAGGCGGTGTCGGCGGGCTCGATCATCGGCGCGCCTGGAGCTTGGGGTTGAGGACCGCGTCCAGGGCGTTGCCGAGGAGCGTGAAGGCAAACACGACGAGGACGATGCACGTGCCAGCCGGGACGAAGTACCACCAGGCGCCGAGGCTCGGGGCGCCGACCTGCCGGGCGGCGTCGAGGATCTGGCCCCAGGACGGCTGGAACGGGTCGCCGAGGCCGACGAACGCCAGTGTCGTCTCGGTCAGGATCGCTCCGGCGAACACGAGCACCGCATTGGCGACGATGAGGTTCGTGACGTTGGGCAGTACGTGCCGCCGCATGATGTGGCCGCCGCCCGCGCCGACGACCCGGGCCCGGTCCACGAACGCGCGCTCCTTGAGCGACAGCGTCTGGCTCCGGATGATCCGGGCCGTCGACGACCAGCTCGTGATGCCGATGACGATGACGATCGTGATCAGGCTCAGGCGAATCCCGAGGATCTCTGTCGAACCGGTGCCCACCACGTCCCGGATGATTGCGGTGAGGATGATCGCGAGCACGAACGTCGGGATCACGAGGAAGAAGTCGGCGATGCGCATGGTCACGGCGTCGAACCGGCCGCCGACGAAGCCGCTCATGATCCCGAGGACAGCCCCGATGAGAACCGTCACGATCGTGGCCAGGAAACCGATCACCATCGAGACCCTGGTGGCGTGGACGGTCAGGTTGAGGATCGAGCGACCGAGCTCGTCGGTGCCCAGCGGATAGGCGAGCGACGGCGGCGCGAGACGCGGGCCGGTCGCCGTCACGGCCGTCTGCAGTGGCCCGACGAGGAGCGTCGGAACCAGCGCGAGCACGGTGAACACGACCAGGATCACGAACCCGGCCATCCCGTCCGGGCGCGCGAGCACCTGGCGAAGCACGCTGGGCCGGCGGCTCGCCGGTTGGGCGACCGCGCCCGGACCGGCGCCGGCGGGAACTGCGGGCGCGGTCACGTTCGCACCCGCGGATCGAGCACGCCGTAGAGGAGGTCGGCTCCGAGGTTGGCGAACACGACGCAGACGCTGAGCAGGAGGAACACCCCCTGGAGGACGGGGTAGTCACGGCTGGCCAGCGCGTCGACGGTCAGCGTGCCGAGCCCGGGCCAGTTGAACACCACCTCCACCGTGATCGCGCCCGCGACCACGTACCCGAGGTTGATCGCCACGAGCGTGACCGTGGGCAGCATCGCGTTGGGCAGGGCGTGGCGGCGCAGCACCCTGTCATCGCGGAAGCCCATGGCCCGCGCCGTCGTGACGTAGTCCTCCGTGAGCGTCTCGACGACCGAGGAGCGCATGAGGATCGCGTACTGCCCGACGAGCCCAAGGGCGACCGTGGCGAGCGGCAGGGCGAGGTGGCCCCCAAGGTCGAGCGCGACGTCCAGCGGGCTGTCGTAGGTGGCCCCGGCCGTGAGCATCCCGAACGTCGGGAACCAGTGGGTGCCGGTCGCGAAGATCAGCAGCAGCGCCATGCCCAGCAGGAAGTAGGGCATCGAGTACAGGATCAGCGAGATCGCGTTCCCGACATAGTCGACAGCGCTCCCCCGCTTCCAGCCCGAGTACGCGCCCAGGGCCAGGCCGAGCACGACGGCCAGGAGCTCGCCCAGGCCGAACAGGAGCAGCGTCGGCCCGAGGCGCTGGGCGAGCACCTCCGTGACGGGACGGCCGCGCGCCGTGTATGAGAACCCCAGGTCTCCCTGGGCCGTTGAGGCGAGGTAGGAGATGAACTGGTCCGGGAACAGCGGCTTGTCGAGGCCCCACCTGGCCCGGGTCTCGGCAAGGACCTCGGCCGTCACACCCGGCATCCGCCCGAGCAGGATCCGCTCCGGAGAGCCGGGCATCGCGCGGAAAAGGACGAAGTTGAGCAGCACGATCATCACGATCGTGAAGATCGCCGTCGCCACCCGGCGCAGCAGGTATCGCGAGCCCATGCCCGGATCGGCCCGACGTCAGCCAGGGGAGGGCAGGAGGGCCCGGCGGTCCTCCCTGCCCCCGGTCAATGGTCCAGGAGTCGCGGGAGGCCTCACTCGTCCTCCTGGCTGGGGCCGCGGCGCCGGCGGGCCAGGACGATGCCGACCGCGACGACGGCCACGACGGCCACCACCGCGAGCAGGACCAGGGGTGTGCTGTCGCTGGATGCGGGCGTCCCCGTCCCGCCGCTGGACGGGGCCGGCGTCGCGGCACTCGCGCTCGCGGACGGCGCCGCGGCCGAGCCGGTCGCCGAGGGAGCCACCGTGGGGCTTGGCGACGCCAGGGCGGCGTTCGTCAGCGCCAGGTAGCCGGGATAGCCGTACCCGAACAGCGGCGTGCCGCTGGCCGGCGGCTGGTTGGTCCAGCCCCCGAACTTGTCCGTCCGGTAGGCGTGGAGCTCGCTGTCGTAGTACAGGACGGAGTACGCGGCCTGGTCGTAGAACAGGTTCTGCATCTCGGCGATGTAGGCGTGCCGCTGGGTCTCGTCGGTCGCCCGCTGCTGCAGCTTGAACAGCTCGTCGTAGCGAGCGTTCGAGAAGAAGGTGTCGTTGATGCCGGACGGGATCTGGTCCGTCGTGAAGAACGACAGCAGGGACATCGGGTCCGGGTCGCCGGTCCAGCCCCACATGTAGAAGTCCCAGTTGGCGGGGCCGGGGGGACTGGCCTCCGGGCCCAGCAGGTCGGCGCTCAGCTTGGCCTCCTCGGTCACGAAGGCGTCGACGCCGATCCCGAGCTCCTTGAACCAGCCCTGGATGAACTGGGCGTCGGCGAGGTGGTCCTCCGAGTCCGGCCAGGTCAGGCGCAGGACGATCTCCTTGCCCTCCTTGTCCACCCGGTTGCCCGCCGCGTTCCGGGCATAGCCGGCCTCGTCCAGGCGACGGTTCGCCTCCGCCAGGTCGAACCTGCGCGGCGTGCTCGGCTCGACGTGCCACTTGACGTGGTAGGGCGGCACGTGGGTCGTCCCGGGAACGGCATGGCCGTTGAGGACGGCGTCCACGAGCTTCTGGTGGTCGATCGCGTAGCCCAGCGCGTCGCGGAACTTGACGTCGGCCAGGGCCGAGGTGGACCCGTGGTAGCCGTCCGTGTTGCCCCGCGTGTTGAACGAGAGGTAGGTGTACCCGTTCGAGTAGCCCTCGACCGTCTGGATGTTCGGCTCTTTCTTGAGCGCGTCGAACTGGTCCGCCTTGATGCCCCGGACGTAGTCGAGCTCACCGGACTTGAGTGCCTCGACCATCGTGCTGGGGTCGCTGAACGTCTGGAAGATGATCTCGTCGGGCACGCCGCGCTTGCCCCAGTACTTGTCGTTGCGGGCGAAGCGGATGAACTGGCCCTGCTCCCACTGAACGGCCGTGTAGGGACCGCTGCCGACAACGGGCGGATCGTTGGCGAAGAACCCCTTGGCGTCGGCGTTGCCGATCTGGTCCATGGTGTACTTCGACCAGATGTGCTTGGGCAGGATCGGAACGTAGGCCTGGGTGAGAAGCGTGGTGCCGAACTCCGTCGTGACCACCAGGGTCTGCGGGTCGGTGCACGTGACCGTCTTCAGACCCGCGTTCGTGAGGTACGGCTCGAGATAGCCCGAGCCCACGTACCCCGTCTTGGAGGCGACGGCGTCGAGCACGAACTGGTACGTCCAGCGGGCGTCCTCGCAGGTCGCGGGCTTGCCGTCCGACCACACCATCCCTTCCCGGATGTGGAAGGTATGGGTCATCTTGTCGGCGGACGACTCCCACTTGTCCGCGAAGCCGGGCACGGGTTCGAGGTCCGGCCCGAAGCTCACCAGCATCTCGTACTGGAGCTGGAACATCTCGTAGTCGGCGACGGTGATCGAGTGCCACGGGTTGAGAATCGCCAGCTTCTGGCTCGTCCCGACCCGCAGGATCAGGGGGTCGGCCGCCGTCGCGGGGATCGCAGCCGGCAGCAGCATCGACGCCGCCAGCATCAGCGCCGCGACGGAGCGCGCGCCGTTGACGCGCCAAGACACGCGCATCTGGTCCTCCTCCTCGTGTCCTCGGCCGGACGTCGCTTCCCCCGGACGACGAGACACCCCGGCGTCGGGGCTGCGTGTAAGCGAACCCTTGCACAGCCGGTGGCCCCACGCAAATACCTTCGGATACAGCCCGAGGGCCGGGACGGCCCGCTGCCACGGAAGCCTGCGGGCGGGTCCTCGGGCGCGGACGGCGGGTCCTCGGGCGCGGACGGCGGGTCCTCGGGCGCGGACGGCGGACGCCGCCGAGGGCCCGTCCGGGACGCGGTCAGGGATGCGGGGGCGGCTCGCGTTGCGGCATGGGTGGCCGGAGGTAGGTGGTCACGCCGTAGGTCTCGGCCGAGTCGACCTCCTTGCGCGGGATGACGAGCAGCCGCCGTTCGACGCCGCGGACGACGATTCGCAGCGCCAGCGGCCTCCCCTCGCGGAAGACCATGTCCATCAGCTCGAAGGCGGCACGTGGGAGGTCCACCATTGCCTCGCGCGCTGGCTGGCCGATCGCCTCGACGCCGTACGCGGCGACGAACGCGGAGTTGCCGTAGACGATGACATGCGCCGGGCCGAGGTGGAAGGCTGCCGGGTTCGGCCGGGCCGCACGCGGTGGATCGGCCGGGCGCTGCCGATCGGCCGGGGGCTCGCCGGCCGCGTCTCCGTTCATCGTGGATCCGCCACCTCGAGCGCGTAGCGGCCGACACCGGCGAGCGTGATGACGTCGTGGATCTCGCCGGCGTCGATCTCCGCGACCACCTCGGCGAGGGTCGCCCATCGGATCGCGAGGTCCTCGGTGGCTTCGGGGGAAGCAGGCCCGGCCCGCAGCCCCGTGGCGAGGAAGATCGCGCCGCGCTCGTCCGTGACCGAGTTGGACACCGTCATCCGGCACAGCTGGCGCCAGGCCGCCGCCTCGTAGCCGGTCTCCTCGCGGAGCTCTCGCTTCGCTCCGTCGAGCAGGGTCTCGGCCGCCTCGACGCCGCCCTCCGGGATCTCCCAGCTGTACTCGTCGAGGCAGTACCGGTACTGGCCGACGAGCAGGAGCCGGCCGTCGTCCCCGACCGCGACCACGCCCACCGCCTGCGTCCGGTAATGGACCACGCCGTAGATCCCGGGACTGCCGTCCGGGCGCACGACGTCGTCGTGGAACACCTCGATCCAGGGGTTCGCGTAGGTGGTGCGGCGGCTGAGCCGACGCCACGGACCCAGCACCCGTGCCTCACCATCCGTGTCGCGCATGGATGCAAGGTAGCGCGTTGTAGCAGACTGGCGGCTCTGCGCGTTACATGTCTGGCGATGCACCTCGCATCGGCCATCGGTGACAGAACAGGGTGGATGCCATGAGCACGGTCGCATCGCGTCCCTCCCGGCGGCGGCGCTGGGTCCTGGCCGGACTGGCGGTTGTCGCGGTGATCGCGGTCGCCGGCTACGGGGCCGTGTCGTTCGTCGTCTACGACGGCGTCGGGAAGGCGCCACGCGCATGCTGGCCGGGGGACCGGGCGAACACGCCGACGGCCTTCACGGTCCCGTCGGAGTTCGACCACGGCCTCGCCGCGGCGAACCTCATGCCCGCTCCGCAGGACGTCACGTTTCACTCGCGCGATCCGCAGATCCCGAACGCGGAGCTGGCCGCCTGGTGGATCCCCGCCGAGAAGGCCGACGCCCCGGCGGTGGTCCTCGTGCACGGGGTCCAGTCGTGCCGCAGGGAGGCGAACGTGCTGCTCGCGGCGGGGATGCTCCACCGGCACGGCTACTCCGTGTTCCTGATGGACATCCGGGACCACGGGGACTCCCAGGGCGACGATGCGCGCTTCGCCGGTGGCAGCGAGGAGTACATGGACGTCCTGGGCGGCTGGGACTGGGTCAGGGCGCAGGGCGTGCCCGCCGAGCGGATCGGCCTGCTCGGGTTCTCGTTCGGGTCGGTCAACGCGATCGTCGCCGGCGGCCAGGAGCCCCAGGTCGCGGCGGTCTGGGCGGACTCGTCGCCCACCGAGATGGACGAGGCGATCCGGCTGTTCCTCAAGGACCAGATGAAGGACGGGCTGGGGATTACGCGCATCCTCGTCCCCGGCGCCATCCTCTGGGCGAAGGTCATCGCGGGTGACGACCTCACGAAGTTCGACCCGATCGACCAGGTGGACAACTACACGGGCCGGTCGATCGCCTTCGTCCACGGCAAGGAGGACGCCGTACTGCCGGCGAGCATGGCCACCGAGCTGCATGATCGGGCGGTGGCCGCGGGCGCGACCACACCCGAGCCCTGGATCGTGCCCGGGGCCGGCCACACGCAGGGGATCTACCTCGATCCCAGCGGCTACGAGCAGCGGCTGGTGTCGTTCTTCACGGCGGCGCTCGGGGCCCCGTAGGGTCCGGGTCGGGAGTCTCTGCCTGTTGGGCCTTGCGCTACCTCCGCAACCCGTGCAGAATTTGTATTCGCCTAGGCGCTCGCGTCGGGACTGTCGCGGCCAGGTGCCCGTAACCCACCAGAAGGAGCATGTTCATGGCGGACAAGTCTGTCGTCCTGGCGTTCTTCAACGACGAGGCGGCCGCCGACGATGCGGCCGCGTCGATGAAGGACTGGTACAAGGGCAACGACGACGTCAAGCTCAGCGCGATCGGCGTGCTGGTCCTCGACGACAAAGGCAAGATCAAGACGCACAAGCTCGGCAAGCGCAGCGTCGGCAAGGGCGCCGGGATCGGCCTGCTCCTCGCGGTGATCGCCCCGCCCACCCTGCTCGCCGGCGTTATCGGCGGCGGCCTCCTCGGCGCCTTCCACCACAAGGGTCTCGGTCTCAAGTCCGAGGATCGCGACCGGATCGCAGCGCAGCTCGCCGGCGGCAAGGCCGCCGTGGGCGTGCTCGCGGGCGAAAACGAGGCGGCCGCGGTGGCGTCCAAGCTGGCGGAGCTCGGCGGGACCCCGGAGACCTACGACGTGCCGGCTGAGGCCGTCGCCGAGGTCGAGACGGCAGTCCCCGCCGTCGAGGCAGCCGAGGTGGCTGCGGGCGACGATCTCACCCTCATCGACGGGATCGGCCCCAAGATCTCGGACGCGCTGCGCGCGGCGGGCGTGACCACGTTCGCCCAGCTCGAAGCGACGACACCCGAGGCCATCGAAGCGGCGCTGGCCAAGGCAGACGTACCGGACGTCGCCGCCCAGAACGCCGCCACCTGGCCGCGGCAGGCCAAGTTCGCCGCCGCCGGCGACTGGGCGGGACTGAGGCGCTACATCGCTTCCACGAAGAAGTAACGGTCGACGAAGCCCCTGTCGGCGCCACCGCCGCCAGGGACACCAACCAGGCGCCCCCGGCCAGCCCGGCCGGGGGCGCTTCGCGTTATCGGCCGCCTGGCTCGGCACGGCTCACCACATCGCCGGCGCGCCGCCAGAGACAGGATCGGGACGTCTGAGATGGCTATAGTGCCCGGGTAGGCATGGAAGCCGTGACCCCACCGGTATCACGCGCCGACGGGTGACGAGAGCGCCGAGGGTGCGAGTTGGATCTGGGCGAGACGCTGCGCTGGCTCCTGGGACGGGGAGCGGCCCTGGCCGTCGGCACGGTCGTGCTGCTCCTGATCTACCGGGTCGGCGTGTCCGCGATCCACCGCATCGTGCCGGCCGTGATCAACGCCCAGGCTGCCCACCTCCCATCCGGGTCGAGCACGGCGGACGAGGTGGGCAAGCGGGTCAGCACGATCGAGGACCTGCTGCTCAAGCTCCTCCGCGTGGCCGTTCTCGCCGGGCTCGTGGCGATGGCCCTGGTCGTGTTCGACCTGTGGACGGTCCTCGCCGCCATCGTGCTGCTCATCGTGGCCGTCGTGTTCGCAACCAGGGACGTCGTCCTGGACTACGTGATGGGGTTCCTGATCCTGGTCGAGGGCCCTTTCTTCAAGGGTGACTACGTCGCCGTCAGCGGGCACACCGGGATCGAGGGAGTCGTCGAGGAGATCGGCCTGCGCCGGACGCTGTTGCGCGACGGGATGGGCTCCTCGCACGCGGTCTCGAACGGATTCATCCGGCTGTCGTCCAACCTCACCCGCCTGTTCTCCGTCGCCGTCGTGGATCTCCACGTGCTGCATGCCGGCGACCTTGATCCGGCGTTGGCGACAGTGGCCCGGGTCGCGGGCGAGATGCGGGACGACGGCGCCTGGGCCGACAAGTTCCTCGCGGACGCTCCGACCGACGTCTGGGTGACCGGAATCGGCATGGACGGCGCAGCGATCCGCCTCCAGCAGCGGGTGCCGACGGGCGACCAGACCGCGGTCGCGAGCGAGCTCCGCCGGCGGCTGGCCGCCGCGTTCGTGGCGGTGTCGATCGGGACGGGAAGATGGGACACGCCGATGCCGATCGCGAGCCAGCCTACCGGCCCGCCACGCGAGGGATAGGACCGCCGGAGCCTCGTGTGGCCTTGTGCGGTCCCGGTGTCGAGCGGGGACTGGCCGGCTCGCGCACCATGGATCACGCGGCGCCTAGACTGGGTGCGATGGCCGACCGGGATCCCACCGAGATCCTCCGACCCGCGTCGCAGCCGCGGTACGAGCACGAGGTCCACTGGGACGTCCGCATCCCGGTGCGGGACGGCCTGGAGCTGAGTGCCAACCTGTGGCTCCCATCACACCCGGCAGCCCCCCGGAGCGCTTTCCCGTCATCCTCGAGATGATCCCGTACGGCAAGGACAGCTGGCGCCGGAACGCCGACGTCGCCCTCGGGGAATGGCTCGCGGCGCGCGGCTTCGCCCTCTGCCGGCTCGGCGTGCGCGGCACTGGCAGCTCCCCCGGGATCGCGGAGGACGAGTACAGCGCGGCCGAGACATGGGACGGGTACGACGCGGTCGAGTGGCTGGCGGAAGCGGCCCTGGTGCTCAGGCAACGCTCGCCGCGCCACTCGACGTCATCGGCATTCCGGCGGCGGTGCTCCACGTCTCGGCGACCATGCCCGTCGCGTCCTGTGTCGTCCGGCTGTCCGAGGTGTCGCCCGCGGGCGTCTCGTCGCTTGTCGCGACCGGCGTCCTCAACCTCACCCACCGCCGCTCGGACATTGAGCCGGAGCCGCTCGAACCGGATCGCGTCGAGGTGGTGACGGTCCCGCTGCGCGCCACGGGCTACCGGTTCTCGGCCGGCCACCGCATCCGGCTGACCGTCCTGACCGGCTACTGGCCCGTCCTCTGGCCCTCGCCGCTACCGGGAGCGCTGCACGTCCACCACGGGCCGTCCACGCCGTCCCGCCTCGTCCTGCCGGTCCTGCCGGCTTCCGTCGCCACCCTGGAACCGACCCCGTTCAAGGTCACGCCGGCGGGGATGCGCGATGCCGGCAGGAGCGAGGAGGATCCGCCCGTGTGGCTGATCGAGGAGGACGTCATCAACCGCTCCGTCAGGGTGACGATCGGCGAGGGAGGGGCGAGCATCCTCGAGGACGGCTCGCGCGTATGGAGCTCGGAACCGCTGGTCCTCACGGCCACCGACTCCGACCCTGCGCATGCGAGCCTGGACGCGGATGTCGCCTACCGCTGGACCGGCCCCGGCTTCGACGTGGACATCCGCGCGACCGGCGGGATCGCGTCCGACGAGGCCGCGTTCGACGTCCGGGTGGGGCTGGACGTGCGGCTGGACGACGGCCCGTTCTTCGCGCGGGACTGGTCGGAGCGGATCCCGCGCCGCCTGGTGTGACCCACGACCCGTCAGGGGAGGGTCTGCAGGGCCGCCAGCGCGATGATCGCCGAGACGATGGCCACCGAGACGCTCGCGAGCGTGCCCAGCAGGTAGTACTCGGCGAAGCCGCGGTCGTCGAGCTGCTTGAAGCGCGCGAGTGTCTTGGCCGCGATCACGAGGCCGACGGCGGCCTCAGCGCCCGTCAGCACCAGCACGACGATGAGCAGGCGCTCGAGCGCGCCGATGGTGGCGCCGATCCGGGCCGGCGCGCCGACCGGGACGGACGCGCCGCGTTCGGGATCCCGTGGTCGGACCGGCTCGAGGGCCGTCGGGGCCTCGGTCGGGTCGTTCGCCGTCGCAGGCGACGCGGTGCCGGGGACCGCAGGGTGCGGAACCCCGGCCACGCCCCGCTCGACCGTGGCGACGAGGGGTCCGAGGCGGACGGTGTAGCCCGGCGCCGCGGCCGCCGCGACCGGTTCCAGGGCTGGCTCCGGCTCCGACGCTGCCTCCCGTTCCGGTGCCAGGTCGCGCGGCGACACGAGTGTCACCACGAAGTAGTACGCGGCCCGCGTGTTGACGATGAACAGCGAGATGAGGACCACCCCGGTCAGCAGGGCCGCGTGCACGACAGCGCGGTCCCAGGCGCCGAAGACGGCGTTGACGAGGTCGGTGAACGGCGTCGAGAGCGGTTCGCCCTGGAGGAGGACGAGCCAGCCGACGAGCACGACGATGAGGTGGAGCGCCTGGTCGCCCAGGAACAGGATGCCGGGCCAGGGTGTCCAGGCCACGCCCAGCCCGGGCGGTGGGGTCGGCCCCGCCGGATCGGTCCGCCGGCCGGCCTGCGCCTGGGCCCTCTCCTCGGCGCGGCCGGTCGCCCTGACCTTCCAGCGGTCCACGAGCACGTGCGACACCACGGTGACGGCAATGTAGGCGACGCCGGGCGGGCCGTACGCCAGGGCGACAGGCAGCAGGCACAGGGTCACATGGAGTCCGTGGACCGCCATGGGCCGCCAGCCGCTCCGGCCGCTCGACCCCTTGTTCTGGGCGATCCAGTTGTCCTGGAGGACGAAGTCGGCGAGCAGGTGTGCGAGGACCAGCCAGGAGAGGACGAGGACGACGTCGGTCACCGGGCGCCGACCTCCGCGGCGGCTGCGGCGCGGGCGGCGCCCTCGCGGAAGATGGTGCCGACCGCGGTCGCGAGTGGACCGAGGTAGCGGACCCGTCCGCGGTCGGCGATGACGGAGACCGTGGCCCGGCTGATGCCGAGCCGGTCCGCGGCCTCGGCCTGCCGCATCCCCTCCACCAGGACGAGACGGGCCACCTCGCGCTGGCGCGACGTCAGCTCGTCCAGGAGGACGGCCAGCAGCGGAGCGACCTGCTCCAGCAGGACGTCCGCCTCCGGGTCGCCACTCTGCGCCAGCAGGCCGTGCCGGTGCGCCCTCGCGCGCTCGAGCAGGTCCCGGGCGGAGCGGAAGGCGGGCCCGTTGCGTTCCGTGGCGGGGCCACTCCCGGGATCGACCTCGCCTGCCACGACCACCCACCGCAGGTGCCGCGCATCGGGGCGGAGCGCGGCGAGCAACATCGCGGCCACCGGGTCTGCGCGCGGGGCCAGCAGACCCTGGATCTCGTCGCCCTGGGTGAAGGCAAAGGCTGCCAGCCGATCCGGACCCGCGTAGGCCACGTCCAGGTCGTCACGCAGGCCGCGCAGGAAGGCGGCCGAGTCCGGGTCGTTCCGGGAGTCGACCACGTCGCCGAACAGGACCGTTGCCAGCCTTGTCATACGCCAGAGCCTAATGCATCTTGTGTTAGCCGTAAATGGCTAAGTGTGGTTGGAATAGGCGTCTGCGGCTACCGGAGCGGCGCCTCGATCCTCGGCCCCGGGGCCCGCGAGCGTACGATGTCGAGGTGGAGACGCAACGCGGGCGCCCTTGCGCCGACGCCATCGAGCGGGGCATGGCACATCGTGCCTGACACCAGCCCGGTCCCGCCGATCGAGATCGTGATCGAGAGTCCCGCTCATCCCGGCGAGGCGTGGCACGCGATCACCGACCCGGACACCGTCGCCCAGTGGCTCACCACCATGGCGCCGCTCGGCGAGGTGGGCTCCACCCACGAGCTGGACTTCGGGGAGGGTTCGGTCGTGACCGGCAGGATCCTCGAGCTGGAACCGGGCCGCCGGCTCGTCCACGGGTGGGCGTGGGAGGGCGTCGACGCGAGCGCGCCCACGATCGTGACCTGGTCAGTGGAGCCGCTCGCCGGGGGAGGCTGCCGGGTGCGCCTCCTCCATGCCGGCTGGGACGAGGCCGGGGCCGGCCGCGCCGCTCGCGACGACCACGAGCGGTACTGGACGGGCTACCTCGACGACCTCCGCGACCTGCTCGGAGGGGCGTGACAGCGGGGTCGGTGACCGCGGAAGATCGACCGCAGGGCGCGGCGATCGCGCGTCCCGGCCGAGGGCCGCATAGACTCTCCGCCATGGCAGACGCGCCCGCTCCGCAGCGCAGCAAGACCGCGATCCCCCGCAACCCGGGCCGCCACGAGCTGGGGATGAAGGCCACGCTCCTGTTCCCCGACCGGACGATCGTGGAGCGCTACTACGTGCCGCTCGTCTACACGGCCTGCCGCACCTGCTACTCGGAGCTCGACCCGCAGGAGATCTTCCGGCGCGCCGTTGACGGCGAGGTCGCCCCCGCGGCGATGCAGCGGCTGATCTCGAACGTCATCGAGTCGGGGCACGGCTCCACGATCGAGCACATCGTCTTCACGTTCGCGCTGTCGGGCGTCTCGCGCACCCTGTCCCACCAGCTCGTGCGCCATCGCGCCGGCGTCGCCTTCGACCAGCAGAGCCAGCGCTACGTCAAGTTCAAGGGTGCCGCCACGATGCTCCCGGCGACGATCGCGGACGGCGACCCGGGCCTGCGCGCCCGCTACGAGCAGCAGATCGACGGGGCGCTCGGCCTGTACGGCGAGCTGCTGGAGGCGGGCGTCCCGGGCGAGGACGCGCGGTTCGTCTTCCCGAACGCCACGCGCACCAACCTCGTCATGACGACGAACCTGCGCGCCCTCATCCACATGTCGGGCCTGCGCCTGTGCACCATGGCCCAGTGGGAGATCCGGCGGCTGTTCCAGCTGATCCGGCACGAGGTCTTCGGCGTGTCGCCGTTCCTGGGCTCGTTCCTTGCCCCCAAGTGCGTCCCCCTCGGTTATTGCGACGAGTTCAACAACCGCGACGAGCACTGCCCGATCCGTCCGCACAAGGACAACGTGCTCGCCGCCTGGGCCAAGCAGAGAGAGGCGGCCAGGGCCGCAGGAAGGGAGCTCCCGGTCACATGAAGAAGCCCACCAAGACCGTCACCTCGATCGGCGTCGTCGCCTTCGTCATCGCAGCCGCCATCACCGGCCTCGCCGGGATCTCGGGCACAGCGTGGTCCGGCTACGACCGCATGATCCTGCTGTTCCTCGGGATCTTCTTCGGCGTGCTCGCCCTGGGCGTGATCCTGGACCGGGCGGCGCGCAACGCCGCGGGCGGCGGCCGCTAGGCCCCGCTCATTCCCGCGATGAACCTGCGGAGGACCCGCGCCAGCCGCGGCCCGGCCTCCGCCCCGGCTTCGAGCACCTCCTCGTGGGCGAGAGGCCGGCCGCTGTAGCCCGCGCCCGCATTTGTCACGAGCGACACCCCGCACACCTCGAGGCCGGCCCAGCGGGCGGCGACCGCCTCGAGGACCGTGGACATGCCGACCGAGTCCGCCCCCAGCGTCCGCAGCATCCGCACCTCGGCGGGGGTCTCGTAGGTCGGCCCGAGGAGCCCCGCGTAGATGCCCTCCTCCAGCGCGACGCCCTCCTCCGCGGCCGCCTGGTGGAGACGCTCGCGGAGACGCGGGCTCCAGACGTCGGTCATGTCCGGGAAGCGCGGGCCGAGCTCGTCCGCGTTGGCGCCCATGAGCGGCGTCCGGCCGGTCAGGTTCAGGTGGTCCGCGATCACCATCAGCGTGCCGGGGCCGAACGACGGGTTCACGCCGCCCGCGGCATTGGTGAGGATCACGACCCCCGCACCGAGCCGGCGGAACAGCAGGACGGGCTGCACGACGAGGCCGGCGTCGTTGCCTTCGTAGAGGTGGAACCGGCCCTGGAGCGCGGCGACGGGTACCCCGCCCAGGTTCCCCAGCAGGAGGCGCCCCACGTGTCCGGGCGCCGTGGCCACCGGCCACCCGGGCAGCTCCCCAAACGGTATGGACACCGGCCCCTCAAGGTCATCGGCAAGGCTGCCGAGTCCCGAGCCGAGCACGAGACCCACTGAGGGCACCAGGTCGGTGCGAGCGCGAACGGCCTCCACGAGCGCGGCGAGGCGCGCAGGCTGTGCGGCCGGCGGTATCGAACGGGATCGATCGACGGGCGGGGTGGTGTCGCTCATGGCGCGAGCATAGCCGCCGGTCCGCGGGCTCCGCGTGGACGTGGGCCACGGCACGAGGCCGCTTAACCTTCGACGCCCGGAGGGAGTACCGACACCGGGATGCCGGTCACGTCCTTCCGGGCGCCCAATGGGACTCCCCTCGCGGGTCGCCGCCACTGGCAACGAAGTGCCCGAACTGACCGGAGAGCGCCGGGACCTTGATGTGATCTCGGTCCAGGTGCCGGCCGACCTTGATGTGATCGCGGCCTGCCGGGTGGAGCGGTCTTGAGGCGATCTCCTCCGCTCCGGGCCTCCATCGGCCCGTTCGGGCAAGGCCTACGTTACGGGCTGGACGACCCCGTCACCAAGCCGCTTGTCCACGATCTGCCGCGGTCGGAGACCAATTCGTCCACGGAATCCGGGGCGGTGTGGACGGGCTGTGGACGAGCCCTCCGGTCGCGTCGAAGCGGTTTCCCGTCGCCGGCCGTCGTGGCGGTGCTACCCACCCAGGGCGAACATCTCCACCTTCGGCCGTCCTTCCGTCGCCGCGCTGCGCAGCTCCGAGTAGCGATCGGTGCGCGCCGCCCACACCGCCCGGACCCGGTCCTCGAGCGCATCGTCCGACTCGCCGGCGCGCACGGGCGTCTTGAGGTCCACGCCGTCCACGGCGAACAGGCATGTGTAGAGGTGGCCGTCCGCCGAGATCCGGGCGCGCGTGCAGCTGCCGCAGAACGGCCTGGTGACGGAGGCGATGACGCCCACCTCACCCGACCCGTCCCGGAACCGGTAGCGGCCGGCCACCTCGCCCCGGTAGCCCGGTGCCACCGCCTCCAGGGGGAGCTCGGCGTCGATCCGGGCCAGGATCTCGCCCGCGGGCACGACGTCATCCAGTCGCCAGCCGTTCGAATGGCCCACATCCATGTACTCGATGAACCGGAGCACGAGGCCCTCGTCGCGCGCCCAGCGGGCGAGCGGGAGAACGGAGTCCTCGTTGAGGCCGCGCCGGACGACCGTGTTGACCTTGATCGGCGCCAGCCCTGCCGAACGTGCCGCTGCGATGCCGTCCAGGACCCGCGAGACCGGGAAGTCGACCCCGTTCATCGCCCCGAACACGGCGTCGTCGAGCGAGTCGAGGCTGACCGTGACCCGCCTGAGCCCGGCGGCCGCCAGCGGTCCTGCCAGCGTCCGGAGCGCCGAGCCGTTGGTGGTCAGCGTCAGGTCCGTCGGCTCGCCCTCGGGCGTGCGCAGCGCGGCGAGCTGGCCGACGAGGACGGGCAGATCCCGCCGGACGAGCGGCTCCCCGCCCGTGATCCGGAGCTTGTGGACACCCAGCCGGAGGAAGATCGCGGCAAGCCGGGTGATCTCCTCGAAGTCCAGCACCTGCGAACGCGGCAGGAACGCGAAATCGCGCCCGAACACCTCGGCAGGCATGCAGTAGGTGCAGCGGAAGTTGCAGCGATCGGTCACCGAGATCCGGAGGTCGCGGAGGGCGCGACCCAACCCGTCGGTGACCCCCGGGCGCCCGTCGAAGGCGAGGCCGTCGCCGGTGACTCCCGGGAGGCCGTCGCCGGTGACTCCCGGGAGGCCGTCGCCCGGCGCGGTGGTGCCTGGCGACGCCGGGGAGCCGGGGGGCGCGGCGGGGTCGATAGTGGGGTCCACCGGGACATGGTAGTCGCCGCGGCCGAAAGCGCCCCGATTGGGTCCGGTTGGGTCGGGGTGGGTCGGGGCGGGTCCGGGCGGTCGGCCACGGCGGGTCGCGGGACCGTGGCGCACCGGTTCGGTACCTGTAGAACCGCCCGTTAGTACCTCTAGCGACTGCACCGGAGCCCACCTGTGCGCCTATGGTGCGCGCAGGCCCCGGGCCTCCCATTCCCATAGAGGAAGTACCCGTCCATGGCGACCTCCGAAAGCCGCTCTCCGTTCCGGCTCCCCTGGAGCTCGGATCGCTCCCAAGGTCCCGACCGGTTCGCGACGGTCGAGGCCGCCCCCGGGGCCGCCACGTACGAGGGCGCGCCCGGCGCGGCCAGCTGGGCCGACCCGGACGGTGCTGCCCAACCGGGCGACGCGTCTGCCGAGCCGCAGGCTCTCGAGCCGCTCGCCACCGCGGCCGAGCCCGGTCCCGTCGCCACCTGGGTTGCTCCCGGCCGAGGCACGCCGGCTCCCGCGGACGCGGCGCCGCCGCCCACGCCGCCTCGCAAGCCGACCAAGCTGATGGTGGACCTGGCCACCGCAATCCGCGCCACCAGCGAGGCCGCCCGTGACGGCGCGCTCGCCGCGGTCGAGGTGGATGCGACCGAGGTGACCGGGGCCATCCGCGCCGCCTCCACGGTGGGCGCCGAGGCCCTCCGCCGGCGGTCCGACGAGGACCTGGCCGGCATCAAGGAATGGTCCAAGGCCGAGATCGCGCGGATCCGCGAGGAGACCGAGTCTCGAATCGGGGCCCGCAAGGGGATGCTGGAGCAGGAGCTCGCAGCGTACGCATCGGCCGTCGAGCACCGGATCGGCGAGGTCAACGACGCGGTCGAGCGGTACCGCGCGGACATGACCGTCTACTTCGAGGCCCTGACGCGCGAACAGGATCCGTCACGCCTGGCCAGCTTGGCCGAGGCGATGCCCGAGCCGCTGGCGCTCGAGTCGTGGAAGGACATCGCTGACCTGGACCTGACCGCCTTCGCGGCGGTGCCCGAGGCGGCGGTCGAGACGGTCGAGCCCGAGGCGGCGGTCGAGACGGTCGAGCCCGAGGCGGCGGTTCCCGAGGCGGCGGTCGAGACGGCGGTCGAGCCCGAGACGGCGGTCGAGCCCGAGACGGTCGAGACGGTCGAGCCCGAGGCGGCGGTCGAGCCCGAGACGGCCGAACCTCGAGGCGGCTGTCGAGACCGTCGAGCCCGAGGTCGCGGTCGAGATGGCCACGCCCGACACGGCCGAGCCCGCGTCGGTCGAGATGTCCGCGGCCGACCAGGGCGAGCCCGCGGCCGACGCGGCCGAGCCCGAGGCCGAGCTCGAGGCGGGCGTCGAGATGGCCGAGCCCGCCGCCCCCACAGAGCGGACCAACCCGTGGGGCGCCCCGGATGACGCGTGGACGGGAGCTGCGGCCCGGGCGGCCGTCTGGGCCGGTCGTCGCGTCGAGTCCGGCGACGATGGTGTCGCGACCCGACCCGACGGCCAGATGGCCGACGCCCCCGCTGCCGAGGCGGAGAGCGACGACATGGCAGACCGGGACGCCATCCTGGCAGCTCTCGAGGCCGCCGCCACCCTGCCGTCCGGAGATCGGGCCGCAGACACCGAGGCGGCCATGGGCGCGCCGGAGGACGCCGGCGGGTTCGACTCCCAGTCCTTCACGGACCGGCTGGCTCGCCTCCTCCCCATCCAGGCCGACGTCGCCGACAGCGAGCCAGTCACGACGCAGGTGGTGGTGACAGGTCTCGTGTCCGTCGCGAGCATTGCCAGCTTCAAGCGGCATCTGGGCCGCCTGAACGGGGTCGGCGCCGTGGGCGTCGCCTCCGGACCCGGGGGAGAGTTCGTGTTCCACGTGACCCATCGTCCCGACGTCTCGTTCCGGGATGCGATCCCGAGCATGCCCGGGTTCGCCGCCCGCGTCACAGGCACCGGCGACGGTGTCGTCTCCGTGACGGCGCGCGACCCCGAGGCGGAAGGCTGAACGCCGTGGCCCCGACTAGCCGACGCCCCGCCATCGCGATCCTCCTGCCGGCCGCCGAGGCGGCTCCAGTGATCTCCGAGCTCCGCACGGGCGGGTTCGACCCCATCCCGGTCAGTGACCTGGCCGAGCTGGCCGCGCTGGTGGCCGTCCGCCGCGACGTCGCCGTGGCCGTCCTGGACGTCGAGGGGGAGGCCGATGGCGGCGCCTCGACGTGGGCCGTGCTCCACGAGTTCGGCCGGAACATCCCGGCGCTGCTCGTGGTCAACCCGTCCACGCTCGACCGGCTCGACACCGCGGATCCCGGTCACGACAACGACGAGTACCTCACCCGGCCCTACTCGGCCGAATCGATCCGCTGGCGCATCGAGGCGATGTGCATCCGCTCCGTCGCCGTGGACGACGGCAGCGGACCCGTCCTCCAGGGTGAGCTCGAGACCGGCAGCTGGACGCAGCGCGGTCAGCTGGTCGCGGTGTTCAACCCCAAGGGCGGCGTGGGCAAGACCATGGTCGCCACGAACCTCGCCGCGGTGCTCACGGCGCGCGGGCAGTCCGTCCTCCTCGTGGACGCAGACACCGTGACCGGTCACGTGCCGATCTCCTTCGGGATGGACGGCGCGCGGACGGTCGTCGACGCCTGGCGTGACGAGCTCGAGGGCGGACCCGCCTTTACCTTCGACGAGCTGGCATCGGCGCATCCCTCCGGCCTCCGGGTCCTCCCCCTCACGTCCAGCCCGATCCACACCGAGGTCCTCGACGCCGATCGGGTCAGCGCGGCGCTCGTCGCCGCGCGCCGGAGCGTGGACTTCGTGATCGTGGACCTCCACCCGTCATACAGCCCGCTCAACCGGGCCGTGTTCGACAAGGCGGACCGGATCCTCGTACCCGTCACGCCCGACCTGCCCGCGATCCGTGCGGCGATGAAGCTGCGCGACGTCGCCGAGGAGCTGGGGATGCGCGATCGGCTCTCCCTGATCGTCAACCGGGCCAACAGCGGCGTCTCGGTCGCCGACGTGGAGAAGTCCATCGGCCTCCCGGCCTACGCGGAGATCCGCTCCGCCGGCCTCCTCCTGGTCAAGGCGGCGAACGAGGGCCGCGCGTTGATCGACTTCGCGCCCAAGGAGAAGATCACCGGCGACTTCCAGCTACTCGCGGACCGGTTGCTGGGCGTCACGGTGCGGGAGCCCGCCAAGGCGGGCCTGAACCTGTTCGGTCGCCACGCGCCGGTGCGGGCCTGACGCATCACCGCACCGGGCGGAACGGCTCCCGGCTGACCCGGCGCTATCAGCGGCTGCGGTCCTGCCAGCTGGTCCCGCCGAGCGGCGCGCCGGGGAGCGGCTTGTGGGGCTCGCCCGTGCGCTTGTCCACCTGGGTGACGCCGCGGATGTAGAAGCGGTTGACGAGGATGACCTCGACATCGGGGTCCGTGACCACCGTGTCGCCGAGCTTGGCCACGGCCTCCACGACCGGGACGAACATCTCCGTCGAGCGGGACAGGAGACCCTCGGGCTCCGCGCCGGGATGCAGGTAGACGGTTCCCACGACACGGAACGGCGGCACCTCCAGCGCGACGTCGTAGGCGACCTTGTGCACCCTGAGGGCGGCCCGCTCCGTGTCGGTGAGCGGCGGCAGGCTGCTCTCACCGGCGATGATCAGGATCAGGTCGTACGGATCCACCGACTTCAGGCCCGGCGCCGGCTCGAGGCCGGCCCCGAGGTCCGGCGGCCCCCAGCTGACGTCCGTGATGGCGATCGCCTCACGTCGGTTGAGCGCGTCCGACAGCCGTCCGGTGATCTCCATGCGACCGTTCAGCCGCCAGTCCTCCGTGAGCGCGGTGAACGGCACCCCCCGCTCCTGCCCAACGTGGAGCGCGGAGGGGGACTGCCCGGAGCCCGCGCCGCCTCGCGTGGCGGCGGAGGCATCCTGCTTGCCGCGTCTCAGGAACCCGAAAGGCACGCGCTCACTCCTCCTCGGCCTTGCCGGTGTTCTCGCGGATCGTGTCCACGACATTGGCATCGGCGAGCGTGGTGACGTCGCCGAGCTGCCGCCCCTCGGCGATGTCCCGCAGCAGGCGGCGCATGATCTTGCCGGACCGGGTCTTGGGCAGGTCCGGGACGAACATCAGGAACTTGGGCCTCGCGATGGGGCCGATCACGTAGGCGACGTGCTCCCGCAGCTGGATCGACAGCGTCTCTGACGGCTCCTGGCCCGACTTCAGGATGACGTACGCAAAGATCGCCTGGCCGCTGATCGCGTCCGACTTGCCGACGACGGCCGCCTCGGCCACCGAGCGGTGGTCCACCAGCGCGGACTCGACCTCGGCGGTGCTGATCCGGTGACCGGCGACGTTCATCACGTCGTCCACGCGACCGAGGAGCCACAGGTACCCCTCCTCGTCCCGCTTCGCGCCGTCGCCCGCGAAGTACATCCCCGGGAATTGGCTCCAGTACGTCTTGCGGTACCGCTCCGGGTCGCCGTAGATGCCGCGCAGCATGCCCGGCCACGGCCGCTTCAGGACGAGGTACCCGCCGCCGCCGAACGGGACGGAACGGCCGGCCGCGTCCACCACGTCCACCTCGATGCCGGGCAGCGCGAACGTCGCGGAGCCCGGCTTGGTGGTCGTCACGCCGGGGAGCGGGCTGATCAGGATCTGGCCCGTCTCGGTCTGCCACCAGGTGTCCACGACCGGCGTCCTGTCGCCGCCGATGACGTCGCGGTACCAGCGCCACGCCTCGGGGTTGATCGGCTCGCCGACGGACCCGAGGAGCCTGAGCGAGGTCAGGTCATGGCTCCGCGGGATCTCCTCGCCCTGCTTCATGAAGGCGCGGATCGCCGTCGGGGCGCAGTACAGGATCGACACCCTGTAGTCCTCGATGATCTGCCACCAGCGGTCCCACGTCGGGGTGTCGGGGGCGCCCTCGTACAGGATGCCGGTCGTGGCGTTCGCGAGCGGTCCGTAGACGATGTAGCTGTGACCGGTCACCCACCCGATGTCGGCCGCGCACCAGTACACGTCGTCGGGCTTGACGTCGAACACCGCCCAGTGGGTGAACGCGGCGCCGAGCAGGTAACCGGCGGTCGTGTGCAGGATGCCCTTCGGCTTCGCCGTCGTGCCCGACGTGTAGAGCAGGTAGAGCATGTGCTCGCTGTCCACGGGCACCGGGCGGCAGACGTCGCTCTGGCGGTCCACGATCTCGTGCCACCAGTGGTCGCGGCGCGGGACCATGTGGACGCCGTCGCCGAAGCGGTCGACCACGATGACGTGCTCGACGGATGGCGCGTCCGCGATCGCCGCATCGACGTGGTGCTTGAGGCCCACCTTCTTGCCGCGCCGCCAGCCGCCGTCGGCCGTGACCAGCACCTTGGCACCGCAGTCGTTGATGCGGCCCGACAGCGCCTCCGCGGAAAACCCGCCGAAGACGACCGTGTGCGGCGCGCCGATCCGTGCGCAGGCCAGCATCGCGATCGGGAGCTCGGGGATCATCGGCATGTAGATGGCCACGCGGTCGCCCTTGCGGACACCGAGCTCGAGCAGCGCGTTGGCGGCCTTCGAGCTCTCCCGCATGAGGTCGCCATAGGTGAGCGTGCGTGTGTCCCCCGGTTCCCCGAGCCAGTGGTAGGCCACCTTGTCGCCCAGGCCCCGCTCCACGTGCCGGTCGACGCAGTTGTAGGCGACGTTGAGCTCGCCCCCACCGAACCACTTCGCGTCCGGGAGGTTCCACTCCAGGGTCTCGCCGAAGGGCGTGAACCAGGACAGGCGCTCCTTTGCCTGCTTCTCCCAGAAGCCGACGTAGTCCGAGTTGGCCTCGTCATACAGGGCCGCGGTGGCGTTGGCCTGCGACGCGAACACCGGGTCCGGCGGGAACGTCCGCCTCTCCTCGAGGAGGTTCTCGATCTCCGGCCCGTCGTGTGCCTGGGAGTCCACGCTCATGGTTCCCTCCGCTCAACTCCTGGGTCGCGCCATTCTACGCGCGTGGGCCCCTGGCTCCGCCCGGGCCCCGTTCGCCCGGGAACACGCGTGCGCCGCCTCAGTCCGCGCCGGCCGAGAGCTCTTCCTCGGTGGGCCCGGCCGGCTCCGGACCGCCAGGTGGGTACGGATCGATGCCGGGATCTCTCGAGAGGACGACGCGCTGCGGCCTCGGGATCTCGATTCCATGGGCCTCGAACGACGCAAGCAGACGCTTGCGGAGCTCGCCGCCCGCGGCCCACTGCTCGGTCGCGCGGACCATGCCCAGGACCTTGAGGGTGATGCCGTACTCGCCGAGCGCCTCGACACGCTCCACGCGCGGGGGCTCCATCATCCGGCGCCGCCACTCCCCGTCGGCAGCCATGATGGTGCCGACCTCGTTGACGACGGCGATCGCGCGTTCAAGATCTGTCCCGTAGGCGACCATCACGTCGAGGTTGACGCGGGCCCAGACGCGTGTCTTGTTGGAAGCGACATGGATCTCCCCGTTGGGCACCGTGTGGACCGCGCCGTTGATGTCGCGGAGCGTGGTGCGCCGGAGGCTGAAGTCCTCGACCACACCCGAGACGCCGGCGAGCGTCACGACGTCGCCCCTGGAGAACTGGTTCTCGATCAGGATCAGGGCGCCGTTGAGGTAGTCCCTGACCAGGCTCTGCGCACCGAAGCCGACCGCGATGCCGACGACCCCGAGGCCCGCGACCGCGGGTCCGATGTTCAGGTCGAGCTCGCCGAGGATCATGACCCCCGCGATGAGCGCGATGAACAGGCGGACGACGCCGGTGGCCAGCGAGTCGAGCGTGTCCATCCGCTTCCGGACCTCGACCGCGGACAGCTCCTGCGCCGTGCCCTCGGAGGCCTCGCGGTCCAGCAGGGTCTTGACGACCCCGCGGATCACGACGTGGGCGACCCGGATGCAGATGAACGCGATGACGACGATGAGCAGGATCGGCAGGACCGGGTCCTGGAGCCAGTCCAGCAGGCGGTCCTGGAGGTCCGCGGGGATCTTCATGGTGGCCCAAGCCTACCTGTGCGCCGGGCCCGGCGCGGCGTGGGTCAGGCGCGGCGTGGGTCAGGCGCGGCGTGGGTCAGGCGGGTGTCCCGCCCAGGCGCACGGACACCGCAGCCGCCGCCTCGCGGACCAGACCCGCGAGCTCCGGGACGCGGCCGGGGGTCACGCGGAACGCTGGGCCCCACACGTTCATGGCCGCGATGACCTGCCCCCGGGCGTCGTGGACGGGTGCGGCCACGCCGTTGAGGCCCTGGTCGAACTCGCCGAACGCGGTCGCGTAGCCACGTCGGCGGACCCGCGCGAGCTCCTCGAGCAGCGGCTCCAGCTGCGTGATCGTCCTCTCCGTGCGCCGGTCCAGGCCGCGCCGGACGAGGCGCATGATCTCCCGCTCCGGGAGGAATGAGAGCAGGACCTTGCCCGCGGCGACGGAGTGCAGCGGAGCCCCCCTCCCCGTCCAGTCGCCGACCGCCACGAGGTTCGGTCCGTCGGCCTGGGCCACGGTGACCATCTGGTCGCCCTCGAGCACGCCGATGCCGGTGGTCTCGTGCGTCGCCCGGGCCAGGCGGTCCAGCTCCGGCATCGCGATCGCGCGCAGGTTGAGCGTGCGCTCCGCCCGGCCGGCGAGGCGGATCACGATCAGGCCGAGGCGATACTTCCCGGACTCCTCGTCCTGCTCCACGAGCCCGCGCTTCTCGAGCGTCGCGAGCAGGCGCGATGCGGTGGACTTGTGCAGCCCGAGGCGCCTGGCGAGCTCGGTCACACCGGCCTCCCCGTGACAGTCGCCCAATTCGAGCAGCAGGCTGGCTGCGCGGTCAACGGAACGGACCGCGTTCCCGTCGAGCGTCATCAGATCTACCCCTCCGCCAGACGCGTCAGTGAGCGGTGACGTCCAGCTCGCCACGGGCCCGCAGCTCCAGGGCCGCATCGAGCGAGTCGCCGAAGATGGAGACCACCCGGTCCACCGTGTCGCCCTGGGCGTGCGCCTCGCAGATGAACCAGGGCTCGCGGCTGTCCGGTTCCGGCATGGCCCCGCGGGCGTGCATGCCGACCGCGATCGCGTCGTACAGGACATGGTCCGTGGTGGCCCAGTCCCGGTACTCGGACGCGACCTTCTGCGTGAACATCACCCCGAACATCGAGGGGTGGCCTGTGATGATGTAGTCGAGTCCCTTGGCGTCAAGGAGGCCCCGGATGCCCGCCTGCATGCGCTCGCCCGTCGCGTGGATCGTGGCCAGGGCGTCCGTGTCGCGGAGGATCTCGAGGACCTTTGCCGTGGCTGCCGCCGCGACGCGGTTGCCGGCGTAGGTGCCGCCGTGGCTGACCTTGTCGGGGAGGACGCTCATCACCTCCTCCGTGCCGCCGAAGGCCGCGGCGGGGTACCCGTTCCCCATCGCCTTGGCGTAGGTGGCGATGTCCGGGGTGATCCCGAAGTACTCGGCCGCGCCGCCTCGGGCGAAGCGGAAGCCGGTCTTGACCTCGTCGAAGATCAGCAGGATCCCGAACTCCTCGGTCAGCTCGCGCATGGCCTGGTGGAAGCCCGGCTTGGGCATGATGCCCTGGGCGTTGCCCAGCACCGGCTCCACGATGACGGCGGCGATCTCGTGGCCCTGTCGTTCGAACAGGGCGCGCAGCCGATCGATGTTGTTGTAGCGCGCCGGGATGATCGTCGCGGCGACCTCGGCGGGGATGCCACGACCCCACGCGAGCCCGACCGGGTTGTCCTCGTCGCCGAGGTCGGCCATGTTCTCGGGCGCCACGCTGATCAGCGCGTAGTCGTGAACGCCGTGGTACTGGCCCTCGAACTTCACGATCTTGGTGCGGCCCGTGTAGGCCCGGGCGACGCGCATCGCGTGCATGGTGGCCTCGGTGCCCGAGACGGTCATCCGGGCCTTCTTGACCCAGGGGTTCAGCTCCGTGAGGAGCTCCATCGCGCGGACCTCGTCCTCGCTGGTGAGCGAGAAGCTCACGCCATTCCGCATGCGCTCGTTCACGTGGTCGTCGACACGGTCGTCGGCGTGCCCGAGCACGACCGGGCCATACCCCATCCGCAGGTCGATGTACTCGTTGCCGTCGACGTCCCAGACCCGGCCACCCTTGCCACGATCGACGTAGACCGTGTCCTCGCCCCAGGCTCGGAAGTTCGAGTTCGTGCCGCCCGGCAGCGTCTCGAGCGCCCGGCGATACAGCTCGAGCTGGCGCTTCCGAGCCAGCTTGGGGGTGGGGCGCGAGATGGGTGCAGCGGTCATGATGCCTCCTGGGTTCGACCCGCAGCCCTGGAGGGCGGCCGCCGCGGTTCCGGGCGGGCTCGAGGCGGGCTCGAGGCGGGCTCCGGGAGGCGGGGTGCGGGGCCCGCGATCAAGCGCCTCTCGAGGTCGCGTGTTGCGGGCTATGGAACGGCTGACCTCGATCGTGCCACAGCCTCGTCCGGGCCGTCAACACGAATATCGTCTGCAACAGCCGCCGCAACTGCGAAATGCGCACGCCAACAGGCCTGAACGGCGGAGATCCGCGTGGATCGGTCGGGCCCCGGCGACCCGAACGGCCACCGGTCCTGGTGGCGGCGACCCGTCCGCGCGTCTGGTTCGGGCGTCCTGGCCGGCGGTCCGGCGTCCAGTCATCCGTGCGTCGGTTCGACGTGCGGTTTGGCCACCGGTCGGTTTGGGCGTCTGGTTTGGGCGTCCGGTTCTGGCGTCCAGTTCGGCGTCCGGGCGGCGTCCGGTCCTCCGGGCGCCAGGCCGGGGTGCGGTTCGGGCGCCGGTCGATGCCAATTCACTCGCCACCCGGGTGGTAACGGGCCGGCGGACCGAGGACCTGCGCAGCAACCCGTCACGTGAGTGGTGAGGCGTCAGATCGACCGTGGACCTGATCAGCTACCTGCCAGACGAGTGGAAGCACAGCTGAGGCGGGCCCGAGTTGCGCCAGTACCATCCTCGCGAGTCGTTGCGTGAGTCCGCGGCTCTCCCCCTGCGTGCGGCTTCATCGACGACCGCCGAGGCGTGCCAAGTGCCCCGTTTCCACTCGCTTCACGAGTAGATGAGCGCGTCCGCCCGGGCGCGTCCGCCGGGCTGAACACCATGTGCCCGGGGCGGTGGTCCACGGGAGCCCGGACGCGCGTGTCCGCCGGGGCGAGACGAACACCCGGGCCGGGGCGGTGTCCGCGGTGCCTCCCCGCCCGCCCGAGACGGTGCCGGGGACCCCGGCGCCCGAGACCCGCGACCCCAGCGGCGGGGGCGACCACGTGGGTCGCCCGGAGGGGCCCCTACTCCGCCGGCGTCACCCAGCGCGGCAGCTCGCGGGCGAGGGTCACGAGCGGCAGGGATCCGTGCCCGATCAGCTCGTCGTGGAACCGCTTGAGGTCGAAACGGTCGCCGTCGCGAGCCTCGAGCTCCCGCCGCAGGCGCCGGATCTCGCGCATCCCGGTCATGTACGTCAGGGCCTGCCCGGGCCATGCGATGTACCGGTCGGTCTCGATGTTCGCGTCGGTGTCCGAGAGACCCGTTGCGAGGAGCCAGTCCACGGACTGCTGCCTGGACCAGCCGAGCCCGTGCAGTCCCGAGTCCACGATGAGCCGCGAGGCTCGCCACGCCTGCGCGTCCAGCATGCCGAAGCGCTCGGCCGCGTTGCGGTACAACCCCAGCTCGTCCGCGAGACGCTCCGCGTAGAGGCCCCAGCCCTCGACGTACGCGCCGCCCGCGAGCCTCGCTCCGAGCCGGCGGAAGATGTTCAGGCTCGGGTGCTCCATCTCCAGGGTGATCTGGAAGTGATGGCCCGGGATCGCCTCGTGATACGTGGTCGACCCGAGCTTGGAGTAGACGCGACTGGGCAGGTCGTAGGTGTTCACGTAGTAGATGCCGGGTCGCGATCCGTCCAGGGCGGGCGGGAAGTAGTAGGCGAACGGGGCGTTCTGCTCCTTGAACGCCTCCACGGGACGAACCTCGCAGCCGGCCCGCGGCAGGCGCCCGAAAACGGTCGGTGCGACGGCGGCGGCGCGCTCGATATCCTCGGTCGCCCGGGCAACGAGGTCCTCGGGAGTCGCGGCCTGGTTGGCCGGGTCGTTGGCAAGGGCGAGACGATACGCGGCTGCGTCGTCACCGAAGCCCTCGGCGCGGGCGATCTCCCGACGTTCGTCGTCGATCATCGCCAGCTCGTCCAGGCCGACCTGGTGGATGTCTCGAGGAGCCATGTCGAGGGTCGTCCAGGCGCGGATGGCATGCCGGTACAGGGCCTCGCCATCGGGCGCGGAGACCAGGCCCGGCTGCTCGCGGGAGGCCGGCAGGACGTCCTGCTCGAGGACCTCGAGGTAGCGCCGGTCGGCGGGGAGGACGACATCGCGGACCACCTCGGCGACGCGCGCGCGATCGGCGTCGGAGGCCACGCGCGACATCGTCGTCAGGACAGCCTCGTCGGCGGGCAGCGCGGCAGTGGGCCGCAGCTGGCCGATGAGCCGCTCCGCGACGATCCGGGCCGGGGTCCGGCCCGAGGCCACGCCGTCTCGCATGACCTGGATCCGGGCGTCGACGTACGGTCCGTATGCGCGGAGTCTGGCCAGCCAGCGCTCGAGCCGCTCGGGCGTGTCGGCCGCCTGGAACTGGGCCAGCTGGGCCAGCCCGGTCATCGGGTTGTCGATCTGGTCGACCTCCCGGATCTCGTGGAAGCCAAGGTCGTCCGCCTCGGCCACGATGCCCGCGATGATGCGGAGCATGTCCCGGGTGATCCTGTCCTCCACGGCCAGGCCCTCCTCGGGGATCGCCTGCGCCTCCCGGCTGGCACCCTCGAACAGGGCCCGGGTGGCGGCCCGTCCCGCCGGGCCTGGGTCATCGAGCCTGTCGTCGAAGCGGTCGTCGCCGTACAGGGTTGCGGTCGTGGGCGACAGGTGGAGGAACGCTTCCCAGAGTCGGGCGGCGATGTCGTCGATACGGGACGGCACGGGCGCGGCGTCGTTCACGAAGGGATCCCTCGGGTCGGAGTGGGGCGGCCGCCGGGCACTGGCCCGGTGGCCGGGTGAAGGCTCCAAGCGTACCCGCGTTGTCGGGTCAGCCGCCGACAGTGTCAGCCGCCGGACAGTGTCAGCCGCCGACAGTGTCAGCCGCCGAACAGTGGGAGCTGGTCACCCGTGCGCTCGATCGTCGGGTCGAGGCCGAGGAGCGCCTCGAGGTCGGCCAGCGACACCGACTCCCGCTCGGCCCAGTCCCGCACATGGTTCGCCTTGACGAGGTGCCAGCCACCGTCCTCGAGGCCCGACCGGAGGAGTGGGCTCCGCTCCAGCTTGTGCCGGACGAGCTCGGCGCGTTCCGGGAGGACCACCAGGATGCGGACGAGGCGGTCGTCCACGGCCACGCGCACGTGACGCCGGAGGACCGTCTCGCCGACCATCGCGGTCCACTCCACCTCCCACGCGATCGCGGCGCGGCCCCGGACGTACCAGACGACGTCGACATCTTCGAGGTCCTCGCGGCGGACCCTGCCGAGGGACGGAGGGCCCGACAGCTCTCGCTGGTCGAGCAGCTCGTGCAGACGACCCTTCCGGTAGCGCCGCTCCTGCTGGCGCGCCCCGATCCAGCACGAGAAACCGAGGCGGTGACCGATGTCGACCAGCGCGCCGATGATCTCCCCGTGCTCCCGCGTCCGGGTCGCGACATCGTCGCTCGTGACCAGCCGGTCCGGCGTGGAGGCCCGGCTGCGATAGCTCTCGAGGCAGGCGCGGACCAGGGCCTCGTCGGGGACGTCCGGTCCGGTGAAGAGGCCGGCGACGCGGTCCAGGAACGCCCCCTCGGACAGCGGACCGGCCGTGGACAGGAGGCTGTAGACGGCCCACTCCACGCGGTCGGCCAGCGGCACGGCCGCGGCGTCGCGGTCGGCGCGCTCACCCAGCCACCAGCGATCCTCGGCCACCTGGACCAGGCGGCGGCCATCTGCGCCGGCCAGGGCCTCACGCACGAGCGCGAGGATCCTCTCCACGTGGTCGGCGGGGGTGTGCGCCGCGTGCGCCCCGTGGGCCGCGGGTGTCGCCGGCGCCGGGTCACCGTCGGACCTCGGGGCTCCCGGTCCGGGTGCCGCGGCTCGCGAGGACGTGCCGGGCGCCGGCGCATCGGCAGCGTCGGCGGACGGCGCACCTGCGGTGTCGGCCGAGGCCGCGTCCACGTCCTCCACGGGGGCGGGTGGCCGCACGAGGCGTCGGAGGTGCCCGGTCCGGTCGAGGCCGACCAGGATCTCGCCCAGCAGGCCGCCGAAGCTGACCGGCTCGCCGCGGAGCTTGAGGACCTCGACGGCAGCCTCGACCACGGCCGTCGCCGCCTCGGTCGGCGAGAACGGGGCATTGACTCGGCGCTCGGGTGCGGCGTACAGCCGGTCCCCCCGCACGAGGTACGGGTCGCCGGCACCCCCGGGGACGGGCGGGAGCACGACGTTGGCCCGCGTCCGGGGACCGCCCGGCACCGCGCCCGAGCCCGGGCGGTACCAGCTCCACCACCCCGCCGCTCTCGCGCCCGGGCTCGGGCAGGCGGGCGGCCGACAGCCGGTAGCCCGCGGTCACGCCGCCCAGGACGCTGGCGACGAGCGACTCTGGCGCGTCGCCCTCCAGGAGGATCACGACCCGGGCGTCCCTGGCGAGGACGGGTTCGATCCCGCGCAGCGTCCGGGTGATCGTCGACGCCTGCCAGCCCCAGCCGGCGCGCACGCCGGGCCCGAACAGGGGCTCCAGCGGCAGCGTGGCGGCGGCCTCGCGACCCAGCACCCAGGCGGTGCCGTGGTAGGCCCACGCCAGGCGCTCCGCGACGGGGCGTTGTGGCGCCGTCCCGAGGGCGAGACGGACGCGGGGCTTGATCGCCGTTCCCGCGAGGTGCTCCATCTCCATGCCCAGCGCCGCCAGCGCCGCCGGCGTCGCCTGCCTGAGGACGGCGGTCGCGGCGCCCTCCGTGAGGCTCCGGAGGTCCTCGCCGAACCGTGCCGGGACGGGGCCCCACGCCCCGCTCTCGAGCCTCTGCACGAACCCGCGCACGACTCGAACGCCGTCCTCGAAGGCGAGCCACGGGTTCCGCTCCCGCCACGTCGCACCGCCCGGCAGCTTGACGTGGCCGCCGCCGATGCGCAGCGGCGCCACGCGGCCCGCGGAGGTGGAGAGCCGGCTGGCGGGAGCGACCGCGTGGAGCAGGGCGAGGCGGAGCGCCGCGACGATCGACGCCGCCCGGAGGTCGCTCTCGATCCGCTCGAGGATCGTGCCCAGGGCGGCCAGCTGGCGGGTGGTGTGGAGGTCGAGCAGCTCATCGGGCAGGCGCTCGCCACCCTCCAGGACCGGGAAACGGTCGCGCAGGCTCTCCCGGAACTCGGCGCCCTCCTGGTCCAGGGCGCGGCCGAGGTCCGAGGCGTCGAGCGGGGCCTGGCGCTGCTCGCCCCCGCCGAGCTGGTCCCGGCAGACGGGGCAGCGATAGTGCTTGCGGATCGGTCGGGGTCCCGCGGGCCTGCCGTCGGCATCGGTTGACTCCGCCGCCCAGGTGACCTCGTCCACGACGATGGGCCGGCCACAGGTCGCGCACCGGCTCGCGTACCGGTCGCTGATCCACTGCTTGAGGCTCGTCTCGCGGCGTGCCGAGGCGGCCAGCGCCTGGATCGCGGCGTCCAGGTGCCGGAGATCTGGCGGCCGGAGCACGACCTCCGCGAGGAGGCGGTCGAGCGCCGAGGCCTCGAGGCTGACCGCCTTGCGCTGGCGATCGATGGCCGCCCGGGCGACCCAACCGCCGCGCCCGAACGGGTCGAGGACGATGTCGCCCGGTGCCGACCCGGCGTCCAGGCGCGCATTGACCAGGGCCGGCGGGGGCGGCGGGACGGCGCGTTCGAACGCCGGGAGGCTGAACCCCGGCTCGGCTCGCAGGAGGAGCGCTCGACCCGCCATCGATCGATTGTCGCAGACGAGCGCCCGGCGAGTCGCGTCCCGGACGAGGGCCGCCCGGACGCGCGCCGGCGCCGAGCTGCGGCTCGGCGGCGCGCTGCGGCGGCGAGCTGCGCTGCGGCCTGCAGCTCGCGGCCTGCGGCTCGTCGAGCTCTCGGCCTACGGCTCGTCGAGCTCGTCGGTCTCCTCGACGAATGCCTCGTCCGTCGTCTCCTCCGGCGGCAGGACCCGGTCGAGGTTCTCGATCTCCTCGTCCTCGACGTCGTCCTCGAGGTCGTCCTCGAGCTCCTCGTCCTCGCGGACGAGCGTGCCCTTGGTGTACGGGCGCAGGTCGGTGGACTTGGCGGCGGTCGGGAAGCTGACCTTGCCGTAGTTGCGCGGGTCCTGGAAGACCTCTCGGATGATGAGGCGCACGTCGCGGTCGCCCAGCGAGGTGACACCGGCGAGGTACTTGTTGCCGTCAGCCATGAGCTTCAGCAGGCGGGCCGCGACGCGCGGCTCGACGACGCCGATCCGGACGCCGTTGCTGATGGCGATGAGGCGGTTCGCCTCGGGGACGAGCTCGACCGCATCACCGGGGTTGACCTGGGCGAGCTCCGCGGGGCGGGCGAGGTTCGTGAGGTGCGCGAACCCGGTCTTGCCGGTCTCCTCGACGAAGATGCTCACCGGAGCCTTGGAGCCGGGCTTGGCCGCGACGGTCTTCGAGCCCGCCTCGACCAGCAGCACCTTGAGCCGGTCGATGTTGCGCTCGGCGATCCGGTTCGTGGGATCGAGCGCAAGGGCCTTCTGGTAGTGCTCCCGGGCGAGGCCGAGGTCGCCCATCTCCCAGAGCGCCTTGGCGAGGCGGTTCTCCGCCTCCGAATCGGGCCCGAGCTCCAGCAGGCGCCGGTTCGTCTCGGCCGCATCGACCCAGCGCGCGGCGGTGGCGAGCGCGATGGCCTGCTCGGCGAGCTGGCGCTTCAGGCGCGTCTGGCCGGCGGGCGTCTGGGCGGCGGTGTCGATCTCGGGGAAGGTCACGTGGCGGTAGTCCTTTCGGTCCATCGGGACGCGTCGGGCGGGGGCGTGTCGCGGCGGACACGCCAAATCGGCAACGGTCTCGGGCACGTGTTTCTAGCACCCTCCGCGCCTGGCGTCAAACTCGACGTGGCGTCCAACTCCACGTCGCGTCAAACTCGACGGTCGCGCGGGTGACACGAGTGGCCCGGCGGGCACCGGGCCGGGCGGGCGGATGTCGGCCGGGTGCGAGTCAGGGCCGGAGACGGACGTTCCAGGCGACCACCACCGCGGCGAGTGCCACCAGGAGCAGGGTCTCCCACAGGAACCGCGGCTGCCGGCGCCGGGCCGGGGCCGTTCCATGGAGCGCGTCCCAGAGGTAGAAGACGAGCGTGAGCACGGCCGGTCCGACGAGGCGCGGCAGGTCGATCGCGCGGACGGCGCCGGCCGCGACGGCGACCACGATCGCGTATGTCAGGGCCGAGCGGGCCGCGTCCCTCAGCGTGCCGTAGCGGAACGCCGCGACACGAAAGCCGAGGATGCCGGCGACGAGCGCGTCGGCCGCCGCGAGGACGCCCAGCCAGCCCTCGGTCAGGGCCGTGGTCGTGCCCGTCACAGTTCCGCCTGGCTCGGCCATCCCGCCGGGCACGAGCGCCGCGACGCCGGTGAACGCGACGAACGATGCGGCCACCGCCGCCAGCAGGACACGTGCCCGATCGGCGTCGGTCGCACCACCGGTCTGGGCGAGGAGCCGCATCTCCAGGGCAAGCGTCCGGTCCAGCAGGAATGCGAACGCCGCGAGGCACGGGACCAGGCCCAGGCCGGGCGGGACGAGCTGGATCGCCGCTGCGGCGCCGCCCGTGAGGACGGCGGGGACCAGCAGCGCCGGGATGGTCCGCGCCGGTGCCTCGTCGCCGATCATCCCGGCGCCCGCGACCAGGATCACGATCGGCAGCAGGATCGCCACGACGGCGGCGCCCGGCTCCTGGACCAGGCGCGCCATGGCAACGAGCAGGACGGCCACGAGCACGAGCTCGCGGCGACCGTCCGCCGACGTGGGATCTGGCGCTTGCATCGCGGCCGATGGTACGTCGGGCGGGGGTGCCGCAGCCGAGCGGTGTCGGCAGCCGACGGACGGCGATGGTGGCGAGGGACCGCGATCGTGCCGAGCCGGCCGGCGGCGGGCCGCGACGCGATGGTGCCGAGCCGGCCGGCGGCGGGCCGGGGACGCGGGGCGTCAGACCCGCGAGGGCTTCGCCCCGACCCAGGCCAGCAGGTCGTCCCGTCGGCGGGTGTTGAGCACGCGCCCCGGCTCCAGCCACGCCCGCCGCGCCTGGTCCACGCCCCACCGGACGTAGCCAAGCTCCTCGGTCCGGTGCGCGTCCGAGTCGATCGCGATCAGGCACCCGGCCGCCGCGGCCTGGCGGGCCCGCTCGGGCGCCAGGTCCAGGCGGTGCGGCGAGCCATTGATCTCCAGCGCCGTCCCGGTCGCCGCCGCGGCCTCGAACACGGCGTCCCAGTCGAGGTCCAGGTCGTCCCGGTCCTGGATCATCCGCCCGGCGGGGTGGGCGATGACGTCCACGTGCGGGCTGCGGATGGCGTTGAGGGTCCGGCGCGTCAGATCGGCCCGCGGCTGGCGCCGCGCGACGTGCACGGACGCCACGACGAGGTCGAATTGGGCGAGGAGATCGTCGTCGTAGTCGAGGTTGCCGTCGGCACGGACCTCCAGCTCGCAGCCATGGAGCAGGCGGAAGCCGCCCGGGTCGGCGCCCGGCGGCAGGACCCCGGACGCCTCGTCTCGCGCGTAGCCCGCGTTGAGCCCGGCGATGATGGCCCGCTGCAGCTCCACGCGGCCCGGCTCGAGGCCGCGCGCGATCCCGAGGCTCTGAGTGTGGTCGGTCAGCACCTGGTAGGCGTACCCGCGGCGGCGGGCTGCGTCGGCCATGACCTCGATCGCATGCACGCCGTCGCTCCAGTCCGAGTGGCTGTGCAGGTCCCCGTGCAGGTCGCCCAGCGTGACCAGCGACGGCAGGCGGCCCCCGTATGCTGCGTCGACCTCGCCCTCGTCCTCGCGAAGCTCCGGGGGGATGACCGGCAGGCCGAGGAAGCCGTACGCGCCGGCCTCGTCCGGGAACGTGCGGAGCTCGGCCGCGTCGCCGGTCGCGGGCTCCCCCTCGGCGTCGAGCCGGAGGAAACCCTTCTCGGACAGGCTCCAGCCCCGGTCGCGCGCGATGCCCCGGAGCCTCACGTTGTGGGCGGCGGACCCCGTGAAGTGGACCAGGTACGTCCCGGCCTCGCCGGGCGGCATGACCATCAGGTCCACCTGCGGCCCACCGGCCAGCCGGATGGCGGCCTTCGCCCTGCCCGCGCCGAGGACCGCCTCCACGCCGGGAAGCTGGACGAAGCGGTCGATCACGGTCCCGGGATCGTCGGTCTCGACGAGGAGGTCGAGGTCACCGATCGTCTCGCGCCGGCGGCGCAGCGAACCCGCCTGGACGATCCGGGCGACGCCGGGGGTTCCCTCGAGCCTCGCGACGAGCGCGTCCGAGATCGCCTGCGCCGCGTCGAGCAGGAGTCGCTGCGGCCGGGATTCCACGAGTGTGATCCCCTCGAGGATCCGCTGCTCGGTGCCGGCCGAGATCCCCTTCAGCCCTCGCAGGCGGCCCGTCTCGGCTGCGCGGCGCAGGTCCTCGATGCTCTCGATCCCCAGGCCCTCCCAGACCTGGCGCACGGTCTTCGGCCCCACACCGGGGATCCGGAGCAGGTCCACAACGCCGGGCGGGACCTCCCCCCGCAGTCGGTCGTGGAGCGCGACGTGGCCGGTGGTCGCCATCTCCACGATCTTGTCGCCGATTGCCTGGCCGACGCCCGCGATGGCGCGGCGGTCACCGCCCGCGTAGGTCGACGCGACGTCGAACGGCGCCTTCGCGATTGCGTCGGCGGCGCGGTGGTACGCGATGGTCTTGAACGGGATCTCGCCCTTGACCTCGAGGATGTCGCCGATCTCGTGGAAGGTCCGCGCGAGGTCATCGTTGGTGGTCGTCACGCCCGCATGGTACGGGTCCCGCTCCCCAACGAGACCGCCGCCCGCACGGCTACAGGCTACGCCGCGACCACCCGATCCCGGCCGGCCCGCTTCGCGCGGTACAGCGCGCGGTCGGCCTCGTCGATCACGAGCTCTGGCGCCATCTCCTGCGAGTCGGCCACGGCGACGCCCACCGAGACGCTGACGCCCGGCACGCCCATCCGGCGCAGGTCCAGGGATGACACGGCGCGTCGGACCCTCTCCCCCACCTCGACAGCGATGTCCCGGCCCGGGTTCCGCAGCAGCACCGCGAACTCCTCGCCGCCGAAGCGCGCGGGAACGTCCCCCTCGCGCACGGCACCGGCGATGGCCTGGGCAACCTCGCGCAGGACGTGGTCACCGACGCCGTGGCCGAACGTGTCGTTGAGCCTCTTGAACCGGTCGATGTCGATCATCAGCACGCCCACGCGATCCTCGGCACGGCGCCGGCCCGCGAGCAGGCCGACGTACTCGTCGAAGTAGCGGCGGTTCGGCAGGCCGGTGAGCGCGTCCGTGGTCGCGCGGGCCTCGGCGTCGCGCAGCGAGTACATGCGGGCGAGCGCCGCGGAGGCCTCGACGGCCGATGCCTCCAGGATCCGGTGTGCGCTCGCAGGCCACGACCCGGTCCGGCGTGACAGCACCACGGCGCCCTCGACCCTGCCATCGATGCGGAGCGGGGCCGCGAGGAGGCTCCGCAGGCCGTACAGGTCCCCGACCCGGTCGGCGATGCGGTCTGCGATCCGCTGGTCCGCCCCCGCGCGGGACGGCGACGCATGCCCCGGACGGCGCTGCGGGGGCTGCAGTGTCGCGACGGCCGTCGCGTCATGGCCCCGGTCGAACGGGGGGCCGGCCGAGCCGGACGCCCCGTGGAGGCTCATGGGGATCCCGAGCGGCACGAGCTGCGGTCCGCCATACGCGTCCGGCTCGATCGGCACCGCCGTCATCCGCCGCCCCCGGGACACCGCGATCGCGAGGTCGGCCAGCGCCCGGTCCTCGGCCGGATCCTCGAGGACGCTGAGCGGCAGGTACGTCCTCGAGGCCGGGGCGCCGACGCGCGGCGAGGAGAGGATCGCCTCCAGGTTGCGCGTCTCGGGCCGGCGGCGCACGACCACCACGTGATCGGCCCCGGTCCCGGTGCCGAGCTCCTCGACGATCGCATCCACGATGGCGTCGGGGGAGACGGAGCGGGCGAGGCCGCGGAGGACGCGCGCGAAGGACTCCGCCTCGGTGCGACGGCTGGCCGCCGGGCCGGCGGCATCGTGGCGCTCCACGAGCGCACCGAGCGCGGCGACGGCCACCAGGGCCAGCACGAGGAGGTCGATGGGCTGACGCGCCACGGCGAGCCGGCCGGCAGCCACCAGTCCGAGGACGGCCAGGGCGGTCACGACAGGGCGTCGGGCCAGGGCTCGCGGATCCCCGCGAAACCCGAACTCCCCCAGCTCGCTGCCCCGGATTCTCACCCTGCGTCACAGGATGGGGCCCGGACGGGGCTGACGGCAAGCCCGCGGCCCAGTACTGATGGCGGCCGGTGCCCGGTACTTGCGTACGGGGTCAGGCCGGTCCGGACCCCACCGGACCCGTCCCGACCGGCGCCGCATCCGGCGACGCGCGGTGGCGGCGCATCATGGGGACGGACGACACCGGCGAATTCTCGCCCGCCACGCCCGCGGTGGTGCGACCCGCGAAGGCGACGCCACCGCCGGCGTCCTTGGCGTCGTAGAGGCCGATGTCGGCGATCGCGATCAGGTCCGTGGCGGAGCGCCCGTCGAACGGGTGGGTCGCGATCCCGATGGAGGCACCGATGGGGAAGGAGCCGCGCCCCTCTGCCGCGAACGGCGAGGCCCGGAACGCATCGAGGATCCGGTCCGCGACCCGGCCCGCCTCCTCCCGTGCGGTCTCGGGCAGGATCAGCGCGAACTCGTCGCCCCCGTAGCGCGCGGCCACGTCCGACGCGCGCAGCGTCGACCGGACCAGGGAGGCCACGTGGACGAGCACCTGGTCCCCGTACACGTGTCCGAACGTGTCGTTCACGAGCTTGAAGTCATCGAGGTCCAGCATGATGACGCTGAGCGGCTGCCGGTTCCTGACGGCGCGCACGATCTCCTCGGACAGGCGCTCGTGCAGGTACCGGTGGTTGAAGAAGCCCGTCAGCGGGTCCCGGTCCGCGAGGTTGCGCGCCGTCTCGTACAGACGCGCGTTCTCGAGCGCCATCGCAGCCTCGTTCGCCATGGCCGTCGCCAGGGCGATCTGGCCGGGATCGCTGCTCGGCCGCGAGCACGAGCTGAGCTCCACCAGGCCGATTGCCTCGCCCTTGGCGATCAGCGGGAGCATCACCAGGCCGCGCATCCCTTCCTCCCGCAGGAGGATCGCCTCGGCCGGGTCGACGGACGGGTCCTCTGCATCCAGCACCGCGATCGAGCGGTCGGAGAGGACCCGCATCGTCTCCGGGTAGCCGGCCAGCGGGTAGTAGTCGGCGATCATCGACCGCATGTCCGCCGGGTAGCAGCCGAGCGTCCGCAGCCGGTCGTTCGGCCGATCCCAGTCGCTGATCTGGGCATGCTCCGCTCCGACCGCTCGCGCCAGGTGCTCCGCCATCAGGATGGCGACGTCCTTCGGGTCCAGCGACCGGGAAAGGGCACTGCTCATGTCGAGCAGCTGGCGCAGCTCCGCGGCAAGCCGCCGGGTCTCTGCCACGTGCCCGGCACCCGAGAACGCCGTCGCGGCCTGGTCGCCCATGATCGAGAGGAGACGGAGGTCGTCGTCGTCGAACTGGCGGAGGCCGAGCTTCGAGAGCGTGATCACCCCGACCAGCGTGTCGTCGTGCACCATCGGCACGACGAGCATCGACTCGTCCACATCGTCGGTGCCCGGGATCGTCTCGCCCCGCGGGTCCGCCTCCGCGTCGTCCACGCGGATCGCCATCCCATGGCTGGCGACCCAGCCCGTGAAGCCCTCGCCCACCTTCGTCCGCAGGATGTCGAGGTCGACCTTCTCGTAGGCACCGACCCGACCCTCGAACACGACCGGCACGAGATCGTCCGGGGCCTCCAGCAGGTACACCCGGGCGTTGTGGTAGTCGATGACCGAGCGCATCTCCTCGACGACCGCGCGGCCGATCTCGACGGGCGTCTGGCTGGCGCTCATGCGCTTTGCGGCGAGCTGGAGGACGCGCAGCTGTCCGTCGCGTCGTGCCTCCGCGGCCCGTGCCCGACCGACCAGGGCGCTCGTGCACAGGATCGTGCCGCCAACCGTCAGGTCGAGGACGAGGATCACGTCTTCCACGGACGTCGGTCCGCCGCCCAGCGCCCACCCGATCAGGCCGAGGGCCAGCAGGACAAGGCCGCCCGCGAACACGGTCGTGTGCAGCCGGGAGGAGGAGCCCGACTGGCGCCGGCGGAGGATGGTCGGCCCCGTGGCCGATTCGATGCGCTGCACGACGGCCATGCTGCCACCGGGAGGTGCCGCCGGGCACCAATCGAAGGTACCGGCGACAGGGGCCCGGGTGGCTGGCGGGAAAGGTCAGCCGGGTCCGGGACCGGCCAGCAGCGCGGACTCCGGACGGGCCAGCCAGTCCGCGAGCGAGCCCGCGGCGGCGTCCTTGGGCGAGAGGATCGGCCGGTCGACCGGCCACACGATCGCGATGTCCGGGTCGTCCCAGCGGATCCCCGTCTCGCTCGCGGGATTGTACGGAGCCGTGCAGAAGTACTCGATCTCCGCCACGTCAGACAGCGCCGCGAACCCCCGCGCGAACGTCGCCGGAGCCCAGAACAGCACGGGCTCGTCGGCCGCGGCCTCGAGGGTGACCGAGCGGCCGAGCGTGGGCGAGCCGGGCCGGACGTCCACGGCGACCATGAAGGCGCGCCCCGTGACCACCCGCATGAGCTTGCCCTGCGGAGGCTCCCACTGGAAGTGGAGACCGCGGACGACACCGCGCACCGAGCGCGACTGGTTCACCTGGGCGAACCGGTCCGGGAGCCCGAGGCCGGCGAAGGCGTCCACGCGGAGGACCTCGGCGAACCAGCCCCGCTCGTCCGGGTAGACACGCGGCCGGACGATCCTGACCTCCGGGATCGAGGTCTCCTCGACGCTGAACGGCACCGCTACATCATCGCGAGGCCGCCGTCGACCCCGAGCACCTGGCCCGTGATGTACGCGGCCTCGTCGGAGGCAAGGAAGGTCACGGCGGCGGCGATCTCGTCCGGGGTGGCGAATTGGCCGAGCGGCGTCGCGCCCCTGATCGCGTCCTTGACGTTGTCGGGCAGGCCGTTGGTCAGCTCGGTCACGACGAAGCCGGGGGCGACCGCGTTCACCGTGATCCCGCGCGACGCCACCTCGCGTGCGAGCGCCTTGGTCAGGCCGATCAGGCCGGCCTTGGACGCCGAGTAGTTCGCCTGGCCCGCGTTGCCCATCTGCCCGGAGACGCTGGACATGTTGACGATCCGCCCCGACCGCTGCTTGAGCATCGGCCGCAGGACCGCGCGCGCCATGTAGAACGAGCCGGTCAGGTTGACGTTGAGCACGTCGGCCCAGGCCTGGTCGCTCATCCGCATGGCCAGGTCGTCGCGGGTGATGCCGGCGTTGTTGACCAGGATGTCGATGTGGCCGAACGCCTTGAGCGTCTCCTCGACGGTCTCCGCGCAGGACTCGGGTGACGTCACGTCGCCGCCCACGCAGATCGAGCGCCGGCCGAGCGCCTCGACGTCGCCCTTGGTGTGGTCATCGATGAGGCAGGCCGCCCGATCGATGAACGCCACGTCGGCACCCTGCCGCCCCAGCATGAGCGAGACCGCACGGCCGATGCCGCGCGAGCCGCCGGTCACGATGGCGACCTTGCCGGTGAGATCGATCATTCGGTGCTCCCTCCTGGATTGGCCCGGGCGCGCGGCCCGCGTCCGGGTTCAGCGGGCCGACCCGCGCGGGTTCAGCGGGTTGACGGGTGGGCGTGCTCGGGGACACCCGGCACGACATCGGACAGGTCCAGATCGACGGGCAGCGGCCGGTTGAGGACCTCCACCAGGGCCGGCGGGATCGGGTCCACGGAGTCCCAGTCCACGGGCTTGCGGATGGTCACATCCTCGGGCCGGACGGAGGCGTCGCCCCGTGGTCCGGCCGCCGGGTCCGCGGTCCACTCCATGGCGACGGCACCCGAGGTGAAGCCGGCGCCGAAGGCGACGAACACCAGCTTGTCGCCGACCCTGACCCGGCCCTCGTTGACGGCCTCGGCCAGCGCGATCGGCACGGACGCGGCGGAGGTGTTCCCGTACCGGTCCAGGTTGACGAACATCCTGTCCATCGGGAGGCCGAGCCCCTTGGCCACGGCCTCGATGATGCGGATGTTGGCCTGGTGCGGTATGAACAGGTCCACGTCACCCGACTCCCAGCCCGCCTTACCCACCGCGGCGAGCGCGGTCGACGCCAGCGTCCGGGTGGCGAACCGGTATGTCTCGCGGCCCTCCATCCGGATCTTGTGCTCGCCGCGGGCGATCGTCTCGGCGGAGGACGGGCTGGTCGAGCCGCCGGCGGGCAGCCAGATCATGTACGCGCCCTGCGGCTCGGTCGTGAGCTCGATGCCGACCGTGGCCGTCGGCTCGTCCGAGGCGGACAGGACGACGGCGCCCGCCCCGTCGCCGAACAGGATGCAGGTGGCCCGGTCGGAGTAGTCCAGGAACCGGGTGAGAAGCTCCGCACCGATGACGAGCGCGTGCTTCGCGAGGCCGGCCGTGATGTACGCGGTCGCCGTCGCATAGGCGTACACGAAACCCGAGCAGGCGGCCGAGACGTCGAACGCGGCGGCCCTCGAGTTGCCGATGGCCTCCTTGACCAGCGCCGCCGTCGACGGCATCCAGTAGTCGGGTGTGAGCGTGGCCAGGATGATCAGGTCGATTTCGTCGGGCTCGAGACCCGCCGTGCGGATCGCACGGAGGCCGGCGGTCGCGCCCATCGAGGCGGTGGTCTCGTGCGCCCCCGCCACGCGCCGCTCACGGATCCCGGTGCGGCTCACGATCCATTCGTCGTTCGTGTCGACCATGCGCTCGAGGTCCGCATTGGTCAGGACCTGGGGCGGGGCGTACCGCCCCCAACCGGTGAGACGGACCGCCTTCGGTGCGGATATGGTCATGCTGGCTCGACCTCGATCAGCGCCTGCTTCGCTTTCACCAGCGCCCCGTTGTCCGCGCAGATCCGGGCGACGCGCCCCGCGAGGTCGCTCTTGATCTCGTTGAACAGCTTCATCGCCTCGATCAGGCCGATGATCTGGCCCACCGACACGTGGTCGCCGACCGCGACGTAGGCCGTGGCGCCTGGCGATGGCGCGCCGTAGAAGATCCCGGTCAGCGGCGCCTTCACGGACGGCCTCGCGGCCGGGGCGGCCTGCGTCGTCGCCTGGGCCTGGGCGCCACCCCCCTGGGCCGACGCGGCCCCGACGAGGGCGGGCAGACCTTCGCCGGAGGACAAGGGGCCGGTCGAGGCCAGGGCCCGCTCGATTGCGGACGGTGCGCGCAGGATGATGGTGGTGCCGCCGGCGGTCACCTCCAGCTCGCCGAGATCGCTCCGCTCCAGGACCGCCGCGAACCGGTCCACGAGCGAGAGCAGGGCGGCATCATCACCGCCGCGGTCGGCGCGCGTCCGGCGCGGCCGGGGCGCCGTCGTCCGGCGCGGTCCGGGGCGCGGTCGTCCAGTTGGTCCGGGCCGGCCGCGCCATTCCCGGGGTGCGTCGGGTCCGGATCGCCCGGGCCGACGGCCACTGGCTCCACCTGCCCCGTCTCCTCGGCGAGACTCGCGTCGGCCATCGGCTGCTCCTCCAGCGGATCGTTGCGTTCGACGCTCATGCGTCCCACCGCCGGAACACCAGCGCGGTGTTCTGCCCGCCGAACCCGAACGAGTTCGAGACGGCCGCGCGCAGTGGCCTGCGGGTTGCGACGTTGGGCGTCAGGTCCAGCCCCTGGGCGAGCTCGTCGGGGGCATCGAGGTTGATCGTCGGCGGCACGCACCCTTCCCGGAGCGCCATGATCGTGGCGATCGCCTCGATCGCACCGGCGGCGCCGAGCGTGTGGCCGATCATCGACTTGATGGCCGTCACCGCGACGTTCGGGGCATGATCGCCGAAGACCGTCCGGATCGCCTGGAGCTCCGCCTTGTCGCCCTCGGGCGTGGACGTCGCATGGGCGTTGACGTGGTCGATCTCGTCGGGTGCCATGCCGGCCTTGTCGAGCGCCCGCCGGGCGGCACGCACGGCACCTATGCCACCGGCGGCCGGAAGGGTGATGTGCGAGGCATCGGCCGTGGCACCGTACCCGACCAGCTCGGCCAGGGGCGCGGCCCCCCGAGCCTCGGCGTGCTCGAGGGCCTCCAGGATCAGCACCCCGCCACCCTCCCCGATGACGAAGCCGTCGCGGTCCCGGTCGAACGGACGCGACGCGGCCTCGGGGTCGTCGTTCCTGGTGGACAGCGCCTTCATCGACGCGAACCCGCCGATCGTCGCCTCGTGGATGCCCGCCTCGACGCCGCCCGCGATCATCAGGTCCGCGTCGCCGCGCCTGATCGTCTCCCAGGCTTCGCCCAGCGCGTGGCCGCCGCTGGCACAGGCCGACACGGTGGCGAAGTTCGGCCCGACGGCGCCGGTCGCGATCGCCACCTGGCCGGCCCCCACGTTCGCGATCCCCATCGGGATGAAGAACGGCGAGATCCGGTCGGGACCCCGTTGCCCCATCACGAGCACGTTGTCGAACAGCGTCGCCACGCCACCCAGGCCAGACCCCACGATGACCCCCGACCGGGTCGCGAGGTCGTCGTCGAGCCGGCCGGGGAGGCCGGCGGCGTCGAGGGCCTGCCGGGCGCAGACGAGCGCGAACTGGATGTAGCGGTCCGTGCGGCGCATGTCCTTGCGATCCAGGACGGCCGACGGGTCGAAGTCGGGGACCTCGCCGGCGATCCTCACCGCGAGCCGCGACGCGTCGATGTGCTGGATGGCCCGGATGCCGGACCGCCCGGCCACGAGCCCGTCCCACGTGGAGGCGACGTCACCGCCGAGCGCGGAGACCATGCCCATCCCGGTGACCACCACGCGGCGGGGGCGTTCCGGCCACGCCCAGCTCATCGCACCAGCTTCCCCGTCCGGACGGTGGCGGCGCGGTACACGTCACCAGGGAGCCCGCGGGCCGAGATGGCGTTGGCGACGGCCAGGGCGTCGAAGGGGGTCCGGCGGATCTCGGCATCCACGACGCCGTCGGTGACGGTCACCATCGCCCAGGACGCGGTGGGGTCCCCGTCGAACACATAGCCGGCGCTGCCGCAGTTGACGATCACCTTCCAGCCGAGGTCGCGGACCTCCGGCACGTGGGTGTGGCCCACGCAGATGACCCGGGCGTCGGTGGCGGCCGCGCGCTCGAAAATGACGTTCGCGTCGAGCGCCTGGTCGAAACCGCGGGTCTGGGAGCCCGGGGAGGCGTGCACCACGAGCACCAGCGTGTCCCCGTCGCCACGCATCCGGCGCTCGGCCGGCAGCCGGCGCAGCCAGTCGAGCTGATCGTCGCCCAGCTCGTCGTGGGCCCACTCGGCAGCCTCGCGAATCGTGTCAGGGATGCCGTCCTGGTACTGCGGGAAGGCCGCGCCGTAGTCGAAGTCCCCCACCGCGATGTCCGTGTTGCCCGAGACGATCAGCGCACCCTCGGCTTCGAGGAGGCGCAGCGCGTCGATGGCGCCGTTCGGGTCGGGGCCGTTGAGGACGAGGTCACCGGCGACCAGGACCGCGTCCGGCTTCTCGCGGCGGAGCTCGGCCCGGACGGCCTCCAGGGCGACGCAGGTTCCCGTGCACGTCAGAGAGGACGGCGATTCGGGTCACCGCAGCACCCCGGCGGGCGGGATGACGAACGACAGCAGGCCCTCGCAGGCCGTCTCGCCGTTGACGCTCGCGACGCCACGGCCCTTGCCGAACCGGCTGCCCAGCTTCTCCATGGTGATCTCGAGCCGCAGGACGTCACCGGGAACAACGACCCGCTTGAAGCGGACCTCGTCGATGCCCGCGAACAGCCCGATCCGGTCCCCGAACCCCGGCTGCTTGGCGACGTAGATGCCCATCGTCTGGGCGAGCGCCTCGACCTGGAGGACGCCGGGCATGACCGGCAGGCCCGGGAAGTGGCCCTGGAAGAACCATTCGGTGGCCGTCACGGCCTTGATGCCCACGATGCGCTTCGCGTCGGGGTCGTACTCGACGATCCGGTCCACGAGCAGGAACGGCCAGCGATGCGGGATCAGGCCCTGGATCTCGCTCACCGAGTGCACCGTCCCGGTCTGGGTGGCGGCATCGGCCGAGGGGGCGGGATTGGCGTCGGTCACGGGGCTCTCCGGTTGGCTGCGACGGGAGTGTGGACCGGCGCGGACAGGACCTGCACGGGGGTCGATGCAGGGCTGCACACGCGACGGATGGCCGCGATGGTCATCCGGCGCGCTCCGCACCGGCGAGGAACGCGGCGGCGCCCACGCGGTCCAGCAGGTTGGTCGTGAACTTGCCGTCCAGGAACGGCGCCGAGGTCAGGATCGCACGCTGGATGGCCGCGTTGGTGACAACGCCTTCCACCACGAGCTCGCTCAGGGCGGCGCGGCCACGGGCGATCGCCGCCTCGCGGGTCGGCCCCCAGACGATGAGCTTGCCCAGCAGCGAGTCGTAGTACGGCGGGATCTCGTAGCCGGTGTAGGCGTGGGAGTCGAACCGCACCCCGGGTCCGCCGGGTACGTTCATGCGCTCGATCGTGCCGGAGCCCGGGCGAAAGTCGTGGGCCGGGTCCTCGGCATTGATGCGGAACTCGATGGCGTGCCCGCGCTGGGGGACGTCCTCCTGGGTGAAGCCCAGCGGCTCGCCGGAGGCGATCCGGATCTGGAGGGCGACGAGGTCGATCCCGGTGAGCATCTCGGTGAGCGGGTGCTCCACCTGGATGCGGCAGTTGATCTCGATGAAGTAGGCGTTGCCGTCGTTGTCGACGAGGAACTCGAGGGTCCCGACGTTCTCGTAGCCGGCGGCGACCACAGCCTCGATCGCCCGTTCGGCCAGCTCGCGGCGGCCGGCGGCGGTCATGGCCGGGGATGGCGATTCCTCGAGGATCTTCTGGTGCCGGCGCTGCACGCTGCAGTCCCGTTCCCACAGGTGGACGCCGTGGCCGAACCGGTCCACGGCCACCTGGACCTCGACGTGGCGGTTGTCCTCGAGCCAGCGCTCCAGGTACAGCGAATCGTCGCCGAACCCTGCCTTGGCCTCGGAGCGGCAGATCGGGAGGACCGCGGCCAGCTCACGCGGGGAGCGGACGAGACGCATGCCCTTGCCGCCACCGCCGGCGGACGGCTTGACCAGGACCGGGTAGCCGACGCGGGCCGCCTCCTCGAGCGCCTGGGCCTCGTCCAGCAGCAGCCCCGACCCCGGGATCGTGGGCAGGCCGTGGGCGGCGAGCAGCCGTCGGGTCTCCTCCTTGGACGCGAACCGCTCGAGGACGTCCGCGGGCGGGCCGATGAAGGTGAGGCCGTGGGCGCGGACCGCGTCCGCGAAGGCGTCGTCCTCGGACAGGAAGCCGTAGCCGGGGTGGATCGCGTCGCACCCGGTCACCAGCGCAGCGGAGATGATCGCCGGCGCCGAGAGGTAGGAGCGCCGGGCATCCGGGGGACCGATGCAGATGGCCTCGTCGGCGAGCATCGCCGGGAGCGAGGTGCGATCCGCCTCGGAGTACGCGACGACGGCCTCGATCCCCAGCGTCCGGCAGGCGCGGAGGACGCGCAGGGCGATCTCCCCGCGGTTCGCGATCAGGACGCGGCTGACCACCCTCAGGCCTCCCGGTCCGCGGGGTCGCCGTCACCGGTCGGGGCCCGCTCCGGCGGCGCTTCGACCACGGCGACCTCCTCGCCGTACTCCACCGCGTCCCCGCCCTGGGCGAGGACCTCCGCCAGGACACCATCGATCGGGGCCACCACGTCCTGGGGGATGCCGAGCAGGTCCACGATTGCGATCCGGTCGCCGGCCCGGACCCGCGTCCCCACGGAGACGCCGGGGCGGAAGACGCCGACCGCGGGCGACGTGGCGGCCTCGCGCCGGGGCTCGGGGTCCGTGACCGCCGCGGCGCCCGGGGCGCCCGAGGCGCCCGAGACGGCGGCGTGAGCGGTCGTGGCGACCGCGCCCTGGGCCGGGGCGTGACCCGGAGGGTGGACGCCGAGCCGGGGGCGCTCCGCGCGACGTCCGAAGGGGGCCCCGCCCGCGGGCCGGCGCAGGCGGATCCGCCAGTCTCCCTCGCGGACCTCGAGCTCGCCCAGGCCGCTGGCGTTGAGCTTCGAGACGAGCGCCGGGACGAGCGTCTCCGACAGGCGGGCGAGGCCGTCATGATCGGCCTGACGCTGCGCGGAGCTGCGCTCGCCGGGGCTGTTCGGTTCGGCCATCGGTCAGACGTCCTCGCGGGCGGGTGGTTCGTCCCGACGCCCCACCTGGAGCGGCGCCGGCATGGCACGCTGGCCGGCCTCGAGGAGACCCCGCAGGCGGTCGGCGAGGCCACCCCGGGGCGGCACGGTCGGCGTCGGGGCCGGGCCGGCAAGCTCGGTGTACGCGCCGAGGGAACGGTACCGGCGATAGCGCTGCTCGACCAGCGCATCGATCGGGATGGCCGCCAGGCGGTCCAGCTCGGGCACGATCGCCGTCCTGATCCGGCGGGCGGTCTCCGCGTGGTCGGTGTGGGCGCCGTCCGCCGGCTCCGCGATCACCCGGTCAACGACGCCGAGCGTCTGCTGGTCCGCGGCAGTCATCCTCATCGCCAGGGCGGCGGTCGGCGCCTCGTCGGTCGTCCGCCACAGGATGCTCGCGCAGCCCTCGGGGGAGATCACGGAGTACACCGCGTTCTCGAGGGCCAGGACGACGTCGGCCACGGCGATCGCGAGCGCGCCGCCCGAGCCCCCCTCGCCGGTGATCACGGTCACGATCGGCGTGCGGAGGCGCGCCATCAGCCCCACCGAGCGGGCGATCGCCTCGGCGATGCCGCGCTCCTCGGACTCGGGGCCGGGGTGGGCGCCGGGGACGTCGACGAAGGTGACGACGGGGAGGCCGCTCCGCTCGGCGAGCTCCATGATCCGCATCGCCTTGCGGTACCCCTCGGGGTGGGGCATGCCGAAGCTGCGGCGGACGTTCTCCTCGGTGTCGGCGCCCTTCTGCTGGCCGATGACCGCCACGCGGTGGCCGTCGATCCGCGCGAAGCCCGCCACGACGGCCTCGTCGTCGCCGAACAGGCGATCCCCGTGGAGCTCCACGAACTCGTCCGCGATGACAGCCAGCAGCTCGAGGATGCGCGGTCGGCGCAGGTTGCGGGCCAGCTGGACGCGGGCCCAGACGGCCGCCTTCGCCTCCTCCGGGGTCGGCGGCGCGGGCGCCTCGTCGCGGGGCTCGCGCTCGTCCTTGCCGTCCCTTGCCTCCCTGCCGTCCTTTGCCTCCTTGCCGTCCTTTGCCTCCCTGCCGTCTCTGCCGTCGCGCACGCGGCCCCGGATCCGGTCAACCACGGCTCGCCTCCTGGGCTGCGGGCACCAGGTAGCGCAGGAGCTGGGCGAGCTCGCGGCGCATCTCGGCCCTCGGGACGATGCGGTCCACGAACCCGTGGCGGAACAGGAACTCCGAGCGCTGGAAGCCCGGCGGGAGCTCCTGGCCGATGGTGCCGGCGCCGACCCGGGCGCCGGCGAACCCGATCAGGGCGTTGGGTTCCGCGAGGTTGACGTCGCCCATCACGGCGTACGAGGCGAACACGCCGCCGGTCGTGGGGTCCGACATGATCGACACGTACGGCACCCGCGCGGCGCGCAGGCGCTCCAGGGCGGCCATCGTCTTGGCCAGCTGCATCAGGGCGAGCGTGCCTTCCTGCATCCGCGCCCCGCCCGAGGCCGACACGATGACCAGCGGCACGCGCGCGGCCAGCGCGCCCTCCGCGGCGCGAGCAACCTTCTCGCCCACCACCGCGCCCATCGAGCCGCCCATGAACCCGAAATCCATGACGAGGATGGCGATCGGCTGGCCCTCGATCCGGCCGAACCCCCAGACGGCGGCGTCCCGCAGGCCTGTCGCGAGCTCGGCGGCGGTGAGCCGATCCGGGTACGCCTTCTGGTCCACGAACCCCAGGACGTCGACGGAGACGAGACCGGCGTCGCGCTCCTCGAAGGTGCCCTCGTCCAGCAGCTGCCCCAGGCGGACGGGCGCAGGGAGGCGGAAGTGATGGCCGCAGGACGGGCAGACGTTCATCGACCGCTCGAGCTGCTTGTTGAACAGCTGCTCCTCGCATGACGGGCAGCGGGTCCACATCTTCTCGGGGAACGCCTCTCGCCGCGACCGGAACGAGGGGAACTTCATCGGCATCAGGCCGGTCCTCCCAGGCCGCCGGCGGGCAGCGCGGCGGTGGCCCGGCGGATGCGGGCGGCGCGGGTCATCGTACCGTCGGAGGGGTGCGCGGCGCGCCACGCGACCCATGCAACGCCGGCGAGGGAGATGGCGGCGGACGTGATCGCGCCGCCGACGATCAGCGGCCGTCGCGTCCCGGACAGCTGCCCCGCGCGCTGGACGGCGGTGTCGTCGGCCGGGTCGAGGTCACCGCGCAGGATCGCATCGAGGAGTGGGTCGCCGTCGGCCGGGTCGAAGGCGGTGGAGACCGGGAACGCCAGCACCCGCCCGCCGATCGCGCCCGGATGCGTGGAGCCGCCCGCCCCGGCGAGGAGCGGGACCCGGGTGGCGGCCAGCCCGGCGAGGCGCGACGCGAGGCGCTCCTCGAACCGGAACGAGGGATGCACGCGGACGAGCGCACGGCCGAGGACGCGGGCGGCGTCGCGCACGCCCGGATCCAGCGCCGCGTCCGCCGGCGCGTCGTCTGCGCGGCGCTCTGCCGCCGCGAGCAGCGCGTCGAGGTAGCGGTCGGTGACCAGGGCGTCGATGTCATCCGAGGAGGGGTCCCGGCCTCCGGCCGGACGGATCGGCACGCTCACCCGCGGTTCCCGTCCCGGCGGTCGCGTCCGAGCTCCCGGGCGACGCTGCCCAGCGCCCGGTGGATGAGCACCCGGACGGCACCCTCCGACCTGCCGAGGATCCCCGCGATCTCCGCCGTGGTCATCTCGTCCACGAAGCGCAGCACCAGGGCCCGTCGCCGGTCGTCCGGGAGGGTGCGCATGGCCCGGAGGGCCTCGGCCGCCTCGTCCCGCGCCACGGCGTCGGCCTCGATGTCCGTGCCATCCGCGATCGCCAGGCCGGCCCCCAGCGCGAGGTCCAGGGACGCGGCGGGACGGCGGCGACGGGTCCGCCGCTCGTTGGCGACGACGTTGCGCGCGATGCGAAACAGCCAGACCCGGAACGTCGAGGCCTCCGGGCCGTCCCCGGCAGCCGCCTGTTCGCGGAAGCGTGGCAGGGCGGCGAGGGCGCGCAGGAACGTCCGTTCCGTCGCGTCCTCCGCGGCGTGGTGGTCGGCGAGCTCGTAGAGCGCGTAGGCGTACACCTGGGCGAGGTACTTCCGATACAGGGCGTCGAACTGGGCCGGGTGCCGGCGAGCCGCCTCCACGAGGGACCGGTCGCGGTCGAGGACGACGACCGATCCGGTCGCCGCCTGCTCGCCTCTACCCAACACCGCTCGCGCCACGGCGTTACACCTGGCCCGGCACGAGCCGCACGCGGACGACCTCGCCCGCGTGGACGATGCGCTCGCCGGAGGGTGCCGAGCGATCCTCGACGACGAGCCCGCCGGTCCGGGCGTCGATCCCCAGTGCCCGGACGGGGTCATCGACGGGCGGTGACGCGTCACCCGTGCCCGTGCCTTCGAGCGTGACCAGGCGGCCGGTCACGCTCTGTCGAGCGGCCCACTCCGCGAGGTCGAAGTAGCCGGCCCGGAGCGCCTCGATCCGCCCGTCCACGCGATCCAGGAAGCCCTCGAGCAGCGCCGCGCGGTCGACCGGGCGACCCCCGGACGCCACGCGAAGGCTCGTCATCGTCGGCACCAGCTCCGGCGGGAAGTCGGCGGCCGCCCAATCCACGTTGACCCCGACCCCGATCACCACGCGTGGATCGTCCGTGCCCAGGCCGTCGCTCTCGCCGAGGAGACCGGCCACCTTGCGGAGCTCGAGCGGTGCGGCCAGGAGGGCGGCCGCGTCCGCGGCGCCGGCGACCCCGGTCAGGAGCGCGTTCGGTCCCGTCGTCTCGATCACGAGGTCGTTCGGCCACTTGGCGCGGATGGTCCCGACCGGCAGCCCGGAGGCGTCCTCGGCGGCATCCGCCATCGCGAGCGCGACGGACGCCCCCAGGCGCCACGTCCGCTCGACGGGCAGCCAGGTCGGCCGGAAGCCGAGCGACACGAGAAGGGCTGCGCCGGCGGGAGCGACCCACGTGCGGTCCAGGCGACCCCGTCCGGCCGTCTGCTCCCCCGCGACGGCCACGCAGATCTCCGGCTCGCCGTCGGCGAGCCAGGCGCGGACGATGTCGTTCGTGGAGCCGGCGCGGTCGAACCGTTCGACGCGGCGGCGCTGGGTGGACGTGAGAGCTGCCCCGCGCACCGGCCCGTCAGCCGGCGGTGGCCGCCTCGGCGGCCTCGGGCTCCTCGAGCTGGAACTGGGCATGCAGCGCACGCACGGCGTCCTCGACGCGGTCCTCGGCGATGATCGTGGTGATCCGGATCTCGGAGGTGCTGATCATCTCGATGTTGATGCCGGCGTCCGCGAGGGTGCCGAACATCCGGGCGGCGTAGCCCGGGGCATTGTGGATGCCGGCGCCGACGATCGAGACCTTGGCCACCGACGAATCGGTGGTCAGCTCCCGGAACCCGAGGTCGCGGACGAGCGGCTCCAGGAGCCGCTTGGCCTTCGCCAGCTCCACGCGCGGGATCGTGAACGAGAGGTCGGTGGCCGCGCCGTGGCCGACGTTCTGGACGATCATGTCGACGTTGATGCCCGCGTCCGCCAGGGGGCCGAACACCGCGCGCGCGACGCCCGGCCTGTCGGGCACCTCGACCAGCGTGACCTTGGCGACGTTCCGGTCGTGGGCGATCCCCCGGACCTTGTTCCGCTGCTCCACGAGCAGGTCCTCCCTGATCTGAGTGCCGGGCGCGTCCTCGAACGAGCTGAGGACCTCGATGACGACGTCGTTGACCCAGCCGAGCTCGACGGCGCGAACCTGCATCACCTGGGCACCCTGGTGGGCGAGCTCCATCATCTCCTCGTAGCCGATGACCGGGAGCTGGCGCGCGTCCGGGACGATCCTGGGATCGGCGGAGTAGATGCCCTTGACATCCGTGAAGATCTGGCAGCGGTCCGCCTTGAGCTGCGCGGCCAGGGCCACCGCCGAGGTGTCCGAGCCACCGCGGCCGAGCGTCGTGATCTCCGCGGCGTGGACGTCGCTGCCGCCCGGCGTGTCGGCGAGACCGTCGAGCGCGGCGACGCTCATCCCCTGGAAGCCCGCGACGATGACGACCTTGCCGGCGGCCAGCTCCGCCTCGACCCGGCGGGGATCGATGCCCGCGATCCGCGCCTTTCCGTAGCGGCCGTCCGTGGTGATCCCGGCCTGCGGCCCGGTGAGGCTGATCGCCGGGGTGCCGAGCGCGTGCAGCGCCATGGAGACGAGCGTCGCGCTCTGGTGCTCGCCGGTGGCCAGGAGCACGTCCAGCTCGCGCGCGTCCGGGTCGTCCGTGATGGCGGCGGCCAGGGCGAGGAGCTCGTCCGTGGTGTCGCCCATCGCCGAGACGATGACGACGAGGCGTGACCCGGTCGCTCGCTCGCGTGCGATCCGCCGCGCGACGCGCTTGATGCGCTCGGCGCCGGCCACGGACGAGCCGCCGAACTTCATGACGACGAGGGGGGTGGGCATGGCGCGCATTCTAGCGGAGCGTCGGGTCGTGGCTCCGCTTTCGGCATGCACCTGCGTCCCCGCATTCGGGGTCGGCCGTCCCATACTCCCACCGTGACCGCCTCCTCCGACCGGCCGACCGTCCGCGTGCGCATCGTCCAGCTGGACCAGCCGACCCTGTCGGCGCTCGCCGCCGGCGACCTCCAGGCCGCGAACGCGACGTCGCCCGTGCCTCTCACGGAGGCGTTCGTCTCCCCCGAGTGGCGTGGCACCTGGCAGCGGCGGGCCGGGCAGGTCGCCGCCACCCCGGCGGACCTCGACTGGGTCACCGGTGTCGTGTGGGACGAGGACCGCCGGCTCGCGGTCGGCAGGGCCGGCTTCCACGCGGCGCCCGACGGTCGGGGCACCGTCGAGGTCGGCTATGCGATCGATCCCGAGCACCGTCGCCGCGGCTACGCGCGGGCCGCCCTGGGCGTGATGATCGAGCGAGCGCGGGCCGACCCCGGGGTGGTCCGCGTGCTCGCCAGCGTCGCGCCGGACAACGTCGCCTCGCTCGCCCTGGTCGCGCAGTTCGGCTTCACCCGCACCGGCGAGCAGTGGGACGACGAAGACGGCCTCGAGTGGGTCTTCGAGCTGCGCCCGGGTCCGCGCGGGGCGCCGTAGCGGAAAGCCGCGGCATGCGCGCAGAATGGCCCCCACCGTTCGCGTGCCCGAGCCCCGAGCCGAGCCCGACCACGAGCCCGAGCCCGACCGCGACCCCGAGCCCCAGGAGATCGTCCCGTGTGCTTCGATCACGACTCCCGCCCCCCGATCGCCCCCATCGCGGGCGCGGCCCTGGACTCGGCGGAGATCGCGCTCGAGGCGGCCGACGGCAACCGGTTCGCGGCGTTCGTCGCGCGCGCGGCCGAGCCGACGGGCGCCGGCATCGTCATCCTCCCCGACGTCCGCGGCCTGCACGCGTACTACCGGGAGCTCGCGCTGCGGTTCGCGGAGCACGGCATCGATGCGATCGCGATCGACTACTTCGGCCGGACGGCCGGCATCGGCGACCGGGGGCCGGACTTCCCCTTCCAGGAGCACGTCCCCCTGACCACGTTCGACGGGGTCAGGTCGGACGTCACCGCCGCCGCGGCGCACATCCGCGCCATCGCCCCCGTGGAGCGCCTGTTCGCCACCGGGTTCTGCATGGGTGGCCGGCTGACGTTCCTGACCGCGGGCTTCGGGCTGGGCCTCGCCGGCGTGATCGGGTTCTACGGGTGGCCGACGGGGACGGCGAGGAACGGGACCCCGGCACCCGCGGACGTCGCGGACACGTTCGCGTGCCCGGTCCTGGCCATCTTCGGCGGGGCGGACGAGGGGATCGGGCCCGATGCCGTCGCGACGTTCGAGTCCGCGCTGGCCCGTGCCGGCGTGGTCCACCGGGTCACGACGTTCGCGGGCGCCCCGCACAGCTTCTTCGACCGCAAGGCCACGGAGTTCGCGGATGCCTCCGCACGGGCGTGGGACGAGGCGCTGCGGTTCATCGGCACCGGGGAGCCCTGAGCCGTGTCATTCCTGAGACGCCTCCTGGGCGGTGGGGCGAAGGCCGACGGGGCGAACGCTGGCAGGGCGAAACGGGCCAGGGCGCGGCGGCCGGATCGACGGCGGTGGACCAGTCCGGCCTCGACGAGATCGAGCGGGACCGGGAGCTGATGCGGGCCGAGGCCTTCCGCCTCAGCGACGACCTGATCCAGCGGCAGCTGCGCTATGCGAGCAGGTCCTGGACGCCCCCCGCGCAGGGCGGCACGCGGCGCGCGGACGACGGCGAAGGCGACGATTCGCCGGATAGCGCCCTGCGCACCACCGGCCCCCCACCCCCCCCGGGTGGCGCCCTGCGCATCGGTCGTCGCCGCACGGTCACGCCGCGGTCGCGCTGCGCGTACGCTGTGCTCGACCAACTCGGCAGCAAGCCCGACGGCAAGGGGGCATCGATGAAGGAACGGCTCATCGGCGATGACCAGCTGCTGGTCACGGCCGACACCACCATGGGCGACCCGCTCTGGGACTGGGTCGCGGCGGACGCGGCGCGGCGAGCGCCGGATGGCTGGCGGATCGCGAACATCGGCGCCGTCGCCACGACGCCGGCCCCGGTCAACCCGGCCTACGGATACGCTGCCCCCGCGCAGACGGGCGTCTCCCTCTGGATCCTCTACCGCCGGTGAGCGGTCCCGAATACGCGGAGAGGCCTCCCGGCGCCGGCGGGACGAGGCCTCCCAGCGACCGGACGCGTGTCCGCCGCCTGCCGGACCGCGGGCGCTACGACCGGGCGACCGTCGACGCGATCCTCGATGCTGCGGTCATCGGTCACGTGGCCTGGGTCGACGACGGCCAGCCGTACGCCACCCCGACGCTGGTCTGGCGCGAGGGCGATCGCCTGTACTGGCATGGCTCCAGCGCGAGCCGCATGCTCCGCTCGATCGACGGCCGCCAGGTCTGCGTGACCGTCACCCATCTCGATGGCCTGGTGATGGCGCGGTCGGGCTTCAACCACTCCGTCAACTACCGCTCCGCGATGGTCCTGGGCACCGCCCACCTCGTCACGGACGAGGCCGGCAAGGACGCCTCGCTCGAGGCCTTCTTCGACCGCCTGTATCCGGGCCGCTGGCCGGGCCTGCGGCCGATGACGCCCAAGGAGAGGAAGGCGACGGCGGTTGCCTGGGTCGACCTCTCCGAGGCCTCGGCAAAGGTCCGCGCCGACGTGAACCACGACGACGCCGGCGACGAGACGTGGCCGGCCTGGGGCGGGGTCATCCCGGTCACGAGGGTCCTCGGCGAGGCCGTCCCGGACGCGTTCACGCCGGACGGCATGCCGGCGCCGGCGGTCCGCCTCGAGGGCTGAGCGCTCCGGGCGAGTCGAGCGCTGACCGCCGGGCCGGGCGAGTCCCGGCGCCCGGGGCGAGTCGCGGCGCGCGCCACGATTGCTGAGTCGGGCGCCTACCGCTTGAACAGCAGCCACAGCAGGAGCAGACCGCCGGCGATCGCGACGACCGGCAGCGCCCCCGCGGGCAGGGCCGTGCTCAGCGCGTCGACCGCGCCCGAGAGGGCGCCGCCGATCGCATCGGTCACACCGCCGAAGAGCCCGCCGATGCTGTCCCCGACCGCCCGACCCAGTCCGTCCATTCAGTCTTCCTCGAAGACTTTCGGGCCGTGGTTCCGGGGCGCCACGATCGCGGTCCGCCCGTCCAGGCCCACTGCCTCGGCCGCGTCGCGCAGCGCCGCCTCGACCGGAGCCGCGTCGGCTCCCGGTGCGACGAAGGCCAGCACCGTGGAGCCGGCGCCCGAGAGGAACGCGCCCAGGGCGCCCGCGGCCCGGGCTGCGCCGGTCAGGCGCGGCAGCTGCGGGTAGGCGACCGACCGGTACGGCTCGTGGATCCGGTCCACCGTGAGGTCGGCCAGCAACCCGAACCGGCCCGATGCGATCCCGGCGACGCCGATCGCCACGCGGCTGAGGTTGCTCACCGCGTCACGGAGGGGCACCTCCGCCGGCAGCACGCGGCGCATGTCCTCGGTGGACAGGCGGCGCTCGGGGATGAACAGCACGGCGCGCAGGCCCGTCCGGGGCATCGAAGCGGACCGCCTCGACCCGCTCGCCCAGGTGCGCGGAGACCACGAAGCCGCCCAGCAGGACGGCGGCCGCATTGTCGGGATGGCCCTCGATCTGGGTGGCCATCCGCAGCAGCGCGTCCATCGGCAGCCCGCCGCCACCGAGCGCGTTGCCGGCGGCCAGGCCGCCCACCGCCGCCGCCGACGACGACCCCAGGCCGCGCGACAGCGGGATCCGGTTGTGCGCCGCGATCCGCCAGCCGATCGAGGCGGGCCGCGGCTCGCCGAACGCCGCCTCCAGCGCCATCTCGAGGCCCGCGACGAATTGGTTCGACCGGTCACCGCCGAGCTCACCCGCGCCCTCGCCCGTCGTGGTGAGCTCGATCGACCCGTCGCCCTCCACGGCCTCGACCGTCACGCGGTTCAGCAGCTCGAGCGCGAGGCCCAGGCAGTCGTAGCCGGCGCCGATGTTGGCGCTGGAGGCAGGAACGTCGACGACGAGCCGGCGCCCGACGACGGACGACCAGCCGCCACGCTGGTCGCCGGCGGTGGCCATCAGGTCCAGCCCAGCGCGTGGGCGACGCTGGCGACCGTCGGCTCCGCCTCGGTCACGTTCACCGTGAGGCCGGCCTCGGCGGTCGTCGGGTCCTTGAGACCGTTGCCGGTCAGGACGCACACGACGAGCGCCTCCGGGTCGACCTGGCCATCCCGTGCGGCCTGGATCACGCCCGCGACGGAGGCCGCCGACGAGGGCTCGCAGAAGACGCCCTCGAGGCGGCTCAGCTCGCGGTGCGAGTGGAGGATCTGCTCGTCGCTGACGGCGCTGATCCGGCCGCCGGAATCGTCGCGGGCGGCGATCGCCAGGCCCCAGGACGCCGGGTTGCCGATGCGGATCGCGGTGGCGATGGTCTCGGGGTGCTCGATCGGGTGGCCCGCGACGAGCGGGGCGGCACCCGCGGCCTGGAAGCCCCACATGCGCGGGACGCCCGCCACCCGGCCGGCGTCGCGATACTCGCGGAAGCCTCGCCAGTAGGCGCTGATGTTGCCGGCGTTGCCGACCGGGATCGCCAGGATGTCCGGGGCGCGGCCCAGGTCGTCGCAGACCTCGAACGCGGCGGTCTTCTGGCCCTCGAGCCGGTACGGGTTGACGGAGTTCACGAGAGTGATCGGGTGGTCGTCCTGCTCCGACAGGGCCCGCACGACGTTCAGGGCGTCGTCGAAGTTGCCGCTGACCGAGATGACCCGCGCGCCGAACACGAGCGCCTGGAGCAGCTTGCCGACGGCGATCTTGCCGGCCGGCAGGACGACGATGCACTCGAGCCCGGCGGCCGCCGCGTACGCGGCGGCCGACGCCGACGTGTTGCCGGTCGAGGCGCAGATGACGCTCCCCGCGCCGGACTCGAGCGCCTTCGCCACGGCCACGACCATGCCCCGGTCCTTGAAGCTCCCCGAGGGATTCTGGCCCTCGATCTTGAGGTGCAGGTTGGGGATGCCGATCGACGCGCCGAGGCGCCTCGCGTGGACCAGCGGGGTTGCACCTTCGCCCAGCGAGACGACCGGCGTTGCGTCCGTGACGGGGAGGAACTCGCGGTAGCGCTCGACGAGGCGCGGGCGGGCGGGGTTGAGCTTGGGCATGCGGACCTAGTCTCCGACGGGGTAGCAGGCGCCGGACGGAGCCGCCACGCATTCTGCGGCCACGGGGCGGACCGGGAGCGTCGAGCGCTCGATGGCGGCCGGCGAGCCGGCCCAGGTCGAGCCCACGCCCCGGGCGATCGCGACGAGGTCGCTCAACACGGCGGCGGCCGCTGCGGGTCCCCCGCGCCCGGGCCCTCGAAGGCGACCCGCCCCACGGGCACGGCGTCGACCTCGATCCTGTTGAGGACGCCGTCGCAGCGCCCGAACGCCGAGCCCGCGGGGACCGCCGTGGGGACCACGGACGCCTCGATCGCGCCGTCATCGGCCAGGCGGGTCGTCGCGATCAGCCGCAGGATCCGCCCCTCCGCGGCGAGCGCGGCCACGTCGGCCGCGGTCACGCCGGTGATCCCCGGGGCGCCCGGGGCGCCCGTCGTCGTGCCCGGGCGGCTGCCGACGGCGGTCGGGTCGATCCAGGCCCCGAACGCGAGCCGGGCGAGGATGACGAGCTTGTTGAGGGCGTCGAGGCCCTCGACGTCGGCCGTCGGATCGGCCTCGGCGTACCCGCGGGACTGCGCCTCGGCGAGGACCTCGGCGTATTCGCGGCCCTCCCGGGCCATCGCGGTGAGCATGTAGTTCGTGGTCCCGTTGACGATGCCGCGCACCCGGCCGATCCGGTCGGCGGCGAGGTCGAGGGCGATGGGGCCGAGCAGCGGGATCCCGCCGCCGACCGACGCCTCGAAGCGGAACGACGCGGCCGCGGCGCGCGCGAGGCGCTCGAGCTCCGGCCCGAAGTGCGCGACGACGTGCTTGTTCGCGGTCACCACGGGGATGCCCGCGGCCAGGGCGGCGGTGATCAGCGTGCGGGCCGGCTCGGTGCCACCCATCGTCTCCACGACGATGTCCACGCCGCCGCTCGCGATCATGTTCGCCGCGGCGTCCGTGAGCAGGGCCTCCGGGATGCCCGAGGCGATGGCGCGCTCGGTGAACTTCTCGGCGACGGCGGCCAGGACGAGCGGCCTGCCGTCGGGCGGTGCCAGGCGCGGCGACCGCTCGAGGAAGGCGCGCACGACCTCGCGGCCGACGGTGCCGGCACCGATGACGCCGACGCGCAGGGGCTGAACGCTCACGGGGATCTCGCAGTGGAGGGCGGTGAATGTGGGGGCGATGGTAGCGAACGTCGCCACCCGGCACGCGCGGGTTGTCACGCGCACGTGCGGGTCGCCGCCTGACGATGTCGCCGGGGCCGGTCCGGGCGACCCTGGGTTCCCGCCGGGGATGGGTCATCCCGTACACTCCCGGCGATGACCGTCGAACTCCTCCCCTCCCCGGTCCCCGCCGGGGCGGCCGCACCCCGCCCGCGCATCTTCTCCGGCATCCAGCCGTCCGGGATCGTCCACCTCGGGAACGACCTGGGGGCGATCCGGAACTACGTGATGCTCCAGTACGAGTACGAGGCGATCTACTGCATCGTCGACTACCACGCGCTGACCAGCACCCACGACCCGGCTCTCATGAGGAGCCGCACCCGCGAGATGGCCGCCGGCCTGCTGGCCCTGGGCCTCGATTCCGAGCGCTGCACCCTGTTCGTGCAGAGCCACCGCCCCGAGCATGTCGAGTTGATGTGGCTGCTTTCGACCGTCACGCCCGGTCAGCTGGCTCGAGCGGACGCCGACGTACAAGGAGAAGATCGCGAACCAGCCCGACGACGTCAACCACGGGCTCCTGACCTACCCGGTCCTCCAGGCGGCCGACATCGTCGATCTACAAGGCCGCCTGGTGCCCGTGGGCAAGGACCAGGCGGCGCACCTCGAGCTGAGCCGCGAGATCGTCCGCGCGTTCAACCACCGCTACGGCGAGACCTTCCCGGAGGCCGCAGGCGGTGTACACCGACGGCGCCGGTCGTCCTCGGCACGGACGGCGTCCGCAAGATGTCGAAGTCCATCGGCAACTCGATCGACATCCTCGGCGACCCGGACCTGATCCGGCGCCAGGTGATGTCGATGGTCACCGACACGAAGCGTGGGCTGCGCACCGATCCCGGGCGGCCGGAGGTCTGCAACGTCTGCCAGCTCCATCGCTTCTTCGGCGATGACTACGAGGAGATCTGGGAGGGCGAGCGGACGGCCCGGACCGGCTGCGTGGACACGAAGAAGCTGCTCGCCGAACGGATCACGCGGCACTACGCCGCGGCGCGCGAGCGCTACGCGGAGCTGATGGCGGCCCCCGCCGAGGTGGACGGGATCCTGGAGGCCGGTGCCGACCGCCTCAGGCCCATGGCCGCGGCGACCATCGCCGAGGTTCACACCAGGATGGGCCTCCGCTGACCCCTTGACGGGAGGGGTCCAGGCGAGGCGCGCCTTGGCCTCGGGCGCCACGGCCTCGCGCGGCAAGGCCTCGCGCGCCGGGGCCTCGCGCGCACAACGCCTTCCGCGGCCGCTCGTGGCGTCGTAGGCTTCCGCCATGCCAGTCGAGCTCTCCGAACGCCAGCGCCGCCTGCTCGACGCGGTCCTCATCCTCGGGGTCGTCGCCCTCGGGTTCGTGGTCGCGGGCTTTGCCGCGTCGCTGTTCTACGCGTTCGGCGACATCCTGCTGCTGTTCTTCCTCTCGTGGCTGCTGTCGTTCGCGCTGGCGCCGCTGATCAACGGCGTCCACCGCCTCGTCCCGCGCATCCCCCAGGCCGGGGCCGTGATCATCGTCTACCTCACGATCGTCGCGGTGCTGCTGGCGGTGCTGGTGCAGGCATCGGCATCCCTCGCGTCCTCGATCAAGCAGTTCATCCAGGACGCCGGGACCCTCCAGGACCAGCTCACCAACATCCTGACGGAGATCCAGGGACGGCTGGCCGGGTTCGGCTTCTCCGTGGACCTGGTGAGCCAGTCGCCGACCATCGTCGCCAACCTCAACGAATGGGCCGGCCAGCTGGTCGGCCCGCTCCAGACCGTCGCGGTCGCGAGCATCGGTGTGTTCGGCAACATCCTCATCCTGGTGATCCTGTCGATCTACATCGCGGTCGACCGCGAAGACATCGGCGCCTTCCTGTTCCGGCTCGTCCCGCCTGGGGCGGCCAATGCCGCGAGCCTGCTGTCGACGAGCGTCTCCCGGTCGTTCAACGGCTTCCTCAAGACGCAGCTCGTCATGGGCCTCGCCTTCGGCCTCATCACCGCCGTCGTCAGCGTCGTGTTCGGCCTGCCGTACGCGGCGGTCACGGTGGTCCTGGCCGGGTTGCTGCACGCGATCCCGTTCTTCGGGCCGTTCATCTCCTGGGTGCCGCCGGTCGCCGTCGCGCTGCTGGCGGTCCCCAGCGCGGTCCTGCCCGTGCTGGTCCTGATGGGGATCGGCTGGTTCGTGACGATGAACGTCCTCCAGCCGCGGCTCATGGCGGGGGCGGTCGGCATCCACCCGATCATCGTCCTCGCGTCGGTCGTGATCGGCTCCAAGATCGCCGGGATCGCCGGCGCCATCTTCGGGATCCCGATCGCGGCCGTCCTGTCGGCGTTCTTCTTCTACGCCTTCGAGCGCAGCCGGGACAGCGGCTCCGTCGCCGACCGGGCGACGAGGCGGGTCGAGGCGCGAGAGGGCCGGCCCGGTCCGGCGGCCGATCGAGCCGAAGGCTGGGGTGGACACTGACCTCGACGAGGTCGGCCGGGGCCGCCATGCCCACCAGGCGCCGACGGCCGCCCCCGCGACCGAGTCCGGCAGCGTGGCGGCCGCGACCGGGGCGTCGTCCGAGGACCGGGGCCTCGTCCGGGACCGGCAACTTGGCGGCCGCGACCGGGGCCACGTCGGGCATGGCGGCCGCGACCGGGGCCTCGTCGGGCATGGCGGCCGCGACCGGGGCTGCGACCGCTCCTGCCTCCCTGGCGGCCGAAGGCGATGGCGAGGGCTGAGCCGGGCCGATGAGCGACGAGACACACGAGGACGGCGCGGCCCCAGCGCACCGTTCCGGGGCCGACATGACTCGCGAGCGTGCGCGGTCCGAGCGCCGCGATCTCGACAAGGAGCGCGGTGAGCCCGTCTCCGGTTCCCGTGGAGGCGCGCGCGCCCTGCGGCAGGTCGGCCGGCCGCTGGGCGACTGGACCACGCGACCCCGGATCCTGGTCACGAACGACGATGGCATCGAGACACGCGGGATCCTGACGCTCAAGCAGGCGCTCGACCCGATCGGCGAGGTCATCGTGGTCGCCCCCGACACCAACCAGTCCGCGGTGGGCCACGGCAAGACGCTGATGCGCCCGCTGCGCGTGCGGGAGCGGACGCTCGCGGACGGTTCGACGGGCTACTCGATCGATGGCTCGCCCACCGACTGCGTGAGCCTCGGGCTTCTCGGGTACTTCGACGAGCCGTTCGACCTCGTCGCGTCAGGCATCAACTACGGGGCGAACCTCGGCGACGACATCACGTACTCGGGGACGGTCTCGGCAGCGATGGAGGCCGTCATCAACGGCGTCCCGGCCTTCGCGATCTCACAGGAGTACGTCGAGCAGATCGACTTCGACCTGGCCGCGCTGGCCGCCGGTGTCGTCGCCCGCAACCTCCTGGAGCACGGGCTGCGGCGGGGCGAGCTGCTCAGCGTGAACGTCCCGGCCGTCGCCGTCGCGGAGTGCGAGGGGTTCGAGGTCACGCGCGTCGGCCGGCGCGTCTACCAGGACCAGCTGGTCCAGCGGATCGATCCCCGCGGGGTGCCCTACTACTGGATCGGTGGGCCGCCGCCATCGGGGATCAGCGTCCCGGGCACGGACTTCAACGCCGTGGTCAACCGGCGGATCTCGGTGACGCCGATCCACCTGGACCTGACAGGACGCCGCCTGCTGCGCCAGCTCAGGACCTGGGACTGGGCGTTCGAGCCGGGGGCGGCGGAGCCGGAGCGGCCGTAGGGCGAGCCGGCGGACGGAGCTGGAGCGGCCGTAGGGCGAGCCGGCGGGAGAGGGCTCGCGGCGCCGCGCCGCGCATCGCCCGCCGCCCATCGCCGGCCGCGCATCGCCCGCCGCGCATCGCGCGCCGCGCATCGTGAGTGCCACGCATGTTTTCGCGGCCTCTCCGTCGCCAGCGTGCGTCGGACGCACGGCGGCGGCAGCGGGTCCGGGATCCTCGAGCGTGGCCCGGATGTCGCGACCCCATCGTTCATGCATGGCACGCACGGAGGGCGGTGACGAACCCTCAGAAACGTGCTTGCGGCGCACGAGCGGAGCCGCCGGCCGGTTGACGGGGCTTGAACCGCCCGGTACCGGCGACCCGAAGCCCGCGGCCCGGTGGCCGTGCGGCGCAGGATCTGCGGCCCGCACCGGCGACCCGACGCCAGAGGCCCCATCGCGGACCCCTACCTGCGCCTCTTCTTCCGATCCGCGATCACCTCCGCCGCCGCGTTCCGGCCCGGGGCGCCGGTCACTCCCCCGCCCGGGTGCGCCCCGGAGCCCGCGAGGTACAGCCCATCGACCGGCATCCGGTAGCGGGCCCAGCCGAGGAGCGGGCGCCACAGGAAGAACGAGTCGAGCGCCGGCTCCGCGTGGAGCGGGTGGCCGCCCGGCAGGCCGTACTCCTCCTCGAGGTCCGCGGGTGTCAGCACCTGGCGGGCCGTCACGCGGGAGCCGAGCCCGGGGGCCACGGTCTCCAGCGTTCGCACCGCGAGGTCTCCGACGCCATCGCGCCGCGAGGCCCAGTCGCCGTCCGCGAGCACGCCCGGCATCCACTGCATCAGCACGCTGATGACCTGCGTTCCGTCCGGCGCTCCCGCCACGAGCGATGGGTCAACGAGCGACGGGATCGTCGCCTCGAGGACCGGCGCGTCCGCGATGCGCCCGTACTTCGACGCGTCGAAGGCGTGCTCCATCGCGTCGATCGAGGTGGTGTTCACCTGGATCCGGCCGCGCAGCAGGCGGGGGTCGCCCGCGGCCGCCGGGAAGTCCGGCAGGCCGTCCAGCACGAGGTTCACCTTGGCGACCGACCCGGGAGTCCGGATGTTGCCGGCGCGCCAGCGCATCGATGGCCCGACGGTGACGGGATCCACGAGCTTCGTCAGCAGCTGCTTCGGATCCAGCCCGGAGACGACCGCCCGGGCCGCGATCTCCTCCCCGGTCTCCAGCGCCACCCCGGTGACGGCCCCGTCGGTGGTGGTGATCGCCACGACCCGCGTCGCCGTCCGAATCTCCGCGCCGGCCGCACGCGCCGCGGAGGCAAGGGCCTCGGACACGGCGGACGGGCCGCCCTTCGCGAACACGGTCTCGCCGGCCGCCCCCCCGTCGTTGCCAGCGGCATCGGCCAGGAGGACCTGCGTGCTGCCGGCCGACCAGGGCCCCATCGCGGTGTACCGGACGCCGCGCCAGGCGAGCGTCGCGCGCACCGCCTCTGACGAGAACGATTCGGCAACGAAGTCGGCCGCCGCCATCGCGAGGACCCGCAGGATCGTTCGCCCGTCCTCCTTGCCCAGGCCGCGGAACGCCCGCCCGAGACGGAGCCCGAGGAGCGCGTCGCCGAAGCCGGGCGCCTTGATCTCGGGCGGTGCCTCGTCGCCGAGGTCCGCGAGGAACCTGGACAGCGAACGGACAGAGCGGTCGAACTCGACGAATGCCGTGGCGTCGTCGTCGGACCAGCCCCGCAGGGCGTCCACGCTCTTGCCGAGGTCGCCCCACAGGGTCACCGCGCGGCCGTCGGGCTGGGGTGCGAACACGCGCACCTCGGGCGCGACGAGGGCGAGCCCCCACCGGGCCAGGTCCAGCTCCCGGGCGACGGACGGCCTGAGGCGGCCCACCGTGTGGGCGAGGGACGGGACACGCGCGCCGCCGAGGGTCTCGGTCACGGCGGCCCCACCGACGATGTCGCGCGCTTCGAGGACCAGCACCCTCAGCCCACCGCGGGCCATGTACGCCGCCGCAGTCAGGCCGTTGTGGCCGGCGCCGACGACGATCGCGTCCCATGGGTCGGTGGCGGTCGAGACGTTCGTCGCCATGTCAGGCCACCTTCCGGCCGCGGGCCTTGAGGACCTCGAGCGCCGCGAGGCGCCCGTTGGCGCCCATCAGGCCGCCGCCCGGGTGGGTGGACGAACCGGACAGCCACAGGTCCTGGACCGGCGTCCTGAACCGGGCGTAGCCGGGGACAGGGCGGTTGAAGAACAGCTGCTCGAGGCTCAGCTCGCCCTGGAAGATGTTGCCCTCGGTCAGGCCCATCTGGCGCTCGATGTCGAGCGGCGTCAGCACCTGCCGGCCGATGACGATGTCCCTGATGTTCGGCGCGAACTCCGCGATGCGGTCGATGACCGCGTCGCCGAACGCCTCCCGGTTGTCGTCCCAGGTGCCCAGCCCCGGAGCCAGCCTGTACGGCGCGTACTGGACGAAGCAGCTGATGACGTGCTTGCCCGGCGGCGCCATCTGCGGGTCGACCAGGGTCGGGATGATCATGTCGATGTACGGCCGGCTGCTCCAGTGGCCGTACTTCGCGTCGTCGTAGGCCTGCTCCATCTCGCGGGTCGTGGGGCTGAAGGAGATCGCGCCGCGGAGGTGCTCGCCCTCGCCGGGCAGGCAGGTGAAGTCCGGGAGGCGGTCCACGGCGAGGTTGACCTTGCCCGAGCTGCCGCGGAACTTGAAGCGCCGGACCTCCTGCTCGAAGTCGTCCGGGAGCGTGCCGGGCTCGAGCAGGTCCAGGAACGTCACCCTGGCGTCGGCCGAGGAGAGGACGGCCGAGGCTTCGATCTCCTCACCGCTCTCGAGGACGACGCCGGTCGCGCGGCCGTGCCTGGTCATGATCTGCTTCACCGGCGCCTCGGTCCGGATCTCGGCGCCAAGGGCCTGCGCCGCGCGGGCGATCGCGTAGGAGACCCCGCCCGTCCCGCCCTTGGGGATGCCCCACGCCCGGAAGGCGCCGTCGATCTCGCCCATGTAGTGGTGCAGGAGCACGTAGGCGGTGCCCGGGGAGCGGATGCCCTGGTAGGTCCCGATGATGCCCGACGCGGACATCGTGGCCTTGAGCGGGTCCGTCTCGAACCACTGGTCCAGGAAGTCCTTTGCGGACATCGTCATCAGCTGCACGAAGACGGCCTGCTGGCGCTCCGGCAGCTGCTGGAAGCGGCGGGCGAGGGCGGCGATCGGCATGAGCGGACGGGGGTCGTTCTCGGTGGGGTCGCCCGGCACCATCCCGAGGATCGGCTTGATGAAGCGGGCCATCTCGACCATGAGCTGGCCGTATTCCTCGTACGCCTCGGCGTCGCCCCTGCTCCACCGGCGGAGCTCGCGAATGGTCCGTCCGTGGTCGTTGACGCGCCACAGGTAGTCGCCCCCGCCCGCCGCCGGACCCTCGCCCGGGCGAAGCGGCGTGAAGGTGCCGTCCAGCGGGAGGATATCGAGGCCGTACTTGGGCAGGTTGAGGTCCCGGATGATCTCGGGGCGGAGCAGGCTGACCACGTAGCTCGCCACCGAGAACCTGAAGCCCGGCACGATCTCCTCGGTGACCGCCGCGCCACCGAGAACGTACCGGCGCTCGAGGACGAGCGTCTTGAGCCCGGCGCGCGCCAGGTACGCGGCCGAGATGAGCCCGTTGTGGCCCCCGCCGATGATCACCGCGTCGTAGCGCTGCGGCACGCGTCCCTCCAATCGGAACCAGCGGCCTCCCGGCCGCTATTCAGCCTGCATGATGCTGATGCAGTCTACGGGAGCCGGCCCGCCTGGTCGTCGGGTGTTCGTCGGGCGTTCGTCGGCCGTCCGTCGGCTCTCCGTCGGGAGCTCGTCGGCTGCTCGTCGGCAGCTCGTCGGGAGCTCGTCGGTGCTCGTCGGGTGTGGCGCGTCGACGCCACGATTTCGCCCGTTGCGGTCCTTTGCAGGCCTGTTTGGGCGACGTGGCGCGGAGGCGCCACAGATCCAGCGGCCCCAACTGGGCCCGTCCCGCTGGCGTGTTCGTGGCGTGGCGCCACGCCTCAAGCGAAGACGGACAACGGACGAGCCTGCCACCGTCCCTGACACCGTGCCATCCAGCCTGCATAGGTCTCATGCATACTCTCCCGGTCACCACCAAGGAGGAGCCTCGTGAGCGTCGGCACCGCGTTCCATGCCCGGACTGCACCGCTGAACCTGAAGATGCAGTGGCGGGAATGGGCGGGCTTCTTCGCCTCCTCCGTGTACGCCGACTTCCACGACATCGAGTACAACGCGATCCGCGAGACAGCGGCGGTCATCGATGTCAGCCCGCTCTACAAGTACCGGCTGACGGGTCCCGACGTGATCCGCCTCGCGGACCGCGTCATCACCCGCGACGCGACCCGGCTGCAGGTCGGGCAGGTCGTCTACACCCCCTGGTGTGACGAGCACGGCAAGGTGATCGACGACGGCACCGTCCACCGCGTCGCCGAGCAGGAGCTCCGCTGGACGGCGGCCGACCCCCAGTACCGCTGGCTGAGCCAGAATGCGGCCGGCCTGGACGTCGCCATCGAGGACGTCACGGAGACCCTCGCCGCGCTCGCCCTCCAGGGCCCCTTCAGCCGGGCCGTCCTCGAGGCGGCCAGCGGCGAAGACCTCGCCGACCTGCGCTACTTCCGCCGGCGCGCGACGACCATCGCAGGCGTGGCCCTGGACGTCAGCCGGACCGGCTACACCGGCGACCTCGGCTATGAGCTCTGGATCCCGGCCGACGGTGCCCCCGCCGTCTGGGATGCGCTGTTCGAGGCGGGCAAGGCGTATGCGATCAGGCCCGCCGGCATGGTCGCGCTGGACGTCACCCGCCTCGAGGCCGGGCTGATCATGCTGGACGTCGACTACACCTCGGCCCGCCACGCCATGAACCCGGAGCAGAACTACAGCCCCTTCGAGATCGGGCTCGGCAGGCTGGTCAGCTTCGACAAGGCGGACTATGTCGGGCGGCGCGCGCTCCAGGCCGAGCAGGCCCGGGGCGGCCCGGACCGCCGTCTCGTGGGCCTGGTGCTCGACTGGTACGACATCGAGAAGCTGTACGACGATCAGGGCCTGCCGCCTTCGATCTCACCGTCGGTCGACCGCTCCCCCGTCCCGGTCTTCGCGGAGGGACGCCAGGTCGGCAAGTCCACCTCGCACGGCTGGAGCCCGATCCTCAAGCAAGCCCTCGCCCTCGCCCATGTCCCGGCCCGGCACGAGCGCGTCGGCACGCGGCTCCACGTCGAGTGGACCGTCGAGGGGCGACGCGGCCGCGTCGGCGCGACGGTCGTGGAGCTCCCCTTCCTGGACCTGGACCGCAAGCGCGCATGACGCGCCGACGTACCCGACACCACGGCCACCGGCGGACGCGCGACGGATCACCCCGCGACGGCCGCGTCCGCGACGGATCGCCCCGCGACGGACTTCGGGGCCTTCGATTCGCTCGTGGACGAGCGCCTGCCCGCGTGGACCGACGAGCTCGTGGACTTCCTGCGCATCCCGTCCGAGGGAGGCGACGAGGCCAACCTGCGTGCCGCGGCAGCCTGGATGGCCGACCGCCTCCGGCGTGCCGGTGCGACGGTCGAGGTGATCGAGCTCGACGGTGCCCCGCCCCTGGTCGTGGGCGAGCTGGGCGACGGGCCGCGGACGATCAACGCCGTCCAGCACTACGACGTCCAGCCGGCCTCGCCGCTCGACCTGTGGACCACGCCCGCGTACGAGCCGGCGATTCGCGACGGACGCGTCTGGGCGCGCGGCGCCACCGACAACAAGGGCGAGCTCATGCCGCGCCTCTGGGCGCTCGAAGCCTACCGGGACGCGATCGGGCCCCTCCCGTGCAGGGTCCGGTTCCTCGTCGAGGGCCAGGAGGAGACAGGCAGCAACGCGCTCGACGCGCTCCTGGACGTGAGCCCGCGGCTTCGCGAGGCCGACGCGGCGCTGATCGAGGGCGGCGGGCTGGACCTCTCGGGACGGCCCGGGATCGACGCCGGAGGCAAGGGCATCGTGGTCCTGGAGCTGCACCTCCGGACGATGGCCCACGACGCGCACTCGAGCCTGTCCGTCGTGCTCCCGAACGCGGGGCACCGGCTGGTGCAGGCCCTCGCGACCTTCTGGGATGCCGACGGGCGGCCGGCGATCGAGGGCCTGGACGCCGGCAAGCGTGCCCCGTCCCAGGTCCAGCTGGACACGCTCGCGGCCCTCGACCTCGGCTGGCTGGAGGACATCCGCAGCGACTGGCAGGTCGATCGGTTCCTCGGCGGGCTCGACGGCCTGGCCGCGGCCGAGGCGCTGACCTTCGAGACGACGCTCAACCTCCAGGGGCTGTGGGCGGGCCACACCGAGCCCACGCCCAAGACCGTGACTCCTGCCGAGGCGCACGCCCGGCTCGACATCCGGCTCGTGCCCGACCAGCGCCCGGAAGCCATCGTGGCGGCCGTGCGCCGCCACCTCGAGCGCCACGCTTTCGCCGACATCGAGGTCGTGCTCCGGGAGGGCGAGCCCGCCTGGTGGACGCCGCCGGACCACGTGGTGATCGAGACGGCGGCGCGCGTCTCGTCCGAGGTCGCGGGCCATGGAGGCCACCATCGGCGTCAGCATGGCCGGCACCGTGCCGATGTTCCAGGTCTGCGAGCGCCACCGCGTGCCGGCGACGACCCTCGGAGCCGGCCGCGCCGACTGCCGTGCCCACGCCCCGGACGAGAACATCCGGATCGATGACCTCGCCGCGGCCGCCCGGATGATGGGCCGGTTCGTGGACGCGCTCGCTCGCCTGCCCGAGGTGCCGGCGGTTCCCTGAGCCGTGGCCGGTGCGCCCCTCACCGCGTCGCCTGGTGCGCCCCTCGCCGCGGCCACGCTCACCGCCTCGCCTGGTCCGCCTCCCATCCCGTCGCCACGGCCGCCGGTGACGGTCGCGTCAGCCGCCCGTGACGGTCGCCCCGCCCGTCGCCTTCACGTCCACGCTGCCGGGCTTGTGCGTCAGCACGAGCGTGGAGCCAGCGTCGGCGGTCCCGGTGACGGCACCGGTCACGTGAACCTCGACGGTGCTGCCGGTGGTGAGGGTAACGTCCGCGGTCCCCGCCACCAGCTCGCCAAGCTTCGCCACGGCGCCCTCCGAGGCGCCGACGTCGAGGGATGGGACCTCGCCGATCGCGATGATGGTCGCGCCCGTCGACACGTCCACCGCGAGCGGGCCACCGACGTCCTCGAGGGTCCCCGTCGCGCCGGCCTTCAGCGCGATCGAGTCGAGCTCGGGGACGCGGATCGTGAGCAGGATGGGCTCCGTCGTGCTGATGCCGGGCGGCGCGACGTCGACCACGAGCTCGTCGCCCCTGACCTCGGTGGTGATCAGCGCGAGGAGGTTCTGCTGCGCCGCGAGGGTCACCGAGTCTCGCCGCCCGTCCCGACGATCACCCTGATCCCGTCCCCCACGGTGATGCGCCGGAACGGGGCCGTCGTCCGATCCTCGGATACGACCTCTCCCTGGCCCTGGACCCCGCCGCCGTGCGATGACAGCTGCGGCAAGGCGCAGGCGACGAAGCCGACCACGAGCACGGTCGTCAGCACCGCGACGATGACGAGGAAGAGGGTTGCGCGACGAGAGGCGCGGACGGCCATCCATGGACTCCGATCGATTGGGCGTACGGGGAGCATGCCCCGGGCGCCGTGGATCACCGGAGGGCCGGTCGGCGGCCATCCGCGTGCCGCTGGTCCCCCGGACGGAGGCGCAACGGCTCCGGGCGCACGGGACCGTCGGCCGACACCGTCGCGGTCCTAGCGAGACGAGCCCTCGATCTCCGCCCGCACCCACGCCTCGTCCCGGCCGCGCAGGAGGGACACCCGCATCGGAGGCGATCAGGCCATTCGGCCGAGCGTCCGGTCGGCGAAGGACTCCAGCCCGGCGAGCGCAGCCGCCATGCCGGTCCGTCCGTACCCGATCCGGAAGTGGTTGCCCGGGTGACCGAAGATCGACCCCGGTGCCACCAGCACGCCCTCGGCGGCGAGCAGGTCCTCCGCGAACCGCTCGATGGGCACCCCGGCAACGAGCTCGGGGAACCCGATCGAGCCGCCGAGCGGACGAACCCATGCGAACTGCCCTGGACGCCGGGCGAAGAACCCGTCGAGCAGCGCCATGTTCGCGTCCACGATGGACCGGGAGCGGGCGAGCACGGCGTCACGCGCCCGCAGCGCGGTCAGGGCGAGGATCTCGGCAGGGGCCGATGCGCAGATGGTCGTGTAGTCCTTGAACCGCGCGGCCGCGTCCAGGATCCGCGCGTCGTGGCTGGCGAGCCACCCGATCCGCAGACCGGCCAGGGCGAACGACTTCGACATCACACCGATCGAGACGCCGTGCCGCCCCACGTCGGCCCCGGCCGGCAGCCGGTCCAGCGGGTCCCGCTCGAGGAAGCGGTACACCTCGTCGGACAGGAGCGTGGCGCCGGCGTCGGCGGCGATGTCGGCGATGGCCCGGTAGGTCGCGGCGTCCGGCAGGGCACCCGTCGGATTGTGGGGCGCGTTGACGACGACGACCTTCGTGCGCGGGGTGACCTGGCTGCGCAGCAGGTCGAGGTCGATCGCCCAGCCGTCCGCCGCACGCAGCTCGTGCAGGGTCACCTCCGCACCTGCGGCGCGCGCGATCGCGTGCAGGCTCTGGTACGACGGCCAGACGACGATCGCGTGGTCGCCCGGTCCGAGCAGCACGTTGGCCGCCGCGAAGATCGCCTCCTCCGCGCCGCTGAAGACGAGGACCTCGTCGGGCGCGATCCCCTCGTACAGGGTCGCGATCTCGGCGCGCAGGAGGGGGTGGCCGGGCGCCTCCGTGTAGCCGAGGCGCAGCGCGTGCCAGAGCGCCGCGCTCTCCGGGTCGGCGAGGGCGAGGAGGTCCGCCATGGCCCAGCCCTCCACGTCCGACGCGCACAGCAGGTGGCGCACGGCGAACTCGTGGCGCGCGAAGAACCGCTCGAGCTCGAAGTCTTCGATCCGCATGGCGTCATCATCGCCGAACCCGCGGCGGGGCGGGTCGATGGCGGAACGGGGGCTACGACGACGCTGCCACCACCGTGAGAGCGGCCCCCATCGCGAGGGTGGTCGCCTCGTCCAGGCCGTGGGTCACGAGCTGCCAGCTCGGGTTGAGCCCGCGGTCGACGACGATCGCATACCCGCCCGCGGACAGGCGCACGAGGGTGCCCGTCAGCGGACCGAGCGGGGCGTCGTCGCCATCCACTCCGGACGGCAGGCAGCCGTCGGTGTCGGCGCAGAACGCGCCCTCGGAGAGCTCGATCGTCGCTCCCGACGGGCCCTTGTACCCGATCACCATCTTGCCGCCGTTCGCCGCCCGGTAGGAGCCCGCGGACACGAACCAGCCCTTGGGCAGCACGGCGCACAGGAGCGTCCAGTCGACCGCCGCCGCCACGCTCGAGTAGAACTTGCGGTTGGCGGGGTTGCCCGAGCAGGCGCTCGCCGGTCCCGCCGTCTCCACGGGCGACGCAGAGGGGCGGACGGACTCGCCGGGGGACGCCGAACCGCCGGGTTCGGCGGAGGTCGAGGGCTCCGCCCCGACCGGCTCGTCGGTCGGAGCCGCACCGGTCTCGCCCGGCGCCTCGGTCGGGGTCGCGGTCGCCGTCGGCTCCAGGAGGCTCGCGGCCGGCCCGCCGGACGGCGGTGAGGCCGGCGGGGTCCGCGCGGTGCCACCGGACGGCGCGGCGCCGGCGCAGGCTGTGAGGGTCAGCGCCAGGGCCAGGGCGAGGAGGGGCCGGGGGTTGGGCACGAACGAAGCGTACCGGTCGGCGGGCGACGATGCTGCCGCCCGACGATGGTATGGCGGCAGGCTCAACCGCCCGTGGCGGGATCAGCCGCCCGCGGCGGAGGCCGCGAGACGCACCAGCGCCGGGTTCACGCCGAACACCTCGCGGATCCGGTCGTCGGTGAGCACCTCGTCCGGGGTCCCGTCGGCGATGATGCGGCCCTGTGCGATGAGCACGAGCCGTGGAAAGAAGTGCGAGGCGAGGCCGAGGTCGTGGAGGACGGCGATGAGGGCGGTCCCGTCGCGCTCGTTGAGGTCCACGAGCAGCTCCATCGCCTCGACCTGGTGGCGGAGGTCGAGGTGCACCGTCGGCTCGTCCAGGAGAAGCACCCGCGCCTCCTGGGCCACGGCCAGCGCGAGGAGCACCAGCTGCCGCTCGCCGAGCGAGAGCTCCCGCGCGTCGCGCCCGAGCAGGTGTCCGAGCCCGACGCGATCGATCGCGGCCGCGACCGCGGCCCGGTCCGCGGGCGGCGCACCCCGCAGGGCCGACTCGTGCGGGAGTCGGCCCAGCGCCACGACCTCCTCGACACGCATGGAGAACGGCAGGGCCGTCTGCTGTGGGACGACGGCGAGGCGCCGGGCGATCTCGGTCCGGTCGAGGCTCACGACCGGGGCGCCGTCCAGCTCCACCCGACCGGCTGCCGGCCGGAGGACCCCGGCGAGCACGCGGAGAAGCGTGGACTTGCCGGCGCCGTTGGGGCCGATCAGCGCCACACGCTCGCCGTGATCGAGCGTGAACGACACGTCGCGGAGGATCGCCCGGCCGCGGGCCTCAACCGTGACCCCGTCGACCCACAGCGCCGGGCGGCTCACAGCTCGTACCCCGTTCGCGCCCGACGCAGCAGCACCAGGAAGAACGGCGCGCCGATGATCGCGGTGACGACGCCGACGGGGATGTCGCCGGCCAGCCGGGCGACGAGGTCGGCGTACACCATGAGGTTCGCGCCCCAGATCAGCGAGATCGGGATCACGGCCCGGGCGTTCGGCCCGGCGATGAGACGGACGACATGGGGGACGACGAGCCCGACGAAGCCGATGAGCCCGCTGATGGTCACGGCGGCGGCGGTGACGAGCGAGGCCAGAGCCAGCAGGATCGCCCGCTCCCGTCCGACGTTGATCCCGAGGTTGCTCGCGGCCTCCTCGCCCAGCAGCAGGCCGTTGAGCGACTTCGCGCGGGACATGATCAGCACCGAGCCGACGACGACGATCGGCAGCGCCCCGATGAGCCGCTCCCAGGACGCCATCGTGAAGCTCCCGAGCAGGTAGTTGAAGATCTGGCGCAGCGCGGCGCCGGACATGTACATCGCCATCGCGAGCCCGGCCGAGAGGAGCGAGGCCACGGCGTACCCGGTCAGCAGCAGGCTGGTGAGCGGCGCGAGGCCGCTCACGCGTGACAGCCTGTAGACCACCGTGATCGCCAGGATGGCGCCAGGAAGGCGAACGCCTGGACAAGGCCGAAGCCGAGGAAGACCGTCCGCACCGGGATGAGCACGGCGATCGCCGCGCCCAGGGCGGCACCCGACGCCGTGCCGAGCACGTAGGGGTCCGCGAGCGGGTTCCGCAGCAGGCCCTGGAAGGTTGCGCCGGCGAGCGCGAGGCCGGCGCCGACCACCATCGCGGTCAGCACGCGCGGCACGCGCAGGTCCCAGACGATCGCCACCACCGCCGGGTCGGCGCTCGACAGGTGCGTCCCGAGCACCCGGTCGACGACGATGGCCAGGGTGTCGGAGATGGGGATCGACACGGTCCCGAGGGCGATCCCGAGCACGGCACCGACCGCGAGGACGACGAGGCCGACGACGGTCAGCTGCAGCCGCCGGTCGCGCGCACGCGACGCGGCCTGGAGCCTGGTCCCGGTGTCGCCGGCCGTCGTCGCCGCGAGGGTCACGGGACCGGCGGTATCGGGCTCGCCGACGGGATCGCCACGTCGGGATGGATGGTCGATGCCAGGAGCTCGAGGCCGCTGAACAGGCGCGGGCCCGGCCGGGTGATCGTCGTGTCGTCGATCGGGCGGATCGCGCCGTCCTTCACTGCGGTCATGGTCGACCAGCCCGGCCGCTTGGCGACCTGTTCCGGCGTGACGCCGTAAGCGGCGTCGCCGAGGAGGATGACCTGGGGATCCGCCGTGAGGAGCCGCTCGGCCGGGATGTCGTACTTGTCCGGGGAGCCGGTCGTGATGGGGTCGCCGCCGGCGAGCGAGATCATCTCGGCCAGGAACGACTTGTCCGCGGGGCCGTAGAACGCGCCGGTCGCGTCGATCTCGTAATAGGCGCGCGGATGCGGCGCGCCGGCGACCGCGTCGGTGACCCCTTTGAACGCGGCCTGCATCTTGTCGACGATCGCGGCGGCCTCGGCCGGCCTGCCCACCGCCTGGCCCTGCAGCTGGATGTCGCTGAACACGGACTTGACGTCCGGGGCGTAGACCACGAGCACCGGGATGCCGAGGCCGCGCAGCTTCTGGACGGCATCGGGCGGCGTGCCGAAGTTGCCGCCGGCGATCACGAGGTCGGCCTTGTCGGCGACGATCTTCTCGACGTCGACCACGACGGCCGAGCCGTCGAACTTCTCGACGTCGGGGACGGCGGACGCCTCGGGCGGGTAGAGCAGGATGTCCTGGCTCTTGCCGACGATGCGATCGCCGACGCCGAGCGCGAACAGCGTCTCGGTGATGGCCGGCGTGAGCGACACGATCCGGCGCGGCTCGGCCGGGATGGTCACCGCGGTGCCCTCGTCATCGGTGAGGGTGACCGGGAAGGCGGCAGCCGCGGTCGGGCTCGGAGCGGGCGTCGCGGTGGGGGCGGCGGTGGGAGGCGGCGTGGCGGGTGCGAGGCTCGGCGTTGCCGGTGCGATGGCCGGGGTCGCGGCCGGGGCGGCGGAGCAGGCGCCGAGGAGGAGAACCGCCGCGAGGGCGAGCATCGTGGGGATGGGGCGGTGGTGTGCGAACACGGGAACTCCGGAACTGTCGGTGGAAAACAACAGACCCCTTGGCTTCGGGGCGAAGCAAGGGGTCAGGCGGTCGATCGCACGGTAACGCCTGACCTTTCTCTCGAAGGTTCGAGCGGCGACGGCGGGTCGGCGACCGGACTTCCGCCCCCCAGGGGCGGTCACCGTAGCGGGACTGTGCCGGAATCGCACCGGCTTCGCGACCATACCGCGTCGGATCTGTGGGGACCACGGGTCCCGATTGACCCGCGGAGCGTACCACCCGGAGCCCGCGATAAGTGGCAGGTAATTCGGCCCGCCGATGATGGCCACCTCGCCCTCCTCCCGCCACCCAACCCACCCGCCGGAGGAGGTCCCTCGTGGAGCTCGTGCGATGCCTGGCAGGAACCGGAGCCCTCGCCCTCGTGGCGCTGGCCGGCGCCCTTGGCAGTGCGCAACCGCCGGTCCTGGCCGCCATGGACCCGCCATGGCAACCGCCGCCGTGCCCGGTGGCGTCCGCGGGCAGCGCCGTCGCTGCCTCGGGGACCGCGGCGGCGTGGTACCGGCTGGACCCGGTCCTGGACGATGCAGGGTCGCTGGCGGGCCAGCGATTGACGCTGGGGCCGGTCGGCGGTCCTTCGCGGCACGTGGACCTGCCCCCGGAGTCGTCGGCGTCCGGGCCGGTCCAGGGAACGGTTCTCGTCACAGAGGACGACGGCGCCGAGTCCCGGCTCCGCCTGGTGGACGTGGGACGGGGCTGTGAGACCGTGCTCGCGCGGGAGGCTGCGGTGATCCGGGGTGCGCTCCTCGCCCCCGACGGTGCCGCGACCTGGGAGCACCACGTGAACCGGGCCACCCGCGCGGACGAGGGAGTCTGGCAGCGGCCCCTGGCCGGTGGTCGGGCGCGGCGCATGCTGGCGGGCATGGCGGCCGACGGGCGGTTCGGCCGCACGTTCGTGACCGAGCTGTCGTGGCTGACGGACGGCCGCATCGGCGTCTCGTCCTGCGGGGAACGCGCGTGCCGGATCCGCGTGCTCGACCCTGCGACCGGCCGGGTTGCCCAGTTCGAGGGCACGGGCCCGCTCCTCGGCGCCCGGGGAGACCAGGGAGTGGCACTGGGCGCGTGCCCGGGCCTTCCCTGCCCCATCGAGGCCGTCGACCTGAGCACCGGGCGGCACGCCGTCCTGGCCGATGGCGCCGGGAGCGCGGCGATGGGTGACGGCGTGCTCGTGTTCGAAGCGTCGGACGGTTCCGTCGCGGCGCTGGACCTCGCCAGCGGCCGGCGCACGGCAGTGATCGTCGACCGTCCGCTGGCGCCGGTCCGGCGCTCGTCCTCCGCGACGAGCGGCGCGGAGACCCCCGCCGGCAGCCTGCTCCTCGCCCCGCGCGGGCGGCTCGACCGGCCATCGGACGGACGCCGCCTGGATCCCACCGCCGGCATCATCGATCAGCTCGGGGAGGTGGCTCCGTGAACCCGTTCCGCAGCGCGGCTTCGGCCGTGTCGATCCTGACCGTCGTGGCGGCCATCGCGGTCGCACCCTTGCCCGCCGTCGCCCACGACCCGGACCCGGTGCTCGGTGGAGGGATCTTCGCCCAGAACGCCGACCTCGAGTACAGGTGGGGAAGCGGCGGCACGCCACCGACTGCGATCCGGACCGCGATGAACCTGGCCGCGGGGGACTCGAACGCCTCGCGCCGGTCGAAGGCCGCCACGTTCACCTACGACTCGGGCGGCTCCTATGCCGTGTACTACGGCGTCGACGTGCCCTGCGGCGTCAACGGCCTCGCCTGCTTCCGCCGCGATGCGCCGACCTGGTTCGGCCTCTGGCTCCGCGAGAACGGACACCGCTTCGACTGGGGTGTCCTCCGCTGGTGCGAGCTCAACGGGGATCCTGACGGCTGCTTCGACGCCGAGAACGTGATGCTGGACGAGCTCGGCCACGTGCTGGGCCTGGACCACCACGTCAACTACGCGGATGACAGCGACTACCTGGACGCGGTGGTGCAGACGTACACCCATGCGAAGCCGAAGGTCGGCTGGCACGCCCACATCTTCGGGCGGTGCGACATCGCCACGCTCCAGCAGCAGTACGACGTCGGGTCCTGGACCACGCCGTACAGCACGTGCCTCGACGTTCCCTCGCGGACCACGCTCGCGGCCACGTCCACCACCGTCTTCGCGGGCTCCATGGTCACGTTCACGTCGACCCTGACCAGCGCCGGCGAGGGAAGACTGGCCAACAACCCGATGACCGGGCGTGTTGTCGTCCTCCAGCGGCGCAGCGGATCGTCCTGGGCGGACGTGCTGACCCTGGCGCCCGGAAGCGCGTCAGGGTCCTACACGGGGAGCCTCACGATGCGCGCGACCGGCGAGCTACCGTGCGACCTACCGGAAGACCTCGACGGAGGGCGTGCGCACGTCGTCGTCCGCCGCGGTGAGCATCACCGTGCACGTGCCCTGCACGCAGATGATCTGCGCGGAGTCGGCGATCCGGTGAGCGAGTGCAAGGCCCGATGATGCGGCTGACGACGTCTCTCCTCATGCGCGGGCGGCGTGCATGGCCGTCGGCGTCATCGCGACCGTGGTGCTGACAGGGTGCTCCGGAGGGCGGCCGCCGGGCCCCACGGTCGCGGTCGGACCATCGGGAGCGGTTCCCACGGCCGGCCCGGGCACGCCGACGGCGATGGCCGCGTCGCCGGCGGGCGGCTCCCCGGCGGATCCCTCTCCCTCGCCGGCGAATGGCCCGGGGGCAACGCCCGACGCGACCAGGGACGGAGGGCCCCCCGTCGCCACCCTCGACGGCGGGCCGACGGGCGCCGTCGAGGGCGAGCTCGGCACGTTCTACTGGGACGGGCTGGGCTCGGACGCGCCGTGGATCGTGCCGCCCGTCGGCGTGTCGGTGGCAGCCGGCACGTCGCTCGCGGTCAGCGCTGGACCAGCCGGTCGCGCCCCTGCGGTGGACGGCGCGATGGGCTCCCGTGGTCGACGGATCGGCCGGGGACCCCGTCGCCACTCAGTCGGGCACGGGTCCCTTCGGCTCGGTCAGCGGCGCCCTCATCGAACTGGCGGCGCCGGCGTCACCTGGGACGTGGGGCCTCCAGGTGGAGGCGACATTCGCGGGTGACCGGCGAGCGGCCTGGTACTGGCGGGTCCTCGTGGCGCCTTGACCGCGCGGCGGCCGCGCGGTCGCCGCAACGCACATGCGAGCGCCGCCGGGCAAGGTGTCCGGCGGCGCTCGGTGCGATCGATCTGGAAACTGACCGGCTCGGCCGGCTCCGGTCAGGCGAGCGAGCCCGCCGCGACGGGGTTGAAGATCGAGACCTGGACGTCGTCGGGGAGCATGACGCCGAATATCTTCTCCAGCGCGAGGAGATGCACACACGAGCCCCAGCTCTCGAAGTAGTGGCACGTGCAGTGCCACTGGCCGGCATCGAGACTGACGTGATGGGTGTCGTTGTCACCGCGGAACGTCAGGGCGACGCGCTCGATCGAGATGCGATCCAGCTCGCGAGCGTAGCGATTTGCCTTCTCGACCTTGCCAATGAGAGAGGAGTGCATCGCCGATCTACCTCCAGTCGCCCTTGCGCAGGGCGTCCACGAGGGCCAGCCGTCCGGTCGGACCCACGGACCGGAGACAGCGGTCACTGCATGTAGCCTACACCCGCGACCGCCCCCGGTCAGCCCCTGGAATTGGCCCCAAGGGGTGGGCCGTGCGGCCCGCATCGGGTCCTGGGCTGGACCGCTCGGGAGGGCTGGACGACCCGCGCGGGTGCGCCGCTGAGGCGGGCTCGTCGTGCGCCAGCACGTGTCACCCACGTTCCCAGCATCCACTCGTGGCCCGGGTGGAAACGCGGGCCCGGCGCGCCCGGATGCGCGGACACCCGCCAGGGGAGTGCAATCCGCCGCGATGACCGGCCGAGCCGATCAGCCACCCGTGGCCCGGGTGCACGCGCAGGTCGGGCCCGGCGGAGGTGCGCCAGCACCCGCCTGGCGGGTGGCTGATCAGATGCCCGTCGCCCCGCCCGCTCGCGGGGCGACCGCCCGCGGCGCCCGGACCCGGTGGACCTGCGCAAGTCGTCGGCTCCCACTCGCTCCATGGGTATCTGCGAGGAACGAGAGGGCTCGGATCGTGAGGCTGCGCCCGGCCACTGGCCGCGCCTGGCCCGCCCGCGCGGATCAGCCGCCGCGCACCAGGCGTTCACCCGTGACGACCAGCTCGTCGCGAAGGCCGGGCGTGATGGCCTCCGTGTAGACCCGGACCAGCGGTTCGGTCCCGCTTGCCCGGACGAGAAGCCAGGACCCGTCGGCGAGGAACCACTTGAAACCGTCGTTCGTGGACAGCTCCTGGATCCGGACCACCTTCTCGCCACCGAGCTCCGCCGGGGGCTGGTCCCGCAGCTCGACCAGGACCCGGGCCTTGACCGCCTCGTAGGTCGGCCTGTCGAAGTGCACGTCGATCCGGCGGTAGAACGACGGGCCTGCGAGCTCGTGGAACAGCCCCACGGCACGGGAGACCGGCCAGTTGCCGCGCGCCTTCTCCCGCAGGAACAGGTCCAGCAGCATCAGGTCCGCGTAGATCCCGTCGCGTTCGGGCAGGTGCATCCCGAAGCCGTAGCCCCCGGATTCCTCGGCGCCCATCATCGCCCCGGTCTCGATCATCTTGGGGCCGATGAACTTGAACCCGACGGGAACCTCGAAGGTCTCGATGCCGTAATGCTTTCCGAGGAGCGCCGCCGTCGACGTGTTGTTGACGCTCACCACGACCGGATCGCGCATGCCCCGATGCTCGGCCAGGTAGTACATCAGCAGGCCGGTGACCTCCAGCTGGTGGAGGAACGTGCCCCGCTCGTCCGCCGCGCCGGCTCGGTCGGCGTCGCCGTCGAGCAGCAGGCCGAGGTCGTAGCCGCCGCCGGCGAGAGTAGCGAGGGCCTGGTCGATGTGCGGCCGGATCGGCTCGGGGTTGACGCCGCCGAAGAACGGGTTGCGCTCGTTGTGGATCTCCGTGACGCGGATCCGACCGCCGCCGAGCAGCCGGGGGATCCAGCCCGAGCCCGCGCCGTAGAGCGGCTCGACGAGCACGGAGACGTCGGCCGCCTTGAGCGCGTCGAGATCGATCGTGCGCCGCAGGAACTGTTCGTAGCCGTCGAAAGGGTCGTACCACTCGACCAGTCCGGCGCCTTCGGCATCCTCGAATGGCCGGCGTTCGATCGCGGTGCCGGCGTTGCCTACCAGGGCGGCCTCGATCACCGACAGGATCTCCGCCCCGGCCGCGGCGCCGGTCGGTGCCTTGACCTTGAACCCATTGTCGGTCCAGGGGTTGTGGGAGGCGGTGATGACCACGCCCGCGGCGGCGCCCCGTTGCACCACCTCGAATGAGCTCATCTGGGTCGGGACTGCCGTCCGGCTGATCGCAACCGGGATGTCGTGAGCGAGGAGGACCTCGGCGGCGGCCCTCGCGAAGTGCTCGGACGCAAACCGTCGGTCGTACGCGAGCACGACGCCCTTCGCCTGCTCGCCCCGGCCGACCACGTAGCGCGCCACGCCGTCGGCGCAGCGTCGCACGTTCTCGAAGGTGAACTCGTCGGCGACACGGGCGCGCCAGCCGTCCGTCCCGAACACGATGCGCGTGGGGGTAGGCGCCTCCGCCTGGTTGGTCACGCACGGGCCTCCGCTGCAGCACACCGGTCGAGCAGGGCCTGCACGATCGGTCGTGCCGCGCCGGCCCCACGCAGGAGCGCGATGGGATCGTGGGGATCGATCGTACCTTCCGGCGCGTCGCGGACGACGAGCCCGGCGGGTCCGCGCTCGATGAGGAGATCGGTGCCGGTCGTCTCAACGGCGGTGCCGGCCTCGACGACCTCACCGTCGATCCCCCCGGCACCGAGCACGTCGAGGAGCGCCGGCCAGGTCCCGATGTCGCTCCAGCCGACGTCGAGACCGGCCATCACGACATCGCCAGCCGCACCGGCCGGCTCCATGACCGCGTAGTCGATCGATCGGGACGGGACCCGGGAATAGGCCGCCGCAAGGTCACCGGCCGCGAGACCCGCCGCGACGGTCTGGATCACCTCGGGGGCGTACCGCTCGAGGGCCGCCCGGATCGCGCGCCTGCGCCACAGGAACATGCCGGCGTTCCAGGCGGTTCCAGGCGAGGCGACCAGCGACTCGGCGTCCGCGAGGGCCGGCTTCTCGCGGAAGGCCGCCAGCGGATATGCCCGGAGGCCGGAGCGGTCCACCCCCGCGTCGACGCGAGGGACCAGGTATCCATACTGTGTGGACGGGTGCGACGGCCGGATGCCCAGGGTCACCAGGGGCGATTCGACGCCGAAGGCTCCCGTCGCGAGCCCATCGGCTGCCGCCTGCAGGACGCCACGGAATGCACCCTCGCGAGCGGGATCGATCCGGTGGTCCGCCGGCAGCACGGCCATCACCTCGTCGTCGTCGCGACCGACGGCCAGGGTCGCCAGCGCGATCGCCGCGGCCGTATTCCGACCCTCGGGCTCCACGACCACCGTGACCCCGGGCACCTGCTCGCGCACGAGCGGCTCGTATGCGGCGGAGGCCACCACGAACATGGCCCCGTCGTCGAGCGAGAGCTCCGGCCCGCGGAGACGCGCGATCGTCCGCTCGAGCAGCGTCTCGCCGGTCGGGAGGAGGGGGAGGAACGGCTTGGGCCTGGCCGCGGTGCTGAGCGGGCGGAGCCGCGTCCCGCCGCCGCCCGCCATGATCACGACATACATGCCGGCATTGTAGGGAGCCCCGCGCGGAGCCCGGAGGCTTCCCACGCCTGGGCGTGACGACACCGGGGCCCGGCGAACCGTGGCCCCGGTGTGCTGATCCTGCCCTCAGTGGAGCGTCGCGAACCCGTCGAGGTCGACGCGCGGCCGCCCTGAGTTCCTTCGACATACACCCGGATCGTCCGGGATGCGGCGGTGGGCCAGGTCGCCCGCCACGCGACCACGCGATACCGGGTCGTGGAGCTCTTCAGGTTGACGCGTGCCACCAGGTGGCCGTTCACGTAGACCCGCGCCCAGCCGCGGTTCGACGCCATCGTGGTGACAAAGGAGACGGAGGTGCTGCTCGAGACGATGGTCGCGGACGCACCGGCGACCTTCCCGACCTTGGCCGGCCTGCCGAGAAATCGGTTCGAGGACTCCTTCGTCCAGGTCCTCCGGTAGGAGATCCTCGAGCTCGAGTCCTGCACCAGCCGGGGCGATGACGCCGCGCTCTCGTCCATTCGCCGACATTTGCGGCGACGTCCACCGCACGGACACGGAACTGGACCTGTGCTCGACGTGGACACCGTCAGCCGTGGTCGACGGGCTGACGAGGGTGCTCGAGACCGTCGTCCAGGTCACGCCGCGGTCGACCGTCTTCTGGAGCTCGAAGGTGGCGACACCGGAGCCGCCGAAGTCGGTACCCGACCAGCTGACCGTGACCGGGATGGCTGTGCCGAACAGCTGCGCGCCTGTGCGTTGTGCGACCGCGGGGCTGGTCGTGATCGGGGCCGTCGTGTCGCCCGTAGGCGGCGTCGGCGTCGGGACCGGGGTCGGGACCGGCGTCGGGACCGGGGTGGCGTCGGGACCGGGGTCGGGACCGGGGTGGGGACCGGCGTCGGGACCGGGGTCGGGACGGGCGTCGGGACCGGGGTCGGGACCGGCGTCGGGACGGGCGTCGGGACCGGGGTCGGGACCGGGGTCGGGACCGGCGTCGGGACGGGGGTCGGGACGGGTCGGGACCGGGGTCGGGACCGGCGTCGGGACCGGCGTCGGGACGGGTGTCGGGACCGGGGTGGGGACCGGCGTCGGGACGGGCGTCGGGACCGGGGTCGGGACCGGCGTCGGGACCGGGGTCGGGACGGGTGTCGGGACCGGGGTCGGGACCGGCGTCGGGACGGGCGTCGGGACGGGCGTCGGGACCGGGGTGGGGACCGGCGTCGGGACGGGCGTCGGGACCGGGGTGGGGACCGGCGTCGGGACGGGCGTCGGGACCGGGGTCGGGACCGGGGTCGGGACGGGGTCGGGACGGGCGTCGGGACCGGCGTCGGGACGGGCGTCGGGGTCGGTGCGACCGGATCGACCGACCCGAGGATGGTGCTCGGGGGGCTCTGGTTGGTCGACACCACGGTCGTCCCGTCGGCCACGTCGTACGTGGTGTTGTTCGCGCCCGCACGCCAGCCCGGCTGCGTGCCCGCGGTGATCTCGGCGATGTTCGTGGTGCCGTTGCCGTCCGAGTCGAGGCTCTCGATGCTCCTGAAGCCGGCCGCGTTCGGGCCGGCGTGGAGGACGGCCGCGCCGTAGGCGTTGAGCTGGCCCGTGTCCCGCGACCCGGAGGCGGTCGCACCATGGCAGAGGAGGCAGCTCGCGTTGTTGTCGGTGCTTGAGTTCGGGTAGGTGGCGGTCCACGCGCTGAGGTAGCTGTTCTGCCCCTGAACGAGGCCGGGCTGCGCCAGGACGACCGCCAGCGCAGCGACGAGGATGCCGGTCGCGCCCGCGGCGCCGCCGAGCCGGTTCCGGGACCGACGCCCGCCGTTCCGCGAGGACGCACGGCCGGTCGCCGACTCGCGACTCGGGGAGTGGGTGGGGGTGGGGTCAGTCATGCGCTGATCCTCCTCTTGGGCCCCGAGCGGTCTGGGGAGCGCTCGACACCGGGGCAGCGGCGCGGCTTGTGCGCAGCTTTCCCGAGCAGTCTGCGGAGGAAGGCCGGACCGACCCACCCGTCGGGCGGCACAAAGAGCGGCGGATCAGCCCGCCTTCTCTATCGCACTTTTTGTATCGATCGGCTGAAACCCCCGACACCCGTCTCTATCCAGGGGTGTATCGGTCGGGCTTTCGCAAGACCCGGCGGGTCAGCCCAGAACGGGCTCCGGGAGCCCTGCGTCGGCGGCCAGGGCCGCGGCCTTGTCCGTCCGTTCCCACGGCACGTCCAGGTCCTCGCGTCCGAAGTGGCCGTAGGCGGCCGTCTGGCGGTAGATCGGCCGCCGCAGGTCCAGCGCCTCGATGATCGACGCCGGACGGAGGTCGAAGTGAGCCTCCACCAGCGCCTGGACCCTCTCGTCGGGGATCCGGCCCGTCCCGAACGTCTCGATCGAGAGTGAGATCGGGTGGGCGATGCCGATGCCGTACGCCACCTCGACCTCGAACCGCTCCGCGATCCCCGCCGCGACGATGTTCTTCGCGACCCAGCGGGCAGCGTAGGCAGCCGAGCGATCGACCTTCGTCGGGTCCTTGCCCGAGAAGGCGCCGCCGCCATGACGGGCCATGCCGCCGTACGAGTCCACGATGATCTTGCGGCCCGTGAGGCCCGCATCGCCCATCGGCCCGCCCGTCACGAACCGGCCGGTCGGGTTCACGTGCATGACCGGGTCCACGGTCCGGAGCTCGGCCGGGATCACGGGCAGGATCACGCTCTCGATGAGGTCGGACCGGATCCGCTCCTGGCGCACGTTCGGGTCGTGCTGGGCCGACGCGACGACCGTCCGCACGCGCATCGGCTTGCCACGCTCGTACTCCACCGTGACCTGGGTCTTGCCATCGGGCCGCAGGTAGGGCAGCTGCCCGGACTTGCGCGCCTCGGCCATCCGACGGGCCATGCGGTGGGCGAGCGCGATCGGGAGCGGCATCAGCTCCGGGGTGTCGCGGCACGCGTACCCGAACATCATCCCCTGGTCGCCGGCGCCCAGCTCGCGGGTCGGAGCGGCCGAGTCGCGAACCTCCAGCGCCCTGTCGACGCCCTGTGCGATGTCGGATGCCTGCTCCTTGACGCTCACCAGCGTGCCGCAGGTGAGGTAATCGAACCCGTATTCGGCCTTCGTGTAGCCGATGTCCCGGACCGTGTCCCGTACGACCGCCTGGAAATCCACGTAGGTCGATGTGGTGATCTCGCCCAGGACCAGGACGAGACCGGTCGTCGTCGCCGTCTCGCAGGCGACGCGCGCGTCGGGGTCGTCCTCGAGGATCCTGTCCAGGATGGCGTCCGAGATCTGGTCGCACATCTTGTCCGGGTGCCCCTCGGTGACCGACTCCGAGGTGAACAGGTAGTGGTCCGAGTCGACGATGCTCATGCGCGCTCCGGGCAGGCCTGTGGGTGACCGGGCGAGCGTACCACCGGCCCCGCGGGCGGCCGGGCCGCCATCGGCGAGGGTCAGGCCAGACCCGGGATCTCCATCGGCTCGATGTCGTCCGCCGGCCTGAACCCGAAGACACGGGCGAGGAAGGCGATCTCGGCGCGGTAGACGGTCCGTTTCGTCGCCGCGCGGCGGAATCCATGACCCTCGCCCTCGAAGGTCATTGCGACGTGCGGCAGACCGCGGGACCTGAACAGGTCGACCATCACATCCAGCTGGCTCGGGGGAACGACCTTGTCGTCGAGGCCCTGGAAGATGAGCATCGGCGCGCGGATGCGATCGAGCGAGTGGATCGGCGATCGGTCCCGGTACACGTCCCTGCCCGTGTCCCAGGGTGCCACCAGCCCCTCGTCGTAGCGTGCCTCGAACTTGTGGCTGTCGGCATGGATCAGCTCGAGGTCCGCGATCCCGTAGTGGCTGATCCCCGCTGCGAAGACATCCGGTCGGAAGGCCAGCGCGGCCAGCGTCGTGTAGCCGCCGGAGCTGGCCCCCCGGATGGCCATCCGGGACGGGTCGACGGACCCGCGGTCGGCGAGGAACCGGGCCGCGGCGACGCAGTCATCGACGTCCGCGATCCCCAACTGGCCCTTCAGCGCATCCCGGTAGCGACGCCCGTAGCCGGTGGAGCCGCGGTAGTCGACCGCGGCCACGGCGATGCCACGCGAGGTGAAGAACGCGCGGTCCAACAAGAGCGCCGACGTGGCCGCGCTCGTCGGGCCCCCGTGGGCAATGACGATGAGCGGCGGCCTCTCCCCCTCCGGACCTTCGAACGCGCCATTGGTCGGGGGGAAGTAGAGGGCACGGGCGGTGGCCCCACCGGTCGTCGGGAAGGCGATCGGCTCGGGCGACGGCAGGGCGTCGGCGTCCAGCGGGGCCGAGATCGAGCGCGCCAGCACGCCGGATGGCTCGCCGGTCGCTGGATCCAGGCGCACGAGCACGGCCGCGTCGCGGGGCCCCGCGGCCACCACCACGGCCTGGCCGCCGCCCACGGCACGCCGGAGCCACTCGAGCTCCGTGAACGGCAGGTCGACCGGCGTGACCTTCCCGTCGCGGGCGATGCGGACGAGCCCGTCGCCGCCGTCCGAGCGGGCGGCAGCGAGGATCCCGCCGCCATCGGCGGACACGTAGGCCGACCGGTCGAACAGCCAGGCCGGGTCGCCCAGCTCGGCCTCCATCGGGGCGAGGTTCCGGGCCGGGCCGTGAAGGCCCCCGGCAGCGTCGAACGCAAACAGGTTCCACCAACCGGTCTCGTCGGACACGAAGTGCAGGACACCCGCGGCCGACCACTCCGGCTGGGTCACCGAGACCCCGGGACCGCCGGCCAGCGTCCGGGCCTCGCCCAGGGAGCCGTCCCCGGCGATCGCGGCGACCCGCAGACGGGCGGCGTCCCACGGCATGTCCGGGTGGTCCCACTCCAGCCACGCGAGCCGCGAGCCGTCCGGCGAGGGACGTGGGGCCGCGACGAAGTCCGGGCCCTGGACCAGGACGCGGACCGGGTCACTGCCGGCTGGCCCGTCCAGCGCGATCGCCACGATGTCGTTCCGGACCTCGGCCGGGAGATCGTCGCGGGGATCGTGCGTCTCGCGCACGGCGTAGAGCAGCGGCCGCACCGGGTCGAACCGCAGGTCCGCGAAGCGCCATGGCCCTTCCGGGGTGATCGGATCCGGCGGGCGCGTCCCCTCCGGGTCGATGGACCAGAGTCGCCCGTCGGCGAGCGAGGACGCGACCACCCGCCCGGCATCGGCCCGGTAGGAGCCCCCGCCGTACTCGTGGACGCGAGTCCGGACGTCGAACGGCGCGGGCGTCAGCTCCCGCGTCGAGCCATCCGGCGCGTGCCGCAGGAGCGTCCTGCGGCCGCCCTCGGACGGGCGCCCTTCGATCCAGTAGACGTCTTCGCCGTCCGGTTGCGGCTCGGAGAGAGCGACCGCGGCGGCCGCCACGAGCTCGATGCCGATCGGCGAGGCCCAGCTGCCGAATGGGGCCGCGACCCTGCCCGCCGCGGCGCCCACGCCGGGGGCATGCCGGTCCTCCCCCGATACCACGGGCTAGGTCCCGTGCTGCCAGTTGGAGACGTACTCCAGCTGCTCGGGCGTCATCGCGTCCAGCGTGATTCCGATCGCTGCCAGCTTGAGGCGCGCCACCTCGGCGTCGATCGCCTCGGGCACGGTGTACACCTTCGCCTCGAGCTCCCCGTGGTGGTTCGCGACATACTCCGCCGCCAGCGCCTGGTTTGCGAAGCTCATGTCCATGACAGCCGCCGGGTGCCCCTCGGCGGCGCCCAGGTTGACGAGACGCCCTTCGGCGATGAGGTTCAGCCGCTTGCCGCCGATGTCGAACTCCTGGACGTTCTCGCGGACCCTGCGGACGTGGCCCTCGGCCATCTCGCGCAGTGCCGGAAGGTCCAGCTCCGCGTCGAAGTGGCCGGAGTTGGCCATGATCGCGCCGTCCTTCATCGTCGCGAAGTGCTCCCGCCGAAAGACGTTGACGTTGCCGGTGGCCGTCACGAACAGGTCCCCCCAGGGCGCTGCCTGACCGACGGTCATGACCTGGTAGCCGTCCATCAGGGCCTCGATCGCGCGCACGGGGTCGATCTCGATCACCGCGACGTGGGCGCCGTGCCCGGCCATCCGCGATGCGATCCCCTTCCCGACCCAGCCGTACCCCGCCACGACGACGTTCCGGCCGGCGATGAGGATGTTCGTCGCCCGCAGGATCCCGTCGATGGTCGACTGGCCCGTTCCGTACCGGTTGTCGAACAGGTGCTTCGTGAGCGCCTCGTTCACGGCCACGACCGGGAACGAGAGCGCGCCGTCGGCGGCCATCGCTCGGAGGCGGATGACGCCGGTCGTTGTCTCCTCGGTGCCGGCGAGGACCTCGGACAGCTGGCCCGGGCGCTCCTTGTGGAGCAGCGAGACGAGGTCGCAGCCGTCGTCCATGGTGATGGCGGGGTGGGTGTCCGCGACCGCACGCAGGTGGGCGTAGTAGGTGTCGTTGTCCTCGCCCCTCCGCGCGTATGTCGCGATGCCGTACTCGGCGACGAGCGCCGCCGCCGTCACGTCCTGGGTGGAGAGCGGGTTGGACGCCGCCAGGTGCACCTCCGCGCCGCCCGCCTTGAGCGTGCGCATCAGGTTCGCGGTCTCGGTGGTCACGTGGAGGCAGGCACCGATACGCAGGCCGGCCAGCGGCTTCTCGCGCTCGAAGCGTTCCCGGATCAGGCGCAGGACTGGCATCTCCCGTTCCGCCCACTCGATGCGGCGGACACCCTCGGCGGCGAGGGCGAGGTCCGTCACGTCGTACGGGACGCTGGGCGCGACATCGGTCATCGGGTTTCCTCGGTTGGACCGGCCGCTGCCGGCGGGTCGATGGGGTGAGCCTGGGTGACCGGCGGGCGGCTGCACGGACTCGGCCGACCGGTGCTGTGCGAAGAGGCGCCGGATCGGCGCGGTGAGATCGGCGAGCGGCGAGCCGTTCCGGCGGATGAGCCGCTCCTCGAACCGGCAGTGCTCGACGTAGCCGAGGCGCAGGTAGGCCGCGATCGCCGGCGGATTGTCGGAGCGCACGTTGAGCACGACCTGGTCGCAGAAGCGCAGCAGCTCCGCGGTGACCGCCGAGGTCACGGCCTTCGCGTGACCGCGTCCGCGGTGATCCGCGTGGGTCAGGACGTTGCCGACGACCGCGAGGCGGGCCTGGCGCGAGATGACGTGGGTCCCGGCGGCGGCGACCAGCCTCCCGTTCACCCGGATGCCGAAGTAGATCCCCTCGGCCACGGCCGTGGATGGCAGCCAGGCGGCGAAGCCGAGCTGGTAGAGGCGGTTGAGCTCGTTGACCTCGACGGGCAGGACGCGCTCCACGGAGGCCGGATAGGGCTGGAACGACGCCCGGTCGACCCACATCCGGACCATCGGCGGCCCCGGCTCCAGGCGGTAGTGGCGGCTGATCGCCGCCACGGACTCGGTCGCGGCCGACACGTACGCGGCGCGCGGCCGGATCACGTCGCGCAGGAGCGCAGAGATCCCGTCGGGCTCCCCCATGAGGAACATGGGCTGCGGCGTCGGCCCGCTGTACTCCATGCCGACCGCCACGACCTCGTCGCCCGAGGTCGCGATCCCCCACTTCGTCCGCCCGAACTCGCGGTCCTCGAGGTCGCACAGCGAGTAGGCGGCGAAGAGGCGGTCGCGCTCGAGGAAGCCGCGCAGGACCGCCCGGTCGCGCGTCGTCCGGGTGATGACGGTGCCGTGCCGGTCGAGGATGCCCGCGGCCATCAGGCGCCTGCCTCGGCGGCCGGATCGCCGCCGGTGGTATCGACCGGGACGTCGTCCCCCACTCCGGCGGTGACATCGTCTCCGACTCCGGCGGCGACCTCGTCTCCGACCCCGGCTGTCCGCGACCTCCCACTCCGGCAGCGACCCCGGCCGCGATCGCGGCGGCCTCGGCTTCGGCTGTCCGGGTCGCCTCGGCGGCCTCGGCGGCCGCGGCGGCGCGCTTCGCGACCAGCGCGACGAAGCCGGGCGACGTCAGGCGTGCGGCCGCCGCCGCCACAACCGCCTCGATCGCGGGCGGGTACGGGGCCCGGAGCACCCCCTCTCCGGTCACGATCGCCGTGACCAGGCCGGCCGGCGTGATGTCCTGGAGCGGGTTGCGGATCGCGGTGCCCACCGGCGCGACCCGCGTGCCCCCCGCGTGCAGGACCGTGGTCGGGCGGCCCTCCTCGACCGCGGCCGTCTCGCCGTCCGCCGTCGCGGTGTCCAGCGTGTCGACCGGCGCACACACGACGAACGGGATGCGGGCGGCTGCCGCCGCGAGGGCCAGCGGGTAGGTGCCGGTGATCGCAAGCACGTCGCCGTTCGCCGCCACCCGGTCCGCGGCCACGATCACGGCGTCCACCTCGCCCGCCGCGATTCGGCCCGGGGCCGCGGCATCCGTGATCACCGAGTGCCTGACGCCCGCCTGGCGCAGCTCCCACGCGGCGATCCGCGATCCCTCGAACCGTGGCCGCGTCTCAGCCACGAGCGCGTGGACCGGGCGTCCGGCATGGTGGGATGCGAGGATCGTGGACAGGGCGCTCCCGCCCAGCCCGCCGGCCAGCGCCCCGGTGCTGCCGATCGTGAGCACGTTCAGCGTGTCGTCCCGCCCGGCGGGAAGCGTCGTGAGGGCGTGCCCGACCAGGGCGCCCAGCTCCGCCTGGGCTTCGAGCAGGATCGACTCGGCCTCGAGCGTGAGCGCGTTGGCAATCGCCGGCCCGTCGGCATCGTCGCCGAGCGACTCGAGGAGCGCAACCTGCCGGTCCACGGCCAGGTTGAGCGCCGCCGACCCGGGACGCGTCAGCCGCAGCGCGTTGGCGGCGCCGCGGATCGTGGCCCGGCGCGCGAACGGACGCGATGTCGTCGACTTCGCGGCGACAAGCGCAAGCGTCACGGCGGCGACCTGGGCCTGGACGGCGGACCCGACGAGCGCGCCCTCGTTGATCGCGTTGACGAGGTCGACGGTCGCGCGGATCTCGCGTTCGACGAGGATGTCGGGCAGCCGGGTCTGGTCGATCAGGCGGCAGACGTCGCCGTCCCAGCGGAATGCCGCCCGATAGCCTGCGCTCGTGGCGTCCGCCTCGACCGGCGCCGGACTCGCCGGGCGCACGCCGGCGGCCTGCTCCGGCGGGCCCAGGAGCTCGCGGGCCGCCTCGGCCGACTGCTGCTGGAGGATCTGCGCGGCCCCCAGCACCGACCCCACGGACGTGACGACGTCGCCGGCGAACTGCCGGAAGAAACGGCGTCGGGTGGGATCCGGGGGCTGCGGCGGGCCGTCGGTCATGGGATGGGGAGATGGCCGGGCGAGCCGCGCAGCGTGGCAGCGACCGTCAGTACTGGATGACGCTCGTGACCTTGCGGCCCTCGAGACGCTCGCGACCCTTGAGGAAGTCGAGCTCCACGAGGAACGCGAGGCCCACGACGACGCCCTTGAGGCGCTCGACCAGCTCGATCGTGCCGCCCACGGTGCCGCCGGTGGCGAGGAGGTCGTCCACGATGAGCACGCGCTGGCCGGGCTGGATGGCGTCGCGGTGGATCTCGAGCGTGTTGGAGCCGTACTCCAGGGCGTACTCCACGGTCAGGGTCTCGGCGGGCAGCTTGCCCAGCTTGCGGACCGGGACGAGCCCGGTGCCCAGCTGGTAGGCCATGGGCGCCGAGAAGATGAACCCGCGCGACTCCATCCCCACGACGAGGTCCACGTGCTCGTCCGTGTACGGCTCGAGCATCAGGTCGATCGACTCCTTGTAGGCCGCGCTGTCCTTGAGGAGCGTCGTGATGTCGTAGAACAGGATGCCGGGCTTCGGGAAGTCGGGGATCTCGCGGACCTTCGCGCGAAGCGTCTCGGCGGACATGGGCTTCGGAAACCTCCGGAGGTTGCGCAACGGGTGGCGGCGCGGGCAGGTTGCCGCCGGGTGGCTAGTCTACCGCAGCCGTCAGCACGCTCTGCGAGGGTCGCGGGGCCCGGATCCGCCCCGATGCGACCGCGCCGGCGACTGCCACGACCCCGGACAGGGCGAAGACGCCGGCGAGCGCGAGACCCAGCCCATCGGTCCCGGCCCGCTCCCCGAAGGCGATGATCGCACCCGCAACGCCGGTCCCGAGTGCGGTGCCCAGGATGTCGGACAGCTGCAGCGCGGACGTGGCTGATCCCTGCTCGAAGGCGGCGACGCCGCGGAGCACCACGAGCGTCACGGCGGAGTACATGAAGCCCATGCCGAGGCCCGGCAGGATCCAGGTCAGGATCGTGATCTCCGGGGGCACACCCGGCAGCACCGCGAGCAACGTCAGCCCGGCCCCGACGGCGATGAGCGTGAACCCGAGCGTCACGAACCGCCGCGGCCCCCAGGCATCGATCCGCCGCGCCTGTGCCCACGAGCCGGTGGTCCACGCGATGGTGGTGGCCGTGAACACGACCCCGGTGAGCGTGGGCGACGTCCCGCGCCAGGTCTGCAGGAGCAGCGGGATGTAGGCGTCACCGACGAAGAAAGCGAAGGTCATGACACCGCGCAGCAGGATCGCGGCCGGGACGCCGACGGCCAGCACCAGGGTCCCGGCCGGCGTGAGGCGCCGGAAGGCAGGAAGGAGCATTGCGAGTCCGATCGCGGCGCCCGCGATCATCAGGCCCGGGCTCTGGGCGGTCAGCGCCGCTACCAGTGTCCCTGCGCCGGCGGCCGCGAGCAGCGCGTTCGGCAGGCGCCGGACGGTCGCCGCGGTGGCCGCGTCTCCGGTCGTCTGGATCGCGGCCGGCACGTTACGCAGCGCCGAGAGCGCAAGCCCGCCGGCCACGGCGAGGAGCGGCAGCAGGCCCAGGAAGACCCAGCGCCAGCCGAGCGCCTGGCCGACGACCGCAGCGAGCGACGGCCCGATGATCCCTGGCACCACCCACGCGGTGGACAGGATCGCGAACATGCGCGGTTGGAGCCGTTCGGGCATGCACCGGCCGATGGCGGTGTACGCGGTCGGGCCCACCGAGCCCGCACCGAGGCCCTGGACGAACCGGGCCAGCACGAGGAAGGGCATCGAGGGTGCGGCGCCGCCCATCGCCAGACCCAGCGCGAACAGCCCGAGCCCCACCGCGTACGGGCGCCACAGCGGCATCCGGTCGATCGCGCCGCCGGTGACCACGATCCCGACCAGGCTGCCGAGGAAGAAAGCCGAATAGACCCACCCGTACAGCTCGATGTTGCCCAGGTCGGCGGCCACCATCGGCATGACCGTGCCGATCGCGAGCGACTCGACCGCGGTGAGGGTGATCGTGAGAACGAGGCCGAGCGTCAGGCCCCGGAGGCCAGGCGCGAAGAGGTCGGCGGTCCGCGCCTCGTCGAGCGCGGAAGGAATGGGCTGCGCGGACACGGGGCCATCATGCCCGGTCCGGGACGCCCGGGCCGCGACGCGTGCGGGAGCAGACTCGACCGGGTGCCTCCGGTCCCCCAGGGTCCCCTCAGTACCCCTTGTCCAGCGCGACCCGTGCCAGCTTCACTGCGATGCTCCCGCCCGGCACGAGCAGTCCGACGGTGTCGGCGCCGATGTCGAACAGCGCGTCCCTGCTGACCCGACGCGTGATCTGCATCTTGAGGGACGAGGCCGTCTTCGCCTCGCCGGTGAGCGCGTCGACCTCCACCACCCCTCGGCGGTCCTTCGCGGGCAGGTGGAACTCGAACGCCACGATGGGCCGGTAGAACAGCTCGATGTGGTCCATGGCGAGGGACTCCTCGTGGACCACGTCGGCCTGGAGGGGCCGGAGCATCTTGGCGAGGAGCTGCCGGACGATGGCCGACGCGCGCTGCTCCGGTACGACGACGATCGTCCCATCCTCGCCCAGCGCCCCAGGATCCATCACCTCGGTGCGCTCGCCGTTGATCAGCGCCGCCCCGGTGGCGACGGGGGTGCCGGTCTGACCGTCGACGAACACCTCGTCCCGGATGTCGTCCGTGCAGTGCTCCATGAGCGAGACCATGAACGCAGCCGGGGCCTTGCCCGACTGCAGGACGGCGAAGTCCTCGCCCAGGAGGGTAACGGCCCGGACGTCGGGGGCACTGGCAGGGATCGTGTAGGTGCGGCTGCGGTCGTAGACGTAGTGGGCGTGACAGTCGACGTGCCAGAAAGGCTCGACGCGGCGCTGGGTGGTGACCAGGACGACGTCCTCGGACCTTGGGCGCTGGAGCAGGCCGCCGATGCCGGTCCCGAGGGACGCGGTCTTCCGCTCTTCGGCGCGGCGCCGGAGATCCTCCACGGGGATGCGCGGCTCGAGATTGAAGATCCGCGGTTCGCCGAGCTGGATGTCCACGTTCGCCCCGCTGTGATCGGGTCAGGTCGCGATGGCGACGACGGCGTACACGATAATCGAGCCGGGACCGCCGGGAGGCTCTTTCCGGGAGTCCGGCGAGCGAGCGACATGCGGCGTGCCCACCTCGGCCGCCGCAGGGGCGCGGCCGTCGCCGTCGGGTGTGGTCCCTCGCGCCACGAATCCCGGTTCCGGACCTCGATCCAGTCGAAGACGGCCGAGCCGTGCCTCGGCCCGCGTCGCCCAGTGGCTGCGGTCGATGAGCTCGGTCTCGAGCGAGGCGAAGAAGCTCTCGGCCATGGCGTTGTCGAAGGCGGTGCCGGGTGCACCCATCGACGCCGCGACCCCGGCCTCGGCGAGCCGGTCGCCGAAGGCGAGGCTCGTGTACTGGGAGCCGCGGTCCGAGTGGAAGATGGTGCCCAGCGGGTGCCGGGCGGCGAGGGCCGCCTCGAGGGCGTCGACCACGAGGGCCGTGCGCTGGAGCTCGGCCATCGACCAGCCCACGACCCGCCGGCTGCAGGCGTCGAGGACGACGGCGAGATAGAGCTTGCCCTCGTCGGTCGGGAGCTCGGTGATGTCGGCCACCCAGAGCCGGTCCGGCGGGGCCGAGGGCGGCGAACCTGCGCCGGACGAGGTCGGGGGCGGGTGCCCGGGTCGGGTCCTGGCGGGTGGTCGACCTGAAGCGGCGGCGGGTGATGCCCCGGAGCCCGGCCAGGCGCATGAGGCGCGCCACCCGCCGTCGGCCCACGGGGTTCCCGTCCGCCTGGAGCTCGGCCCGGATCCGGGGTGCGCCATACGTGCCCCGGCTCTGCGCATGGGCGACCGCGATCCGGGCGACGAGCCGGGCATCGGCCTCGCACCGGGCCGACGGACCGCGCCGGTGCCCCGATCTCGCCCGTCGTGTGGTCCGCTGGCGCCACGATTCCCGGTTCCGCGGCGGATGGCTCCCCGTCGTGTGGTCCCTGGCGCCACGAATCCGGGTTCCGGACCCGAGGCGACGCGGTTTCGGGCGACTTCGTGGCGCAGGAGACCACGTATTAACCCGACGGGCTCGCTCAAGCCTCCAGGTCGCCCTCTCGTGCTCGATTTCGTGGCCTCTCGCGCCACGGGCGCCGGCCTCGCGCCACGGGCGCCTGGCCTCTCGCGCCACGGGCGCCTCGCCTCTCGCGCCACGGGCGCCTTGCCTCTCGCGCCACGGCGCCTGCCTCGCGGCGCCACGCCCGGATCAGCTTCCGGCGAGGCGCTCCACCACCGGTGCGAGCGTGTCGATGTCACCGGTCATGAACGAGCTGATGCCCAGGCGCTCTCGCAGCTCGGTGAGCTTGGCGGTCAGGCCGTCTATCGAGCCGATGAACACGTGCGGCGACTCGAGCAGCTCGTCCACCGTGATGGTGAGGCCCGTGCGGGCCGCGATCCCGTCGGCGATATCGGCGGCCACCGCACGTGGGTGGTCCGTGATCACCGGCCCGGTGGCGGTGCCGGCCGGGTAGACGTTGAGCTCCAGGGCGTCGAAGCGGTCGCCGGCGGCCTCTCGGAGCCAGGCCAGCTTCTCCTCGGTCGCGGCAACGGTGATCGAGCGGGGGTCCGAGCGGACAAGCGGGCCCGAGCCCGATGTGCCGGCCCCGCCGAGCGTGCGAGGCGCGAGCCCCACGATGTCGGCCTCCCGTGCCGCCAGCTCGAGCGTCCGCCGGCCTCCCCCGCCGATGAAGATGGGTGGGTGGGGACGCTGGACCGGCTTCGGGAGCCCCTCGTAGTCGGTCAGCGTGTAGTGCTCGCCGGAGAAGCTGAACGGGCCGTCGCCGAAGCAGCCCTTCAGGATGGCGACCGCCTCGGCCAGGCGAGCGACGCGGACGCCGACGGGGTCGAACGTCAGCCCGAGCGCGTCGTACTCCGGCCGGTTCCAGCCGGCGCCGACCGCGACGTCGACGCGACCGTCGCTCAGCACGTCGAGCGTTGCCAGGTCCTGGGCCACGAGCGCCGGGTGGCGCAGGTCGTTGTTCACGACGAATGGCGCGACGCGGACCGTGTCCGTCACCGCGGCGATCGAGGCCAGCATAGGTAGATACCCGAACTGGTTCACGACGTGGTCCGCGTAGACCAGCGTCGAGTATCCGATGGCCTCCGCGCGCCGGGCTGCCTCCCTGAGCGACGCGCCGCCGGTGACGTCGCCCGGGTCGGCGAGGAAGCGGAAGGGCCTCACGCCGGGGGCCGGCCACCGATGAGACGGAGCAGCTCGCCCAGCACCGCGATGCGCTCCGGCGTCTCGTAGACGTTGTTGTTGAACGTGAAGCCCGTGAAACCCGCGTCGAGGTAGGGCCGGAGGAGATCGGCCGCCTGGTCAGGCGTCGACGGCCTCGTCGTGGCCCGCCGCTCTTCGGGGAGACGCTCCCACACGGCGCGGGCATCGGCCTCGGTGGCGCCCACGATCACGGGCGCCGCCATCGTCCGTTCGATCGTGGCCGGATCGCGGCCGATCGCCTCGCAGTGACGGGCGAGGACCTCGGTCTTGTGCGCGAGGGCGGGGAGGCCGAGCGGGAACCAGTGCGTCAGGTCCGCGTGCCTGGCCGCGATCTTCAAGGTCCGCTGCTCGCCACCGCCACCGACGAGGATCCGGGGGCCACCCGGCTGCACAGGTCGGGGAACGTTGAGGACCTCCTCGATTTGGTAGTGGCGACCGACGAACGACGGCCGCTCCTGGGTGAACATCGCCTTCGCGATCGCCAGTGCCTCGTCGAGCCGGTCCATCCGCTCCCCGATCGGTGGGAAGTCGAAGCCGAATGCCCGGTGTTCCTCGTCGTACCACGCCGCACCGAGGCCGAAGATCGCGCGCCCGCCGGAGATCACGTCCAGCGTCGTGGCCGTCTTCGCGAGCAGCGACGGGTTGCGATAGGTCACGCCCGTGACCAGGGTCCCCAGCCGGACGCTGCGCGTCTCGCGGGCGAGGGCGGCGAGCACGGACCACGACTCCAGCATCGGGTCCGACTGGGGGCCGATGCCGGGGATCTGGTTCAGGTGGTCCATCACGGTGACCAGCCCGAAGCCGGCGGTCTCGGCCGCGCGGGCCTGCTCCACGATGCGGTCGAACAGCCGCTCGGGCGGCGTCTCGGGGAAGGTGTAGTTGGGGAGATGGAGGCCGAACCACGGGGTCGTCATGCGAGAAGTGTGCACGCAGGGCGCGGATGGTGCAGGCGCGGGCGAGCCACCGCAGGCGCGGGCGCGCCACCGAACGATCAGCCGGCGTCCATCGGCTTCGTGGCGTGGATCGAGAAGAAGAGCGGGAGCCCGCCCTTGGCGTCGGCCGGCAGGCGCCACCGGCGGTCCTGGCCCTCCACGAGGAACCCCACCTTCCACTCGCAGAAGTCGAACTCGTGGAGGAAGTCGATGCGGAGGCCGGCGTCGATGAGGGCGGTGACGATCTCGCCCAGCGAGTGGGCCCAGCCGTGCTCCACGAGGCCGTCGGGCGTCGGCGCATCCTCGTCCGCGTAGGAGCCCCGGACCTCGAACGTGATCGGGGCCTCGTGAGACCAGTAGGGGTAGGCGAGGCGCAGCTCGCCGGCCGCCACACCCTCCTCCTCGAACACCTGGGCGACGGGGTGGATCTCGGTCACGTACAGCGTGCCGCCGGGCCTGACGAAATGCGCCGCGACTCGCGCCCAGCCCGCGATGTCCGGGAGCCAGCCGAGCACCCCCCTCGACGTGTACACGATGTCGAACTCGCCTTCCAGCGTGTCCGGGAGGTCGTACAGGTTCGAGAGCACGAAGGTCGCGGGGACACCAGTGTCCGCCGCCAGGGCCCGCGCCTCCTCGACGGCACGCTCGCTGAAGTCCGCGCCCGTGACGTTGGCACCTAGGCGCGCCCAGGAGAGGGTGTCGAGGCCGAAGTGGCACTGGAGATGGAGCAGCGACTTGCCCGCGACCGGCCCGATCTCCTCGCGCTCATAGCCGGCGAGGCGGATCGGACGGCGGCCGTCGCGGAACGAGGGGACGTCGTAGAACTCCGAGGCGGTGTGGATGGCGGTCCACGCGTCCCAGACCTCACGGTTGGCGCGAAGGGCATCGTCCATCAGCGGAGTCTAGCCGGGCTCCGGCCGAGGCCCCGGCTGGCATACCGGCCGTCGTTCGCCTTGGGCGAGTGCCGTAGGCGATCGATGTCCTCGATACTTGCACTCGAGGGCGGATCGGCGACACTTCACGAATGGAGACCAACCCTTCGCCGACCCGCGACTTCGACCAGCACCTCGACTTCGTCCTCGCCTCGCCCCACGACGGCGGGGCCCTCGAGCTGATCGTCGCCCGACCTTCCCCGGGCGAGCGCGAGATCCTCCAGGAGGGCATCCTGGACGTGTCGCGGGGCCTGGTGGGCGATGGCTGGCTCGCTCGCGGCAGCAGCTCCACGGTGGATCACGCAGCCAATCCGGCCGCGCAGCTCACGCTGATGAGCACGCGCGTCCTCACCGCCATCGAGCCCGACAGGTCGCGGTGGCCGCTCGCCGGCGACCAGCTCTACCTGGACCTGGACCTGTCCGCCGAGAACCTGCCGCCGGGGACCCGGTTGACGGTCGGGCCCGTCGTGCTCGAGGTGACCGACCTCCCGCACACCGGATGCACGCAGTTCAGGGCGCGATTCGGGGCGGACGCGCTCCGCTGGATCAGCACCCCGACGGGTCGGGCCAACCGGATGCGCGGGATGTACGTCCGCATCGTCAGCGGCGGCCCGGTGCGCGTGGGCGACATCATCCGGAAGGCCTGACGGACGGCGAGCCTGACGGGCGGCGAGCCTGACGGGCGGCGAGCCTGACGGGCGGCGAGCCTGACGGGCGCACCTACCAGGGGTCCCCGGCGCGCCACTCGCAGCTCAAGGCCTCGGCGCCCGTAAGCGGCGGTGTCCGCGACGTGCGCAGGACCATGATCCCGTCGTCCTCGTCAGCGGTGCGGAGGAGGCCGTCTACGGTGCGGACGAACGTGGGGCCACGCCAGCGGGTCCAGCCCAGCCGCTCGTACAGCCAATGAGCGCCCGTGCTCAGCGCACCGAGCTCACACGTGGCGCGGATATGGTCCCCGGCAGCCTCCATCATGCGCGTCGCGATCCCCTTCCCGCGCCAGGCGGGCAGTGTCGCCACCGCTTCGACGTAGCCCGCCGCGATCGGCCGTCCGTCGACCTCGAGCAGGCGCTGCACGACCGACGCGTGCCCGACGATGCGACCGTCCGCCTCGGCCACCCAGCGGACGCCTCCCGCGGCGTGCTCCGCATCGTCGGCCGTGAATTGGCCGTCCGGCCACGCAGCGGTGAACAGCTGCATGAGGCCTTCGAGCTCCGCGGCGGTCGGCTCCCCGGGGGCGATGAGCCGGATCCCAGGCGGCTCAGCCACCGCGGTCGGCACACTCCTCCAGCCGCACCCTGACCAGCCTGGTCACGACGTCCGCGGCGAGAGGGCGCTCGGCGGTGAACTGGATCGTGCCCTTGCCGGTGTGGTAGGGCCTGATCTCGTCCCCCAGCGCGTCGAGGACGGCCTGGCTCGCCGGGAAGATGCTGTAGTGCCGCTTGTAGGCGGCGTACGAGACGAGGAACCGGCCGTTCGCCTTGAACGCCGGCATGTCGTAGGAGATCAGCTCGGTCGCGTCCGGGGCCGCGGCCCGGATCGTCTCGCGAAGCGCCGCGAGGACTTCGCGCTGGACCGCGGGAAGCGCGGCGAGGTACGCCTCGACGCTCGTGTGCTTGACCACCCGGGCACCTCTCGTAGGGACGAACGTCCCGGGATCATCCCACGGCGGGCCCCGATGAGTGGCCTACGGGGCGATGGACGCGCTCGGATCGGGCGTGGGCTCGGGTGTCGCGGCAGGTGTCGGGGACGGGTTGTGCTTCGGCTTCGCGGTCGGCCTCGGGGTCGGCTCCGGCGTCGGCTGCGGCGTGGGGCCGGGGGTGGGGGTGGAGGTCGGGGCGGGAGTCGGGGTCGGCCTCGGCGAGGGTACGGGCGTGGGCGGGGCGGCCGTGGGCGTCGACGTGGGCAGGGCGGTGGGCGTCGGCGGAGACGGCGTCACCGTCGCTGGCGGCGCAGGTGTCGCCGGGGGTTGCGGTGTGGGGTCCAGGCCCGCTGTTGGCGCCGGCGTGTCACCGGGAGCGGATGTGGGCGCCCCCGTCGGATAGGGGTTGTCCGTCGGCGCGGTGGTCGGGTCGAGGGCCAGTGCCGGGGATCCGGCCGGGTCCGGCGCCACCGTGGCCCCAGGCTCGATACTCGGTTCCAATGTCGCCGGGGCAGCGTCGGACAGAGATCCGTCGAACGACCGGACGGTGACCGTGGACGTCGCCCGCGCCTCGTCGCTGGCGAGGACCCGCGCCAGGATGCCATCGCGCGGGGTGGCGACCGCGAACACGATCAACGCCACCCCAACCACGAGCAGGATCTCGGAACTCTGACGCATCGGGATCTCCCAGTCGAGGCGGCGGGGACGCTCGCCGCCTCGGTCAATAGGCGCCGGGCTGCGCTCAGGGGGCGTAGCCGATGCCAACGGAGGCCGTGCCGTGGGCACGGGCGTTGTTCGGGGTGCTGGTCCACGTGCTGAGCGAAACCCCAGCACCCGGCCAGACGTTGATGGAGGTGTCCGAGCTGTCGGCCATGCCGGCGTTCGGCGCAGCGAAGCCGGCCGATCGGTTCGTCAGCCCGATCGTGCCCGTTGGCGCGATGGACTTGACGTTGGTGGCCGCAGTGTCTCCCGCGAAGCAGACGTCAACGGCCGAGCCGTCGGTCGGCATCGGTCCATTGGCAGGCTGGTTGCAGTTGAACGCCGTGGCGGTGCTGCTCATCGCGCCGGTGGTCAGGAACAGACCAGCGCTGCTCAGAACTGCCGCGTGGCGGTAGACGACGATCATGATCACGTTGGCGGTTGCCGACGTCGAGAACGTCGAGTCACCGGCCGCCAGGGTCCGTTGCAGGATCGCCTGACGCAGACCACTGGTGAAGATGTTCGAGTTGACCGTCGTGAAACCGGTGATCCCGGCGCCACCGCCGGTGGATGCGGCTCGCCACGTGTAGCCGATCGCTAGGTCGCCCGGCTGCCAGCCCGAGGGCAGCGAGACGGTCTGGGTCGCGAGCGTCCCCGTGGAGGCCGACGCACCGCCGATGTAGGTCGGGCGGCTCGGCGGCGAGTAGTCGGTGCAGTCGACGTGGTATGTCGCCGTCAGCGTGACACCGAGATCGGTGTTGTCGAGGGGCGTCAGCCACATGAAGCCGAGGCTCGTGTAGGTCTGGCTGCCGGTCCAGTTGTGCAGATCGGTCAGCATCGACGGGGAGCCCGACGACGTGCCGAAGTGCCCGTTGGGGGAGTTGTACGGCGGCCGGTTGTAGGGGCTGATGTTGTAGTCAGGCCCGGTGATCGTCCAATGGACGTTCTGGGGGATCGAGCCGGTGTTCGTCAGCGTGATGGACAGATCCAACGCGTTGCCGCCCTGCGGCGGCGCCGAGAGGGCGATGTCCGGCTCCTGGAACGTGACCGTGTGATGGTCCGTCGAGACGACGGCGCCCTGGGTGGTCGAGTCGAGCTGGCAACCGAAGGAGCCGACGTAGGTCACGTTCTCCTGCGCGGTCGCCGTGTCGGTGTAGGTGGCTGCGACACCGGCCCCAATGAGGCCGAGTGTCATCCCTGCGGCGACCAGTCCGGTCGCTATCTGTCGGAGGTTCATTCGATCATCCCTTCCGGGACGTGCTCGCGCACGCGCCTTACTGAGCGGCGTTGATCGTGTAGGTGATCGAGACGGCTTGCCCGAGGTTCGCGTTCGTGAGGGCGCCCCACTGAAGGCCAGCAGCGAAGTCGTGGTGCTGTCCTTGAGTCAGGTGGATCACGTTCGGCGACTTCTCGCCAGCGGCGAGGAGGTCGGAGAACGGCGAAGCGGGCGTGTTGGCCGTCACGAGCAGGTCAGCCGGGATCGAGCCGGTGGACGTGATCGTGAACGGGAGGGCGCACGAGCCAGCGCCGGACGACAGGATGTCCGGGCACGTGAAGGTGACGGACGAGCCATCCACGGTGACGGCGCCGACCTGCGTCGTGCTGATGTCGATGTTGAACGAGCCGACCGTGATGCTCGTCGTCGCGGTGGCGGAGTCGGTGAACGTGGCGCTGATTCCAGCACCGAGGAGTCCAAGGGTCAGGCCGAATGCGACCAGCATGGCCGCGATCTTGCGCATCGTGTATCTGTCCTCTCAGTCGAATGACCTGGTCGGGAACAAACCACAGCGTCAACTGTTCGTTTCGGGGGAACGCGCGAACGCGCAGGTTGGCGTCAGGCCGCCGGGCTGGGGCGATGCAGCCGGACCTCCCTCTTCAACTGCTGCAGGAGCCAGGCTCCGAGCACGAGACCGGCTGCGATGAACAGCAGGCCCTTGTAGTGGGTGAGCCAGCCGACGAACGGGACCACGGCGACGAGCCGGTAGGCGGTCGATCCCTGGAGCTGAACCGCGCCCCACGGGTCCGGCACGCGGTTCGCGTCGCCCTTCGTGCTCACGGACGTGACGCCGCCGATGGCGTCGAGCGTCTGGATCCGGTGGAGCACGGGCATGCTCTCGCCGGGCGGGTAGAACGCGATCACGTCGCCGACCCTGAGAGCCGACAACGGGACGGGCTCGGTCACGGCGACGTCGCCTGGCGAGGCCGTCGGGACCATCGAGCCCGTCAGGACGTCTGCGTCCGCAGCCCCGACACACGGACGGCGACCCCGCCCGACAGGACGAGGAAGCCGATCAGGAGCAAGGCGAGGGTAAGGATGCGGCCTTTCACGCCAGCCTCGAGTAACGGGAATGCTGCAGGATGGGCCGCATGTAGCAGCCGTTCGACTACAACATCGTTAGTACTACAACTTCCTTAGTACAGTTGGATCCAAATGGGCCTGCAATGTCTTTCGGCATGCACGAGCAGGTCCGAACGGCACGCCAGCATGTGGGGTCTTTACCTGAGTCCAGCGCCGGGTCCGCCCGGTAACATCGCGTCATGGAAGACAGCGAGACGATCGCGGCGCTGGAGCGGCTCGTCGTGCGCAGTGGGGCAATCACGACCCGCGCCCTCGCGGAGGTCCATCCCGAGGTGCGGGCGCTGACCATCAGCCAGTACCGCGTCCTGGCACTCGTGGCGAGCTCTGACGACGGCCTTCGCGTGACCGAGCTGGGGCGACGTGCCAACACGCCGGCGTCGGCAATCGGCCGGATCGTCTTCCGCCTGGAGGCCAGGGGTCTGCTGTGGAGCGAGCGCGGGACCACGGCCGACCGTCGGGCCGTGGTGGTGCGTCTCACGAACCAGGGCAGCCGCACCTGGGCAGAGATCTCCGTCCGCCGACGGGAGCTGCTCGCGGCAGCCCTGGAGGGCGTCCCCCTGGCGAGGGAGAGTGCCGAGATGCTCGAGGCGATCTCCGACGCCGTCGAACGCTACACCTCGTAGCCCCGCGGGCCCCGGCAATCACCGGGCCAGGTCCGGACGGTCGCCCGTGGCTCGCTCATCGGGCCTTTCGGCACCACGCGATCGCGGCGCCGGTCCCGGTTGGTCGCCTTCCGCATCAGGGGGCCCTGGTCGACCACGGGACCTGCACGTGGAGCTCGGTCGGGCTGCTCGGACCATTGCACGGAGCCATGGTGATCACGACACCCGGGGCCGCCTCCGCCACGACGCGCCCGAGGCTCCCCGGGAGGACCAGCGCCAGGCGGACGAGGGAGACTGGGTCGACCCCGCAGTAGTTCGTGAGCCCTGCCATGAGGTAGACGCTGCTGGCGCCGGCGGGGCGAAGCGTGAAGACCGGCGTCGCGGGCGACACGCTGGCCGGGTTCCCGAGGCTCGCCGAGTCGAGGAACACCTGGGAGTGACCCTCGACGAGCTGGAGGGCGGGGGTCCCGCTGACGAGGCAGCTGGTCTTGCCCGTGTTCCGGAGCCTGACCGTGCCGAACCGCGTGCCCGCCGCGCCCTGCCAGTCCATCACCTGGGCCGTGAGATGATCCCCCAGGCACGCCTTGGACGAGACGACCGCGACCTGCGACGGCGATGGTTTCGCTGCAGGCGATGGCGGCGCTGACCGCGATGGTTCCGCTGCAGGCGATGGCGGGGCCGACGGCGCCGGCGAGGCTGACGGCGCCGGCGAGGCCGACGGCGTCGATGTGGCCTCGGTCGGGGATGGCGCAACCGCCGGCGTCGTGGGGATCGGCGAGGGCTGACCTCCCACGCCACCCGGTTGCAGCCTCGGGACGACGAAGACGACGCCGGCGGCGATCGCGACGATTGCAGCGATGCCGATCAGACTGCGGGAGAAGGCAGACACGGGCGCAACCCTCCACGGGACGCGCAGGGCGCCCCGTCGTTGTGGCAATGACGGGAAGCCGGCGAGGATGTTCTCGAGGGTCTCTTCCGGTGCGTCCGCCGGTCCATCCTCGAGCCAGGCGGCGAGCTGCTGTTCGAACTTCGGCGAGGTGTTCACGCGGTCCGCTCCCTGGTGCCGGTCGGGCGACCGTCCGCCTCGATCGCGGCCCGCAGCTGGCGGGTCGCATAGTGCAGTCGCGACCGGGCGGTCCCGACGGGGATGTCGAGGGTCGCGGCGACCTCCGTCAACGGGTATCCCATGTAGTGATGGAGCACGACGACCGCGCGCTGCTCCGGTGACAGCCGACGGAAACCGCGCTCGAGCTCGTCGCGGTCGGCGACGGAGACCGCCGTATCCGACACCGTCGCCGTGTCGCTCGGGATGAGGCGGACACGCGCGGTCCAGCGACGGTCGCCCCTCGCCTCCGTGTAGCAGGCACGGACCACGAGTCGGTGAAGCCAGGCCTCGAACAGGTCTCGATCCCGAAGGGTCGGCAGGTTCTGCCACGCGTTCAGGAAGGCCCGTTGCGTTGCGTCCTGGGCACGGTGTGGGTCGCGCAGGATCCGGTACGCGAGCGCATACGAGCGATCGACCGACGCCGCGGCGAGCGCCGCGAAGGCATCCGCGTCACCACGCTGCGCTCGTTCGACGAGATCTGCCTGCATCTCGGCACCCGTGCCGGCCGCCCGTCTGGCTGCCTCACCCAGTATGAAACCGGCCGACCCCAGAACGTTCAAGAATGAGCTGGGACGCACCGCCGACGAGGCCAGGGCGTCTACGGCGGCCTGACGTCGTCCGCCTGTTGGGCCCGGGCTCGCCTGGTCGGCGTCCGCGGCTCAGGTCGCCGAGGGGCGAAGGGCGTGCGCCCTGCCCTCAGGCTGGCGGCGGCACCCGGACGAGCCGTCCTTCGTGGAGGGCGAAGTCCCAGACGTCGATATCCGGTGGCTCCTGGCCGAGCGCCGTGAGCGCGGTGCAGACCTGGCTGCGGTGATCAGTTCCGTGGTGGAGCGCCTGTGCGATCCGGATTCCGATCGGCGCGTGCGTCTCGGACCCGTCGGGGCGATGCCTGACCAGGACCTGGTCGGCATCGAGGTCGCCGGCGAGCAGGTCGGACCACGCCGCGCCGTTGCGCTCCATCACGGCCCGCAGCTCCGGGAGTCCCATCGCGTCCTCGTCGATGTCGGGGACGCGCCCGCCGGACAGCACGAACAGGTACGAGGCGTCGGCCCCGACGAGGTGGCGCAGGGTGTCGATGATCGACCCGTAGGTACCCGGGACTCCCGTGGCCAGCTGCTCCGGGCTCAGCAGCGCGCAGGCGTCGACCAGCCGCAGTGTCGCCCAGACGTGGTGCGCGAACGCGTCTTCCAGCAATGGTCTGCTCATGGGCGAACCCTACCATCCCGTTCCACAGGCAGTCTGACGTGCCCCGGTTCGGTGGGCACCGGGTCAAGGCCGCAGCGGACTCGAGGTGCACCGGACCCCCGCACCTGTCACCATCCGGGCCGTGCCCGGATCCGGATCCCCGTCCAGCCTCGTGCGCATCGAGCGCTACTACGATGCCGCCCCGCGCGCCTCCGCGCGAACCCAGGCGGCAGGGCCCTTCACGCTGTTCATCTCGACCGGCGAATTCCCCTACTACGCCCGTCCCTGCCTGGGACTCGCGTCAGCCATCGAGCCGGACGACGTCACGTCCGTGCGGGAGCTGCAGCGTGGGCTGGGAGTGCCGGAGTCCATCGAATGGGTCGTCGAGACGACGCCGTCGCTGTCGACGGCGGCACGCGCGGCGGGCATGCGCGTCCTGGAGCTGCCACTGCTCATCCTGGACGGCGTCGTTGCCGCGCCGGCACCGGCAGGTGTCCGGATACGGCGTGTCCCGGCCGACGAGCCCGACCTCGACCGGATCATGGCGGTCGCGTCCGTCGCGTTCGCCCACGCGGGAACGGCCGCCGGACCCGCGGGACCGGTCCAGCGTGACGACCTCGCGGCGGCCGCGGGCCACGACCGCTCGCGCTTCCGGGAGCGGCTGGCCGCAGGCGCGACCGTCCTGGTCGTCGCAGAGGATCGGGCCGGGCCGATCGCGTCAGGCGCCCACCAGCCAGTGGACGGCGTGACCGAGGTCGTCGGGGTGGCCACGCTGCCTTCGGCGCGCAGGAGGGGCATCGGTGCCGCGGTGACCGGCGCGCTCGTCCATGATGCGATTGCCTCCGGGCTGGATCTCGTCTTCCTGTCAGCGGCCGGGGACGACGTGGCGCGGATCTACGAGCGCCTGGGGTTTCGGCGGGCGGCCACGGCGGGGATCGCCCAGGTCGAGGATGCGCCTTCAACGGGGACGTGAGCAGGCGGGATCGGGCGAACGCCGAGGCGGCGGGCGCGACGCAGCCAGGCGTCTGGTCGTTTCGCTCCGGGCGTCAGGCCGCGTCGAAGCCGCGGGCCTCGGTCAGGCAGCTATCGCTCTGGATCGCGGCAAGGATCTCGGCGGGATCGATGCGGAACAGCTTCGTCGCATCGGTGTCCAGGGCCAGGCTGCCGCACGGGCGGCACGCTGCCGCGGGGAGACCGAAGAAGTGGCGCTCGTGACCGTCGTCGCCCACGACCGTGAGATCGAACCGGCGCACCGGCGCCGGGCGAGCGCAGGTCGCGCAATTCCGATACTGCTCCGCCGGGATGATCATTGGGACGCCTCGTCATCGCTGAACCGATGGGCCCGAGCGTGGGGCGGCATCGGGGTCGTCGCAATGGGCCAATGGTCGCGCGATCCGGGTGCCGTGAGACCCCCAGCCATGGTTCGCGGGGGATGACAAGGCGAAGCCCCGGCGGTCGCCGGGGCTTCGAGGTCGGGCGGCAGCGTCCGTATCAGCGGGTGCTGGACCCGCTCAGGACCGCGTCGCCGAGCGCAGCGCGCGCCTTCGCCGCGTCGTTGGTGGCGAACGCGACGTGGACGCCGTCGCCGCTCATGCCCGTCGGCAGGGCGGCCTCGATGTTGACGCCGGCATTCGCGAGCCGGCGGGCGAAGTCGGCCAGCGATCCGGGCCTGTCCGGGATCGTCGCGACCACGAGCTCACGCTCGCGAGCCTTGTAGTGCGCGTCCTGGAGCGCCCGCCGCGTCGCCGACTCGTCGTTGGTGATCAGGCAGACGGAGCCCATGTCGCCACAGGTCGCCCCGGTGAACCCGGTGATGTTGATGCCTTTCGCGCTGATCGTCTCCGCCACCTTGGCGAGCTCGCCCGGGCGGTCCTTGAGCTCCACGACAAAGGCCAGCATATGGGACGCCTCCGTGCATTCGCGTCGACCCTGGCGGTAGGCACGGTCCTTCGCCGAGGGGGCCGACGGTACCCCGATTCTACCGAGGCTGTCATCATCGACCGTCTGGGTCGACCGCCTGGCCGACCGCCGCCCGGGACTGCTACAGGTCGAGCGTGGGCAGGCCGTGGCTGCGAAGAATGAGTGCGATCTCCGTGCCGTGCTGCAGCTCGTGCTCGATGACGTGCCAGAGCACCCAGGCGCGGGTGGACGCGGGACCGTGCCTCCGGGGCCGCGAGAACTCGGCCTGAAAATCCTCCTCGGTCCAGCGCCGCAGGCAGTCGTCGATCACCAGCCAGGTCACCTGGAACGCGTCGACCAGCTCGGCTGCGGTTCGCGGATGGTCCTCGTCGTCCTCCCACCCGGCATCCTCCAGCGGGAGAGACGAGGAGATTGTTGATCTCCAGCAGAACCTGCAAGCGGTCGCGTTCGCGAGAGAGTCGCTTCTGCGCGGCTTCGGCGGCTTGGAAGTTGAGGGCATTGTCAACAGCGACCGCGACTTGAGCGGCGACGCGCTTCATGAAGTCGATCTCAGGCTCAGTGACTCCTTGAGGAATGTAGCGGCCGAAACCAAGAGCGCCGAGGCGATGCTGCGCGGTGGTGAGCGGGAGCATCGCCATGGTATGAACACCGGCGTCTTGCAGGCGCTGCATGAAGGCGGGATAGCGCGTGTCCTTGGAGGAATCAAGAATGACGAATGGTTGCTGATGCTGCCAAACCCAGCCTGCGGGGACTTCGTCGACGGGAAATTCGCTTTGCGGCTTGGGCTCGACAGGATCGTGCGTCTCGAGGATATGAAGGCGCATGGTGTTGTTGGAGGGCTCGTGAAGGACCAGAGCCAGAAAGTCGAAAGCGAGAACGCCGTGGAGGCGCTCAGCGAGATCGTGGAAGAGAGCTTTGAGGTCGCGCTGTTGGGCGATGGTTTCGGTGACTTCGAGGAGGGCTTCCACCTGGCGGGCGGAGTGATTGATAGACGAAGGCGTAGTCGTCGGTGAAGCTGTGGCGGAGTCGAGGCTCGCGTCGTCGAGAGAGGGATGTTGCAGATCAGCCATAAAGTTGAGAATAGCATCCGGTTCGGCGCGGTCACAACCAAGGGAAGGCGTGCGAGGGTATGAAGGATATGCGTATACTCGAGGCGGCGATGCGATGACGGCGGCATTAGGCAGAAACGGGAGCGGACTAGGAACGTGAAGGGGAAGCGCACGCGGGGATGGATTGTTAGCGCGATTGCCGCGCTGATGCTGTGCTTGGCGGCCATGCACGCGGGCGGATGCGGAAAGGCGCCCGCGCCTGGTAACAGCGGCGTCGAAAGCAGCAGTCCTGCGCAAACAGCCGCGACACCCAAAAGTACGAAAGATCGCTACGATCTGGAGCGCGACGAGCAACGCGGCGGGCACACGTTGAGTCGCCACGTGACGCGAACCAACGCAGAACTGGCGGAGCGGCTGGAACGCGAACGCAACATTTCGGCGGCGTCTACGTGGACGGATCGCGCGACGGCAGAAGAGACGGTGGCTGAAGCGCTGCGAGACAAACGCGGGCGCGTGGAAAGTTGGATGAGGCGTGGCTATCCGCGTCCGAACCTGGCTCTGCATTATTCGGCGGCCCGGCCGATTGGCCGAAGCTTACGGCGAGGGGAGAGCGCTGCGGAGGCGTGCACCGATGCAGTGATTGTGCTGCGCGCCGATGGGCCGGACGGTTTCTACGTGCTGACGGCATACCCGGAGGCTGGCAGATGAAGCACGAAGAGAAGAAGGGATTCGATCCGAATGATTATCCGGCGCTGCAGGAATTCTTTCCCGCCTACCTGCATGAGGATTTTGCGGAAGAATATGAGTCGGCGGGCGAAGCGGTGAAAGAATTTCTGGCTGAGGCGAGCGGCGACGAGATTCAGGATGTCCGCGATGAGTGGCTGAGATTGCAAAAGGTGCTTGCGGACCGGCCTTTTGCCGAAGTGCAGAGCGCGGTGCGTGGTTTGGGAGCTGCGTGGCAGCCCGCTAATGAGGCGGAGTGGAAGAGTGTGTACGAAATTCTCTCAGGCCAGCAGGCGTGATATTCTAGAGGTGTAAATAGGCCCGTAGCTCAGTTGGTTAGAGCGCTACCCTGACACTTCAAAACCAGACACCTACTGCCGACCGTCGTCTTGTGCTATCACATTATATCCCAGCAACTTAGGTCGCTCGTTCCATTACTACCACTTGCTATCTAATTTGACCTAGGTGTGCACCAAAATGTGCACCAACTCTCTGAACCTGCCGCTGGCGGATTATGAGCTCGTAGAGGCGAGTACTAAGAGCCACTTCTTCGATAAGCGCGCCCGGAGAAGTTCGTACCTTTCGCTCCTAATTCGCGCAAGATTGGCTTGGTGGGTGGAAACTGTACGTTCGGCAGGTACCGTTTCCTTATGCCTACAGAGTCTTCAGAAAGGCGACTAGGTCGTCTTTGTCGTGCTGGCTGAGGTTCAGATTAAAGCGGGTGTCATAGAAGTTGACGGCGTCCAGTAACGTGGCTGCCGAGCCGTTATGGAAATAGGGTGCGCGCCCGGCCAGCCCGCGAAGGATCGGTCCCTTAATCTTGCCAACATGGTCGAACTTACCATCGATCAAGGCCTGGCCGAGATCAGTCGTGGTCTTACAGTTGTTGGTCGGTAGGCCTGAAGTGGGGTCTTTCCTGCACACTGTGATCTCCGGCAAGTAACTCACCTCCAAACCTCCCAGGTTGACGGAAGAGTCGTCCGGAGAGAGATCCCCGGTGCCGATGTTCAAGGGCGTGGGGAAAGAGTGATTGCCGACATTGGGCGTGTCGTGGCAAGTGGCGCAATTGCCCTGCAGCACTGGAATGCCGCCGGCAACGAGCCCTCCTGCCGCTACATCATCGTTGATGCCAGCCACACCTGAGATGGGAATCTGCAAGGTGTTGAAGAGCAACTCCCCGCGAGCGATGGATTGTCGTGCGGTGGTCCGCGGATCGTGATCGTCGTCCTTCGTGTATACCCAACTGCCATAAAGATTGAAAATATTCGCGGTAAATTGGCCGTCGCCCGGAGTCAGCAACCCGCCGGGTTGCTCAAATGCCGAAAGCAGAAAATGTACGCTTGAATTGATGGTAATGAAAAAGGGTTGCGTAGAAAGAGAATAGGGGCCGCCCTGCGCACCGTCGTCTCGAAGTCTACCGGCGTGGCGGTCGTGTACCTGCGCGGTGAAGAGTTTCGTTTCAAAATCCACGATCTGCTGCTGCTCCTCCGCGGTTGGCCGCGTACCGTCTCCCTGTGCGTGGCCGATTGTGGCGTCAACCGACTGGTGCGCCAAATCGGCCATGAGCGAATCCGGATAATTGCTGTAGATGATTTTGGTGGTGCCGGTGAGCGGAGTGGATTCCCGTCCGTCGAACATCACCGCGCTCAAGAAGCGAAGATTCGTGGTCGGCAGCGGACGCCGGTACATGGAAATGACATTGGTTGCATTGCATCCGTACGGGTTGTAGACGGCGACGACTTGGTAGTCCGCGTTTTCCGGAACGGCGATGCCGATGCGAATGAGCCCTCTGCTGAACAGCAGGCTGTAGGCCTCGCGCCTCTCCTCCATTGTGGAAACATCCGCCATTGGACAGTTCGCGCCGTCCACCGGGCGGAAGATCGGGTCCGTACCCCGGGTGGCCTCGAAGCGCTGACGGATGTGACGTGGGGTAACGGAAAAAGCGTCGCTAGGTTGGTGGCACGTCACACAACTGCGGCCGTTAGTGCCCATGGGCTGGAAAAAGGGATTGGTGGTCGTGTCTGTAGGTCCGCCGAGATTCAGGTTGGCAAGGCCGCCGTCCGCATCCGGGAATTCCTCGTAACGCGGAATGAAGCGGTTGCCGCCCGCAGCTACCGCCAGGATTCCTCCAACAAACAGCACGGCAACAAGACCCACAACTATGCCAACTCCGAATTTCCCGAGGATGATCCTGCTCGAAGTACAACGCAAATAGCGGGTTTGAAATCTGGACACATCTCCTCCGTTGACCACGTTCGCCACAGAACAATAAGGAGTGCCCAAGGGGACGCTCTTGTAGGGATAAGACGAAAAGACAAAAACATTTCAAATGAGGTTCCGCTGGGCAAAACGCGCATTTGGCTGACGGCTTTTTACGGCAGGATGCACGAGTTGCTCAGTGGTAGATGGCAGAGTGCGCTGGAGATGATCTTCGGTTGAATGAACTTGGCGCTCAGCGCTTGCCTTCGAGATTGGCCCATTCTCCGACCTGGATAAAGCTGGCCCAGTAAAAGGGGTGCTGCCGGTCCTTGCGATTCAGCATGGCGAGTTGCGCCCGCCGCAGCGCCTCGCCTCGGCCGAGGCCGTTCTTCAAGCCCGTGTAATACTGTGTCATCAGCTGTCGCGTCACATAGTCGCTGACGGGCCAGAGGCTCATGACCAACGATTCGGTGCCGGCCAGGATGAATGCGCGGCGTAATCCGTAGACGCCCTCGCCGTTTTTCACTTCGCCGACTCCGGTGTCGCAGGCCGATAGGGTGACGAGCTTTGTACCCCAGAGGTTCAGATCGGAAGCCTCTAGGGCCGTGAGAATGCCATTGTCGGCTGCGGTCTTGTTCACATTGGCGCCGGCCAGTGCCAGGCCGGATCGAAGAAGCGGATTTCGCAAACTGGCTGATCTTCTTTCTCAGGAGCGTCTTTCGTTGCAGCCGTTCTCGGCGGCGAAGTTTTACCTTCGGTTGCTTCCTGCAAGAAAAAACCGTGGGTGGCAATGTGGAGAATGCCCGGGGCTTCGACTTGTTTCAAAATATCCTTCGCTGCCTGCGGTCCCGTGAGGACCTGCGCTTCTGGAAACAAGTTGTGAATGGCCCGCGCCTCGATGGCCGTGCCACCGAGCGGCGCGAAATAGACACCGGAGAGATCTTTGGCCGTCGTGACGCTGCGGCGCATGCTTGCCACAGTTAGAGGTGGGGTTTGCCCTGCACGAACAACTTCCGTCGTTTGTGGCTCGCCGAAAGCCGGATCGGCCATCACCAGCGGCGCCTTCTTGCTTGCGGGGCTGATCTGCATGCGCAAGAGGTCACGCCCGGTGGTCAGATACCCGATCGAATAACGTTGCAACAAATAATGCCCTTGTTCGTCGAGCAGCGCCTGAAATGGGATGAGATTGAGGTCACCGTCCGGCGAGATCAACAACTGTGTTGCGTCGCCCAGCAAACCCCGAACTGGCTGCAGCAGCATGGCGTCCAGCTCTCGTGAGGACTCCCGCACATCACCGTTCAGCGGATCGCGCAAGGTTTCGCGAAACTTCTCTAATGCCTTTTGAATCGCTTTGGCCTCGCCGAGATCCACTGCGTGCGGCGCTCCGGTCCTGCGAATCACGAAGACAGCATAGCGAGGCTCGCCGTAGTTAGTGCTGGTGCTGATCGACTTGGGATCGAATGGCTTATACGCCGTAAATTCCAGCAGCGCCGTATTCTCTGGAATCGCTGCCTGCACTGATTCCAGTGTCACGGGCTGGGACTGCGCACGGAATTGCAGACTGTGCCGGCTGATTTCCGCTTCCAGGTCCTCTTTGCGATCCTCTAGTTCTCTCACCCGTTTCTGGAGCTCCTCAGCAGGAGTCTTTCCTGGGCTATATAAAACTAACTGTGCCAGTTGCGTGGTGGTTTTCATCAATTCATCCAATAGCGCCTGATCGCCGGCATCCGCGCGCTGCCTCAGCTTGCCGAACGAGTCGGTCATCGCATCGAGCACACGCCCCTTGCGCTGTAGAAGGACCAAAGCGGCCAACGAACTCGCCTGGGGATTCTTAGGCGCCAATTGCAAGCTGAGTGAGACGGTTCGGTCCGTCCGATTCGAGATATCGCCATGGAGAAAAAGTAGTTTTTGCCGCTCTGACCCGATGATGACGTTTGCGGCGATGGCCCGTTCAATGGCGGCATCGGTCCTGGCTTGGTACAAAACCGCATTCGGCAAATCACCCAGCGCTGCATACGTTTTCGCGACATTACCAGAGAAATGATCGTCAACGCCTCGCTGGGGCTTGCCGTTTCTCCACGATCTTGAGCGCACGAAGGTGAGTTTGCAGGCATTTTGTGTCGTCGCCTTCGGAGTGATACAGATTCGCAATGTTTACCAGGGTGCCGGCAACGTCGCGACTCTCCGGGCCCAGGTTTTTCACGCGAATGGCCAGCGCGCGGTCGTAGTACTGGTGCGCCAGAGGATCTTTTTTCGCCTCGCGTGCGACGATCCCGAGGTTCTGCAGGATGATTGCGATTGGCGGATAGCTCGGCCCGAAGAGTTTCTCCTGTATCGCTAGGCTGCGCTCCAGGTGCGGGCCAGCGTGTGTGTATTCATGCTTTTCAAGGAAGACCAAGCCCACGTTGTTCTCAAGTTGCGAATACACTAGGGACTCTTCGCCCACGGTTTTCGCCGCGATACCCAAGGCACGCTGAGTGGTCTCCATTGCGTTGTCGAAATCTCCCCGGGCATCGTACAGGATGCCTTGGCTCCTCAGTGTGTTTACAACCCAGGGATGGTTGGGGCCTACTTCTTTCTCCAAAATTGCCAGGTCACGTCGCAATATCTGTTCCGCTTTGTCGTAGTCTCCATCAACACGATACACGATTCCCAACCAGCTCTCGGTGTAAGCGGTTTGCGGATCCTCGGGGCCCAATGCTTGCTCAAACATCGCGACGGAACGCTCGAAGAGCGCTTTTGCCTTGGGATTCTGCTTCAACCAGTAGACCGCTCCGAGGTCTCGAATCAATCCCGCCAGATAAGCTGGACTCGCCGAGGATACTCTTTCCGTGATGGCCACGGCACGTTCGGAGAGCGGAAGCTCCTCATCGTACTTGCCGGCTGGTGCAGCGACAATGCCTGGGTCTGCAGTTTGCGCGCCTCAAATAGGGCCCGGTCGTCCTCCCCCGCTGCGCGAATCTCATCAACGCGAATCGAGTAGGAACCTGCAGGCATTCCTTTCAGGTTCGCTTTGATCCTCACGGTATAGTTGCCGGCCGTGTCCGCCACGATAAAGACTTGTTGCTCGCCTGTTGGCCGCACTTGGTCATTGAATTTGGCGAGCAGTCCCTGGTCAGGCTCAAGAACTTCAGGCACAAGTTCGATACCGCGCTGTTCGACCGCCAGTCTGGCGTATTGCCCAGCAACCAGGGCAAATTGATAGCTGTGTTGCTCGCCAGGCTTCAGGATTCGGTCGATCGGCCTGTGCAACGATAGCGTGTTCGGGACGGTGGCTTGCTCACCAGAATTAGGCGATGTCTTTTGCGCGACGGCAGTTCTATTCAAACAAATGAGAAACAAAACGCTCGCTATGATTGACATAAGAGCCCAACGAACGTCTCGCGATCGGCAGTGCAACGTTCTTGGCCTCATGTAGCCTCCCAAGCACACTAGCTAGCAGCGCTTCGTGACCCTACCTGAACACCGCCTTGAACGCGTAGCTGCTGAGAATTTCAGAAGCTCCCAGCGCGGGAACACCGGTGAGTTCTACGCTGTAATTCTGTTGCTTCAACACGGTTGCAGGCACGCTCAGGGATACAACGCTCTTCTGCCCTTCCGATCTCGCTTTCAAATCGCCGCCGCTCCATACATTGTGCCCGCTTGCGGGGTCCTTCAAAGCGGCCCGATATATGGGGAAATCATCGGACTCGAGTTGTAGTCGCAGCGTGACGCGATCGGTCGCAGGAGGAATCGAAACGGTCGTAACTTGACTGAATCCGCGTGTCTGAGGCAACAGCAGCACGGCGATTGTCTTCAGTGCCCTGGCCGCCGGCGTCGATTCGCTTAATTTCTCCAGTTCGGTCTGCAATTTGGTATCAGTGGAGCGTTGCTCATCAAGCTCGTTTTCCAGTTTGTGCGCTCGTTGTTCCAGAGCCATTTGCTGGTTATATGCCTGGGCGATCTGTTCTTGCAGTCGCCCATTTTTGACAAACAGAAAGGCTGCGGCGAACAGCATCAGCAGCGACGCGCCCGCTAACCCCATCTGCAGTCCCCAGTGAGGCGTCCCAAACCATCGCACGGGAACACGGGCTTCCAGCGATTTGTCGAGCCGTCTGGAACCCGGAGTAGCTCGCTTAGCCCCGGCTGAGATGTCCGCCAGAGCCGGCTTTTCGGCGAAGCGCAGCAGAGTTCGCGAAAACTCTACCTTCCCTAATCGTTTGGCAGAGCTCAGGTAGAAGTTCTTGAAACGCTCCAGCGTTTCGCCTGATAGTTCATTATTTGCATACGCATCCACGAGGTCATGCTCGACCGCATCCAGTCGCCATGCGAACTCATCGTCCGTTACGCTCTGTTCGTCCAGGCGTTGCGCCTCGTCGCCGGACAGCGCGCCGAGCAGGTAACGGGTCAGAAGTTGCTCATCGTCTTCGTGCTTGTCTGCGGTACCCATCATCCCTACTCCCATAAGACAAAAACCGCCAAAATCTGTCATTTCCTGCTCGAACAGGTTTTTACGCAAGCCTCCAGTTTGTTACGAATGCGACATGCCCGAATGCAGAGTGCGTTCGCCGTGAGGCCGAGACGATTGGCAAGTTCGGACCGCCGCTCGATCTTCACCCGCTGTCCGCCGCGATAGTACTCTAGAATGAGTTCGCGATCCTCGACCGCCAGTTTATTCAAGCATTCCTCGAGGCAGCCGAACAGCTTTTCCTTCGAGTCCCCGGCGCTCAGTTCGAAAGCCGCAGCGGAATCCAGGGAGTGGCAATCAGAAGCCAAGAACTCCGTGGTGCGGTTCTCCCTAAGTTTGGCGCGGCGAAAGCTTTCCAGGAAAACAAACTTAGCCACGATATAGCAATAGTGAAGCGGAGATACGTCAATGATAGTGCCCTTTTCTTCGAGTTTGCGAGCAATGCGATTGAGCGTTTCGTCAGCCAATTCGTCGGATGAGTGACAGTTTTTTCGATCGAAATATGCCGTGAGCCGTCGGCGCACTTCAAGGTACCCGTGTCCGGCCGAATCTCCACCGCGGTCCAGCCATTCGAGAAGACGCTGAAACGCCCCTGGGTTTAATACCCAGTCCTTCTTGAGCTCTGCCATGCCAGCCGCCGAACTCCGCACCAGAATGGAGTCATTCTACATGAAGAAGCGCGTGAAGCGACCTACAGTCAAAAGTCAAAGTCGCGGCCGATAACGCTTATTGCCTCGAATTCGTCGACGTGCAATTATCACTTGCGCATTTACCGATCTGGGTTGGCGAACGTCTTCTTCCGGCAGATTCGTTGACAGGTTCAGGTGAGCTCAATCGACAATTCAGCGTGGCTCAACCTAAGGAGATGGCTCAGCAGGACGGGTCAAACGGTTTGACCTTGGTGTCGCACCCGGCCATTTTTGCAGTACTGCAATTGGGGAGTTTATTGACACTGCAAGTTGCCGTTCTGATTGCTACAGGCTGACCCTGGCGATGCCTTCGACTGCGTTGAGTTCCGGTTGCCTGATGTCGTCCTGCAACGGGCATGCAAGACGCCATCGAAGTACCAAATATCATCACAGGACTGCTTGTAGGAGCCGCCCGGAGGTGGTGCCGAGCTGCACTGAAGAACACCAGAAACGTTGATAATGGAGCCGTTCAAACAACTCAACATGTTGGGTAGCTGCACTGCACCGTGCCATCGACCCGAATCCTCCTTGCAATCGGCGATGAGCGTGGTGCCGATGACATAAATGAAGCGACAGGTCTGCATGTAGGAGCCAGAGAAAGGCATATTCCCCTTGCTGCAATGCAACTCACCGTTATAGTTGGCGATGTCCGATTGAGGCAGACAATTCTGGCAGTCACGAAGCTCGCTGCCTGTGTGTGCGGAGCCCGTGACCTCCTTGCAGTCGGCCCTCAAGGTGGTGCCGGAAACGGAGGCTCCACTGCATGTTTGGAGGTAAGAGCCAGCAGGTACGGCCTGGCTACCTGGAATGCAGCTAGCGGCTTGAGCTATGCCTGCCCCACAGACGGCGACCATCACAACTAAACGGAGGGCCAGCTGAGGCAAGACAAGGAAGCAAATCGGATTTCTCGTCTTCGCTATTTTCCAGTCGAACCTATTTCTACCCTCCACAACCGGGCCAATCCATCCATTCGCAGCAAAACTGTATTTTGCAATAGCCATGTTAGGCCTCCCTTCAAATGACCCACATATCCTTTTGACCTTGGACAGGAAAACATCAAAGGAGCCAACAAGGCACACGCCGCTCCGGTTTGCGAAGGGTGCAATCTCTTTGTGCTCGGCGGGCGCATATACCACTGCGACCTACGACGGTAAAGGTGGAGCTTGAAGAGGATCTTCATGCAACGTCACGTTCTGTGGGTTGACCAGCAGCCAGGAAACCATCTGGACTAATCGCGTTTACGTTGTTTCCTCAATCACTGGGAGCCCGGAAACCTCTTCGAGTTGCGCCGACAGATCATAGGTCACGGTTGTGATCTCAGGACACCGCTTGCACGCAGCACCACCCTCCTGGAAATACCACCGGCATCCCTTGCGAATGATACAAGGTGGCAAGATGTCGACTACGGCTGGCAAAATGCGCACTACTCTGGTGGCGAGCCGACAATCGGCACCATCGAAATGTGGGCACTTGTGTTCTGCACAGGTCGCAGACAGGCGAAAGACTTCGGTTGGTTTCAACGGAGCGGCCATCGCCAGAATGTCTGGGCTGGCAGATACAGGTTCCTTAAGATATTCCAGCATTGGTCTCGGACCTTGATGCTGGACTACACCTAAGACCGTGCACTGATCCATGCCAGGCTGCGCGCTGGGACAAAGCTTTGACACGCGCTCTCCCACTATTTCTCCATTTCAAAGACCTGAGTCACAGGCGGAATCCCACAGATTACGTGACGGCCCACCGATAGCACGGCTCCTTCGGTTGCTTGGCCCGATTTTGTCAGAGCGAAAGCTTCCGGGTGTGAACCGGCAATCTGCGCGGCGACATCGTTCGCGAACGCCTGCGTTTCGCCCAATGTTACGTTCGATACGATGCTGTCGGGCACGGGAAAACCACGGATTAAGAAGGCCACGGTCACGCCCTGAGGCACCTCAACCTTAAATTTGGGATGCTTTGCGATGGCCGCCTTCACCGCGGCTTGCACCGAACTGGTAAACTTACTTAGTGAAATGGATACGGCCTGGGCCATCTGTTCCTCCTTGCAACCTGCAACATGTGCAGGCGCCTCAGCTGCTTAACTCACGAACCTGATTTGTCCACCGTCGATTTTCGCCAACAACATTCGGGGGCAACCTTCGAGTGCGCGAATATACGGTGCGGAGGCCTCCGCGCCAACGAGAATCGCTTGACCGAATCTGCTACGTCTTGACTTGACCTGCTGTGTTTCAAAGGGGTCGCTTAGCCGCCCGATAAGTAGCACCAATTCGATATTGTGACGGTGATCGGTAAACCGAGCGGCGGAATGCGCGAGAGAAACTCGAAGGCGAAGGAGTAACCGGTGCAGATAGGCAATCTCCTTCAATGACAAGTGTCAGTTTTGAAGAAGTGTCTTCGCTCGCGTGATGCGTCCGCTACGTTTATGTTGCCGGAAAGTTCGTCCGGTCGCGTCTTTCAAAATATGCTCAAAGCGGGAGGGGCTCAGCCCGACTTCTGCGGCCACGTCGGAGACTGTGAGAGCCCCAGCGGAAGAGCGGCACATGATTTCCAAGGCGATCTTGATACGTTTATCCACGAGTCCACTACTTGTTCGAACGAAAGCCGCCGTTATCAGTAGCCGATCACTCAGGCTAGCTCCATCTTTGTCTTAATGTTAAATAGTGCTCAGGATGTCGGGTTCGTTTCATTTCAGTTTACGAGCGAAATGGCCAATCGAGAACCTGTTATTCGTACTGCCGTAGCCAAAAGCATTACAAGAGATTTTGAGAGCGATCCTGCGGGCTTTTCTCAGGGCGAGACCTGCGATGAGGGAAGCCACAGTCAGATCTTGTGCGGATTGTCGCTAGCCTTGATCGGAAATGCCTTGGCCAGAAAAGTGTCCGTGCAAATCCCCATAGCTCAACGCATCCGCCGCAACCACCTAGCGGCTTCCTTCTAGTCTCCTTATCGAAAATGCCTCGGAGGAATTCCTCGATTGACCCCGAATCCGGTCGGAAACGGACATAGTTGGCTTCTGCGGGTGTTGATGTCCCATGCCATGGTTCACGCGGATCCCTCTTTCTTCGGTCCATCCCGCTGAGATCCTTGTAATAATCGATGGCGGTTGATGACCACGCAGTCGAGCGGCCCGAAGGTCACCTTGGACAGTGGTCATGTCGAGCGCTGTTTAAAGCTCCGTGTGGCGGCGGGATGAAAAATCGATCGCTTTCCTCCACGAAAGATGCGAGTTGACCGGCCTTCGCCACATCAGCCATGAGCGAATTGCCCACGTAGGCAAACAACCGGTCCTGGGCGATCTGGAATTGCGCTTCGTCCAAAATAGGTCGCCAGTAGTATTCCGTGTCGATTCCACAATCTCGGTTCGCACGTTCAAATATCCTTCCTATCCAGGTTGCCCCAACCCGTTGAAATTCACATAACATCTTCGTGCGACATGGTGTTCGATATTCTGTTTTGTGAACACCTTGCAGCGATCAGGGCTGCCCAAAAACCTCCTCACGCCCCTTGTCTAAATTGATGAATCTACAAGCGCGAATTCTCAAACTTCTGATTGCCCAAAGTCATGATTTTGGGCGAGTATGCGCCGATCCCGACAGTCTTGCGAACGGCAGGGTCGGAGAGCTTGGCGAGTTCCTGGTACGAAAAACCGAGCCCTTCAAACGGCCCCTCGCGGCGGTCCTGCAGGAATCGGTTGCGCCCCTTGCCGACCGTTCCGGGGTTGATGTGCACCTGGCGCGCCACCGTTTTGTTGTCACTCCCTCCGTGGCGCAAGCCAGCACAATGCGCGCGCGGCGCGCCAGCTTCGGTGCCGAGCGTGATCGGTGAGCCAGAGATGGGAATTCGCGTTCCTCGTCCTCATTCAATTTCAGAGTGGTCTTGGGTCGTCCAGCGCGATGCTCTCCTCCTTATAGAGCAATTCGCACGGATCGCGATATTTGTTTCACTTATTCAAGTTACAGGACACTAGCGGAACGGATAGTCGCCACTATCTATTCCGGTAGGCCCACCAAGCGAAAACGAACGAGCGATCGGTCTGAATTAGGTTCCCGGAGCTGTATGTCATAGCAAACGCGGGGAACGTCGAATGGCGTTTTTTCCGCTCCGAGTTGGCTCGTGTCTTGCAGTGCCTCTTTCCATTGCTGCGAGTCGCCCTAGCCAGAGCAAGAAATGGGCAGAGGAGTTCACAGCACCTTAAGGGCGCGCACTAGAACCCGAAATTCTGTCGGGAGAAGTACGCCCACAAAAATCGGGGACCCTGTCGACAGGAGAAAATATGGCCGTAAAGTGGACCTACCTTACACCGCCGAAATTCGGCACGAAAACGTTCTTTCCCGATACCATGATTCTGCTCACAGATGGATCGGTATTAATTCACAATGCCGAGAACCCCGGCGCTACCCCACGGAATGAATGGTACCGCTATACCCCGGATGCCCAAGGTAAGTATGAAACGGGATCATGGTCAGCGGTTATTCATATGGCTAACGCGCGGCAGTATTTCTCCTCTGGTGTGTTTCGGGACGGGAGAGTCTACGTGATTGGTGGAGAGACCTCCGACGATCCTTCGGCGCCATCTGATTCTCCACTCGGTGAAATCTTCGATCCTCTGACCAATAAGTGGTCGCCCATGAACAAACCCGCCGCGTTCAACTGGGTGGCGGGGGATGCCGCGGGCTGCATCCTCGCCGATGGGCGCGTGCTTCTCGGATCCCTGAATACGTTCAGAACTGCAATATGGGACCCGGCAAGTGATTCTTGGACGGAAGCCGGACTGGGATTTACACCGGGTGCGCCGTCTTCGAAAACCGGAAGTTGCAACGAGGAAACCTGGACGTTGCTTCAGGATGGCACCGTGATGGCGATTGATATTTCCAACAATCCCCAAACTACTGAGATCTATGATCCGGCCACCGATCTCTGGACTCTCGTGGGTCCCACCCTCCGAATCTAGCCTTGCCGGTTGTTACCGAAATTCCACGAGCCCTCCTACGACCGCTACGGTCAATGAACTCGGCCCCAGTATTCTTCTGCCGAATGGCAAGCTGCTTGCGATCGGTGGTACGGGCCACACAGGCATCTACACGCCTGGCACTGGTTGGTCCGCCGGTCCTGACTTTCCCGCAGACTCCTCGGCTAGTCCGATCAACCCGCTGATGACCAATATCGATGCACCGGGATGTCTCCTCCCAAGCGGCAAAGTGTTGTGCGTGGCCGGAAACACTAAGAATGAAGGAGGGGCCAATCCTTTCTGGTCCGGCCCTACCAGGCTCTTTGAATATGATCCTTCCACGAATGTTCTCAAACAGCTTCCCTCGTCTCAACAGCCCACCAACAACACGGACGATACGTGGGCCACGCGGTTCTTGTTGCTGCCGACCGGGCAGGTTCTGTTTGCGTCGATGTTTATCAACTCGATTGGTATCTTCAATGCGGATCCTGCCGATCCCGCGCCCAAGGCTGCCTGGAAACCCGTCATCACCGGATTCACCTCGATCATGGCCTTCGGGCACCATTACACGGTTTCGGGCAAGCAGATCAACGGATTGACGCAGGCGTGCAGCTATGGGGACGACGCACAGATGGCGACCAACTACCCCATCGTGAGGCTGACCAGCACAACAAGCAGCACAGTGGTTTACGCGCGCACGCATGACTACTCAACCATGGGCATTGCGCCGGGCCCTAATGTTCACACCACTATCATCGACATTCCGTCGGCAATGCCGACTGGCGTGTATAACATGACGGTGATTGCGAACGGAATTCCTTCTGACCCGGTTGTCGTCAACATTGTCGCGGCTGATCCCGCAATCGCCGTCAACCTGCAGGACGATCTGCTCTTCGGAACCGTTTGCAGCGAGCCCCAATTCTTGACCATAGAAGTCTTCAACGTTGGTAATACTGACCTGATTGTTGACAGCGTTGCGCTCCTTTCGGGTTCGCCCGACTTCACAGTGCTTCCAAATCCAGTCACGCCTCTGACGATCAGCCCAACCGATCATGTGGATTTCACTGTTGTCTTCGAGCCTACGAAGCGAGGTGTTCTCGAGACCGCCACGATCCGAATCACCAGCAACGACCCGGTCACACCACACTTCGATGTCAAGACCAGCGGCACTCGTGGAACGGGCTCGCTAGAAACCGTAATCGCCGATAGCGGGAACTTCGGCGATGTTTGCGTCGGCGGGTTCATGGATATGGAACTCACGCTCAACAACAACGGGGCCTGCCAACTGTCGATCTTCGGAATCAGTTCCTCGTCAGGGGAATTCCAGGTTCCCTCGGTGTTGTCTAGCCCGTTGGCCCTGGGCGCAGGCGACTCAATCGAGATCCCGATCCGCTTCAAACCCACCAGCGTCGGCACGCACCTTGCTAAGATCACAGTAACCAGCGACGACTTGAAGAGTCCCAAGGTTATCCAGGTTTCGGGCAGCGCGCCTGCACCAAGGCTCGTCACGATGGTGGCCGATTCGGGCGAGTTCGGGAATGTCTGCATCGGTTCCTTCGCAGACGGACCGGTGACCTTGTGCAATGCCGGGCATTGCACGCTTTCCGTGAACAGTATTACTTCGTCGTCCGGCGAGTTCCTAGTCCCGAGCGTGCTGGTTTTCCCGTTCACGGTCGAGGCGGGCACTGCCATTGAAGTACCGATCCGCTTTCAGCCCGCCGTCCACGGCGCACAGTCGGCTACGATCACCGTGTTCAGCAATGATCCCGCCGGTCCAAAGACAATCGCTGTGTCAGGCAACGCTCCTTCCGGCAAGCTCGCTGTGACCGGCTCGACGCACTTCGGCGGGGTGAAGGCTTGCTGCTGTGCAGACCGCACTCTATCCATTTGTAACGTGGGCCAGTGCCCCCTGCACGTGACCAGCGTTGCGTTCAAGCGGAAGAACCGCCATTGGAAGTTGATCAACAATCCTTTCCCAGCGACGTTGCACCCGGGTTCGTGCCTGAGCGTCGTCATTCGATACAAAGCAACCGAAAAGTGCCCGAGATGTTGCGAGCTGGTCATTGAGAGCGACGATCCGATTACTCCCATCAAGACTCTGGAAGTGCTCGCTTACACCATCTGGAGTGACTGCCGCTGCAAGGAAGATTGTGAGGACTGCCGTAAGGGGTGTTGCGAACAGCACCACAAGCAGAGTGGTTGCCAGCAAGGATACCCCTGCTGTTGTGATGACGATGAAGATGACTACAAAGAGGATGAAAGCTGAGCCACGTAGTTCAGGGGCGTCATCCGTCGCAGCTGCCAGTTGATAAGCCTCAGCAAACGGACAAGCGGCTCGTACCGCTCGGAGCTTCAGGCACCAGACTCAACAGGCAAGAACACGCCTTAGCGCGTAAACAAACTTCACGGTCGAGAAGAAGTTGCGGGATGACTTCCGACTTGTCGGGAATTTGGGTATCCGACCGGAAGCACAGCGGCAAGCTTTGGTGGGAGTCGCTACACAAGAAATTCAGAAAGGTGTGCACCAATTTGTGCACCAACCTGGACGTGGGTTACAATCGAGGTTGCCTAACTGAATGATTTTGCACCATTAGGCCCGTAGCTCAGTTGGTTAGAGCGCTACCTTGACACGGTAGAGGTCTGGGGTTCGAGTCCCCACGGGCCTACCATCGTTTTCAGGTCATACGGGCCAACATTGCCTCAGAGCGCTTCCTCCTCTCGGAGAGGAACTGGCGGTCGTTTGCGGCTGCTCTCTCTTTCTTTACTCTTGAGGGCCTTTTCGTGCTCCTTCTTCTGCCCACAAGTGGGCTGCCCTGAGGGGTGGCATTCTCTCCATGAACGCTATCGCGGGAGCTCATGCGGAATGAAACCCCGCGAGCGCCTGAAAAAGCTTCATCACGTCACCTGCATCGTTGTAAGGAGCAAGGGATACTCGGATCCGTTCGCCGCGCGCCGAACATATAATCCTCTGGTCGCGGAGTTTCTCCACGGTTTCCCGTGCGCTCTTTCGGCTGTGTGCAAGCGAGATGATGTGAGGAGATGCGGCCACACCATGAACGTCATGAAACGGTTCCCAGCCATATTCGCGAGCGCCATCAACCAGCAGCGCGGCCAATTGATGTGCATGCGCTTCAATTCGGTTCTCCCCGAGGGACAACAGCTGTTCGATAGAAACAGTGAGACCCGCTATCGAGACATAGGACATGGTGGACTGCGTGAAGCGCCGAGCATCGGACGCGAAGGAAACTGATTTAGCGTCGAAGTCAAAAGCATCAGGGGCGCCCATCCAGCCCGGCAAAATCGGAAGCTGTTTCAGTAAGGACTCAGACACGACTGCCAAAGCGACGCCCCCATGTCCGCCCAACCACTTATAACCACTGGTAACCACCGCAGCAGCTTCGAACGTCGAGGTATCCACCAGCATTGCACCGGCCGCTTGGGTCGCGTCAACGATCAGGAATGCGCCCACCTTCTGAGCACTTCTGGCCACGCGACTAACGTCCACGAGGGTGCCTGTAGCGTATTGCACACTGCCAACAGCTATGACACCCGTGGTTTCGTCTATGGCGTTAATGATGGCGTCTGTCAGATCACGATCAGGAAGATCATCGACAAAACGAACATGGATTTTTTCAAAATAGGACTGGCGAATCCACGGGCGAGTGACTGCGGGAAAGTCGGAGGAAACTGCAAGAATTGTGGCATTGGGTTTGAGACGAAGTAGCAGAGGAAATTGTCCCAGCAGTTCGCTCGCACTCGCAAGAATGGCGATGCGAGATGGATCGTTATGAAACAATCTGCCGGCAACTCCCCTAAGGGCATGCCCGTAGTTGATCTCATCGCTGTCCGACATAAAGAGATTGCCATGCCTCGCCACATTCTCAAGGAAGTTGTGCATCGCAGCGACTGCTGGCTGGCCAATCAATCCCAACGATGCTTGATTCAGATACACACTGTCGCGGAGGCATGGATATTGAGAACGATCCAATAGAGATGAAGTCATTGTCGAATGTAGCTTCCTCCAAATAGCCATCTAATCCCAACTTGCCCATCGCCGCCCGCCAGATGACGGTTATACTGGACAACCTGCATGGTATGACACAGGTAGCACGGATGTTCGATACGGCCTCAGTTGTTCTCTTTGCTATGGGTGGTCGTAGGTTGAGGCTGTGGAGATGAGAGACGTCCCATGGGACCTCCCAAGGAACCCAAGGCACGGTCTTTTCGCCATCGGCATTTCGCAAGATCGTCCCTGCTGCTGGTTGAGGGCGGGCCGAGGTTTCACCACTAAGTTGCAAGACGGGCTGCGGCTTGGGCTGCGGCTGGCACCTCGGAGATCTTGGTGTTTTGGAACGCGACGATTTGCCACTTGTCCTGCTCCTTTACGACGATCAACGTTGGGCGGGTTTCTATTTCGCGCGCTTCGTTGCCTTCCTTGAACTTCACGTGCGCTCGGGCGAATACCACTGCGACATCGGGGCGCAGAAAGCGGATGCTCCGTAGTACGAAACTGGCATGGCTGCCCCTGTAGATCGTCTCGAAAATGTGCCGGTGCGACGCCTCTATGGCAGCCCGCCCGTCCAACTGTCCCCCAAAGATTTGGATGAAGTTGGCATCCTCGGCAAACATCGCTGCAAGGCTGACGCTATCGTAACGATTCCACGCGCTTTCGATTTGTTGCAGGATTCCTTGGATGACTTGCTCATCTGCTGTCACGACTATCCTCCTGAATGAACCGACATTTCCGATTTAAGAACCAAGACCGTCCGGATTCTACACCGGGCTTACAAACGTCTCTACTTAACAGGCGGGGGCACGGCCAGCGTCATGCCATGACGGCGGAAGACGTCCATCATTTTGGCGTGATCGGGCGGGCCGCCGGCGGCAGCGTTGATTACTTCGGCGGCCTCGCGGAAGTACGCGGGGCCCATTATCGCAGGGGATATGACGGCGAGCTGTTTCACATCCTCGTTGCCAGCGTGTTCCGATGCGTAGGTCGATCAGTTCCGGTTTTATTCGGGTCAGTGTAAGAAAGAGTTCTGGTCGACAAGATCGAGCGCCCAGCATAGTATGCCGACAAGTGGCTTATGCGGCAGACGAAGATCGTCGTCACGCACTACAACGGACCGGAGGTGATCACTGTCGCCGAACAAGAATGCCCTGTGCCAATGCCTGGCGAGGTCCGGGTGAAGGTGCTGGCCGCGGGCGTGAGCTTGCCTGACGTACTGGCGCGCGAGGGCGTCCATCCGGAAACACCGCGCGTGCCCTATACGCCCGGTTGGGACCTGGTCGGCATTGTGGATCAGATCGGCCAAGGCGTCTCCGGTTTCGAACTGGGCCAGACGGTTGCGGCCATGCCGATCAGCGGCTGTTACGCACAATATGTTTGCTTGCCGCAACGCAAGTTCATTCCAGTGCCCGCAGGTTTGGACCCTGCAGAAGCCGTCGCGGTCGTCTTAAACTACATCACGGCATACCAGATGCTGGATCGTTCGGCGAACGTAAAGCCGGGGCAGCGCGTGCTGATTCACGGAGCCTCAGGCGGCGTCGGCACTGCGCTCCTGCAACTGGGGCGGCTCGCCGGCGTGGAAATGTACGGAACGTGTTCGGCGCAGGCGGCGGAGGTAGTTAGGGAGCTTGGCGCTACCCCCATCGACTACCGCAATTCTGACTTCGTCCAGGAAATCCGCCGCCTCACCGGTGACGGTGTGGATGCTGTTTTCGACGGCATCGGTGGGGACAATCTATGGCGCTCACGCGAAGCGCTCCGCGAAAACGGCCGCGTGGTGGTCTACGGATTCCAGGCCAAGCTGCACGGAGGAAGGATGGCTTCGGGCGCGCCGAGCGGGCGGCACCCGACTCGCGAATCCGCGATCTTGGGGTGGTACATCATCCGGAACTGGTTTCTGCCGGGCCGCAAGAGCATGGTGCCTTACAGTATCCAGTGGCTGATGCGGCTGAAACCCGCGTGGTTCCGCCGCGACTTGCTCACACTGTTCGACCTACTGCAGCAGAAGAAGATCAAGCCGCTGATCGCACAACGATTGCCTCTCTGCCAAGCGCGGCACGCACACGAATTATTGGGAAGCGGAGGCGTGATCGGTAAGATCGTGCTGATACCAACGGGTAGCAAAAGCGTTTGAGCCAGACGTCTTAAGAACCTATGAATGCAAGCCACCTGCATTTCCTAACTGTGATTCTTATCTGTATCGACACTAAAACAATTGGAAAGACGGCGTTCGATACGGGCTAAGTTGTTCTCTTTTGGCTCCGTGATAGGTTGACACGGTAGAGGTCTGGGGTTCGAGTCCCCACGGGCCTACCATCGTTTTCAATCACTTAGAAAGAACGGCTCTGCACGAGAATTCGTAGAGACGCGCATTTTAGGCGGCTTTCTGTAGAACGATGAATTCGGTCTTGGTGACCGCCATGCGCTGAGCCTTGAGCAGCAGATAACCAAGATTCTTGTAGCCACGACCCCTTCTAAAAAGGGTTTTGATGTTGCCGTTGATGGCTTCCACCACTCCGAAGGGTACTTTCGTGCGGCAATAGTTGAGGATGCCGTCGAGGTGATCCAGCAGCATTTTCGCGAGGTTTTGAAACGGTACCAACCGTTGCCACCGCAGTTGATCAATCCAGTTCTTCAAATAGTTCAGCATGGCCCCTTCATAGCGGTAGGTCCACAACCGTTCCAGACTTTCCTTTAGAAGGTAGGCTTTCATCACCCTGCCGATTGAGGGCGAATAGCTGGTTTAACTGCTGCCGTTTTTGGCTGTCCAGATTCATCCAGCGAGTCAGCAGCAGCCAGCGCTTGCCTTTCACGACACCGCGCATGCGCCCGCCTTTGCGGAAGAACTCCGCCCGGCGCACTTCATCGATGGCTTTGTTGGCGTGCTGCAGGACGTGGAACTTGTCGTAGACGATGCGGCAATTCGGGGCCCATTGTTTAATGCTGTTGGTGAACGGCCGCCACATATCCACGCAAGCCGCCTCAATTCGTTTCCGCTGTGTGGCCCTCAATTGCGTTCGGAAAAACTCATCGAGTGTTTCCTGTTTGCGATCCTGTCCAAACCACAAGGGCTCGCCGGTCTCCAAGTTGCTGACCACGGTGATGAATTTCATCTGCTTGCCAAAGTAAATCTCATCCACGCCCATCTGTTCCAACCGCTCCTTGCGCCGCGTGGCACTCCATCGCTGCAGATACCGCAGGTCGATCGCTCGCACCGTGCTGGCAACCAGTCCGAACTGTCGGGCCACCTGGCGTACCGATGCGCTTTCGCACGCCAGCCCCACGGCATCCTCAAAGTCTTTGCTGAACGGCGCTTTGCCCGGCAGTTGCGGAACCTTCTCGATCCTTACCCCACACTCGGGACAGCACACCCGGTATAGTTCGATGATCACCGTGGTCTGATACTTCCTCCACGGCAAGTCGCGCACCTCGCGCTGGTAATAATCATGGGCTTCGGTAAACTTCCTTCCACATCCCGAACAGATCAGTTTGCGGTTGCCCCGTTTCCGCCGCACCCATAACCGCAGCGTCTTGGCTGTTTCATCGATTTCGTGTCGAAAAACTCGGTAACCCGGCCAATCTAGGATTCTCGTGAATTCGTTGTCGCGCATTCCCCCGAGTCTAGCCGAACAGCCCCCTCACGGAAACCCGCTCTCTTATTGGGCCTCTACAGATTCTCGCTCAGAGCCGAAAGAACTCAAAAAACTTCACCTGTAATTCTTCACCTGTAAGTGGCTTGATTGCGCGTGGTGTAATCAAGTAGGTCCCAGTAAAAACTTGATTAGCTGGCGAGCTTAATTGGTCGATCGACGCAACATTAGCTCGAAGTTCACTCGCAAGTGTCTCAAAACCTAAGCTCTTTCGCGAGAGTTGATTTAAGCGTAGTGCTACCTTGTCCAGTTCAGATTGAGCATAGCCGGGCAGGCCGGTTCAGTCCAGCAGACGGTGCTCGTGAAGTTTCCGGTAAAGATTCCGCTCACTGATACCAAGGATTTTGGCCGCATTTCCACGGTGGCCCTTGCTGGCTTCGAGCGCCAGCCGGATATGTTCTCGCTCCGCTTGTTCTAGAGTCGGGAGCGAACCACCGTTCAATAAAGCATTCGCCCCTGGGCCGGCGCGCGAACTACGAAAGGGAGCGGGGAGGTGCTCCGGAAGAACGCTGTTTCCCTCGCATAACACCATGGCCGCTTCGACTACGTGGAGAAGTTCGCGCACGTTTCCCGGCCAGTTGTGGCGACGCAGTAGCTGCAAAGCTTCCTCGCTGATCTGTTTGCTGGAGGTGAACCGCTCGTTGAGCGTATTCACAAAGTGTTGCGCCAGCAGTTCCACGTCAGCGCCTCTGGCCCGCAGTGGAGGAACTTCCACGGTAATGGTGCTGAGGCGATAGAACAGATCTTCACGGAGAAGGCCCTGCCGGACCATAGCGTAGAGATCGCGGTTGGTCGCAGTCAAAACCCGAACATCAACACGAATTTCGCCTGTCCCACCGACGTGCCGGAAAGTGGAGGTGTCCAGGACGCGCAACAACTTGGTCTGGGTCGCAGGGCTGACCTCGCCGATCTCGTCGAGGAAAATCGTTCCTCGATTGCGCGACTTCGAATAATCCTGGCTTGCCGCGATCGGCACCGGTGAACGCGCCGCGTTCGTGGCCGAACAGTTCGCTCTCGAGCAAGCTCTCCTGCAAGGTGGCACACTCCACCACTACGAACGGCCGGAATCGGCGAGGGCTGCGCGCGTGAATCAGCTTGGCGACGCGTTCTTTCCCCGCGCCGGTCTCTCCGGTGATGAGCACGGTGCCATCGCTGGGGGCCACCAGCTCGATCAGTTTGAGCAAGCCGCGGAATTCCGGGCTTTCGCCGATGAACGAACTTCCGAGATCGGGCGGGGTCAAACCGCGCTCGAGAAGATTCGCCCTCTGCTGCAGCGATCGCCGCTCAATTGCTCTCTGAATCCGAATATGAAGTTCATCGAGCGGGCAAGGCTTCACGACGTAATCGAACGCACCGATACGGATCGATTCGATTGCCGTATCGATGGAACCGTGGCCGGTCAACATGATGACCTCGGTTGCCGGCGCGCTGGCGTGGATGGCCTTCAGCACGTCCAGGCCGTTCATTGCCGGGCAGGCGCAGGTCGAGCAGGACGACTTCGGGTTCTGAGGTGGCAACTCGACTGGACGGCCTCCTCACCTGTTCCCACTGCATCAATTTGATAGCCGAGACGAGTCAGCTCATTCGCCATCACTTGGCGAAATACTGCATCGTCATCAACGAGGAGGACGGAAGCCGGCTTCATTGTCTCCCCTTGCTGCTGCATGCCCTGTTGGATTGCCGGGAGCACGACCTCGAAGGTAGACCCATTTCCCAGAGTACTCTCCACAGGAATGTCACCGCCCCAGCTGCGCACGGCGTTCAACGACAGGAAAAGACCCAGCCCGGTGCCACCTGAGCGGAGGCTGAAAAAGGGCTCAAAAATCTTCTCCCGGTATTCCGGGGCAATCCCGCACCCCTCGTCGGAGACACGCATGCAAACGGTATCGCCTCTCGGTCGCCTCGACGACAACTTTGTTTCCCGGCCTTGAGGCTTGAATGGCATTGAGGATCAGATTGACCAAGAGGTTTTGTAGTTCTGCTTCGTCTGCGCGGACGCGCAAGCCCGCCGGAAACGGATGCACCTCGACGCTCACCGAGTGGGCGGACGCGGTGGGATCGATCAGCCTGCTGTACCGCTGCGATTGCCACATCCAATGTCCACGATGTTCCCGGGGGCCCGCTGACCCCGCGACAATCTCAAGAAATTCTGGGTGATGCCACGGCAGCGCAAGATCTGTTCGCGGGCGATGTTGGCGCTGTCCCGAATCCTGGCCGGGTCTACGTCCGCATTCCGATTCTCTCCTGCGGGAGTTTCGCGGAGGATTCCCTCGACACACATCAGGACCGTTCCGAGCGGCGTGTTCAACTCGTGCGAAAACCCGGAAGCCAGCACTCCCAGCGAGGCCAAGCGATGCGACTCCGCAAGGTTTGCCTCGGCCGCACGGCGCTCCGAAATGTCGCGCCAGACCTCCACAACTTGGGTCAGGCGGCCTGAGGCGTCGAGAATTGGAGAAGCGTGAATCTCTTCCCATGCCGGGGTGCCCTTGCTGGTTCTGCGTTCGCAAATGCGCACCTGGCGCGCACCGGACTGCAAACAAGCAAGCGCGGGACAATCGACCACGTTGCAAGGGCCGGAGCCGACTTCCAGACAACTGCAGCCCAGCACCTGATCACGGTTGCTCCCTGTGCGCTGCAGAAAGGCATCGTTCGCCGCCAGGATTCTTCGTTCCGGGTCAAGGACGACGATTCCGTCATCGATGCTGTTGATGACGGTCTCCAGGCGTTCCCGCTGCGTGCGAACTTCACCCACCAAACCAACCACGGAATCAGCCATGGCGTTGAACTCCCGGCCCAACCAGGCCAATGTGTCCGAACCTTCCGCCGGAACGCGGCGTTGCAGGTCGCCCTGGGAAATCAAGCGCGCGGTGGTCTCAAACTGGTTCAGACGGCGCAGCACGGAAAACCGGATGAGGAGCAAGATGGTACCGGCGACTACGAAGGTCAACGCACCGGTGCCGGCCACCATCCAGCGCAGATCCCGCGTCATCGCGGCGCGGACCTCTCCAGCGTTGTAATCGAGAATGAGGATGCCGTTAATCTTTTGCTGCGGATCGTGGCACTTGTGGCACTCTTCGCGGTTTCGAATCGGCACCACGGTTCTGAGTATCGTCGCCACCTCGCGTCTCGATGACGCGGCTTGTGTCCCTGCGTTCCGGCGGATCTCGATGGCAGGCCTGGCATGTGGGAGAATCGATCCGGAAATTGTTCCCAACCGTTCCAGGCTTACTCGAATACCGTTCCATGCCGTTGCGGTCCAACAGAATGATTTGTTCAACGCGTGCCTGTTTCCCGAAACTTTCGATCATACGCCCAATTAGGGTACGGTCGTTTTCGATCATCTGGTGCTCGAGCGCAACGCGGATCAGGTCGCCTTCGGCGAGTGCTGTGCTGCGCGCGGTTTCCAAGAGGCTCTGGAAGTGGTGAACGGAATAAATGTAAGAGGCAGCCGCGCAGGCAACGACCACAACTAAGGTAATTCCGAGGGCGAGGACAACCGTCATGCTGGCGGAACGCAGTTTCATGGTGTGGAGTACCGAATTGAACGGAGCATGGCACAGGGCGACCGGTCGCGTCAATGACTGACGAAATTGTCAGGCACGTCCTGACATATTTGTCAGCTCGGTCTGTCGGTCACAAGCCCTCCTCATCTGAAATTAAAGGAGTTAGGACTAAGGAAGCTGGTATGGAACGTGCCTATGAAAGGCTTCAGGGAGGTGCTCGACCATGGAAATGCTCTTGATGGCATTGTGCATGAGTATGTTTACTCTGGCTGTCGCGGCGTCGCATTTGGAGCGGCGACGCGTCCAGGATCGTCATCTTCACCTGCTCAACCTGAGCTTCGGCCTGTCAAAGCGGTGGCTCCAGGCCGGTTCTTTACTCGACCAAGTCCTGCCATCGCTGCTCCGCGACCCCATGTGCCCATAGAAGTCCTGCTGTCGCAGATTGAAAACCATGTCCGGTTGGAGCAGGCTGCTGCAGAATCATTCCTCGAGTCCCCCTCGCACGCCCAGTTGCACAGCAAGACGACCTCGGCATTCGTAAACTGAGACTTGCCTCATGGCCAACGAACAACCGGAACTGCTGAAGAGATCTCACGCCAGAGGAAGTTCAACGGATTCTTGCCCTTGGTACCAGAATCACGGTGCCCAGCGGGGCTTCCTTGTTCCAGCTGGGAGACCCGGCTGAGCGCCTCTTTCTGGTTGAGCGCGGACGAATCAGGCTCACGCTGCCGATGCAGGTCCGAGGGAGGCAAGAAGATGTGGTCGTTGAAGAGCGGACCTCAGGTCAGACGGTGGGCTGGTCAGCCCTGATTCCGCCCCACAAGTTCACTCTTGCCGCCACAGCCCCGCTCGAAACGGAAGTCATCGCCCTGCCCCGGGAGGAGTTGCGCAAGCATTTTGCCGCGAACCCCACCGTGGGCTACAAAATCACTTTGAACTTGGCAGTGGTCATTGGCCATCGCCTGCAACTGTTCCAGGCGATGTGGCTGCGCGAAATGCAACGCACGGTGGAAAAGCATTCCGCATAAATTTTGGGTGAGTGTTCGATGAAAATGGCAACGTGGACCGTCAGGACCTCCGCAGACTCTGTTGCCTGGAGTTCAGCCCATGGCCGCTGACGGAAATCCCCAGCCCAAACCGGCGCGCCGGCGAATGATCGAAATCCTTCTTGGCGGCGGACTGCTCGGTTCCTTCGCGTCTTTCATTTATCCCGTGCTTCGATACCTTGTTCCCCCGCCTGTAGCGGAACTCGGCGGCGATCAGGTCATCGCCGGCAAGATCGCCGAACTAAAGCCAAACTCGGCCAAGATTTTTCGCTTTGGCAGCCGTCCGGGCCTGCTCATATAGAAACAGCGACGGGAGTTATCGCGCGCTTTCCGCCACGTGCACGCATCTGGGTTGCATCGTGCAATACCGCGGCGACCTGCAAGAGATCTGGTGCGCTTGCCACAACGGCCTCTACGATCTCAATGGCCGCAACGTCTCGGGTCCGCCGCCCCGGCCACTTGATGTATATGAGGTCCACTTGCGCGGAGACGATGTGGTAGTTTCAGCTGAAGCGGGAGGCATGACCTTGTTTGCCGCCCTGCGCAACTGGATCGATGAACGATTTGACTGGGCCGATCTCACCGCTCCTCTACGCAAGAAAGACCGTCCCCACCCACGATTTGTCTTACTGGTATTTCCTCGGCGGTATCACGCTTTTTCTCTTTGGGATCCAAGTTTGCACGGGCATTCTCCTGCTACTTTATTATCGGCCCAGTGCCACCGAGGCTTTCGAGAGCGTCCAGTACATTATGACCCGAGTGCAGTTCGGTTGGTTGGTGCGTTCCATCCATTCCTGGGCCGCCAACCTGATGATCTTTACTGCCTTCTGCCACATGTTCAGCGTGTTGTTCCTGGGGGCTTACCGCAAGCCACGGGAGCTGACATGGATCACCGGCATGTTATTGCTGTTTCTGGCCATGGGTTTCGGTTTCAGCGGATACCTGCTTCCCTGGAATACATTGGCATTTTTCGCCACCAAGGTCGGAACGGAAATCACCGGCCAAGTACCCATTCATCGGCCACGCCCTGAAGGTTTTCTTCGCGGCGGTGAAGACGTAACGGGCGCCACGCTCACTCGCTTCTTTGGTTTTCACGTCGCACTTTTGCCCGGATTGACTACACTCCTGCTGCTCACTCACATCGCATTGGTCCAATATTTTGGCATGAGCGTTCCACCCGGTGTGGAGGCACGCTGGAAAGCCGCGCCAAGTGAAGCACGGCAGATAAAGTTTTTCCCAAACTTCTTTTTGCGCGAATTGATGGCCTGGTACATCGCTTTGGGAGTTCTCGGAGCGCTGGGGGCGATTCTTCCCTGGGAACTCGGAGCCAAGGCGGATCCGTTTGCCCCCTGCGCCGGCCGGCATCCGGCCGGAATGGTATTTCATGTTCATGTTCCAGACGCTCAAGAAAATTCCCGCAAAGGTGTGGTTTGCCGACGGAGACGTCCTGGGCATTTTGGTGTTTGGCGTGGCAGGAATTGTCTGGCTGCTCTTGCCGTTCTTCGATCAAGCTGGAACCAGGCGCGGACGAAGACTCGTTCTCGGCGCAGGAATATTTGCTCTGAGCTATATCATCGCGATGACAATCTATGGATACATGGCTAAATAACTGTCTTTCCCGATCGCTCATCTTGTTGTTAACGGTTGCCTGCGCTTGTGCCGGCGCGGCCCACGCCCAAGTCGCCTAGCACATGCCTGGATTGCCATGCCGCCTTGGATCCTCCGCTGCAGGTAACGCAAGCCCAGTTCTCTCAAGACATTCATGCTCAAAAAGGGCTGACCTGCGCCAGTTGTCACGGCGGCGACCCCACCAAAGCAGACATGGACGCCATGAGTAAGGCTGCCGGTTTTCGCGGCAAGATTCAGCGCAACCAGATTCCGGAGCTCTGCGGCCATTGCCACTCCGACGGCGCGTTCATGCGCAAATACAACCCATCGTTGCGTACCGACCAGTTAGCCCAGTATAAAACCAGCGTGCACGGCAAGCGGCTGTTGCAAGGAGATACGAAAGTTGCGGTTTGCATCGACTGCCACGGTGTACACGACCTGCGCGCCGGCGGGCGACTCGCGCTCTAAGATTAGCCCGTTGAACGTGGCACAGACTTGTTCCCGGTGCCACTCCGACGCTAATTACATGCAACGGATATGGCATCCCCACGGACCAGTATGCGAAGTACAAAAGCAGCGTGCACTACGAGGCGATGACCGTTCGGGGGGATCTGAGCGCACCAACGTGCTCGACTTGCCATGGAAATCATGGCGCCACTCCGCCAGGCATCGACTCCGTAAAGAATGTCTGCGCGAACTGCCATGTTTTTCAGGCGCAGATGTATGACAAGAGCACGCACAAAGCGGCATTTCAATCCGCCGGGCTTCCGGGATGTGTTGTCTGCCACAGCAATCATGACGTAAGCCTTCCCACGGACGCAAAACTCGGTACGGGCCCTGAGGCCGTCTGCATGCGCTGCCATAGACCGGGTGACGTGTGCGATCAGGCCCGGGCGAAAATGCTGCAGGATTTGACCCAATTGGATGATGCCGTCAAAGCGGCAGACCGCATGTTGAGTGTCGCTGAATCCTCAGGTATGGAAGTCAGCGAGGCTCGAACGGAGCAGGATCAGGCCCGAGATTCTCTGACCAAGGCTCGCGTCACCATCCATAGCTTTCAAACCGAACTCGTCGAACAAGATATCCACACAGGTCTCAAGATCGCCGCTAAGACGCAAGCCGAGGGCCAAGCAGCGCTGGCCGAGCGCGACCGTCGCCGCAGAGGTCTGGGCCTGTCCGTGGGAATTATTCTTGTTGTTTTGCTCGGATTGGGCTTATACATTCGACAGATTGAAAGCAATTCGGACAAAGTGGAGACGGCGGAGTTGCACCGTTAGATTTATTCAACGTGCTATTCGGATTTTGCAATACGGGGGGAGCGGAAACGTTCCTTGCTGAAATTCAGTCAGGGAGAGACAAATGCAAACAACCATTAAGAACTTCGGAGCGATGCATTGGGCGTGGCGCTGATGGCAACACTTGCCTGGTCAGTTCGCCGGCGAAGGCTGATGTCGCCGCGGGCGAGGCGACGTACAAGGCTAAGTGTGCGATGTGTCATGGCGCGGATGGCAAGGGCAAAGAATCAATGAAGACCCCTGACTTCACGTCCGCCGATGTCCAGAAGAAGAGCGATGCCGATCTGAGTGGCATCATCACAAATGGAAAAGGCAAGATGCCCGCCTACAAAACGATGACGCCGGATCAGGTGAAGGACATGGTTGCGTTCATTCGTTCGCTGAAGAAGTAGCGAGCAGAAACAGGGTCCGATTTCGTTATCAATCCCGCGCTTATGAGCGAAGCGTTCTGAATTTGGGCGCCCGCTGGTAGAAGAAGATTCTTCAGATTGGTCTTCAAACGAGTGTCATCGCCTCCTTGCGAGTTGTGCTAACCATACGGCACACTATCTAGCACGGTATATATATATCTGGCGTGCTGTTTTCTCTTATTTCAGTTCACCAAAGAATCCCGTAATTTCACCTGCAAGAGTTTCAGGATAGGCGTCCTTACACGGACTTAGGCGGCGTCCAATGCCCTCGAAGTTGTTGGCCGTAGATAATAAAACCGCTTTGACACGGTAGAGGTCTGGGGTTCGAGTCCCCACGGGCCTACCATCGTTTTCAGGTCATACGGGCCAACATTGCCTCAGAGCGCTTCCTCCTCTCGGAGAGGAACTGGCGGTCGTTTGCGGCTGCTCTCTTTCTTTACTCTTGAGGGCCTTTTCGTGCTCCTTCTTCTGCCCACAAGTGGGCTGCCCTGAGGGGTGGCATTCTCTCCATGAACGCTATCGCGGGAGCTCATGCGGAATGAAACCCCGCGAGCGCCTGAAAAAGCTTCATCACGTCACCTGCATCGTTGTAAGGAGCAAGGGATACTCGGATCCGTTCGCCGCGCGCCGAACATATAATCCTCTGGTCGCGGAGTTTCTCCACGGTTTCCCGTGCGCTCTTTCGGCTGTGTGCAAGCGAGATGATGTGAGGAGATGCGGCCACACCATGAACGTCATGAAACGGTTCCCAGCCATATTCGCGAGCGCCATCAACCAGCAGCGCGGCCAATTGATGTGCATGCGCTTCAATTCGGTTCTCCCCGAGGGACAACAGCTGTTCGATAGAAACAGTGAGACCCGCTATCGAGACATAGGACATGGTGGACTGCGTGAAGCGCCGAGCATCGGACGCGAAGGAAACTGATTTAGCGTCGAAGTCAAAAGCATCAGGGGCGCCCATCCAGCCCGGCAAAATCGGAAGCTGTTTCAGTAAGGACTCAGACACGACTGCCAAAGCGACGCCCCCATGTCCGCCCAACCACTTATAACCACTGGTAACCACCGCAGCAGCTTCGAACGTCGAGGTATCCACCAGCATTGCACCGGCCGCTTGGGTCGCGTCAACGATCAGGAATGCGCCCACCTTCTGAGCACTTCTGGCCACGCGACTAACGTCCACGAGGGTGCCTGTAGCGTATTGCACACTGCCAACAGCTATGACACCCGTGGTTTCGTCTATGGCGTTAATGATGGCGTCTGTCAGATCACGATCAGGAAGATCATCGACAAAACGAACATGGATTTTTTCAAAATAGGACTGGCGAATCCACGGGCGAGTGACTGCGGGAAAGTCGGAGGAAACTGCAAGAATTGTGGCATTGGGTTTGAGACGAAGTAGCAGAGGAAATTGTCCCAGCAGTTCGCTCGCACTCGCAAGAATGGCGATGCGAGATGGATCGTTATGAAACAATCTGCCGGCAACTCCCCTTAGGGCATGCCCGTAGTTGATCTATCGCTGTCCGACATAAAGAGATTGCCATGCCTCGCCACATTCTTAAGGAAGTTGTGCATCGCAGCGACTGCTGGCTGGCCAATCAATCCCAACGATGCTTGATTCAGATACACACTGTCGCGGAGGCATGGATATTGAGAACGATCCAATAGAGATGAAGTCATTGTGGAATGTAGCTTCCTCCAAATAGCCATCTAATCCCAACTTGCCCATCGCCGCCCGCCAGATGACGGTTATACTGGGACAACCTGCATGGTATGACACAGGTAGCACGGATGTTCGATACGGCCTCAGTTGTTCTCTTTGCTATGGGTGGTCGTAGGTTGAGGCTGTGGAGATGAGACGTCCCATGGGACCTCCCAAGGAACCCAAGGCACGGTCTTTTCGCCATCGGCATTTCGCAAGATCGTCCCTGCTGCTGGTTGAGGGCGGGCCGAGGTTTCACCACTAAGTTGCAAGACGGGCCGCGGCTTGGGCGGCGGCTGGCACCTCGGAGATCTTGGTGTTTTGGAACGCGACGATTTGCCACTTGTCCTGCTCCTTTACGACGATCAACGTTGGGCGGGTTTCTATTTCGCGCGCCTCGTCGCCTTCCTTGAACTTCACGTGCGCTCGGGCGAATACCACCGCGACATCGGGGCGCAGAAAGCGGATGCTCCGTAGCACGAAACTGGCATGGCTGCCTTTGTAGATCGTCTCGAAAATGTGCCGGTGCGACGCCTCTATGGCAGTCCGCCCGTCCAACTGTCCCCCAAAGATTTGGATGAAGTTGGCATCCTCGGCAAACATCGCTGCAAGGCTGACGCTATCGTAACGATTCCACGCGCTTTCGATTTGTTGCAGGATTCCTTGGATGACTTGCTCATCTGCTGTCACGACTATCCTCCTGAATGAACCGACATTTCCGATTTAAGAACGAAGACCGTCCGGATTCTACACCGGGCTTACAAACGTCTCTACTTAACAGGCGGGGGCACGGCCAGCGTCATGCCATGACGGCGGAAGACGTCCATCATTTTGGGTGATCGGGCGGGCCGCCGGCGGCAGCGTTGATTACTTCGGCGGCCTCGCGGAAGTACGCGGGGCCCATTATCGCAGGGGATATGACGGCGAGCTGTTTCACATCCTCGTTGCCAGCGCGTTCCGATGTGTAGGTCGATCAGTTCCGGTTTTATTCGGGTCAGTGTAAGAAAGAGTTCTGGTCGACAAGATCGAGCGCCCAGCATAGTATGCCGACAAGTGGCTTATGCGGCAGACGAAGATCGTCGTCACGCACTACGGCGGACCGGAGGTGATCACTGTCGCCGAACAAGAATGCCCTGCGCCAATGCCTGGCGAGGTCCGGGTGAAGGTGCTGGCCGCGGGCGTTAGTTTTCCCGACGTACTGGCGCGCGAGGGCGTCCATCCGGAAACACCGCGCGTGCCCTATACGCCCGGTTGGGACCTGGTCGGCATTGTGGATCATATCGGCGAAGGCGTCTCCGGTTTCGAACCGGGCCAGACGGTTGCGGCCATGCCGATCAGCGGCTGTTACGCACAATATGTTTGCTTGCCACAACGCAAGTTCATTCCAGTGCCCGCAGGTTTGGACCCTGCAGAAGCCGTCGCGGTCGTCTTGAACTACATCACGGCATACCAGATGCTGGATCGTTCGGCGAAAGTAAAGCCAGGGCAGCGCGTACTGATTCACGGCGCCTCAGGCGGCGTCGGCACTGCGTTCCTGCAACTGGGGCGGCTCGCCGGCGTGGAAATGTACGGAACGTGTTCGGCGCAGGCAACGGACGTAGTTAAGGAGCTTGGCGCCACCCCCATCGACTACCGCAATTCTGACTTCGTCCAGGAAATCCACCGCTTCACCGGTGACGGTGTGGATGCTGTTTTCGACGGTATCGGTGGCGACAATCTATGGCGCTCGCGCGAAGCGCTCCGCGAAGGCGGCCGCGTGGTGGTTTACGGATTCCAGGCCAAGCTGCACGGAGGAAGGATGGCTTCGGGCGCGCCGAGCGGGCGGCACCCGATTCGGGAATCCGCGATCTTGGGGTGGTACATTCTCCGGAACTGGTTTCTTCCGGGCCGCAAGAGCATGGTGCCTTACAGTATCCAGTGGCTGATGCGGCTGAAACCCGCGTGGTTCCGCCACGACCTACTCACATTGTTCGACCTATTACAGCAGAAGAAGATCAAGCCGCTGATCGCACAACGGTTGCCTCTCTGCCAAGCGCGGCACGCACACGAATTACTGGGAGGCGGAGGCGTGATCGGTAAGATCGTACTGATGCCGAACGGGTAGCAAAAGCGTTTGAGCCAGACGTCTTAAGAACCTATGAATGCAAGCCACCTGCATTTCCTAACTGTGATTCTTATCTGTATCGACACTAAAACAATTGGAAAGACGGCGTTCGATACGGGCTAAGTTGTTCTCTTTTTGTTTCTTGCTATAGGTTGACACGAGAGGTCTGGGGGTTCGAGTCCCCACGGGCCTACCATCGTTTTCAATCACTTAGCAAAAATCACCAGGAAACTTCACCTGTAATTCTTCACCTGTAGAGCGGTTGTTCCAAGGTATCGGTGGTAGGTTGACACTGTGGAGATGTGCTCAGCGGGCCTACATTGCTTCAGAGCGCTTCTTTTTCCTGGAGATGGACTCTGTTCTTTTCCTGATGGTAGGGCTGGGGCGACTGATATCGGTCCCGGAGGAGGCACTCTCGTCCTGCCCCCGGCCATTTTTCTGACGCGTGATGAGGGACTTTTTATGATCGCTGCGGTATCGACCTGGGGGCCGTCCGAACTCACGCTTGAACGCGCGGTTGAAAGCTGCCTCTGACTCATACCCGACGTCACCGGCGATTTCCGCGACACCTCGCGATGTCCTTTCCAGTGATCGCGCGGCCAATTGAAGTCTCCAGCGCGTCAAGTACGCCATGGGTGGTTCGGAAAGATATCGGGTGAACCGCTCCACCAAAGCTGATCGTGAAATGCCCACCTCGTCCGCGAGGCTCGCAATGGTCCACGGGTGAGCGATGCGGCGATGCATCAAGCTCAAGCTTTTGCCCACGATCGGATCGCGCGCTCCCGTGAGCCAACTCCATTGCTGTTCGGGCAATGCAGTAACGTAACGCCGCAACGTGTCAACGAACAGGGCCTCCGAGAGCTTCGCAAGCATGGCTTCACTGCCGACGCGTCCCGAAACCGCTTCTTCGACCAAGTGCAGAATGGAACTCTCCAACCACTGTCCGGATCGATCCGTCCGGATGTTGACCTTAAACACAGGCGGCAGGCCGTTTAGTATTGGCCGGCTGAGGTAGGGGTCACAAGTCATGTATCCGCACACGAAGCGCGAAGTCTCGCCGCCGCCGCCGGCGTGCAAAGGGCTCAAGTCGCGCGACTTGATCTTTTCATTGATTCCGTAGTTAGGGAACGGCGGCTTCGCTCCCTTGCTGCTCATGTGATGTGCATCGCCATTCGGGAAAATGACGACATCTCCGGAGCTGAGCTCGAGGGGCTGCCCGTCCGCCATTTCGACAACCGCGCCGCCCTCGACCACCAGATGGTAAAGCAAAAAATGTGCCGCTCCGGTAGCGAGCCGATTCGCCATTTGTTTCGAGGCGGGCGCTGAGAATCCCCAGGGGGCCGAGAATTCGGCCGTGAAGAAAACAGCGCCGTTCAGCTTGACTCCGCTCAAGATTTCGGAGAATGCGTCCATTCTGTCGACCGGACTCTCTGCAAAGTTACCTGGCATCCGTGCAAAGGAATCTGCGCCCGCCAGCCGTTCGAGCAAGTTATAGCGACGCTCGGGCATGGTCGTTCCTGCAGACTCGCTGCAGAATTGTAATCCTGATGCGGAATCAATGCCAATCGGGAGATACCCAAATGAGTCCCAAAACGGTAGAAACGAGCACGGCAGCAAATGGAGCCGCCAAGAATCCGAATAAAGCATTATGGGAAAAAGGTGACTTCACCGAGATCGCCGCTTTCATGCGGCAGTCCGGAGAAGCGGTTGTCGAGTCCCTCGGGGTTACGCTGCCGTTGCGCACGTTGGATCTCGGCTGCGGAGACGGCACGACAGCATTCCCGCTCGCGCGTCTGGGCGCCGATGTGACGGGAGTCGATATCGCCAGGAACCTTGTGGAAGCCGGCAATAAGCGAGCCGCAGAGGCAGGTCTCAATCGGCTGAAGTTTCATGAGGGCGATGCCTGCAATCTGGAAGGAGTCGACGACGATTCGTTTGATTTGAGCCTCTCGGTGTTCGGCGCGATGTTCGCACCCAAGCCATTCGACGTCGCAAGGGAGATGGTGCGAGTCACGAAACCCGGCGGTCGTATCGTGATGGGCAATTGGATCCCCAACGATCCGACGTTCGTGTCGCAGTTGCTCAAAGTCAGTTCGGCGTTCACGCCTGCGCCTCCGGAAGGCTTTGTGAGCCCGATGATTTGGGGTGTGGAGAGCCACATTATCGAGCGCTTTGGGCAGGCCGGGGTGCCCAAGGAAAACATCTCCATGGTGAAGGACACGTACTACTTCACGCATTCCGAGAAAAGCCCGACGGAGTTCATCGAGCTGTTCGAAAGGTTCTATGGACCGACGATGAATGCCGTCGAAGCAGCTCGAAAGAACGGAAAAGAAGAGGAACTGCACAAGCAGCTTGTGGAGCTAGCGATCGCGCAGAACAAGAGTAACGCCGGCACGTTCATCCCTGCCACGTTCATGCGGGTTACTGTTGCCGTTTAAATCACTGATAACGTCTAAATAAAAAAGGAGACTTCAAAATGTCAATGTTGCACCCCGATCCCACTTTCTACCCTTCACCCAAGATGGCCATGCAAGCTCCGCCAGAACGCCTTGCCTATGTAGCACTGCTCAACGACGGCAAGAATGGAAAGCATGACCGTATGGGCGTCATCGATCTTGATCCCACTTCGTCCGCATATGGCCGAATGGTTGGCCAAGTGGATTTTGGCCGCAGTGACAATGAGCTGCATCACTTCGGATGGAATGCCTGCAGCGCGTGTCTTTGTCCGCAGACCCCGCATCCGCACATGGAACGTCGCTACCTGATCGTCCCAGGCATCGGTTTATCCCGGATTTACATCCTGGATACGAAGCCGAATCCTCAAAAACCGAAAATTGTTAAGGTGATCGAGCCGGAAGAGTTCATAACGAAAAAACCGGTTACACCTCGCCCTCATACAATTCATTGCGGGCCCGATTGCATCTATGGAGAGCGCACTGGGAGATCGGCGAGCGGAGACGGCCCGGGTGGCATATTCCTGATGGACGCGAATACATTCGAGCTGAAGGGCCAGTGGGAACAGGATCGCGGCCCGCAGCAACTGGCATATGACTTCTGGTGGCACTTGGGACACGACACGATGATTACGTCCGAATGGGGCACGCCGAACATGGTGAAGAGACGGCGTCAACCCGGAACTGCTATTCGCCGGCAAGTACGGGCACAAGATTCATATCTGGGACCTGGACAAGCGGCGCCACCTGCAGGAAGTGGACTTGGGTGCGGAGCAACAGTGGGTGCTCGAGTTGAGACCCTTCTCACGATCCCAATAAGACTTATGGTTTTGTCAGCGTGGGCATTTCGCTCAAAGATCTTTCGTCGTCGATCTGGATGTGGTACCGCGAGGACGGCGGCAAGAACGGCAAATGGGCCGTCCGCAAAGTGATTGAAATTGCCGCGGAGCCCGCTGATCCGGAACTGTGCCGCCACTGCTGAAGGGCTTCAAGGCCGTGCCACCGCTTGTAACTGACATCAATCTGTCGCTCGACGACCGCTTCCTCTATGCTTCGTGTTGGGGGACCGGGGAGTTCATCCAGTACGACGTCTCGGATCCGGTCAACCCGAAAAGACGGGCTCAGTCCATCTCGGCGGCATCGTACGCCGTGCGGCTCATCCCCAAAACCCCAAGCAACCGCTCAACGGCGGCCCACAGATGGTTGAGATCAGCCGTGATGGCAAGCGGGTCTACTTCACCAACTCGCTCTATTCCCCGTGGGACGAGCAGATCTATCCCGATGGGCTGAAGAGTTGGATGGTAAAACTTTACGCGGACCCGAACGGCGGAATGAAACTCGACGAAAAATTCTTTGTCGAGTTCGACGGGTTGCGCGCGCATCAGGTGCGGCTGGAGGGCGGGGACGCTTCATCTGATTCCTACTGCTACTCAGAGGCGAAATGATGCACGCGGAGATGGGGTCAACTGCGTTGTGGCTGATGCTGCTGCTCGGCGCCTACCACGGAATCAACCCCGGGATGGGTTGGCTTTTCGCGGTGGCGCTGGGGATGCAGGAGCAGAAGGGGAGTGCGGTGGCGAGAGCGCTGGTCCCGATTGCGCTTGGCCACGCGTTGTCCATTGGCTGCGTCGTTCTGGCGGTGGCGTTTCTCGGCATGGCACTGCCGCGCGAGGCGATCCGCTATTCCGTCGCGGCGCTTTTGTTCGGCCTCGGAATTTTCTCCCTTCTGCGCCATTACCATCCGCGATGGGTCCGCATGCAGGTAGGCTTTCGCGACCTGACGCTGTGGTCGTTTCTGATGGCATCGGCGCACGGTGCTGGTTTGATGTTGCTGCCGGTGCTGCTGGGCAGCCGTGCAGTCGAAGCGGCTGACCACATGGCGGGTCACCATCACATGTCCGCAGCCGCCAGCCCCCTGGCAGCACTGCTGGCCACCGCGATCCATACTGCTGCCTATCTTGCTGTCACCGGGATCGTCGCATGGGTGGTCTACAGCAAGCTCGGGCTGGCGATTCTTCGCAAGGCCTGGATTAATCTCAACTTGGTATGGAGTGCAGCGCTCGTGGTCACGGGTCTGTTCACCCTCGTTACATAGCAATCATATTTTGGATTCTAGATGGATCGTCGACGGAGTTACTCGGTTTCTGGTAATAGTCAGGCGAGGTTTAGTGGAGGGCTCCAACTGGAGGAAGGAGGTTAATGCGCCTGCAACTCAAATGGAACCTGCATTTCCTACCTGTGATCTCTACCTGTGAAATAGGTAAAACGCTTGTGAAGACGCTGTTCGACACGATCTAAGTCCTTCTCTTTTGTATGCGTGGTAGGTTGACACGGTAGAGGTCTGGGGTTCGAGTCCCCACGGGCCTACCATTTCCCTTTTAACAGCAACTACTTAGAAGCGAACTTCAGTAACGTATTGGTTGAAAGTAATGATTGGAGCCCGCCAATTTTCTCCATTGCGTCGCGCTGCGATTGCGGGATGAGGTGGGCGTATATTTTCAACGATGTCCTCACCGTCCGCGTGCCTCAGCTGATTTTGCAGCACGGTTAGAGGCACAGAATTGGATCGACCAATTCTGTTGCAAGGCCGGTCTGAACGCATGAAGCCCTGTGTTCCTCGCTCGGGATGCCGAGCTTTCGCAGGACTGGCTTGAGCCCGTTCACCACTACGTTCTTTTCCGCGTACGCGGCTTTCCATCTGTCGTGCGATGACGCGAATAGAAGGCCGCTTGGGTTTGGCTTCCAGCACTTTTGAATATAGTTCCGCAACACATCTTCCAGCGCGGACGGCATTGGTAGAAGTGCGACAGAACCCTTAGTCTTGGGTTGGCGAATTTCGCGCGTGAGGTCATCCGACGCCTTGTTCACGCGTATTGTCTTGCGGTCAAAGTTCAGGTCATCGAGCGTAAGCGCCAGAATTTCTCCGGCACGCAAGCCCGTTAACCATGTGAGATCGAAAAGTGTTTTGAACGGCTCCCGCGCTTCTTCGATGATGCGTTTCGCCTGTTCGCGGGTGAAAAAGGCAACGGCTTTTCGCTCGCGATGGAACCGAGTTGAAGGTCTGAGAAGCTAACTTTGGCCACGCGCATACCGCACTTGCCCGGCATACCCGACTATCGTGAACAAGGCGCCGAGGATGTTGAGCGTGGTCTTACCGGAGACGGTCTTCCTTAGGTCGGTCGCGAATTGCTGGATTGCATCGACGTTCAAATCGAGCAAACCAGAACGACCGAAGCGCGGCATCATGTGATTTTTCAAATACGATTCACGTTGCCGCACGGTTGAGGGGCATAGGTTTGGCGCAATTGCCTGCCGCCATTTGTTGACCGCGTCGGCAAATGTCTGCCCCTTAACAATGGGCATAATGCTGCCTCGCTATCTGGTTGACTTCTCTCCATGATGCGAGCGTGTTCACGGCGAGCCGCGCGCTCACTCATCTGGCTGAGGTTCCCTAGAACCGTTTCACTTGTTTGGTCGCAGTCGTCCCGTCCGGGCGCTCTGCGTCAACATAGTGCATGCTGCTACATTCCACCGTTCTTCTCACATCACAAAACTGCCTTTTTGAAACCGTCGCCTTGGCACTGGACCTCTTCTGCCAGCGGTAGGCGGCGTTGCGACTACAAGGGTATTAGCGGCTTGCTGGGCGCACAAGATTTGCTTTTCGTCCACGGGGCACACAACCAGTTAAGGAATCGTGGTTGAATGCTCGGGAAGAATTTGACGCCCAAGCTCGCCGCCCCGTCAGGCCGTCCACCTGCATCCCGCCGGGGTTGGTGCCGAAGCACCGAGGAAATTTCGGTCACTTCACGTATACGTATCCGTATGCTGTTTACGTATGAAATTCATCCGCGAAACCCATGCGAGTGTCACGTATACGTATGGGGGTGTGTTTATATACACCCCCTACGTGTACGGACGCTGGGTAGGCTCTAAACATCCAAACCCACCCACGCACTAGGCTCCTTGTCCCATGTCAACCCAGCCAGCTCGGCGAGTCGTTCAAACCTTGACGGACTCATGCGCAATTTATCGGCAATTGTTCGTGGAGCGTTGTCGGGGTTTTTGCGGACGGCTTGCGCAACACTCACGGCGTCCGTTTCGTCCTTGCTCGACCGCTTCGCCTTCTTTTCTGCTTTCTCCTCCTTGCGTTCGGCGATAGCGTCGCTCTCCAGCTGGTCCCTGATGACCTCAACCTGATAGTGCTTCTGGAGTCTGTGGCGCTCTCCAGCGTCCCAGTGGTATCGAATATCAATTTCCCAGTTTGCGCAGAGTCGGAACCTCTCGGCACGCAACTCAACTGTTCCCTGCTCGGCGTTTTTCGTTGACCTAATAGCCATGTCGGTCAGCCCAACGAACGCGGTGCCTCCACGAGAACGTTCGCCAGAGGCATTGAGGTGGTGCAGCATAAGAACTCCCGCTCCCATGCGGGCTAGTCGCCGAAACTTTCGCATGAGTTCGACGATTTTCGCGTTGTCAATTTCGTTGAAGTTCGGCGGATACCAATCTTGCAGGGAATCGAAGACGATAAACCCACCTTGTGCGGCAAACTCTAGCAGTCTGGGGTCGTCTGGTTCAGGTAATGGTTCTGGCTCCCATTCTCCCCAGTAATTGAATTTGGCGTTGGCCAAAATCCCTGCGCCGGAGGAACGTTCGCTAACCATGCCCTGCGGGTTTTCACGGTCGAGGTACAGCACTGGTGTCGAGCGCGGAAACTTTCCACGCAGCGGCGGCGTACATGTATGTTCCAACCGTCAACGTCGTGCAGTATCGGTCTGCTTAGAAATTCGTTCTTACCAGCGGAGAGCGCTTGCGCTAGGAGCATCGACAAAAACGATTTCATGGAGCCCATGTTCCCGGTGAGCATGGTTACGCACCCATATGGTATGAAACGCTCGACCAGCCATTTCGTGGGCTCGGCGGAGAGATTAGAAATCGTGGGATATTTCGGCACACCCAAGGCTGCAACGCTTCACTAGTCAGTTCTTTAATTCTGTCGGCGAAGCCCTTTCCCAGTTTCTCGGCGAGCTCCGAAACGTCGTGGGCCTCGGGGAAATTTACTCGATAAGTCTTTTCGGGTGGCAAAAGAATCTGCAGTGTGTCCATGCATTTCTGGCCGGGGTCACCGTGCTGCGATTGGTCACCTATGAGAAAGATGCGCGGTGCCGTGCACAACACTTGTATCGCGGCGTTATCAAACTTCTTCTGACCACCTGTCACCACGCTCACGGCGCAGAATCCTGCCTCCTGCATAACGGCTGTGTCGGGCTGGCCCTCAACAACGTAAATGTCAGAGATGGGATTGACTGCGTCAAGGTTGAAGAATCCGTCCTGCGAGACGCTGTTCTCGGTCCAGAACTCCTTCTTATCCATTAACCTCACTTTGATACAGTCGTAGATAACACCTTGTTCGGTGGTCCTGCGGCAAGGAAACCCGATGGCATCACCTAGAACCCTGCAACCAAGTTCCTCGAAAATCTCTAGGCTGGCAGTTCGGCCTTTGCCTTCGCGACTCTTAGCAAATCGCTCAACATCGGCCGCGGAGATTGGTCGGCCCCACTTTTCCCACTGTTCGTCAGTCATTGGCACGACAGGTGGTTTGGGTTTACGCTGAACGGTACTCGCTGCGGGGAACTGCCCGTTACTTAGTTTCTTCACGGCATCGACAAAGCTGAGCTTGTCTCTCTGCTTGACGAAATCTATGGCGTCCCAGGAACGCTGACAGTCGCTGAAGCAGGTGGCAATCCACGAGCCATCGTCGCACTCCTTCAAGTGCATGGAATGTTCGCTGTCTCCGGCGTGGAAGCAGCAGGCAGCGAAATAGTCGCCTCCAAAATGCTGGTCAAATGGGTTGACCCACTTTTATCTTGAGCGCTTGAATTTCTTGCTTAGCGGTAAGACTGTTTTGCACGGGTTTGCGCATGTGCATCCTCTCTCACGGATTCCGAAAATGTACGGCGGACGTAGTTAGGTTCTCCGTCCTTGAACTCCACCTCTAGCGAGCCCCACGACCGAGTGCGCTGAAACTCGTCAGCGATCGATTCGAGGCGCTTTATCAGTTCTAGTTTTGTCATTTCAACTAAGACCCCTTAAAGCAAAATTGTAAAAGCACGCCAACTAGCGTCTAGATGATGTTTTGCTCCATGAACGGAAATTGGACTGATTAATGACGGATATCAAGCCGCTTGCGTTTCGCGGGGTTCGCTACTCGGGGTGGTGTTTCGGCGGTAGGGCCTTCGAACCTGATTGGCATTAATAAATACTGGTATTTGTCTTCCGTGCTGAACCTCACCACACTGGACGCGTCGTTGAACTGCAAGGCGACTTCCCCTGCTGACGTTGAGAGGAAGTCCAGAACGTGGTCTGCCCTTAACTTAATTTTGATTTTCGAGTTACCTTCAGTCGCCACTTTTGCTCACCCAATGGCCGTGCCATTGGCGCACTGGGTAGACAGCCAAACCGTGTTGCCATCGATATCAAAGAACACTTCGCGTTCCCCATTCGCACGAGGTTTCATTCCACTAAATATATTGACAATGGCTGATTTGAGGTCTGAGCTCGTCACCCTGAGAGTATTTTCAAAGGAGCGGTCCCCCGCGAAGACCCTTTCGTACGTTGGAAAGGTGTCTTTTAGGGGTTTTCTGCACTGGAGCAAAACTCCTTCAGTTTGGAAAAAGTAATTTTGTTCGGACTCGGCAAATTGAACGGTTGTCCCAGCCCGCCTCTTAAGAACTGGGAACATTTGTTTGTGTAGCTGAATCGAGAAATGACCCCAGTCACCACATGCATCGGCGATGGCTAAGCGATAGCCGTCAGTCGCAACTGCGCGAAGTTGTTTGTTATCGCTGTCGAGCTCTAATCTACGGTATCGTGGTTCTCAGCTGCCTGGCGGGGCAAGCCCCTTCCACACGAGTCACCAACTGCCTGAGAAATTTAAGGCTGATTATATGCGTGGCTTTCGGCATCTCCTCAATCCGCTGGAACATTCGCACATTTATGTTCGGAACTTTCATGGTGACAGTCCGACCTTGACGAGAATGTGCTCGTCGGGAGTTGTTCCGATTGTGGCCGTTCCTCCAATATGGCGCTTTAGGAAGTCTCGTGTTTGTTTTGCAGGAGGAGCAGGGAGCCGATGTCGCCCTCGACCACCTCAAAATGCTGAACTATTGATAAGAGGAAGTCAGTACCCGACATCGTTGCCCGATTTTCAGATAGCACGTCCACTTTCACATGCGTGAGGGTGGTAAGGCCTGATTCCGCCGCTACTACATAGCAGGCTTCCTCTAAAAGACATTTGAATTCGTTTATTCTCACCGTGATTTTCATTTGCTCACCTCCTTGTGACTCGCGATGAAATCGCGGACGTGCGCCTGTAAAAAGTCAGAAACTGTCTCGTGGACCGGGTCAGCCTCAACAGTCCTTCTTAAGTCGGAATGCTCCGCCGTCGTCAGCTTGAAAGAGACATTCACCATGTCCTCTGGTTCGACGGCCCCTTTACCCATGCGTTTGCGGACTGCGGAACGAACGTCTAGGATTTTTGCTTCAGGCCGCGCAGCAAACTCGTCGACGAATTCGGTGCCGGAGAGCAACCGATTGCTCCTCGCTGCCACTGACTACGAGCCTCGCTATCTCCTTGTAGGCATACCAAGACAGGCGACGATTGCGTAAAGCGGGAGGGATGCGCTCAGCAACGGTCCGCAAATCCCTGATACTGTTAACCTCGTAGCCGGATTTTGCAGCCGCTTCTTCCAAGAGTTCTTTGATTTCCTCGCGGCTTGCCTCTGGCGGGGTTCGAAGCGCCCAATCGCCAATCTCCCCACCCTGCTGCTCATCGCGGAGAGGAGCAACGTCGTTCCTTCTTCTAGCCAGCCGGACCGAGACCACTGGTCGTTACGTAACGACGGTTTCACTGATTGCATGTCTGGCGCTCCCTTCGGGCGAGCATCAGGCGCTGCTGCTCAGTGAGATTCGTGTAGCAGGAACTAGGGGAAGGAACGATGCGTTTACCGGGCCACTCTGTTGGCTATTGAACGCGCACCCAATCGTTCGGAAAGTATTTCTCACGGCGAGGCGCTGGTTCTGTCGAATCTGGACTTCCACCTTCGTTGGAAAAATACCCAGCTTTCGCTCGGCACTTCGAATTACAGTACAGCTTGCCCTTTCTCGGACGGAGAAGTGGCTTTTGGCACCCCAAAAACAAGCGCAAATTTGTCATGTTCAGACACACCTGTAGCGTTGAAGTTGGGTTTGGAATGTCACCACCTAGGAGGGAGCGAGTATAAACACCTGAAAACCTACGCGACTTGAGGCGACGTTGTAACTATGCCCAGTACTGAAGAGTACTGAGTCAAGCAAAAAATGATGACTTAAGCAAAATATTTTAGGGGCATCACACCGGCTGGTCCGCGCCCTCGCAAATCTGCCTCTGGGCCCAAACTGGTAACACCGGTAGGTCATGGCGAGGAGACTCGCCGTGACCAAGAAGAAAATCAGCCAGAACACACTGGCCCAGATTGCGAAAAAACGCTCGCTCGTGGAGCAACTTCTGAACGAAATCAAGGCTGCCGAAGAACGGTGCTCGAGAAACTCAAGCACCGGCCACCCCGTCGCACCGGGCAATGTTGAGCGCTCGCATCAAGAGGTGGCAACCGCCGTAATGTTGCGTGGAGGCAGACACTGGTGCGCGAGAAGGGACAGGACTTCGTGGCAGGTAAGATCTTCAACTCGACTCTGCCCCGGATGACTATGAGTCGCTAGTAGTGGGTAATTGACTCTGAGGTGGTGAAATGCACGGCCAAGACCAATTCGTCAAACAAGTAGAGCCGCCCGCAGAAATCCTTCAGTGCGCCCATTGTGGGATTCCACTTCGAAAGGCCCGACATGGGACACTTCCAGAATTTTCTGCTCGAATCGTTGCAGGCGGCGAGACCAAAACGAAGGACCGCCCCGGTGCTGAATCGTAAAGGACCAACGTTCGGCCCTACCACCCGGCATACGCTATGCCGATTACTACTTCTTTCCCACGCGCGAAGAACGCATACTCGAACGCTTGGCCCAGATGAAAGCCGAATGG
>CAVZML010000005.1:0-761427 GCA_963776395.1 uncultured Chloroflexia bacterium | reverse complement strand
ATCCGGCGGCGTTGAGGGCGCTGGCCGCGGCGATCCTTCCTGAGCTATGTGCTCCTCGTGACGGGCCGGCTCATCGCGTTGCGCGTGGGTATCCTGGCGCGGGACGCGCCCGACGGCGAGACGATCGGGATCGGCCTGTCTGACCGGGCTGCTCGTGGCAACGGCGCTCGTGGCGACGCTTGGCATCCACCGGGCGCAGCGCCTTCGCGCCGATCGGCCTGGCTTTCGTCGTGGCCCTCCTGCTGACCCTAACGTCGATCGGCGCCTGACGACCGAGGGATCGTCAGCTGGCGCGAGGCGTGGCGACAGATGGTGGGCGCCGGTCGGCATCCCCGCCGTCCTCAGCGCCCTTGCGTTCGTGGTGGTCCTGGGCCTGCTGTTCGGAATGACGCTGGCACCGAGCCCGCGCGCGGGCGTGCAGCCCGTCGAGTTCATGGATGAGGCCTTCTACTCCATCCTTGGGCGCGACATCACATCGTCCGGTCTGGAAGACCCTCCTTCTCCCCGTCCGGCTTCGGGACGCCGGTTGGGGATGCCCGACCAGATTTGGTACCACTGGGGCGAGATCTGGCTTGCCGGTGGCATCGGCCGTGCGTTCGCGATCGAACCCTCGTTCGCGCGCCACCTCGTGGCACTGCCGCTGCTACTGCTTGGGATCGTGACCCTCGTTGGGTCGATTGCACGACGGGGCGCTGGCGTGCGATCACGGGCCGTGTTCGTCTTCGGCGCAGCAACTGGCCTGGTGCTGGCCCCGATCCCAGTGCCACTTGCCGACAACTTCTTCTCGGCCTGGGCCACCGGCATACTCTTCCACATCTCGGAGTACGGGATCGCCGCGCTCCTGATCCCCCTGCTCATGCTGCTGGTCCTCCGGGGCCGCGACATCCCCGCGGACCGCGCCCCAACAATCCTATTCGTCGCAGGTCTAACTGCCATGATCCTCCCCGCGCACATTGCGATGGGCCTTCTCGCCGGAGCGGGCGCATTGGTCGCGATTGCGGTGTTCGCGCGGCCCAGTTGCGGCTCGAGGGGGGGCGTGTCCGTGCCGTCCCGCGCGGTCCTGCGCCTGGCGGCATCGATCCTCGCGATGGTCGCCCTCACGTTTGCCTGGGGTACGGCAACGGGCCATCGGGTACTGGGCAGCGGGTCGTCGCCGCTCATCTCGCCCTTCAACCACGTGTGGCTCGGGGCGATGGGGAACGCGGTTGTCGGCTCATTCCTGCTCTTCACCATCCCGGCGGCGTGGCTGCTCGTGCGCAAGCAGCGACACGACTCGCGGCGATGCTGCTGGGTGTCATGGCCATCGTGGGCGGCGGCGCACTCGCGTGGGGGGCGATGATCAGCGAGTTCACGATGTTCCACGTGTTCTACGGCGCCATCACCCTCTTCGCGACACCGATGGCCGCCGCCTCGATCGTGATCCTATGGATCCGGCTCCGACAGGGCGAGCGCAGGCTCGCCGCCCTGACTCTAGTCGTGGGAGCGGAGCTCCAGCTCGGGGTCGGGGTCTTCAGCTCGGGAAATCCGTCTGGTTCAGTTCGGGCCGCACGCCTACCCGCCCATTCCGCTCGAGGTGATTGCCGCCATCGGGGTGCTCGAGCCCAGGGCGAAGATCGGCTATGCGTGCCAACAAGGGGACGAGATTGCGTTCTGGGACGCACGGCTCCTCAGCATCGACATGCACACCGCGAGGAGGATCGTGCCCCTCTGCTACGAGGCGAATGTATTCACGGAAGCCACCGGCGCCGGTGGCGTCGCAGACGAGGTAGGGCCGCAGTTCCCGAACTCTCCACAATTCCAGCTCTTCCCGACAGGCAGCAGCCCGGCCAACACCAGAGGAGGTCACGGCGTTCATGAAGGCGAGGGCATCGCTACCTGTATGTCGACGCCCTTCACCCGACACGCTCGTCCTGGGGGCGACGCCGGTGATCATTCGGGGCGACACCCAACTGCTTCGCCTGCCATGACGACGAGAGTGTCCATCGTGTGCGTCCCGGCCGGATCTCTGCGGTCGTCCCGGTCTTCCGGTCCGCGGCGAGCCTCGACGAGCTCCACCGGCGCCTTTCCGACGCGCTCGCGGCCCTTGCGACGACTACGAGATCATCCTCGTCGAGGACGGGGCGACGATCTCCTGGGCGGGGATCGAGGCGGATCGCCGCCGCCGACCCGCATGTCCGCGGGCACGCGGATGAGCCGCAACTACGGCCAGCACAACGCGCTGCTCTGCCGGCATCCGGGCGGCGCGCTACGACTCGATCGTGACGCTGGACGACGACCTCCAGAACCCGCCGGAGGAGATCGCGAGGCTCTCGCGGCGCTCGCCGAAGACGTCGACGTCGTCTACGGGACCGCCGGGGCAGAGCAGCACGGCTTCTGGCGCGACCTGGCCTCGCGGATGACCAAGCTCGCGCTCGCAGAGGCGCGATGGGCGCCGAGACCGCGCGCACACGTCAGCGCCTTTCGCGTGTTCCGGACCGCAGCTGCGCGAGGCGTTCGCGACCTACCGCGGCCCGTATGTCTCGATCGACGTGCTGCTGACCTGGGGCGACGACGCGGTTCGCCGCCGTGACGGTCGCGCCACGACCCGCGGCACGGGGCCGTCCAACTACACGCTTGCGCAAGCTGGTGACCCACGCGCTCAACATGATGACGGGCTTCAGCACCCTGCCGCTCCAGGTGGCGAGCGTCATCGGCTTCGTGCTTCACGCCTGTTCGGCCTGGTGGTGCTCGCCTACGTGCTGGCCAGCTACCTGGTCAACGGCGGCGCGGTCCCGGGTTCGCGTTCCTCGCCTCGATCATCGCGATCTTCTCCGGCGCCCAGCTCTTCGCGCTCGGGATCATCGGCGAGTACCTGGCGCGGATGCACTTCCGCACGATGGACCGGCCGCCTACATGGTCCGCGAGACCGCCGGGACGGCTCGCCAGCGACGGGCCGCGGGGCGATGACGGACCTAGCGGCCTCGTGATCCCGTTCAACAAGCCCTACCTGACGGGCCGCGAGCTCGCGTACATCGCGCAGGCGCATGCCAGCGGACACCTCGCCGGCGACGGCGAGTTCACCGAAGCAGTGCATGCGCGTGGCTCGAGGAGCGAGCTCGGGATGCCGCAAGGCGCTGCTCACGCACTCGTGCACGCCGCGCTCGAGATGGCGGCGCTCCTGCTCGACCTCGGGCCGGGCGACGAGGTGATCATGCCCTCGTTCACCTTCGTCTCCACCGCCAACGCGTTCGTGCTGCGCGGCGCCACGCCGGTCTTCGTCGACGTCCGGCCGGACACGCTCAACCTCGACGAGCGCTGATCGAGGCGGCGATCACGCCGCGCACGCGGCGATCGTCCCCGTGCACTACGCGGGCGTCGGCTGCGAGATGGACGCGATCATGGACATCGCGGCGCGCCACGGCCTGCTCGTCGATCGAGGACGCCGCGCAGGGCATCGCTCGCCACGTACAGGGGCCGGCCGCTCGGCAGCATCGGCCACCTGGCGGCGCTCTCAGCTTCCACGAGACCAAGAACATCATCTGGGCGAGGGCGGCGCGCTGCTGAGTCAACGACGAGCGCTTCGTCGAGCGCGCCGAGATCATCTCGCGAGAAGGGCACCAACCGGAGCCAGTTCTTCCGCGGCCAGGTCGACAAGTACACCTGGGTCGACATCGGCTCGTCGCTACCTGCCCGGCGAGATCGTCGCCGCCTTCCTTGGGCCCAGACTGGAGGAGGCCGACGCCATCACCGCGCCGCCGGCTCGCGATCTGGCAGCGCTACCACGAGGGCTTCGCGCGCTGCGAGGCGTCGGGCACGGTCCGCCGCCCGGTCGTGCCCGCGCGATTGCACGCACAACGCGCACATGTACTACCTGCTGCTGCCCGACCTCGAAGCGCGCGGCGCCTTCATCGACGCGCCTGAAGGAACGCGGCGTCATCGCCGTCTTCCACTACGTGCCGCTGCACTCGTCGCCGTTCGGGCCGCGTCGGGCGGGCGCACGGCGAGCTGGCGCTCACGACGCGGCCCGACCGCCTCGTGCGCCTGCCGCTGTGGGTCGGCACTGGAGACGAGCTCGACCGCGTGATCGCGGAGGCCGTCGCCGCGGCGTCTAGCGGCGGTCGCGGTCGCCCGGCCGCTCGGGACCCTCGCCGGGCCGACGACCAACCGGTAACGACCCGCGGCGACAGGGAGCGACGCGCCGGCGCGGATCGCCGCACGCTCGACCGCCATGACGCCAGCCAGCCCGCGTCGATGAGCCGCGGTCGCTGCAGGTCGCCGAGCGTCGTTCGATTCGGCTCTGCCTGGTCGCGAAGAGCGCGGGCAGAAGCAGCGAGACGAACGACGTCGATCGGACGACGTCGAGGCCGGCCCCCGGACCTTCCTGGAGGCCCGTCGGAGACGTAGCGCCGCACGTGGTGAGCGGCGACGTCCTGACCAACCACAGATGCCGGGTGCTGGGGGACGGTCAAGAGGACGAGCCCGCCGGGTCGCACGGCCGGGCAGATCCCGCGGAGCGGCGCCGAGATCGTCCTCGATGTGTTCGATCACGTCGAACGCGCCGACGACGTCGAACCTGTCCCGTACGGCATGTGCGAGGACGTCGAGTTGCTCGAGCCGCGCGTTCGGCACGCGCTCGGCCGCGAACGCGAGGCCCTCGGCGAACAGGTCACTTCCCTGAGCTTTGCGCCGACGGGAACGCCCTGCCGATCTCCCGCAGCACGAACCCGGTCCCGCACCCGACCTCGAGGACACGCGACCAGCCGGCGGGCGCGTAGCGCCGGATCGCCCACACGATCAGCGCGTTCCGCGAGCGGAACCAGAAGCTCCCCTGCTCCGCCGCCGCGCAGCTGGGCGAAGAGGGCGCGGGTCGTAGGATGTCATCCGAGCCACACGTGGAACGTATGGCGGCGCCGCCCAGGGCACGAACCCGAGCCTGCACCCAGACGCGCTGCACGGCCGGTTGACGAGCTGCGTCGACACGATGCAGCGCTGCAGCGCCGAGCGCCGACGACTCGGCAAGGGCCGCCTCCACGAGGCGCGGATACAGCCGCGACGCTGGTGCGCGGGGTCGACCGCGTTCAGCACGATCTCGTCTCCTGCTTGTCGCCGCCCGAGCGTCAGGAACGCCGAGCTCGACCGCCGTCCTCGACGACCCAGACACGGTCCGCCACGCCGGCCTCGGTTACCGACCGGCGCGCCCAGTCCGGATAGGTCGCGTCCGCGGCGGCCCGATCCAGCCGCGCATCGTTGTGGTAGTGCCCGACGTACCCCGCGAAGGCGGCCGCGGCCACCGCCGCGATCCGTCGGCATCGGCCGGGTCGCCAGTCGCACGCCGGCCGGGCGGTGCGACCGCCTCACGACGCGCGCGTACTAGACGAGCGTGTCGCAGAGCCGGCGCCCCCGGCGGCCTCCACGGCATGGATGGTGGGGGCATCACCTGCGTGACCCGTGCGACGACCATCGACACGGCGAGCTCGTCGGCCTCTCTCAGGATGTCCCTGACGTCCGTCGGGCAATCCGAGGCGGACGCGTGCGATGCGCGCCCGGAACCTATCCGTGTCAAGGCCGAGATGCTGCGTGCGGCTCGTGCGACCCGTCCTCGTCGCCCCGGGCGGTCTGTCGCCGCCGGAGCCGCGGCCCCGCATGCGCTCGCGGTTCATCATCCGCCCTCATGGCTGCTCCGGCGGCAGTCATCCGGCGGCCGTGGCCCGGCGCCTCGTCGCCGGCTCCCTCGCCCGCACTCCGAGGGCCGTCCGTCGTTAAGGCTGACGGCCACGATGCCCACGACGCCCATGCCCAGGACCGTCACGGCGCCCACCACGTGGACCATCATCGCGACCTGGAGGGCGTCAGCGGCGGGGATCCCCGACCATGCGCCGCACGGTGACGGCACCCGAACTGGTAGGTTCCGAGGGCGGCCGCGGCCGCCGGCAGCGCCGCCCCGAGCGCACCGCCTGACGAGATCAGGATCGCGGCAGCCGGCGAGATCGAGACCCCGAGGGCGCCCGGGCACCGAAGTAGATGACCAGCGCGTCAAAGAGCCACGCGAGCAGGCTGACGACCCAGGCGCGCAGGACCGCGGACGGACCCGTCGCCCCGAAGCGCCTCGAGCAGGCGCACCAGGACGTCGCGGACGCGCGCCGGGAACCCGGGTGGGCACGCGTGCCGCCAGCGAGCCGGTGGCCCGGAGCGCGACACCGAAGCCCGCGAGCAGGACGATCATCGCCGAGCGAGGAACGGCAGCCAGCCGATGGCCCCGATCGCCCCGTACGCCGCGGTCGCCAGGGCGAGGAGCGCGAGGAGGTCCACCGCCGCTCGATGAGGACGGATGCGGTCGCCCCGGTCGCCGTGACCGGCGTCCAGCGGCGGGAGATGAGCACGATCCGGATCACCTCGCCGAGCCGCGCCGGCAGCGCGATGTTCCCGAGGTAGCCCGCGATCGTCGGCCACAGCGCCATGCGACCGGTGATGGGCACCGGCTGGACCGCGCTCAGGATGATGGCCCAGCGGACAGCCCGCACCCACATCTGGACGATCAGCACGAGCGCCGGGAGGACCAGCCAGCGCGCGTCCACGGCGGCGATCCGCGCGATCGCAGCGGGGATGTCCGCGGTCTGCGCCACGAGCAGGATCGCGAACGCCGACACGGCGATCCCGGCCAGCGCCCGCAGGAACACGCGTATCTCGCCGGCCGCCCGCAGGAACGTCCGCCGATCGCCGGTCATCCCGGCGGGCGGGGTCGCCGGGCGACCAGCAGCGATTGCTTGCCCATGAGCCGCCACGCCGGCGGGAACCGGAGGTACGCGCGCACGAGCGCAGGATTCTGCGGCAGCCGGCTCTTCGTCGTGTACGGGAGGAAGCGCGTGATAAGTCGTTTCACCTCGTAGCCCGCGGTCTCGGCCGCCTCCCCCGAGGCTGCGTTCCGTCAGCGCGACCTTGTGGTCGAGGAAGTCCCAGTAAGCGCCGCCGACCAGCCGGATGTTCGGCTGCAGGACGATCAGGCGACCACCCGGCTTCAGCACCGCCCACGCCTCGCGCAGCTGCCTGAGAACCGCGTCGCCGTCGGCGAGGTGCTCGAGATAGTTGCTCATGAAGACGACGTCGAAGTGGGCGCCCGGGACGGCCGTCGAGAGCGCGAGGCCGTCCACCTGGACGAACCGGACGGAGGCGTCGAACGCGCCACCCACGGCGCGGATGTTCGTCGCCCACCGTTCCCGCGCGTGCACGTTGCGGATGAAGTACCCGCGGTCGCAGGCGACGTCCAGCACGGCACCGTCGGCCGGGATGCCGCGCGCGAGGAACGCGACGATCAGCAACCAGGAGCTCCACCTTCCCCGACGCCTCGCCCTCGCCGAAGCGGACCTGGTACACGGCATCGAATCGTCCCGGTCGAGCGTCACAGGCGGCCCTCGGCCATCGCGGCGGCGATCCACGGGATGACCTCGTCGAGCATCTCGTCGAGCGTCGTGGTCGCCTCGAAGCCGAGCACGTCGCTGCGCCTTCTCGCGTCGGGCACCCGCCGCTGCACGTCGTGCTCGAACGGCGTGTCGGACGACGTAGCGGAACGGCTCGTCGTCGCCGTTGATCTTCGTCCAGATCAGTCTCGGCCAGCTCGAGCACCGTCGTGGACTGCGGCGGTCGAGAGGTTGAAGTCGTCGTTGACGCGCGGCCGGGTGCTCCATCGCGGTGACGATGCCCGCGGGCCAGGTCGCCGCCGTAGGTGTAGTGCCGGACCTGGCTGCCGTCGCCGAGGATGTGCAGCGGGTCCTGGCCCTTGAGCACCTTCTGCACGAGGTCGGGCACGACGTGGCTCATCGCGAGCTTCACGTTGCCGCTCAGCACCTCGACCTCGCCGAGCGCCCGCCCCTCGCCGACGCCGACGCAGTTGAACGGCCGCACGATCGTGTACGGCAGCCCGTACTGCTCGCATGCGCCGCTGGGCGAAGTACTCGACCGCGAGCTTCTGGAAGCCGTACGACGAGACGCGGCGGCGGGCATCTCGCGCTCCTGCGCCCTCGTACGACGGCCACGCGTCGCGCGACTCGAACACCATCGACGAGCTGAGGTAGTGACCTTCTGCAGCCGCCCGTCGCGGTGCGCCTTGATCGCGGCGTCGCACGACGGCGGCGATGATCCGCTCGTTGGTGGCGAGCAGGTCGTAGGCGTAAGTGTGGAAGTAGCGAGATGCCGCCGATCATCGCGGCGCCGCGACGAAGTGGTCGCAGTCCGCGAGCAGCTCGGTCATCAGCGTCGACGTCGCGCGCGTCGCCCTCGACGAGCCGGTAGCGCGGGTGGTCGTCGTAGCTGTGCGCGACCCGGCCGTACTTCGAGTAGTTGTCGATGCCGACGACCTCGTGGCCCGCGCGCCAGCAGCTCCTGCACGACGTAGCCGCCGATGAAGCCGGCCGAACCACTGACCAGGACCTTGCTCATGCGGACCTCCGCGAATCGCCGGACTCATGGCGATCACTGCGAATCGAGATCGGACTGGGCAGCGTCGGGAGCCGCCGTCGTGCGAAGTCCACGCGAACGTCGTAGCGATAGTACCGAGCAGAAGTACCGCGGGAGCCACGCGACGACCTTGAAGTTCGACTGCCGCTGGTCACGCGGTCGAGCCAGATCGTCGGGACTCGGCGACCGGGAGGCGGCGCCGGCGCGCCTTGGCGACCAGCTCGATCCCGATCTCGAAGCCGGCGTCGGACTCGATGCCGACCTCGCGGACGAACGCCGCGTCGTACGCCTTGAACGAGTTCGTCGCGTCGCGGTGCCGACCGCGGGCGAACCAGTACAGGCGTCAAGCCGGCCAGCCGCGAGATCGCCGACTTGCAGGAACGGCCCGCCGACCTGCTGGCCGCCGTGCATGTAGCGCGACGCGGCCGCGACGACGACGCCCCGCTCGACGAGGTGCGGCGAGCTGGTCGATCTGCTGGGGTCGTCGCTGCCGTCGGCCATCGTGACGACGATGACGCCGGCCGCCGCGTGCTCGGGCCGTATCGAAGCCGTGCGCCGGCCGCGCGCCTGCGTCGGTGTCGACCGCCGGTCGTGGTGGCTGGCGCTCGGCGTCCTCGTACTGTCTCGAGACAGTGCGGCGTGATTCGTCGGGCGGTCGTACAGACCGCGATCGCGGAACAGCGACCTGGGTCGATCCAGGTCGAGCGCACGATCCCGATCGCCTTCGCCCTCGTTGTAGACGGGGATGACGACGCGAGACGCGCGGAGGCGCTCGTCTACACCCGGACCCCGTGGCCGAGGCAGGTTCCAGATGTCGACGACCGGCGATCGGTCGACGTCGAGGAGCCGGCGTACGCCCGGTGCGGCGCGCCGATCACGAGCAGGTCGGACTCGGCGAGCACCTCGTCGAGCGGCACGAGGTCGGGTCGTCGGTCGACGTACGGGTCGGTGCACAGCACCCGTCGCCGGCCCTGAAGCGCAGCAGCCGCGTGAGCTTGTAGCTCAGGCTCGACGCGGATGTCGTCGGACTCGGCCTTGAACGCCATGCCGAGGATGCCGACGGTCATCGTCGCGAGGTCGTAGCGCTGCTCGAGCGCGAGCCACCATGTAGAGCGGGCAGGCCCTCGTTGATCATCATGCTCGCGTGGCCGAGCGTGAAGTTGTTGTTGTTGAACGCCGCGAGCTGCATCGTGTCCTTGAACAGGCACGGCCCGGCGGCGAAGCCCGGGCCCGGGCATGTCGGCGGCGCGCGGGTAGTCCTGCGGATCGCCGCGCGGATGCGCTCGAAGTCGAGCCGAAGTCGTTGGCGATCATGTACAGCTGGTTCGCGGCCGCGAACTTGATGTAGCGCCACGTGTTCGTGAACAGCTTGGCGAGCTCGGCCTCCTCGATGCTCGAGACGCGGATCGAGCTCGGCGGCGAGGTGGCGGAACAGCGCCTCGGCCCGCTGCGACCGCCGCGCTCGGTGCGCCGCGCCGACGATCTGCGGCAGCGCGCGCAGCTCGACCAGCGCCTTGCCCTCGGCGATGCGCTCCGGGCAGAACGAGACGTCGACGTCGAGCCCGAGGTCGGCGAGGCGCTGCTCGACCATCGCGGTGACGCCCGGGTACACGGTGCTGCGCAGCACCACGAGCTCGCCCGTCGCGCAGGTGCGGCGCGATCTCCCCGACGGCTCGCTCGAACACGAACATCGGATCGGGGTTCAGGTGCTCGTCGACCGGCGTGCCGACCACGACGACGACGTGCTCGGCGCCGCTCGACCACGCCGCGGATCGTTGCCGCCTCGAGGCGGCCCGTGCGCGAGCACGCTCGCAGCAGCTCGTCGGCGCCGCTCTCGAAGAACGGCATCTTGCCCGCCGCACCTGGTCGAGCGCGGCCTCGTCGTGTCGAACAGACGACGCGCAGCCCGCGTCGGCGAGCGCGAGGCCGAGGGGAAGGCCCACGTGGCCACCCCCGCCGACCACGACGACGTCCAGCACCCCGGTGGTGGCCGTATGCACCATGTCGCCGACTCTAGCAGAGTGTCGGGGCGGTCAACCGGGACCCGAAGGTACCAGCGCGGAGGGCCGTCGGCGCCGAGTCCGGCACACCCAAGCCACGACTGGAAGAAGCAGCCACGGCACGTCCGGAAGCGAATAGGCGATGCCGTCCGGGGCGTTCTGGATAACGTGGAGCCAGTCGATCCAGAGGCTTCCGAACAGGAGCGCCAGCAGGGCCATGAAGGGGAGCCCGAACCACCAGGAACGATGCTGCATGCCACTCACAAGGAACGGGTAGAGGGATGGCTTGAACGCCACCAGCAGACCGGGCCACCCGAATTGGAGGCCTGCGGCGGTGGCCGCCATCACCCACAGGCTCCAGTTGCCCACGATGACGGCGATGTGCGCCTTCGGCAGGGCGAGCAGCAGCGCGATCACCGGCCAGGCCCAGGGCGCAGGTCGCCAGGATACGACGGAGCGCCGCGGTGACCCCGATCGGGATGACCCACCAGAGCACCGCCGGCAGGACGAGGAACGGCGCGAACAGGAGCAACGTCGGCGGAGGATGCATGAATGTGAGCGGCTGGTACAGGAACGGGCCCGCGACCTCCCTCGGCGAGGTACGGGGTGCCCGTCTCCAGCCATCTCGCGGGTCCCGTCCATGTAGTGTCCGAAATCGATGGCGAGCGTCGTCGCAAACGCCGGGCTGTTCACCTCGAAGAACGACATCATGGCTATGAAGGCGACGTCATCACGCAGCGTCAGACCCGCAGACGAGCCACCGGCCGGAGCCAGCGATCTGCTTGGTCCGGGCCCGGTGATCGCGTCGATCACGGTCGCGGGCCAGGATCGAGCCGTCCGGATCACTGTAGACCACCGTCCACCCGGAGAGCGCCGGGCTCGCCCCGGCCGGGAGGACCAAGAGTCCACCGCCCATACGCTCGAGGACCTCGTCTGCGGCCGGGCCGCCCGAGCGAGCGTGGCCCGTCCGCCCAGACGTCGGCCGGGAACAGCTCGAAACGCGAGTCGACGAAGTAGGACGCGTCGGGGACGGCCCACCCAGGAACGAGGTCCAGGCCTGGGGCGAGAGCACGCGCGTACCCGCAGGGCACGGGTGCGGAGCTCCCTCGCGATCCCTGACGGGGCGTAGGAGAGGATCCCGGTGCGGCCGGTCATCGGATCCGACGAGCGCCACCACGGCAGGGCGGCCACCAGCAACACGATGAGCAGGCCGGTCACGACCCCGCCACGCGGGATACGCGGGCGGCACCACGTCGCCGCGATGACGGCCACAGCGCGTCCGGCAGGCCGCCGAGCACGAACACGACCCCGAATGGCCACCATGCGCAGACCGCGGACTGCCCAGACGCCGATCGCGAACATGGCCGCGAGCCAGCAGCCAGTCCGGCCACGAGCGACGGCGCGCCGCGCCGGGCCATGAGCCCGACGGTCAGCGCGACCGACGGGTAGAACAGCAGGCCGGGCATCTCGAACGGCGACGTGCGCTGCCACTCGCTCACCTGCCCGGAGATCGCCGGGTTGCCGCCGATCCCCGCGGCGTACGCCAGGCGCCGCGAGCCGAACGGGTTGACGCAGCGTCGCCAGCGTCCCCGCGACGAGGATGGCGAAGGAGCCGCCGGGCCGGCTGGCCGCGGCGACTCGTCCAGCCACGCGTAGCCGAGGAGCATGGGCCCGAGCACGAACTAGCCGTGGACGTTCGCCCAGAGCGACCACCACCACGGCGGCGAGCAGTAGGCGCCGGGCCGCGCCCGGCGGGCCACGACGAGCCACAGCAGGGCGAACAGGCGATCCCGAACAGCTGCGGGCGCAGCGCGAGCGCGGGTGCGGCGAGCGCGAACGCCGCGAGCGAGAGGATCGCCGCCGTCCGCGGGCTCCGCCCCGCCATCGCGGTCGCCGCGAGGATGCCGGTCGCCGCCGAGACGAGGATGGCTCGCAGGACGACGAGCAGCTCCCAGCCCCCGGCGGCAGGCCCGGCGCCAGGAGCACCTGCGCCAGCCACTGCTGGTCGACCAGGCTGTGCCCGGGACGGTGAACGTCCACGTGTCGCTCGGCGGGATGGCGCCGCTCGCGAGGATCTCGTTCCCGGCGCGCACCTGGTACGCGAGGTCGACCGCGGGCATCGGGACCAGCAGCGCCACGAACGCGGGCAGGGCGATCGCGATCGAGACCCAGAGCCGGTCGAACGAGAGGCGCATGGTTGCGATGCTACGTGGCCGAGGGCGCCCGGGCTCTCCGGGTCGGCCGCGTGGTCAGCTCGCGCGCACCGCCACCTCGCGCGGCCGCACGGCACGAGCGCCCTCGTCGTACAGCTCCTGCACCGCGTTGACCATCAGCTGGATGCAGAACCGGTCGTGCACCAGGTCGTGGCCGGCGCGCGCCACCGTGTCGGCCAGCTGGTGGTCGGTCAGCAGGCGAACGATTGCCGCGGAAAGGGCCGGCGGGTCGTGGGGCGGGACGAGGAGCCCCGTGACCCCGTCCTCGACCATCTCGGGGATGCCGCCCACGTTGGACGCCACCACCGGGCGCGAGAGCGCCATCGCCTCCAGGATCGTGAGGCCCTGCGCCTCGCGGTAGGACGGGAGGACGGCGACGTCGAAGGCGGCGGTGATGGCGGGGATGTCGTCCCGGCGGCCCGTGAAGATCACGTGGCGCTCGACTCCCTGCTCCCGTGCGATCGCGTGGAGGGCGTCGAGGCGGCTCCCCTCGCCCACGATCATGAGGTAGGCGCCGGGCTGATCCGCCAGCACCAGCGGCCAGGCCTCGAGCAGCGTCGGGTGGCCCTTCTCCAGCTCCAGGCGGCCCACCACGCCGACGATCGGCGCCCCGGGCTCCATCCCGTACTCCTCGCGGAGCGTGCAGCACGGCTCCTGGTGGTCGTACCGCTCCAGGTCCACGCCGTTGTAGATGAGGGACCGGGCGCGGCCGTCCGGCCCTCGCTCTCCACCTTCTCGTCGATCGCGTGCGACACCACCACCAGGTGGTCCATCGACGCCGTCAGGCGCCGGAGCTCCTCCTGGTCCTCGCCGGAACGGACGCGGGACGAGTGGACGGTGGACAGCACCCACGGCCGCCGGTGGCCGGCCTGGCCGAGCGCGATGGCGGCCTTTGTGCCCACGATCTCCGCGCGGTACATGTGGTTGTGGACCACGTCCGCCCGCGTGTCCGCGAGGTAGGCGGCCAGGATCCCGGTGGCGATGGCATCGTCCGGCTCGTCGATGACCATGGTGTCGATGCCGTGGCGCTGCAGCTTGCGGACCGCGCTGCCGGGCGTGAGCGACACCACCGTCACGTCGTAGAGGGCCGGGTCGAGGCGCCCGACCAGGTTGATCACGTGCTCCTGGGCGCCGCCATTCGTGCCCGTGGCCATCACCTGGACGACGCGGACCCGGTCCCGGCCGGGTACGGGCAGGTGGACCATCGGGACCACGCACGGATCGTCGGGCCGCGGGCTGGTCATCGCATCCCCGTTCGTCGGACGAGCAGGCGCTGGATTGGTCGATCCACCGCACCCCACTCGTACTTGTACGGCTCGTTGCCCCGGAGGAAGTCCATCCGGGCGATGCCGCGCTCCAGCGCGCGCCGCACGTAGCGCTCCACCATGACCACCCCGGGGACAGGTCGCGCGCCTCGGGGTCCACGCCGGCGTTGTAGTAGAGCAGCGCGTCCGGGGTCTCGAACGACACCCCGGCGGCGATCCGGCGCCCGGCAATAGTGAGGAACGCCAGCTTCAGGGGCCCGTCGGCGCCGAACAGCTCGAACAGCCGTGCGAAGAACCTGCGGCTGTGACGCCCGCCCTCGGTCTCCGGGAACAGCCCGTCGGCGCCCCAGCGCTTCTGGTGGAGGTCGATGAACGCGGGCAGGTCCCCCTCGGGATCCCGGGAGTCGTCCAGGCGGACCTCGCCGGCGGCCTCGGCCCGGCGGACCTTGCGCCGGATCTCGTGGCGCTCCTTCTTGCCGAGGATTGCGAAGTAGTCGTCCATCGTCCCGCCGGCGGGCAACTCCGCCACCGGGCAGACGTCCTCGCGCTCGACGTTGAGCGTCCAGCCCTGGGCCATCTCGCGGGCACCGAACGCGGTGGCGAGCGCATCGGCGGCGGGATCGCCGCACCGCATCCGCCGCAGGTCCACGGCGTCCCACCGGAGCGGGTGCTCGGGGTCACCCACCGTGCAGCAGTACGCGGCGAGCGCCTCCCCCACCGCCGGCAGGTCCGAGGGCGCGGCAAGCAGCGTCGCGTAGTCCGCGTGGTACGACGAGCCGAAGAACACGGCCTTCGCGTCGGGCGGGACGGGCGTCAGCGCGGGCCCATCGGTGTGGCGGATCGTCGTGTGGAGCTCCATGTCGGAGGACTCCACCTCGTGGCGGTGCATCAGCGGGGCGATCGCGACCGGCGGCGCGTCGTCCGGGGCGTCGGCCGGGACGAGCACCAGGGTCTCCTCGTGGGCGGTGGCCCCGTAGCCGTCCCACCAGGCGCGGTGGAACGCCCAGCGCGAGAAGGGGGTCGCCCACGGGTTCGCATTCGCCAGCGCGTCCCATGCCGCGGGATCGACCGCGTCGAACGGGCGGCGGACGGCCCGCAGGGGTCGGGTCCAGGCCTCGGGCGACGTCGCGTCGCCGTCGGCCGGCGGACAGGGAGGTTCGCCGTTCATGGAATTCGGGGTCACGACCGCGAGCATAGCACCGAGCCCGGAAACGGTTGCGCCCGCAATCACGTCGGCGCGGGGCCCTACAGGTGGTACGCCCAGTAGACCCCGCCGAGCCCGACCAGCACGCCGAACAGGATCAGGGTCCAGCCCCACCACGGCGTCTCGCCGCGGTGCACGATCCCCATCGCCACCAGGGCCCAGATGAACGGGATCGAGTCCAGGAAGTAGCGGTACCCGTACTGCAGCCAGCCGCCGCCGTAGTAGAGCAGCGTGGGGATGAGCACGAGCACGGCGGCCAGCAGCAGGATCCACGACCGCGCGTCCCGCCACGGCGCCCGCACCGCGAGCAGCAGCCCGGGGCTCGTGAACAGCACGGACATCCCGAGGCCGTCCGGGCGGAAGTACGGGAACTCCGAGGTGAACGCCGGCAGCTTGAGGAACAGGTAGTCGATGTTCATCCGGACGTGCGCGAGCGCGAACAGCCCGAGCTTGCGCTGGTTCTCCAGCCACTCCGGCAGCGTGGCGAGCGCGTAGCCGGATTCCAGCGGGGAGCCGAAACGCGCGAGGTTGTACCAGAAGAAGAACGCCAGCGGTGGGACCAGCCCGAGGGCGAGGAGGGCCCAGTCGCGCCACGGCAGCAGGCCGCCAGCCGCTCCGCGAGCGACCGCCCGGTCGCGACGGCGGGCGACGCCGCGAGGAACCACAGCGCCACCGCCGGTGCGGCGAACGCCACCGGCGCCCGGGTCAGGAACGCGGCGCCCACGAGGAGCCCCAGCAGGTACGCCCGCTGCCGCCCGAACATCTCCGCCAGCAGGAGCAGCGTCAGGATCATCGCCACGAGGTGACCCGTGTGCCAGACGCCGCCGCGGGTCGTGACCCACCAGACCTGCGTCGAGAACCCCAGCAGGAGCACGAGGGCAACCCGGTCCCGGATCCGCTCCACGCCGATCCGCCCGGCCGTCCACCACGCCAGCAGCACGACCGTCGCCGCCAGCCCGGCGTTGATCCCGGATTCCCAGCTGGTCGGCCGTGACCGCGCCCGTCAGCGCGACCAGCGGCATGAGGACGATCGCCGGGAACGGGGCAAACGGCACGTAGACGTGGCCGTCCCGGTAGATGACGTCGTTGGGGCCAAGGGCCTGGTCGATCCAGACGCGGCCGTGCACGAATGCGTCGGCGAGGTAGAAGAAGTCGCCGCGGCCCGCGTCGAACGAAGCGGTTCGACAGCCAGTAGACGACGAAGGCGCCGACCGCGAACAGGATGCCGGCGACGGCCGTGCCGGGAATGGAGCGTCGAGCCGAGGTCACGGAGCCGAGGGTAGCGCCTCTCGAGACAGCGACGGTGGCGCCCCTTGCTCCCCGACGGGCTCCACCAGCAGTGCGACGAGCGTCACCGCGAAGGCCACCGGGTAGACGATCGGAGGGATCACCCCCACCAGCACCACGCACGTCGCCAGGGGGATGAGCACCGCCCAGGTTGCGCCCCGGTCCACCAGCCACGCGACCGGGAGCAGGAGCAGCAGCGCGTAGTGGTCCCACAGGATCGGCGACAGCAGCTGGCTCGCCACCACCGCCACGAGGTAGGACGGCGACCGGCGGCCGCCGGAGCGCCGCGAAGACGAAGGCCGCGACCACCGCCGCCATCGACGCCCACTGGACCAGCGCGGCAACGTCCCGGGTCTGGCCCAGCTGGTACGCCACGGCGCCCGGGCGTGAAGTTGTGCGGCGTCGTGATCGGGTCGCTGACCCGGCCCACCAGCAGCAGGAAGTCCGACCAGGCACCGGACCCGGCGACCAGCGTGGCGGCGGCCGCGAGCGCGACGAGAACCACGACCCCCGCGACCACCGCCGCCCACCGCCGCGTGAGCAGCGCCCAGGCGAGCACGAGGCCCGGCTGCATCTTGATCGGCCGCCCCGAGCGCCCCGGTCACGCCCAGCACGAGCGGCCGGTCCAGGCACCGCCAGCCCACCGCGAACAGCGAGGAACAGCAGCGGCCCCACCTGCCCCAGCTTCACGGCGTACAGGAACGGCCACGAGCAGCCCGCGAGCAGCACGACCAGCCACTTCGTCCGGGCGCTCGACCGGCATCGCGGCCACCCCGCCGGCGAACGCCGCCAGCAGGAGCGCCGTCCAGGCCCAGGTCGCGGCGGTGGCCGGCAGCAGCCCGAACGCCAGGATGATCGGGATGAAGGTGGGCGGGTAGTAGAAGAGCCCGAAGCCGCCGGCGGCCTCGAAGGAGGTGTCGTACGCGGGCAGGCCGTCCAGCACCCGCGACGCGGCCGCGTGGTAGGCGAGGAAGTCGTAGCCCAGCGTGTTCCCGGCGACCGCGAGCGTGGCGCCGGTGGTGAGGACGATGGCGGCGATCGCGAGGACGGGCAGCAGCCGCCCCAGGGCGGCGCCGAGTCGCAGTCCCCCGGCTCAGCCGGCCGGCTGATCGGTCGTCTCCCGCGCGGCCCGCCGGAGGTCCCGGTGCAGCAGCGGGATCCGGAACAGGTCCCAGGCGACGCGGATGGCCAGGCGCAGGCCGGGGCGCATGCGGGAGCCGCGGCGGTCGGCCCAGCGGATCGGCACGACCGCGTACCGGTAGCCGCGCCGCCGGACGAGGTAGATGACCTCGACGTCGAACACGATGCTGGTGACCCGCTGGCGCGCGAAGACGTCCCGGGCGACCTCGCGGCGGAAGCCCTTGAACCCGCACTGCGTGTCCTGGACCGGTCCCACCACCCAGATCGACGCCAGCGTGTGGAAGGTCTTGCCGAGGGCGCGCCGCCAACCGGGCTGCGACTTGCGCATGTCGCTGCCGTCCGGCTGGATCCGGCTCCCGTACGCGGCGTCCGCGTCCTCGAGGGCCTCCACCAGCAGCACCAGCTCGTCGGGTGGCGTGGCCATGTCCGCGTCCGTGAACACCACGAGGTCTCCGCGGGCGGCCAGCATCCCGGCCCGGACCGCGGCACCCTTGCCGCCGTGCGGGACGGCCAGGAGCTCCAGCTCGCCCGTGGCCAGCTCCGCCCGTGCCCGCACCAGGTCCGCCGTGCCGTCCGTGCTGCCGTCGTCGACCACCAGGACGTGGATGTCGGCGGGCAGGGCATGCGCACCCGGCCGGCCGTCGCGGCCCTGGTCCCCGCGCCGGTGCAGGTAGCCGAACAGCTCGTCCAGGGCAGGACTCAGCCGCGCCTCCTCGTTGTAGGCGGGCAGCACGATGGTCAGCGACTGCTCAGGCATCCGGCGCAGTCTAGTGTGGGGTGGTGCGTCCCGTAACCGGGACTGGAGTGCCACCGGGGCTAGTACCCTGCATGCAAGCGATCTCGATGACATGCGGCCTGCCGGCGGTGGGCCACTCGTACCATTTGGAGCCCCGCACGCCGCCGCCATACTGGCCCCGATGATCCGCCGCTACGCCTTCTGGTTCCGGGCCCTCTCATGACGGCCGACGCGCTCATCGCCGTCGGCCTGCTCGTGGTGCTCTCGGCCTGGCGCTTCGGGTCGGATTGGGCGGTCTGGTGGCGCCAGATCGTCCCGATGCCGGAGGCGTTCGCCGCCCTGTACGCGGGCACCTGGGTCACGATCCTCACCGCCAGCGGCCTGTACCGGCCGCGAGCCCGCTGGTCCCTGCGCAGCGAGGCCGCGGACATTCTCCGGGCGACCGCCGTGATGGCCCTCGTCACCCTCAGCCTCCTGTTCCTGTTCAAGCTGCCGGACGTCAGCCGGCTGCTCCTGCTGGTGCTGTTTCCCGCCCAGGCGGCCGCTGCCATCGCGCTCCGCGGCCTCCTCCGGCTTCGTCATGGAGCGCATGCGTCGCGAGGGTCGCAACCTCCGGTTCGCGCTGGTGCTGGGTGCAGGGCCGCGAGGTCGCGCATTCGCGGAGAAGCTGGAGAGCCACCGGGAGCTGGGCCTGCGGATCATCGGCTTCCTCGACCCCGACCCCGAGCTGGGCCAGGGCTCGCGATGGCCATTCCTCGGCTCGCTCGACGAGCTTGAGGCGTCCTGCACTCGCGGGTGGTGGACGAGGTCGTGATCTGCCTGCCGTTCTCGCTGTGGGACCAGATCGACACGATCGCGAGCCTGTGCGAGGAGGAGGGCAAGATCGTCCGGATCCCGATGGACGTGCTGGACCGGACCATCTCGGCGGGGCGGGTGGAGGACCTCGATGGGACGCCTGTGTTCTCGCTCGTCTCGGGCCCGGACCGTGCCCTGGCCCTGGCCGTGAAACGAATGGCCGACCTGGTCGGCGCGGGCCTCGGGCTGGTCATCCTGTCGCCCGTCTTCCTGGTCATCGCCGCGGCCATCCTCCTCGATGACGGTCGCCCGATCCTGTTCCGGCAGACGCGGGTGGGCGTCCACGGGCGCCCGTTCCGGATCGTGAAGTTCCGGTCGATGCGAGTGACCGCGGAAGCGGAGAAGGCATCGTTCGAGGCCTCCAACCGCCTCAAGGGTCACGCCTTCAAGATCGACGGCGACCCGCGCGTGACAGCGATCGGCCGACGTCTCCGACGCACGTCGCTCGACGAGCTGCCGCAGCTCTGGAACGTGCTGCTCGGCCAGATGAGCCTCGTCGGGCCCCGGCCGCCCCTGCCGGACGAGGTTGACGGATACGACCTGTGGCATCGCCGGCGACTGTCGATGAAGCCCGGGATGACGGGACTCTGGCAGGTCCGCGGACGGCGCGACCCGGAGTTCGACCACTGGGTCGAGGCAGACCTGGAGTACATCGACCGGTGGTCGCTATGGCTGGACCTGCAGATCCTGTTCCGGACGATCCCCGCGGCCGTGCAGGGCCGCTAGAACGATGACGTCAGCTCGCACCTACCAGTTGTGCACGCGCTGCGTAATGGACACATCTGATCCCGGTATCACCTTCGACGAGCACGGCGTCTGCAGTCATTGCCGGCGAGCCGAAGGACTACTGAAGTCGATCCGGATCACACCCGAGGCGTCCGAGCGCGCACTCCGGCACCTTGCGACCAAGATCCGTGACCGCGGGGGCCGGCAAGGAATACGACTCGATCATCGGCCTTAGTGGTGGCGTCGATAGCTCCTATGCGGCGCTATCTGGCAGCCCGACAAGGCCTTAGACCACTCGCCGTCCACTTCGACAACGGGTGGGACTCCGAGCTCGCGGTGGAGAACATCCAGCGCGTGGTCGATGGCTGCGGATTCGACCTGCTCACGTATGTCATCGACTGGAGGGAGTTCCGCGACCTGCAGCGGGCTTCCTGCAGGCATCCGTGATCGATATCGAGCTCCTGACGGATAACGCGATCTTCGCAGCGACGCTCAGTCTCGCCCGCGAGCACAGCGTTCGCTACGTCCTGAGCGGCGATAATGTCGCGACGGAGCACGGGCTACCGAACGCCTGGATCTGGCACAAGCACGACTGGACGAACATCCGGGCAATCCACAAGGCATACGGAAGTGTGCCGCTGAAGACGTTCCCGCATATCTCGACGCACTCGAATGGCGGATGGATCCAGCTTCGTGGGCGTGGCATCGACGTCGTCGAGCTGCTTAACCTCGTGCCGTACCGGCGTGATGAGGCCGCCGCCACGCTCGCGCAAGCAGTTCGGCTGGCGCGACTACGGCGGAAAGCACCATGAGTCTCGTCTTCACGCAGCTTCTACCAGGACGCGATCCTGCCGACGAAGTTCGGGATCGACAAGCGACGCGTCCACCTGTCCGACCGGATCCGCAACGGCGAACTGACACGCGAACAGGCGCTCGCCGAGCTCTCGAACCCGTCCTACACGCCGGAGCAGCTTCGGATCGAAGGGGAATACGTCCGGAAGAAGCTCGGGTTCACCGAGCCGGAGTGGCAGGCGATCATGGACGCGCCGCCGAGATCGCATGCCGAGTTCGCGACCGACCGCCGCTACGCCGGTCCGGCGATGTTCGCACTGCGGACCGGACGAGCCATCCGCAGATCGGTGCGCAGCCCCTCACGTACCGAAGTAGCGCGACGCGGTCTGAATAGGACGGGTAGGTGATCAGCACGGCTCTGTGGCGGCCGTGGAACACGAATAGGCTGCCAGCGGCCGCCGCCGAAGCGCCTCCCTGGGTTACAGCGGCAGCAAGGTCGCTCAGGACGCCCGCACCCCCGCACGCGATTACCGGAATGCCCACGGCAGACGTCACGAGGCGGATCAGCTCAAGGTCGTAGCCACCCATTGTCCCGTCGAGATCGATCGAGTTCAGGAAGATCTCGCCAGCCCCCAGCCCAACCGCCGCCTCCGCTCGACGCCGGACGTCCATGCCCGACCGTCGAGTACCGTTCCGGGTAACCGCTTCGTAGCCGCCGCCAGCGGTTCTCAAGGCATCGATCCCGACGACCAGAGTGGAGGTTCCCAAGCGATCGGCGATGTCGGCGGACAATCGTCTGGTTGCTCGTCGGCGAGTGCATTGACGACGACCTTCTCGACGCCGACCTGGATGAGTGCGGTGCGCTGTCTCGAGACTCCGGATGCCGCCGCCGAAGGCGAGGGGCATGAATGCCTCGCTCGACGATCTCCTCGATCGCCGCAAGGTCGGGAGCCCGACCTTCAACCGTCGCCCGGATATCCAGGAGCACGAACTCGTCCGCCTGCTTGTCGTTGAAGATGCGGACGGCATTGATCGGGTCGCCGACATACCGGGGATCCCGGAAGCGCACCGTCTTGACCAGACCGCCGTCCTCGAGAAGCAGAACCGGGATCGACTCGCGGTATCATGGCGCCCCCAGGCGAGTGAACCGGCGGAAGACCTCCAGTCCGAAGACGTGGCTCTTCTCGGGATGGAACTGCGTGCCCAGGATGTTGTCGCGGTGGACGGCCGCCGTGAACTCGTAGCCGTAGGTGGCAGTTGCCGCGACGTCGGCTGGGTCGTTGCAGACCAGGTGATACGAGTGCGAGAAGTAGAAGCGCAGTTCGTTCTCCTGCGTATCGAATAGCGGGCTCGGATCGGGTTGGCTGAACCTCTTGCCAGCCCATGTGGGGGACGGGAAGCGAGTGAGCGGCGTCATATGTGAAGCGCCGGACCTCGGCGTCCAGCCAGCCGAGCCCTGGCCGAGTGCCCTCCTCGCTCGTGCGCGCCATCAGCTGCATACCCGAGGCAAACGCCGAGCACCGGGACGCGGCGACGAAGACGGCATCGTTCAGGACATCAACGAGACCAAGCTCACCGAGCCGCTCGCTGCCCCGTCAAACGCGCCGATCCCGGCGAGGATGAGCTTGTCGGCGTGAGCGAATCGGCATCGGGATCGGCCGACCGCGACGCATCCGCGCCCAGCTTGCGAAGCATGTTGTGGACGGAGCCGAGGTTACCCATTCCGTGGTCGACAATGATGATCATCCGGCGGCGTCCTTCGTGGCAGCGCGAAGGTCCGCGAGCTGTCTCGCTATCGAACTGAGGTTGATTGCAGCGTCGAAGTGCTCCGCCCACGTCGCTCGCGCACCCGAGCGCAACCCAGCCGACGCGGGTCTCGCCACTACACGGATCGCGTTGGCGATCTGGTGAGGGGAGGCATCGCCGCGCACCAGCAACCCGTTAACGTCGGAGACGATCTCGGGATTGCCGCCGACTTCCGTCGCGACCACCGGGATCCCACAACTGATGGCCTCCATTATCGCAACAGGTGGGCCGCCCTCGGACGAGCTCGCATTGGCGAACACGTCGACGGGGTGCAGGCGGTAGAAACCTATGATTTCTTCGATCGAGGTGTGCCCGTGCAGGCGTGCGTTGGCATTGGGCGGAAACGATGCGGCAATCTCATTGATTGGTCGGAGCGAGCCATCGCCGAAATGGTGCCATTCGACTTGGGCGTCGGGCGCCGCTGCCGCAACAAGGCCGACTGCCTGTGCGATCAGGTCGACACGCTTGACCGGGGTGACGCTCGAGCACGAGACGATTGTCAGGCGCGTCGGGGGTGAGGCCGCGGTTACGAAACCAGGGTCGACGACACCGAGATAACTGGTGCGAATCCGATGACGGAGCCAGTCGAACCGAGCGATCGCGTAGTCCGTCGCGTGACGCGACGCTGCAAACACGAGGTCGAGCCCGTGCAAGGTCGTTTCCTGGCAGGGTAGGTATGGCGGCACGTGTCGGTCGAGGTACAGGTCGTGACCGTTCACCCGCGCGGCGATCGACAACTGGGGATGCGCGGACTTCGCCAGAACAAGGCCCAAGGCTGTGTGGTCGCACCAGAATGCGTAGGCAACGCAATCGACGGCCCGGATGCCGCCACGTCCCAACGCGCCAAGCAGCCATGCCTCGATGGCAGCGGCTCGTCCCACGGTTCGAAGCAACAGTTGAACAGCACTCCGGCTGCGCGTAATTCCGGGCTGCCGGGCAATTTCGTCCCAGGTGACCCGAGATCCGACGGCCCGCAGCACGAGTGCACCACGGTTCGTCCCGTCGCCAAGGCGTGCGGCGAGTGACTCATCGACCTCGATACCATCAGGCAGTGCCGCTCGCTCGCCAATTGTCTGCGACGGCACGAGGATCACGCGCTCGAACACTGCCTGCAGATACGGAAGCTGGGGGCCGACGAATGTATCCTCCCGTCCCGTCGGATACGGATACGACTCGGTAAACAGCAGCAGGGTACGGCCGCGGGGGGAGGGTCCCGGAAGACCATGCAGCATCGCACAAGGATACCCACCGGAACGGTCGGCGCCCTGTCGAGGCAGTGCGCATTCCGTACTGACGAGGGCCGAATGACGCGCATGCTCCCCGCCCGCCACCCCCTGAGAGCAACGTTCGTCGGGTGAGAGCGAACGGCTCCAACACCCAGTACGCGGTATCCGTCGCTGCGACATCGGCGAGCCAACTGGCAATTGTCGTGCTCTCGTTCGGCACCGCCGTTGCCCAGGCTCGTCTCCTGGAAGCCGAGGGCCGCGGGGAGCTCGCGCGGTTCGTGAACGTCGGTGCGCTCGCGGTGCTCTACCTGGGGCTCGGGATCAGCTCCGGGATTACCTACTTCGTGGCATCGGGCGCGACGACCCCACACGACCTCGCGAGACCCCTTGGGCGTGCTTTGATCTGGACCACCCTCGCGGTGGTGCTCATCACCGGAGTCGTGGCGGTCACCCCACTGGGCAGGTTTCTTCCTGGATATGGGGCAGTGGCGGCACCCGCGGCCGCGATCGGCCTCTATTTCGTATTTGCACAAGCCGGAGGCTGGGTCACCGCAGTCCTCGCGGCGCAGCGCGACTTCCGTGCAATCAACCTGAGTGCCATCACGGTGTCCGTCGCCGGGTTCGCCGCGTCTGCGGTGCTGCTGTGGCTCCATCCGAGCTGGGCGGGACCGTGGGCAATCATCGCACTGCTCGTCCTGCTCGAGGCGATCCGAACGATCATGCTGGCGGCCTCATACAGTCGATCGAGGCGTATGGGCACGCGTGAGGGTGCTGCGGGCACGGCGCACGCGCCGGCGTCGATTAGGCACCTTTGGGGCTACTCGGCTCTCAGCTTCATCGCGGACGCACTTCAGTTCATGACGTATCGATTCGACATGTGGGTCGTAGACGCATTCCACGGCGGGGCGGAGCTCGGTCGTTATGCACTTGCAGTGTCACTCGCACAGCTCGTGTGGGTCGTGCCAAGCGCAGCGGGACGGGTGCTATTCCCATGGGTGGCGAAGATGGATCGAGGGGCCGGCGCACAGCTTGCCTGGCGCTCGGCGTGGGTGGCGCTTGTGATCAGTTCGATCCTTGCGCTTGGCGGATGGTGGCTAAGCACGCTTTCCGTCACGACGATCTTCGGCAAGACGTTCGAGGGCGTGCCCACACTTATCGGGATACTCCTGCTCGGCGTCGTTCCCTATTCCTTCGCCCGGGTCTTGTCCAACTACCTTGCCGGCGTCAACGCGGTCGGTGTCAACGCCGTCGCGAGTGGCGTGATCCTCGCGGTCGCGGTCACGCTTGCATTCGCTTGGATCCCAGACTATGCGGCGCTCGGGGCAGCCTGGGCAACCGCCGTGGCGTACGGACTGCACACCGTGATGATCACCATCATCTTTCTCGTCAAGACTCGCCGCGACCCGGCCCAAGCCAAGCAGCCGCGACAGCCCTGATGCGGACGGGCGCCGTTTCCGAGGCACAGCTCGTCAAGCTACCCGCCTCAGGTGCGCGAATAGACGTAGAAGTTGGAGACCGAGCCTTGCGCGTCGTTCCAGCTGGGGTATCTGTTCGGGATCTCATCCGCCAGACGCCACCCGTTGGCGTGCTGGCTGATCCAGGTCGTGAACTTCCGGTGTCGCTCATGGCGGCTGGCGGTTGCCCGGTCCTCGTCACTCGCGTAGACAATGACAAAGCGGCCAGCTGATGCGAACAGGTGCGCCATGTAAGTCGTGAACACAGAGTCCTCGACTAGATGGAAGATGACGTCGATCGAGATCGCAGCGTCCGCCGTGAACACCGACCCTCGATCAACAAACGCATCGGGATCATAGAAGAAGAAGCTCTTCGTCTCGTCGTCGGCGAAAATACGCTTGCACGTAATGATCGCCGTCTTCGACACGTCCAAGCCAACGTACCGAGGGTAGTGGGCGAGCTTGAGCTGGTTGCCGTCGCCGCAGCCGAACTCGATCACCGAGCTGATCTGGTGCTGCGCCACGAGATCGTTCAGGACCTCCGCTTTGAACATCGCCATCTTCCCGTAGGAGCCAGGCCCAGACGTGCCGCCGCGCGCGTATCGACGCTCCCAATACTGGGACGAGCCGGGAAAGTGCGCCTGGCTCGCCGAATCCGAGACCCACTTCAACATTCCCCCGACGATCGGGATGCGAGTCAAGCGGTCGCGTCTAGACGTCATCGTGGTTCGGTAGGATTTGGGCGAGTCCCCAATTTGGACATCTGCATCGGAATGGTCGACTGTGCCCTATCCCCGAGATGTCCTGGTGTCTGACCAACCTCGGCCCCCTGGTTACTTGAACCATTTTCGTAGATCACTCGATCGGGCAGTTCGCCGCCGAAGTATCGTCTGGCGTCGTTCAACGTGACGGGGCCAATTGCGCAGGAGCCACCTCAGCGCCGGGAGGCTCGACCGCTCGACCGTGAGGCACGCCCCGATCACGACGACGTCACGGACGAAGCTCCGCAGACCGAAGTGGATCAGCCAGTCTCCGTCGGCGTGATGAATCCGCAGGAGGAAACGGTTCTTGACCGAGTGACGGTTCACAACCGGCGAGAGCGAGCGGCGGCGCTCGGGTGTAACCGTTCGGCGATGGTAGGCCACCGCGGTCGGGATGTACTTCGCGCGGTAACCGAACCCCTGGAGCCGCCAGGCAAGGTCCGCGTCTTCCCGGTAGGCGAAGAAGTCCTCGTCGAAGACCTGACCGTCGACCTTGGCCGCATCCAGCACGGAGCGCCGGAACATCGCGAGCGCGCCCGTGATGCCGAAGACATCCTCCTCGCTGTCGAATTGGCCAAGATCGACCGATCCAGCGCCCCGGTCGAAGTGCCGGCCATCGCGCGTCATCACGATTGCCGTCGAGTCGATGACTTGCGTCGACTCCAGCCGGCCACCCTCGGCCCGCAGGAGCTTGCCGCCCACAACCGCCACCTCGTCGGTCGCGGACCGGAGAGATCCCGCGAGGATGGCCAGCGTGTCGGCGCGCAAGCGAATGTCCGGGTTGAGCAGGCACACGCAATCGTGGCTGGCGGCATCGATCCCCTGGTTAGCCCCACCCGCGAACCCGCGGTTTCGTGTGTTAGCCACCAGCCGGAAGGACATGCTCGGGTGATCCGCAGCGAAGGCTTGGGCAATTGCGACGCTGTCGTCCGCAGACGCGTTGTCGATAACGACAAGCTCGGCGGGCGGCGGGCTGGCATCAGCGAGTCCGCGCAGACACGCCGGGAGGACGTCCGCTGAGTTCCACGTCAAGATCACGACGGTGACCGGCAAGGCATCGGTCACCTCAGGCACCCACCATCGACGCCATGAATGCGAGCCGTTTCCGTTCCTTCTGGTCGGTATCGATGTTCGCGACCAATTCTCGAGCAACCCGCCGACCTTGCCAGCGCGTGACGAACCCCTCGATCGCTGGGAGTGACAACGCGATCCCGTTCTCGGTGTTGGGGACGCGCAGCAGAAAGGGAACGTCGTCGGGAAAGTCGGTGTCCCGGTAACCGATGATCGCCGGCAGGCCCGCGGCCAAGTACTCGCGGACCTTGAGAGTTGACGCCTCGTGGAGGCCCGTCCGGTAGAGGGCCAGGCTGCCAACCGCGACATCGGCACCAAACAGGAGCTGACGATACCCCGACGGCTCCAGCGACCCATGCGCCGTCAAATTCGGCGCGGCCGTACGGATCTCATCAAGGCCGGGCCCGACAAGGTCGATATGCCAGTCCGGAAACGCCATCGCCAGCGCCACAACTTGATCGACGCCGTGCCACGGCGTGTGCGCATGACCGACAAAGATCAGTGTCGGGCGCTCGTTGTGTGCGACCGGCGCGGGCTCGACGGACGCGAGGTCGATGCCGTTGCCTATGACAATGCCGGGCCGGCCGTACCGGGCGAACGAGGGCCTCGCCGCGAGCTCGTGCGTCACGAAGACCAGGCCGGCGGCCCGTCGGAGCAGCAGCCCTCGCGTCACCCTGGCGACCTGGTACCTGCGCGCAGATGTCAGTCGGAACTCGGACAGGTCGTCGCCGTTGATCTCCACGACGCACGGAAGGCGACCCGCAAGCCGGATTAACGATGGGTAGACGAGACCATGGCGAAGGTAGACGAGCTCGGGTCGCCATCGCTCGAGATCGTGGACCAGGCTTTCTCGCTCGCGCAGCAGCCCCATCGGACCGTCCGGCGGGGTGCGGACCACGACCGTCGCCGGAAGCGCTCGCCACGCCTCGACAGCCGCAGGCGACGTGGCGACGAACACACCGACCTCGGCTCCCAGGTATGTCCACGCCGCAACCTGCGAGGCGACCTTCCTGAGGATCCCGCTTTCACTCCCCCCTCGGAAGTGGACGAGATAGGCGATCTTCACGGCCTCATCTTGGCGGATGGGGGAGGTCGTCGGCAGGGGACCAAGGTGCTGGTCGGTCGGGGTACCCTGCGGCCGTGCGCATCGCCATCGTCGGGACACGGGGGATCCCCGCCGCGTACGGGGGCTTCGAGACGCTCGCGTGGGAGCTGTCGGCGCGACTGGCCGCCCGCGGCCACGAGGTCACCGTCTACTGCCGGCGTGGCCGCACCGACGAGTCGGTCGCCATTCCCGACGGCGTCCAGCGCCGCTTCGTCCCCTGGCTCCCGGGCAAATACCTCGAGACCGTCAGCCACACCGGCCTCTCCATCCTGGACAGCCTGTTCCGCGATTACGACGCCATGTGGGTCGGCAACGCCGCCAATGCGGTCTTCTGCGGGCTTCCCTCGGCTGCGTGGCACGAAGATCGTCCTCAACGTGGACGGCATCGAGCGCCAGCGGAAGAAGTGGGGCCTGGCCGGGCGCGCCTGGTACGCCGTGGGCGAGCGACTGGCTCTCGTCTACCCGAACGCGATCGTCTCCGATGCGGATGTGATCCGGGACTACTACCGCGAGCGGTACGGACGCCGCGACCGCTGTCATCTCTTACGGGGCCCCGCTGCTGGATCGCGAGCCAGCGCCGGACCTCCAGGCCCACGGGCTCGACGCGGCGTCGAGCCAGACGGCTACTTCCTGTACGTCAGCCGCCTGGAGCCCGAGAACCAGGCGGACCTCGTGATCCGCGCCTACCGGGAGGTTCCGGGTGACACCCCACTCCTCATCGTGGGCGACGCGCCGTACGCGGATGCATTCAAGGCGGGCCTCCGCGCGCTGGCGGTCGCCGATCCTCGCGTGCGCCTGACCGGCGCGATCTACGGCGAGGGCTACCGGGACCTGCAGCGCGCGCGCGCTCGCGTACATCCAGGCGACGTCCGTCGGCGGCACCCATCCGGCGCTGGTCGAGGCGATGGGCGCGGGCAACCTCGTGCTGGCGTTCGCGACGCCCGAGAACCGGGAGGTCCTCGCCGGCACGGGCCTGCTGTTCGCCGACGAGCGTGAGCTGGCTGCGCACCTCCGGCGGATCGTCGCCGGCGAGGATCCCGAACTGGACCTGCTGCGGGCCCGGGCGCGCGAGCGCGCGGCTTGGACCTACTCCTGGGATGCCGTCACCGACGCATACCTCGACCTTTGGGGTGCGCTCGGCGCCGGTCGCTGACGACCGGGCCTCCTACGCGATGGTCGTGTAGACGTGCAGCAACCACGGGACGAGCTGCTGTCGGAACGCAGGACGGCGGTACGCGTAGAGCGGATGCGGGTTGGCGTCAGGACCCACCAGCGGTGCGCTGTTGTCACCCGTGCCACCGATCCGGCCGACGGGGTAGACGCCGAAGTACCACCCGCCGTCGCATGTCCAGCCAGGCGTCGTCCCGCTCGCGTCACGGATTTCGGCCACGCGGAGACAGAGACCCACCGCCTGAGCGTCCGTGGGATCGGCGAGCGCACGCGCATGCAGGTCGGCGAACGCGGACGCGTCCCCCGTCCAGGCGTCGATGACCGTCGCGGCATACAGCCGGCTCGACGGGTCGAGCGCCAGCGCGTGCTCCCTCGCCGCGTCCGGGCGGCCGGCCTCCAGGGCGAGGAGCATCGCGGACCATGGATCGAGGCGCGACAGGGCCTCATCGACTGCGGCACTCGCCGCCACCTTCCACGACGGATCCCCCCACAGCGGGTCCGCTGCGAGGCTGGGGAGGGCTGTGAACGTCTCCGCGAGGAGCTCGCGCGCCTTCGCGTCGTCACCAAGCTGGCGGTACAGGTCGGCCGCCGGCACCGCGATCATCGGCTGCTGGCGACCGAGCCGGACGGCACGGTCGAGCGAGGCCCGGGCGCCCGGGTCGCCGAGCTTGAGCTGCACGGCGGCGAGATCCAGCCAGGAGGCGGGGAGGTCGTCCGTGGCCGCGATCGCGAAGGCGTCCCGGGCCTGTTCGTACTCGCCGACCGTTGCCGCGCTCACGCCGCGGAGCAGCTGGTATGGCGTCACCAGGGGATCCGCCGAGGCCGCCTCGGTCGAGCGCTCGTAGGCCAGCGCCCAGTTCCCGCCGTCCGCAGCCGTGGTGGCCTGCTCATACCGCCTCGCGGCGGGCTCGGGGGCGAGAGCGGCGCCGGTCCCGACGCAGACCCCGATGATCATCACGATCGTCAGCATCGACGCTCGCGTCGGCAGGCGAATGCCGGAGGCGGCCGGTGGCGGCGTGACCATCGCGTCCAGGATCGCGATCGGGAGGGCGTAGGCGAAGATGATCGCCGGCTGGTGGATCCAGGCGTCGACGAGCTGCTGGCCCATGATGAAGACGCTGGCGAACAGGGCCGCGATGGCGGACAGGCGCACGAGCCGGTCCGGCGACCTGAGCCCGCGGTAGACCAGTCGGAGCACCAGGGCCACCACGACGAGTCCGGCGATGACCCCCACGATGCCGAGCTCCGCCAGCACCTCGGCCGGCACGTTGTGGGCGTGCGGGATGTAGTAGTCGAGCTCGGCGGCGTCCGTGAAGGCGATGCGTCCGGGAGCCCAGCTTCCCGGCCCCCGTCCGCTGAGCGGGGCGGCCTGGAACATCCGGATCGACGCCGACAGCAGGTCCGATCGCAGGCCCGCGTCGTTGAGGGCCGTCGCGCGCGCCACGATCGCGGGCCCCGCCAGCACCGCGACCAGGGCAACCGCCGCAACACCGCGTGACAGCGACCACGGTGTAGCCGCGGCGCCATGGCGTCAGACTCGTCCGGATCGCGCGCCAGCCCCCGGCAACCAGCAGCCAGGCGAGCGCGGCGACGAGCACGGCGAGCGCCAACCCGAGCCAAGCGCCCCGTGACGCGCTCAGGATCACGTCCACCCCGACCAGCACGATGAGCAGTGCCACACCGACACGGCCCCCACGGCCACGCTCGAGCATCGCCGGCACGACGGCGCAGGCCAGCAGCACCAGGAAGGCCGCGACCGCGTTCGGCGTTCCGAGCCACAGGCCCGCATAGGTGAGCCTGAGTGGGGGGACGACGACCTGCCCGAGCGTCGACCATAGTTGCAGCCAGGTCTGCACGATCACGAGCACGAAGAGCAGCCCGCCGATGGCACAGAGCGCCGCCAGCACGACCTGGAGCCTGGCGGAGAGGGACGGAACGGCGAAGATGCGGACGAGCAGGAAGTACAGCGGCGTGAGCAGCAGGGCGTAGCCCAGGAAGTCGGCCGCAAGCCGCTGGTTCGGCGCCAGCAGCGCGCTGAGGCCGAACGCGAGGAGCGCGGCCGCGAACGCGCCGCTCAGCCGGCTGGCGGGCCGGAAGCCGGGTCGAGCGAGAGCGAGCGCGAGCCAGGCGAGGCAGCCGATCGCGGCCACGACGATCGAGACGACGCGGCTATCGCTGGAGTAGGTGCCCGTCCAGGATCCCGTCACGAAGACGACCACGGCCAGGCCGGCGGTCACACCGATGAGCGCGAACACGGCGCCCGGGGTGAGGGTGCCCGGCGGGCGCGAGTCGATCATCGCGGCGCACGATACGCGGTCGCCTCGGGATGCGGCTCGACCCCCGACCGCACGCATGCGACCAGCAGGATCGCGACCGCCACCCAGACCAGCGGCGGAAACGCGATCGATGCGCCCGCGACGACCACCGCCGCGACCACCAGGGGCCGCGACGACGGCCGCGTGATTGCGAGAGCGAGCCCCACCGGGATCAGCGCGACCGGGTAGTGGTACCAGGTCACCGGCAGGACGACGAGCGAGGCGGTGAACGCGATCGCGAGGCTGGTGAGCCGGTCGCGTACCCGGATTGCCGCGACAACCGTGACTGCCGCCGCCAGGCTGGTGACGAAGATCTGCGCGATCCGCAGCGACGCCGCGTCCATCCCCGTCGCCTGCCCGAGGAGCGAGACGGGCCCCAGGTTCCGCGGGTCCACCAGGTCGGCGCCCGCGCCGGCCTTGACGACCGCCACGTAGTCCTGCCAGATGGCGATGCCGCCGAGGAGGACGCTGGCCCCCACGATCGCCAGCCCGGTGACCACCGCCGCGGCGAGCACGCGGCCGTAAGGCCCGCCGCGCTCCACCCAGGCGCGCGCGCCGATCCACAGCAGCAGGGCGCCGGGATGGAGCTTCGCGATGGCGACGACACCGATGGCGAACCCCGCCGCCACGAGCGTCAGCCTCGACGGCCTCGCGAGGATCGTCAGGAGCAGCGCCCCGTACGCCAGCGGGTACCAGACGTCCAGGTTCCCGAACAGGACAGCGATCGCGAACGGCAGGAACAGGGGTATGACGAGCATCGCCTTGAGGCCGATGAGCAGGTCCGGCTCGTCCGGCCACCCAGGCCGTCCCGGCTGTCCCGGCCATCCCGGCCGTCCCGGCGCGCGATCTCCGCCCCGATGTGTCCCGAGCCCCGCCGTCGCGCAGATGGCCCACAGCACGAGCACGACGCCGTCCGGCATCCATGCCACGAGCTGCATCACCTGGGCGACGGGTGGCGGGTACGAGTAGAAGAGGTCGGTCGCGGACGGGGAGCCCCCGGCGACCATCGACGCGTCGTACGGGCTGCCGCCGGCCAGCAGGGCGCGCGCGCCATCGAGCAGGAGCGCGAGGTCGAAGCCGAGGCGCGGCGGATCCGACCGGGCGAGGAGCCAGCCGAGCCAGGCGACGCCCGACCATGCAATGACCCCGGCGACGATCCAGGGGGCGAGCCCCATCCGTGGAACGGCAGTTCGACGGGACTCCGGGGCCTCCTGCATGGCGCCAACTGTACGGGTGCGATCGGGGCGGCGCCCCGTTACGATCGGGGCATTGCCGCCTTGGGGAGCCCGTGACCGTCCTGCAGCAGCGCTTGCACAACCCGCTCAGCGCGGCGGGGACCCGCTGGCTCGTCGTCGGCATGGCGACGATCGGCTACCTGCTGGCGTTCGTCGTCCTCGTCCAGCACGGCACGTACACCCTGGGCGGCGCCGGCGGCGTCGACCTGTTCGCCTACTGGAACGCGGGCGCCAACCTCCGCACGGGTGAGCCGGTCTACGGCGCCCCGCCCGGCAGCATGTCCGCGTACCTCTACCCGCCCCCCGTGGCCCAGCTCTTCGCGCCGCTCTCGCTCCTGCCCTTCCCCGTCGTCGTGTGGGGATGGCGGGTCCTCCAGCTGTGCTGGCTGCGGCTCGCCGTCGGCTCGTGGACCGGGGGCGGGATCGCGCTGCTCGTCTGGCCGCCGACCATCGCCGAGCTCGACGCCTGCAACGTGCACCTGCTCATCGCCGCCGCGGTGGGCCTGACGATCCGCGGGCAGGCCGGGCTGGTGTTCCCGGTGGCCCTCGTCAAGTTCGCCTCGCTCGTCGCCGTGCCGCTGGCCGTGGTCGGCAGCTGGCGGACCCTGTGGCAGGGCCTGCTCGTGACCCTGGCGATCGGCGCCGTGTCGTTCGTCCTGGCGCCCGACATGTGGTTCACGTACACCCGGTTCCTGCTCTCGACCGAGTCGATCGAGCTCAGCTGGTACGCCCTCGCGCCGGCGGTCCCGACTGTGGGTCCGCCTCGTGCTCGCCGGCATCGTGGCGCTGGCGGCCGTCCGCTGGGCCCGGCTGCTCCCGGTGGCCGCGGTCCTCGCCCTGCCGATCCTCTGGTTCTCGGGGCTGAGCATCCTCGTCGCGGCCGCGTCGAAGCCCGCCCGTCGGGACGCGATGCCGCTCCTCGCGCGACGCCTCCAGTAGCCAATTCGTACCCCTCCGGATGCCCCGGGGCCGGTGCTAGGCTGCACCGGCTGTGCGGATCCCGATCGCCCTGTACCTGCTCGCCCTGGTGGGCAGGCTCGTGCTCGTCGCGGGGTTCCCGGACCCCGCCTATCCCGATTCCTTCTACTACGTGGACGTCGCGCGGCAGCTGGCGGCCGGGCACGGCTTCTCGGTGGACGTCGTCTGGATCTTCGCCGAGGTCGGCGGCCGGATCCCCGCGGACCCGGTCCTCCCGATCGCGTCCAACGCGCACTGGATGCCGATGGCGTCCCTGGTCCAGGTGCCGTTCATCTGGCTCCTGGGACCGACCGCGCTCGCGTCGTCGCTGCCGTTCGCGCTCATCGGCGCGATCGCCGCCCCGCTGGCCTGGCTGATCGCGCGCGATGCCGGGGCGCCGTCGTTCGTCGGCATCGGAGCGGGCGTGCTCACCGCGTTTCCCGCGCTGCTGTTCGTGTACATGGCCCAGCCCGACAACTTCTCGCTCTACCAGCCGCTGGTCGCGGGCGCGCTCCTCCTCGCGGGGCGCGGGTTGCGGGGCCGGCCGCGGTCGTTCGCGCTGGCCGGGCTGCTGGCCGGCGTCGCGACGCTCTCGCGCAACGACGGCGTCCTGGTCCTGGTCGTGCTGGGGGCCGCCTTCCTCTGGGACCGGCTGCGCACCCGGGTGGCCGTCGCGGGGTCCCCGGCGCGCCCGGCGCGCGTGCCGCTCGTCGCCGCCCTGGCCTCCGTGGCCCTGTTCGCCGTCGCCGTGCTTCCCTGGTACCTGCGCCAGCTGGCGGTCTTCGGGACCCTCTCGCCCTCGACCGCCTCGGGCAAGGTGCTGTTCATCCGGGACATCGGCGAGTGGAACAGCATCACCACGCCCGCCACCCTGGACCACCTGCTGGGGATGGGCCTCGGGCCGCTCCTGCTCACGCGGGTGGGCGGCCTGGTGTCCGCCGCCTTCATCTTCAGCATCCTGGTCGCGGCCTTCGTGCTGATCCCGCCGCTGGTCGTCGGCGCGTGGCACCGGCGCCGCGACGCCGCCTTCGGCCCGTTCTTCGGCTACGCGACGCTGCTGTTCGCGTTCAGCGCGCTGGTCTCCGCGGTCCACGTCCCGGGCGGGACGTTCATCCACTCCGCGGCGGCGCTGGTGCCGCACGGCTACGTGCTGGCGCTCTGGGGGATCGTGGTCGGCACGGCGTGGGTCGCGCGCCGCCGTGCCCGCTGGGACGCGGCTGGCGCCGCGCGGGTCTTCGTCGGGGGCGCCGTGGCCTTCGGGGTCCTGGCCGCCGTCTTCGGCTCGGTCGCGATCCACCGCACCTGGGACGCCAAGCGAACGCGGATGCAGGCGGTCGGGGCGGCACTGGACGGGGCGGGCGCGCCTCTCGACGATCGGGTCATGTCGATCGACGCCGCAGGCAACCGGTACTGGACGGGCCACCCGGGCGTGGTGCTGGTCAACGACCCTCTGGCCACCGTCGAGGACGTCGCCCGCGCCTACGACATCCGCTGGCTGGTCCTCGAGCGGGCCGAGTCGGTGCCGGCGGCCAGGGAGATCCTGGTCGACGGCCGCCGCCCGGACTGGGTCGGGCCGCCGATCCTCGAGACGCCGGACGTCTCCGTCTACCCGGTCTGCACGGCGGCGGGCGATCCACGCTGCGCCGCCGCGCGTGGTGGCGCCGTGACCCGCCGGACGGCCGCGTGACCCGCCGCGAGGCCTGGCTGACCGCGCTGGGCATCTTCGCGGTGGCGCTCATCGTGCGCGTGGTCGCCTCCACGGCGATGGCTTCCCCAAGCCGGAGGACACCGCCTACTACGTGGGCGTGGCCCGCAACCTGGCGGAGGGGCGCGGGCTCGTCTCCGACGCGCTGTGGAGCTACGGGACGCCGCCGCTGGGGTTCCCCCGTGCGGCCTTCGAGGTCTGGCTGCCTCTCCCGTCGCTGCTCGCCGCGATCCCGATCGCCCTGTTCGCCGGCCCGGCCCCGATCCCGCTGGAGGCGGCGATGCGGGCCGCGCAGGTCGTGCCCGTCCTCGCCGGCGCCATTCGTGGCGGTCCTCGCCTGGCGCCTCGCCGCGGACGTGGCGATCGAGCGGCGTCTGCCCGCGGGCCGGGCGCGGACCCTCGCGATCGGGACGGGCCTGACCGTGGCGGTCTACCTGCCCCTCCTGCTCCACTCCACGCTGCCGGACTCGACGATGCTGTTCGGGGCGCTGGTCCTGGGCGCGTGCCTGCTGATGACGCGCGTGCTCCGCGACCCGCGCGGCGCCCGCCTCCGGGACCCGCGGTTGCTGGGGATCGGCGTGCTGCTGGGCCTCGCCGCGCTCACCCGCAACGAGGCCGTCTGGCTGGCGGCCGCCTGGGCGTGGCTCGCGTGGCGCCTGCCGGGCCGGCCGCGCGTCGAGCGGCTGCGCCTGATCGGCGTGGTGGCGGCGGTGAGCCTGCTGGTGTTCGTCCCCTGGGCCATCCGCAACACGGCCGTCTTCGGCAACCCGCTCCCGGGCCAGGCGATCTCCAACGCCCTGTCGCTGACCGGCTTCGACGTCTTCGCCTGGAACGTTCCGCCCACCCTGTCCCGGTACCTTGCCGTCGGGTCCCGTCAGAGCTGCTGGCGATGCGGGTGACCGGCCTCGGCCACAACATCGCCAACGTCCTGCTGCTGCTGGGGGTCCCGCTCTCCGTGCTGGGCCTGCTCGCCCTGCCCTGGCAGGCGCGCGACCGGGCGCTGCGGCCGGTCGTCCTGGTCGCGGGCGCCACGTTCCTGGTGACGAGCCTCGCGTTCCCGGTGGCCACCACGTGGGGCACGTTCCTCCATGCGGCGGCGCCCGTCCACGTGCTCCTGATCATCTCGGCGCTCGGCGCCCTGGACGCCGGGCTGGCGCGCCTCGGACGGCGCCTCGGCTGGACGCGGCCCGTCGCCTGGCTGGGGGCGCTGCTGGCGGTGTTCGCGTCGACGCTCTTCTCCGTCGCCCTGCTGCCGGGCTACTCCGCCGGCGCCCGGGACACCGAGCGCACCTACGCGGTGCTGGAGCGGCAGATGGCCGCGATCGGCGCGCCGCTGGACGGCTCCGCGCCGGTGATCCACGACTTCCCGATCTGGCTTGCCGAGACCGCCCGCGTCCCGACCCTCGCGCTCCCCGACGAGACCCCGGCGGACGTCCTGGACCTCGCCCAGGATCCGCGGTTCGGGGCGAAGTGGCTGATCGTGGCCCGGCCCGAGGAAGGCGCGTGGCCGGCGATCCTGGACGGGCCGGCCCCGGCGGCGGCGTGCTTCCGCGAGGTCAGGCTGCCGGTCCCGGCCGACCCGGCGGACGCCGCGGCGATCGCCGGGATCCGCGTGTTCCGGATCGGCTGCGCGGGAACGGCCGTCGTCCTGCACGTTTCCGGTGCGACCCGGCCCTCGCCGTGAGGCCCGGCGCAGATACACTCGGATCGATGGAAGGTCCACGGACCGAATCGGCCGGCGCCCGGTTCGACGGATTGCATGCGGAGGCCGCGGAGGCGCTCGCCTACGCGGCCAACACGCTGCGCGCGACGCGGGACCGCTACCGCCAGGCGTACCTCGACGATCTCGGCCGCTGGCAGGGGCTGGCGGACGACCTTGGCTCGCTCGAGCACGGCGACGAGGCCGATGACGGCGACGCCGGGACCACGGAGGACCGGTCCGCGGACGGGCTGGCCGCCACCGCCGCGGAGGCCGGCGCGGCCGGCCTGCGCCTGCGCCTGGTGCGCGTCGAGGTGGAGCGGTCCCGGAGCGAGCTCGCGCAGCACGAGGTGGAGCTGTCGCGCCTGGAGCTGGCGATCAGGAACCTCGAGAGCACGTGGCTGTTCCTGGAGCGGGGCGACGCTTCGCTGGTCACGGAGCCGGCGCTGCCGTCGATCGCGACCGAGCTCCAGATGCGGATCGTCGAGGCCCAGGAGGCCGAGCGTGCGCGGCTGGCCCAGGAGATCCACGACGGCCCGGCGCAGGCCCTGTCCAACGCGATCTTCCAGGCGGAGTTCATCGAGCGCATCTTCGAGTCCGACCCGCGGATGGCCCGCCAGGAGCTCCGGTTCCTGCGCGAGCTCCTGCGGCGGGAGCTGGGCGACGTCCGCGGCTTCATCGGGCACCTCCGTCCCCCCGTGCTCATCGAGCTCGGCCTGGACGGATCCATCGTGGACACGGTGACCACGCAGGCCGCACTCTCCGGGATGCGGATCACCGCCGAGCTCGCGGCGCCGGCCGCGGGGCTGACCGAGGCGGCCCAGACCGTCGTGCTGCGGGTGGTGCAGGAAGCGCTGCAGAATGTCCGCAAGCACGCGTGCCGCCACGAACGTGGTGGTGGCGACGATGATGGAAGAGGGAGAATGGGTGCTCGAGGTCCGCGATGATGGTCGGGGCTTCGATACGGGGGCGGTGGCGGCCAGGGGCCGCCGCAACTTCGGCCTCCAGTTCATGCGCGAGCGGGCCGAGCTGATCGGCGCGCGGTTCGAAGTCCGTTCACGGCCGGAAGCGGGCACAGTCGTCCGGCTGGCGATCCCGGTGGGGCAGAAGGAGAGCTGATGACCGAGTACCAGGGGCCGGAGCGCCGCAGGGCCGGGCAGGGCCAGCGGACCGGCTACGAGCGGGTGAAGATCCTGATCGTGGACGACCAGCCGCTGTTCCGGATGGGCATGCGCAACATCCTGGAGCGGGAGCCGGACATCGAGATCGTCGCCGAGGCGGACGACCCCCGCTCGGCGCTCGACGCTGCCTTCGCGACCAACCCGGACGTCATCCTCATGGACCTCTCGCTGCCCGCCCCGGGCGGCATCGAGACGACGCAGCGGATCAAGCGGGAGCTCCCGGCGGCCGCCATCGTGGTGCTGTCGACCGAGGAGGACGAGGACGCGCTGTTCGAGGCCATCAAGGCCGGCGCAGCCGCGTTCATCCTCAAGGACATCGCCCCCGAGGACCTGGTGATGATCATCCGCCGCGTGGTGGCGGGCGAGTACCTCATCAACGACAAGGTCTTCAGCAAGCCGGCCGTCGCCTCCCGCGTCCTCAAGGAGTTCCGCGAGCTGGCCGTCTACGGCCAGGAGGCGGCCCCGATCTTCGCGCCGCTGTCGCCGCGCGAGGTCGAGATCCTGGACAACATCGCCCAGGGGATGACCAACAAGCAGGTCGCCTACGCGCTGTCGATCAGCGAGCAGACCGTCAAGAACCACATGAGCTCCATCCTGCGGAAGCTCTCCGTGAACGACCGGACCCAGGCCGTGGTGTACGCGATGCGCCAGGGCTGGATCCGGATGCCCGAGGACTGAGCCTCCACAGGTCACCCGGCGACCACCGGACCTGATCAGCATGCCCGACCAACAGGCGGAGGCCGCGGATCTCGCGTTCGCGGCAGAGCTCCGGGCGGACCTCGTCACGCTCGACCGCGAGCTGGCCGAGATCGACATGCTCGTCGGCCAGGCGAGGGCGGAGGCGACCCGCCACGAGCAGAAGCGGGCCCAGGCCGCGGAGCGCACCGCGGGCATCGACAAGAAGGCCGATCCCAGGGAGATCCTGGAGACCTACGCGTCCCTCGTGACCCTCACCCGCCGTGCCGTCCTGATGGAGTCGCAGGTCGACGTCCTGGAGGGCAAGCGCAGGGCGCTGGCGCGCCACCGGGCGGCGATCACGGACGTCGTGGCCCGCCTCGAGGCCATCGCCAGCGACGCCGTCGCCGCGCGGGCTCCGGGCGAGGAGGATGGCCTCCCGTCGCCGCTCTCGCCGTCGCTGTCCCGGGTCGTCATCAACGCCCAGGAGGACCTCCGTCGTCAGATCGCCCGCACGATGCACGACGGGCCGGCCCAGTCCCTCACCAACATCGTGCTCCAGGCGCAGATCGTCGAACGGCTGCTGGAGCGGGACCCCGCCCAGACGAGGGGCGAGCTCCGTCTCCTGGTGCAGATGGTGCAGCAGACCCTGGATGCCACCAAGAGCTTCATCTTCGACGTCCGCCCGATGGTGCTGGACGACCTGGGCCTGGTGCCCACGCTCCGGAGGGCGACCCGCGATCGCGGGCGCCGCGCGCACGTCCAGGTCGAGTTCGAGTCCCTGGGGCAGGACCGGCGCCTGCCGGTGGACGTGGAGAGCGCCGTCTTCCGGATCATGGACGAGGCCCTGGCGGCCTACCTGTCGCTGGCCCCGGAGCGGATCCACATGCGCCTCGACTGGACGGACGAGCTGGAGGCCCGCGTCTCCGCCCTCCGCACGCCGGTCGCCTCGACGGAGGAGCCGCTCCCGGCGGTGCCCACCGGCGACACCCCGGACGCGATCAAGCGCATGATCCAGGACCGCCACGACGCGCGGGCGGCCGCCGAGGCCGCAGCCATTGTGGCGGCGATCGTCGTCCTGCCGCCCGCCACGCGACGCGACATCGCCGAGCGCGCCGGGTCCATCGGCGGGCCTGGTGGAGGTGGTCGCGGGTGGCGGCGAGGTCCGGCTCGTGGTCCCCCTGCCACCCGCCGCGGAGCCGGAGGCGACGGCATGACACGGGGAGGCGGCTCCGGCGAGCCGGGCCCGGGCATCCTGGAGACCTCGCTCGTGCTCGGATTGGCGGTCCTCCTGGCGCTGGCCATCCTCGTCTTCTTCGGAGGCACGTTCGCAGGCGTCATCGGGTTCCTGGTGGACGCCGCCCACGGCGGCAACTGAGGTACGGAAGGAACCCCGCCGATCGGGACGATCGTCCCATTTGCTCTGCGGCCGGAGCGGCGTAGATTTGCAACCGGCCCGATCCATCTGGGCCTCCAGCTCTCATCTCGGGAGGATTCGTTCATGGCCCTCATCACCACGCTGCTCGCCTCGCTCCGCTCCGACGAGGAGGGCCAGGGTCTCGCCGAGTACGCGCTGATCCTCGCGCTCATCGCCATCGTCGCGATCGTCGCCCTCATCTTCCTGGGCACCCAGGTCTCCAGCATCATGTCGACCGTCGGCGGCTTCGATCTAGCTTCGCGCGCTCAGGCAACGAAGGCCGCCGGCTCGTCCGGCGGCCTTCGTGCGTCCGGGCACCGGATTAGGCTCGATCGCCAGCTGGCTTGTGACCTTCGGACCATGAGGGTGCGGTCCAGTGGAGTTGACATCGAAACGCGGTCAGGCATACGGTCCTGCAGCCGCGGCTCATCTGTCGCGGACTTCGAAGGGAAGGAGGTGAACCACCACATGACACTCATCAACGCACTCATCTCGCGCATTTCCAGCGAGGAGGAGGGCCAGGGTCTCGCCGAGTACGCGCTGATCCTCGCGCTCATCGCCATCGTCGCGATCGTCGCCCTGATCTTCCTGGGGACCCAGGTCTCCACCATCATGTCGACCGTCGGCGGCTCGATCTAGCACGCAACCGTCATCCCACTGACGCCGGCCGCCGTTCCTGGCAGCCGGCGTCGTGTTTTCCCGGTGGGCCGGTTGGCTCAACGCGGGACGGACTATCGGGTAGGTTGCACTCCGGCATCCGTGGGCTACCGTAAGCGGGAATCCGGGGGGAGCGCGACGTTCGCGCTACGCTGAACCCTGAGACCCGGACCGGGCTGCTTGCCCGAGAGGGAGGTGATCGCAGCCGTGCTGAACATGTTCACGGCCTTGGCGCGTTCGATCGTCCGTCGAGACGACGAGGACGGCCAGGGACTCGCGGAGTACGCACTCATCCTGGCACTTATCGCCATCGTCGCCATCGTCGCCCTGGTCTTCCTGGGAAGCCAGGTCAGCAGCAAGCTCAGTCGAACATCGGAACGGCCATGTAGCGGCCATGGCCGCTCGACACGAAGGCTGACTCATCGCCTTCGGCGCTCATCGGAAGCCCGCCGGGCCCCCCGGCGGGCTTCCGCGTCTGCTGGCCGTCGGCGAGGTTGTGACAGTCCAAGCGGCACTTGCGGCGCACCTTACGGGGCACCTTACGATGATCGGGGAAACCACCCATTTCTTCCCAAGGGTCCTAGGCCTATTGGTGGGGTGCGGGGCGGAAGCCCGGTGCTAGAGTGGTGCCACCTGTCACACCGGCTCGGGGAGATATTCAGTTGAAGCGCTCAAACCGATTGGTCCTGCTCATCGGGATCTTTCTCGCGCTGATTGCCTTTGCCCTGGTTGTCGTCACCCTCCAGGGCAACAAGGAAACCAGCACGCCAAGGACACCCACCACCGTCAGCGTGGTCATCGCCGCCAAGAGCCTGCCGCTCGGGCTCCACCATCACGGCGGACGCCGTCACGACGGAGGAGCGGCCGCTCACCCAGGAGCCGGCGAACGGCTACTCCAACACCTCCGACGTCATCGGCAAGACGGCGCGCGAGGCCCTGACCCAGGGCGAGCTGGTCACGACGGAGATCATCAACGGCACCAGCAGCATCACCAACATCGCGGTGCCCGCGGGCAAGGTCGGGATCGCCGTCCAGGTGGACCAGGTGTCCGGCGTGGGCACGCTGACCAAGACGGGCGACTACGTGGACATGGTCATCGCCCTGACGGGCGACAAGTTCCCGGTGGTGACCGTGAACCCGGACGACCAGTCCGTGACGGTGGTCCAGGGGATCAACTCGACCAGCGTCAAGCTGCTGGCACAGGGCCTGCAGGTGATCGGGACGCTGCTGCCGCCGCCTCCCGCGGACACGGGCAACAACGCGCAGGCGAGCCCGGGCACGAGCACGGGCAATCCGACGACCCTCAACGGCCAGCAGCAGATCGTGATCCTCGCGGTCGATGCCCAGCAGGCCGAGCTCATCAAGTACGCCCAGGTCGACGGGAGCATCTCACTGGTGCTCCGGAGCTCGGACGACTTCCGCGACCCGACGACCGGCCTGCCGCTCGATCCGACGCTGATCGTGCCGGTCACGACGTCGGGCGTGACACTCCGGTCCCTCGTGGACAAGAATGGCGTCCTCGTGCCGGAGCTCGTGGAGTCGATCCTGCCGGGGCAGTCCCCCAAGCCGTAGCCGACACGGGCCGGAACCCGCCGGCCACGAGACCCGCCCTGGGCCGGTGAGTCACCGGCCCATCGGCATCGCCGCCCCGCCCTGATCAGCGAACCAACACCAAGGCCCTCGAGGTCGGACCCACCCTTCATGGCAGACCAGATCCGCGTTCTCATCGTCGACGACATCCCGGAGACCCGCGACCATCTCGCGAAGCTGCTCGGCTTCGAGACGGACATCGTGGTCGTGGGCGCGGCGGCATCCGGGCGCGAAGCGATCGACCTCGGCGCCAAGCTGGTGCCCGACGTGATCCTCATGGACATCAACATGCCCGACATGGACGGCATCACCGCCACGGAACGCCTCGCGTCCGAGGTCCCGTCCGCCGCGGTGGTGATGATGTCGGTGCAGGGCGAGGCGGACTACCTCCGGCGCTCGATGCTCGCCGGCGCCCGCGAGTTCCTGGTGAAGCCCTTCTCCTCGGACGAGCTCACCTCCTCGATCCGGCAGGTCTACACGCGCGAACGCGAGAAGCTGTCCCGCATCGCGCTCCAGCCGGCCGCTTCCGGCGCGGCACCCGCGTACAGGCCGATGGTCGGGCAGGCCCGCGAGGACGAGGAGCCCGGGCGCGTGGTGGCGGTGTTCGGGCCCAAGGGCGGCGTCGGTCGGACGACGCTCGCCGTGAACCTCGCCGTCGCGGCTGCCACGGAGCTGGGGCAGCGGACATGCCTCGTGGACGCCTCGTTCCAGTTCGGCGACGTGGGCGTCCTGCTCAACCTCAACCCCAAGAACAAGTCCATCGCGGACCTCCTGCCGGAGCTCGAGAGCGGCGAGTTCGATTCGCTGGACACCTTCCTGATCAACCACTCGGCCGGCATCCGGGTCCTGCTCGCCCCGCCCTCACCCGAGATGTCGGAGCTGATCACGCCGCATGGCGCCAAGCGGATGCTCGAGACGCTGCGCATGACGCACGACCTCGTGGTCGTGGACTGCATGGCGTCGTTCAACGACACGACCCTCGCGATCCTCGATCTCGCCGACACCGTCCTCACGATGCTGTCGCTCGAGATCACCTCGATCAAGAACATCCGCCTCTTCCTCGAGGTGGCGGAGCAGCTGGGCTACAGCTCGGACAAGGTCCGGCTGGTCCTCAATCGCGCCGACTCGTCGCTGGGCATCCGCGTCGCGGACGTGGAGCACTCGATCGGGCGGCGCGTCGATCACACCATCGTCTCGGATGGGCGGAGCGTCGTCTACGCTCTCAACCGGGGCGTGCCGTTCTTCCTGTCCAACCGGGAGGCGCAGGTGTCCCAGGACATCCTGCGGCTGGCCTCCGCGGTGGTGGGGACCAGGCCCGTGGAGGCCGGCGAGCCGGCCAAGAAGGCCGCGCAGAAGAAGTCGCTGTTCGCATGGCGATGATGCGGCAGCGAGAGCAAGGGCCGTACGCGGCCGAAAGGGTGTAGCTGATGTCCCTCCTGAAGCGCATCGAGAGCGCCCGTCCCGGCGCCGGGGCCGGATCCGAAGGGGGTCCGGCCGTCCCCGCGCCGTCATCCGGAGGCTTCGGCGGTCCTGCGCCGGCCCCCGTGGGCGGCGGGCGGCTGATGACCCAGGCGCCGGTCCGGGAGTCGTTCCGGGACGTGAAGTTCCGGATCCAGAACCGGGTGATCCAGGACCTGGACCCGAAGCTTGACCTGTCGAACCAGGTCGAGGTCCGCCGCCAGATCGAGGAGATCTTCGGCAAGGTCATCGACGAGGAGGGCCTCGCCCTGACCCGCGCCGAGCGGGTCCGGATGCTCGAGCAGATCACCGACGAGATCATCGGCCTCGGCCCGCTTGGAGCCCCTCCTCCGCGACGAGTCCATCTCGGAGGTCATGGTCAACGGCCCGCGCCAGGTCTACATCGAGCGCTCGGGCAGGCTGGAGCTGACGAACGTCGTCTTCCAGAACGACGACCACGTCATGCGCATCATCGATCGGATCATCGCTCCGATCGGCCGGCGCGTGGACGAGTCCTCGCCGATGGTGGACGCCCGCCTCACCGACGGGTCGCGCGTCAACGCGATCATCCCGCCGCTGTCGCTGGTCGGCCCCGTCATCACCATCCGGAAGTTCTCGGCCAGCCCGCTCACCGTGGACGACCTCGTCCGGTTCGGGACGGCCACCCCGGACATGTTCGAGTTCCTGCGCGCCTCCGTCGAGGCCCGCCTCAACGTCTTCGTCTCCGGCGGCACCGGGTCGGGCAAGACGACGACGCTGAACGTGCTGTCGTCGTTCATCCCGAACGACGAGCGGATCGTCACGATCGAGGACGCCGCCGAGCTCCAGCTCCGCCAGGAGCACGTGGTCACCCTCGAGTCCCGCCCGCCCAACATCGAGGGCAAGGGCGCCGTCCCGATCCGCGAGCTCGTCAGGAACGCGCTCCGCATGCGGCCCGACCGGATCATCGTCGGCGAGTGCCGTCGGGCGAGGCGCTGGACATGCTCCAGGCCATGAACACCGGCCACGACGGCTCGATGTCCACCGGCCACGCCAACAGCCCGCGCGACATGCTGTCGCGCCTCGAGACGATGGTGCTGATGGCGGGCGTGGACCTGCCGGTCCGGGCCATCCGGGAGCAGATCGCCTCCGCGGTTGACCTGATCGTCCACCAGGCCCGCCTCAAGGACGGCACGCGCCGCATCACCAACATCACCGAGGTCCAGGGAATGGAGGGTGACGTCATCGTGATGCAGGACGTGTTCGTCTTCGAGCAGACGGGCGTCACCGATGGCAAGATCCAGGGGCGGCTCAAGCCGACCGGGATCCGGCCCAAGTTCGTCGAGAAGTTCGAGGTCCAGGGCATCCACCTGCCGCCGGGCCTCTTCGGCTTCAGCTACTAGGGAGGCGGCAAGGCAAGGTCGTGGATACCATGACGATCGCCATCGCCGCCGTGGCGGCCCTCGCGATCCTGCTGATCGCGTTCGGGATCGCCATGTCGGGCGGCGGCTCGGGCGTCAACGCCCGCCTCGAGCGGTATGCCTCGGGGAAACCTGACAAGCCGGCCGCTCCCGCGGCCGGGCCAGGGCGGCATCGGCGCGGCGTTCGCGTCGAGCGCCACCATGGCGCAGCTCAACAAGGTGGTCGAGCAGCGCGACTTCGGGGCCAACCTGGCGCGCGAGATCGCCCGCGCGGACCTGAAGCTGAAGCCCAGCGAGTACCTGATGATCTGGGCGGGGTCGACCCTCGGCGTGCCGCTCGTGATGGTCATGCTCTCGGTGGCGATGCCCAGCCTGCGCAACCCGATCGTCCTCCTGATCGGAGGCCTCGTCGGGTTCATGCTGCCGCGGTTCTGGCTGGGCCGGCGCAAGAGCGGGCGCCTGGGCAAGTTCAACAAGCAGCTGCCGGACACGATCACCCTGATCGCCAACGCGCTGCGGGCCGGGTCCTCGTTCCTCCAGGCGATCGAGCTGGTGGTGCGCGAGTCCGCCCCCCGATCTCCACGGAGTTCGGGCGCGTGATCCGCGAGGTCAACCTGGGCCTCTCGTTCGACGTCGCCCTCGAGAACATGGTCCGGCGCGTGCGGTCCGACGACCTGGAGCTGATGGCCACGGCCATCTCGATCCAGCACACCGTCGGCGGCAACCTCGCCGAGATCCTGGACTCCATCGCCTTCACGATCCGGGAGCGCGTCCGGATCCAGGGCGAGATCCGGACCCTGACGGCGCAGCAGCGCATGTCGGGCTACGTGGTCGGCTTCCTGCCGATCGGCCTCGCCGGGTTCCTGTTCATCGCCGCCCCGGGCTTCATGTCGCCGATGTTCGACGATCGGGTCTCGCTCCTCGGGCTCCCCGGCGGCGTCATGATCCTGCTCCTGGGCGGCTTCATGATGTTCCTGGGGTTCATGTTCATCCGCCGAATCGTCGACATCGAGGTCTGACGCATGGAACCCATGCCCCTCGTCATCGCGGCGATCACCGCCGGCGCCATCCTCCTGATCTTCGTCGGCCTGGCAGGCAGGCCGTCCGTGGACCCGGTCCAGGCCCGCCTCACCCAGCTCGGCACGATGCAGGCCGCGAACCTCGAGGAGCTCGAGCTCCAGCAGCCGGTCTTCGAGCGGACGATCCGGCCCCTGATGAACCGGCTGTCCGGCTCGGTGTCACGGGTCGCCAGCACGTCCTTCACCCAGACGACCGAGAAGCGCCTCGCCCTGGCGGGGAACCCGGGAGACCTGCGGGTCGCCGACTGGCTCGGGATCAAGGCCATCGGCGCGATCGCAGGCGCCGGCGTCTTCTTCCTGCTGTTCGTGATCCCGGGCGTGCTCAAGGTCCCGGTGCCGATCAACTTCCTGATGATCCGCGTCGGCGTGATGTTCGGCTACACGATCCCCGAGTTCTGGCTCGGCGGCCGCGTCAAGAAGCGCCAGAAGGCGATCCTGCTGATGGTGCCGGACACCCTGGACCTGCTCACGATCTCCGTCCGGGCGGGCCTCGGCTTCGACGGCGCGCTGGGCAAGGTTGTCGAGAAGCTCAAGGGGCCCCTCACCGAGGAGTTCCGGCGAGCGCTGGCGGAGATCCGCGTGGGCAAGGCCCGGCGCGACGCGCTGCGCGACATCGTCCCGCGGACCGAGGTGCCGGCCCTGACGAACTTCATCGGGGCGATCATCCAGGCCGAGCAGCTGGGCGTGTCGATCAGCAAGGTGCTGCAGGTCCAGTCGGAGCAGCTGCGGATCGAGCGCCGCCAGCGCGCGGAGGAGATGGCGGCCAAGGCGCCGATCAAGATGCTGTTCCCGCTGGTCGGCTGCATCTTCCCGTCGCTGTTCATCGTCATCCTCGGCCCGGCGATCATCCTGATCATGATCAACCTGACACCGGCGTCATCTGACCGGGGTCGTGGGATCCGGGGGGTCGGTGGAGTCAGGGGCGGCCGGGGGGGCCGGGGGTGCCGGCGCGGGTCGTTGGAGTCCGGGGGGGCCGGCGGGCGTGGCCGGGGGGTCGCGCGAAACCTCGACCGTGGGTCGGTCCTCGCGGAGCACCTGGAGACGGCCTCGTCGCTCTGGGGCAAGTTCATGGGGCTGATGGGGCGTGCGACGCTGCCGCCCGGCGAGGGCCTGTGGCTGCCGGCCAGCAACGGCATCCACATGATGTTCATGCGCTTCCCGATCGACGCCGTGTTCGTGTCCAAGGCGGACTGGTCGGGGGTGCGGACGGTCCGCTCCGTGCACCGTGGCCTGCGGACCTGGACGGGGATCGTGCCCCTGGTCCGCGGCGCCGACGGGGTGCTGGAGCTGCCGATCGGCGCGATCGACGCGACCGGGACAATCGTGGGCGACCGGGTGGAGATCCGCGAGCGAGGGTAGGCAGCGGATCCGTCCGGCGCGCGGGTCGGGGCCGGCGCTCGCGGGTGTGGCCGGACTGCCGGATGAGGCGGAGACGAGCGCAATCCCGGCCCGGGGTGGCGTCTACCTGTCACGCGCCACGATCTCGGGTGCGACCGGCTTTGCGTCGCGGGTCTCGACCCCGTGTGGCGCCACGCGCCACGATCTCGGGATACGAGCGGCCTCGTGTCGCAGGTGCCGGCCCCGCGTGGCGCCACGCGCCACGATCTCGGGCAGTAACGGAAACGCGTCGGGCGTCGCGGCCCGAGTGCGGCGCCACGCGCCACGATCTCGAGCATGTGCGCCTCGTCTCTGGCCGCGGCCGGTCGATCGTGGTGCCTCGCGCCACGAAACGCGGTGCGTGAGCCCGCCGGCCGGCAGCGTCTGGGCGTGGACCAGCCTCTTCGTGGCGCCTCAGACCTCGGACCAGCTCTCCGTCGTCCGAGACAGGCGTGCGCGCCCTCGATCGTGGCGCTGGACGCCACGGCGCCCTTGTCGACGGTCGTCGCCGGGCGGTGGGCCGAGTAGTGGGCCGACCGCGGACTCAGCGTGGGCCGAGCCCGCAGTCGAGCCGCGATGAGCGCCGGATAAGAGTCGATCCCGATGCTGAGCCCATGACCCAGACTTTCGGGGTAGTCGGCCGCCTCCTGGACCTCGCCCTCCCGGCCACCTGCGCGGGATGCGGTGTCGAGGGAGAGCCACTGTGCATGCGATGCCGCCCGGAGCTCGACGCCCGTCTCGATCTGCCGCCGGGGACGCCACTGGGCCTCGCGGATGGTCCTCCAGACCCGCTGCTGCAGCTCGAGTGGTGCTCCCCGTTCGCGGGCGTCACCCGCCGAGCCCTGCACATACTCAAGTACGCGGGGGAGCAACGGCTCGCGCGCCCGCTGGGGCTGGCGGTTGCGCGGCGCTGGCGGGCTGCGGGAGCGGGCGGGGAGCTCCTCGTGGCGGTCCCCGTCCATGTGGCTCGACGCCGCGAGCGAGGCTACGACCAGGCAGAGCTGATCGCCAGGGTCGCGGCCGATGGCCTCGGGCTGCCCTATAGCCCGGCGCTGGTGCGCTCGCGGGCGACCGTCGCCCAGTACCGCCTCGACCGCAGGCATCGGGCCCGGAACGTCGCGCGACGCGTTCGAGATCAGGCCGGGGGCCGCGTCGGCGGTGCGAGGCAGGTGGGTCGTGCTGGTGGACGACATCGTCACGACCGGAGCCACGCTGGTCGCGTGCGCCGATGTGCTGCTCGCCGGCGGGGCGGCAGCCGTGAGCGCCGTGACGGTCGCACGCGAACGATGACCCGCCAGGCGACGGTCGATGACCGGGCGCGACGCTCGATCCACCGGGAGCCGCCCGACCGCGAGCGATGACCGGGCGAACGACGAGGCATCCACGGGGTCGTCGGGTCGCCGCATGGCACGCGGTCGGCCGCCTCGCGGGGCCATGCCGCCATGCTGGTCACGCGGTGCTCCGCGGCTATACTCGAAGCCCGGGTGGGGTCGACCCGCAGGCCCTCCCGCCCCGCAGCCAGGCGCTGAATCGCGCCGGGAGGTCAGCCGTGAGGACGATCATCAGGGGCAAGAACCTCGAGGTCCCGGACCGGGTCCGGGAGTACACGGAGCGCAAGTTCGCCCGCCTCGAGAGGCTCCTCGATGACCGCACGGACGCCGTCGTCGAGCTCTCCAACGAGTCGCATCGCAGCGCAGCGGACGCCCACATCGTGGACGTCACCCTCGTCATCGACGGGACCACGCTGCGCAGCCGCGCGACAGGAGGCTCCTACCAGGCGGCCGTCGACGACGTGGTCGACAAGGTCGAGCGGCAGGCGAAGGACTACAAGGAGAAGCCACGAGTCCGCTCTCGGCCAGAGGAGGAGAAGAAGCTCCTGCGCGAGATCGCGGATGGCACCGCCGATGGGGGCACGGAGAAGCAGATCGTCAAGACGAAGCGCTTCGCGATCGAGCCGATGTTCGAGGAGGACGCGGTCGCGGCGATGGAGGACCTTGGCCACGACTTCTACGTGTTCGTGAACGCGGAGACGGAGCGTGTGGCCGTGCTCTACAGGCGCAAGGACGGTCACTACGGCCTCATCGAGCCGGTTCTGGGTGGCGATTACACCCCCAGCCGCAAGAGCGGCGCGAAGGGGCACTAGCCTCGGGTTCCCGGATCGCGCGCGGGCGGGGCGGCGGGCGCCTATCGCTCCCGCCTTGCGTCGGCTCATGAGGGCCGGGCCGGGACTGAGTCCACGAGGGACGTGACCGGCGCAAGAGCGGCGCGATACGCTTCGCGGCCCGGCTGAAGCCCTCGCGTGGGCTAGTCTTGGAGCGATGCTCCCGAACGGCCGGCGCCTCGGTGCCCACCTGCCTCTCGGCGGCGGCATGGTCCGGGCAGCGGACCGCGCCGCCGCGATCGGCGCATCCGCGCTCCAGGTGTTCAGCGACAACCCGACGTCCTGGCGGCGCCGCCCCACTCTTCCCGACGAGCTCCCGGCGTTCCGGGACCGCATCGCGGCACACGACCTGGCGCCCCTTGCCATCCACGCTCCGTACCTCGTGAACCTCGCGGGGCCGGAGCCGGAGTTCCACGAGCGCTCGGTGTCGGTCCTGGCCAACGAGCTCCGCGTGGCGGCGGCGTACGGGGCGCGATTCGTGAACGTGCACGCCGGCTCGCACCGGGGTGCGGGCGTCGAGGTCGGCATCGATCGCCTCGCGGACGGCATACGGCAGACGCTGGCGCTGCTGGAGGCCGATGGAGCGCGGACCGAGGCCGCCCAGACCGATGGCGCGCCGACCGGGCCAGCGCCGACAGGCGCCGCTCCGACCGTAACCGGTCCCATTCTCGTGATCGAGAACGGCGCGGGCGGGGGCTACGGGCTGGGCGGAACGCTCCAAGAGCTTCAGCGGATCGACAACGCCGTGACCGCGGCCGGCGTCGATCCCTCGCGGTTCGGGTACTGCCTCGACACCGCTCATGCCTGGGGTGCCGGCTACGCGATCGACACGGCCGCCGGGGTGGACGAACTGCTGGCGGAGTTCGACGGGCGACTCGGCCTGGGCCGGCTGCGGATGATCCACCTGAACGACTCGCGCTCCGAGCTCGGATCCCGCGAGGACCGGCACGAGCATGTCGGCGCGGGGCGGATCGGGGCCGACGGCCTCGGGCGGATCCTGGTCCACCCGGGGCTGGATCATGTCGCCTACTTCCTCGAGACCCCGGGCATGGAGGACGGCTGGGACGCGGTGAACATCGCTCGCGCCCTGGCCCTGGCGTCCGGGCGTGACCTCGAGCCGCTGCCGGCCGGAGGCGTTCCACACCAGCAGCTCGAAGGGCCGGAGCGCACCGCCCGATCCCGTCGGCGACGCAGAGCCCGAGGGACCCTGAAGGTGCGCGGTCGCCCAACGCGTGCCGAGCTCGCTCGTCCTGTTCGCGATCATCGTCCTGGCGGCGGTCACGCGCCTCCCGGGCCTCGATGCCGCGCGGCGCGTTCGACGCCGACCAGGGGCACGACATGCTCGTCCTCGCCGGGTTCCTGGGCCGCGGCGAGGTGCCGCTCCTGGGGCCGCCGACGTCGATCGGGACGTTCCATCACGGGGCGGTCTACTACTACCTGCTCGCTCCCGCGGTGGCAGTCTTCGGGCCCGATCCGATCGTCGTCATGGGCTGGATCGCGCTCTTCGGCATCGGTGCGGTCGCCGCCACCTGGTGGCTCGCGCGCATGATCGGTGGCCCGGTCGCGGCGGCGGCGGCCGGGTTGCTGGCAGCGGTGTCGCCGTCGGGGATCGACGAGTCCATCTTCATCTGGAACCCGAACCTCATCCCGCTCGCCTCTGCGCTCGCCTTCGGGGGAGCACTGCGCGCCTGGCGGAGCGGCTCCCCCCGCTGGTGGCTCCTCGCCGGGGCCGGGGCGATGGTGACGATGCAGTGCCACGTCCTCGGGATCGTCGTCCTCCCACCGCTCGCGGCCGCGTTCGCCGCGGACGTCCGTCGCCGCCGCAGGGCCGGCTCGCCGCTCGGTCCCCTCCTCCGTGCCGGCACCGGGGCCGCTGCCATCGTCGCGGCGGGCTACCTGCCGCTGGTGATCCACGAGCTCGGCCACGACTTCTCGGAGACCCGCGCGATCCTCGACTACATCACCGGTGGCGGGCGCACGGCCGCGGCGGGGCTCCTGAGCCGGGTCGTCACCGTGGGCCTCCGGTCGGTGACGTGGCCGCTGGCCGGGCTGATCACCGACCGGGCCGCCGTCTCGATGATCGTGGCCGGCATCGTGGCGGCGCTGATGGGCGTGGCCGCGATCGCCGGGCGGCGACCGGATCGGAATGCGGCCAGGTGGCTCGTCGGCACCGTCGCATGGTCGGTGCTCGCGCTGGCCGTGTTCGCGCCGAGCCTGGCCGTCGTGACGCCGGGGCTCCCCAACGACCACTACCACGCGTTCCTGGACCCGCTGGTCATCGTGCTCGTCGGTGTCGGCATCGCGAGGCTCGCCGACGGACGACGGACGGCCGACGCGGCAGGCGAGCCGACCCGAGGCTGATCGTGCCCCGCCTCGTCGCGGCCGGCCTGACCGTGCTCCTCGTGGGCGTCTCCGTGACGGCGTGGCCGCCGGCCGTCTCGCCCGACGGTGGCTGGCGGGCCGCGGAGCGGGCGGCTTCCCGGATCGCAGGCTTCCTGGAGTCCGCCGCTCCGGACCGCCCGTACGCCCTCGTCGGGATCCCGCCGTTCAAGTCGGTCGACTCCGTCCGGTTCCCACTGTCGCTCCTGGGCGCCGAGCCACCGGGCGAGGAGGCACTCGACGGCACCGATCCGCCGACCGTGGTGACGATCGTCTGCGATCCCCTGTTCGCGGAGGTCGTGGGCGCCGCCTGCGGGGGCCCGGCCGAGGCGGCCTGGCTGCAGGGGCACAGCCTGGATCTGCCGCTCCTGTCGCGTACGGAGGAGGGATCCCGCCGGGTCGTCTCCGTCTACGCGACGCCCTGAGCCCAGCTAGCCGTCGCGGAGAGCCACCGCGCGAGGAACATCCGCCTGACCCGCATACGCGAACGCCGACCCCTGCAGGCCGGCGTTCGCTTGTCCCCGAGACCCGGACGTGGAGGACGTGCCAGGTCGTGCCCGGAATGTGCTATGAACGGCCCGGTGTGCGAGCCGGCGGCCTCACGGCCGGGCGCTGCAGCCCGTACCGCGGCGGTGCGGTGCGATGGACGGCGGGCACGGAGCCCCCGTTCCCCGGATATGCGGGCGCGCGCCCGTAGACGCTGCCTGCGGCTGCGGTCGTGACGCCGTTGCCACCGGCACCCGCCTCGGCGGCACCGACGCTGGTGTAGGTCCGTGCGAAGCGGCGGACCCTGACCGCCAGGTAGTACTCCATGATCTGGCGGACCTGGGGCTCCGTGAGGGATTCGTCCCCACGGAGCGCGTACTCGACGCGTGCCGTCGGGTTCTGCGGTCCGACCGACACCACCCCGAGGGCGGTGGACGTGTCGGAGTCCTCGCGGATCTCGCGCAGGCCGCGTGCCAGCTTCGTTGCCGTCCCCAGCGAGGGCATCCGATCACCGCGGATCAGGCGGGAGATCGTCGAGTGATCGACCCCGGACTGCTGGGCCAGCTGGCGCTGCGACATCTTCTTGGCCTTGAGCTGTGCTCGCAGCCACTCGTTGAATGCACGCCCGTTGTCGGTCGTCATGCTCGCCTTGGTCTCACTTCCCGCGAGCAGTGCGCGGGATCTGGATGCAGTGTCGCCTGAGAGGTACCACGCCCCAATCCCCTGTTGGTACCAGTTGCGGTGCGGCCGCGTCACCACAGGGGTGCGGAGGTGGGCGGTTAGGACGGTCTCGTGTGACCCATTCGGGGGATGGCACCCCCGTACCCTCAGGCGGGGTTCGGCTACCCGCCTCCGTGAGCAGCCTGATCCCGGCGCCGCGGCGCTTGTCGGAGATCACGTACACGAGCGTTCCGAACACGATGATCGAGAACACGCTGATGACGCGGTCCACGATGACGATCGTGGCCGCCTCCTGGGGGCCGATCCCGTAGGCCAGGGTCAGCACGCCGAGGACGCCCAGCTCCACGGTCCCGAGGCCGGCCGGGCTCAAGGGGACGGCCGTCAGCAGGGACCCGATGAACGCGACGAAGAACGCCCCGGAGATCCCGAGCTGGACGTCCGGGAACCCGAGCGCCTGGACCACGAACCAGAGCCGCAGGCCCTCCGTGCACCAGATCAGCACCGTCAGCGCCAGGAGCTTCGGGAGCGACCGCCGGTCCACGGCGCCGAAGACGCCCTCCTCGAACTTGTCGTACAGGTCCACCATCCAGTGCGGGAACGGCAGCGCCACGAGGATCCGGCGGCCGAAGTTGCGCAGCGTCAACAGGCCCACGGCGAGGACGACGATCACGCCGATCCCGAGCACGACGACGAACTGGATCTCCTGCGGGAAGCCGTTGCGGAAGCTCCAGAACCCGGCGAGGATCCCGAGGACCGCGATCACGAACAGGTCCAGGACGCGCTCGATGAACACGGTCCCGAAGGTCTTGGACAGCGAGATCGGGATGTTGATCTTCAGCAGCCACGCCCGGTAGACGTCGCCCAGCTTCGCCGGGACGAGGCAGTTGACCAGCCACGAGATGAACAGGATCTCCGTCGCGTCCCTTACCCGGATCGGGAGGCCGATGCCCCGCAGCAGCATGGCCCAGCGCAGGCCGCGAAGCGGGAAGCCGAGATAGAACACGACGAAGGCGGCCAGGAGGTAGAGCTTGTTGGCGCGCGCCACTCCGTCGATCAGCTCGGCCACGTCCACGTTGAGCGCGACCCGGAAGATGAGGACGACCAGGATGAGGGGGATGACGATCGACAGGATCGTCCGCGGCTGGCGGAGCCGGGCCCCGAGCGGGACCGAGCCGCCGGAGGCGTCGTCACCCGCGACTGCGGAACCGGTGTCGGGCCGGGCCGAATCGGGCGGGCCACGTTGGGCGAGCCGGCGCCGGGCGACGGGGCAGCGGTCGGGGACACCGTCGTGGCATCGGGCACGGGCGGCTCGCTCATTCCGGGCGGCCCGCCTCACCGGCGGGCGACGACGGGACGCGCCCGTTCCCCCGGGCGCGATTGACCAGCTTCGCGATCGGGGTGACGACGCGGACGAAGTAGGTCGCCCGGCCCGCCACGAGCTCCTCGCCCGCCAGCCCGGCCAGCGCCTCCAGGAGCCCGGCCGGCGATGGAGGATCCCCATCGAGCATCGTGTAGGCCACGCCCACTTCGAGCGTGCTGTGGGCGTCGGAGACGGAGACCCCCGGCAGGCCCAGCTCCCGGCCGAACGCGGCCGCGCGCTCGTTGCCATCCCCACCGACGATGCGGGCGTTGTGCGCCTCCACCCAGTCCACGAGCGAGCCCATCGCCTCGAGGCGCGGGTCCTTGAGCATGGACCCGCGGAACCTGTCGAAGGGGTGCGGGATCCCGACGAGGCCACCCTGCTCGCGCACCTCCGCGATCGTCTCCCGCGCCGGCCGGCCGGGCGCCACCGCCCGCTCCAGGAACACGGCGATGAGGTCCCCGTCGGAGGTCTTGACCTCCTCGCCGACGATGACGGTCAGCCCCTCGGGGGCCGCATCGCGGGCACGCAGGGCGCCCTCGATCCGGTCGTGGTCCGTGATCGCCAGGTGGGTGAGCCCGCGCTTCGCTGCCGCCTTGACGACCGCCTCCGGCGCCGCCAGCGAATCGAAGCTCGCGCTCGTGTGGCAGTGGAGGTCGATGAAAGCCCTCACGTCATCCGCGCCCCGGCGGGGCCACCCCGAGCCACTCAGATCTGCTGGACGAGGGACTTCTTGAAGAAGTCGAAGTGCTCGAGGGCGAGGCCGGTGCCGAGCGCCACGCAGTTGAGGGCGTTCTCGGCGACGTGGCACGGGACACCGGTGACCTGGGTCAGCAGCTTGTCAACGTTGCGCAGGAGGGAGCCGCCGCCGGACATGACCATGCCCTTGTCGATGATGTCGGAGGAGAGCTCCGGCGGCGTCTGCTCGAGGACGGAGCGCACGGCCGCAACCAGCTGCTGGAGCGGGATCTCGATCGCTTCCATCACCTCGGAGCGACGTGATCGGGATCGTGCGCGGCAGGCCGGCGATCAGGTCACGGCCGCGGACCTCCATCGTGAGCTCGCGCTCGAGGGGCAGGGCCGTCCCGATCTGGATCTTGACCTCCTCCGCCGTCCGCTCCCCGACCATGAGGTTGTATTTCTTGCGGATGTAGGTGGCGATCGACTCGTCGAACCTGTTGCCGCCGACGCGGAGGCTGTTGGACACGACGATGCCGCCGAGCGCGATCACGGCGATCTCGGACGTGCCGCCGCCGATGTCGATGATCATGTTCCCGGACGGCCCGCTGATCGGCACGTTGGCGCCGATGGCCGCGGCCAGCGGCTCCTCGATCAGGTACGCCTCCTTCGCGCCCGCCTTGAGGGCCGCGTCGCGGACGGCGCGCTTCTCGACGGAGGTCACGCCCGCAGGGACGCTGATCATCACCTCGGGACGGGAGAAGCCGATCCTGCCCTTGGTCGCCTTGCCGATGAAGAAGCGGAGCATCGCCTCGGTGATGACGTAGTCGGCGATGACGCCGTCCTTCATCGGGCGGATGGCCTGGATGTTGCCGGGGGTCCGGCCGATCATCTCGCGGGCTTCCTCACCCACGGCGACGATCCTGTTGTCCTCACCGACCGCGACGACGGAGGGCTCCGTGATGACGATGCCCTTGCCCTTCACATAGACGATGACGTTCGCGGTGCCGAGGTCGATGCCGATCTTCATGACGTGGGGATGCTACTCCGAGTGGGTGCGCGGGCCGCGGGGGACCGCCGTGGTGTGAAGCCGGGGGAGCGGGCGAGCCTCTCAGGCCTTGTCGGCCGAACGCGAGATGATCGCCCCGAGCTGCTGGAACTTGCGATCGATGTTCTCATACCCCCGGTGAACGTGGTGGGCGCCGTGGATCAGCGACACGCCGTCCGCCGCGAGGGCAGCGAGGATGAGCGAGGCGCCGGCCCGGAGGTCCCCGATCGTCGCCTCCGCGCTGTGGAGCCTCACGGGCCCGTGGATCGACGCGTGGTGGGCATCCTCGATGTCGATCCGGGCCCCCAGCTTGCGCAGCTCCGCCAGCCACTCTACCCGGTCTTCGAAGATCGCCTCGTGCACCCGCGACGTCCCGTTCGCCTGGGTGAGGAGCACGCACATCGGCGGCTGGACGTCCGTGGCGAGGCCCGGGTAGGGCGCGGTCTCGATGTCCAGTGCCCGCAGGTCACCCGGGCGCAGCCCGCTGGCGTCGATCTCGATCGTGTGCGTCCCGCAGGCGACGGGCACGCCGATCCGCCCGAACGCCTCGACCAGGGCGCCGACGTGGCTGCAGGCCGCGTTCTCCAGCGTGAGCCGGCCGCCGGTCACGGCCGCCGCCACGAGGAACGTGCCGGTCTCGATCCGGTCCGGGACCACCGCGTGGTCCGCCCCGCGCAGCCGCTTGCGGCCGTTCACCTCGATCACGTCGGGGGCCGTCCGCGCCACGTCCGCGCCCATCGTGCACAGGAAGGCGATCAGGTCGTCGATCTCCGGCTCCTGCGCCGCGGGGCGGATCGTCGTGTGGCCCTCGGCCAGCGTGGCCGCGAGCATCGCGTTCTCGGTGCCCATGACGGTGACCTGCGGGAAGGTCACCTCGCCGCCGCGCAGCCGGCCCGGTGCCTGGGCGTAGTAGTAGCCGTTCCGGTACTCGATCTCCGCGCCGAGCGCCCGCATCGCGTCGACGTGCAGGTTGACCGGGCGGCGGCCGATCCGGTCCCCGCCCGGGTTGCTGATGATCACCCGGCCGAACCGGGCGAGGAGCGGGCCGAGCAGGATGAACGAGGCGCGCATCTTGGCCGCGGCCTCGAGCGGGACGAACAGCCAGTCGACGTCGCCGGCGGCGACCTCGTACACGCCCGGCGCGGGGTGCTCCACGACGACGCCGAGATCGGTGAGCACGTCCGCCATGACGCGGACGTCCTCGATCTCGGGCATGTTCTCGAAGCGGCAGCGCTCGCCCGTCAGGACGGCCGCCGCCATCAGCTTGAGGGCGGCGTTCTTGGCGCCGCTGACCTTGACGGTGCCCCGGAGCGGCCGACCACCCTCGATCCGGAAGGCCTCCGGGGGTGCCGGTTCGGGTCGGTACTCCCAGTGGAACGGCCGCGCGTCCGCCATGGGCTACCCGCGCGAGCGCGGACCCTCCCGGTGCCGGCGCTCGGCGACCCGGATCCGGATCAGCGCCCCCTGGAGCTCCGCGCGCGCGGAGGCCAGGTCGGCACCCTCGTGGTAGCCGGACGCGAGCGCACGCTCGGCCTCCCTGCGGGCCTCCTCGGCCTTCTCGAGATCGATCTCGGACGCCAGGTCGGCCATCTCGGCCATGACGACGACCTTGTCCGGGCGGACCTGGAGGAACCCGCCGGCGATGGCGAAGCTCTCCTCGTCCCCGCCCTTGCGGATCCGCAGCTCGCCCACGCCGAGGAGGCTGACGAGCGGAGTGTGGTGCGGCAGGATACCCAGCTCGCCCTCGATCCCGGGACCAGGACCATGTCGACCTCATCGGAGTACGCCAGCCGCTCCGGCGTGACGATCTCGAGGTGGAGCGTCATCGGTTCGTTACCCCAGGTCATGGCCGCTCTCGCCGGCCGGCTGTCGGCCGATTCCAGTCTCGGCACTGAGATCGCCCTCCATGCGGCTGCGCGGCCTGCGGCGGCCGCGCTCCCACCCCCATCGACCCGAGCCGGCGTCAGCGCGGCCCGTCCCGGATCGAGGGAGGGGGTGAGAGAGAGCCGCCCCCGCGTAGCCGGACGACGCGGGCGATCTCAGTCCCGCAGGACTGATCGGCCGAGCGCGGTCGGCGAGAGCGGGCGCGAGATGCAACATCGGTCCTAGGCCTGCAGCTTGGCGGCGTTCTCGCGGACGTCGTCGAGGGTGCCGGCGAGGAAGAACGACTGTTCCGGGAGGGTGTCGGCTTTGCCCTCGAGGATCTCCTTGAACGAGGCGACCGTGTCGCGGATCGTCACGTACTTGCCGGGCTGGCCCGTGAAGACCTCGGCCACGGTGAACGGCTGGCTCATGAACCGCTGGAGGCGGCGGGCCCGGGCGACCGTGGACTTGTCCTCCTCGGACAGCTCGTCGATGCCCAGGATCGCGATGATGTCCTGGAGGTCGCGGTAGCGCTGCAGGATCCGCTTCGTCTCCTGGGCCACGTCGTAGTGCTCCACGCCGACGATGAGCGGGTCGAGGACCCGGGACGTGGAGGTCAGCGGATCGACGGCGGGGTAGATGCCGAGCTCGGTGATCCAGCGCTCGAGGCGGATGGTGGAGTCGAGATGGGCGAACGTCGTCGCCGGCGCCGGGTCGGTGTAGTCGTCCGCCGGCACGTAGACCGCCTGGAGCGACGTGATCGAGCCCTTGGTCGTCGAGGTGATCCGCTCCTGGAGCGCCGCCATCTCGGTGGCCAGGTTGGGCTGGTAGCCCACCGCCGACGGCATGCGGCCGAGCAGGGCCGACACCTCGGAGCCCGCCTGGGTGAACCGGAAGATGTTGTCGATGAACAGGAGGACGTCGCGGCCCTCCTCGTCGCGGAAGTACTCCGCCATCGTCAACGCGGTGAGGCCGACGCGCTGGCGCGCACCCGGCGGTTCGTTCATCTGGCCGAACACGAACGCCGTGCTCTTGATGACGCCCGACTCGGTCATCTCCTTGATGAGGTCGTTGCCCTCGCGGGAGCGCTCGCCGACCCCGGCGAACACCGACACGCCGGCGTGCTCCTTGGCGACGTTGTTGATCAGCTCCTGGATGATGACGGTCTTGCCGACGCCGGCGCCACCGAAGATGCCGACCTTGCCGCCCTTGCGGAAGGGGCACACGAGGTCGATGACCTTGAGGCCCGTCTCGAAGACCTCGACCTCGGTGGTCTGGTCCTCGAAGGATGGCGGCCGGCGGTGGATCGGCAGGGTCTGCTCGGCGTTCACGGGGCCCTTGCCGTCGATCGGGTGGCCGAGGACGTCGAACACGCGGCCGAGGGTGACCTCGCCGACGGGGACCGTGATCGGCGCGCCCGTATCGAGGACGGCCGTGCTGCGGGCCAGGCCGTCCGTGGTGGTCATCGCCACGGCGCGGACCCAGTTGTTGCCCAGGTGCTGCTGCACCTCGCAGGTCAGCGGGTCCTGGCCCTCGCGGAGGATCTCGACGGCGTTGTAGATCGCCGGCAGCTGGCCGGCGGGGAACTCGATGTCGACGACCGGACCGGTGATCTGGATGACCCGGCCGGTCGCGGAAGGGGCGGCGGTCGCCATGGGTGGGGTTGCCTCCTCGTCTGCGCCGGCCTAGCGAGCCTGGGCGCCGCTCGCGATTTCGACCATCTCGCGCGTGATGTTGGCCTGACGGACCTTGTTGTATGAGAGCGTCAGGTCCTCGATGAGCTCCTGGGCGTTCTCGGTGGCGTTCTTCATGGCGACCATCCGGGACGACTCCTCGCTGGCCTTGGACTCGAGCACCGCCTGGAACAGGCGGGTCGCGACGTAGCGCGGGAGGACCGACCGGAGGAAGGTCGCAGGGTTGGGCTCGAACAGGAACTGGTTGCCCGGGATCCCCCTGGTGTCCTCGGACGGCTCGACCGGGAGGAGCCTCTCCACGACGGGCCTCTGGACGAGCGTGGACACGAACCGGGAGTAGACGACGTCGACGCGGTCGTACGTCCCGGCGACGAAGTCGTCGGTCACCAGGCGGGCGAGGGGCAGGACGTCGGAGAACGCGGGGCGGTCACCGAAGCCCTCGAAGTGGGCCGCGATCGGCACCCGGGCACGGCGCATGGCGTCGCGACCCTTGCGGCCGACCGTGGCCACCTTGAGATCGCCCGGGTGCTCGGTGATCTCGCGGGCCGCGAAGCGGATCGTGTTGGTGTTCAGCGCCCCCGCGAGGCCGCGGTCGCTGGTGATGATCACGATCAGGCGGTTGTGCTCACCGCCCAGGTCCCGGTCCGCGAGGAGCGGATGGTCGGTCTTGCCGAGCACCACCGCGAGGTCCGCGATGACCTCGTCGAGCGTCTCCCGGTAGGGGCGGGCGGCGAGCGTGGACTCCTGCGCGCGTCGGAGCTTGGAGGCCGCGACGAACTGCATCGCCCGGGTGATCTGCTTGATGTTCTTCGCAGACCCGATCCGGCGCCGGATCTCGCGCTGGCTAGGCATTGGTCCGCGTCGCCCGGCGGGTCACGATACCCATGTCCGCTCAGGCCAGGAACGACAGGCGGAAGGCATCGATCGCCTCCCCGAGCGCCGTCGCGATCTCGTCGGTCAGGGTCCTGCCGGTGGCGAGGTCCTCGAGAATTTGCGGCCGCTCGGTCTCGAGGAACCGGTAGAGCTGCGTCTCGAACTCCTTGACCCGGGGCGTCGGGACGTCGTCCAGCTTGCCGGTCGTGGCCGCGACCAGGATCGCGACCTGCTTCTCGACCGGCAGCGGCTGGTACTGCGGCTGCTTGACGATCTCGGACAGCTTCTCGCCCCGGTTCAGCTGGTCGCGCGTCGCCTTGTCGAGGTCGCCCGCGAACTGCGCGAAGGCCGCGAGGGCGCGGTACTGCGCGAGGTCGAGCTTGAGCGGCCCGGCCACCTTCTTCATCGCCTTGGTCTGCGCGGCGGAGCCGACCCGGCTGACCGAGATGCCGATGTTCATGGCCGGCCGCTGGCCCGCGTTGAACAGGTCGGTCTCGAGGAAGATCTGGCCGTCCGTGATCGAGATCACGTTGGTCGGGATGTACGCGGACACGTCGTTGGCCTGGGTCTCGATGATCGGCAGGGCCGTCAGCGAGCCGCCACCGTTCGCGTCGCTCATGCGTGCGGCACGCTCGAGGAGGCGGCTGTGGAGGTAGAACACGTCGCCCGGGTAGGCCTCGCGGCCGGGGGGCCGGCGGAGCAGCAGCGCCATCTCGCGGTATGCCCAGGCGTGCTTGGAGAGGTCGTCGTAGACGCACAGGGCGTCCTTGACCGTCCTCCCGTCGATCTCGACCCCGACCTCCATGATCTCCTCGCCCATCGCCACGCCCGCGTACGGGGCGAGGTACTGGAGCGGGGCGGGATCCTCCGCGCCGGCCACGACCACGATGGTGTGGGCCATCGCGCCGTGCTTCTCGAGGGTCGCCACGGTCTGGGCGACGGTCGAGAGCTTCTGCCCGATCGCCACGTAGATGCAGACGAGGTCGCCGCCCCTCTGGTTGATGATCGTGTCGATCGCGATGGCGGTCTTGCCGGTCTGGCGGTCGCCGATGATCAGCTCGCGCTGGCCGCGGCCGATCGGGATCAGGGCGTCGATCGCCTTGATCCCCGTCTGCACCGGCGTGTCGACGCCCTGGCGCGTGATGACGCCCGGCGCGATGCGCTCGACGGGGCGGGTCTTGGTGCGCGGGATCTCGCCCTTGCCGTCGATCGCGTTGCCCAGCGGGTCCACCACCCGGCCGAGCAGAGCGGAACCGACGGGCACCTCGACGACGCGACCGGTCGTGCGGACACGGTCCCCCTCCTTGATCGAGGTGGCGTCGCCGAGGATGACCGCACCGACGGTCTCCTCCTCGAGGTTCAGGGCCATGCCCATCACCCCGTTCGGGAACTCGAGCAGCTCCGACATGAGGGCGGCGTCCAGGCCATACACCTGGGCGATCCCGTCGCCGACCTCCACGACCGTCCCGACGCTGCGGGTCTCGGTCGTCTCGTCGAACGACTCGATCTTGCTCTTGATGATGCTGATGATCTCGTCTGACCGGATGGCCATGGCGTCTCCGTCTGGGCGTTCGCAGGCTCCCGTTCGCGCCGGCCTGCCGACCGGCGGCGCGGGCGGGGGGCTAGCGGAGGCGTCCCCCCGCGTGTAGCTGGTCCCGCAGCCGCTCGAGGCGGCCGCGGATCGAGGCGTCGAGGAGCCGGTCGCGGACCTGGATCGTGAGCCCGCCGAGGAGGTCGGGGTCGACCACCGTGCGCAGCTCGATCGGGGCCCCGGCCATCGCCTCGACCCGGCTCTGGATCGCGGCGGCCTCGTCCGGGGTCAGCGGCACGGCACTCGAGACCGTGGCCATCACGACCCCGCGGTGGGCGTTGAGGCGGCGGTTGTACTCCTCCGACACGCGTCCGAGGGTGTTCGACCGACCGCGCGCCACGAGGAGGTTGACGAGGTGCAGCGCCCCCGGCTGGATCCGCGACCCCAGCAGCGCCGACACGACTGCCTGGCGCTGGGCGAGGGGGACCGCCGGGCTGTGCACGACGGGCTCGACGTCCGGCCGGCCGAGGATATCCGCCGCGAGGGCGAGGTCCTCCTTCCAGCGGTCGAGCTGTCCCGACGCGAGGGCCACCTCGAAGGCGGCCTCCGCGTAGCGGCGTGCGGCGGCGACGGGTCGGGCCATCAGTTGGGCTGCCCGCCCGCCCCGGCCGACTCGGCGAGGAAGTCGGCGACGAGCCTGCGCTGGCGATCGCTGGTCATCGCCTCGCCGACGACACGGCCGGCCGCCGCGAGGGCGAGGTCCGTGACCTCGCCGCGGAGCTCGGCGATCGCCCGCTGCTTCTCCGTCTCGATCTCGGCGGAGGCGCGCTCGCGCAGCCGGCCCAGCTCCTCGCGGGTGGCGGCGATGTCCGCCTCGCGGGTCTCCGACGCGACCTTCTGGGCGCGGTTGATGATCTCGTTCGCCTCGCGTCGGGCCTCGGTCAGGGCGGCGAGCCGCTCCCGCTCGGCCGACTCGCGGTCGCTGCGCGCCTGCTCCGCATCACTGAGGCCCTGCTCGATGCGCGCGCGGCGGGTGTCGAGGGTCTGGGTCAGGCCCTTGAACGCGAGCGACTTGACGATCAGGAAGAAGACGATGAAGTTGACGGCGCTGACGATCACCCAGAACAGGTTGATCTGGAATCCAGTGCCGCCTTCCGCGGCCGGCGTGACCACCTGGCGGGTGGTCTCACCGACCATGGCGAGGATGTCCACGGGCGTCGTCCCAGGCCGTCGTTACTTGATGAAGATGGCGAGCAGGCCGACGACCACCGCGAGGACGCCGAGGCCTTCGGCGAACGCCGCGAGGATGATCGCGAGGCCGCGGATCTGGCCGGCGGCATCCGGGTTGCGGCCGATCGCGCTGCTCGACAGGCCGGCGAGGATGCCGATGCCGATGCCGGGGCCGATCACGCCGAGGGCCGCGAGGCCTGCGCCTAGGTGCTCCATGATCCCTGGTTCCCTCCGTTGTCCCGGTCGTCGGCCGGGTCCTGGTCCCTGGATTGGTCAGACGCCCGCCACGACCTGCTCCGGATCGACCGGCCAGGCCACGGGCTCCGTGGGATGCGACGCACCCTCGTGGTCCCCGTCGCCGTGGTGCTCCATGGCGGCGAGGGTGAACATGAGGGTCAGCGTCGCGAAGATGAGCGCCTGCACGAGGTTGAGCATCAGCTCGAGCGCGATCATCGCCATGGGGATGATCGCGATGGTGAGCGCGGTGAGCACCGCGAGCGCCACCTCGCCGCCGTAGATGTTGCCGAAGAGTCGCATCGACAGCGTGACGGGCTTCACGAACTCGAGGAGGAGCTCGATCAGGCCGACGAACACCGCGATGATCCCGGCCCCGACCCCCTTGCGGAACTCCCCGAACGGGAAGAACTTGGACAGGTAGCCCCCGACCCCCAGCGCCTTGAAGCCCTGGTACTCGAAGAAGGTGAACGCGACGAGAGCCAGGCCGATCGTGATGTTGACGTCGCTGGTCGGCGCCCGGACGAACTCGACCTTGCCGATGAACGGGAGCAGGCCGCTCCAGTTGCAGAACAGGATGAAGATGAAGAACCCCGCGAAGAGCGGGATGTAGGGCTTGGCCAGGGGCCCGCCGAGCGAGGTCGCGAACCCCTCCAGCAGCTCCCACACGTGCTCGATGGCGTTCTGCGCCCTGCCCGGGATCATCGCCCGCCCGCGGGCCATCAGCACGAGGGTCAGGATCGTGATGACCATGACGCCCCACATGGTCACGATCGTCGAGGTGATGCTGGGCTCGAACGTGATCAGGCTGGTGTTGCTGTAGTCCGCGGGCCAGACCACGTGCGGCGCCGGCAGCTCGAGGTTGCCGTTGATGAAGCAGACGGGGTAGGCACAGGCGGCGCCGGCCTCGGCCTGCGGGTCGTACGGCGGCGCGAACATCATCGCCAGGGCATCGATCACGAAGACGAGCACCAGCAGCAGCAGGATGTAGTTGCGCTGGGACAGGCCCCGGGATCGCTCCGCCGGCGTGTCGCTCACGTTTCCTCCAAGCAGTCAGTCGCGCGGACCGTGGTCCGCGCTTCGTCGAGCCCGTTCCGTGGCCGGTCTAGTCGAGCCGCTTCAGGAACCGCGTGATGAGTCGGTAGATCCCGATCGTCCCGATCCCGGCGCCGGCGAGGAAGCCGACGAGGACGAAGACCGGCACTGTGCCGAGCCGCTGGTCGACCCAGTAGCCCGCCGCCACTCCCGCGAGGGTCGTGACCAGGAGGAGCACGCCCGTCTCGGAGAACAGCGCTAGATAGGCTCCGAAACCGGTGTTCATGGGCGACCGTTCACCGCGGTCGTGACTATACCAGAGGCCCCCGGGAGTCAGGACGGGCCAGGGCGGGTCAGGACGCGTCAGCGCTCGTCAGGACAGGGCCAGGATGGCGTCCAGGTCGACCCGGCCGTTGCCCGCGACCCGGATCTCGATCGTATGGGAGACCCCGACGCCGCTCGTCAGGCTCCTGACGTACAGCAGCCGGCTGTAGACCGTCGTGGAGGCCTTCTCGCTGACGGTGGCGACCTTCGCGCCATCGATCCAGACCTCGAAGGAGCCGCGCGTGGACGAGCGCGGGCCGACGATCGCGACCTGGCGGACGTTGGTCAGCGTGATGGTGGCCGAGGCACCCTTGACGGATGCGTACTTCTCTGCCCCGCCGGACGCCTTCGCGGTCGAGCTTTTCGACCAGAGGCCCGAGTAGGCGATCTCCGTGCTGCTCTCCTGGTAGCGGGCGACCCGGGCGGTGAGCGACTGCGCGTAGGCGCCGCTGTGGCCGCCGGAGTCGGTCGTCCTGGCGCGCCAGCGGTACGTCGTGCCCACGGAGAGGTTGCGCGCGCTCGAGGTCGCCGTCTTGCTGGTCAGGCTCAGGGTGCTCGAGAACGTGAGGCCGCCGTTGGTGCTCTGCTGAACCGTGTAGGAGCGGACCGAGTAGCCGCTCCGGGTCACGCCGCACCAGGAGACCTTCGCCGGGACGGTCGAGCCCATCGTGGCGTTGGCGACGAGGCCCACGCTCGGCGTGTCGGTGATCGGACTGCTCAACAGGCCGTTGGTGCCCGGGCGGGCGATGGTGACGAAGACGTCGGCGGTGTCGGTCAGGCCGTGGCCGTCCGTGATCGTGTAGCGGAACGAGTCGCCTCCGGATGCGCAGCCCTTGACGTCGTAGACGATGGCGGTGCCCCCGGGTGCGATCGAGACGGTCCCCCTGGTCCCCTGGGTCACCGAGGTGATGGTGATCGCGTCGGTTGGCTCGGAGGTGGCTGAACCGATCACCGGCCCGGAGAAGTCGTTCGCGAGGATGGTCAACGTGCCGACGCTCGCGGCGTTGACGGTGAAGTAGTCGAGCCGTGCGTCGGGCAGGTCGTTCACGTCCACCAGGGTCAGCGACACCGTCTGCGGCGGCGATGCCCCGAGGGCGTCCGCGGCCGTGAACGTGAACGAGTCCGTGCCGTTGCGGTTCAGGCCAGGGTTGTAGGTCCAGAGGCCGTTCGCGGCCACGGTGGCCGCGCCCAGGGCAGGGTCACTTGCCTTCGCATACGTGATGGGGTCGTTCTCCGCGTCGATGCAGGCGATGGTCCCGCCCTGCGCGACCTCCTCGTCGCCCGACGAGGCCACCGGATCGCAGGCGGGCACGTCGTTCACCGCCGTGACAGCGAGCGCGATCGTCGCCGGCGCGGACGTCGCCGCGCCGTCGGTCGCAGTGGCGGTGAACGCGTCGCCGCCGTTGTAGTCGCGATCCGGCGTGTAGGTCCAGGCACCGGTGTCCGCGTCGACGACGACCGAGCCGTGGGCCGGGTCGCCGGCCTTCGCAAAGGCGAGCGTGTCGCCATCCTCGTCGGCACAGGAGATGGTCCCAGCCTGGGCCGTGTCCTCGTCTGCCGCCGACGGTGAGGCGCCTGAGCAGACGGGTGCGTGGTTGGCGATCGAGATCTCGACCGTGACGGGGTCAGAGACCAGGTCGCCGTCGGTCGCCGTCACCTCGAAGCTGTCCGTGCCCGTGACGCCCGGCCCCGGGGTGTAGGTGAACGCGCCGGTGCCCGTCTCGAAGGGGTCGACGGTCCCGCGCACCGGCGGGCTGCTCACGGCCAGGGTGAGGGCGGTGCCCTCGAGGTCGGTACAGGCGACGATGCCCCCGACCGCGACGTTCTTGTCGGTGGCGAGCGCGAGGCCCGCGCACGTCGGCCTGTCGTTGACCGGCGTGACCGTGAGGGCCAGCGGTCGCCGGGGTGGAGGTGTCGAGCCCGTCGCCGGCGGTGAACGTGAAGCCATCCGGGCCGCTGTAGTCGGGGTCGGGAGTGTAGGTCCACGCGCCGTCCGCGGCGACGGCCGCGGTGCCGTGGCCGGCATCGTCGACGAGGCCGTAGGTCAGGGCGTCGCCGTCGACGTCGGTGCACGAGACGGAACCGGACTGCTGGGCATCCTCGTCACCGGCGATGGGACTCGCACCCGCACAGACCGGGGCATCGTTCTTCGGGACGACCGTGACGGACACCGTCGCGGGCGCCGACGTCGAGGTTCCGTCGGTGGCCGTGAAGGTGAACGAGTCGGGACCGTTGAAGTCTGGATCCGGCGTGTACAGGAACGCGCCGATGCACGTGCCCGGCGGGCTGCAGTCGACGTCGGCGGACTCGGCGACCTGGCCGTGCCCGGCCTGCGTCGCCACGGAGAACGCGGTCGTCGCGTCGCCGTCCGGGTCGACGGCGGAGACGGCGATGAGCCACGACCCGACGTCCTCGTCGAGGATCGCGCTCGCGGGTTCCGGGACCGGGGCGTCGTTGGCCGGTGAGACGGTGATCGTGAAGACCTGGTCGGCGCTCGTGTCCACGGGTGTCACGCCGGCGACGCCGTAGTCCTCCAGCCCGCCGTCGTCGTGCGCGCGGACGGTCACCGTGGACGAGCCATACCAGTTGTCCCGGGGAGTGAAGGTGAGCGCGCCGGCCGGCGAGATCGAAGGCGCCGTCTCGAACAGGGACGGGTTGGTGGCGTGGCGACGAAGGTGACCGCCTGGTCGACCTCGCCGGGGCCCGGGCTGATGGACGCCGCCCACGGCGCGCTGTAGGGACCGGAGTCCTCCCCGACCGAGACGTCCCCGCCGGAGGTGAAGGTCGGCGCGTCGTTCACGGGCGCGATCCACAGGCGCATCGTCGCCGGGGGCGACCACGCGGTGCCATCCGAGACACGGTAGGTGAACGAATTCGGAGGTGTAGTCCAGGACCGGCGTGAAGAAGTCGGCGTCCGGGGTGTAGCTCCAGCTTCCGTCCGCGCCGACGCTCGCGACCCCGTGGGCGGCCTGGGTCACCAGGTCGAACGCCAGCGTGTCGCCGTCGACGTCCGTGTCGTTGGTGCCGAGGTCGCAGGGAAGGGTGGCCGGCATCGGCCCGAGGACGTAGTCCTCAGGGATCGGGAACGAGCCGTCGAACAAGCCAGGCGGCTGACAGGCGGACCCGGGATCGTCGTTGGCGACCGGGGGGTCGTTCACGGGCGTGACGGTGATCGACACGGTTGCGACGTTGGAGTCCTCGAACGTGTCGTTCACCAGGAAGGTGAATTCGTCGGCGCCGTTGAAGTCGTGGTCCGGCTCGTAGGCGAGGTCCGGCGCCGTGCCCGTTAGCGACCCGTGATGGGGCTGGGCCACCACGCTGAACGTCAGCTCGCCGTCGCCTCCGTTCGCGGTGAGCGTGATGCCCTTCGTCGTGTCCTCCACGACGGAGACGGCCTGGTCGTCCGCGACGGCGGTGGCCGCCATGGCGTGGACGGGCAGGATGCCGGCGACCAGGACGGCGACGGCAGCGGCAGAGAGCAGGCGGCGCACGATCGGACTCCCTACGGACACGGGATGGTGATGTTCACGGAAGCGAGGTCGTAGCTACCGCCGCTTCCGGTGACCTTGAGGACGATCGTCCACGGTCCGTCGGCGAAGGGATGCGTCGGACTCGCCAGCGTCGATGTCGCGCCGTCTCCGAAGTTCCACAGGATCGTTCCGTTCTTGGAGCCCGCGCTGGTGAACGAGGCCGTGTTGCCGCCGCACGATGTGAGCCTCGCGACGGCGACCGGGGGCTGGGTGTCGGCCTCGGCGTGGGCCTCGGAGTCGGCCTCGGTGTCGGCTTCGGCGTGGGCTTCGGCGTGGGCCTGGGCGTAGGCGGCGGGGTGGGTCGCGGGGTGGCTCGCGGCGCCGGTCGCGGGGTCTTCCGCGGGGTCGGCCTGGGTGTCGGCTTGACAGTCGCCGCGGCGGCCACGGACGGGCTGGGCGCCGGGCTGGGCGAGGGCGATGGTGACGGCGATGGGCTCGGGGAGGCCGAGGGCGTCGGGCGGAGGTTTGGCGTCGCGACGGCCATGAAGGTCGGAGACGGCGTCGGCGCATCCGCGATCGCAACCAGCGTGGGCGCAGCCGATGCCGACGGGGTGGGCCCGGCGATGAGCGCGGGCGCGAAGATGGCGACGGCCAGGATCGCGAGACACGCCGCGAGCAGCACGCCGGAGGCGTCCCTCGCCAGCCGGCGGCGCCGTGTCGCCTCGGCGGCAGTCGCCGTCAGGCCCCCCTTCGCGCGGGTGGACACGGCCGGCACGGCCGCGATGGCGGCGACCGGGACCGCGGTCGCCGGGACGTCTTCGTCGCCCAGGAGGCCCGCCTCCCTGGAGGCGGCGTCGAATGCCTCCTGCTCTGCGCGGCGAACGCGGCGGCGGCGGCCGCGAACGCTGCGGCGAACGTGGCCGCGGCGGCGGCATCCTGCTCGGCCCGGGCTGCATCCGCTGCCGCTGCCTGCGCGGCGGCATGGCTCGCCCCGACGACCCGCTGCCACTCGCCGTCCACAGCACCGATCCGCCAGGCGATGTCACCCTCGGAGAGCTCGGGCACGTTGATCGCCGCGGCACGACGCTTCGCCGCCTGCGACGCGCGACGGCGCCGGACCAGGAAGGAGACGATCACCCCGGCGACGACAAGGATGATCGCGATCAAGCAGGATTGAGAGCAGCGGCGGCATGGGGCCCCTCGGGTGCCCGGCCGACTCCGGGGAACGGGCGCGGCGATGCTAGCACCGCCCCTCATGCCACCTATATAGCCGGGAGGTCCTATACGGCCACGCCGGCCTAGTCCTTTCCGGGAGCCGCCTCCTCGTACGTCTCCGCCTCGAGCGCGTCGCCGGACTCGCCCCGCGTCAGGAGGAACAGGCCGAGACCGAACAGGACCGCGAGGCCCAGGAACGCGTAGACCTGGCCCGTGCCGGACAGCACCAGCGAGAGCACCGCGAGCCCGATGCAGAGGGCGTAGATCACGAGCACGGTCTGGCTGTGCGAGAGGCCCAGGTCCAGCAGGCGGTGGTGGATGTGGCCGCGGTCCGGCGTGAACGGCGAGCTGCCGTTGCTGAGACGGCGGACGATGATCCAGAAGGTGTCGAGGATGGGGACGCCGAGGACGAGCACGGCCACCGCCACCTTCGCGGTCCCGAGGATCGAGAGGATCGCCAGCGTGTAGCCGACGAACATCACGCCACTGGTTCCGATGAAGATCGACGCGGGATGGAAGTTCCAGCGCAGGAACCCGAGCAGCGAGCCCGCCAGCGCGAAGCACAGGATCCCGATGAAGGGCTGGGCGATGCCGGCCGTGATCGAGATCAGGCCGAGCGTGACGGCGGCGATCAGCGCGATGCCGGTCGACAGCCCGTCAAGGCCGTCGATGAAGTTGATGCTGTTGATCATCCCCACGATCCACAGGACCGTGAAGCCGATCGCGAATGGCTCGCCCAGGTTGATGGTCTCGGGCCCGAACGGGTTGTTGAGGTAGGTGACGGTGATCCCGGCCGCGACCGCGAGCCCGGCGAGCACGAGCTGGCCGAGCAACTGCCAGCGGGCCCGGAGCTGGAACGTGTCGTCCAGCACCCCCAGCAGCGTCGCGACGGCTCCGCCCGCGAGGAGGGCGATGAGGTCGGTCGTCCCCAGGGTCAGGGGGACCGGGATGGCGTGCGTCTGCGTGTTGATGGCGATGCCGGCGACGGCCACGAGCAGGAACGCGATCGCAACCGCGACGCCGCCACCCCGCGGGATCGGGGACGCATTGACACGCCGGTCGTCGGGCCGATCGATGTTGTCGAGGCGGATCGCCACGCGCCGGACGAAGGGCGTGAGGAGGAGCGACAGGAGAGCGGCGACCCCGAACGCGGCAACGAACAGCGGGAGCACCGCGCCCAGCGTCGGGATCAGCCGCACGGCTGGGGCTCAGGCGCGGTCGCGGGGGAGGCCCGGGACGGGGAACCGCGCCACGAGGTCCAGGATCTCGGCCCCGATCCGCGCGTGGACCGCGGCGTCCTCCCGGTCCCGGATCGCGTCCACGATCCAGCGGCCGATCGAGCGCATCTCGTCCGGACCCATGCCCCGGGTGGTTGTCGCGGGCGTCCCGATCCGGATCCCGCTGGCGACGTTGGGCGGGTTCACGTCGAACGGGATGGCGTTCTTGTTGACGGTGATGCCGACGTCGTCGAGGAGGGCTTCCGCCTCGCGACCGGTCACGCCGAGCGGCGTCACGTCGACGAGCGCGAGGTGGTTGTCCGTCCCGCCGCTCACCAGCCGCGCGCCCGCGTCGGAGACGGTCTCGGCCAGCACTGCGGCGTTCTCGATCGTGCGGGCCTGGTCGCGGCGGAAGTCCTCGGTCGCCGCGAGGCGGAGGGCGACGGCCTTGGCGGCGATGACGTGCATGAGCGGGCCACCCTGCACGCCCGGGAAGACGCTCTTGTCGACCGCCTGGGCGAGGGTGTTCCGCCCGAGCGCCGGGAAGTCGCCGCGATCGATGCCCTCGGGCAGGTCCGCGCGGGCGAACACGAGGCCTCCACGCGGGCCGCGGAGGGTCTTGTGGGTCGTGGTCGTGACCAGATCCGCGTGCGGGAAGGGGCTCGGGTGGAGGCCTGCGGCCACGAGGCCCGCGAAATGGGCCATGTCCACGAACAGGAGCGCTCCCACACCGTGCGCGATAGCGGCGAGCCGCTCGAAGTCCCAGGTTCGCGGGTAGGCCGATGCGCCCGCCACGATCACCTTCGGGCGGACCTCCGCGGCCTGCGCCTCGAGGATGTCGTAGTCGATCCGTTCCGTCTCGCGGGTCACGCCGTAGGCGTGGACCTCGTACAGGCGGCCCGAGAAGTTGACCGGGGAGCCGTGGGTGAGGTGACCGCCGTGGGCGAGGTTCATGCCCAGGATGCGGTCGCCCGGCCGCAGGATCGCGAAGTAGGCCGCCATGTTGGCCTGCGCGCCGGAGTGCGGCTGGACATTGACATGGTCGGCGCCCGGGAAGAGCGCCAGGGCGCGCGACCTCGCCAGCTCCTCCGCGACGTCCACGTACTCGCAGCCGCCGTAGTAGCGCCTCCCCGGGAGGCCCTCGGCGTACTTGTTGGTGAGCCAGGAGCCCTGCGCCTCCTCGACCGCCGCGTAGACGTAGTTCTCGCTTGCGATCAGCTCGATCTTGTCCGTCTGGCGGTGCCGCTCGGCCTCCATCGCCGCCCACAGCTCCGGGTCAACCTCGGCGATGGGCGCCCACGCGGCGGACGGGGCGACGACGTGGGACACGGCGAGAGACCTCCTCGGGCGGCTGGACGCGGGACCGGGGCCATTCTCCCATGGTCCACAGGCAGAGGTGCCGTGTGCCGGCGCACCTTTCTCGGATCCCTGGACCGGGATCCGTGCGGGTTGCGAACGACGATGGTTCCGCGGCCTGCCTGGTGACGGCGACCGGCCGCGAGTGATCGCCTGGCGATCACTGTGGCGGTTATGACCCGGGCGTTCGCGTTGCGGTCCGCTTCTTCGAGCGGCCGGCGTGAACGGTCCGCGCGCGGCGTGCCGGCCCCATTGCGGGATCGGAGCCCCGGGCACGGAGCGCAGCGGCACCTCGACGACGATCAGGCCCGCCGGGCGGGCAGCCTGGCGCCGATGCGGGCACCCGGAGCGTGCCGACCGCTGCAGTGAACGGTGGGCGTTCAGGCGCCCGCCCGGCTCGGTCCGCCCCGCCTGGTCGGTTCGCCCCGCCGGCATGGTGCGCCAGGGCTCCGGCCCGGCGCGCGGGTCGGCCGCGCCGCGCCTCGCGCCCGGCACGCCCGCATGGCGCTCCGCGGCCGGCTACGCCTCGATCGCGTGGAGCAGTCCGGCTCGCTCCAGCGACTCGACGATGGCCGCCGCGGGGATCGCACCTTCCCGGAGGATCACGGGCAGGTCCAGGGTCAGATCCACCACCGTGGACGCGGGACCGCCGTTGATCGGCCCGCCGTCGATGACGAGCGCGAGGGCACCTCCGAGCCTGGCCGCGATCTCCCGCGCGTCGCGGGCGTCGGGCTCGCCGGAGACGTTGGCGGAGGTCGTGGGCAACGGGCCGAGGGCGGCGGCGAGGGCCCGCGGCGCCGGGTGATCGGGCACGCGGACGCCGATGGTCGGCGCGCCGCCGGCGAGGACGCGCGGGAGGCGGACGCCGGGACGGACCGTGAGCACCAGGGTGAGCCCGCCCGGCCAGAACCGCTCGCCCAGCACACGCGCCGCGGGAACGGCAGTGCCCAGCGTCCAGGCCTGGGCGGCGTCGGACAGCAGGACGGCCACGGCCTTCTCGGGCGGCCGGCGCTTGGCGGCGAACAGGCGCTCGATTGCATCGGGGAGGGCCATGTCCGCGGCGATCCCGTACACGGTGTCGGTGGGCACCGCGACGACGCCGCCCGCGCGCAGCAGGTCCACGGCGATGGCACGCGTCTCGTCGCCGTCCGGGAGGATACGGGCGACGGGTGCGCTCAGCGCGCGGACTCGCGCCGGCCGGGTGGGTCGCGCCGGCCGGGTGGGACGCGTCCGCCGTATCCGATGCGTCAGACCCCAGCACCGCCCGCCGGTGCTCGCGCGCGGCTTCGGCGAGCCGGGCGGCATTGCGCGCGGCCTCGTCGGGCGGGACCAGCACGAGCGACTCGATCACGACCGCGGACCCGTCCTCCTCCACCGGCGCCGCAAGATACCGCGCCGACGGCCACAGCTCCACCGGGGAGCTCAGCATCGCCGTCCCGTGCCCGGCGTCCGCGATCATCTCCAGGTCGTTGAGCGCGTCACCGATCGTCATCACCTGGCCGAGGGGGATCCCGGCCCGATGCGCCAGCAGGGCCACCGCGCGGCCCTTCGAGACCCCCTCCGCGACGAACTCGAGGAAGCGGGGGTGCGACACGGTCGGGCTGGCCCGGCCGGCGAACGCGCGCCGCGCCTCGCCGATCAGCAGCATCGGGGCCGGCGGCGCACCCGAGGAGATCACCTTGGTCATCGGCCGGACCACGGCGCCGGCGAGGTCCGCGACGAACGTGGCGTCCCGGCCGTAGTAGGAGGAGTAGTCCTCGTAGTTGGGATCGTCCGATGACGCCAGGATCTCCTCGAGGTCGTTCACGTGCGCCTGCAGGCCATTGGCGGCACACCAGGCGAGGGCCTCCCGGATCACGGCCGGGTCCATGGGCCTGTGGTACAGCAACCGCCCGACGCGGCCGCGCTGCGGCACGACCTCGTCGTGGACCACCTCGCGCCGCCTTGGCATCGCGCGGATGACAGCCCCCTGGTGGGCGATGATCGGCTCGGTGAGGCCGAGCTGGTTGGCGAAGCCGACGGCGGAGACGGGGCGCCGGCCCGTCGCGAGCGAGACGCGCACGCCGCGATCAATGGCGCCCGCGATCGCGTCGCGGATCCTCGGCGAGAGACGCGTGTCGTGTCCCACGAGTGTCCCGTCGATGTCGAGGGCCATCATCCGGATCGGGAAGGCGGGCTCCGGCCGGACAGCGGGCCGATGGTTCCTCATGGCCGTGATGGCCGAGGGGCGAGTGCGGCGGGTGCCGCAGGCGGTTCGATCCGAGCCATGCGCGGCAGCCGCGCGAGGTCGGCCACGACCGAGCAGCGCCATCCGGGCAGCCGGGCCGCGGTCTCGCGGACGATGGCCTCGCCCTGGCCAGCGCCGATCTCCAGCAGCGCCAGCCCGTCCGCGGCGAGCGACCCCGGCAGCAGGTCCAGCAGCCGGCGGATGACCGTGAGGCCATCCGGGCCTCCGTCGAGCGCGGCTCGCGGCTCGAACGCAAGGTCCGGTGCCCCGTCCAGGTCCCCGGTGGGCACGTACGGCAGGTTGGCGCAGATCACGACGTACGGGTGCAAGGCCCGCTCCGGGAGGAGGTCCGCCAGCAGGAAGGTCATCCGGTCGGCCACGCCGTGGCTCGCGGCGTTCTCGCGCGCGAGCTGGAGCGCGCCGGCGGACAGATCGATCGCGTCCACCTGCACCTGGTCGGCCATCCGGCGTCGGCGAAGGGCGGCGAGCAGTGCCACGGCGATCGCTCCGGACCCCGTGCCGACGTCCGCGACCCGAAGCGGCGGCGCTCCGACGGGTCGCGGAGCACCCGTCAGCCGCGTGACGACTGCCGCGATGGCCGCGTCCACGATGAGCTCCGTCTCGGGGCGCGGCACCAGGGCGCGCTCGTCGGTGCCGATCGCCAGCCCGTGAAACTCCCGGAAGCCGCGCAGGTAGGCCACCGGCTCGCCCCGCTCCCGGCGCGCGACGAGGGCCTCGAAGGATGCCCGGGGCCCATCGCCGACGAGCGCGGACGGGTGCGCCAGGATCCCCGTCCGGTCGGTGCCGAGCGCCTGGGCCAGCAGCAGCTCCGCGTCCAGGCGGGGCGACCCGGAACCCGAGGCGGCGAGACGGCTCGCAGCGGATGCCACGAGGGTCGCGACGACGGGGACGGGGTCGGACACCGCGATTACCCGCCGGTCTCCGTGAGGTCGTGCAGGCGGTCCGCCCGGTCGGCCATCTGGAGGGCGTCGATCAGCGCATCGATCTGCCCCTCGAGCACGCCCGGCACGTTGTGGATCGTGACCCCGATGCGGTGATCCGTCACGCGGTTGTCGGGGAAGTTGTAGGTGCGGATCTTCTCCGACCGGTCGCCCGCCGTGACCATCGTCCGCCGCTCCGCGCTCTGGGCCTCGCGCTGCTTCGCCAGCTCCAGGTCGTACAGGCGGGAGCGCAGGACCGCCATCGCCTTCGCCTTGTTCTTGTGCTGGCTCTTCTCGTCCTGGATCTCGACCACCAGGCCGGTGGGCAGGTGGGTGATCCGCACGGCGGAGTCGGTGGTGTTGACGGACTGGCCGCCCGGGCCCGACGCGCGCTTGACGTCGATCCGGAGGTCGCGCGCCTCGTCGATCTCCACCTCGACCTCGTCCACCTCGGGCAGGACGATGACGGTGGCCGTGCTCGTGTGGATCCGGCCGCTCGACTCCGTGGACGGGACGCGCTGGACGCGGTGGACGCCGCCCTCGAACTTGAGCCGGCTGTAGGCGCCGTCGCCGGCGACCTCCAGGATCGCCTCCTTGATGCCGCCGATGCCGGTCTCGTTGACGCTCATCAGGTCGGTGTGGAACCGGTGCTCCTGCGCGTAGCGGGTGTACATGCGGAGGAGCTCGGCGGCGAACAGGGCGGCCTCCTCTCCCCCGGCCCCCGCCCGGATCTCGACGATGACGTTGCGGTCGTCGTTGGGGTCGCGGGGCAGGAGGGTGACCTTGAGCTCCTCGACCAGGCGCGTCTCGCGCGTCTCCAGCTCCGCGATCTCGGCCCGCGCGAGGTCACGCATCTCGTCGTCGGACTCCGCATCGCGCATCTGGCGCGCGCCGGCGAGCTGGGCACGGACGTCGCTCAGCTCGCGGTATGCGGCGACGACCGGTTCGAGGCGAGCCAGCTCGCGGCCCAGGGTCCGGAGCTGGTTGGGATCGGCGTGGACCTCGGGCGTGGCGAGCTGCGCCGAGACCTCGTCGTACTGGCGGGCGAGGGTCTCGAGCTTGGCGTCGAGGCCTGACTCGTCGGGCATCGGCTGGTCGTCCCGGGCGTGGGGCTCAGCCCGCGGCCGGCGGGTCGAGCGGAGCGGCGATCTCGACGGCGAGGGGAGCCGGGGCCGGGGTGGCTGTCGCGCCGACCGCCATCCCGCCGGCATGGGTCGCTCCGGCAGCGGTCCCGCCGGCGGCCGTGCTGTCGGCGGCGGTCTCGCCGTCCGGCGCCAGCGTGTCGCGGGCCCGTGCCGCCGTCTCGCCCGGGCTTGGGCATCGGGTCACGGGCGAGGCCGAGGCCGCCCTCGGGGACCGCCTCGCCGTCGGCGCGGAGCGCCTCCTCGATCGAGACGATCGCGACCTCGATCATGTCGTCGGTCGGCTGCTTGGTCGTGATCATCTGGACCAGGATCCCGGGCCACATGACGACCTTGACGATCGGGTTGGACCGGTGGCGGGCCCCGACGCGGAGCAGCTCGTAGCCGACCGAGGCGATGACCGGGATCAACAGGATCCGGCTGAGGATCATCACGAGGGGCGGCTGCCGCCCGACCAGGCTGAAGGCGAGGATCGAGAGCAGGATCACCACGACCAGGAACTCCGTGCCGCAGCGCGGGTGGGCCGTGGGGTACTTGCGGATCGCCTCGGGACGGAGGGTGTCACCGGCCTCGAGGGCGTGGATCGTCATGTGCTCCGCGCCGTGGTAGGCGAACACGCGCTTGACGTCCGGGGTGCGCGCGATCACGGCCAGGTAGGCGAAGAAGATCACGATGCGGGTCAGGCCCTCGACGATGTGCTGGACCAGGCTGTTCTCGATGTTCCCCGCGGTGAACGTGGCCACGATCAGCGGCAGGATGAAGAACAGGCCGATGCCGAGCACGGCGGTGAACAGGAGCATCAACGCGACGGCGCTCTTGCCGATCTCGACACCTTCCTCCGCGGCCTGCAGGCCCGCCGAGCGGATCAGCCACCTCGTGCCGACGACGAGGGTCTCGTACAGGATCACGAGGCCGCGGACGAACGGCCACTTGGCGCCCTTGAAGCCGTGGACCCCGGAATTGAGGCGCTCGGTCTCGAACACGATCCGCCCGTCGGGGTGGCGCAGGGCGACCGCGATCGCGTCGCGACCGCGCATCATCACGCCCTCGATGAGCGCCTGTCCGCCATATGAGAACCGAGCCATCGGATGAGTCTACCGGGTGTCGGGTCCTGCCCCGGCGGAGTGTGCCCGGCGGAGCGAGGCCGGACGCCGATCCGCCGGCTCCGACTCCCCGTCGGTGAAAGGGACCGCGGCGGCCGACGGGGAGGCGCTCCGACTGCGCCATCTGCCGTTCCGACGCATACTCCGCCCGATGCGCCTCGAACTCACCAAGCGCGGCGACTACGCCGTACGCGCGATGCTCGCCCTGGCCAGGGGCTCCGGCAACGGGTTGCTCTCCGCACGCCGCATCGCCGACGCGATGGACATTCCCGTCCGGTTCCTGCCGCAGGTCCTCGCGGATCTCCAGCACGCCGGCCTGGTCGAGGCGGCGGCGGGCCGCAGCGGTGGCTACAGGCTGACCAGGGATGCGGCGGCCGTCAGCCTGCTCGAGGTGATCGAGGCCGTCGAAGGGGACAGCCGACGTCGCTCGTGCGTCCTGCGCGGCGGTCCGTGCGGCGTCCAGGGGACCTGCGACGTGCACGACATCTTCCTCGAGGGGCAGGAGGCCCTGCGCGGCACCTTCGCCCGGGCCACGCTCGCGGAGCTCGCAGGACCCGCCACCGCGGCCGCCCTCGGGGGCGCGATCCGGACCTGACGGGGCTCGCTCGCCGGCCCGGGTCGGCGGCACGCGGCACTCGCCGGCCGCGCCGGGCGGCGGCACGCGGCACGGTCGCGCCGGGCCGCCGCGGCGCCTCCGGGTCACGCCTTTGGTCACGCCACCGGTCGCGCCACCGGTCGAGCCCGCACGCGGAGCGCCGAGGCCGCGAGACCCACGCTCCCGACCACCGCCCCAGCCGCGAGCACGGCCCCGGCTCCCGCCAGGATGCCGACGCCCATCGGCCACCCGACCGCCAACAGGCACGTCCCCACGTTGAGCGCGACCAGCCGAGGCGTCGCAGCCCGGCCCAGCACCTCGCGCTGCACGCCGTGCTCGCGCGGCCCGCCGGGCCCGACGGACGGCAGCAGGTGCGTCCACGATCCGATGAGCACCTGGACCGCCCAGCCGAGCGCGAGAGGCGCCGCGACGAGCGCCGATGACCACGCCTCCGCGGGCGGGATCAGCCCGACGGCCGCGGACAGGATCAGCAGCGATGCCAGCGTGCACCCCGTTGCGAACCAGCCCACCCCCGCGAGCAGCCCGATCCCGGCCATCCGGTGCCAGCCCGGGTCGGTTGTCCAGGTACCCCTGGCGCGGTAGATGCGCGCCGCCTCGATGACGAGGCACCCGGCCCCGACCATCCCCAGAACCGCACCGCCGCCCGCCACCGACTCCCACCCGGTGAGCTGCCCGGTGACGACGAGGGGTGCCGCCGCGGCCGTGCCCATGACCGCCAGCACTCCGCTTCCGCGCGGCACGATGCGCGTGCCGAGGACGGTCGGCAGGAAGTGCAGGAGCGTGGACACGATGACGAGCGAGACGAAGCCGAAGACGTTCGACCAAGCGTGCGCCGGCCGCAGCTCGGCCCAGCGCTCGAGCACGGCGGCCACCCCGCCGCGGCGAGCGTCCCCAGGGACGCCCCGATCGCGACGTTCACGAGCGCGAAGGAATAGCCGATCGAAACGATCGGGCGCCGGACCATCAGCCCCGCGCGTCCGGACGCCCGCACCGCCAGTGCCACCGCGCCGATCCCGCACAGGTACAGGCACCCCCCGATCGCGGGCGCCACGGCTTCCGAAGGGACCACGCCGCGGACCGCCACGAGTGCCGCTCCGGTCGCCACCAGGGCCACGGCAACGGCACGGAGTCGTGCCGGCGCGGGATGCCCTGCCGCCAGCGCTGCCACGAAGAACGGCATGACCCCGGCGATCGCCGTCGAGGCACCCCCGGCAAGCGCGAGGTGCAGTGGCAGCCAGGGTGGCAGGGCGTCGCTGCCTGTCGACCGTGCGACGGCCGCCGCCGCTGCGACCAGCAGGAACCCGGCGGCGATCACGACCGATGCCACGACGACGCGCCGGTCGTCGGCCCGTCTCGGACCGGGTCGGAACGGGACCGGGCCGGCCCCGAGCGTAGGTGGTGAAGGGGCCGCGCGGCCCCCGCCATTCGGGCTACTTGTCATCTTCACAAATACATACTAAGTTGATGATAGTTAGAGCCATCCACCGAGGGGGCGTCCGGGCCAAGGGAGTCCGGGAGCGGTGGAGCAGGTCCCGGGACGGGGAACGACCCGGGACGGGAACGGAAGGGACGCACACGTGGAACGCACCCGACACATCATCGCAGCGGCCGCGCTGCTCGCCATCGTGACGGGCGGCTGTGCCAGCGCCAATGCGGCACCGGCCTGGTCGTTCGACACCAGCGCCGGGACACCGGGCACCGGCCAGGCAGCGGGCCGCGCTGCCACGCCCGCACCCTCCGCCCCTGCCGCAGCAAGCACCCCTGCCGCAACCCCGGCCGCGCCCGCCGCCGCGTCGGCATCACCGATGCGCCGGCATGGGCGCAGGCGGCACCGGCGCCGCGCCCGCGGCCGGAACAGCAGGCGCCGTGCCCGTCGCGGACAAGAACGCCGCCCCGTACGTCCTGCGCGACCCGACCGCCCCGGCCGTCATGGAGGGCACGGTCCACGACGTCGACTTCCCGATCATCGAGAAGGACATCACCGTCGCGGAGGGCTTCGTCGTCCATGCCTGGACGTTCGGTGGCACGGTGCCGGGGCCCGTCATCAGGGTGCACCTGGGTGACACGGTCAACGTCCACCTGACCAACCAGGGCCAGATGAGCCACTCGATCGACTTCCACGCCAGCCAGACGGCGATGAACCACCAGATGGTGGAGATCAAGCCGGGCGAGACGTTCACCTACACCTTCAAGGCCGACTACGCCGGCGTCTGGATGTACCACTGCGGCACGGCGCCGGCCCTGCTCCACATCGCGAACGGCATGTTCGGCATGGTCATCGTCGAGCCCAAGGGCGGGCTGCCCAAGGTCGACAACGAGTTCGCGTTCGTCCAGGGGGAGTGGTACCTCGGCGCCCAGGGGCAGCCCTCGGACTACGCCAAGGCCAACCAGACCGCCCCGGCCCCCGACTTCGTCACCTTCAACGGCATCGCCAACCAGTACAAGGACAACCCGGTCCAGGTGAAGACCGGCGGGCGGGTCAGGGTCTTCGTCCTCGACGCGGGGCCCAACGAGGACAGCTCCTTCCACGTCGTCGGCACCATCTTCGACACCGTGACGAGAGAGGGGATCTCCCTCACCCGCGGCAACGCCGGCGGCTGGGGCTCCCAGGCCGTGGACCTCTCGCCGGCCCAGGGAGCGATCATCGAGTTCACGCCCGTCGAGGACGGCATGTATCCCTTCGTCACCCACGCCTTCAACTTCGTGACGCACGGCGCGATCGGGATCTTCGAGGCGGGCGACGGCGACCCGCTCAACTAGCCTTTCCCTTCCCTTTGCCGGCGGTCGCCTTCCCCGGGTGATCGCCGGCATCTACTCGTCCGGGCGTCCGGTCGCCTGACGCGGGCCAGCAGCGGGGCGCGCGGTCACGTGATGCCGGCCGCGTCCAGCGCCTCGATCTCGTCCGGCGTGTAGCCGAGGCCCGCGAGGATCTCGCGGGTATGCTCGCCGAGGAGCGGTGGCGCGGTGAGGATCGCCGCAGGTGTCGCGGAGAGCCGGAACGGGATCCCCACCTGTCGAACGGCACCGAGGACCGGGTGCTCCACGTCCACCGCCATGCCCCGGGCCACGGCCTGTGCGGACGCGAACGCGGCCGGGATGTCGTTGATCGCCCCGGCGGGGATCTCGGCGTGATCGAGGGCTGCGAGCCACTCCCCGGTGGACCGGGCGGCGAACCGGTCCGCGAGGATGGGGCGGAGCTCGGCACGATGGTCGACGCGCCGGCCGTTGGTGGTGAAACGAGGGTCCGTGGCGAGGTCCGGCGTCCCGAGCGCCTCGCACAGGCGCGGCCACTGACGCTCGCTGCCGATGCCGACCGCGATATCCCCGTCCGACGTGCGAAACGTCTCATACGGCACGAGGTTCGGGTGTGCGTTGCCGAGGCGCCCGGGGGCGTGCCCGGACACGAACGCGTTCTGGGCCTGGTTCACGAGGATGGCGAGCGTGGATTCGAGCAGCGACAGGTCGATGCGCTGGCCGGGAGCGGACGCTCGCGCACGACCGACGACGCCGCCAGGACCGACACGGCCCCGAACAGTCCGGTGACGACGTCGCTGATGGCGACGCCCACCTTCGTCGGCCGGCCGCCCTCGACGTCGGGCTCCCCCGTGATCGACATGAGCCCGCCGGCCGCCTGGACGATGAAGTCGTAGCCGGGCTTCAGCGCGTCCGGGCCGTCGAGGCCGAACCCCGAGATCGCGAGGTGGACGAGGTCCGGGTTCAGCTCCACGAGCGCGGCATCGCCGAAACCCAGGCGCTCCAGGCCGCCGACCCGGAAGTTCTCCACCAGCACGTCCGAGGTCCCGAGCAACCTCCGCAGCACCGCGCGCCCACGCTCACGCTTGAGGTCGAGGCGGATCGAGCGCTTGTTCCGGTTGACGGCAAGGTAGTAGGCAGCGGTCCGCGTCGTTGCTGACTCGCCTCCGACCCACGGCGGGCCCCAGCCGCGCGTCGCGTCGCCCTCGGGCGGCTCCACCTTGACCACGTCCGCACCCAGGTCCGCGAGCAGCATCGTGCAATAGGGACCGGCGAGGACGGTGGACAGGTCGGCGACACGGATCCCAGCGAGCGGGCCGTGGGCTGTGGGCTCGGGCATGGGCCTGATGGTAGCGACGGGCTGGTGCGTCCGGGCGAAGGCGGGGCATCGGCCGGCCTCGAGCCACCGCGGGCATCGGCCGGCCGGCCGTCAGTCGGAGGACGCCGTCGATCGGGTTCGGGGCCGTCGCTGGCCCTCGGATCCGGTCGGCGGTGTCGCGGGGGTCGCGTCGGTGGCCTCGGCGGCCTCGTCCGGGATCGTGATGTCCTCGACCTGCGCCCCGGTGACCTTACGAGGTCCGCGGGGGCCAGGTGCACGTTCACGCCACGTGCCCCACCGCCGATCGCCACGACGTCGAGACCCTCGATCGACGCGTCCGCGATCACCGGCCACGCGCGACGCGCGCCGAAAGGGGTGATCGCCCCGCGCACGTACCCCGTCTCGGCTTCGCCTCCTCCTCGGTCGGGAGCGTGAGGCGGTTCGTGCCCAGGAGGGTCCTCAGCTTTGGCCAGTTGAAGCGCCGCCCGCCGGGGACCAGGACGAACAGGAAGTCGTCGGCGGCGCGCCGGACGAGGATCGAGCGCAGGAGCGAGCCAAGGGGAACGCCCTGGAGCAGGGCACTCTCTTCGGCGCTGCGAGCGATCTCCGTACGAACGACGGCGAACGGGACACCGGCGGCCTCGAGGGCGGCGATGGCCGGGGTCACGGGGAATGCGGGTGCCGCCGACTGGTCTGTGACGTGGGGCTGGTCGGTCATCGGCGCAGAGTAGCGCGGCGCGGCTGAGCGGCGGCGGCTGACGGCGGCGGCTGACGGCGGCTGAGCGGCGACGCTCGGCGCCCGGCCGTGACTACGGCGGGCATCGGGGGTTTCGGTACATCTGCCGCGCTTGAACGCCACGAGTTCACTCCAGCGGAGACCATGGCCTCGACCAACGCACGGCGATCAGACTGGCGGTCACGACCGTGGCGACGCGCCGGAATGGACGCCTGCCGTTCAGGCGAGCGGTGGGCCGCGGCCTGGCGCGGGCATCCGCCCGCAGCGAACGGCGCATCCGCTGCAGTGAACGGCGGGCGTTCAGGGGGCGGACTCTCGATGGCTCGAGCCGAGTCGGGCGTGCGGCAGGCAGGCCCTCGGCGCCGGGGGCTGGGTCGGGCGCAGCCCGCGGCGCTCCACGCCGGGGGTCGAGTCGGGTGCCCTGCGGCAGCCCGCGCCCGGGGCGGCTAGCATCCCCGCATGACCGACCAGATGCCCCAACCCCCCGACCACCGACTGACCCTGATGACCGTGCACGCCCACCCGGACGACGAGGTGATCGGCACAGGTGGCACGATGGCCCGCTGGACCGACGAGGGCCGACGCGTCGTGCTGATCACCTGCACGCGCGGCGAGATGGGCGAGATCGTGGTCCCGGAGCTGGACACGCCGGAGAACCACCGCCGCCTCGGGGAGATGCGCGCCGTCGAGCTGGAGGCCGCGATGGCAGCGCTCGGCGTCACCGAGTGGGAGAACCTCGGCTATCGCGATTCGGACATGATGGGCCGCCCTGGGAACCGGGATCCGCGGACCTTCTGGCAGGCGAACCCGGACGAAGCGATCGGGCGCATGGTGTGGATGGTGAGGCGCCATCGGCCGGACGTCATGACCACGTACAACGAATTCGGCGGGTACGGGCACCCGGACCACATCCGAACCCACGTGGTGGCTGTTGGCGCATTCGCGCGGGCCGGCGACCCGGCGTGGTACCCGGAACAGCTCGCGCCCGAGCACGGCGGGACGGGCGCGTCCGAGGCCGATGGAGGCCTGGCGCCATGGGCTCCCGCGAAGCTGTACGAACAGGCGATCCCGGCCTCGGTGCGGAGCGCGCTCCAGGAGAGGATGGAGGAAATCGGAGAGCGCTCGTTCTGGTCCCCGCCCGAAGACGCCACACCCGACCAGATCGCCGAGTTCGAGGAGTTCGCCGCACGGATGCTCGTCCCCGACGAGACGATCACCGCCTGGGTCGACGTCACGCCTGCCCTCGACCGCCGTTGGGCAGCGATGAAGGCGCACGCGACGCAGATCGCGGACGACAACCCGTTCGTCCGGTTCGGCGCGGACGCCTGGCGCGAGTTCTGGTTCCAGGAGGCTTTCGTGCGCCGCGAGTCCCGGGTGCCGGCGCCCGCCCACGAGACAGACCTCGCGGCGGGCCTCGAGGGGGTGGCTCCAGGCCCGTACGGCTGGCGCTGAGATCGCCCGCGGCTGATCGCGCCTGGCCGATGTGAGGCCGCCGGGTCTCCGCGCCGCGCCGTCCGCGCCGTCGATCGGGCCGTGCGCGAGAGTCACGAAATCGACCGGCAGATCGAGAACTCGTGCGCCGGGTGCATCGCTTCGACGCGAAACGGGCCAATTGGGAGCAATCAGTGGTTATGGTCATGCGCCGCGCGCACGACCCGGCCTCGGGGACCTGACTTTCGTGAGCGCCACGCACATCGGAGCCGCAGCCTCCAATCGATGTCCGCCGCGCGCCCCGCGCCGCCTCGGCCGCGCGCCCGGCCGCCTCACCGCCATGGGCGGGGCGGACCTGGCCCTACCAGCCGAGCAGCCCCTTGGACGCGCCCCAGACCTGGTCCATGACAACCTTGCCGCTGCCCATCGGGTCCATGAAGTTCGGCTGTGCCTTGCCCAGGATCAGGTGTGGCCGGATCCGGACCTGGACGAGCGACGTCCCGCGGAACGTCATCTCGAGCGTGATCCCCTCCATCGTGGGCTCGGACCAGGTCTGATCGAACACGAGGTTGCCGAGCGCGTACCAGATCGGCTTGCCCTTGTAGATCTCCATGCCCTCGGCCCAGTGAGGGTGGTTGCCGATGACGAGATCCGCACCGGCGTCGATCGCCAGGTGGGCGAGGTTGCGCTGGCCGGCGGTGGGCTTGGCGCGGTACTCGATCCCCCAGTGCGGGAACACGATCACGATGTCGGCGCCCGCCCTGCGCGCCGCGGCGATGTCCTTCTTGAGGAACGACTTCGTCATCCGGGCGCTGCCGGGCGTGGAGGTCCCTGACGCGTAGTACGCGGCGATCGTGTCGTAGCCCAGGATCCCGACGGTCACGCCCCCCGCCTTGAGCAGCGAGGCCTTGTGGGCGTCGGCCGTGTTCTTGCCGGCGCCCGAGTGCTTGATGCCGTAGTCGTCGAGGTTGCCCTGCGTCGACACGATCCCGGCCCTGCCCGCGTCGCCGATATGGTTGTTGGCGAGCGAGACCCAGTCGATGCCGGCCTTCACGAGCCCCGCGATGTGCTTGGGGTTGGCCGAGAAGACCATTCCCTTGCCGTGCCAACGCCAGCCGTCCGGTGCCGGGTTCTCGAAGTTGGCGATGGCGATGTCCGCGCCCCTGGTCAGCGCACGGACGTCACCCGCGTTGCCGGTCCGCTTCGTGTACGGCAGGTCCCACCCGAACGGCGAGCAGTCCTTGCAGCGACCCGTGATGGCCACCGTGCCACCGTCGAACGGGTAGCTCGCGCCTGCCCTGGCGCCCTGGATGGCGAGCGAGACGCCACGATCGAGCATGATGTCGCCCCCGGCGACGAGCGTCCATGCGGCACCCGGGTCGTAGGCCGCGGCGACGCCCTCGGGGACCTCGAGACGCGCGGTCAGCTTCCAGCCGCCGAGAGAGCCGACTCGCCCGACGCCGAACATCGCCCTGGAGCCCCAGGCGAGCGCGCGGACGGACGCCGTCACCTCGTCCGCGCGGAGGAAGCCGAGCCGGGTGCGGTGCTTCGCGAGGTCCGCGGCCAGCTCCTTGGCCGAGGTGAAGGTCACGAGGTTCCTGCCGAGCGATGCCCGGGTCACGCCCAGGGCCCCGAGGATGGCGTCCGCGTCGCGTTCGACGAGGACAAGGGCGCTGTAGGGGGATGAGCCGGCCCCGATGCCCTTGACATCGGCGGGACGGGCGGCCGCGCGTCCGGTCCGGAACTGCGTCACCGGCACGATGGCCACGTCCGCGAGCACCGGGTCGGCGGCGACGGCGGCCGGGGTGGCGGACGGCTCGGCGCCCGGATCGCCCGAGGGCTGGCCGGTGACCGCCGGACTTTCGGACGCCGCGCCGGTCGCCGGCGTCTCTGCGACGGACGACGCGCCGGGATCCGACGCGCCGGGATCCGCCGTGCCGGCGGCGAGTCCCATGGCCCCGGGCGCGGTGGGGCTCGCGGTGCCCGAGCCGCGCCCGAGCACGCCGCCGATGAGACCGATGAAGACGGCGAACACGACGACGGCGCCGACGAGCGCAGGCACGAGCCAGGCGGGCCGCCCGGGTGCGCGAACGGCCGACGCCCGATGCGCACCGCTCCGCGGATGCTGGCGGCGGGGATCGAAGCCGGGGTCTCGGGCGCTCACGGCGGCACTATACCCGCGCACGAGGAACGCCCCGTCCGGGCGGGCGGACGGGGCGTGGGAAGAATTGAAGGAGGATGGCGGACCCGACCGGATTCGAACCGGCGATCTCCAGCGTGACAGGCTGGCATGTTGGGCCGCTACACCACGGGTCCGCGGCCGGTGGCGGATGATATCAGGGAACCTCGGGCGGTCGCCAGCGCGTGTCCTGGCGCCGGCAACCGGCCCGTCCTGGCCCGGCACCTGCCGGCCACCGCGGCCTCGGCGTGCGGAGGGCTCGTGACCGCCCGTCGGATGGGACCTATCATCTCCGGCATCCACCCGGATGTTCCTCGGCCGCGCGGCCCGGATCTCCCGTCGGACGCGGACGTTGCCGCGGCCGCCTGACCAACGCACGGGGAGGCCAATCGATGACGCTCAGCGCAAGTCCCGCGGCACGGACACGCGCGCGCGAGCGCTGGCACGTCCTCGCGGACCGCCTGCGGACGGTCCGCCCGGAGGCGCTCGGCAAGGCCGCCATCGGCATCGCGCTGATCGCGGTGTCGACCCGGCTCGCCATCGCGTCGTGGCCGGCCCTGCTGCCGTTCGTCGTGGGGGCCGTCCTCGCCTATGCCGTCCTGCCGATCGCGAACCGGCTGGACCGGTACATGCCGCGGTGGCTGGCGGCACTCCTCGCGGAGCTGTTGGCGCTGGCGATCCTGGGCGGCGTTGTGGCGGTCGTGGTCCCGCCGCTGCTCTCCGGGCTGGGCATCGTGGCCGGGAAGCTGCCCGATCCGGTGCAGGTGCGGGCCTGGGTGTCCACGCTCCAGGACCAGATCGGCGCGATCCCGGAGCCGATGCGATCCATCGCGCTCGCGGTCCTCACCCAGACCGCCGCGAACCTCCAGGGGGTCCTCCACAACCTCGTGAACGAGGCCGCTGGTGCGGTCACCGGCCAGCTGCTTGGCGTCTTCGGGACGCTCAGCAACCTCCTCGGCCTGCTCGTGATCCCGGCCTGGATCCTCACGCTCGTCGCGGACGAGCGGACCATCAAGAGGCGCGGCGCACGCATGTTCCCGGAGGCCGTCAGGGCGGATGTCGCGGCCCTGTTCCGGATCGCGGATCGGGTCGCATCGACCTTCCTCCGGGTGAGGACGCTCCTCGCACTGGTGACCGGGATCTTCGTGTATGCCGGCGTGTCCGTGGCAAACCAGCTGGGCGTTGGCGACGGCACCTACGCGGTCGCCGCGGGGGTGCTGCTGGGCGCGCTGCAGCTGATCCCGGAGATCGGCTACCTGCTCGGCTTCGTGGTGCTCCTGATCCCGCTCGCGATCGGTGGGCCTGTGAGCGCGCTCGTATTGGCCGCGATCTACATCGGGTCCGTGAAGGGGGCGTCGATGCTCCTCGAGGACCGCCTCAGCCGCGGCGTCCTCGACGTCCATCCGGGCATCCTTTTCCCGGCGATCGTGGTTCTCAGCCAGTTCGGCATGATCTGGCTCTTCGCGGCGGCGCCGATGGTCGCCATCGTGCGCGACCTCGTCCGGTACGCGAACGCGCGCCTCTCGGACCCGCCCGGACCAGCCGGCGTCCTGCCCGGTGAGACCGTGAACAGCAGGGCCGGTCCCGGCGCCGGCGCGGCAGCCGTTCCCACCGTCTACCGGGCTCCCGCGCCTGCCCGGGTAGCCGCCGCCGGAGCCGCCATCCAAGCCGCCCCTCCCGCCAGGACGTCCCCCGCCGCTCCCGCCAGGACGGCCCCCACCACGCCCGTCCGGGTTGCCCGCGCGGCCGTCGCATCGAGACCCGTCCCCGCGGTCTACGCCAACCTCCAGCCCAGGCCCGGGGGCCGCCCGACCACCGTCACCCAGAGGAGCACCCAGCCGTGAGCGACGATCTTGGCCGCCAGTCCGAGACGGTGGCCCAGGAGGCCTCGGCGCTGGCCCAGGCCTACATCCAGATCACGGAGGCGGAGGCCACCCCGCTCGACGCCGCCGACGCCATCGAACGCCGCGACTCTTACGGCCGCGTCCCGGTCCTCGTCAGGATCCACCGCCAGCCGCCGATCAACCCCGTCTGGCTGCTCGTCGCGATCGGGCTGGCTGCATCCGGCCTGTTCCTGCCCCTCGCCGCCGCCCTGCGGGCCATCGTCATCGTGGCGGCGGTCGTCGCGCTGCTCGCCGGCATCATCTCGCGGCTCTTCATCCGCGTCCCGCCGGGTTCCGTGGGCCTCATCACGAAGGCAGGCCGCCATGACCGCGTCTTCCCTGCTGGGAACCACCGGGTCAGCCCACTGCTCGCCCTGTCGCACCTGGTCACAGAGCGCGAGTTCGCCTTCGACGTGCCGGTGAACGAGAGTCGCTCCGCGGACGGCGTCGGGGTGGCCGTGGACGTGCTCCTCACGCTGAAGATCTCCGACCCCGTGAGGTTCTCCTACGCCATCACGCCCGGCGACGCGGACCAGTTCATCCAGGCCGCCTGCCAGGACGCCGTGCGCACGCTCGTCCGCGGCATCGAGGCAATGTCGGCGCTCGATCTCGGCGCGACGCAGTCGGACGGCCTGCGGCAGGTCATCGACCCCAAGCTCATTGCCTACGGGATCACGGTCAGCAACGTCGCCTTCACCCGCGTCACCCTGCCGGTCGCGCTCACCGACTCCCTGGAGGCACGCCGCCTGGCGTCGCTCCAGCTGGCCGAGCAGGCCGAGACCTACGCGCTCGACCGGCGCAAGATCGCCGACCAGGCCGCCCTGATCGCCCAGGAGGCCGAGTCCCGGATCGCCGCGGTGGAAAACGAGGCCGCGGCCGAGGCCCTCCGCCTGACGAAGATGGAGGAGCGGATCCTGGCCAACCCGAGCGCGGCTCGTTACGACTTCGAGTCGGCGCAGCTTCGGGTCGCGGAGCAGCTCGCCGGCAACACCCGGGCGGTCGTGTCGCTCGGTGCGGGCGACGTGTTCCCGAGGCTCCTGAGCGCGCGCGACCTGGACGCGGGCGCCGGCACCCCGGCTGGAGGCTCCGCACCGGCTGATCCCGCCGCACCGGCTGATCCCGCCGCACCGGCGGATCCCGCCGCTCCGGCCGGGAACGACGGAGCCCCGAAGGCCTGACCTCCGGGGCTCCTTGACGCGCAGGGCGCCCTCACGAACAGGCGCCTTCAAGAACAGGGGGCTGGGCTCCCCCCTGGTTCAGCCGTAGCGGTAGGACGTGCGATCCAGCTCGTACGAGTCCGGACCGATCGGCGGGAGCGCCAGCTGGGCGAGCATGCCCGCGGCAGCGATGACGCCCCAGACGATGAGGTAGAACCAGCTGTCCCGGATCAGCGCCCCGACCTGGGTCCAGTGGATGGTGTCCACCGGGATCTGGCCGATCAGGATGAACCAGCCGGCGAGGATGACCGCCGCCCCGCCGAGGCCGGTCAGGACGATGACCAGGAGCCGCGGCACGTTGAGGGCGAGGATCGCGATGGCCAGGATGACGGCGCACGCGATCCCGATCACGAACGCGATCAGGCCGTACTCGTTGCCGATGATCCCCCACAGGCTTGTGCCGATCGCGTAGCCGACGGCTCCGCCGAGCAGCGCGATCGCAGCGTAGTAGTAGAGGTAGGACAACAGGGCGAAGGCCACGGCGAAGACGAGGCCGACCACCCAGCTCGTCAGCGTGGCAAACGTGCCGTCCCCGAACAGCGCCGTGACCGCGTCGGTCCCGACGTTGAAACCCACCAGCAGCCCCCAGAACGGAAGCAGCAGCAGGAAGAAGCGCCATCCGCCGAAGGTGAACGCCAGGCCGATCACGACGGCTATGGCTGCGACGATGAACTGCATCCCTCTCCTCCTTGAGCGCGCCATCGACTGGGCCGGGCGCCGCACTCTCCGATCATACCGACCCGCGCGACGCGATTTCCCGCCCGTGCGTGATTTCCACCCGTGCGCGAGACCCGCGCTATGCTCGGCGGCCATGGCCCGCCTCGACCTGCGCTCCGACACCGTCACCCGGCCCACCGACGCCATGCGCCGCGCGATGGCGGCCGCCGAGGTCGGCGACGACGTCTTCGGTGACGACCCGACAGTCAACGCCCTCGAGGCGCGAGCGGCCGCGCTCCTCGGCAAGGAGGCGGGTCTCTTCGTCGCCAGTGGCACGATGGGCAACCTGGTCGCCCTCCTCGCCCACGTGCCGCGCGGCCACGAGGCCATCGCCGGCGCCTCCACCCACACCGTCATGGACGAGGCCGGCGGGCACGCGGTCATCGCCGGAGCCACGATCCGCCCCCTGGCGGAGCGTGCCGACGGGACCATGGACCCGGCGGAGATCGCGGAGGCGTTCCGGGACCCCACCGACTACCACGAGCCGCCGACGGCCCTGGTCGTCCTGGAGAACACCCACGCCCACTCGGGCGGACGGCCGCTGACGCTCGAGTACACGCGCGACGGTCGCGGCCATCGCGCACGAGCGAGGCGTTCCCCTCCACGTCGACGGCGCCCGGTTCTTCAACGCGTGCGTGGCGCTGGGCATCGCCCCCACCGATCTCGCCGCGCCGGCGGATAGCGTCACGTTCTGCCTCTCCAAGGGCCTCTCGGCGCCGATCGGATCGGTCGTGGTCGGCCCCGCCGCGTTCATCGACCGCGCCCGCCGCGCCCGGAAGCTCGTCGGGGGCGGCATGCGCCAGGTGGGCGTGCTCGCCGCCGCCGGCCTCGTGGCCCTGCAGGAAGGCGAGGCCGGGATGATCGACCGCCTCGCCGAGGACCACGCGAACGCCCGACGCCTGGCGGAGGGCCTCGCGGAGCTGACCGGCGTGCGCAGCCCCGGGGGCATGGCGCAGCCTGACGACGGGCCGCTGGACCCGGGCAGGTTCCTGACCAACTTCGTGCTGTTCCGAGTGGACCGTCATCGCGCCGCCTTCCTCGCCGCCCTGGAGGCGCGCGGGGTGCTGCTCGTCCCGTACGCGCACGGCCAGATCCGTGCCGTGACCCACTTCGGGGTCTCCGCCGCCGACGTGGACCGGTTGGTCGCGACCGTCGCGGACGTGCTGCGAGACCTGGCCCCGATCCCTGCCGGCGGCGTCGCCGCGAGCGCGGTCTGACCGCGATCGGCGCCCCCGGACCCGTCACGGGCGCCCCGCCCCACCCCGCGGGCGCCGGAGGAACGATGAGCCACACCGTCACCCGCCAGGACCTCCCGCGACCGGCGCCGGCCGCAGACGCCGGGCCGCTCGACGAGCCCCTGTACGACCTCGTCGAGGCTCGCGTCCGCCGCCTGATGGCGGACAACCCGATCCTCGCGACCGGCCTTGGGATCCACGAGCACGACCATCTGCTCGGCGACGCGAGCAGGGAGGCCGCCCTGGGAGAGATTGCCGCCGAGCGCTCTCACCTCGGTGCCCTGGAGGCGCTGGACCCGGCCGGCCTGTCCGGTGAGGCCCGGTTCGAGCGTGACCTCGAGCTGCACAACGTGCGCCTCGGGCTCTTCGAGAGCGACGTCGTGCGGCGCTGGGAGCGCCGGGCCACCGCCGCCGGCGACCTGGGCGACGCGGTGTTCCTGCTGTTCGCCCGCGGAGCGGCGCCCCTGGCCGAGCGCCTGGCCCGGATCACCGACCGCCTCGAGGCCGCGCCTGCCTACCTCCTGGCGTCGCGGACGCGGGCCCAGGGCGCCCAGGTCGCGACCTGGCAGCAGACCGAGGCGCGCTTCGCCGCCGACCTCCCGTCGCTGTTCGCGGAGGTCCGGGCGGCCGCGGCGCCGGTGCTCGAGGATCGCGCGCTCGCCCGGCTGGACCGCGCGATCGAGTCCGCAGACGTTGCGCTGGAGGAGCACGGAGCCTGGATCCGGGAGACCCTCGAGCACGGCGCGGACGACTGGCCCCTGGGCACCGAGCGCTACGACGAGATGGTCCGCCTGCGGGCGTTCGGGGACCTGGACGCGGACGCCATCCTAGAGATCGGGCACGCGCAGCTGCACGCCAACCTGGACGCGCGCCGTGCGGCCGCCCGGGAGCTGGACCCGGGCGCGGACGTGGCGACGGTCATCGAGCGGCTCAAGCACGACCACCCGGCGACGTTCGAGGAGGCGCTCGACGGCTACCGGGACGCCATGGCGCGGTCCCGCGCCCATCTCATCGAGCACGGGCTGGCAACGATCCCCGACGACGAGAGCATCGCGGTGATCGCCACGCCCGAGTACCTGCGGAGCGTGATGCCGTTCGCGGCCTACTTCGCGCCCGCCCGCTTCGATGCCGACCAGCGCGGCCTGTACGTCGTGACGCCCGCCGTGGACGACGACCGAAACGCGATGCTCGAGCACTACTTCGCCTCGATCTCCAACACGAGCATCCACGAGGCCTACCCGGGCCACCACCTCCAGCTCGCGGTTGCCGCGAAGCACCCCAGCCTGACCCGGATGCTCACCGACGCCCCCGAGTTCGTCGAGGGCTGGGGCATGTACTCCGAGCAGATGATGCGCGAGCAGGGCTTCGATGCGGGCCCGGCGTTCCGCACCGCCATGTACACCGACGCGGTCTGGCGCGCCTGCCGGATCATCCTCGACGTCCGGATGCACCGGGGCGAGCTGACGCCCGAGGCGGCGACGGACTTCCTCGTGGAGCACACCGCGTTCGAGACCGCGAACGCCCGCGCGGAGGTCCGTCGCTACACCTACACCCCGGGCTACCAGCTCAGCTACCTGCTGGGCAAGGTGCTGATCCTGGGCCTGCGCGAGGAGGAGCAGCGGCGGCGCGGCAGCGCGTTCTCCCTGGGGGCGTTCCACGACACGCTGCTCCGCAACGGCTCGCTGCCCATCGCGTTCCACCGCCGCCTCCTGCGGGGCGATGGCTGACGCAGTGGACGTGATCCCCGCGATCGACATCGTCAGGGGCCGCTCCCGGGTCGTCTACTGGCCCGGCGCCTCGGCCGGCATCGGCACGCCCACCGACCGCCCGGACCGGATCGCCGAGCAGTTCGTGGCACAGGGCGCGCGTATCGTCCACCTCGTGGATGTCGACGGTGCGCAGCGCTCCGCCCCGGCCAACCTGGAGGCCGTGGGCGCGGTGGCGGCGCGGATCGCAGTCCCGCTCCAGCTGGCCGGGGGCCTGGAGGAGGCCGATCACATCCGCCTGGCATTCGCCGCCGGGGCCACCCGGGTGGTGCTCTCCGCGGCCATCGCGGATCGCCCGGAGTCCCTCGCCGCCTGCCTCGCCGTCGCCGGTGACTGGCTCGCCGTCGGCCTCGACCCGCGTCCCGAGCGGATGGCCGCGTACCCGTGGCGGCGACCCGTTCCGCCGACCCTCGATACCCTGGTCGAGGAGCTGGTCGCCCGGGGTGTCCACCGGCTGGTGCTCAGCCACGGCGGAGCCACGCCGGACCCGGCCCTGCTGCAATCGCTCGTCCGCCGCCACGATGCCGACATCCTCGTCGCCGGCGGCGCCACGGACCTGGCCGGCGTGAGCCGGCTGCGCGACGCCGGCTTGACCGGCCTCATCCTCGGGGAGCCACTGCTCTCCGGGGCCATCGATTTCCCCCGCGCCCTGGAGGCCGCCGCATGACGCTCCGCCGCCACCTCGCCCTCTCCGTCGCCGCGCTGGCCGTGCCGGTGCTGCTCGCCGCGTGCTCCGCATCGTCGGGTGGTGCAGCGACGCTCCCGCCGATCCCCAGCGCCGGGGCCGCGGCCGACGACGCCGACGACTCCGCCGGCGCACCCGGGGCCGACCTATCCGCCCGGCTGCCCCACGGCGCAGCCCGCGGCCCTCCCGGCCGGCGAGACCCGCAACGTCACCATCAGCACCGACCAGGGCGACATCGTCGTCAAGGTCGAGGCCGACCTGTCGCCGATCGCCGCCGGCAACTTCGTCGCCCTCGCCGAGTGCGGCTACTACGACGGCGTCGTGTTCCACCGCCTGGTGCCGGGCTTCGTCATCCAGGGCGGCGACGGCCAGTTCGGCCGGTCGCCCGACGTCGTCCCCGACCTCCTCGGCGGTGGCGGACCTCCGTACACCATCAAGGACGAGCCCGTCACCGTGCCCTACACCCGAGGCACCCTCGCCATGGCGAAGACGGCGAAGCCGGACAGCGCCAACTCGCAGTTCTTCGTCGTGCTCGACGACCTGGGCGGCAAGCTCGATCCCACCTACCAGGTCTTCGGCCACGTGACGTCCGGCATGGACGTCGTGGACAAGATCGCGGCGATGCCGAACTCCGGCCCGCCCAGCAACGCCGCCATCGACCCGGTCGTGATGACCAAGGTCACCGTCGCCAACCCGTAACCCGTCGTCCCAGCCCACGAGGAGACCGCCCATGACCCGAGTCGTCATCGCCACCGAGGCCGGCCAGATCGAGGCCGACCTGTTCACCCAGGGGGCGCCCAAGGCCGCCGCCAACTTCGTGAAGCTCGCCAAGCAGGGCTTCTACGACGACGTCATCTTCCACCGCGTCATCCCGGGCTTCATGATCCAGGGCGGCGACGGCCAGTACGGCAAGAAGTCCACGCTCGACAGGGGCCGCGTCGGGACTGGCGGTCCCGGTTACCGGTTCGACGACGAGAAGTTCACCGGGAGCTACACCCGGGGCACGCTCGCGATGGCGAACTCCGGCCCGAACACCAACGGCTCGCAGTTCTTCATCATGCATGCCGATTACGCGCTGCCGAAGAGCTACACGATCTTCGGGACCGTCACCCGGGGCATCGAGGTCGTGGATGCGATCGCAACCGCGCCGCGCAACAGCCGGGACCTCCCCGACGCGCCCGTGGCGATGACCTCCGTCACCGTCCTCGACGAGGCATAGGGTGCGCGACGGCCCGGCTCTCGCGGCCGGAACGTTTCAGAACCATTAAGGGATTTACATCAAACTCGCAAACAAAACCCTTCCCAAATCCACACCAGCCCGCTAGGATATGGACGCTGCAAGTCAGCCAGAGCTGCCCCAGCACCAGGTTCATGGGTAGGTTGGGTTAGGGTAGTCGGTTCAGCCGACGCGATAGATGATCCTGGCGCGATGGCAGAAGGTCCACTGCAAGGTGGACACCTTCACCGGGACAGCAACGAGGCGGCTCCTCCGGGAGCCGCCTCGTACGTTTCCGCGGGGATGCCTGTCGCCCGGTCGCCGGCTCGGCCTGCGGCGACCAGCACCGACCGCGCTAGGATTGGCGTCGAGATACGTGCCCTGCAGCCAGCCCGGAGGCCGTCATGAACCAGCTGTTCGTCCTCTCGTTCGACACCGAGGAGGCCGCGACGCAGGCACTGCACGCGCTGCGCGGCCTCGAGGGTGAGGGCAAGGTCCACTTCGAGGACACCGCGGTCGTGACCCGCGACGCCGACGGCACCGCGCACGTGAAGAACGAGGCCAGCGCGGCCACCGAGGTCGGGGCCGGGATCGGTGGCATGGTCGGGCTGATCGTCGCGGGCGTCCTGTTCCCGGTCGTCGGCCTGGCGGTCGGGGCGGCCGTCGGGGCGGGCATCGGTGCGATCACCCACAAGGGCGTCGACGGCAAGTTCGTCGAGGAGGTCAAGGCGGACCTGGAGCCCGGCAAGTCCGCGCTGTTCATGGTGACCCAGCAGGTCAACGCCGGTCTCCTGGTCGCAGCCCTCCGCCCGTATTCCGGCACGGTGATCCAGACCTCGGTCGACGAGGAGTTCGAGGCGTCGCTGCGCGAGGCCCTCAAGAAGGGCTGAGGCCGGCCCACAGGGCATCCGGCGTCTCCAGGGGGCGGCGGAGTCGCCGCAGTCGTATCCGGCTGAGTCCGCTCAGCCGCCCGGTCGCGCGTCGATCGTCCGCGACAGCAGCCGCCAGAGCTCACGTCGTTCGCCGGTCGTGAGCGCATCGAGGACCGGCACCTCCACCCACAGCTCGTCCGCGAGCTTCTCGCGCAGCCGCCGCCCCTCCGCCGTGAGGGCCAGGCTCTTGACGCGCCGATCGGTCGGGTGCGGCTGGCGCTCGATGAGGCCGCGCTCCTCGAGCTGGTCGGCGATCGTGGTGACATAGGACGCGTCGATCCCGAGCCGGTCGGCGAGGGCGCTCATCGACATCGGCTCGTCGAGGGCATGCAGGGCCCAGTTGTGCTTGAGGCTCAACGAGTACGGGGCCAGGCGCTCCTCGGCGTGGTCCCAGATTTGGCGCATGACCAGCCACATCAGGTCGACGAGACCGGCGGTCTCGCGCGCGGTCGGCGTGTCGCTCATGCGGTGTCGCTCATGTGGCGCATCATACCACGATGCAAGGCCTGCTCATTGATCGGACGGGACAATAGTTGGCACTTGCAATCATTGACTAGTCCGGCGTATGCTCCGGGCCATGACCAGCCCGATGACGCTCGGCAAGACTGAGGTCCAGGTGCCTCGCCTGGGCGTCGGCGCGATGACCTGGGGCGACCCATCGGGCCGCGCCCGATGGACTCCGGCCAAGCTCGCCTACGGGGGCGGCCCCGCGAACCGCGACGAGGAGCAGCGTGCCTTCGACGCGAGCACCGCCGCCGGTGCCACCCTCTTCGACACTGCCGCGATGTACGGCGCCGGCGCCTCCGAGCGCCGGCTCGGCGAGCTGGCCAGCGGTCGGGATGTCCTCATCGCGACGAAGTTCCCGCCGAACATGCTGTCGAGGACCGACGCGATGCCCAAGGCGCTCGCCCGGAGCCTCGAGCTCCTCCAGCGGACGACCGTCGACCTGTACATGCATCACTACCCCTCCCGCTGGGTCTCGATCCCGGGGCTCATGAACCTCCTTGCCGACGCCGTCGAGCAGGGCAAGGTCCGGGCGGTCGGTGTCAGCAACTACTCGGCCGACCAGATGCGACTTGCCCACGCGGTGCTCGCCGAGCGCGGGGTCCCGCTCGCCTCGAACCAGATCGAGTATTCGCTGCTCCACCGCGGGCCCGAGACGGACGGCGTCCTCGACGCCTGCCGCGAGCTGGGGGTCACCCTCATCGCCAACCAGCCCCTGGCCAACGGCGCCCTGACCGGCAAGTTCGTGGCCGGGGCGAGGCCGAGCGGCTTCCGCCGCTTCATGCCCCGCTTCCGCGGCCAGCAGCGGGAGGCGACGGCCCCGGTCGTGGCGCTGCTGCGCGAGATCGGCGACGCCCACGGCCGGAGCCCGGCCCAGGTCGCGCTCCGCTGGCTCATCGAGAACGAGCTCGTCCTGCCCATCCCGGGCGCCAAGAACGGCCGCCAGGCGGCCGACAACGCCGGCGCCCTTGCCTTCTCGCTCAGCCCCGCCGAGATGGAGGCCCTCGATCGGGCCACCGCAGCCTGGCGCGGCGACACGAAAGGAGCCACGTCGTGAAGATCGGCCTCCAGATCTACTCGTTCACCTGGCCCGGCGGACCGCAGGCGATCGGACCGACCCTCGCCCGCTCCGTCCGGACGGCCGACGAGGCCGGCTTCGACTCCATCTGGGTGATGGACCACTTCTGGCAGATCGGCGGGCCCGGCTCGGAGCTGCAGCCGATGCTCGAGGGCTGGACGACCCTCGGGTTCATGGCCGCCCACAGCCAGCGGGCCCGCCTCGGCCTCATGGTCGGCGGGGTCCACTACCGCCACCCCGGGCTGTGGGTCAAGGCTGCGACGACGCTCGACGTCCTGTCGGGCGGCAGGGCCTGGCTCGGCATCGGGGCGGCCTGGAACCAGGCCGAGTCCGAGGGCCTCGGCTTCCCGTGGCCGTCCCAGCGCGAGCGCTTCGAGCGGCTCGAGGACACGCTGCGGATCGCCCACGCGATGTGGCAGGGCGAGCGCGGCACCGAGGAGGACTTCGAGGGCGACCACTATCCGGGCGACCCGGCTCCTCAACGTCCCGCAGTCGATCTCGCGGCCGCGGGTGCCGATCCTCATCGGCGGGGGCGGCGAGAGGAAGACCCTCCGCCTCGTGGCGCAGTACGCCGACGCCTCGAACATGTTCGGCGGATCCGAGATGCTGGTGCCGAAGTACCAGGTCCTGGCCGCGCACTGCGAAGCCGTCGGACGTGACTTCGCCGAGATCGAGCGGACGAACATGCAGGGTGTCGGGCTCGGCAGTGCCGGTTCGTGGAGCCGTGCGCCGGAATCGCCGGACGAGATCGTCGAGCGTTTCGGCCGTCTCGCGGAGGCCGGCGTCCAGCACGTCATCGTCAACTTCGCCGACGCGAACGACCCGACCCTCATCGAGCTCCTGGGCAGCAAGGTGCTGCCCCAGCTCCGCGGCGTCGAGGCCGCAGACCCGCGCGGGATTGTCGCCACCACCTGAGATGGCAACGCCGGTGAGTCCGGCATGCCCTCGCCGCGGCCCGCCCTCGCCGCGGCCCGCACGACGATCGGGTGGAGCGCCGTACGTGCCGGAGGCTTGACCGGGGACGGCCGCCGCGCGACCCTAGCGCCGGTCCACCCCGCCTGGTCGCGACGCACGCCGACCGGCGACGCAGCGGATGAAGGAGAAGCGCGATGCCGCTCTACATGGATGAGCACGACATCCCGGGCGTCAAGGCGGCCGACGTCGCCCAGGCGCACGAAGCCGACCTTCGGGTCCAGGGCGCATACGGCGTCGACTTCCAGCATTACTGGGTCGACGAGGTGGGCGGCCACGTGTACTGCCTCGTGAATGCGCCCGACGAAGCGACCGCGACCCAGGTCCACAAGGAGGCACACGGCCTCACCGCGCACCGGATGCACGAGGTCGTCCAGGGCGCCTGACGGCTCCGGTCGCCGCGGCCGAGGCGATCACAGCGAGCGGAGGCGATCAGCGTGGCCGACGGCGATCAGCATGGCCGCCTCGACGACCCGCGACGCTACGCGCCGAGCCCCGCATAGAACGCCCGGATGTCGCCGACCAGCAGGTCGGGTGCCTTGTGCGCCGCGAAGTGGCCGCCGTGGTCGAACGTGGTCCAACGGACGATGTTGTGATGGTCGCGCTCGGCGAAGCGCCGGATGCCGCTGAAGTCACCGCCGAACGCGGCCAGGCCCAGCGGCACCGTCGTCGGCCCGGTCGGGCGATCCGTCGCGTGGGCGTTCTCGTAGTAGAGCCGCGCCGCCGAGGCTGCGGTGCCGGTCAGCCAGTACAGCATGACGTTCGAAAGCGCGAAGTCCGGGTCGAGGTCCTCCCCGAGGAGCTGGGCGTTCCAGGCGAGGAGGCCGAGCGGCGAATCGGTGATCGCATAGGCCAGCGTCTGGGGCTGCTGTGACATGAGGGTGTTGAACGAGAACTTGTTCTCGACGAACCACTGGAGCGTCGCGAGCTCACTGGCCTCCTCCTGGGTCAGGTCGGCGAACTCCGTCGGGTCTCCCGAGGGGAACGAGAAGATCTGCGTGACATGGACGCCGACGACGTGGTCGGGGTCGAGCCGGCCGACCTCGGGCGAGATCATCGACCCGGCATCGTTGCCGACGGCGCCGTAGCGCTCGTAGCCGAGCCTGCGCATCAGCTCCACCCACGCGGCAGCGATCCGGTAGTTGGTCCAGCCCGGCTCGCGGGTCGGACCCGAGAAGCCGTACCCGGGCAGCGACGGGATGACCAGGTGGAACGCGGTCGCCGGATCGCCGCCGTGACCCCGGGGGTCGACCAGCGGATCGATGATGTCCAGGAACTCCACGATCGAGCCGGGCCAGCCGTGGGTCACGATGAGCGGCAGCGCGTCGGGCTCGGGCGATCGAACGTGAAGGAGGTGGACGAGCTGCCCGTCGATCTCGGTCGTGAACTGCGGGTACCGGTTGATCCGAGACTCGATCGCCCGCCAGTCGTAGCCGTCGCGCCAGTGATCGGCGAGCGAGCGGATGTATGACTGGCTGACGCCATAGTCGCCGCCACCGGGCAGCTCATCCGGCCAGCGGGCCTGGTCGAGCCTGGCCTTGAGGTCGTCGAGGTCGGCCTGCGGGATCTCGATACGGAACGGTGTCATGGTCGCGTCGGGGGTCGCTCCGGTCATGGTGATCGCTCCTTCCTTGGCCTGAGTTCGAGTGGAACGAACTGTTCCGTTCCATTATAGCGGAACGGAATGATTTGTTCCAGTGGTAGTCTTCGGCTATGGAGCAGCAAGGACTGAGCGGCCGTCGCGGGCAGGCGGCGCGGAACGACGAGCGGATCCTGGCGGCCGCGCGCGAGGTCTTCATCGCCGATGCCGACGCCCCCATCTCGGCCGTGGCCAGCCGAGCCGGGGTCGGCATCAGCGCGCTGTACCGGCGCTATCCGAGCAAGGAGGACCTGTTGCGGGAGCTCTGCCGCGAGGGTCTCCAGCGATACGTCGCGGAGGCGGAGGCGGCGCTCGCGGACGACGCCGATTCGTGGGCGGCATTCGCGGGGTTCCTGCGCCGAATCGTGGCGGCAGATGTCCACTCCCTGACCGTCCGGCTCGCGGGAACCTTCGACCCGACCGAGGACATGTTCCGTGACGCCCGGCGTTCCGGTGAGCTGAACCACGAGATCGTCGCTCGCGCGAAAGCCGACGGCGACCTCCGCGACGACGTCACGCCGGAGGACCTGACGATCATTCTCGAGATGGTCGCGGCGATCCGCCCCGGCGTGTTCGGTGACGACGGGCGGACGGCGGAGCTTCGGCAGCGCTACCTCTCGCTCTGTCTCGACGGACTCAGGAACGGTGCCGAGCCGCTCACGGGTTCGCCGCCGATGGATGACGAGCTGGGGCGTCGCTGGATGCGCCGGGACGCTCCCCGGGACTGACCCGCGGACGCTGGTCGGGGCCCGTCAGTCGCCCACGACGAGCGTGCCCTTCATGTGGTCGGCGTGCGGGTCGCAGCGAAAGAAGTACGTGCCGCGGTCGAGGGCCGGCACGAGGATCTCGGTCCTCGCGTCGGGCCCCGTGATGAGCTCGCCGCGAACGATCAGGTCACCGCCTTCGCTCGTGTAGACCGCGAAGTCGTGGCCGATGGGATCCCGGTTGGTGAAGCGGACGGTGAAGCCTTCGCCCGCCTTGGCCTCGATCCTCGCGACGGGGACGGAAGCGTGCAAGGAGCGCGCCGTGCATGCATTCGCTCGCGCTGCGCGGGCGCGTCGGCCCTGACCGCGATCAGTCGTCGGGCATGACCCGCCGGTCCCCGACCGGAACCCTCGCGTTGGGGAAGGCCAGTGTCCCGGCCGCGACCCACCACTCCATGAGGTCGTACGTCAGCCGTCCCGCCAGGACCGATGGATCGGCGTTGTTGAGCTGCGCGGCCACGGCTAGGCTGCAGGCGAAGATCGAGAGCCCGCGCATGGCGGTATCGGACTGCTCAGCGAGCGGTCCGTTGGCGACCAGCAGGCGCTGCCGACGCAGCTCGGCGCGGTACGCGAGATGCCGGGCCTGGAGGGCATCGAGCTCCCGATCCGGCATGTCCGGCGCGTTGGCTGGGCGGCGCAGCAGGACGAGCGTATAGACGTCGAACGCGTCAGGGATGTTCGGGTCGCGCGGCATGGGACGACAGGATATAGCCCGATCATGACCACCGGTGAGGTTGTGAGCCGGTCGGACGCAGAGGCTCCGGCTGGCGGGACCTGGGCGCCGCAGTTGAGACGAGTCCCCCCGCGTTGTCGTTCAAAGGCGTCGTTGCCGCGATCCGTGCTCGGGAATGGCCTGCCGGACAGACCCTCAAACCAGAAGCCGAAGATCGATCCACGCTGGAGCGGCTATCATCGCGGTTCGCGCGCCTGTAGCTCAGCGGATAGAGCGTCGGCCTCCGGAGCCGAAGGTCGCAGGTTCGAATCCTGTCGGGCGCGCCAGTGTATTGAGTCGCGTCATCGGTGACACCTGTGATCAGCCGGTCTTTCCCGAGACCCCGGCCATAGGCCGGGGTCTCGGCGTTTGGTTGCGCCAGTAGCCACCGATCAGGTCGCCGCTGTGTATCCCTCGGTCACCTCGCTCTTGTGCGCGGCGAAGGCAGCCAGGACCTCGCCCTTCTCTCGCTCGGGCACCTTGAACGAATTGAGCGTGCGCCCGAGCTCCGCCGCGACCTCGTCGAATTCCGCGGGCGAGATCTTGAGCCTACGGTGGGCCTCCTCGAGGCCGAGGATGGTGCTGCTTGGCACGGTGGCCGTGAATTGGAAGGGTCCGCCAGCGACGTTGCAGACCCACAGGGTGCGCATGAACTTGAGGCCTGGCAGCCTGCCCAGATTGTTGGTGTGCCATTCCCGCAGCGCGGGATTCGACGATCTCTGGCCAACGATGGGATTCTGCACGACCGCATCGCTGAACTGATCGACGACTGCCGCGATGGCAAATGCGCCACCGAGTCGTTCGTAGAGACTTGCCTCGGACACTGTTGGTCACCTCGTCTTGTAGTCCACGTGGGGGCGCTGCCGAAACCTGCCATCTCGAGCCGTTGACCACATACCGGACGGCAGATCGAGATCCACAACTAGCAGGGCTGACACCTCCCCTCTGCTCCGCCGACCATGGCGAAAGGGGGCGGCCCGCTCACGAGGTCCTCCAGCCGACGAGGGCGATGATCGCTGCGTAGCCGAGCAGGAAGAGGCCCGCGGCCCGGGCTGCCCGCTGGCCGTGCTGTCCGGTCGCCTCGTAGACCATCAGGGCTGCCAAGGCACCCATCCACCACAGGTTGGCGAAGCCCTCCGCGAACATCAGGAGCATCAGCGCCCAGGAGCTCCCGAGGCAGGCCAATGCGTGGTCCACACCCGCCCGGACGAGGGCGGCGCCGGGCGTCATGACGGTCGTTCCCGCCGCCCCCGCGTGACGGCAGGCGTCGAGACTGCGGTGCTTCAGGGGTGCGAGCTGGTAGGCGCCAGCAGTAGCCACGACGGCCATCTCGATCAGCCACGGACGGGCCGCCAGCCACGGTGTCGCATCGACGACGTGATGAAGGAGGTCGTCACCGAGGAATGCGAGCAATCCGAAGAGCGTCCAGATCAGGATCATTGGACCCACGAACGCGGCCAGATCCCGTCGCGGCCTGGCCAGGATCGGCGTCGCCAGCGCTGCGACCCGGATCGCCGGCAGGCTGGCGGGGAGCATCATGGCCGCGATCATCACCAGCCAGGCGACGAGGAACAGCGGCATCGCGATCCACAGCGGCGGGCCGTCCTCGATCAGCGCGTGATGGTGCAGCGCTGCGGCATTGCCCGTCAGCTGAGCGAGCACGACGATCAGCCAAGCCGAGCCGATCGCGACCGATGCCATCGGCAGTTGTCTGGCGGACGCCACGATCGACCCTTCGAGGGTCCGGTCGCGTCGGCGGGAGAGGACCGCCGCTGCGGTGCGCATGGCAGGTGCGCCCTCTCAGACGAAGTCGAGGCTGCACCCGAACGGGCGCGTCTGGCTGATCCGAACGTCCCGGTGAGCGAGCACGTCATCGAGGGCATTGCGAAGATCGTGGCTCGTCACGCGATCCGCGAACCGCGAGTCGTCGAAGCGGCCCTGGTAGCGCAGGCGGCCCGCGCGGTCGAGGACGAAGGCGTGGAAGGTGCATGCCGCCCCGAATGCCCTGGCGACGCGCTGGCCGTCGTCGGCGAGGTACGGGAAGCTGTAGGCGTCCTCCCGGGCGCGCTCGACCATCCGGGGGTAGCTCTCGTCGGGGTAGAGGTGCGGGTCATTCGAGTTGATGGCCACCAGCTGGACGCCGCGCGGCCCGTAGTCGCGCTGGAGGGCGTTCATCCGCTCGCCGTACGCCTTGGCGGTCGGGCACCGGTTCGACGAGAAGATCACGACGAGCGCCTCGCGGTCGGCGAAGCTCGACCGACCGTAGCGACGCCCATCGGTCCCGAGCATTCCCTCGAGGGCGGGGCCCGGGCGCCGATCGGGAGGGTCGCCGGCGCGGGCGAACCCTCCGGGACCTCGACCGGCATCATGCCGCTGCCGTCCCGGCGAAGCGGTCGGGGAACTGCGCCACGATGCCGTCGTGCAGGGCGTCGGCGACGACCATGATCTCGGTGAAGATGTCGTCGAACGCCTTCACGTCGGCCGCCCAGTCGCCGGTGATCCGGGCGACGGCCTCGTCCTTGGTCAGCTTGAGGTGGAGCGCGAGGAGGTCGAAGACGTCCTGCTCGGGCCAGTTGGGGTTGGCGCCGGCCAGGAAGCGAGCGATCTCGCGGATGTTGGCGGTCCAGCGCGCGTCGTGGGTGGCGAACGCCGCCTGGTCACCCGACTTGGCCGCGGCCACGAGGTCGACCGCGATCATGATGTGGTCCTTGAGCAGCGCCGTCAGCCCGTCTCCGGCAGCCTGCCCGTAGAAGCCCGCGACCGCGGCGCCGATGTCCTCCTGGTTCTTCAGCAGCCGCCCGGCGGCGGCGCTCGGCATCGGGCGTCCCAGCCACCGCGGCGACGATGTACTCGCGCGTCCAGATCACGTGGTCCGACCAGAGCTTCCGAAGCGCCAGCCGAACCGGTTCCTTCGAGGTCGCCATCGCACCTGTCCTCCTATGCCCTCGCTGGCCCGCCGACGGCGGGATCTGGTCGAGCTGGGTTCCAACTCGGCCCTACGTCCGCCAGACCGATCCAGTTCTAACGAGAGCGGCCGTTATCGTTACACTCGGCGGTCGGCCTGTCAAGTCTTGTGATAGCGACGATTGCTGATAGACTGAGGAGCATGACGAAGCCATTGCCGGCCAGTGACGCCATCGAGGCGCTGGCCGCGCTCGGGGAGCCGAACCGGCAGCGACTGTATGACTTGGTGGCCGCCAGCCGGGAGGCGATCGGGCGCGACGAGGCGGCAGCCGCGATCGGGATCAGCCGCGAGCTTGCCGCATTCCATCTCGATCGCCTCGTCCGGGCAGGGCTGCTCGACACCGAATACCGGCGCCTGGGCGGCCGCAGCGGGCCAGGAGCAGGCCGCCCCGCGAAGCTCTATCGGCGAGCGGAGCGTGAGGTCGTGCTCTCCATCCCACCCCGCCACTACGACGTCGCGGCAGAGATCCTTGCCGAAGGTCTTGACCGCCTCGAGGGCTCACGAGGATCAGAAGCGGTTGATGCGGTGGCACGAGAGCGCGGCACGGCGTTGGGCCTTGCTGCTCGGCGGAACGCCGGCCCTCGCCCGGGGAGGCGTCGCCTTCGGTCGGCGCTGGTCGACCTCCTGCGCGACCGCGGCTATGCACCCGAGGTCGACGAGAGCAGTGGCGCCGTGTGCCTGGGAAACTGTCCCTACCACGCGCTCGCCGTGAGCCATCGCACGTTGACGTGCGGGATGAATCTCGCGTGGGCAGGCGGGGTCGTTGACGCGCTTGCGGGATCGAGCCTGCGGCCGCAGCTTGATCCCAAGCCCGGTTATTGCTGTGTCGTCTTCCGACCGGCCAGCGATCGGACGGAGGACTGAGACCGAGGCACTGGACCGAGAGTCGTGGGCGGGTACCCAGATGCGGCCAAGGGCCGGGCGCGCTTCTCTAGCGAGGCTCCAGACTCGGTACCACAAGCCAACCGCCAGCGCGCCCGGCGTAGATCGGTTGCTCGGTAGTCAGGCCTGATCGCGCACGCAGGTCGGCGAGGTGGCGCTTCACGGTGCCGGGCCGGATGCCCACGAGCTCGGCCGCATCCAGGACCGACGCGCCGGCGGCGACGTAGGCGGCAAGCACGTCCATCTGGCGCTGTGTCGCCTGCGGCGAGAGAGCGCCGCGCAGGTACGCATCCCTCATGCGAGCAGCCTCGCGACCGCGGACAACCACTCGTCGCGGCCCTCGATGGGCATGTCGTAGGCTGTTAGCGCGGACCCGACACCTGTCGGGCGCGCCACTGCAACCTTTCGGGCAGCGCCAGCGCCAATCCGTGCGCGTAGGCCGCCGCGGTCAGCCGGACAACGCGCTCCACGCCCGTACGTCGCCGGGTCGTCACGGTTGCAATCCGGGCGAGTCGCCGGACGCGAGCTTCGTACCGTCGTCGTGCCCGGTCCCGAACAGCTGCTCGGCCAGCGCAGCACTCGTCCACGCAGTCCACTCGGCGTGCGTCCAGTCGCGCTCGGTCACCAGGGCCCGGTACGCCCCGGGACTGGCCAGAAACAGCATCACGTCCGTGGCCCGATCCTCGGTAAGGCCGGTGCGCAACGTGCGCTTGGTTCGCAGGAACGAGACCATCTCCCGGTAGCCATCGGCCCGCCACGCCTCGTTCTGGGCAAGGAACGAGGCGGCATCAGGGTCGCCCGCAGCCGCCGTCCGGATCGCGCGGTCGAGTGGCGCGACGCGACGAAGGATCTCGCCCAACCCGGCTACCACCAGCCGGACCGCCGTCGTGACGTCCGGCTCGGCGACCGCCTGGCGATACCACGCCTGCTCCTGCGGCACCGCGGCATCGACCTCACCCATCACGGCCAATCCGTAGGCGCTGTTGAGGACCTCGGTCTTCGTATGGAACACGAAGTACACGGTCTGGACCGCGACGCCGGCCGCCTGCGCGATGTCGGCCATCGTCGTCCGCGTGTAGCCGCGGTCACGGAACAGCGACGTTGCCGCCTTCGTGATGCGCAGCCGCGTCGCCCGCGAGCGGGCACGCGGGGACCGGCGCTCATCAGTGGTGGGCTTGACAGGCTCCATGGCAACGCTCAGAGTACCCGAACCACCATCTAGAGTGGAACTCTAAAGTCATGCACTACCCTTGCTGGAGGTCGGGACATGATCAAGGTGGAGCGAAGCGTCGCGATCGCCCGATCGAGTGACGACGTCTTTGCCTTCGTGGCGGACCAGACGAACGCGGCACGCTGGCAGTCCGGGATCCTCGAGGTCCGGAGGCTGACCGACGGCCCGCCGGGCGTCGGGACCAGGCACGTGTTCACCCGGACCCTGATGGGCCGCCGCATGACCGGCGAGAACGAGTACGTCGAGTTCGTCCCAGGCCGGCGGGTCGCCTTCCGAACGACGTCCGGCCCCGGGCTGCTCGCGTCATACGACGTCGCGCCGGGATCGACCGGCGCCCGCCTGACAGCCACGATCGAGCTCGACGTCTCCGGGATCATGACGGTTGCCGCACCGCTGGTGGCTCGCAGCCTGAGCCGCGACGTCGAGGCCAATCTCGCGCGGCTGAAGGACATCCTGGAGGAGCCGGCAAACCAGGCGGCCGGCGATGCCCTGAAGGGTGGCCACCCCACCGGACCGGAGCTCGTCCACCGTTCACGCTAGTGAGAACGATAGAAGTAGCTTGGCCTCGACGGACGGACCCCTGCCCGCACCGATCGTGGCTGCTGCTCCCGATCCTCGCCATCCTCCTCGCGCTGTTCGGCGTCTTGGATGTCCTTATGTGCATCAGCGCGGACCCAGGCATCACCGTCGCGATCACCGGGCTCACGACCGACGATCTCCGGACTGCCAGTCCGGAGGGCTATCGAGTGGCCGACTTCATGGTCCGTACCCAAGGTGTGACGCTCGCCGCATTCGGGCTCCTGCTCGCGATCGTCCTGGTGTGGCGGTATCGAGGCGGTCAGCGCTGGGCCTGGAAGGCAGCGTTCATCCTCCCGATCTGGGCGGCGTCCGTGCCGATCGTGTACCTCGCGTTCGGTCTCGCGCCCGCGGTCCCACCGGCGCCGCCGATGATCTCCGGCCCGATCTTCGCGGTCCTATCCGCGGCCGTACTCGTCGTCGATCGACTTCGATTTCGAGAAGTGAAGACGGCGGCCGGCTGAACGAGCGCGAGGAGTTCGAGGACGGATCGATGCAGTTCCCGTCGGCAGCAGGTTGCTATCTCGCGCCCAACTCCGTCGGGCGCGCCAGTACCCACTCCTTCGCCGGCTGAACGCGCTCCCGCAGCTCGAGCGCGTACTCGTATGCCCGGCGACCCATCAAGGGCGGAACCTTCACGGTCGAGGAATGACCGTCAAGACCCGGCCGATGTACGTCAGGAACTCCTCCATGTAGTTCGTGAGGAAGTCCCTCGTGGACTCGTCCGTGACCTCCCCTTCGCCGGGGAAGATCTCCGGGGAGTAGCGGATGTAGGCCTCGGGCGCGGTCATCTGCCGGGCGTTGCAGAAGCTGAGCACGCCGCGCAGGCTCTGCTGGGCCATGGCGGTGCCGATCTGGCCGACGGATGCGCCGATCACGGCGGCCGGGATGTGGTCGAAGGAGTTCTGACCCCACGGCCGCGAGGCCCAGTCGATGGCGTTCTTCAGCGCGCCGGGGATCGAGCGGTTGTACTCCGGGGTGACGAACAGGATGGCGTCGGACGCGGCGATCGCCTCCTTGAGCGCCCTAGCCTCGGGCGGGAAGTCCGCGTCGTAGTCCTGGCTGTACAGGGGCAGGTCCCGGATCGGGATCTCGGTGAACTCCAGGTCCTCGGGGGCCAGCCGGATCAGCGCCTTCGGAGTTCGCGGTTGATCGACGTCGACGAGAGGCTCCCGACGAAGTATCCGACCTTGTACGTGGCCATCGAAGTCCCTTTCCGGTCACGGTGGGGTGCTCCTCCGACCGGACCTGGTCCGATGTCAAAGAACCTGTGGACCATACTTCCGACCTAGTTGCGGTGTCAACTATTTGGCAACCTTATGGGTGCGGCGGGCCGGCCCTGCGTGCTCGGGCGCGCGCTTCGGATGCGCCATCAGCCACTCGAGCGGCGCCGCCTGATCCCGCTCAGCGCGGCACGTTGTGCACCCGAACGCGTCCGAATTTGGCCACGGCAGCACCGAAGACGATCACGGAGGCCAGCCACCAACCGAGAGTCCGGAGGGACAGTCTCGCCGCCCGCAACCGCCACGCCACGATCACGGCCACCACGGCGCAGCCGAGGACGACGATGTTGGTGTAGCGGACGAAGGTGGCCGTCTCAATCGCCACGAACCCGGCGAGGCCGACCCAGGTGCGATGCCGCGAACTAACCTCGGTTGCCAGCACGGCCCAGAGCAGGATCCCGGAACCAGCCGCGATCAGCGAGGCGTCGGTGAACGTCGGCATGAAATCGCGCCAGGCGAACGCCAGCGCCGCTCCGGATGAGCAGTACGGCCGACCGCCGCCATGCCGCCGAAACGCCCGAGCCAGCGTCGGGCGCCGATGAACAGCCCAAGACAGGCCAAAGCCCGCGAGTCTCCCAGCGTGAACCGGATCGGGTTGCCTGGATCGTGGCCAGGAGAATGCGCTGCGAGACCCAACCAACGCCGGGGAACAGAACCCAAGAGCCGACCGTCGTGGTGGTGTCCGTTCGTCTCGATTGAGGCCGTCGTGCACCGCAGCTTGATGATCCTCACCGCCGTGATCGCTGTTGCGGCCTGCAACAGCACTCCAGTCCCGACCGCCAGTCCCAAGCCGTCCCCATCAAGCGCAGCGTCGCCGATTCCGTCGCCAACCCCGAGCGCATCGTCAATCGCCTCTCCGTCACCGTCTCCGACCGCGTCCGTGATCACGGAACAGGTCGGTCGCCTGACCGTGACCCACCCGGTCGCCTGGCGGTTGGTCGCAGGCCCCAAGGACATCCCCGGTCGGCCCGTTCCGCTGTTCTACCTGAGCGACGCGCCGCTCACCGTCGGTCCGTGCCCGACGCCCGATCCGACAAGCGGCGAGTTCCAGGGCTGCCCGGAGCCACTGGCCGCGCTTCCGTCGGGCGGGGTGCTCGTCACCGTCAATCCGAACCTCGGCATCATCGCGATGAACCCGCCGCAGGTCACGTTCGACAACAAGACCAAGGCGTGCCACGCGATCGGTGGCGAAGCCGAGATGTGGTCCGTCGTCGACGGGACGGTCCTCACTGCCTGCCTGCGAGGTCCAGACCTCGCGGCCCACGAAGCCGAGGTCCGATCTGTCATCGCCTCACTGAAGCCAGCCGCCTGACCGGCCGAGTCAGCGCGCCGGTGCACGAAGCGACGAGGTGCGACGTGCGTCGGCGATCATCCCCTGACAATCTTCGTCGCGGTCTCCTTGAGGTGGTATTCGGACCACACGATCTGTCAGCGAGAAACGATTGGCTGTGCGAACCGTGCGGATTGTCAGCACGAAGAAACGGGCGCGCACCAGGAATCCATTCCAGGCGTCGCTGGGGACGGTCCGAACGGTCGGCCACCTCGGGACCAAGAGCACTTCTTTCGACCCTGAGGGGGCCGGGATTCTGTCCGCGGAGGGCTCCTCCCAGGCCCGCATGGTCACGGGCCGGATGATGCTCACGGGCCTTGGGGATGCGGCTGTGGTCAGGCTGTTCGACGCGACATTCATGCTCGGGACCATTCTCGTCGTCGTGGCGATCGGGGTCGCCGTTGCGGCGGTCACTCGCGACGACCTTCCGCTCGTCGGCACAGGTGTCGGGGCACTCATCGCTGTGGCTGTCATCGGCATGGCAGGCTGCGCGGTCGGCGGCATCGCACAAGCGCCGGTGGCGGGTTGGACGAGTCCGACGATCATCCTCGGCATCGTGCTCGGGGTCGTGGCCCTCGTCGTCGTGGCCGCGGGCGTGTTCGGCTGGACCGGCGTCCTGCAGCCCGTTGCCCAGCTCGTGCCGGGTCACGCGGGAACGCTCGTACCGGCCCGTGTAGCGATAGTTGTGCTGGGCGCGCTCATCGCCGTGAAGTGGCTCATCGCCACCGCCATGGCCGCAGTCGCGCGCTGACAGGACGGCTCCGCGCGAGCCAGCGAAAGGGAAGGCGATGACGAGCGAGACACCGACGCAGTTGCCGCACAGCGCTGTCGCGGGTTCCGAGATGGCGGCCCTGGCTCCGTTCTACCGGAACTGGGCGTGGACGGGCACGATCGAGGCCGGCGGCATGGGCCCGGGGTCGCCGGAGATGGGCGGCGCCGGTCACGCGGAGTGCCGGCTCATCCAGGACGGCTTGTGGTACGACTGCGACTTCGAGCAGGTCCAGCTGCTGGCTGACGGCACCTTCGTCCTCCGCTGGCAGCTCCACTGGGTTGCCGGCTGGGATCAAATGGCCGGCGAATACCGGGCCAGCAGCGCCGACAACAACGGCCCGACCCTCGCGCTCTATCGGGGCCGGATCGATGGCAACACCCTCGTCTACGAGTCGCTCCATCGATCGCTGCCCCGCATCAGGTTGACCTGGATCCTGACCGATCCCGATCACGCGACCTGGCGCAATGAGTACACCCTCGACGGCGAAGCGTGGAGCCTGGTCGAGGAGTACGAGATGGTGGCCGGATGAACGAGCCGACGATCGTCGTCGCCCTCGTCCTGGCCGCCGCGCTCGGCGGGTATGCCGCGATCCTTCGTCCCCGGATGCTCGCCTGGGGCGCCACAGAGGCCGAGCGGAGCGCTCCGCTGCCGGGCGACGATCTTGAGCCCAACGCGAGCTACGTGACGACCCGCGCCGTCACGATCGATGCGCCGCCCCACCGCGTCTGGCCGTGGCTCGTCCAGATGGGCCAGGACCGGGCCGGCTTCTACACCCACAACTGGGTGGAGCGGCTCCTCCGGTCGGGTATCCCGGATGTCCATGCGGTCCACCCGGAGTGGCAGACCTTGGCCGTCGGCGACCTGATGCGGACGAACCACGAGATAGGTGGCAAGCCGATGGGCTGGCCGGTTGTTATCGTCGATCCGCCTGGATCGCTCGTCGTGCGGAGCAGGAGCATGCCGGCCGGTGCATATGCGTTCGTGCTCCGGCCAATGGACGAAAGTCATACCCGTCTGATCGTGCGCGATCGCGCGGCGTGGCGGATCCGGGAGTGGCCGTTCGTCGCCCTGATCTACGAGCCGCTCCACGCCTACATGGAGACGGGGCTCATGCGTGGGCTCAAGCAGCGAGCAGAGCAGGCTCCGATCAGCTCGACCGCCGGTGTCGTCTGAGACAGCACGGACCATGGACCGCCCCATCAAGCCGCGGACCACCAGGACGATCGCCCTCGTCCTCGACGCGTTGACCGCAATTCCCTGGTTCTTGCTCGCACCGCTGGTCCGCCCCTGGCACCTCCGGTGGGGAGCCACTGCGGACGAAGTGCACGGCCCGATGCCGGGTGACGAAGTCGTGCGGAAGGCGCAGTTCAATGCGACGAGAGCAATCGCGATCGACGTGCCGCCTGAGCGTGTCTGGCCCTGGATCGTGCAGCTGGGATACGGCAGGGCCGGGTTCTACACGTACGACCTGATCGACAACGCGAGCCAGCAGAGCGCCGAGCGCATCCTCGAGGAGCATCAGCACCCAGCCGTTGGCGACTCGATGCCGATGTTCAAGGAGCTGCACGGCCTTGCCATCGCCTATACGGTGAGCGCCTTCGACACGGACAAGTGGATGGTCTGGGTCCATCGGCCGAACGCAACCGAGAACCCGGACAGTACCTGGACGTGGCGCCTGATCCCGTTGCCCGGTGGCGGCACTCGGCTCGTGACCCGCATGAAGCAGGACTACAGGTGGGAGACGCCGGGTTTGGCGTTCTTCAACTTCATCCTGATGGAGATGGGCGATTTCGCCATGGAACGCCGGATGCTGAAGGGCATCAAGAGACGAGCTGAGGCGATTTCAGCAGGCCCTCTGATTCGGAGGGGACCGTGGGCGGAGAACGCGGCCGCGATTCAGCCGCGCTACCGATCGGCCCGCCCTCCGGTCACCGTCAGGATGGCTCCAGGGTCAGTATGACCAGCCACCCCTCAGCCCGGCGTCGTCGGGGGGCTCGGTCGGGGCTCTGAGCCGGAAGGCCCGGACGTTCAGCGCGCGAAGGTCAGGTGCGTGATCCCGCTCGTGGCGACTTCCGACGTCACGCTGTAGCCCTCCTCGAACCCGCGGAGGTCGTCCCACAGCCGGACGCCGCGGCCGAGCAGGATCGGGACGATCGCGACGTGAAGCCGGTCGACGAGTCCTGCCTTGAGGAACTCGCGTACCACGGTCGGGCCGCCGCCGATCCGCACGTCCCTGCCGCCCGCGGCCACCAGCGCGAGGTCGAGCGCCTCGCGGGGCGTCGCGGCGAGGAAGTGGAAGGTCGTGCCACCCGCCATCTCGAGCACCGGGCGCGGGCTGTGGGTGAGCACGAACACCGGGACCCGGAACGGGGGCTCGTCGCCCCACCAGCCGCGCCAGTCCGGGTCATCCCCGGCGGCGTGGAGCCCGAACATGCCGGCACCCATGATCTCCGCGCCGACCTCGGCGAAGTACGCCTGCGCGTACTTGTCGTCGACGCCGGTCGTTCCCTCGCCCGATGTTTCGTGCAACACCCGGGCCCGGAACGTGCGGGTCGCGACGTAGGCCTCGACGAGGCGCGCCCAGTCGGGCCCGAACGGGTCCTCGCGCGTCTGGTCGGTGGTCGTCGCGAAGCCGTCCAGGGAGATGTTCAGGTCAACACGCACGGCCATCGACGTCCCTCCAAGAGTGACTGGTTGCCCACTCAGCATTAGTGCACCTTGCCGACCGTTGCGGCGATCATCGCTTCTTCCCCCCGAAACCGGGGATGGCCGTGGCCTGCTTCATCCACGACGCGAGCTGGCGCTCGTCGATGTCGTCCACGGATTCGAGCTCCACGCCGCGCGAGTCCTTGCCCATCCCGATCGGCGTCACTGGGGGTACGGGCGTGAGTGACGTGCCGCGCCCGAACGTGAGCTTGACGTGGCCCGCGAAGCCGCCGCACGAGAAGCACCAGCCATCGCCGACGCCATACCACGCCATGCCCCACTTCACGCTGCGCTCCAGGGCCGGCAGCGTCTCGGCGGCAAGGGCATCGACGCGTTCGGCGATGGAGCGTTGCGGCTGCGGCAAGCTGCTGATGTAGGCAAAGACTGGCCTGTCGCCGACCGCGGCCTTCGCGGGGCTTGCCCTGCCAGTCATGGCGGCCGGCAGGGTCGTGAGGACGCTGCCTTGCGCCGCCGTTCGATTTGTGGTTTGGGTGTCTTCGGCGTCGCGTGGGTTGACGCCTCGACTGAGTCCTTGACAGGCCGGCCGGCGCCGGCCTTTGGCGTTCTTCCGTTGTCAGGCGACGTCATGGTTGAGTAGACCTCGTCGATTGGCGCGCGGACGAACCGGCTGATGTTCGTGGCTCTTGCCGGACACGATAGCCCGGCCTGCGGCCGATCACGCCGGAGGATCTGGTTGTCCGCCGTGGAGCCCCTTGCAATCGCCGACTTGTTGGCGCATACTGAACCGTATGGTTCAGTATCCCAGCGGCCGACTCGATGCCTCATTCGGCGCGCTCTCGGACGCCACCCGACGCGGCGTCCTGGAGCAGCTCGGACGTGCCGACGCTTCGATCACAGACCTGGCTCAATCGTTCCACATGACCCTCACGGGCATGAGGAAGCACGTCGGCGTCCTGGAGCAGGCCGAGCTCGTCACCACGGAGAAGGTCGGGCGCGTGCGGACCTGCCGGCTCGGCCCGCACCGGCTCGATGAAGAGACGGCATGGATCGAGCGGTGCCGCCAGCTCTGGGACGCACGCTTCGACGAGCTGGACAAGGTTGTCGAGGAATTGAAACGGAAGGAGAAGGTCGATGGACGCAACGAGAGAGAGTGAGCCCACCCTCATGGAGAACAATGCAGCGGTGGAGCGGAAGTCCGAGCGTGAGCTCGTCGTCACGCGAACTTTCAACGGCCCGGCGCGCCTCGTGTTCGAGGCGTGGACCAAGCCCGAGCTGTTCAGGCAGTGGTGGGTGCCGAAGTCGATGGGAATGTCCCTGCTTTCCTGCGAAATGGATGTTCGTGTCGGGGGCAGGTACCGTTTGGAGTTCGCACACGGGGACTCACAGGCGGCGTTCTTCGGCACGTACAAGGAAGTGACACCGCACTCGCGCCTCGTCTGGACCAACGAGGAGAGTGACGAGGGTTCCGTCACGACCGTGACCTTCGCGGAAGAAGGCGGCAAGACGTTGCTGGTCATGCACGAGCTCTATCCCTCGAAGGAAGCTCTCGACGCCGCCGGCACCGGGGCGGCGGATGCGATGGGAGAGACGTTCGAGCAACTGGACGAGCTTCTCGTCACCCTGGGCGCGAGCGATGGTCGGTCATGAGGTCGTCGATCGTGGAGTCGGTCGCGACATCCCCGTAGCTGGCTGAACGGGGCGGGGTGTTTCGGGCAGGAATGGACACACCGGTGCCGCGAAACGCGGACGCGTGACGGCCGACGCGTGCTGCCGGCTCCGGCAGCCGTGGGGCCAGGATCCACACGAGCCGCGCCGTCCCTTCCTGAACGCGAACCGAGGCTGGCTCCGGCCCGGCAGGTATGACTGCCTCGCCGAGCGGGGTGACGCACGTGACGTTCACCCGCGCGGGCGCCTGAGGGGGTCAATGGGCGCGGCCAGCCGGCCTTCTCCGGGTCAAGTCGATCCGGTTGATGCGCTCCGTCCGAGATCGGCTACCGACCGGAACCTCGGTCGGAGTGCGAGCGGTCCGCGGCGACCGCCACGCGTGAGCGACGATGGTCTGGGCCATCCGCGCCAGCGAGGTTGAAGTAGGCTGGAACCGGGCGTTTTGCCAACCTCGACGGAAGCCTCTGAGGGACCTGACGTGAGCTACGACCAGCTCCGCGAGGAGTCCGCGGACCTCAATCGGCGCATCGAGCGCGCCGGGCTCCTGGTCCTCTCGTTCGGAAACGTGAGCGTCGCCGACAGGGAGGCCGGCGTGTTCGCGATCAAGCCGAGCGGCGTCGCATACGCCGACCTGACAGCCGACGACATCGTCGTCGTCTCAATCCAGGACGGCAGCACGGTATGGGGCTCCCGACGACCCTCATCGGACACACCGACGCACCTGCTCCTCCTCCAGCGGTACCCGGAGCTGCGAGGCATCGTCCACACGCACTCGCCGGCTGCCGTGGCGTGGGCGCAGGCCCACCGGCCGATACCGTGCCTCGGGACCACCCACGCGGACCACTTTCACGGCCCGGTCCCGGTCACCCGGGCGCTGACCGCCGCCGAGATCGAGGCCGCGTACGAGGCGAACACCGGCCGGGTGATCGTCGAGCACTTCGAGTCCGAGGGGATCAACCCCCTCCACATGCCGGGCGTACTCGTCGCGTCCCACGGGCCGTTCACGTGGGGGGCCAGCGGGATCCAGGCGGTGACCAACGCGATCGCCCTCGAGGCGATCGCCGGGATGGCGCTGAACACGCTCGCCCTCGCACCGGATCAGCAGCCCGTCGACGACGCGCTGCTGGAGAAGCACTTCCGGCGGAAGCACGGTCCCGACTCCTACTACGGGCAACCGGCAATCCAGCAGGGTTGATCCGGGTACGGGCCCGGGTTCCCGGGTCCCGCGGGCGCGCCCTGCCGGTGCGCATCGCCTTCACTGGCCGGCTCATCGGGAACGGGCTGGGGGCGGAGGTCGAGGAGCGCTGACCGGCAGACCTCAGACGTAGCGGCCGAATTCCCGACCTGCGTCGGCAAATGCCTGGATGTTCTCGTACGGACATCCATCGAAGAAGAAGTCCGTGGTGGACAGGATGAAGTTCCCTCGCGGCATGACCTTCTCCAGAACGCCCGCCACCCTTCGATCGGATCTCGGATGTGCTGGCGGTCACGAGGAAGTCGACCTGATCGATATTGCCTCTCAGGATCATGTCGGGGCGAATGATCTTCAATGCCTCATCGAGGTCTACATCCCCGAATGGCGGCGGCGTCAAGTACCCCCAACAGTCGATATCGAGCTCGTTGTAGAGGTGCATGATCTTCGCCGCATCGCCGCAGTTGTGGTAGATGCTGAACGCTCCGACCTCACGTACGGTGTCGACCAATCGCTTTTCGTATTCGAGAACAAACTGCTTGAAGTACCTGGGCCCAACGCCACTGGTCGCCATGTTCCCGCCGATCTCGAAGATGTCGGCTCCGGCAGCCACCACCGTTCGGATCTGCTGCTGCACATAGCTCGTGAAGTGCTCCATCATCGTCCGATAGAAGCCCTCGTCTACGAGAGGGTCCGCCATCACGTCCTCGAGTCCGCGGAACAACGCGAGAGTATTGAAGACGCCGTGGTTGGGCGAGTCAACGAGACCCTTATCGCCCGTGGCCTGGCGTGCCTTGACGATTGGGGAGACGTCGATCTGATCGGCGGGAGGCCCGTACTTGACGAGCAGGTCAAAGTCCCTACTCGTCTTGATCAGGTACTCATCCGTTGCCCAGACGATCAGGTAGGTGGTGTTGCGGCTCCATTTCTGGGTCGTTCGCAGGTTGCCTTCTGGAGTCCGGACGTCGACGATCTTCTTCCGATCGTCGCCGTATCCCTCCCACGTGACGGTGATATCCCAGTTCTCCCATGGCTTGTCGACATCCCAAGCGTTCCAGGGGTACGCAAGCGTGTGCAGGACATCGAAGCCGAAATTGTCGCAGTACTCAACGAACTTGGCATAGGGATCGAAGTCCACGGGACTGAAGAAGTCATCGATAGTGGGGACATGCCTGAACATCTCGTAGACGTTGTTGATCCATAGGAACGGACCGATCGGGATGCGATCCGCTTGCTGATGATGAAATGTCCGTAGGAGGCGTTCGCGTCCGGTCATCGAGGGCATGTGGCCTGCTCCTTCTGCGACGTTCACCGGTCGTCGTCGACGACTTGGCGGATCACGCTTCGCGGACCAACCGCACCCACGCGCGCAGCATCAGCGTCAAGGACAGCGCACCGGGATCGACGTGGCCCACCGCCCGGTCCCCGAGCGTGCGCGCCCTGCCCAGGGTCGCCCGCATCGCGCGCGTCCGCTCCAGGCCATCCCCGGCCGCCGCGGCCGCCGCAGTGAGGGCGTCTTCCAGCGACCCGGATGCCGCGGCCCGGGCTGCCTCGGCTGCGGGCTGCAGGGCATCAACCAGGGTCTTGTCGCCGACTGCCGCCTGACCGCGTTCTCGAACCCCGGCAAGACCGCCCTCGAGGAACACCGCGAGAGCCTCTGCGTCGAAGGCGGCACGACCGCGCACAGCTGCGCCGCCTCGCCGGAACAGGGTCCCGAAGATCGCACCGGACGCCCCACCCATCGAGTTCAGCATCGCCAGCCCGAACGTGGCCAGGACCGCCCCGACGTCGTCACCGGGGGCATCGACTGCAGCGCGGACGTGGCAGCGCGCACCCCGCGCTGGATCGCGAGCCCGTGGTCGCCGTCACCGATGGCCTGGTCAGCGTGCGTCAGGTCCCCGATGGAGTCGCCCATCGCATCACAGACGCCCTGCAGCACGACCACCAGCGTGGAGGCGTCGAGTGAGTCACGTGCCATGGTCAGACTCGGGAGAAGCCGACGGAATTGGCGGGCATGTCGTAGAACTGCCGGAGCTCGTCATCCAGGCGCATGAGCGTGAACGAGAAGCCCGCCATCTCCTGGCAGGTGACATACGGACCCACGACGGTGTGGTGCACCGTGATCTGGCGCTCGTCGAGGACCTGGAACAGGCGCCTGGTCGTGATCAGGAGCTCCATCATCGTGGTGCTCCCGAGGCTGTTGACCAGGAGGCACACGTCGTCACCGGGCTGGAACGGCAGGTCGTCGAGTATCTGGCCCGCCATCAGGTCCACGAGCTCATCCGCTCGGGCCATCTTCTGGCGCTTCACGCCCGGCTCGCCGTGTACGCCCATGCCGATCTCGATCTCGTCATCCGGCAGGACGAACGTCGGTTCGCCTGTCTCCGGGATGGATCCTGCGGCGACGGCGACCCCGATGGACCGCGTCGCATCGCGTGCCTTCTCGGTGACGCGGACCACGTCGTCGAGATCCTCCAGCATCGAGGCCGCCGCACCCGCGATCTTCACGACGAACACGTCGCCCGCGATACCGCGGCGAAGCTCCTGGCGGTCAGGCGGAGCCGATGCGACATCGTCACGGATCAGCACCGTGCGGACCCGGATGCCATCCTCGGCGGCCAGCTCGGCCGCGATGTCGAAGTTCATGACGTCGCCGGCGTAGTTGGCGTAGACGTACAGGACGCCATTGCCCCGGTCGAGCGCCCGGGTCACCGCCAGGATGACCTCGGGGGTCGGCGCCGCGAAGATGTTGCCGCAGGCCGCGCCGTCGGCCAGGCCATCCCCGACGAACCCGTGGAACAAGGGCTCATGGCCGCTTCCACCGCCGATCAGCAGCGCAACCTTGCCGTCGGGGATGGTCGCCTTGGCGATGGCGCCGACAGGTCCGACCTGGACGATCTTCCCGCCACTCGCGCGCAGCAGGCCTTCCAGCAGCTCTGGAACGACCTGCGCCGGGTCGTTCATGATCTTCTTGATCATCGCCGATCTCCTCCGCTCGTCGAAATCGCTCTTGTCATCACCCGTCGGCGCGAGCGGCAGGCGGCGTCAGCGGCCGCTCCCCAAGCGCCACGCCGCGTCGTTCCAGAGGAGCTCCTTCCGCAGGCCCGCGACGCGCGTCTCGCGGTCGATCGTCACCAGCTCCACCCCCGCGATATCGGCGAGGTGGCCGAGATGCTCCGCGGTCAACGATTGGCTGAAGCTCGGTGTGATGCGCGCCGCCGGCCAGGATCCACGCCTCCGCGGCGGTCTTCAGGTCCGGCCGGGGCACCCAGACCGCGCGGGCCACCGGCAGTCGCGGCAGCGGCTCGTCCGGAGGCACCACGTCCACCTCGTTGACGAACAGACGGAAGCGGTCGCCCAGGTCGATGCATGGCCGACGTTGATCGCCGGTCCCGAGCTCGCCGTGAACACCAGCCGGGCCGGGTCTGCCTTGCCGCCGATCGAGAGCGGATGGATCTCCACGACGGGCGATCGCGCGCGATCGTTGGACAGATCTCGAGCATGTGCGCGCCGAGCACGAGGACCCACCCCGGGCCGAAGTGATAGGTGTAGTCCTCCATGAAGGATGTCCCGCCGTCGAGCCCGTCGCCCATGACCTTCATGGTCCGCACGAGCGCGGCGATCTTCCAGTCGCCTTCGGCGCCGAAACCGTAGCCCTCGGCCATCAGGCGCTGCACCGCGATCCCGGGCAGCTGGACCGAGCCCGTCGAGGTCCTCGAACGTATTGGTGAACGCACCTGAAGCCGCCCGACTGCAGGAAGGCGCGCAGGCCGACCTCGATCCGCGCCGCCTCGACGCAGCGCGTGGCGATCGGAACCCGCCGCCCGCGCAGCGTGGGTGCCATCTCGTACAGGTCGTCGTACTCGGCGACCATGCGCTGCCGCTCCGCGTCGGCCACGTCGCGCACGGCCCGCGCCAGGTCGCCCACGCCATAGCCGTTGACCGAGTACCCGAAGCGGCGCTGCGCCTCGACCTTGTCGCCTTCGGTGACCGCCACCTCGCGCATGTTGTCGCCGAAGCGGGCGATCCGCAGCGACCGGGCCGTCGTGCCAGCCGCAGGCGGCGCGGGTCCACGCGCCGATGCCGTTCCGCGACCGTCGGGTCCTGCCAGTGGCCCGACGACCATCTTGCGGGGCAGGCGCAGGCGCGTCCCGATGTAGCCGAACTCGCGGTCGCCGTGCGCCGACTGGTTGAGGTTCATGAAGTCCATGTCGATCGTCGACCACGGCATGTCGCGGTTGAACTGGGTGTGGAGGTGCAGCCAACGGCTTCTGCAGCGCGCCGAGACCCGCGATCCACATCTTGGCCGGCGAGAAGGTGTGCATCCACAGGACGACACCCACACAACCTGGCGCGGCATTCGCGTCGAGGCACAGGCTCCGAATCTCCTCGGGCGTCGTGAGCACTGGCGTCGCGACGACGTCGACGGGGATGGTCGTGGCCGCATCGAGAGCGAGCGCGATCGCGCGTCCGTCCTCGGCCACCCGTCGGAGGACGTCGTCCCCATACAGGTTCATGCTTCCGGTGGCGAACCACAGCTCGCGTCGCTGCTGACCCTTCATGCCTTCTGCCTCGCTCGTGGGCGATGTCAACCGTTGGCTTCGGCGATGCCGGCCCGACCGCGCGTCAGGCGCCCGCCAGCACGCCGGACTCGATGCCGACTCCTGCCTCGTGCCTCAGCGTCTCCAGGAAGTCGAATGCCTCCGCCGCGGTGTATCCGTCGTGGACGACCCTGCGGACCGCCTGGATCATCGCGACGGGGTCATCGCTCTGGAAGATGTTCCGGCCCATGTCGACGCCGGCAGCGCCCTGGTCGATCGCCCGGTACGCCATCTCCAGGGCGTCGCGCTCCGGCAGCTTCTTGCCGCCCGCCATGACGATGGGCACCGGACAGCCGGACGTCACCTGCTCGAAGCCCTCGTCGCAGTAGTAGGTCTTGACAACCTGCGCACCGAGCTCGGCACAGATGCGCGTCGCGAGCCCCAGGTACCGGCTGTCGCGGACGAGCTCGCGACCGACGGCGGTCACCCCCAGAACCGGGATGCCGCGTCGCAGCCCTTCGTCGACGAGCCGGGTCATGTTGATGACGGTCTGCGTCTCGTATTCGCCGCCGATGAAGACCTGCACCGCCATGGCGGCCGCGCCGAGCCGGATCGCGTCGTCGACGTCCATCGCGATGTGCTCGTTCGAGAGCTCGCGGAGGATCGACGGGCCACCGCTCGCCCGCACACGAAACCCTGCTGGATGGTCGGCGGAACCGACGGACCGGAGGATCCCCCGAGTGAGCATCAGGGCGTCCGCATATGGCACGAGGGGCAGGATGCTGATGTCCACGCGCTCGAGACCGGTCGTCGGGCCCTGGAAGTAGCCGTGGTCGATGGCCAGCATCGTCGTCCGGCCGCTCCCCGGCCTGAAGATACGTGCCAGGCGATGCTGCATCCCCCAGTCGTAGGCCGCGGATCCCTTCAGGAAGAACGGTTCGCTGCGCTGCGGGACGTCCTCGTGGAACTGCTTGGTGCCGCTGCCATCTGCCTCGGGCATGTGATGTTCACCTCCATGGGTGGTTGCTAGCGCGGGAACACGCCCGGGACGCCACCGTCGACGGTCAGCACGCACGCGGTCGTGCGCTTCGCGTCATCGGAGAGCAGGAACGCGACCCCCTTTGCGATGTCCTCACCGGTGATCGGTACCTTCATGAGGTTGCGCTGCGTGTAGTACGCCTCGAGGTCCTCCGGCTTGATGCCGTAGACGGCTGCTCGCTGGGCGCGCAGCTCGGGCGACCAGAGGGCCGAGCCGCCGAACACGTTGTCCGGGTTGACGATGTTGGAGCGGACGCCGAATGGCCCGGCCTCTATGGCGACGACCCGGGCGAGCTGGGCGAGCGCGGCCTTCGACGCGCTGTAGGCACCGAACCCGGCGCCCGGGGCAAACATGTTCTTGGAGCCGATGAACACGAGCGATCCGCCGAGGCCCTGCGCCTCGAGCACCGGCAGGAGGCGCTTGGCGAGCAGGAAGTGCGATGTCGCATTCACGTCGAGGCTGCGGCGCCAGTCGGCGGCCGACAGGTCACGGACCTTGCCCGGTAGCGCGATCCCGGCGTTCAGGACCGCGCCGTCGACCCCGCCGAACCGGCGGATCGTAGCGCCGACCAGCCGGTCGACGGTCGCCTCGTCAGTCAGGTCGCCGGCCACTGTGACGGGCCGACCGGCCAGTGGCTCGAGCTCGTCCGCGGTCGACTCGAGTGCCTCCGCGTTGAGGTCCCCCAGGGCGAGCGACGCGCCGAGCGCAGCGAGGTGGCGCGCCACGTCGCGGCCGATGCCCGAGGCGGCCCCGGTCACGATGTACACCCGCCCGCGGAACGGTCCGCCGTCCGTCGCGGACGCGTCGGCCGCGGGCACGGGCGATGAGGCCAATGACCGGCGGTCGAGGTCGGACAGGGGCTGGCGGCCGCCGAATGCGTCGACGACGAACGCCGCCACGCGGTGGACATGGCCCGCGACGATGCCCAGTGCCATCGCCGCCGCCTCGCTCGTCCCCGCGCTCACGAGCCCCAGGCCGGGCACGAGGTGCACGCGCCCGACCTCGTGGTCCGGCCCGGCGGCGGAGCCCACGATCCCCACAGCGCCGGGCTCCCAGGGCGACGTCATCTCCGAGCCCGCGGCCTCGCCGAGGATCCGCGCGAGATCCGGTCGATCCGCGACAGCGACGAGGGACCGGTCCACCGACAGCACGACGGGCCCGGATGCGGACGCACGGCCGCGCAGGGCAGGAAGCTGACGCTCGACGTGAAGCTGACGCTCGACGTCGAGGTCGGCGGCGGGCGGCGCAGTCGCCGCGGTCCGTACCAGCAGGTGCTCCATCCACGCCCTCGCCAGCGCCTCCAGGGTCGCGCAACGATTGTCGACGTCCGCCTCCGTCTGGCCCCACGCGAACAGGCCGAGATGCGGTACGAGGACTGCCCCCGCGCTCGCGCCGTCGCTCGCTTCCGCCAGCATTCGCGCGAGCACCGGGCCGGCTCGCCGTACGGCAGCCAGCCGACCTCGGATCCGAACAGCTCGGCACACGTCGACGCACTGTCCGGCGCACCGGCGAGCGCGCAGAACGCGTCAGCGTGCCGGTGGCGCGCGAAGGGCGCCCGGACCGCCCGATGGACCACGGCCCAGGGAAGAAGAGGGCGCCCGGAGGCGGGTGCCCAGGTCTCGAGGACGGGTGTCCAGTCCGCGGGATCGTGTCGGCGGGCGAGGAGGTCGAGATCGTCCACGTCGAACGAGGACGCAGCCATGGACCCGTCGCCGAGCCCCGCCCAATCGATGACCAGACGGTGACGCGGACGGCCCAGCTGGTCCGGCTCGACGACCGTCGTCGAGCTGCTCCCGAACGCAGCGCCCATCACAGTCTCCTTCGCCTGTCGCCGCGACCCGCCTGCTGCCACCTCGGCCTCGTGAGCAATCCCCGCCTCATGCGTCGGGTGTCGCGCGGCGGCCGTCACGCATCGCGCACCCAGATCAGCGGCTCGCCATCGTCGTCGGAAGGCCAGTCGGGATCGCGCGTGACGATCAGCTGGCTGCCGTCCTCACGCAGGACGAAGGTGTCCTCCACCTTGGTCCCCGTGATCGACGGGTTCCACGCGAAAGCCATCCCCCCACGGACGGCGACGCTGCTGGTCGGCGTCCCGATCTCCTCGCGACCCTGGTACGCGATCGGACCGCCCTGGTGGTGCAGGCGCCACTCGTCGGCGTACCCGTGCGACGCATACGCGTCCACGATGACCGAGAACACGCCCGCCAGCGTCGATCCATCCCGCGTCGCCTTGCGGGCGGCACGGTGGATGCCGGTGGCGGCGGCGAACCGGCGACGTGTCTCCGCGTCTGGCGCCGCACCGAGCCAGACCATGCGGGTCATCGCGACCACCAGGCCGCCGCTCTGGGCGCCCACCACGAGCATCACCGATTGCTCGATGCGCTTGGCCTTCGGGATCGGGTGGCGGTAGCGCGCGATGCGCTCGTCGCTTGCGACGAGGATCACGACTGCCCCGATCCCGACCTCGGCCAACGCCAGGTCGAGGCGCTTCGCGAGGACCGTCTCCACGTCGCCGACCTGGACCTGGGCGAGGGTCCTGGTCATCGCGCGCGACGCGCGTTCGCCAAGGCTTGCGATCCGGGCCTGTTCGGCCGGGTTGAGCACCATGCGCAGCGGCCGCAGGGCATCCTCGATCGTCGCGTCGTCGACGACCCGTCCGCGGGTCCGGCGCCGGATCTCCTCGTCGATGGCACCGGGTACTTCCCAGGGGACCGCGACGACCTCTATCGGGAGGCCGCGCAGCTCCTCGTCCAGCATCCGCGCGCGCTCGATCCTGGACGTGATGACCAGCACCTCGTCCGGGGTCACGAGGATCGTCGCCACGCCCGTCTCGGAGCTCTCGAGCACGTGATTGTCGCCACCGGCGGTCAGCCAGGCGAAGTTCCTGCGGGCGCCCAGGGCGGCCGCGCCGTCACCACGGGTCTGAAGGAGTGCTCGGACCGCGTCCACCTTGACGGCGACCTCGTGCTCGCGCGGCCACAGCCCAGGCGTCATGGCAGATCCCTCACCAGGCCTCGGCAGCATCAGCGGCGCAACGTCCGGAACATCCGGGTCCGCCGGAACTGGTCCAGCGCAACGGCCGCGACGATGATGCAACCCACCATCACGTTCTGAAGCACCGGGTCGATCCGGAGCAGGATCAGGCCGTTGGCGAGGATGGACAGGACGAGGGCCCCCAGGGCCGTGCCTATGACGGACCCCGTGCCGCCGAACAGGCTGGTGCCGCCGATGATCACTGCCGAGATGACCTGCAGCTCGAAACCGTTGCCGACGCTGGGCTGGCCCGACCCGAGCCGGGCCGTCATCAGCATCCCGGCGAACGCAGCCGAGAGCCCGCTGATGACGTACACGACGACGGCCAGCCGGCGGACGTCGATGCCCGCAGCGCGCGCCGCCTCAACGTTGCCGCCGATGGCCCGGATGGACCAGCCGAACGGCGTCGACTCCAGGACGACGTGCGCGACGACCCCGACGATGAGGGCGTAGAGGATCAGCAGCGGGATCCCGAAGACATCGCCCTGGCCGAGGTCGCTGAACTCGCGGGGAAGATTGGCCAGCGGCCGACCGCCGGTCGCGAACGACATCAGCCCTCGGGCGACATACAGCATCCCGAGGGTGACGATGAAGGCGGGGATCCGCACATAGGCGATGAGCAGCCCGTTGACCAGGCCCGCCAACCCGCCAAGCACGATCGCGAGCAGGATCGACAGCCAGATCGGGAGCCCGGTGACGACCAGGGCGGCGACCGCGATCGCGCCGACCACGAAGATCGAGCCCACCGATAGGTCCAGCCCCCCGCTCACCAGCACGTAGGTCATGAACGCGCCGACGATGAAGATGAACACCGCGTTGCGCAGGATGTTGGTGAGGTTGACGACGGTCATGAACCCCGGCGACTGGGAGGCGACGAACGCCGAGAACAGGACGATCGTCGCGATCAGCAGGAACTGGGGGCTCATCAGGATCCGCTCGCGGAGCGGGATGTCGACGGTCCCGGCGCGCTCGACGCCGGCCATCTCCGCGGTGGTCGCGGCACCGCGAACCGGTCTCTCAATCACGTGGGCACCTGCACAGGGTCGGCGTCGTCGATCCCGTGGGTGGGCTCTGTCTGCAGACCCGTGATCAGCCCCACGATCTCCTCCCGGGTCGTGGCGGCCGTCCGCCGCACGCCCTGCACCCTGCCGAGGCGCAGCACCTCGATGACGTCCGCGGTGCGGAACACGAGCTCGAGGTCGTGGCTGACGAGGATGATCGCGTGCCCGCTGCTCCGGAGCCCGGCGATGATCTCCTCGACGTGCCGGGTCTCGCGGACGCCGAGGGCTGCCGTCGGCTCGTCCATGATGATGACGTGCCCCTGGCGCAGCACCGAGCGCGCGATCGCGACGCCCTGGCGCTGGCCGCCCGAGAGCGTCCCGACCGGTACCCGGACGGACGGCACGCGGATCCGCAGCTCCTTGAGGAGGTCGGCCGCGCCATCGATCATCGCCCGCCGAGCCACGAACGGACCGCGCTTGAGTGGCTTGCCCAGGTAGATGTTGGCCGCGACGTCGAGCGCCTCGACGAGGGCCAGGTCCTGGAACACGGTGGAGATCCCGAGCGACTGGGCGTCGCGCGGGTTCCCGATCGAGACGGCCCCGCCGTCGATGAACAGCTCTCCGGAGTCCATCGGGTGGATCCCGGAGAGCACCTTGACGAGCGTCGACTTGCCGGCCCCGTTGTCGCCGACGAGGGCGACCACCTCGCCCGCGTGGGCCGTGAGCGAGGCGTCCTGGAGCGCGACGACGTACCCGAACGCCTTCGAGGCGTTGCGGAGCTCAAGGCGAGGCCGATCGCCTGCGGGAACCGCCGCACGGTCGGCCTCACCTGTCATCCGAACCCTCCGACCTCAGCGTTCGTGCGTGGAACGAGCCCGACGGCTCAGTAGTCGGTGAAGGATGCCGGGCAGCCGGTATAGGGCAGCCGGTCCTTGCTTACCGGGTCGACCTGGATGGGAACGAACTGCGGCGATGCCTTGCCGGCCTTCGCCTCAATGATGCGCTTGGCGGCCTGCGGCGAGGCGTTGAACCAGCACTGGTTCAACGTGGCGCTGATGTAGCCGTCGGTGATGCCCTGGAGGGTGGAGTCCTGGGCGTCGATGGCGAGGACGCCGATCTTGCCCGCGGGGACATTGGCTTCCTTGAACGAGGACTCGACGGCGCCCGGGGCGGCTCCCTCGATGATCCACAGGTAGTCCATCGCCGGGTAGGCCTGGATCATGGCCGGGATCTTCTGGGCAGCGACGCCGGCGTCGCTGTTGTCGCCCTCCCAGGTGAGGACCTTCATGTCGGGATACTTCGCGGCGATCTGCGCCTTGAAGGCCTCGACCTGCTTGACCTGGTTCGGCGTGGTCTGGTCGGTCCCGAGGATGCCGACCTGGGCCTTCGGGTTGGCGGCCGCGATGTAGTCCGCGGCGACCTGGCCGTAGGCGGTGTTGTCGGTGCCGACCGAGAAGTCGGCGTTGTCGTCGACGCAGCCGATGGAGGCAACGACGATACCGGCGGCCTGTGCCTTGTCGATGACGTCCTTGAACGCTGCCGGGTCGAGCGGGCAGGTGATGATGCCATCGGCCTTGTCGGCGATTGCCTGCTCGATGTTGCTGACCATCGTGGGGATGTCGATCTTGTCCGGCCCCACGGCGGTGGCCTTGTAGCCGATGGTCGCAGCAGCATCATTGAAGAGCTTCGTGGACCGGCCCCAGTCGGGGGTGCTGGGAAGCGGGTTGACATACCAGATGTTCGCCAGCGCCGCGGCCGACGGTGCGACCGTTGCCTCCGCGGTGGCGGCCGCCGTGGCCGCAGCCGTGGCCGCAGCCGTCGGCGCGGCCGTTGCCGCAGGCGTGGCCGGTGCCGGGCTCGACGCCGAGCCACAGGCCGCAACCAGCACCACCGTCGCGAGCGACGCCATCAGCATCCGAGGCCGTCTCATCCGAATGGCCCTCCTCTCGGTCCGGGGTAGTCACCTGCCTCGGACGTGCGGGGCATCGCCGCCGGTCACACATGGACCGTCAGGCGGCCCTCGGTCGTCAACCGACCGTCTTGGCGGTCTTGACCGCGAAGCCGTGCAATCGTATGCTCACGCCAATGAGGCTGTCAACACGTCTTCTGCGCGACATTCGCGGGTCCGCGACGTGCCCCGGTCGCGACATCCAGCCTCCCGCCTCCTCGTCGCAGAACGACCCTGGGCCGTACAGTCAGGCTCGGGTCGGGACGGGCGCGCATCGGGCACTCCCTGCGGCCCTCCCCGAGGACCGGCCGTGACCGACGAACCTGTTCGCGTGTCGGGCATCCTCCGCCGCCCCGACACGGCTCGCGAGGTCACGATGAAGGACATCGCCCGGGTCGCGGGCGTATCGCAGAGCACCGTGTCGCGAGTCCTCAGTGGGGCCCCGCCTACCGTCCGGATCGGCGCCGACACGCGGGATCGCGTCGTGGAGGTCGCCCGCGGCCTGGGCTTCGAGCCCAATCCTGTGGCACGGGCCCTCCGCGGCGCCAGGACGATGCTCCTCGGCGTCATCGTCGGCGACATTACCGACCCATTCTTTCCTGGCCTCGTGGAGGCCGTGAGCACGGCTGCGCGCGATCGCGGCTACAACGTGGTCCTGGGGCATGCACGCGGCAGAGCCCGCGAGGCCGTCGCCCTGAAGGCCGTCCTCGAGACCCGCCACTGCGACGCGATCATCCTCCTCGGCGACATGCGCGACCAGCCGCGGGTGCTGCGCGAGCTCGGCGAGTCCCGGGTGCCGACGGTGAGCCTCTCGCGGGGATCGCGGCGCGATGTGGGCGTCGCCGCCGTCGATGTCGATGATCACCACGGCATCGCGGCAGTCATGGAATACCTGGTCGGGCTCGGTCACACGCGGATCGCCTACCTCGGACCACGACTGTACGGCGACTTTCCGGCCCGCCATACCGCGTTCCTCGAGCTGACGCTCGCCAACCACCTCGAGTTTCACCGCGGCTACGACGTCGCCACCGAGAACAACCCCGCGAGCGGAGGGGCGGGGCTGCGTTCGCTCGCGGCCCTGCGCGTGCCGCCGACGGCTGTGATGGCCGCGACCGACCTGATCGCGATTGGAGCGTTGAACGCCGCCTACCGCATCGGACTCGACATTCCCGGCGACCTGTCGCTCACGGGCTTCGATGACCTCTCCCTCTCCGGCTACATGATCCCGCCCCTGACGACGGTGCGCATCCCGGCGGTCGAGATGGCGAGCGCTGCAGTCGCGGCGGCCATCGCGCTCGTTGGGCGGCCTCCGGGTGCGGACGAACCGGCAAACCAGGTGTTCCTGCCAGAGCTGGTGGTGCGCGAGTCATGTGCACCGCCCCCGGGACCCGATCGACCCTCGGCCATCCGTCGCGCTTCCGAGCCCACAGACACCGCCATTGGCGCGGCCTGACCGGGAATCCGGCAGTCAGAACCATCGAACCGCGGAGGACAACATGGAGCAAGCCAGCACCGGAGTCTCGCATCTCCCGGGGGCGACCTCGTGACCACAGGCAAGAGCACGCGGCTGAACCGCCTGTTCTCGCACCCGTCCGGACGCCTGTGTTCGGTTGCCGTCGACCACTACATCGGCTACGGGGACGGGATGCCGGCGGGCCTCAGGCACCTCGCGCCAACCATCGCGGCGCTCGCCGCCGGCCGCCCCGACGCCATCACCATGCACAAGGGCCCGGCGGCCCACATCTGGGAGCCGTACGCGGGGACGATCCCGCTGATCGTTCAGAGCTGCATCGTCCGCCCGGACGACACGGCATTCGAGATCGTGGCGACGGCCGAGGAAGCCGTCCGCCTGGGGGCGGACGCGATCGCGGTCGTGGCATTCCTGCGAGGGCCATCGGAGGCAGGCTACCTGCGCCTGGTGTCCGATGTCGTGCGCGACGCGGCGCGGTACGAGCTGCCGGTCGTCTGCCACGTCTACCCGCGCAGCTTCGACGGCTCGCCGCACATCATCTTCGACCCCGATGACATCGCATGGGCCGTCCGATGCGCCGTCGAGTGTGGTCCCGACATCGTCAAGGTGCCGTACTGCGGGGACCTCGAGGCCTATCGCCAGATCGTCGCCGACTGCCCCACGCCGCTGGTAGCCGCCGGCGGTCCCAAGACGAGCACGCTCCTCGCTGCACTGGAGGTGGCTCGCAACATCATCGAGGCGGGCGCGCGCGGCGCCACGATCGGCCGCAACGTTTGGGGCTTCGAGAACGTCACCGGCGCGGTCGAGGCATTCAAGGCCGTGATCCACGACCTTGTGCCCCCCGCCGAAGCCGTGATGCTCGCGGAGTAGGACGGCCGGCCGGCCCGGTCGATGGGTAACCTCGACCAGGCGCCGGCAGTGGCAAGCCCCGGCCGCTACGCCCGGGTGAGCGGCCGCGACGCTCGGGTGAGCAACGAGTGACGCTCGAGGATCGCGGCGATCGCGCGCCGCTCCTCCTGGGTGACGGGGCGCAGCGGCGGGCTGGGGATGCCGTTGCCCAGCCCGACGAGGGCGCATGCCGCCTTCAGCGCGGTCAGCCAGTGACCCTGGAGGTGGAGGGTCCAGAGATCGCTGATCTCCGCCTGGAGGCTCCGACAGCGCTCGGCGTCGCCGGCCGCCGCTGCGGCGCGGAGCGCCACGAACAACCCCGGCGCAAAGTTCGCCATGCCCGGCACCAGCCCGTCGGCGCCGAGGAGGAGGCTCGACGACGCGCCGTGCTCGCTGCCTTGCAGCACCCGGAACGACGGGCGCATCTCCTTGATGCCCAGGAACCCGATGAGACCACCCAGGTCCCCGGCCGAGTCCTTGATGCCCAGGACGCGCGGCTCCCGGGCGAGCCGGCGGGCAGTCGCCGGGAGGACCGGGTTATGGGTCGCCTGCGGGATGTTGTACAGCAGAACCGGCAGGGAGACGGCGCGCAGGATCTCCTCGATGTGGCGCTCCTGGGCCAGGGCGGAAGAAGCGCCATAGTACGGCGAGCCTGCCACCACGGCGTCGGCTCCCTCCGCCTCGGCCTGGCGGGCGGCCTCCGCCGCCGGACCCGTCGCCGGCAGCATCACGCCGACGAGTACGGGCGCGCGACCGGCCGACACCTCGACCGCCCTTCGGATCACCTGGCCGCGCTGGGCCGTCGTCAGCCACGCTCCTTCGCCGCACCCGCCGAGCACGAACAGGCCGCTGCACCCGTGGTCGAGGACATGCCCGATCACCCGACCCAGGGCACCACGGTCCGGGCGTCCGGAGACGGACAGCGGCGAGATAACCGGCGGTACGACGCCAGTGAGGGCCGAGTCCCAGGTCCAGGTGCGAGGCGATTCGCCGACCACGGGGTTCATCGATCCTCGCTCCGCTTCGGCGGCCGCATCATGGCCGGGCCGATCTCGACATCGATCGCCGGGGCAGGGAGAAGGACGGCCAGAGGGGCGCCGGCCCGCGCTGCCGCGTCGACCACGCGCGAGGCCCGGCCCCGGTTCCCCCGGACCATGTCGTGATGCATCGGGACGAGGACCCGGGCGCCGATCGCCGTGGCCAGCGTGACCGCCTCGGCGGGGTCGAGGTTGCCGAGGATGCCGGCGTCCTCGCGAGCCTGGTCCCGCCCGTTGACCGGCAGAAGCGCCACCCCGACCCCGAGCGATCGCAGCTCGTCGACGAGCCCCGGCCCGAGAACCGTGTCGCCCGCGTGGTAGACGGTCACCTCTCCGAAGTCCAGCACGTAGCCCACGAACGGCGTCTGCCCGTCGACGCGCAGGCCGTGCCCGTCGGTGTACCCGTCCGCGACGACCACCCCGTGCCAGGCGTGGACCACCGAAACCTCAGCGGCCCCGAGGTCGAGCCTGTCGCCGGGCTGGACCCCGTGAACCAGCGCCCGCGGCGCGGCCGCCTCGACCCGTTCGCGGAGCGGCTCGGGGACGACGATCCGCAGGTCGGGGAACCGGTCGACGAGCCGCGGCAGCGCCCCGAGGTCGAGATGGTCGGGGTGCTCATGCGTCGCGAGCAGCCACCGGACGCCATCGGGCACGCTCGCAAGCTCCGGAGCACGGCGTGCCCGGAGCGGGTGAGCCGACAGCCACGGGTCCACCATCACCCGCGGTCCACCCGCCGAGAGCACGAAGCCCGCCTGGCCGAGCCAGCGGATCGTCAGCGTGCGGCCCGCTGCTCGCCCCGCGTCGCTCATGGAGCTCCGACCACCGGCGCCGTCCCCCTATGATCGGCGTCGCCACGAGCAGCCTGGAGGGCCCCATGAAAGGCACGACGATCCGGTCGATCGCAACGGTGCAGATCGACAGCCAGCCGAACGTGCTGTGGGTGCTCGCGGAGACCGACGACGGGGTGGTCGGCCTGGGCGAGACGTTCTTTGGCGCCGACGCGGTCGCGGCATACATCCACGAGACGGCCGCGCCGTACCTCGTAGGGCGGGATGCCCTCCAGATCACTGCCCACTGGGGCGCGCTGTACCGCCTGTGGTCGCGCAAGGGCGTCGGCGCAGAGGCCCGCGGCGCGTCGGCGATCGACATCGCGCTCTGGGACGTGTTCGGGCAGAGGACGGGGCTCCCGCTCTGGCAGCTCCTCGGCGGCAAGGTCCGCGACTCGGTCCGCGCCTACAACACGTGCGCCGGGCCGCGCTACCAGTCCACCCGCCTGCGGCCCGGGGACAGCCTGTTCGGGATCGAGACCCCGGGCGGTCGGGACGAGGACCTGTGGGCGTTCCTCAACGCGCCCGAGGCATTGGCCGAGAGCCTGCTCGCGGAGCACATCGACGCGATGAAGATCTGGCCCTTCGACGCGACCCTCGACACCGACGGCGGCCAGCTCGCGAGCCGCGCGGTGATCGACGGTGGCGTGGCGATCCTCGAGCGGATCAGGGCGGCCGTGGGCAACCGGATGGAGATCGCGATCGAGATGCGCTCGCGCTGGCTGCTGCCCGCGGCGAAGCGCATCGTCGCGGCCGTCGAACGGTTCGACCCCCTGTGGATCGAAGATCCCGTGCGGAATGACAACATCGACGCGCTCGCGGAGCTGGCGAGGTCGACCAGGATTCCGATCGCGGCCGGCGAGAATATCGGCAGCCGGTTTCGCCAGCGCGAGCTGCTCGCCTCGGGAGCCGTAGGGATCGCGCTGTCCGACGCGACCTGGTGCGGCGGCGTGACCGAGGCGCGGCGGATCGCCGAGCTGGCCGCCGTCCACTCGATTCCGTTCGGGCTTCACGACTGCACGGGCCCGGTCAACCTCGCCGTCGGCGTCCACGTGTCGCTGAGCGTCGAGAACGCGTTCCTGCAGGAGATCGTGCGCGCCTATTACCGCGGCTGGTACCGCGACGTCGCGGTCGGGCTGCCGCTGCTGCTGGATGGATCCCTGACGCCGGATCCCGGTCCCGGCCACGGCGTGCGCCTGGCGCCCGACCTGCTGGATCGCCCGACCACCCACGTCCGACGCACGACCTAGGCGACCGGTGTCGATCACTGTGACTCCGCCGCCCGTCGGGCGAGCTCCAGCGCCGCGTTCTCGGGCAGCGACGCCCCGTTGCCGCCGTCGACCCAGAGGGTCGCCCCGTTGACAAACGACGCCTCGTCCGAGGCGACGAACGCGACAACGCTGGCGACCTCCGAGGGCATTCCCGGACGGCCCAACGGGACCACGGCGTCCATCGCGTCCCTGCGCCAGGGCTTCGCGGCATACCAGTCGACGGCCCGTTCCGACAGGATCAGGCCCGGGCATACGCAGTTGCAGCGGATCCCGCTGGGCCCGTAGTCGACCGCGATCGAGCGGGTCAGCCCGAGCAGGCCGGCCTTGGCGGATTCGTAGGCCGCATACCCGTGTCCGGACGCCACCCCGCGCATCGAGCCGATGAGCACGATCGATCCCGAGCCGCGGGCCACCATCCCCGGCAGCGCCGCCTGCGCCAGGAGCATCGGAGCCGTCAGCGAGACCCGGAGCGTCCGGTCCCACCCGTCGAGCGTCGCCGCGGTGACCGGGCGAGTCTCGTCCCAGAACGCATTGCATACGACGATGTCGACCGATCCGAACGCCCGGACGGCGACCTCGACGAGTCGAGCCGGAAGGTCAGGGTCGGCCAGGTCGCCGGCGACACCCTCCGCCGCGACGCCTCGCTCGCGGCATGCGTTCACGACGTCGTCGAGCCGGCTGCTCGAGGTCGCCGTCAGGACGAGCGACGCCCCCTCGTCGGCGAAGCGCTCCGCGATCGCGCGACCGATGCCACGCGACGCGCCGGTCACGATCGCCGTCCTGCCTGCAAACCACGCGCGACCCGTCATCGTCGACGCTCCATTCGACGGATTCCCTTTCAGCGCGCGGGCGGCTCCTCGAATACCGGCTCGCCTGGCGCCGAGTATCGCCGAACGACCGCCATGTCGAGCTCCACGCCGAGACCGGGCCCGTCGGGGATCGCCACCGCACCGTCCTGGATCACCGGGTTGGAGCCCACCACGAGCTCGTCCCAGAACGGGACATCGGAGCCGTGGAACTCGAGGCAGAGATGGTTGGGCAGGGCCGCGCAGACGTGCGCGGCCGCGATCAACCCGAGCGGGCTGGCAATGCAGTGCGGCGCGAACGGGACGAAGTGACGCGCGGCCAGGTCGCCGATCCTCACACATTCGGCCATGCCACCGGCCTTCTGGACGTCCGGCGTGACGATGTGGCGCCGATCGATTCCGGAGGAGCGCCTCGAAGCCCTCGAGGAGGTACGTGTTCTCGCCGGTCGCGGTGGGCACCGGGCTCCGCGCGGTGACCGCGGCCATCGCCTCGGGATCGGGCGGGACGGGGTCCTCGAGCCACAGCGGGCGGGCGGGCGCGACCGCGTCGGCGACAGCGAGGGCGGTCATGACGTCGAACCGCCAGTGGCAGTCGAAGGCCAGGCCCACGTCGTCCCCGATCGCGGCCCGGACCGCCATCGCCATCTCGGCCATCCGGCGGAGGTCCGCGCTGGTGACGCTGCGGCTGGTGCCCTCACGCGCCGTGGAGAACACGTCGAGGTCCAGCTTCACGTTCCGGAACCCGGCCCCCACGGCCTCGCGGCAGCGGCTCACCGTGGCATCGATCGACACCCCTTCTGCCTCGGCCTCCTCCCAGTAGAAGCCGCCGACGTGGGTGAGGCCGTCCTCGGTGGTCCAGAACGGCCGACGGTACTGCATGAGCGACGAGATGCTGTGGAGCTCGGTGCCCCCGTGGAGATCGGCGTACACCTCGACCCGGTCCCGGAATGCGCCGCCCAGCAGGCGCACGGCGGGGACGCCCACGATCTTGCCATTCAGGTCCCAGAGCGCCGTCTCGATCCCCGAGATCGCGTTGTAGGCGATGCCGGCGCCCGAGCTCGAGCCGGTGCCGGACACGGCGGTCATGAGCCGGCGCCAGAGCGGGACCGGGTGGGCCGGGTCCTTGCCGATCAGCAGCTCCCCCAGCTCGCGCACCAGTCGCGGGAGCGCTGGGGCAGTGAAGCACTCGCCGGTGCCGGTGAGGCCCTCGTCGGTGGCGATCCGGACGAAGGTGTAGTCGAAGTTCGCCTGCACGACCGCGGTCGTGACCGAGGTGATCCGCACGTCAGTCTCCCGGTTCCCGCAGGCTGTCCACGATCCCGCGCAACCGTTCGAGGTCGGCTCCCTCGAGCAGGTGGAACGGCGGTCGCGGCGCACCCGCGTCGATTCCCACGAGATTCGCCGCCGACTTGAACGCCTCCAGCCAGTGCGGCTCGCCCCTGACCTTCAGGGAAGCGTCGTACACGAACCGGATGAACGGCAGCGCCTCCTCCCATTGCGCCCGCACGACGGGCACCGGAGCTCCCGCCTGGATGGCGTCCCACAGCCGCCGCGCACGCTGCGGAAAGATCGTGGGGAAGGTCGAGACCCAGCCATCGGCGCCGTCGACCATGCACTCGAAGGCGGACGCATCGTGTCCCGCGAACACCGCGGCCCTGTCGCCCAGGTCGTGCTTGAGCTCGCGGAGGTGATAGTGGTCCGCGTACGACTGCTTCACCGCCTGGAGGATGCCCTCGTCCACCATGGCGACGATGTCGGCGGGGGCCGGGTCGATCCCCGTCCCGCCGGGCGAGTTGTAGAACATCAGCGGCAGGTCGACCGCGGCGCGAATCTCGGAGAAGTAGCGCCGGACCGATGCGGGCGTTGGCTGCATGTAGTACGGGGCCGTGGCCAGAACGGCAGTCGCGCCACTCGCCACGGCGTGCAGTCCGAGCTCGATGGTTGCACCTGTCGCGTACGTCCCGATGGACACGATGACCGGCGCGTCGCCGTTGACGCTCTCGAGCACGGCCTCGACCAGCGCCTTGCGCTCGTCCATGGTCAAGGCGATGAACTCGCCGCCGCTTCCCGCGATGATCAGCCCATGGGCGCCACGGTCGAGGAACCACCGGGCGTGCCGCGCCGCGCGTTCGCGGTCAACGCCCGTGGCGGAGAAAGGGGTCGGCGGGGCGGGAAACACGCCTCCCGGGAACGAAGCTGCCATGGCGACCGGCTCCTCGTGACTGACCCGCGGGATCAGCGACCATCCGCACGCGGCCCGATCCGGCCGCCGCCCGGACGCATCGGCGGGCGTTGACAACGATACGACATCGCGCATACGATTGCACGACGTACGGCAGGCCGACTGCAGGCTCGCGGCGACGACACGCCCCTCGTCCGAAGACCTGGCACCGGCTGTTCCGACGCCAATCGACTTCGTCGTCCGGCGCACGGGCGGCGCGTCTGCCCGCCACGCTCGCGGGCCGGGAGGGACCGACATGATCGCCCGAGCAGAAGAGCCGCGATGTCGATGACATCGCTGGAGCGGGTGCTGGCGACGGTCGATCACAGGATCCCGGACCGGGTGCCGGTGGATCTCCACAACTTCCTCCCCGCCGTCCGCCATGCCGGCCTGCCGCTCGATGCGGCCCTCCAGAGCGGCGAGCTGATCGCCGAGTCCCAGCTCCGGTACTGGCGCGACTTCGGGCACGACGTCCTGCTGGTGGAGAACGGCGTGATCGCCGAGGCGCAGGCGTGTGGCTGCGAGGCGGAGTACAGGCCCGACCAGCCGCCCGATCTCATCACGCACATCCTCGCCGACGGTCTGGAGGGGGTCCTGGACCTCGAGGTTCCGGACCCGGTCACGACGTTCCCGATGTCCGAGGTCATCAAGGCCGTCCGGATCCTCGCCCGCGAGGTCGGCGACCAGGTGTTCATCATGGGCCGCGCCGACCAGGGGCCGGCGGCCCTCTACGGGGCCCTTCGCGGTTATGAGCAGTTCATCCTGGACCTGCAGCTCGACGAGCAGCCCGAGCTCGTGCGCCTGACCCTCGACTTCTGCACCCGGGTGCAGAAGTCCTACGCGGAGGCGCTGCGGGAGGCGGGTGCCCACGGGACGTCCATGGGCGGCGTGGGCGTGGACCTCATCGGCCCCAGGCTCCATCGGACGTTCTGCCACCCCTATGCCCGTGAGGTCATCCAGGCGGTTGGCAGCCCGACCTTCCCCTACTCCCTGCACATCTGTGGCGACTCGACGCTGATCCTGGCGGACATGGTGGCGACCGGCGCCCAGATGCTCGAGCTGGATTACAAGACCGACATGCGCGTGGCGAAGGAAGCGTTGCGGGGGCGCGCGACCTTCCTCGGGCCGGTCAACCCTGTGACCCTGTGGGGCGGCCGACCGGCGGACGTCGAGCTGGCCGCGCGCGAGGCGATCGAGATCCTCGGGCCGGGCGGCGAGTTCATCCTCGGACCCGGCTGCGCCCTGTCCCTGGACACTCCGGATGACAACGTGCATGCCCTCGTCGAGAGCGCCCGTCGGTACGGCGCGTATGCGCCAGACGGGTCTCTCGTGTCGACGACGGGATGACTCCGCGCTGGGACGTCCTGGGTCTCGGAGCCGTCGCCGTCGATGACCTCGTGTACGTCGACGACTACCCGGAGCCCGACACCAAGTCACGGATCCTCGAGCGCCGGCGTGAGGGCGGCGGGCTCGTCGCGACCGCGCTCGTGACGGTCACACGGCTCGGTGGCAGTGCAGCCTGGCTGGGCGTGCTGGGCGACGACGAGCTGTCGCGGTACACCCTCGCGGAGCTCGAGCGCGCCGGGGTGGATTGCTCGCGCATCACGCGGCGCGACGGGGCAAGGCCAATCCACTCCCTGATCATCGTGGACCGCCGGACGGGCCAGAGGACGCTCCTCTACGACCTCGACGGCGTGGTCGAGCCCGATTGCGCCGACGTCACCTCCTCCGACGTCGGCGCATGTCGGGTCCTCCTCGTCGACAGCACGATGCCGGTCGTGGCCCGCCACGCAGTGGAGCTCGCCCGCGAGGCCGGCGTGCCGGTGGTCGCGGATCTCGAGGATGCCGTGTCTGCCGGCGTCGTGGAGCTGATCCCCGAGATCGACCATCTCATCGTCGGGCTTTCCTTCGGTGCCGCGGTCACCCGAAGGCTCCATCCCGCGGACATCGTCCGGGCGCTGTGGCGACCGGGTCACGCATCCTGCGTCGTGACGGCCGGTGCCGAGGGCGCCTGGTACATCGTCGGTGCGGCGCCCGACAGCGTCATCCACCATCCGGCGCCGAGCGTGGTGGCGGTCGACACCAACGGCTGTGGCGACGTCTTCCACGGCGCCTACGCAGCGACGATCGCGCGCGGCGGCGACGTGACCGATGCGATCGAGGTGGCCACCATCGCGGCCTCGATCAAGGCGACGACGCCAGGTGGACGCCGCGGCATCCCCGACCGGGCCACGGTCGAACGGCACCTCCGCGATGCGACGCTCCGCGTGGCCACCGACCGATGATCGGGCACAGCTCGAGCCTGGAGGACGAACTCGTGGATACGGCGCGCCTCACCCGGACACTGGCGGACGGCCTGGCCGAGATCCCCCTGCTTGACGCGCACACGCATGTCGATGCCGCCCACCTGGTGGCCCGGGGCCTGGACGACGTGCTTCTGTACCACATGGTGGTCTCCGACCTGGGCAGCGCCGGATGCCCCTCGCGGGCGCGGTTGTCCGAGGATCCAACCCGCGAGGAGGCGAACGCCCGGATCGCCGAGGCCCTGCCGTTCGTACCCGCGATCCGGAACACGAGCGGGTATTGGGGGGTCCGGCTCATCCTTCGCGACCTGTACGGCATCGAGCCGCCAACGGACGAGGCCGGCTGGTGGCATGTCGACGGCGCGATCCGCGAGCGAAGCGGAGACGCAGCCTGGGCTCGTGAGATCCTGCGCAGGACCGGCATCCGGAGGTCGTGCACGGAGCTCTGGCGCGGCCGGGACGGCTCAGCCGATGACGTCCTCCAGTACGCGCTCGAATGGGCGTTCTTCGCGCGTGCCCAGACGGGCATGAACGACATCGTCCTGTATGAGCTGGAACGGACGAGAACGCAGGACTACCCGGTGGCGCCTCTGCCGGTGACCCTCGGCGGCCGGCGACCGCCGGTGGAACGGCCCATCAGGACCGTCGAGGATGTGTACGAGGCCATGGAGCACTACGTCGCGGCGATCCCATACGACCGGGTCTTGAGCACCGCGCAGCACATCTCGACCGACCTGACGCTGAGGCCGGTCACCGAGGCCGACATGGCGGCAGCGCTCGCCCACCGCGACCACCCGAGCCTCGCGGATCGCGACGTCTACGCGAGCTTCGTCCTCGAGGCCTTCCTCCGGACGCTCGAGAGCGGCAACCATCGGATCCTGTTCCAGTTCTCGATCGGGGCTGAGCCGCTGCCGTTCGAGACCGGCAGCAAGCTCCGCCAGGAGACGATCTTCGACCTCGCCGATCTCGCGGCCCGCCACCCCGGCATCGCGTTCCAGGCGTTCCTCGCCTCGGAGCACGCGAACCAGGCGCTCTGCACGCTCGTGCGCGAGCTGCCGAACCTGTCGCTCGCCGGCTTCTGGTGGCACAACCTGTTCCCGGGCATCGTGCGCAAGGTGATACGGGACCGGCTGGACATGGTCGCGCTCAACCGCCAGGTCGGGTTCTTCAGCGACGCCTATTGCGTCGAGTGGTCGTATGCGAAGGCGGTGATCGTCCGGCGCCAGCTCGCCGAGGTCCTGGCCGGCAAGGTCGCACAGGGCCAGTACACGGTCGACGAGGCTCTCGGCATTGCCCGCGCAATCCTGTTCGAGACCCCGCAGACCCTCAACGGCATGACGCCGGGGAGCTTCTGACTCCCATGGCCACGAACCCCGTGCCGAGCTCCCGAGGTGACCGATGCGTACCCTGATGACAGAGGCGAACAGGCTCCGATTCGAGCGGGCGAGCGCGCGCATCGAGGACGCGTATCGGCATGCGGCCACCGATCGCCCACCGATCGTGATCCAGGACGCGAACTACTCCCTGACCGGCGAGCACCCGGACACCATGCCCGACGACTACTTCCTCGAAGGCGCGTTCGAGTCGCAGCTCGAGCGCCAGGTCGGGAAGATCGAGGATCATCTCGCCCTGTACGACGACGAGTACATCCCGTTCCTGTTGCCCTGGTACGGGACCGGCGTCGTGCCGTCCGCGCTCGGCTGCTCGGTGCTGTTCCAGCCCAAGGAGGAGCCGGCGGTCGAGGGGCCCATCCTCACCGACCCGGCGCAGGTGAGCCGGCTCATTCCGCCGGACCCTTACCGCGACGGCCTGATGCCCCGGGTGCTCCGGTGCATCGACTACATGCACGCCAACAGCGACCTGCCAGTGTCGTTCACGGACAATCAGGGCCCCTTCAACCTCGCGCTCAACCTCGTCGGCGTCGAGGCGATCATGCTCTGGATGTACGACTACCCGACCGTCGTGCACGAGCTGATGGACTTCTGCACCACCGTGCTCATCGACTGGGTCCGCGTGCAGAAGGAGCACGCGGGACAGCCCACTGATTCGGGCGCGTTTCCGCACTTCGTCAAGCTGCCCAGCGGCTATGGCGGCGTCTGGATCAGCGACGATGACAGCACGATCGTCTCCCCCGCGCTGTACCGCGAGTTCGTGGTCCCCTACAACTCCCGCGTCTTCCGGGCATTCGGCGGGGGCACCCTCCACTACTGCGGGAGCGCGACCCACCAGCTCGAGAACTACCTCGCCACGGACGGCCTGCACGGTGTCAACAACTGGTGCATGGGGGACTTCGCACAGGTCTACCGGGCGCAGCAGGTATTCGCGGATCGGGTCGTGTTCACGGTCGACGACTTCGCCCCCGTCGACATCGAAGGCTACTTCTCGGAGCTCATTGCCGGCCTGGGCCGCAAGGGCACGATCATCACGATCTTCCCGTCGGCGACCACGGCGACGGTCCGGGGACGAACGGTGGCCCTGGCACGCGATCCCGTCCAGGTTGGGCAGGCGTCGAACCTTGCCATCAGGGCCCAGCTCGGTCTCGTTCGAGATTGACCAGCAGCGCCGCGGCTGCGGCGCCACGACAGGAGTGCACCGATGGCGGACCTCACCACGCTGACCGACGCGGTCGAAGCAGGCAACCGGGTAGCCTCCGTCGCGGCGGCGCAGGCGGCGATCGATGACGGCGTCGGACCCGGCGACATCCTCGACGCGATGAGTGCGGCGATGGCGACGGTCGGCAAGAGGTTTCAGCAGAACGAGATCTTCGTGCCCGAGATGCTCATCAGCGCGCGGGCGATGAAGGAGGCGACAGCCCTGCTCGAGCCGCTGCTCGTTGCGGCGGGCGCGACACCGGAGCACACGGCGGTGATCGGTACCGTGAAGGGCGACCTGCACGACATCGGCAAGAACCTCGTCGCGATGCTGTGGAAGGGCGCCAATCTGCGCGTCGTCGACCTGGGGACGAACGTCCCGGCGGAACGGTTCGCACAGGTGGCACGCGACGAGGGCGCGTCGGTCGTGGGCGTGAGCGCGCTGCTCACGACGACGATGGTCGGCATGGCCGACGTGGTGGCCGCCATGAGTGAGGCGGGGTTGGAGGACGTGAAGGTCGTCGTCGGCGGCGCCCCGGTGACCGCCGAGTACGCAACCTCGATCGGTGCCCACGGCTACGCATCCGACGCCGCGACGGCGGTGGATGTCGTCAAGCGGCTGCTCGCGGAGTGAGCACCGGACGTCGCCGGGCGTGCTGGCGAGCGACCGCATGATGAACCGGCGCGAGGTCGTTCGCACTGTGTTCGAGGGCGGACGGCCGCCCTATGTCCCGTGGCAATTCGCCTTCACCGCGGGCGCCCGGGCGAAGCTGCTCGACCATCTCGGACCGTGCGACCTCGAGGCCGCGGTGGGCAACCACATGCTGATGCTCCGTCGTTCGACCGGGTCCTTCACGGACCTCGGTGGCGGGCAAGTGCGCGACATCTTCGGGGTCACCTGGGATCGAACGATGGACGCGGACATCGGGTTCCCTGTCGGCCTGGTGCTCCCAGAACCCACGCTCCGCGACCTGACCCTTCCCGATCCGCTCGACCCGCGGTTCTACATCGGCTGGGACTCGCAGATGGCAAGCGTGGGCGATCGGTTCCGGGTCTTCTCCGCGAGCTTCTCGCTGTTCGAGCGGGCCTGGTCGATGCGTGGCCTCGAGAACCTGATGATGGACTTCTACGACCACCCCGGATTCGTGCGTGACCTGCTCGCAGAGCTCGCCGATTTCAACATCGCCCAGGTGGCGGAAGCCCTCCGTTACGACATCGACTGCGTCTACTTCGGCGACGACTGGGGTCAACAGCATGGCCTCCTGATGGGCCGGCCGATCTGGGACGAGTTCATCCGGCCACCGCTCGCCCGGATGTACGGAGCCGTCCGATCGGCTGGCAAGCTGGTGATGAACCACTCGTGCGGCGACGTGGACGAGCTGTTCGACGACCTGATCGAACTCGGGCTCAACTGCACCAACCCGTTTCAGCCCGAGGTGATGGACATCGACGTCCTCCTGCCGCAGTACCGTGGACGGCTTGCCTTCCTCGGTGGGCTTTCCACGCAGCGAACGCTGCCGTTCGGCTCGGAAGACGAGGTCCGGGTTGCGACTGAGCACCTGCTGGAGCTCGGCGCCGCGGGCGGCTACGTCCTGGCCCCGGCGCACGCGGTGCCCGGCGATGTTCCGTTGGAGAACATCCTGGCGTTCATCGAGGCTGCCAAGCGGCAGTCCCACCAGGAAGTCTGAAAAGGGCTTCTTCACCTGGCCGGCGATCAGGCGTCGCACCCGATCGTCGCCCCGGAATAGCACCTGGAGCTCGCGATCCGCGGCCAGGATCTCAGGGCACGTGTCCGCGCCGGTGCGCCAGTCTAGAGCGACCTCGCGGCTGCCCGTGCCTTGCGGGCCCGTGGGAGTGGCGGCCCGACGAGGCGGGCGTACTCGTCGCGGATGAAGTCATAGCACTCACAGGCCGCGCCCTCGAGTCCGGCCCGATCGACGATCTCGATGTAGCCTCGGCGGTTGACGATCAAGCCCCGCTGGCCAAGGTCGGACGCCATCGCCGACACGGTCTGGCGGCGCACCCCGAGCATCAGGCCAGGAACTCATGGGTCGTCGCGAACTCATGGTCCGGAACACGGTCGTCCATCTCGAGGAGCCATCGAGCGGCTCGGGCCTCCACGTCGTGGAAGCGCTCGCAGCCGATGATCTGGCCGCGAACCTCCAGTACGGCCTGCGTATACCCGTGCAGGACCGTGAGGAGCGGCGGATTCCGGGCGACCTCGGCCTGGAAGTCCGCAGCGCCCATGCGCAGGAACCATCCGGGCGCCTGGCAGATCGCCTCCATTGGAAAGGTGCGAGCACCCAGGTAGACACCCAGGCCCACCATGCCGTCGCTGCCGACCAGGTTGACCGCTACGGCCGAGCCGTTGCGCATCTGCTGGAGCACCGAGAGGACCCCAGTCTCCGGGAAGTAGACGTGCCGGATCGGTCGGTCCGGCCTCATCACCCTGGCATGGTCCTTCAGCTCCACCGACTCGAGGCCTGCGCGGAGCTGCGCCTCCGCGGCGGGATCTATTCCGCGCAGCGCTTCGAGGAGACGGTTCCGGGCTGGGAGCAACACCGACATCTGCCTGCAATCCCCTCTGGCTGCGGCAACACCGTCGCGATCGTGGCCAACGTGTGGAAGACCGTATTGTCGCGCCCCGTGCGTCCACCGCGAGTGTCGCCCAGCAGGCAGACGCGCGCCCGTCGGAGGCGCAACCTCGCAGGCACTTGTGCGAACGAGTGCCACCAGCGCGAGGGCCGAACGGCCCCAAACACTGGAGCGGAGGATGCGGCCCAGGCTCCAAGCATGACCGCTCCGCGAACACGGAGATCAACACGATGAGTTTGACCAGTTCCCGGATGAAGACCCCCGTCCGCATCGCAGCGATCGCCATCGCCGCGATGGCACTCCTGCTGCCGGCCGCACCCGCTGCCCTCGGCGCGGGGCTCCGGAACTGCCCCGACGTGCCGGTCGCTCAGAGCGGTCGCGTCGGCTGCTACGAGAACGTCTGGGCGGGCGGGGTCCAGCACCGGATGACCTTCTCGAACACGAGCTTCAGGGGTGCGACGCCGCAGGTGCTCGACGCGTTCTACGTCGTCGCGCCGCAGAGCGACACGCCGCAGGGCGCGCCGCCCAACACGTTCCCGCACGACCATGTCGTTCGTGACGTCCCCACCCAGAACCACGGCACCTACAGCGTCCACCTGCAGGGCTACTTCGTGTTCTGCAGTGCTCTTGGCATCGGCACCGGCAGCTGCGTGCCGGCCATGACCACGATCGAGGGCTTCGGGACCGTTCCCTTCGCCAAGACCGTGAACGGCCAGTCGCTGACGTCGGCCGGCACGATCGAGGCCGCCGCGGCTGACGGGCTCGTCACGCTGATCAACCTCGGCCCCGACGCGGTGATCGTCGGCTCGATCAGCGGCAACTGACAGCCCCACCAACGAACCGGACTTCCCAATGCCTGACACCGTTCGACCCTCGCCGGCGACACGCGTCCCGATGGACTCGATGCGGAAGACAGCGCTCGCTGTCGGCGTGCTGTTCATCCTCACCTTCATCACGTCGATTGGCGGGGCCGTCGCCTACGGATCCATCCTGAGTGACCCCGCCTACATCGTCGGGCCCGGCCCCGACACCCGCGTGTTCGTCGGGGCGTTCCTCGAGCTGATGCTCATCCTCACCAACATCGGCTGCGCCGTCGTCCTGTTTCCGGTCCTCAAGCGCCAGAACGAGGCGCTCTCCCTCGGCTACGTCGCCGCGCGGCTCGTCGAGTGCGCCTTCATCGGGATCGGCCTGCTCAGCCTGCTGACGATCACGACCCTGCGGGTGGAGACGGCGAGCGCGAACGCGGCATCGCTCGTCCCGATCGGCAAGTCGCTCGTCGCGATGCATGACTGGACGTTCCTGCTCGGCCCCGGCTTCACCGACGGCATCGGGACGGGGATGATCCTGGGCTGGCTGATGTACAAGTCCGGCCTGGTGGGGCGCCGCATGGCGCTGGTCGGCGTCGTCGGAGGTGCGCTTCTCGCCGCCTCCGGAGCCGCCGTGCTCCTGGGTGTCATCCCGAAGGGCTCCGCGGTGCAAGGGATCATGACTATCCCGGAGATCATCTGGGAGGCATTCCTCGGGCTGTACCTGACCTTCAAGGGGTTCAAGGCCGTTGCCGACACTTCGATCCACCCCCTACCGGTCGGCGTCGACGGAGCCCTCCCGGTGACGACGGCGGCTGCCGTCTAGTCGGGCGTAGTCCCCGCCTCGGCCCGCCACGAGAATTGGAGCCCGGCTTCGGCCGGGCTCCGTCGCACTCGCCCTGTCCCGCGCGACCACTCCCCGAGGTGCTCGGGTGTCGATACGCCTGTGCACTCTGCAGGCCTTCACGCTGGGCCGCGCGCAATGATGGCGTCAGCCGGACGGTGCGTAGGCGATCGGATTCGGCACGGCATGCAGCCACGGCATCGAACTCGGTGATCCTGACCGCGGATCCACGAGGAACCAGTCGTTTGCGTCGGCATCGGGCAGCGAGCTGCTCACGAGGAGTCCCGAGCTCGTCCAGATCTGCGCGAACTGGTTGCCGGGCGCGTCGGTGAGACGCCGCTCGTCCGTGCCATCCGTACCGATCAGGTAGATCTCGCCGTTGCCGTCCCGGGTGGAGAAGACGGCGATCGTCGTCCCGTCGGGCGACCACGCCGTCGGATTGTTCAGGCCGGGCCCGCTCGACAGCGGGTGACGCACCAGATCGGACACACCCAGGACGAACATCGTGTCATCCGGGCTGCACATGGCCAACCGTGTGCTGTCAGGCGACCAGACGGCGCACCCGCCCTCGCCGAGGTCGCGCAGGCCGGTCCCGTCAGCGTGGATCAGGAACGTGTGCCCATGGTTGCTGAAGGCCACGGAACGACCATCCGGGGAGACGGCGGGCATCTGAGCGTCCGGGGCAAGCTCCCGGGCGCTCGTGCCGGCGAGGTCGCGCACCCAGAGCTCGGCTGGCACGTCAGCCTGCGGACCCGCCTGCGGGGTGGGCCGCCGTGGTGCACGCGTGTAGGCGAGCGTGCGCCCGCTGTCGTCAAGCGATGGCTCGCCGACCAGCATCCCATCATTGGGAACAACGAGGCGATCGTCAGTTCCATCCCCGCGAGCGAGGTGGATCCCGTCCTCCGCACCAAACGCGAGGACACCCGCGATGGCAGAGGGCGCGCCGACCGGGGCGCCCGAACCGAACGCCACTGGCGCTGGAGGCGGAGATGGCGGCCAGCGGGCGGGATCGACGACTGCGTGGATCGCATCGGTCACGAGGTCGGGTTGCTCCTGATGGATCCGGTGGCCGCTCTCGGACGCGAGGATGATGGCGGACCGAGGACTGAGGTGGGCGAGACCTTCCTGGAGAGACGACCACAGCGCCTCGACCTTGTCGGTGGGCCAGTCCGGGGCGCCCGGAAAGGGCACGCCGTGATGAAGCACGACCAGTGGTACCGGAGGGAAGGGTGGCGCGCTTGTGATGACGCGCTCGCTTGCGCGGATCTCCTCGTTCGTGATCGGCTCCACGTTCGGGATCGCCCGTCGCGCCGCGACCTGCGCAGGCGTCAGGATCGCGCCCTCCAGGCGATCGTCCCATCCCGGCGCAAGGGCATCCACGAGGACGACCCCGGCGGTCTCCGCCGGATTGCGGCGGGCGAAGAGCTGGACGACGAGACCGCCGTATGACGCGCCAACGAGCACGTACGGGGGACCGAGGCCGCTGGCTGCAAGAAGGGCGTGAAGGTCGTCGGCAGCGGCCTCGGCCCCGTGGGGTTGCGGCCGTGGGTCGCTCGCGCCGAGGCCCGCCCGGTTGTACGCGCAGACGGTGGTGAACCCCTCGACACGGGTCGAGATCGCGCTCCAGACGTCGGCCGTGTTCCCGAGACCGGCTTCGAGAATGACGGCGGGCCCGCCCGATCCGCGGCAGTACATCTCGAGATGGCGGCCCCCGCCGATGTCGATCAGGCCATTGGGCAGGCTGGGGCTCGGGCTCGGCCTCGGCCTCGGGCTCGGGCTCGGGCTCGGGCTCGGGCTCGGGCTCGGGCTCGGGGCCATGGTCGTCGTGATGGGAGCATTCGCGCAGCCCGTCGACGCCACCAGCAGGAGAGCAAGGAGAGCCGCCCGCCAGCCAGCTCGGCTGCCGGATCGGTGGGCTTCAGCAGCTGGGCGGCGCCGTCGTCGGGTCCAGATCCAGGCACAGCCCCGGGACACCCTCAGCCGACGATCGGTGGCTACGGCTTCGAGTGGATGCGGAAGCGCAGATCCTGGGATCATCGGAAGTGTCCTGAGCCGCGTTGATGTTGCATGGTGGCCCCTCGCCTCTTGCGCGCGTCGACGTGTATACACGCGTCGAGCGGCCGAGGTTCCCGGCGAGAGGGTGAGATACCCGACGCCGCCATCCCCGGCGACCCTGTAGGGTCACCCGCGTGGACCTGGGCAGGCGGCGGCAACGTGAGGCTGACCTGCCGGACAGACTCAGGAGGTTGCGCCCGTGCCACCCATTCGCTTCGACCACGTCGGCATCACGGTCGCGGACCTCGACGCCGTGACGGCATTCTTCGTCGGGTTGGGGCTCCAGGTTGAGGGCAGGATGTTCATGGAAGGCGAGTTCGTCGACACCGTGATTGGCATCCCGAACTCCCGTTCCGAGATCGTCACGCTGCTGCTGCCCGACGGAGGAACCAGGCTGGAGCTGTCGAGCTTCATCCGGCCCGACCATGAACCTGGCTCGCCCAACGCCATGTCCACCGAGCTGGGGCTGCGCAACGTCGCGTTCGACGTGGAGGACCTCGATGCGATCCTCGACCGGCTGGCCGCTGATGGCTACCGCCTCGTGGGCGGCGTCGGTCAGTACGAGCAGATGTGGCGCATGGCGTATGTGCGGGGACCCGAAGGGATCATCGTGGCCTTGGCCCAGCGAATTGGCTGATCCGCACTGCTCGACCGCTGGCCAGCGCCCGGGCGTCATTTCGGACACCCGCAGGCCCTGGCGCCCGACCGTGGGCGTGGCGGGGTTCCTAGACCTTCCTGGAGTAGGAGCGAACCGTGAGCGGCAGGAAGACCGCCACGACGATCGCACACCCGAGCAGCGCATACCCGACCTGAGCCGTGACAGCGGCGTCGTTCATGAGGTCTCGCAGCGCCGTGATGACGAGAGAGATGGGGTTGAGGCGGACCACCGTCTGGAGCCAGTCCGGGAGCGTGTCGACGGGGACGAACGCATTCGACACGAACATGAGCGGCAGCATCACCACGAGCGAGAGCGACGAGACGGACGACGCGCTCTTCGCGATGGTGCCGATGTACATGAACACCCACGCCAGCGACCAGCCCGTGAGCATCGCCAGGAGCACCCCGGCCATCACCCCCGGGACGCCACCGCCCGGGCGGTAGCCCATGACGACGCCCACGGTCAGGGTGAGGCTGGCCGCCAGGGCATAGCGGATGAGGTCCGCCATCATCGGGCCGGCAAGGGGCGCGATCCTCGCGATCGGCAACGAGCGGAACCGGTCGAAGACACCCTTTTCCATGTCGTCGCGGAGCTGGGTCCCGGCCGCCACGCAGGCGGTGACCGCCCCGTAGACGACGATGCCGGGGACCAGCGTTGGCAGATAGGCAACCATGCCGCCGGCCACGGCGCCGCCGAACATGAACCCGAACAGGACGGTGAGCAGGATTGGCATCACCGTCACGTCGACGAGCTGCTCCGGGTTGCGGCGCATCCTGAGCAGCGCTCGCCAGGCCATCGCGGTCGTCTGGGAGATGACGGCGGAAACGGGCACGGAGGCGCGGATGGCGCGGTCCGCCGGGCGCCTGGTTGCGGCGGTGGGGTTCGCGATTACGCTCATGCTGCGTTCGCCTCCGTATCCGGGGAGGACGTCGCGCCCGGTTGGCCGGTGAGGGCCATGAACACCTCGTCGAGGGTGGGCTGCTCGATGGCGGCGTTGACGATGTCGAGGCTCCGTTGGCGCAGGGCGATCAGGACATCGGCCGCACGGTTGGCGTCCGACAGCGAGATGCTGAACCCGGTGCCACTCGGAGAGAGGATGGGCACGTGGTGCGCCACCTCGCCCGCAACTGCCGACGCTGCCCGGGCGTCGACGCCCTCGGCGAGCTCCACCCGCAGGCTCGAGCCGCCCACCTGTGCCTTCAGCTCGGCCGACGTGCCCTCGGCGACCTTGCGGCCACGGTCGATGACGGCGATCCGGTCCGCGAGCTGGTCCGCCTCGTCGAGGTACTGGGTGGTCAGCACGATGGTGCAGCCGTCGGCGACCAGGGCCCGGATCGTCTCCCACATCCGACCGCGGGTGCGAGGGTCGAGCCCGGTCGTCGGCTCGTCGAGGAAGATCAGCGCGGGCCTCGTGAGGAGGCTCGCTGCCAGATCGAGACGGCGTCGCATGCCACCTGAGTAGTGCATGACGTAGCGGTCCGCGGCCTCCGTCAGGTCGAAACGCGCCAGGAGGTCGTCCCCGATGCTGCGGGCCTCCTTCGACGACAGCCCCTGCAGCCGGCCGAACAGACGGAGGTTCTCGCGACCGGTGAGCAGCTCATCGACCGATGCGTACTGGCCGGTCACCCCGATCAGCTGGCGCACCGCGTGGGGCTGACGCCGGACGTCGTAGCCGAAGATCGTGGCGGTGCCGCTGTCGATCGGCAGCAGGGTGGCCAGCATCTGCAGCATCGTGGTCTTGCCCGCGCCGTTGGGCCCCAGCACTCCGAAGATCTCGCCCTCATGGACGACGAGGTCGATGCCGTCGACGGCACGGTTCGTGCCGAAGGCCTTGACCAGGCCGCGTGCCTCTACTGCCCGGACCTCATTCGTCGCGGTCCGCTCGAATTCGATGGTCCTGGTGCTGGCGCCCTGTGATGGCCGTGCCGATACCGGCGTGTCGTCTGTCATAGTGGGACTCCAAACTTGGTGTGACTGTAAGAATAGCATCACCCCATGTTCAGGCCTACACTTCGGTTCCCGATGACCACGAACACCGACAACGAACTCAGCGTCGAGGCGATCCTGGAGACCCTCGAGGCGGCGCACGCGGGCGAGGAGTCCGTCGTCGAGGGCCTGCGCGACCGCAAGAAGCGGCGGCTTCGCCAGCGAATCTCCAACGTCGCGACGGCGCTGTTCCTGGCCGAGGGTTTCGACGCGGTGAGCGTTTCCCGGATCGCCGCGGCGTGCGAAGTGTCCGAACAGACGGTGTTCAACTACTTCCCCACCAAGGAATTGATGTTCTTCGATCGGACCGACTCGTCGGTCGATGCGCTCGCCGCAGCCGTGCGCCGCCCAGGGGACGGGCCGCTCGGCGAAGTGCTCCTGAACACGCTGTTAGGGGACGTGGCAACTGTTCGGTGGGAGGGCATGGAGGAAGCGCGGGCGCTGCGCCTGTTCCGCCGCTTCTGCGAGGTCGCCGCCAGCTCGCCCGCCCTTCGTGCGGCGCCGTACGCCGGGCTCGAGGGCTTCACCGCGACCGTCGGCGCAGCGCTCGCGGAACGGATCGGTGCGGATCCCGGAGATCCCGAGGTGGAGCTCACCGCGATCGTCGTCGCCGGACTTGCACGGGCGAGCACGCAGGCCACCATCAGGCACGTTCGGCACGCGCGCTCGTTCGCCTCGCTGCAGCGGTCGGTGCGTGCCGATGTCATCCGCGCGCTCCGCATCGCGACACCGACCCTCGACGCATTCGACAACCTTGGCACTCGGCCGGGTCGACTGGATCGGCGCTGACCGATCGTCCTCCGTCGCAGGCCTGATCACGCCCTGGGGCTAGATGATCCTGATCGAGCCGGCGGCGGACACGGCGGTCAGGGCTACGCGGCTACGGGCCGTGTCGTAGTCCTGCGATCGATACTCCCGGCCGACCACCGCGACAGGGAATCGAGCGACGTCGAGCTGGAGCTCGGGGATGTCCTTCTCGCTCCGGAGCCACGCGGCGACGCCGTCCGGCACACGGATCGTCACCGCGGCGGCCTTGGACTGCACGGCGACGGTGAAGCTGGCCGGAATCCTCCGGAAGGCTGACCTCGACCACGCTCGCGTCGGCGCGGACGTCGAGCTCGGTGAGCCGTACGCGCCCGAGGTCGAGACGGGCTGTGCCGCCCCTTGTCTCGACGCGAAGGGACGACCGGGACCCGATCGTTGAGGCCCAGGTCCCAATCGGGCGAGAAGCGGCCCCACGCCCACGGATATCGCGGATCCAGGAGGCCGCGGACGCGTGGGGCCGTCAGCTCGATGTCGGCGCGTCCGCGCTCGTGACTGACCTTGCGCTCGACGCCACCACCGAAGACGCCGTCGAGCAGGATGGTGTCGCTCTCGATCGCGTCGACCTTGAGCATCGCCGCCTCCTGCCGGACGTGCACCCGGGCCTGGGTCGCGCCCTCGAGGGCGATCGTCTCCTTCGTGTGCCGAGCGCCCTCGAATCCGCGGGTCCTGCCAGACCGGCTGCGTTGCAGCCGCGATACGGCCGGCGCGTCGGGCATGTCGGGGCCCGTTGCTCACCGGCGGCGAGGATTGGGTTGCGGTGCCGGGACGCCTGGGCCAATGTTGTCGCGTGACTCGCAACCCGCCCATGTGCGCTCGACGACGAGCCGCGTCGCCACCGCCCGACGAGCTCGTCGGGATCGCTCGAGACTGTGAGCGTTTGATCGACCTGGCCCGGGAGCGTCTCCGCCATGGCGACCTTCGGTCAAGTGCCGACGCGATCGTCCACGCCGGCGAGCTCGCGCGTCGCGCACAGCGCCCCGACCTGCTTGGCGCGGCGGCGCTGGTGGTGTCCGGCGTCGACGACGATCTCCTGAATACGGCGATCGAGGACATGGCCCGCGAGGCGATCGATGGCCTTGGAGAGCAGGAAGTCCCGTTGCAGTCGCGCCTCCACGGCCAGCGCGCGGTCACCCTGTCGCACCTCGGGCAGGCTGGATGAGGCTGTGGCGGCAAGCGAGCGCGCCGTTGACCTCGCGGAGGAAACGCAGGATGACGCGGCGATGGCCGCGGCGTTCCACGCTCGCCAGATGGTTGTCGTCGGTCTCGGTCGACCGGACGAGCTCCTTCGACTGGGTGCCGGGATCCTTGCGCTGCGCGAACTGGGGGACGCGACGGGCAACGCGTTGCTGGGGCACCTCTGGCGCTTCGACGGGTTCCTGCAGCTCGGGGAGACCGCGGCCGCCCGCCGGGAGATCGACGCTCTCGACGTCCTGGGCGTGCGTACGGATGACCCGTTGGTGCGGTGGCACGCCCTCCGCGCCCGCGCCGGCCTCGACCAGGCCGTCGGGCGCCTGAAGGACGCCGAGCACCATGCACGGCTCGCGATCGATGCTGTGCCACCCGAGGGGCACATGATCGCGCGCGGCCTGTTCTATGGACAGCTCGCCTTGATCTCGACCGACCGCGGCGTCCTGCCGGCCGAGATCGACGAGATCCTGGCATCGTCTGCCGGGGCGCCTCCCGTCGTCCGAGCGTGCATCGGCCGTCTGGAACTCGCGATCGGCGATCGGACCGCCGCCCTCGCGAGCCTCGAGGCAACGAAGCCACGGCTCGGGTCGATGCCCCTCGACGAGCGCTGGTTGCCGACAATGGCAGCGGCGGCCGAGCTCGCGGTCGGATGCGACGATGTCGAGACGGCGGACCGACTGCATCAGGACCTGACCCGCTTCGACGGCATCATGGTTGCCTCCGCGATCGGTGCCATTGGCCCGGTCGCGTACTTCCTCGGGATGATCGAGGACATGGCCGGACGGCTCGATGAGGCGGTCGCCCACCTGGAGGGAGCCGCGGCCCTGGCCGGCGTCGGCGACCTGGGACCATCGCTGGCCAGAGCGAGGCTTGCCCTCGCGGCGACCCTGGAGCGGCGAGGCGCGCCGGCCGACCTCGATCGAGCGCGGAGCCTCGCCAGTGTCGCCGCGATCGATGCGGCACGCCTCGGCATGCAGGCGGTCCTGTCGCGGGCCAACGCACTCGTCAACCGGCTGGCGGGATCGCACACCCGACTGTCCCGCAGGGAACGCGAGATCGCGGGCTACGTCGCCGCGGGTCTCGCCAACCGCGAGATTGCAGACCGACTCGTCCTCTCGGAGAGGACGGTCGAGACGCACGTCCAGCACATCCTCACGAAGCTCGGGTTCCGGTCCCGTACCCAGATCGCTGCGTGGGCCGCCATCGACCTGATCCGCGACTCCGGCCGATAGCCAGGCGAGGGGCTCTGGTTTTCAGTACCGGCATCCGCGCTGGCCCGGATGCGGAGCGATCTGGCGCCGGGGTACGGTCACCTCCCGCGAAAGGGCGACGAGTCGGTTCGCTGCCAGGCGCGGTCAAGGAGGCCCTGTGCCGTGTCACCGGATGAGAACAAGGCCCTCGTTCGGCGTCTTGTCGAGGGCTGGCAGGCGGGTCACCGGCCCGACGTGGCCCGAGAGATCCTGGCGGATGACTTCGTCGACCGCACGGGTCCCGTTGAGCACGGGGCAAAGGACGCTGGAATTGGGTGGTTCGCCTACATGTGGCAGGCGTTCCCTGACTTCTCGGTCCGGATCAAGCTGCAGGTCGCCGAGGGGGACCTGGTGGCGACCCTGAAGACGTTCTCGGGAACCCACGAGGGCGAGTTCATGGGCATCCCACCGACCGGAAGGCACGTGGCCTTCGACGTCTTCGACATGCTTCGCGTCAGGGACGGCCAGGTGGTCGAGCACTGGAACGTGGAGGATCTCTCCGGCCTGATGAAGCAGCTTGCCGGGACGGGGCTGCTTGGATCGACACCGGAGGTGAAACCGTGAACAAGCTCCTGTCGGCACTCGTCCTCGCGAGCGCGCTCCTGACCGGCGCGGCCGCGCCGTCGTCAGCAGCCGAGCCGCCCAGGAACTGCCAGGGTCAGCTCGTGTCCTTCGCGGTGCGGTTGTTCGACGGTCGGCGCGAGGTCGCATCGGCGTTCTTCGGCGACTATCCACAGGCCGTGCACGATGCCGAGGGGTTCGCCCGCACCGTCTGCGAATTCTGAACCGTGCGGCACGGCTGGCGATCGCGCCCGAGACCAGTCAGATCAGGTGACCCACGATGAGGCGGCGACTCCGGACCCCTGAGTCGACGATGCCGCGGACGAGGGCGTCGATGAGCCGTTCGATCGTGCGTGGACCGGCGGACGCCGCATCGAGAGACCAATGAACAGCTGGTGCGCCGGAGGGACTCCGGGTCACGTCGGCCTCGCTCCACCACGAGACGTATCCATCCGCGTCCGTCCCGGCGGCTCGCGCAGCGGCGGCGAGGAGCTCGTTCAGGCGCTCGACCGTGGGACGGTTGGCCGGCTCGTCGAGCTCGAGGGTCAGCTCGAGTGGGTCCAGCTCGAAATCGTCGAGGACGTCGACCGGCAGCGCTGGACTCCAATTGACGGGGTCGACATCGTCGCCCTCCCAGGGGTCGGCCACGTCGCCGGGTGAGATCGCCCGGGCGAACGCATCCCAGCCGGCGTATGGATTGCCGGGATCCGGGTCGTCAAGGCCGAGTCGGCGTGACTGTGCCTCGACGCTGTCTCGGTCCAGATCGAACCCGAGCTCTGCGAAGGCTCGCTTCGCTCGCTCGTAGTCCGGGTCGTGGTCGCCCTTCCGGGATCGAGTCATGCCCGCTCACGCTGCCGGTCGCCGTTGCGGTCACATTGTGCGATGCGGAGCAGGGCCACGTCTGGCCGGAGCTGCCGAAGACGCCGGCGAGCGACCGAGCGTGCGGTCACGCGCCTTGGTGCGACCACCGTAACTTTGAACCGGAATGCCCTGCGCTCCGACTTAGTGTGATATCGCCGCCGGCGACCGGTTGCAGGAAACAGGCGGACTCACCTGGAGCCGCGCGGAGCACGCACAGTGACGCACCGACCGGCACTCGTCCGACTTCCGTCGCACGCCACCGCGCGGCCTCGACCCGAGGTCGGCCGCGCCGATCGACGCCCGCCAGGTCACTCGAGCAGGTAGCGGTCGACGACATTCTGCAGCGGCTCGCCGGCGGCGAACCGTCTGACCTGGGCACCCGCGAGCTCGAAGGCGCGGCGCGTCGAACCTGGTGAGTCGCCCGCGATGTGAGGGCTGACGAGGACGTTGGGGAGCGACCAGAGCGGATGACCGTGCGGCAGCGGCTCAGGATCGGTCACGTCGAGTGCTGCGCGGAGCCGGCCGCTCTCGAGCTCCGCCAGGAGGGCCGGCGTGTCCACGGTCCGGCCACGGCCCGCGTTGACGACGAGCGCCCCGTCCGGGAGCAGCCCGAGGCGCCGCGCCTCAAGGAAGCCCGTCGTCCGGCCCGTCAACGGCAGCAGGTTCACGAGGACCGCCGCCCCGGGCAGGACGGCGTCGAGGTCATCCATGCCGAGCGTGCCGTCGCGCGGCGATCTCGCCACGCCGACGATCTCCACGCCGAACGGACGGAGCCGGTCGGCCACGGCCGTGCCGATCGATCCGAACCCGACGATCACGACGCGCCGGCCGGCCAGCTCGTCGGCCTCGAACTCGGTCCACCTCCCCTGTGCCTGCGCATCGCGAGCCCGCACGATGCCGCGTTGCATCGCGAGGATGGCGCCCACGACCCACTCCGCGAGGGGTCCGTCGTAGACGCCGCGCGCATTGCAGACCGTGATCTGCGGCGGGACCCGGCCGACGAGCCAGTCGACGCCGGCGCTCAGCGTCTGAACGACCTGCAGCCGCCCGGGCCTGCGCAGCACCTCGAACAGCGGCTCCCGCATCCGCCGCATCGGGATGACGAGATCGACGATCCCGAAGTCCGGCATCGGCCCGTCCTCGAGCGAGACGGGCACAAGCTCGACATTCGCGGGGATTTCGCCCATGAACTCTCGCTCCGGGAGGTCCGGCGCGTACACGACCAGCCGGTCGTTCGCGGTCCGCGGCGAGGCGTGCATGGTCGCGAGTCTATCGGCTATGAACGTGCTGGCTCTCGTCTGGGGGCGTAGCGTGCGCCCACCGGACGAGGGGCTTGCAGTAAGGTCTCCACCATGCAGGTTGTGTCGTTTCCTCTCGGCCGCGCTCCGTCGCGGGATCGGCAATGAAGCATGCCGCGGTGAACGAGGACATCGTCATCAGCCGGCCCGGCTACACGTTGCCCTCGACGATCTCGTTGCCGGCGAGCGACGGCGCCGCGCCGTGCGTCGTGTTCTTCGCGGGGAGCGGGCCGACCGACCGCGACTGGACGTCTCCGCTCCTGCCTGGCAGGAACGGCAGCGGCGCACAGCTGGCGCTCGAGCTGCAGGCGCGCGGTGTCGGATCGATCCGCTTCGACAAGGTCGGCTCCGGCGTCAACATGCCGAAGAGCGCTGCGCCGGCGGATCTCAAGATGCTCGATGTGCTGTCGCTGGCCCACTACGTCGACGAGGCCACCGCCGCGTTCGATGAGCTCGCGACGCGGGACCCCTGCGGCAAGATCTTCCTGCTCGGCCACAGCGAAGGCTCGATCCACGCCTCATCGGCGGCCATCGCGAAGCAGGCGGACCCGCGCTTCGGCGGCTTTATCAGCCTGTCCGGGCCTTCGCGCTCGCTCCTCGACACCGCGATCGAGCAGATCCGGGCGATCCGCATCAAGGCGGGAAGCGATGCGGCAATGGTCGACACGGCGCTCGGGGAATTTCGCGCGGCCATGCTGCAGCCAGACGCGCCGGCGCCCGATCTGTCCGCGATCCCCGAGGCCGCAGGCTTGTGGCAGGCGACGCACGACCCGCTGCAACAGAGGGTCGCGCGCGAGCTGATCCTCGCGGAACCGCTCGCGGCGCTGCACGCGTACCGCGGTCGCGCCCTCGTGGTCTCGGCCACCAACGACGCCCAGGTGCCCGGGTCCGATGCCGACAGGATCTTCGCGGCCCTGGCGAGCGACGGGAACAAGAAGGTGCGGGTGACGATCGCCAACGCCAACCACGTCTACAAGTCGGAGACGCGTGCGCCGTCGACGATCAGCCAGGGTGAGATCTTCGCCGGCTACGCCGACGACAACCACGCCCTTGCCGACGGCCTCGTCGAAGCGATCGTGGGCTTCGTCACGGCGCAGTAGTCGCGACTCCTGGGAGGTTCCAGGGCGCGGACCGCCCTGGACCCCACGCGGGCCGTCACGCTCTGCTCGATCACCCCGACCACGCCGTGCCCATCTCTTGCCTCAGGCGTCGATGACCACCCGGTTGCGGCCGGCCGTCTTCGCGGCGTAGAGGGCGCGGTCGGCACGGACGAGCGTGTCGATCGTCGCCTCGCCGGCGTTCGCGATCGCCCCACCCACGCTGACCGTCGCTGCACATTGCTGGGCGCCTGCACGCACCTCGGTCGTCGCCACCAGCGCACGGAGCCGCTCGCCGAGCTGACGGGCCGCGGGGGTGTCGACGTGCTGCGCGAGCACCGCGAACTCCTCCCCACCCCAGCGTGCCACGAAGTCGCCCTCGCGGACGGCACCCTGGAGGGTCGAGCCGATCGCCGCGAGGAGCGTGTCGCCAACGGCGTGGCCCATAGTGTCGTTGACCGCCTTGAAGTGGTCCACGTCCGCGATCAGGGCCGTGAACGGCGTCCCGTACCTGACGAGGTCCTCCGCCCGGGCGGCCAGCATCATGTTGAAGAACCGGCGGTTGGGCAGCCCGGTCAGCTCGTCGACGAGCGCGTCGCGACGAGCCGCGTCCGCCTGGCGCCGCACAGCGATGAGCTGCGAGGCGTCGTCGAAGATCTCCACGGCGCCCGCGATCGACCCACCCTCGTCGCGGATCGGCGAGGTCCGGACCCGCACCGGGCGCCTCGAGCCGTCCCGGTGCCGCAGCCAGACCTCGGCGACATGGTCCGCGCCATCCTCCATCGTCGCGACCAGGGGGCAGCGACCGGTGCACAGTCCCTCGCCCTGGCCGTCGACGTGGTTGAGCAGGTCCTCGAAGCAGGGGCGCCCGACGACGTCGCGTGCGAGGTAGCCGGTCAGCCGCTCGGCACCGTGGTTCCAGTAGCTGATCGTCCGGGCGCGGTCGACGAAGTAGACGCCGTCTGACAGATTGTCCAGCAGCCGCTGGTGGAACCCTCCACCGGCGGCCGGGCTTTCGGATTCCGCGGCCACGGCGCGTGCCTCCTGCGGTCGGGCCCAGGGCAGGGTCCGAGCGAGAGTGACTCGGGACGCACCGGCGCCACTGTGCCTGCGGCTGCGTTTCGCGGCCATCACCCGAACGTACTCAGCAGCTCGTCTTGCATGCATGGAACGTCCAGCTCTCCCCGGGATTGGTCGCGCGGAAGTGCCGGACGGCCTGCTGCGCTCGCCGGGAACGCCGGGCGACTCGCTCGCCGACGCCCGCCGGAAACCGCCCGGGGTCACGCTCGACGATGACGACAACGACGCCGGACGCCTGGACGCCTGGTTCCGGCCCAGGGAGGCGCCGGTTGGACGACGACGCAGGGGATGGTCCGGGACGCGATGGTCCCTCCCGCAGCCGTGAGCCGAGGCGACCGGGCGCTGGACCGGCCGCCTCGGGGGATCTTGCCGCTCGCTACGCGGCGCCGGCGGGGACCTTCACCCAGGCGGGCACGTGGACCGGCATCGCCTTGAAGTCCCGGCAGACCTGGATGACCGCCGGCTCGACCGGCGTTCGCTCGATGCTCGACGCGCCGAGGTAGCCGACAGCCTCGGTGCGCTCCATCACGTACGTCGTGGTCCTGGGATCCTCCATGGGGCCACCATGGGTGATGGGCAGGAAGTCGAGCTCAGGACGGACCTCCTTGGCGGCATCGATCAGCGCGGTGGTCGTCGCGACCGCCTCGTCGAGCGTGAGCACCGACTCGGCGCCGATCAGGCCGCCCGACGTCAGGCCGGCGTGGCAGGCGACGATGTCGACGCCCGCCTCGGCCACCATTCTCGCCTCGTTCGGGGTGAAGCAGTAGCCGATCGTGAAGTAGCCGAGGTCCTTCGCGAGGCGCAGCACGGCCGCTTCCCTGTCGAACCCGAGCCCTGATTCTTCGAGGTTCCTGCGGTAGTGCGAGTCGGCGTCGATCAGGCCGACGGTCGGGAAGCTCATGAAGCCACTGATCCCGAACGCTGCCATCTCCTCGAACCACTTCGGCCAGACGGTCCGCGGATCCTGGGCACAGAAGCCCGCGATGATCGGGGTCTCCTTGACCTGGGCGCAGACCTCGCCGGCATACTCGGCGACCATGTCCTGGTTGCGACCGACCGGCATCAGCCCGAGCAGCGAGCCACCGCCGTAGTGGCGGAACTTGCCCGAGTTGTAGACGCCGATGATGTCGATGCCGCCCTTCTCCTCGAGCTTCGCCGTGAAGCCGTCACCGGCGCCGCCGACGATGATCGGCCGTCCCGCGGCGAGCGTCCCCCGGAGCCGCTCGTGCATCTCAGCTGGTGTGTATCGCTTGCCCATGCTCGTGCCTCCACTCTTCGACCGCGCGAGGTCCTCGCGCGAAGGACACCTAGGACGGATACGTGACGGCTTCGGGGGATCCCTGGTGGCTCCCCTTGTGCCAGGTTCCGGCGAGCATCTCCTCGAGCAGCTCGGCCATCGCGTCCGCGAACTCCGGCTCGTTCATGTGCCGGTTGAGGAGCAGGACGTCGACGTTCGGCTTGGCGGGGTCGAGCGTCTCGCGCAGCCCGCGCAGGAACGGGCCGTCGCGCATCGACCACTCCGGGTGCTCGGGGTCCGAGACCCAGACCGGGCCCGGCTCGGGGCCGGCCCAGCCGAGCGCCTTGTCGGCGACCCGCAGGTCGACGGCGCCCCAGCCCTTCATCGGCACGACGAGGACGGTCGGGCCGGTGGCCACGTTCAGCTTGGCGCCCATCGCCCGCCCGACCGTGTGGATCTCGTCCATCGTCACGCCGATGGCCGTGACCGTCGGGTTGTGGATGTAGACCGCCCGACCCGGCTGGTCGAGCTCGTCGTCGAACCTCTTGGGCACGGTATCGCGGGCCCCGAAGTTGATGATGTCGAGCCCGCCGACCGAGACGACCTGCGGTATGCCGGCGAGACCCGCGGCCGTGAGGCGGTCCGCGCCGGCGCTGAGCACGCCGCCGAGCAGCTCGTCGCCGATCTCGTGGGTCGTGATATCCAGCATCCCGACGATGTACCCGTCGGCGATGAGCTCCTCCATCGAGCGGCCGCCGCTGCCGACCGCGTGGTTCACCATGACGTCGTAGCCGCGCTCTTCGAAGTGCTTCGAGGCGCGAAGGACGCACGGCGTCGTGACGCCGAACATCATGCAGCCGATCAGGGGTCGTTCGGCCGTGGCCTCGATCGCCGGGGCGGTCGCCATCCCCACGATGCCGGCGGCGGCATTGTTGAGGACCCGCCGGGTGACCTTGTTCAACCCGACCTCGGCGATCGGATAGAGCAGCGCGATGTCCTTCGTGCCGACGTACGGACGGACGTCGCCCGAGGTCATCGTGGACACGAGCAGCTTGGGGAGGCCGATGGGCAGGGCCTGCATGACGGCCGCCCCGATGCTCGTTCCCATGGAACCGCCGAACACGAGCATCCCGTCAAGGCTGCCCTCGGCAAGGAGTCCCAGCGCGACCTGCCGGGCGCCCTCGGTCACGACGGCGGCCGCCTCCGATCGGGCGAGGCCGGCCAGGTCCTCCGGCGTCCGGCCGACCCGCCGGGTCAGCTCCGACACACCGATGTCGGCCCACCCTGCCTCTCCGCCACCGACCGTCAGCTCCATGACCGTCGCATCACCGCCGGCGGCCCGGACGCGGTCGGCCAGGAAGCGGATTTCGTCGCCCTTCGTGTCGAGGATCCCCGCCACGAGGATCCGTGGCTTGTTCCCCATCTCGCACTCCTCTGAACCGACGCGGGACGCCTACCTGAACCCAGCACTGGAGCGACCGTTCAGGTCATGGGAAGCGCCTCCTTCCTCGCCGAGATCACGCGCCCGGCCGTTGACGAGGCGAAGTCCGTCGGGCCTGGAAGCGCTCCTCGAGTGGTGTCTCGGCCTCAGGGGTCATGCCGGCCTTCGGCCAGCCGCGGAGTGACCGTCTCCCCACAAGGACAGCGCCGTCCGCAACTCCTCGTGCTCCGAGGCGGCCTCGTCGAGCGGGAGTCCTGAGACCGCGGCATCGATCGCCTGCCGCATCGCCCGCACGCCCGCCGCGGCGCCGCCCGGGTGGCCCTGCACCGCTCCGCCAGCAGCGAGCATGATGTCGGTCCCGAGCTCGTGGACATACCTGCCGACGATGCCCGGGTGGACCCCACCGCCGATGATCGGGAGCGTGGTGCGCAGGTGCGGCCGCGGCACGGACAGCTGCAGCGCCGTGAGCATGTACTGGTGGTGGCTCATCGGGTAGCCCCCGTAGGGCGAGTTGAGCATCACGAAGTCGGCCCCCGCGAGCCGTGGGAGAACCCCAAGGGCGAGAGTCGACGACATGCCGCTCCGCGGGCCCTCATAGAACATCCCGGCAGAAGCGTGGTGGCCGAGGATCGGCACCCCGATCGACTCGGCGAGCGCCTCGAGGGCTCCGTAACCGACGGCGGCATAGTTGACCATGATCGCGCGGGCGCCCGCGTCGATGGCACGTCTTGCGGTGTCGAGGACCCGATCGGCGCGAGTCGTGATGTTCGGGACGTAGACGGTCTCGATCCCGGTCTCCTGGGCCGCCTCCTTCGCAGCTCGCGTGTAGGCGCGCACCCGCTCGTCGACGGGGGAGAAGTCCGGCGAGCCGAGCAGTTCGTCGTCCTTGATCATGTCGACGCCGCCCAGCGCCGTGGCGCGGAAGATCTCCGCGCCCTGGGCCGGGGTGAGCCCGGTGCACGGCTTGATCATGTTGAGAAGCAGCGGGCGCTCGTGGACGCCCACGAGGTCGCGCAGGCCCTCGATCCCGAACTGCGGTCCGGGAAACCCAGCGACGAAGGAATCGGGCAGCTCGAGGTCGACGAGCTTTGCCTGGACCGAGGTCGAGGCGTCGTTGCCAAGCAGGGTCGTGAGCAGCATCGACAGCTGGCCGCCGAGGTTGACCGTCGGCAGGCCGATCTGCACCAGGTAGCTGCGGGTCCCGCCCTCCTCTTGACTCGACAGGTCGACGGGTGGCAGCCCCAGCACCCGGACCAGCCTGCCGCGGTGCCGGTGAGCCATCACGTCGGTCACCCCGGGGATATCGACCCACGTGCCGAGGGACTGGCCGACGGCGAGGCCCACGGCCTTGGCGAGGATGTCGACGGATTGATCCAGCTCCAGGTAGTACGTGGCGAGGACGTAGTCCTGGGTGCGGATGTCCTCCGCTGAGGCGAAGACGTCGCGCACGGTCGTCGTCAACAGTCCTGTCCTTTCACCCCGGCGAGCCGAGGCGACGAGTAGGTGCGTCGTCCTCGCGAACCCAGATCGCGAACCCGTCCGACGCGCGCCCCACGATGCTCGCGATGCTACGCCGCCGATGCCTTGGACGCTCCGCGGGATGGCGACCGGAGCAGCCGGCGCCGGCTGGTGATGGCCGCGCCCTGGGCATCGGCCGACGACGGAGGGCTCTGTCGGCGGGGCCGAAGCCCTGACCACCGCGCGCCTAGCGAGGCTTGCGGGCGTTCCCTCTCGCGGCGAGGACTACCCTCCTCCTGAGTCCGAAGACCGAGGAGGACACCGCCGTGGCGTGGACGCTCAAGGAGATCCCCGATCTGCGCGACCGGGTCGCCGTCGTGACCGGCGCGAACGGCGGCCTGGGGTTCGAGACGGCCCGCGTCCTCGCCCGGCACGGCGCCCACGTCGTCATGGCCGTGCGGAGCGTCGAGCGCGGTGCCGCGGCCCGCGACGCCATCGCCCGCATGCAGCCGTCCGCGTCGCTCGAGCTGGCCGCCCTCGACCTCGCGTCCCTCGACGCGGTCCATGGGGCGGGAACCAGGCTGGCCGCGGCGCACCCGCGGATCGACATCCTCGTCAACAACGCAGGCGTGATGGCCACGCCCCGCCGGACGACCGTCGACGGCCACGAGCTCCAGCTGGCGGTCAACCACCTCGGCCATTTCGTCCTGACCGAGCGCCTCCTGGCCTCGGTCGCGGCCAGCGACGACGGCCGCATCGTGTCGCTGACCAGCTCCGGCCGCTTCTTCAGCCAGCCGATCGATCTCGATGACCCGACGATGGAGCGCGCCTACGACGCCTGGCGCGCGTACGGCCGCTCGAAGCTGGCGACGCTCCAGTTCGCCATCGAGCTGGACGTCCGGCTTCGCGCGGTGGGCTCGGGCGTCCGCTCGGTGGCGGCCGATCCCGGCTTCGCCCGGACCGACCTGCAGGCGCGCAGCGTGCGGGAGGAGCCCGGCCTCGGCCAGAGGTTCTTCCATGCCTTCGTCCGCTCCGTCGGCTCCGGCGCCCTCCGTGGCGCGATGCCACAGCTCCGGGCCGCCGTCGACCCCGGGGCGGAGGGTGGCGCGCTCTATGGGCTGCGCTTCATGCTCCGGGGCGACCCGGTGCCCGTGCGCCGACTGCGGGGCTCGCAGCTGGGTCCCTCAGATCGCGCCGCGATGTGGGCGGCCTCGGAGGAGCTGACGGGAGCAAAGTTCGACGTCACGGCGATCCTCCGGGGCAGGTGACCGCAGCACGGGCAGCTGGCGCAACCGCCCGCAACAGGCCCGCCGTCTGGGGTCCGGGGTCGAAGATCAGTGAAGTAGCAGCGAGCGGATCGAACCGCGGCCAAATCCCGCTGTCAATCCCGCATCGGCGCTGCGCGGCCAAAATGTTGATCAGGCGACCTGGTGCGCGACGTGAAGCCGGATGGGCTCTGGGAGGCCCTTCAGCTCGACCGGTCCGATCTCCGTGAACGCAAGACCCGCCGAGTCGTCGACGGCCTCGACGACGTCCTGGCTGACGAGCACCTCCCCCTGCCGGGCGTAGTCCGCGATACGCGCGGCGAGGTTCACTGTCCGCCCGAAGTAGTCGCCCTCCTGGAAGAGTACGGGTCCGACGTGCAGGCCGACGTGCGCCGGGGGCAGCTCCGCGAGGCGCGCACCGTCGACCATCTCGAGCGCCGAATGGACACCGCCCTCGGCCGTGGTGAAGTAGAACATCACGCCGTCGCCGAGCCACTTGACGGGGCGCCCTCCGTGTCGGCCCGACGACGCCTGGACGAGCCGCGACAACCGGGTCGCGACCTCTGCCGCGGCCTCGTCGCCGCGTTCGTCGGTCAGCCGCGTGTAGCCCGTGAGATCGAGGAAGCAGATCGCCGGTGGTCGGTCCAGGCGTCTGTGCAAGCCCGCCTGCTCGAGCGCCATCTCGAAACCCTCGAGGATGTTTCGCATCCAGCTGTTGGCCTGGTGGCTGTGGAACAGGCCGAGCATGGCCCGATCGGTACGGTTGGACAGCTTGTCGGCCCACCATGCCGACGCCTGGGCCACCTCGGCGATCGTCATTCCCGCCCGGATCATGGGCGCCTGGATGTCGGACTGCCACCAGCTGCTCTCGGTCTCGGCGATCCGCCGCATGCTGTCGCCATACGCGCGGATCGACTGGTCGATGACGGCCGGGCGGATCCCGCGAGCGACCATCGTCTCCACCATGGGCACGATCTCGAGCTCGTTCTCGCGGGCTCGATCGCCGGGTTCCGGCCTCACAGATCCCGCCGACTCGCGGATCGTGAGCACGAGCTCGAGTGGGATGCCGGTCCTCGCAGCGACCTGCTCGAACGTCTCGTCCGAGACCGAGCTGAACCGCTGGTAGCTGGCCTGCTCGACGAACTCGAGTGTGAGGGCGCCGCGCCGGAACGCCTCACCGATGCCTTCGAGCGGCAGGCCGCTCTCATCGAGTGACTTGATGATCCGGACGCGCCGAGGATCGGTCGGGCGGAACCCGAGGCCACCGTCCCGCGTGTGGAGGATCTGGAGCTCGACGAGCCGCGCGATATAGGCGCCGTCGACCCCGGATCGCTCCGCCAGCTCGTCGAGGGTAAGTTCCGTCGAGACCCCGTCCGTGTCGGCCATGCGCTCAGGATGCACCGTCGATGGCGGAACTTCACGCGCGACTGTCCGCCCCGGGTGCACGTTAAGGGACGGCGCCGGTGGCGTGCCCGGGTGCAGGCCACGGGGTGCGACGCGAGGACGTCGGCGCGATGGCGTGGCCGTCCCGCTTGCCAACGCCCGTAGGATCAAGCCATGGCCACGCACGGGGAGGTCGACCGGCCCGCTGCGCCCGCGTTCGCCCGCCCCGACGCGGACGCCCCCTGGCGGCCCGGCGCCGCGCAGCTCGCGGACAGCCGGTCGACGCGCCTGCTGCGCCTGACCGGGATGGCGGACCTCGAGGACCTCCACGCCCGCGCGGTGCGCGATCCCGGCTGGTTCTGGGGCGAGGCGGTCGAGGAGCTGGACCTGGCATGGCAACGGCCGTGGGAGCGAGTCCTCGATCTGAGCGACGGGCCGGAGCTCCCGCGCTGGTGGTCAGGCGGCGGGTTCGATCATGCGGCGGCGGTGCTCGCGCGCTGGAGGGAGCCCGACCTGCGCGAGGCCGACGCGATCACGTGGGAGGGCGACGACGGCGCGACCCGCCGGTTGACCGGCGGGGAGCTCGCCAACGAGGTCGAGGCCGCCGCCGACCGATTCGCCGCCCACGGCATCGGGCCGGGCACTCGGGTCGGGGTGTTCCTGCCGATGCTGCTCGAGACCGCCCTCACGGTGCTCGCGCTCGGGCGGCTCCAGGCCGTGTTCACGCCACTGTTCAGCGGCTACGCCGGGCCGGCGGTGGCGGCGCGGCTCCGGGCGTTCGAGGCGACACACCTCGTCACCTCGGACGGGTTCCTGCGCAAGGGCCGCGAGTTGGACATGGCCTCGATCGCAGCGGAAGCCTTGCGCGATGCCCCGTCGGTGCGCCGCGTGCTGGTGGTGGAGCGGCTGGCAGGCTTCGGCGTCGGCGGTCCTGCGGCGGGCGTCGGCGGTCCTGCGGCGGGCGTCGGCGGTCCTGCGGCGGGCGTCGGCCGTCCGGCCGCAGGCCCGGGCGGTCCCGGCGCGGGCCCGGGCGGCCGGGGACCCTTGGGCAACCCCGCTCGCGACGCCGCCTGGGACGCCATGCCCACGGCCCATCAGGCCGCCGAGATCGCCCCTGTCGCCCGGCCGACCGGTCTCGTCGACCCCGAGACGCCGTACATGGTCATCTACACGTCGGGCACCACCGGTCCGCCGAAGGGCACCGTCCATGTCCACGGCGGCTTCCCGATCAAGGCTGCTCACGACCTGGCGCACACCTTCGACCTGCGGTCCGGCGACGCGCTGTGCTGGATCACGGACCTCGGCTGGATGATGGGCCCGTGGGCGATCAGCGGCGCGCTCCTGCTCGGGGCCCGGCTCGTGATGTTCGAGGGCGCCCCCGACCATCCCGACGCCGGCCGGACCTGGTCCCTCGTCGCCCGCCACCGGATCACCCACCTGGGGATCAGCCCGACGCTCATCCGCGCCCTGCTCGTTCACGGGGACGATCCGGTCCGGGCCCACGACCGGTCATCGCTGCGGGTCCTCGGCTCCACGGGCGAGCCATGGAACGCCGACGCGTGGTGGTGGCTCTTCCGCACGGCCGGCGAGGGGCGGGTCCCGATCGTCAACTACACCGGCGGCACCGAGATCAGCGGCGGGATCCTGGGCGCGACCCCGCTTCGGCCGATCAGGCCGACATCGTTCAACGGCCCGTGCCTGGGGATGGCCGCCGACGTCCTGGGTCCTACCGGCGAGCCGGTCGTGGACGTGCTGGGCGAGCTCGCGATCCGCGGGCCGTGGCCGGGAATGACCCGCGGCTTCTGGGGCGGGACGCCGGACGACCGGGAGCGCTACCTCGACGCCTACTGGCGCCGCGTTCCGGGAACATGGGTGCACGGCGACTGGGCAGTTCACGACCGTGACGGCTTCTGGTACCTCCACGGCCGCTCGGACGACACGCTCAAGGTCGGGGGCAAACGGGTGGGACCGGCCGAGCTCGAGGCGATCGCCGTGGGGCACCCCGCGGTGGTCGCGGCCGCGGCGATCGGCGTGCCCGACGCGGTGAAGGGCGAGGTTCCGGTGTTGCTGGTGGTCTGCCGCCGGGACGCGCGCGTGGACCCGGCGGACCTCGCGGCCGAGGTGACGGCCCGGGTGGTCGCCGAGATGGGCAAGCCCGTCCGCCCGGGGGCGGTGGCCATCGTGCCGGACCTGCCCCGGACCCGGAGCGGCAAGATCATGCGGCGCGTAGCACGGGCGGCGTGGCTCGGCCTCGACCCGGGCGACCTGTCCGCCCTCGAGAACCCCGGCGCGGTCGTGGACATCGCCGCCGCGTCGGCTCGCGGGGTCCAGCGTTTCGAGGGTCCGGCGGGACGCTAGGTCAAGCGGTTGGCCGGCTTGCCCTCGGACCCCGGGCTCGAGCCGCCGTCGGGGCGCCCGCCGTCGGGACGCCAGCCGCCGGCCTGGCCAACCTTGGACGCGAGCGGCCGGCCGAGCAGGGAGGCGATGAGGCGGGCGGCGGCGAGCACTCCATCGAGGTCGACGCCGTGGTCCCAGCCCTCGGCGTCGAGGAGGTAGACCAGGTCCTCCGTGGCGAGGTTGCCGGCGGCGCCAGGCGCGTAGGGGCAGCCGCCCGTGCCGCCGGTGGAGGCGTCGAACGTACGAACTCCCCCGTCGAGCGCCGCGACCACGTTCGCCAGGGCCGTCCCGCGGGTGTCGTGGAAGTGGTGGGCGAGCCGGTGGACGGGGATCCCGGCCTGGAGCGCGCGACCCGTGACCTCCGCCACCTGGCCCGGCACGCCCACGCCGATCGTGTCGCCGAAGCACACCTCGTCCGCACCGAGCTCCACCAGGCGGACTGCCACCTCCACCGGCCGGGCGGGATCGACGCGCCCGGCGAAGGGACATCCGAAGGCGGTCGAAACGTAGGCCCGGCGCCACCAGCCGCGTGCCCCGGCCTCCGCCATGAGCGGCGCGAACCGCCCGAGCGACTCGGCCACGGTCATCCCGATGTTCCGCTCGGCGAAGGCGTCGGTGGCGGCGGTGAACACCGCGATCGCGTCGGCGCCCGCGGCAGCCGCCCGGTCGAGGCCGGCGCGGTTGGCTACGAGCACCGGGTATCGGACGCCGGCAGGGCGCGGGAGCGATGGGAGGAGCGCGTCGGCGTCGGCGAGCTGCGGGACTCGATCCGGCCGGACGAAGCTCGTCGCCTCGATCTCCCGCAGGCCCGCCGCGAGGAGCGCGTCGATGTAGCGGCGCTTGTCGGACGTCGTGATCGTGATCGCCTCGTTCTGGAGGCCGTCCCGCGGGCCGACCTCGTAGATCCGCACGCGGCGCTCCGGGTCGTCGGTCATCGCAGGCCCCCTCCGCCGTCGATCATCCCGGGTCGCCGCCGCCGTCGGTCATCGCGGGTCGCCGCCGCCGTCGGTCATCGCGGGTCGCCGCCGCCATCGAGCGCCCCGAGGCGCGCCACGACGCGGCCGCGCTCGACCTGCTCGCCCTCCCGGACGAGGATCTCCGCGACCCGCGCCTGCTCGGGTGCCGTCACGTCGTGCTCCATCTTCATCGCCTCGATCGTCGCGATCCGGGCACCGGCCCCCAGGATCGACCCGGCGACGACGTGCACCCCGACGACCAGGCCGGGCATCGGTGCCCGGACGTCGCCGACCCAGCCGGCCTTGGGCCCACCATCGGCGCCGGTCGTGCCGCCTGGCCGTCCCGTCCCAGGCGACGTCCGGCGGCGGCACCGCCAGTCGGAAGGCGATGCTCGAGCCGGCCACCGAGACGTGGACCGTGTCGCCGTCGCGACAGGAGAAGGCGGCGCCTGGGGTGACGTCGGCCGCGGACGCCGCGTTCGCGGTGGCGTCGGCCGCCGGTGCCACGTCCGGGGCAGCGCCGCCGGCGGGCGCCCGTCAACCCCGGCATCGCCTCCGGGCACACCGAGCGCAACACTTCGCTCCACGGGCCCGTCGCCGGCGTCGGCAACCAGCCGCAGCTGCGGTGGCAGGTTCGGTCGCCACGCGCCGCCCCACGCCCCCGTGGGTCCCGTCACGCCGACCAGCTGCCGGGCCGCCGCCTGCCAGGCCGCGTCCGGCAGCGGCTCGCCGGCCCCGGCACGCGTCGCCGCCCCGACCTCCGGGTCCCCCTCGATCGTCTGGATCCGCGCGCGCGCCTGGACGACCACCGTCAGTCGCACCAGGCGGCGGAGAAACGCGAGGTTCGTCGCCAGGCCCAGCACCTCGGTCGAGTCGAGGGCCGCCGCCAGGCGGCTCACGGCCACGGCGCGGTCGGGGCCATGCGCGACGACCTTGGCGAGGAGCGGATCGAACCGCCCGCCGATGACGTCGCCGACCTCGATCCCCGCGTCCAGTCGGACGCCACGCTCGCCGGCCGGCCCGAACCGGGCCGTCCCAGCCGGCCACCGGACCGCCACCACGCGTCCCGTCGAGGGCAGGAAGCCGCGGGCCGGGTCCTCGGCGTTGATCCGCACCTCGATCGCGTGCCCGCCCGAGACGATCCGCGCCTCGATCGCCGCGGGGTCGTCGAGGCCCAGTGACGCCAGGGTCGCGCCGTCGGCGACCGCCAGCTGGTCGGCCACCAGGTCCCGACCCAGGACGGCCTCGGTCACCGGGTGCTCCACCTGGAGCCGGGCGTTGAGCTCCAGGAAGACGAACGCGGCGTCGCGTCCGACGAGGAACTCGCAGGTTCCCGCGTTGACGTACCCCACCGCGGCGGCCAGCCGGACCGCCGCGTCGCGCAGGGACCGCCGGAGGGCCGGGTCCAGCCCGGGCGCCGGCGCCTCCTCCACCACCTTCTGGTGCCGGCGCTGGAGGGAGCAGTCGCGATCCCCGAGGGCGGCGATCGAGCCGTGTGCGTCGCCCAGGACCTGGACCTCGACGTGGCGCGCGTCCTCGACGTAGCGCTCCAGCAGGAGGCGTTCGTCCCCGAAGGCGCGTCGCGCCTCCCGGCGCGCGGCGGCGAGCGCGGCTGCCAGCCCGTCGGCCGCGGCCACCACGCGGATGCCCTTGCCGCCGCCGCCGGCCACGGGCTTGACGAGGACCGGGTAGCCGATTCGGCCCGCGACGGCAGCGAGCGACGCGTCGGACTGGTCCCGAGGCTCCTCCCCGTCGGCGACAGGGACACCGACGCGTCGCGCGAGGGCCCGCGCCTCGGCCTTGTCCCCGAGCGACCGGATCGCGGCGGGCGGCGGACCGACCCAGGTGAGGCCGGCGGCGAGGACCGCGGCGGCCAGGTCCGGGCTCTCGGCGAGGAACCCGTAGCCGGGATGGACGGCATCGGCGCCGGCGGCCAGGGCGGCATCCACCACCGCGTGGGGATCGAGCAGGTCCACGGCATCAGGCCCGTCGAGTGTCGGGACCTCGGCGGCGATACCCAGCCGGGTCGCCGTCACGGCGATCCGCCGGGCGATCTCCCCACGGTTCGCGATGAACAGGGTCCTCATGCGACGGTGTCGGCGCCGGTGCCCGGATCGGCGCGCCGGTGCCCGGATCGGCGCCCTCGTCGGCTGCCGGCACCCAGCCGGCCGGTCGGCGCGCGTCGAATGCGGCGAGCCCCTCCCGGGCCTCCGCCGACGCCCGCCGCTCGGCGAGCAGCCGGGCCGTGACCGCGCGCAGCCCAGCGTCGCCGGCCGGGCGGCCGGCCACGTCGCGCACCAGCGCCTTCGCGGCCCGAACGGCCTCCGGCCCACCGGCCAGGATCGCCGCCAGCGTCTCCTCCACCGCCGCGTCGAGGGCGCCCAACCCGGTGTCGAGGACGCCCAACCCGCCCGACCCGTCCACGACCCGGTGCACCAGCCCGATCCGTCGCGCCTCCGCGGCATCGATCCGCTCGCCGGTCGCGAACAGGGCGCGCGCCGCGCCCTCGCCGATCCGCCGGACCACGTACGGCGCGATCGTCGCCGGGACCAGGCCCAGGCGCACCTCCGGGAAGCCGAACCGCGTCCCCGCGTCCGCCACCACGACGTCGGCGACGGCGCACAGCCCCGCGCCGCCACCGAGGGCCGCGCCGTGGACGCGGGCGATCACCGGGACCGGGCAGGCGTCGATCGCCGCCAGCATCTCCGCCAGGCGGTGGCCATCGGCCTCGTTCGCCTCGCGGGACAGGCCGATCGTCGCGCGCATCCAGGCGACGTCGGCGCCGGCGCAGAACACCGATCCCTCGCCGGCGAGCACCACGGCACGCAGGCTGTCCGCCGGTTCGCCGGCGAGGCTCCCGAAGGCGGCGCCGAGAGCATCGATCGTCTCTCCGTCGAGCGCGTTCCTCCTCGCCGGCCGGTCCAGCGTCACCCGGGCCACGGCGCGCTGAGCCCCAGTCCCGCGGTCGACGCGAACGGGCGCGCTCACATCCGGAACACCCCGAACCGCGTCTCGGGGATCGGCGCGTTGACGGCGGCCTCGATCCCCATCGAGAGGACACGCCGCGTGTCGAGGGGGTCGATGATCCCGTCGTCCCACAACCGAGCCGTCGCGTAGTACGGGTTGCCCTCGGCCTCGTAGCTGGCGAGGATCGGGGCCTCGAACGCGTCGCGCTCCGCGTCCGACGGCCACGCGCCGCCGGGCAGCGAGCCCGACCGCACGGTGGACAGGACCCGCGCCGCCTGCCGCCCGCCCATCACCGAGATCCGCGCGTTGGGCCAGGTCCAGAGGAACCGCGGCCCGTACGCCCGGCCGGCCATCGCGTAGTTGCCGGCGCCGAACGAGCCGCCGATGAGCACCGTGAGCTTGGGCACCTCGGCGCCCGCGACCGCGGTCACCATCTTGGCGCCGTCCTTCGCGATCCCCCCGGCCTCGGCCTCGCGCCCGACCATGAAGCCGGTGATGTTCTGGAGGAACACCAGCGGGACCCGCCGCTGCGCGGCCAGCTCGATGAAGTGGGCACCCTTGAGGGCCGACGCGGAGAACAGGATGCCGTCGTTCGCGATGATCCCCACGGGCCAGCCGTCGAGGTGGGCGAAGCCGCACACGAGGGTCTCGCCGTAGGCCGGCTTGAACTCGTGGAGCTCGCTGCCGTCGACGAGCCGGGCGATGACCTCCCGCACGTCGACCGCGCGACGCGGGTCGGCCGAGACCGCCGCGTACAGGGAGGCGAGGCCCGCACCGCCGTCCGCGGGGATGGCCGGCGGGCGCGGCGCGAGGCGGTCCCAGGGCAAGGACGCTCGGCCGCGGGACAGGTGCCGCACGATCGAGCGGGCGAGCGCAAGGGCATGCAGGTCGTCGGCGGCCTCGTGGTCCGCGACGCCGCTGGTCCGTGCGTGCACCGCGGAACCGCCGAGCTCCTCGGCGCTGACCACCTCGCCGGTCGCCGCCTGGACGAGAGGCGGGCCGCCGAGGAAGATCGTGCCCGTGCCCCGGACGATGACCGTCTCGTCGCTCATCGCCGGGACGTAGGCGCCGCCCGCGGTGCAGCTGCCCATGACCAGGGCCACCTGCGGGATCCCCTGCGCCGACATCCGGGCCTGGTTGTAGAAGATCCGCCCGAAATGGTCCCGGTCCGGGAACACCTCCGCCTGGAGCGGCAGGTAGGCCCCGCCGGAGTCCACGAGGTAGAGGCACGGCAGCCGGTTCTCGAGCGCGATCTCCTGGGCCCGGAGGTGCTTCTTGACGGTCTCGGGGAAGTAGGTCCCGCCCTTCACCGTCGCGTCGTTGGCCACGACCATGCACAGCGCCCCCTCGACCGGGCCGATGCCGGTCACGATCCCCGCACCCGGCGCGGCGCCGTCGTGGAGGCGGTCGGCGGCGAGGGCCGACAGCTCGAGGAACGCGGCGCCCGGGTCCAGGAGCCGCTCGATCCGCTCGCGGACGAGCAGCTTCCCGCGCTCGCGGTGCCGGGCGATGGCGTCGTCGTCGCCCGCCGCGCCCTGGCCCGCGACGGCGGTCGTACGCGCTCGCAGCTCGTCCACCAGCGCCCGCATCGCGGCCTCGTTGGCGAGCGCCTCGTCCGAGGTGGCGTCGAGCCGGGAGCCGAGGATGCCCACCGCCGCTACTCGACCCGGAGGCCGAGGATTCGGCGCGCGATGACAAGGCGCTGGATGTCGCTCGTCCCTTCGCCGATCTCGGTCAGCTTCGCGTCGCGCAGGAACCGTCCCACGGGGTATTCCTCGACGTACCCGTACCCGCCGTGGGCGAGCAGGGCGGCGTCGGTCGCGCGAGCCGCCACCTCTGACGCGAACAGCTTGGCCTGCGCCGCCGCCAGGCCGTAGTCGCGGCCCTCGTCGCGGAGCCAGGCCGCCCGGTAGACGAGGGCGCGGGCCGCCTCGATCTCGGTCGCCATGTCGGCGATGCGGAACGCCACGGCCTCGAAGGTGCCGATCGGGCGCCCGAACTGCTGGCGGGTCCGGACGTACGGGACGGCGGCGTCGAGGGCCGCCTGGGCGAGACCCGAGCGCCAGGGCCCCGATCGCGATCCGGCCGCCGTCGAGGATCGTCAGGAACGTCCGGAAGCCGGCACCGAGCGGTCCGAGCAGGTTCCCGTCGGGCACCCGGGCGGCGTCGAACAGCAGCTCCCCGGTCGCCGACGCGTGCAGCCCGAGCTTCTCCTCCAGGCGCCCCACGGAGAACCCCGCCGTGTCGGCGGGCACGATGAAGGCGCTGATCTCCGCCGCCCCGTTTCCCGTCGTCCCGGTCCGCGCCGCCACCACGTACGTGCCCGCCTGACCCGCGTTGGTGATGAACCGCTTCTGGCCGTCGATGATCCAGCCGCCTCCGTCGCCGGCCTCCCGACGCGCGGCCGTCCGGATGCCGCCGGCATCGGACCCCGCACCGGGCTCGGTGAGGCCGTAGGCGCCGAGGACCCGGCCGCTCGCCATGGGGACCAGGAACTCCCGCTTCTGCTCGTCCGTGCCGGCGAGCAGGATCGGACCGCAGCCGAGGGAGGTGTGCGCCGCGACGATCAGCCCGAGCGAGCCCCAGACGCGACCGATCTCCTCGACGGCGAGCGCGTAGGCAAGGGCGCCCATGCCCGTCCCGCCCCAGGCCTCGGGAACGGGGATCCCCAGCCAGCCCATCTCGCCGATCCGCCGGACAACCTCGGCCGGGAACCGGCGCTCCCGCTCGTGCGCGTCGACGAGCGGCGCGACCTCGCCCTCCATGTACTCACGGACGGTTCGGCGGAGAAGCGCGTGCTCACCCGGCAGGTCCAGGTCCACGGGCCGAGTATGGCACGAAGGTGGCCGGTGGTCGCCCGTCGCCGGTCGCGCACACGCACGCGCGATCCCGCTCAGTCCGGGAACGCCTCCGGGCCGCGCTCGACGAGTCGGCGCGCTTCCTCGGCGGCCTCGGTCGTCTCGAGCCAGGTGTACGGATACGTCGGGTTCTCGAGCTCCGCCGCCTGTCGTGTCAGGAACAGCGGCCGGAACGTGTCCACCATGACGGCCAGCTCCTCGGTCGCCTCCTTGCCGATCGACGCCTCCACCGTGCCCGGGTGCGGGCCGTGCGGGATGCCCGCCGGGTGGAGCGTGAACGAGGCGATGGCCACCCCGCGCCGGCTCATGAAGTTGCCGGCGACGTAGTAGATGACCTCGTCGCTGTTGATGTTCGAGTGGTTGTACGGGGCGGGGATCGCGAGAGGGTGGTAGTCGAACTTGCGGGGCACGAACGAGCAGACCACGAAGTTGCGCGCCTGGAAGGTCTGGTGGACCGGCGGCGGCTGGTGAACGCGGCCGGTGATCGGCTGGAAGTCCGCGATGTCGAACGCGAACGGCCACAGGTAGCCGTCCCAGCCGACCACGTCGAACGGGTGGGTCGCGAAGTGGTACGCGGTGTGGCGGCCACGCGCCCGCACGATGACCCGGAAGTCGCCCTGCCTCGCCGCGCGGCTCGCGGAGCTCGGGCACGCGGATGTCGCGCTGGGAGTACGGCGAGTGCTCGAGGAGCTGCCCGTACTCGTTGCGATACCGCTTCGGCGGCTCGAGCTCCGACGGGCACTCGAGGTAGAGCATCCTCTGGGCGACGCCCGCGTCGGGGTCGAGGCGCCAGGTCGTGCCGATCGGCAGCACCAGGTAGTCGCCCGGGTGGTAGTCGAGATCGCCGAAGCCGGTGCGCAGCGTGCCCGTGCCCTCGTGGACGAACAGCAGCTCGTCGCCCTCGCCGTTGCGGTACCAGGTGTCGGGCGGCAGCCCCGCCGCGGGACGGACCACGCCCAGCACGACGTCGGCGTTGTGGAACAAGCGGCACGCGCCCCGAGACGGCGTCGCCCGCCGGCTCGAGGCCCGCGGTGTCGATGAGCTGGTGGTGGTGCGAGCCGTCGTCGGCGGTCTCGACCTGGATCGGGCCCAGCGGCTCGATCCGCGTCACGCGCGTCGGCGGGACGAGGTGGTACAGGAGCGAGCTCCGCCCGGTGAACCCTTCGACGCCGAACAGCTCCTCGGCGTACAGGGCGCCGTCGGGCGCGCGGTGCTGCGTGTGGCGCGTGGGCGGGACGGAGCCGCGCGAGACGTAGAACATGATCGACATGCCTCCTCGGCCTGAGACGGCAAGTCTACGCAAGCCGTGCGGAATCCCGGTGCCCGACGCGAGCGGCACGGACTCCCATTCGGCGGGCGCCTGGTCGCGCGGTGGCGACCAGACACGTGGGCGACGGTCCGAGCCGGAGGCGCTCAGCGGCGGTCGGGTCGCTCGACGATCGGCGACACGAGGCGCCCGAGCCGCTCGATCTCGAGCGTCACCTCGTCGCCGGGCTCGAGGTACCGGTCCAGCGTGCCCTCCCGGATCTCCAGCAGGCAGCCGCCACCCACCGTCCCGCTGCCGATCACGTCGCCGGGGCGCAGCCTGACGTCGGCCGAGGCCCGGGCCACCATCGCGCCGAACGAGTGCTGGGCTGTGGCCCATGTTCCGCGCGACGTCTCCACCACTCGCCCGTCGGCGGTCCGGATCGTCGCCGTCATCGCGAGGTCGGGCCCGGTCGACCCGGGCGCACGCCGGTCGGCGAGCTCGTCCGGCGTCACGAGCCAGGGGCCCATCGACGTCGCGAAGTCCTTGCCCTTCGCGGGGCCGAGCCGCACGGTCGTCTCGTCCCGCTGGAGGTCGCGCGCGGACCAGTCGTTGAGCACGAAGAAGCCGCCGACTGCCTCTTCGCCGCGTTCGGCCGGCAGGTCGACGACCGGCGTGTCGATGAGGGCGCCGACCTCCAGCTCGTAGTCCAGCTCCGCCGAGCCCGCGGGCGCCCACACGGGCTCGCCCGGCCCGCGCAGCTCCGAGACGTTCGAGAAGTAGAAGATCGGCAGCCGGTACCAGGCCTCCGGGATCTCCTGGCCCCGCCGCTGCCACACGGCGGCGACGTGCCGCTCGAACGCGTAGAAGTCGCGCAACGACGGCGGCCGCAGCACCGGCCGGCCGAACACGAGGTCGGCGGCGTCCAGGACGGCGTCGTCCTCCTCGGGTGACCGACGCGGCACGAAGCCCTCGACGAGCGGCGCGAGCGCCTCCACGCGGAGGCCCCGGGCCAGGTGATCGTCGAGGGTCGTGACGCGCTGGCGGTACAGCGCGCTGTCGTGGGCGAGGTTCGGGTCCGCTGCGATGGCGCGCCGCCGGGCGACCTCCAGGTCCACCCAGCGTCTGTTGGCGGGATCGGCCGCGGCGACGAGTCGCCAGTCCGTGCCTGCTGGAGCATGCCGGTCGCGGACGTGGGCGAGACGCATCGCCCGAGTTTATCGGGGCAGTCAGGCCCGCCGCTGGACGCCTACTTGATGGGGTTGCCCTCGCCGTCGAGGACGTACCACTTGCCGCCGAGGCCCTGGCCCTTGGACTCGCCCGCTGCCGTGTCGCCGGCGTAGAAGTAGAGCGGATGTCCGTAGAAGGTCACCTGCTTCGAGCCGTCCTCGCGGGTGATCGTCTTGAAGTCCTCGGCGTCGAGTCCCGCGCCGAGGGTCGGTGCCGCTGCCGACGTGAACGGCGGCCAGCTGGCCGCGCAGTCGCCGGTGCAGGCCGACTTGTCGGCAGTGTCGGGGGTGAACATGTAGAGGGTCAGGCCCTTGTCGCCGCCCGTGAGAACGTCGCCGAGCGAGATCTTCGCGAGGGCGACGGCGGCACCACCGGCGGCAGCCGAGGCGGGTGCGCTCGCGGCGGGCGAGGCCTCGGCCCCGACGCTCTTGCCCTCGGCGTCCACGACGAACCACTTGCCGCCCTTTCCCTGGCCGGTCGTCTGGCCTGCGGCGGTGTCGCCGGCGAAGTAGTACAGGGGGTGCCCGTAGAAGGTCACCTGCTTCGAGCCGTCGTCGCGGGCGAGGGTCGCGAAGTCCTCGGCATCGAGGCCCGTGCCGAGCGTCGGAGCGGCATCGGAGATGAGCGGCGGCCAGTTGGTGGCGCAATCGCCGCTGCAGGCCGACTTGTCGGCGGTGTCAGGGGTGAACACGTACAGGGTCTTGCCGGCGCCGTCCGCGAGGACCTTGCCCAGGGTGGTGTCGGCCAGGTTGATCGTCGCGCCGCCGGTAGCGACGGACGGTGCGGCGCTCGGTGCGGCCGGCGTGGGCGCCTGGGCGCTCTGGGCCGGTGTGGCGGCGCCGCCGCTCGACGAGCACGCGGCGAGCACCAGGGCGAGGCTGAGCAGCGGCAGTGCCGCTCGTGACATTCGCATTGAGGTTCTCCTGGCCGATAGGGGACGGTTTGACAGGGACCTCTACGCGGTCCGTGCGGGGACGGTTCTCGTCGGCCCGGATCGGACAAACGCGGGCAGCAAACCTCGGCGATCGGCTCGCTTACCCGATCCTCTGGAACTCGATCTGCTCGCCGGTGTTCGAGATCCCCCAGAGCTGTCGTGCATCGAACTGCGCGACCTGGATGACGGCCCCGTACGGGGCGACCTGGAAGCCGTTGGTCTGCTGTCCCTGGAGCAGGATCTTCCTGAGGATCGGGTCCGCTTGCCACATGCCTTCGACCATGCTCGCGCCCATCGGCGCCGTCAGCTCGCCTCGGAACATCCCGTTGGGGAAGATCTGGAGCTCCATGATGCCGATCGCTCCCGGCATGGGGAATTAAATCTGAACTCGCCACATGCCCGGGAGGATGTCATTCAGCGTGAGGGGCCGTTGTCCCGTGAACGTGGCCGCGCGGCTGTCCTGCGAGTCGGCTGGTGGTCTCCACTCCGGCGGCTCGGCCTTCCTGGCGGGAGGGGCGGGCTTGACCGCCCTGGTCGACGCCCCGGCTGGCTTCGCGTGCACCGAGAAGGGGGCCTCCGGGGCGGCCGGTGCACGGCCGGCGGCCGAGGCCATGATCTTCTTGCTGATCTGGACCAGGGCTTCATCTCGGTCGGCCGCGCTGAGGCCCGCGAGGGGGCGGGCCGGATCAGATGCGGCCTGGTAATCGGCGATGGCGGTTGCCGAGTAGAGGCTGTCGCGGACAGGCACCCAGACGATCGTCAGCCCGTCGTCCGCGGCGGCCTTGAAGAGTGACGGCAGCTCCTGCTCGGCAACGAAGTCGGAGGCGAGGAAGTCCGGGCTCACGAGCAGCACGGCGACGCGGGCATTGGCCAGGGCTTCCTGGATCTCCTGTCGCCACTTCTCTCCGGTCCGAATCTGTGTGTCGGCCCAGACGTTCACCACGCCGTTGCGGACGAGCGGCGTCAACATGGTCTGGAGTCTCTCCAGCCACTTCGTGTCCTTGTGGGAGTAGCTGATGAAGACCTGGTCGCGCATCGATCCTGGTTGTGTCTAGCGGACGGCGCCCGGCGGCGAGAACGACAGGCTTGTGTAGCGCTTGTCGCAAGGCCGGACCTTCAGCCCGTCGGAGCATACTCTCGCGGTCGTCGGCGAACCTGACCCCGGCGGGGAAGTACCAGCTCTCTCCGTGCGCGGAGCGACGCCGGGCCGAGCCACCGGGACAACCGGACCTCCGGAAAACGCGGGGTGACCCATGGTGGGTCAGGCCGCGGCCGCCTCGCCGAGGGTGACGGGTTCGGCGTCCAGCGTCCGGGCCAGCCGGAACGCCCAGACCGGGTACCCGACGTAGCTCGCCGCGAGCACGCCCAGGCGCGTGCCGTGCGGCAGGACACCCGCGCGCGCGGCGATCCGGCCGGTGAGCACGAACCACGCCGCCAGCGCGAGGAACGCGACCGACACTGGACCGCCGGGGCGCCGAACGGCATCGGTATGTCGTTCGTCACCGTGTCCAGGCTGGTCGCCGAGCCGTGCCGCACTGCCCAACCGAGCGGGCCACGGCCATCGGCCATGCCGATCGGCCCAACCGTCGACGACCTGGTCGCGGCCCTGGTCGTCCATGGGGGGTTTGCCGCATCCACCCCGACCGACACCGTGCTCAGCGGCTACGCCGGCAAGCGGCTGGATCTGCAGCTCCCCGCCGACCTGGGCGGCTGCAGCAGCAATCCCAGCAACTACAGCATCTGGGAGGAGAACGGCGGAGAGAGCCTCTTTGCCCAGGGTCCGGGCAGCACCTGGCACCTCTGGATCGTGGACGTCAACGGCCTGCGCCTATCTGCTCGTCGTCGGGGACTACCTCGGGACCCCTGCTTCGATCCATGCGGAGGCCCAATCAATCGTCGATTCCATCGTGCTCGAGCCCGGTGGGGCGGCGACTCCGACTCCGGCGCCTTCACTGCCCTGATTGCGCGGACTTGGCGCGGGAACCTCCCCTACAGGTTCCCGCGCCGCGCCTGCTCCAGCTCGATCGCCTCGAACAGCGCCTTGAAGTTGCCCACCCCGAAGCCGCGCGACCCATGGCGCTCGATGATCTCGAAGAAGAACGTCGGGCGGTCCTGGATCGGCCGCGTGAAGATCTGGAGGAGGTAGCCCTCCTCGTCGCGGTCGGCCTCGATGCCCAGCTCCTCGAGCACGCCCATCGGCACGCCCACGTCGCCCACGCGGTCCGCAAGCGACTCGTAGTAGGCGTGCGGCATGCCCAGGAACTCGACGCCGTTGTCGCGCAGCTGGCGGACCGTGCCCACGATGTCCTCGGTCCGCAGCGCGATGTGCTGCGTGCCCGCCGCGCGGTACCAGTCGAGGAACTCCTGGATCTGGCTCTTCCTGCGCCCGGAGGCGGGCTCGTTGATCGGGAACTTGATGCGTCCGCTGCCGTTCGTCATGACCTTCGACATGAGAGCGCTGTACTCGGTGTGGATGACCGTGTCGTCGTAGTGGATGAGCTGGGCGAATCCGAACACGTCGCGGTAGAAGTCGACGTAGCGGTTCATCTCGCCCAGCTCGACGTTCCCGACGCAGTGGTCGATCTCGAGGAGGCTGAGCCCGCCGGCCGCGCGAGCGGGCTTCTTGATCCGCCGGTAGCCAGGCGCGAACAGGCCGTGGTAGTCGCGGCGATCGACGAACGAATGCCGGACCTCGCCGTAGGTGAACACCGAGCTGACGCGCAGGGCGCCGTCCTCGCCGCCGTCGAGGACGTGCGGCACCGCGGCCGAGCGTGCCCCCCGGGCGGTCGTCTCGCGCCAGGCGGCTGCGGCATCGGGCACCGCGAACGCGATGTCGTGGACGCCGTCACCGTGGAGACGGACGTGGTCGGCCACCTCGCCGTCGGGAGTCAGCGGCGCCGTCAGCACCAGGCGGATGTCGTGCTGCTGCAGCACATAGCTCGCGCGATCGCGGACGCCGGTCTCGAGCCCGGCGAAGGCGACCGGCGTGAAGCCCCACAGCGCCCGGAAGTACGCGGAGGCCTGGCGGGCGTTGCCGACCCAGAACTCGACGTGGTCGATGCCGTCGAGCGGGAGGAAGTCCTGGGCCTCCGCATAGGCATCGGGGTTGATCCGTGCGCCGGACTGGTTGGCGGCGGGCGTGCCGATCTCGCCCGGGATCGCGGGACGGTGGGCGGTCTTGGCCATGGGAAGGGCTCCGGTCTGTCGAGCTGCCGGTCGGCGGGACGCGCCTCGCGGGCCGGATGGATCTTGCCGCCACTCTGGCCCTCGCCGCGGCGGCGGTCAAGCGCAGGAGCCGTGACGTCGGGCCATGCCGCTTACAAAGCCGCGGCGACCAGGTGAAGCGACGCCAGGGCGCGAATGTCGCCGCGCGGTTTCCACGTTGGCGGACGGTCAGGATCGACCCGGAACCCGGGGAAGAGGTCGGCAAAGCGCTCGATCATGATCGTGAGCTCCAGCCGGGCGAGGTTCGCGCCCAGGCAGAGGTGGCGGCCGTGGCCGAACGCGACGTGGCGATTCGGGTGGCGGTCGAGGATGCAGCGCTCGGGATGCTCGAAGGCGCGCGGGTCGTGGTTCGCCGCGCCGTAGGCGAGGAGGACCACGTCGCCGGCAGGGATCGTCTCGCCGTGGAGGTCGACGTCATGCGCAGCGTTGCGGCAGAAGACCTGGACCGGCGACACGAAGCGCAGGAGCTCGTTGACCGCCGTGTGCGCGAGCCCGTGGGTGTCGCCGAACAGCTGGGCGCGCTGCTCCGGGTGCTGCGCGAGGTGCAGCAGGCTCAGGCCCATCGCGCCCGACGTCGTCTCGTAGCCCGCGAGCAGCATCAGGATCCCGAACTGGCGCACCTCGCGGTCGGACAGGCGGTGGCCCTCCACCTCTGCCTCGAGCAGTGTCCCGAGAAAGTCGTCGCGAGGCTCCTTCTTGCGCTCCGCGATCCGCGCGTCGATGTAGGCCTCCGCGTCGCGCACCGCCTCGGCCTGGTCGTCCTTGTCGAGCAGGGCGCTCGAGAACATCCGCTCGACCCAGTTGAACCAGCGCTCCTCGTCCTCCTCCGGGAGGTTCATGAGCAGCGCGAGCGAGCCGAGCGACATGGGGTGGGCAAACTCGGCCATGACGTCGCCGCCGCCCTTGCGCGCGATCGGCTCGAGCAGCCTCGCCGCGAGCGCTTCGAGGTCGGGCCGCATGGCGTCGATGCGCGGCTTCGCAAAGAGCGGGTTGACGAGCGCCCGATACCCGGTGTGCTCGGGCGGGTCGAGCTCGATCGGGAGCAGCGGGTACTCCCGCGGCTGCGAGGGAGGGATGACCGTCGTGCCGACGACAGCCGATGTGAACGACTCGTGATCGAGCGCCGCGGCCGTCACGTCGTCATAGCGCGTGAGCACCCAGAAGCCGCCGTACAGATCGGAGTGCAGGAGCGGATGCTCCTCCCGGATCGGCCCGAAGACGCTCTCGGGATCCCTGACGAACTGCGGGTCGTGGTGGTCGAAGCTCATGCCGCCCCCGGCCGGATCGTGAGAGCGTCCGCGCCCTGCGCGCGGAGGTTGCCCTCGACGTTCATCGCACGCACCTCGTTCGGGTGCGGGCATCGTACTGCGGCCGGGCGAGTCGAGCCCTACGGCCCACGTGGATCAAGCGAGCCGTGCTATGGGCCCGGTCAGCGCGAGACGGAGATCGCATCCTCCAGCACATCGAGCTCCGCTGCGCCGAGGCCCTGGCCCCGGGCGAGCTCCCGCCAGGTGCCGAGCGCCGCCCGGACCTCGTCGATGATCGCCTCGGCCTCGGATCCCGAGATCCGGTAGAAGGGGGCCGTCTCACAGAGGACCTCCAGGTCGCCCCCGTGGTTCGCGCCGTCGAGCGAGAGCTCGTGCTCCGGCTTGCCGGGCACCGGGTTGAGGTCGAAGGCCGGGGCGAGGCGCCAGCCCTCGCCCGTCCGCAGGAAGCCGTGGTTGCGCAGGTGGTCGTCGCGGTGCGACGCGAGGACGTTGAAGGTGGCGCGCCTGAACAGCTGGACGAGGTCCGCGCGGATCCACCCGGGCGCGCCGTGATCGGCGATCGCGAGGGCGATGTCCGCGGCATCGAGCTCGACCGCCACCTCGGACGGCAGCTCTCGGATCACGGACCCGGAGCCCGTTTCGCGCGCCTGGAGGGTCTCGCGGCGGCGTCGGCGAGCTTGCGCCCCAGCTCGTCGTCTGCGGCAAGCCGGTCGAGGTCCCCTTCGAGCCCGAGGACCCCGAGGGCCCGCACCAGGACGCCGAACCCGACCGAGAGGTCGCCTTTCTCGAGGCTGTACAGCGTCATGCGCGAGACGCCCATCCGCTCGGCCATCTCGGTCGCCGACATGCGCCGGCGGAGACGGGCGACGCGCAGCCGCTCGCCCAGGGAGCCGGCGAGCCGCTGGTAGCGCGGGAACGAGGGCAGCGTATGTTTCGCCATATGTCTAATACGCTAGCCGCTAGTAAACTTAGCGTCAAGCTATTTGGACACAGATCACTATCCTGGTCAGCTGCAGAATCGTCGTGACCCGAGCGAGCCCTCGAGCCGAGACGTCGCGGTCTCGACCGGCCACACCCCGGCCACCCCGTAAAGGGCCGCTGGTGCATAGAATCCTGCGATGAGCACCGCCACATCCGCCGCCCCCCGACCGGTCGCGGCGGATGCCGCGACGCTGCCCGTGGTCATCGCTGGAGCCGGTCTCGGCGGCCTGACGGTCGCCCTGCACCTCGCCGATCGACACCCGATCATCCTGCTTGCCAAGCGCAGCTTCGACGAGGCCGCGACCGCCTGGGCCCAGGGCGGCATCGTCGGCGTGCTGGGTGACGACGACAGCGTCGAGCTGCACGTGCGCGACACGCAGGAGGCCGGCGCCGGACTCGTCGACGAGCACGCCGCGGCGTTCATCGCCGAGCACAGCGCCGAGGCGATCGCAGTGGCTCGTGGACGCAGGGCGTGCCGTTCACCGCGGACCCGGACGGTCCGCTCGGGCTCGCACCTCACGCGCGAAGGCGGCCACGCGGTCGGCGCATCGCCCACGCGGCCGACGCGACCGGCAGGGCCATCCACGAGACGCTCCTGGCCCGCGCCCGGCGCCACCCGAACATCACGCATGCGCGAGCGCTGGATGGCGATCGACCTGATCACGTCGCGGCACCTCCAGCCGCGACGAGCCCGCCGCGCTGCTACGGCGTCTACGCGCTCGACATGGACACAGGGCGCGTCGAGACGCTGCCCGCCCGCGCGGTGGTGCTCGCCACCGGCGGCGTCGGCAAGGTCTACCGCTACACGACGCAACCCGGACACCTCGACCGGCGACGGCATCGCGATGGCCTGGCGGGCCGGCTGCCGGGTCGGGAACATGGAGTTCATCCAGTTCCACCCGACCTGCCTCTACCACCCGCAGGAGCGCAGCTTCCTGATCAGCGAGGCGCTGCGCGGCGAGGGCGGCACACCTGACGCTGCCCAGACGGGACGCGGTTCATGGCGGCGCACGACCCGCGCATGGAGCTGGCCCCGCGCGACATCGTCGCCCGGGCGATCGACTTCGAGATGAAGAAGCACGGCCTGGACCACGTGTGGCTGGATGCCACGCACCTCGGCGAGGCGTTCCTGGTCGAGCACTTCCCGACGATCCACGCCCGCTGCCTCGAGCTCGGCATCGACATCGCCCGGCAGCCGATCCCGGTCGTGCCGGCGGCGCACTACACGTGCGGCGGCGTCGTCACGGACCTCGACGGCCGGACCGACCTGCCGGGGCTCTACGCCATCGGCGAGACCGCCTACACCGGCCTGCACGGCGCGAACCGGCTGGCGAGCAACTCGCTGCTCGAATGCGTCGTCGTCGGCAGGTCGGCTGCGCCGCCCGCATCGACAGCGAGCCGCCGGCCGAGACGGCCGCGCTCCCGACTGGGACGAGAGCCGGGTCGAGAATGCCGACGAGCAGGTCGTGATCTCCCACAACTGGGACGAGCTGCGGCTGTTCATGTGGAACTACGTCGGCATCGTGCGGACGACGAAGCGGCTCGACCGCGCGCTCCGGCGGATCCAGCTGCTGCGCGCCGAGATCGACGAGTACTACGCCACCTTCCGCGTCACCCGCGACCTGCTGGAGCTGCGCAACCTCGTCGACTGCGCGGAGCTGGTGGTGCGGTCCGCGCTGGATGCGCCACGAGAGCCGCGGCCTGCACTTCAGCCGCGACTACCCGCTACACGCTCCCGGCCAGCTTCCCGACCATCCTGACGCGTGGGCCGCGGGAGCCTGAGCCACCGGCCGGCTACGCGCAAGCGCCGGGCGTAAGGGCCCGGCTACACGAACCGCATCGAGTAGTCGACCGCCCGCACGTCCTTGGTCAGCGCCGCCGACGGAGATGCGGTCGACGCCCGTCGCGGCGATCTCCCGCAGTCCGTCCAGGGTCACCCCGCCCGAGACCTCGAGCAGGGCCCGTCCGGCGGTCACAGAGACCGCCTCGCGCACCTGCTCGAGCGTGAAGTTGTCGAGGAGGACGCTGTCGCGCCCGCCGCGAGCGCCTCGCGCAGCTGGTCGAGGCGTTCCACCTCGACCTGGATCTGCACGCCGGCGTTCGAGCGCGACGGCCCGCCCGATGGCCGCGGCGATGCCGCCCGCCGCGGCGACGTGGTTCTCCTTGATGAGGATGCCGTCCCACAGCGCAAGGCGCTGGTTCGCCCCGCCGCCGGTGCGGACGGCGTACTTCTGCGCCTGGCGCAGCCCGGGGATCGTCTTGCGGGTGTCGAGGATCGCGCAGCCGCGGGGGTTCGGCGAGGCCCCTTCGATCGCGTGCACGTAGTGCCGCGTGCTGGTCGCGACGCCCGAGAGCAGCTGGAGGAAGTTGAGGGCCGGGCGCTCGGCCGTGAGCAGGGCGCGGCGCATCGGCGCGCACCTCGCAGACCGGGGCGCCGGCGACCATGTCGGCGCCATCCGCGTAGCGCCACTCGATCCGGGCCTCGGCATCGAGCGCCCGGACGCACGCCTCGAACCAGTCGCGCCCACACAGGACGGCCGCCTCGCGAACGGTCACCCGCGCGGCTGCCGGGTGCTCGAGCGACCAGGCTCGCTGTCCAGTCGCCCGGTCCCCACGTCCTCGCGCAGCGCGTCGCGCACGTTGCGGGCCCGCGCCTGCTCGAGGCTCTCGTTCACGGGCGGCGCGGCGAACGCGTCCATGCCAGGCCGCATCAGGCCGAGCCGAGATGCGGCACGAACCCGTGCTGCGGCGCGACGAGGCTGTCCGGGTTCGCGGCGACGAAGTCGAGCATCCGCTCGATGCAGCCGAGAGCGCGGACGCGCGTCGGCTCGGGCACGGCGACCTCGCCCGTCCCACGCTCCAGGCAGTCGATCACGCCCTGCACGGCGTTCATCGCCATCCACGGGCAGTGCGCACAGCTCTTGCAGGTGGCGCTGCTGCCCGCCGTCGGTGCCTCGATCAGGACCTTCCCGGGAGCCAGCTGCCGCATGCGATGGAAGATGCCGTTGTCGGTCGCGACGATGTACTCGCGGGCGTCGCCCTCGACCACCGCCTTCAGCAGCTGGGACGTCGAGCCGACGACATCGGCCTGGGCCACGACGCTCTCGGGCGATTCGGGGTGGACCAGCACCTGTGCCTGGGGGTGCTCCTCGCGCAGGAGACCAAGCTCGATGCCCTTGAACTCCTCGTGAACCACGCAGCTGCCGTTCCACAGCAGCATGTCCGCGCCGGTCTCGCGAGCGATGTAGTCCCCGAGGTGCCGATCGGGCGCCCACAGGATCTTCTCGCCCGCATCGGCCAGGTGCCTCACGATCGCCAGCGCGCACGCGCTCGTGACCATCCAGTCGGCACGCGCCTTCACCGCGGCGCTGGTGTTCGCATACACGACGACGGTGCGATCGGGGTTCGCGTCACAGAACGCGGCGAATTCGTCGGGTGGGCAGCCGAGGTCGAGCGAGCACGTGGCCTCGAGGTCGGGCATCAGGACCCGCTTCTCGGGACTCAGGATCTTCGCGGTCTCGCCCATGAACCGGACGCCGGCGACGACGAGCGTGCTCGCCTCGTGGTCGCGCCCGAAGCGGGCCATCTCGAGCGAGTCGGCGACGCAGCCGCCCGTCTCCAGGGCGAGGTCCTGGAGGTCTCCGTCGACGTAGAAGTGAGCGACCAGGACGGCGCCGCGATCACGGAGCAGGTCGGCAGCCCGCGCCATCTGCTCGGCGCGCTGGACCGGCGACGGGACCATGGGCACCCTCGCCCACGCCCGGGCGAGACGGTCCGGGCCGTCAAGGTTGGGCTTGGAGTACTCGACTTGCACCTGGCGCACGACCTGTGTCCGCTCTGTGTTCGCCCTGTGTTCGCCCCGGGAGAGGGCCGCGCTGGCGCGCTACAGCTCGATCCTACCCCGGCCCAATGTTCGTCGCCGGTTGGCCCCCCGATATACCGCGCGCCGCGAAGAAGGCGTCCCACGGGATGTCGACGGGCTCCGCGTGGTTGAGGATCCGGTCGAGGTGGCGGAGCAGCGGGAAGTCGGACGCCTCCACGAGGCCGCGCGCCTCGAGCCTGGGCAGCGCCCGCGCGACGCGCGTCGTGATCTCCACGCTCTCGAGGGTGACGCCGGCGAGCACCTCGGCGCGCCTCGGCGAACGGCATGCCCTTCGCGAGCATCTTGCCCAGGCGCACGGTCCGCCCGCCGGAGACCGTCACGTACAGGTCGCCGGCACCGGGCAGCCCGCTCACCTGGCCGGGGTCGCCGCCGAGCACCTCCACCAGCCGGCGCATCTCGAAGCAGCTCTGGCCGACCAGGGCCGCCTGGGGGTTGTAGCCGTGGGCCAGGCCGTCGGGACCCATCGCCTCCATCTGGCCGATGGCGAGGGCCACCCCGAGCGCATAGGCGTTCTTCATGGCGGCGCAGACCTCGACCCCCGTGACGTCGGTCGAGGTCCAGACGTGGTAGGAGGGCGTCGCGAGCATCTCGCGCAGCGTCGCGAGGATCGCCCCGTCGGCGCCCGTGAACACCACCGCGGTGTGGCGCCCGGCGGCCAGCTCGTGGGCGATGCAGGGGCCGCCGATGGCATTGAAGCTGATCGTGCCACGCTGGTCCGCGGGCAGCTTGCGGTCGAGGGCGACGGGGAGCGTGACGAGGTTGCCGTCCGCGTCGTCCTCGAGGCCCTTGGTCACCGACAGGACGGGCACGCCCGGGCGCAGGTGGGGGCCGACCGCCTGCGCGAACCAGTCGACCCCGAAGCTGCTGACGCCGCTGATCAGGAGGTCGGCCCCCTCGACGGCGGCGGCGAGCTCGGTGACCGGGAAGGCCTGCACGCCCGCCGGCACCTCGCGGGCGAGGTTGGGATGGACGCGGGTCGCGCGGATGCTGCGGATCGCGTCCTCGTCGAGCGGGGTCCCCACCAGGCGGACGTCGTGGCCGTTGTGGACCGATGGCCAGCACATCGCGGTGCCCATCATGCCGGCGCCGATGATCGTCACCCTGGCCATCCCGAGGTTGCCTCCGATTCAGGTTCGTTGGGAGCAGCGATCACCGATCGTGTCCTGGATATAGCCGCCGGGTCAGGGCCAGCCAGCGTGCGGCACGGCGACCCGAGCTGTCAGGACCTGGCCCGTCTTCGCCTCGATCAGCTCGTCCATCCGGTCCGGACCGAACCACTTCGCCACGACCATGAACAGGGTCAGGCCGTCCTCGCCGCCCAGCATGCAGGCGTAGCAGGGGCGGTCGAGCTCGATCCGATCCAGGACCTCGCCGCCCTCGCGCACGCGCAACGCCATGGCTGTGTCTCCCGGTCCGACGGCGCTGCACCAGACGGCGCCCTCGGCGTCGAGGCACATGCCGTCGCCCGTGACGTCGGCCCACACGCGCCGGTTCGAGAGGCTGCCGTCGGGGCCGATGTCGAAGGCGGTCAGCCGGGCGGCGAACGACTCGGCGACGATCAGCGTCGCGTTGTCCGGGGTGACGACCATGCCGTTCGGGAACGCCAGGCCGTCGGCCACTTCGCGAGCCTTGCCGTCGGGCGTGACCAGCGCGATCTTCCCCGGCGCCTGCCGGCTCGCGAGGACGTCCTTGAAGTCCGCGAAGTCGAAGTTCAGGGAGTTGACGTAGGCGTTGCCGCGTCCGTCGACGGTGATCTCGCTCCAACCGTAGGCCGAGATCTGACTCAGGTCCCCGTGACGGACGCGGGATCCGTCCGGCTCAACGCGGATCAGCTCGGCGCCCGTGACGAGCAGCCGTCCATCCGGGAGCCAGTTCGTGGCCCAGCCGGCGCCTCCGCCACCGCGACCGATGACCTCGCTCGTCCCGTCGAGGTCGAGCGCGACGATCTCGTCGGTCCCCCAGCTGGAGAACCAGAGGCGGCCATCGTGCCAGCGGGGCGACTCGCCCATCCCAAATCCGCCGAGCAGGACCTGCGGCTCGGGGCCAGGGGACGCATTCGGCATGGTGATCTCCCTGGACGACTCGCCGGGGGACCGGACGAGTCGTCCGCGTCTGACCTATCGGCGGAACACGATCGCCTCGAAGCTCGTGGCGGTCGGGGGGAAGCCCGTGTCGAACTTCGCGTTCACGACCGCGAGCCGGCTACCGTCGCGGGCGATCGTCGTCGGCACCTCGAACCTCGGGTTCGTGACCACCTTGACCAGGTGAACGGACGCCAGGTCCTGGCTGAACGTGAACTCGCTGACCTGGTTGCTGGTGTTCTGAACCGCCCAGAGCCGCCCGGCCTCGAGCAGGATGCCGTCGACGTTGGGCACGCTTGCGCCCGCGATCGGCGCGCTGGCGCCGGTCTGCTCGTTCACCGTGTAGAGCGTGCCGTCGCCGGTGTGGGCAACGATGAGCGTCCGCCCGTTCGGTGAGGCCGCGATGCCGTTGAGGTTGAAGTCACCCGTGAGTCCGGCGGCCGGCCCGGTGACGGTCAGGGTCGTGACGGCCCCGATGGATCCATGGGCGCCGATCCGGACGCGGTAGATCGCCGGGTGCGCCGAGTCCGTGAACCAGGCGGCCCCGTTGGCCACGACGACGTCGTTGATGATCGCGCCCGACGAAGCGTCGGCGAGCGTGAGGACGGCGACATCGGCGCCGGTTCGGGTGTCGTACACGAACGCCTTGCCCGTGAACCCGCCCGCGACGAACAGCAGGTGATGGGGCACGTCGACCTTCATGCCGAGGGCGTTGCGCCCGGCCGGTGCCTGGATGAAGAGCGAGGCCCGACCCGTTCGGAGGTCACCCCGGAAGATGCTGCCCGTGAACAGGTCGCCGGCGAAGAAGGTCGAGCCGGTGCCGGTCGCGATGCCTTCCGCCGAGGTTGCGCCGGGCAGCGGGATCACGTCCGGGAATGAACGTGCCGCCGCCCCGGGGAGCACGGCGGTCAGCAGGGCAAGCGCGGCAATCGACGCCGCGATGAGACGCCTCATTGGCTTCGGACCTCCAGTGTCGGCGGGCATCCGCTGAACCCCCGGCCAACCCGCGGCGACGTGGATTCTCTCCCGCCCGGGCAGCCGAGTCGAGGCACGACGGCATTGCAATATCGCATCCGCGCGACAAATCCTCCGCCGATGGCACCAGCGGTGGTACCATACATCGATGGAGAAGACGACGATCTACCTGCCTTCGGAGCTCAAGTCGGCGATCAGGCGCGTCGCTGGACGACGAGGCGTGTCGGAGGCCGAGGTGATCAGGGACTCCATTCGGAGAGCGGTCGGCGATGAGCGGCCGAATCCCCGCGGAGGCCTGTTCGCGAGCGGCGCGCCGATCGCGCGCCAGGCCGACGACCACTTGACGGGCTTCGGCGAGCAGTGATCGTCGACACGAGCGCGCTGCTCGCGTACTTCGACAAGGACGAGCCCGATCATCGGGCGGTGGCCTCCGTCCTGGACAACACCGACGAATCCCTGGTCGTATCGCCGTACGTTGTCGCCGAGCTCGACTACCTCGTGGCATCTCGACTGGGCGTCGCGGCCGAGCTGGCGGTCCTGGCCGAGCTGTCCGGCGGCGCCTGGGACCTGCCGGCGATCGATGGCGAGGGCCTCAGGGACGCTCGCGCCGTCATCGAGCGCTACGCTGACCAGCGGATCGGGGTCGCCGATGCCTCGAACGTCGTCCTTGCGGCGCGCTACCGGACGGAGACGATCGTCACCCTCGATCACCGGCACTTCGACGTTCTCCGGCCGCTCCACGCTGGCCGCTTCACGATCCTGCCGTAGCGCATCCACGGAGCAGCGGGGCCACTACCCGGCGCGTCCGCAGGCGTCTCGCTCGCCGTCAGGGTCTTCGCTCGACCGCCCGCTCCGCGCACCAGGTCCTCGCGGCGACCGCCGGGATCAGATGGCCGCGAGTGCCTCGATCTCCACGCGGAACGCGGGATGGACCAGGCCGCTCACCTGCACCAGCGTGCTGGCGGGTGGCTGGTCCGCCGGCAGGAACTCGTCCCGAACTCGGCGAAACGCGGGGAGATCCCCGAGATCGACCAGGTACACGGTGATCTTGACGACCTGGTGGAGCCCGGCGCCCGCCGCCGCCAGGGCCGTCCGCAGGTTCTCGAAGACCTGCCTCGTCTGGGTCTCCGCGTCGTCCCCGACGACGGCGCCGGCTGCATCGGTCGGTGTCTGTCCGGACACCGCGACCATGCGCCCGCTGAACGCGACGACGTGGCTGTAGCCGTTCGGCGGCGGCAGCCCGTGGGGCCGAATGTGGTGCTCGCGCATCTTCGCCCTCGCTCACCCTGGTTCCACGGCATCGGCCGACCCGACCCCCTCCCGCGGTTCGGTCATTCAGCCGCATCTTGCACTCGAGCCGAACGATCTCACGATCTCGGCGACCGGAGCGCGGGCTTGGCGGATCGATCATCGTGGACTCCATCGTCCACACGAGAACGCGGTGGCTCCGGATGGACGCAACAGGGCAGTCACCAGTCAGGAGGGATCGCCAATGCTTGCCCGGATCTGGCGCGGCGCGACGCGAGCGGCCGACGCCGATGGGTACGTCGAGTACCTCCGCGGGACGGGTCTCAAGGAATACCGGGCCACGGACGGAAACCGGGGCGCCTGGGTGATGTGGCGGGTGGTCGACGACCGCGCGGAGTTCATCACCCTCTCGTTCTGGGAGTCGCGCGATGCGATCCGCCGGTTTGCGGGCGACGAGATCGACCGCGCGGTGTTCTACCCGGAGGATGACCGCTTCCTGGTCGAGCGGGAGCTGACCGTCGACCACTACGAGGTCGAGGCCGCGCCAGAGCAGGGCGCGTCATGACGGGAAGCGGCCCAGGCGTTCGCTGATCGCCCGCCCGACCGCGCCTCTAGCCCCTCGGCGGGATGTTCTGGTTGCGCCGGAAGAGGTTGTTCGGGTCGTAGCGCCGCTTGATCTCGACCAGGCGGTCCCAGGTCCCGCCCGGGTAGGCGGCCCGGACACGAGCCGCGCCCTCGTCGCCCAGGAAGTTCACGTAGGCACCGCGCTCGCCCTGGTCGACCGCCGCGGCGAAGTCGTCGACCCAACGCTGCCGTCGGGCGCGGTCCTCGGCGGTTCCGTCGTAGAAGTTGACGAGCACCGCCAGGATCCGGCTCGATCGGTGGGCGAATGCGGTCGCGTCCGTCGGCACCCTGGCCATCGCCCCGCCGAGGACGCGGAGCTGCGCCGCCCGCAACGAGGCGTCGGACGCCTCGAGGAAGTCGACGATCGTCGTCGCGGTCGCACGATCCACGTGGTCGAGGAACATCGTGTGCTGGACCGGCGTGGGACGGTAGGACGGATCCTCCGGCGGGTAGATCTCGGGGTAGGCCATCGGGCGGAGCATGTCGGCGATCGGCGTCGCCAGCGCCCGGAACGGCGCAACGGCGCGCTGGCCCGCCTCGACGTCGCCGAGGTGGACGATGAACGCGAGGATGACGAGCTTGCCGTGCAGCTCGGGCGGCAGGAACGGCATGGGCGGGGCAGGCATGACGTTGGCGATCGTCGAGAGCTCCTCGGGCGCCGCCTCGGCCGCCTCGATGAAGCCGGCGATCGTGTCGGGCGTGGCGGGCAGGACGAGCATCCCGCCGACGACCCCCGAACGTCGTGGACCCGATAGCGGAAGCGTGTCGCGACGCCGAAGTTGCCGCCGCCACCGCGGATCGCCCAGAACAGGTCGGGCTCGTGGTCCGCGTCGACCCGGCGCAGCTCACCGTCGGCCGTGACGATCTCGGCGGCCAGGAGCGAGTCGATGGTCAGGCCGTGCTTGCGGGTCATGTAGCCGATCCCGCCCCCGAGCGTGATCCCCGCGATCCCCACCGAGCCCGTGTCCCCGAGGCCGACCGCCAGGCCGTGCTCGGCTGTGGCCTTCGTCAGGTCGAGCGCGGTGAGGCCCGCGCCTGCCCAGACGGTGCGCTGCGTCCGGATCGAGGTCGATCCCGGTCAGGTCGCGGACGTCGAGCACGAGGCCGCCGTCGACCGAGCTCTGGCCTGCGTTGCTGTGACCACCCGCACGCACGGCGAGCTCCACGCCGCGGTCGCGAGCGAATCCGACCACGCGGGCGACGTCGCCGGTGCCGGCGACCCGTGCGATGGCCGCCGGTCGCGGATCGACATCTCCCAGGACGACGCGACGATCCGCATCGTACGAATCGTCGCCGGGCATGATCAGCCGGCCGTCGAGCGCCGACGCAAGGTCGCCGAACGAGGCCGCGTGGGTCGTGGGGGAGGTCATGGACCGTCCTTCCTTTCGGTGCGCGGACCAGCCCGGCATGACGGTCGCGACGGGATTGGTCGCGCGCGCTCCGCGGGCAGTCGGCGGGAATGGATGGCTGTCGAACCGTTCGATGGTAGACGCGATCGACGGCACGCGTCGAGGGCGGGTCCACGCCGGGACGTATGACGCTCATTGCAGATGACCGGCCCCGATGGCACGCGGCACGGGCGGTCCGCTCGCGCGCGGATGGGTGCTCGTCGAGGTGGCGGAGCTTCTCGGGGCTCGGGCCGAGGCACCCATTACGCCGTGGCCGGATCGGCGCTCGGCGGGCCCACCCGCTCGGCCAGGAGCTGTTCCCAGGTCCGCCGGCCCTCGGCCCGGTCCGGGCTGAGGTTCGCACCGGCCCGGAATGCGTTGGCGGCCGCGCCCATCGACGGGGCCGGCACGATGAGCCGGTGGCGTCCGGTGGCTCGAAGGTACCCGCGGACGAGATCGGCCATGCTGTAGATCCGTGGCCCACCCATATCGGGCACGCGGCCGGCCGGCTGACCGAGGGCGAGCTCGACGAGCCGGGCGGCGACATCGGCGGCGTCGATCGGCTGGAACCGGAAGCCGGAGGGAACCGGGATCACCGGCAGCCTTGCCATCTGCTCGATGGTGGCCAGCATCGACTGCTGGAACTGCGTGGCGCGCAGCGTCGTCCACGGCAGGCCCGAGTCGGCCACCACCCGTTCTGCGGCGAGCTTGGACCCGAAATAGCCGAACATCGCACGGTCGAGACGGCTGACGTTCGGGATGCGGTCGGCGCCGACGACAGAGATGAACACGACGTGCCGCACGCCCGCCGCGGATGCCGCTCGCACGAGGTTCCGGGTCTTGTCCTCGTCGCCCTTGGCGCTGCCGGCGAGATGGATCACTATCTCGCTCCCCTGCACCGCGGCCTCGATCCCCTCGCCAGACGTCAGGTCAGCGATCACAAACGCGGTCCCCTCCCTGCCCTCACGCCCGCGCAGGCCCCGGCTCGCAACCCGGACGTTGCGTCCGGCATCCCGCAGCCGCGCCACGACGAGACGCCCGAGGGTGCCCGTACCGCCGGTGACCAGGACGGGCGAGAGTGCGTCGAATTCGAGCCTTCATCGTCCGTCTCCCTTGGAAACCTGGTTGAGCTCGAAGACATGCCGACCCACGGCCGCTCCTAACGGATCCTCGAGATCGACGCCGTCGACGATCCGGATGAACGAGACGCCGAACGGGATGCCTCGCGCGACCGGACCAAGGACGTCGCGGAAGAACTCCACGCGCTGCGCCGGGTCGAGCTCCGAGGCGCTGACGACTTCTGTCCGGCGGCGGAAGGTGATCGTGGCTCCGCCGGCGGCGCGCAGGTTGCGCACCCACTGGGCCTCGCTCCAGGGGGCCCAGACCCAACGCCTGCCCGAGACCTGGATGATCGCAACGGGCGTGGTCCTGGGCAGGCCGCTCTTCCGGCCGCGAATGGTGATCAGCCCGTTGAAGCCCAGCGGCACGCCCGCGGCCAACAGGAACCTCGTGATCGGGCCGAGCCTCGGGATGTACCCGGGAACACTTCGGATCGGTCCGTCGGCGAAGGTCGCAACTTGCTCGCTCATGTGGGCTCCTTCCTGCGGTGTCTGGGGGTCACTGATATGGGGACCCGCCAGAGGGCGCGGACGTGACCGCCGCACGACGGCGCGAACGCTCAGCCGGCGACCAGCGAGAGATCCAGCCGGGCGAGCCGGTCGGGATCCGCGAGCACGTCGATCGCGACGATCCTGCCGCCCCTGACCGTCATGGCCAGGACCGCGAACGGGCTTCCGTCAGGCGCCCACGCGACGCCTCCGGGTATGCCGTTCACGAGGATCCGCGTCGCCGTCTCGGCGAACCGGCGGAAGGACATCGCCTGTCCGGCGGCGGCCTGCGCGCCGCGGACCACCGAGACCAGCCGTGGGCGGGCCGACCCGCCGTCGGAGCGCACCACGACGTCCGGGTCCAGGACGGCCAGGAGGCGCTCGAAGTCGCCGGCACGCGCGGCCGCGAGGAACGCGTCGACGACCGCCCATTGGCCGTCGAGGTCGACGTCTGGCACGGGCGCGCCCCGGACCCGGCGACGACCACGGCTCGCGAGCTGCCTCGACGCCGCCGGCGTTCGGCCGACGATCGACGCGATCTCGTCGAACGGCACGGCGAACACGTCGTGGAGCACGAACGCGACCCGTTCCGCTGGGGTGAGCGAGTCGAGGACGACGAGCATTGCGAGCCCGACCGAATCGCCCAGCAGTGCTTCCTGCTCGGGATCGAGGCCGTCCTCCGGACTCACGATGGGATCCGGGATGTGGGTCTCCAGGGATGCTTCGCGGCGGGTCTTGCGCGACCGCAGCATGTTGAGGCAGACGCGCGCGACGACCGTCGTCAGCCACGCCCGCAGGTTGTCGACATCGCTCGTGTCGGTGCGGCTCAGGCGGATCCAGGCCTCCTGGACCGCGTCGTCCGCCTCGGCCTGGGAGCCGAGCATCCGAAATGCGACGCCCCGCAGGTGGGGGCGGTTCGATTCGAACCGCTCGGCGAGCCAGTCCTGGTCGTCCATGGGTCACGCTCCTGCGGTTGGTCCGATGATGTCATTGACCCGAGCGACCACGTTGATGTGACCGCGACCACGAACCACCATCCGGCTGGCCGATACCGCGGGCGCTCGCCGTGGCCGGTGTCGATCGCGCCGGCCTGATCGCGGTGAGCCACCCGACGACGATGACGTTCCCGTGTCGCCCTCAAGGCGATGAATCCCGGCAAACCGGACGGTCGTCCGGCCTGGAATGGCCCCGACCGGCGCCGTCGTCGCCCGGGAGGCGACAGAAGCGCTCCGAACGGTCCAGGGCACGCCGTGGACCCGACGGAAGACGACCTTGAGCCGACATTCGTCGTCATGGAGGCGACACCGAAGATAACCTGATAGTATGGTTACATGATCGATGTCGGCGTGCTCGAGCTGCGCCACCCCGGCGGACAGGTGTTCACGTTCGAGCCCGGGAGCCTGGCCCCGGCCTTTGCGGTCACCGGGCCGGGAACACACGACGGCCCGCTGGCTCCGTTCCAGACGCTCGGGCAGCCGTCCGACCTCGAGCGCTGGGCCGCGGACGTCGCGGGGGTGGATGGGCTGCGGGCGACAGACAATGACCTCGAGCTCGCCGTCCGGCTGCAGGCGGCGATCTGGAGCGTTGCCGACGCGCTCATCGACCACCGGCCCGTCCCGGAGGGCGACCGCGAGATCCTTAACGACCTGGCCGCAGAGCCGTGCCTCGTTCCGCGCCTGCTGCCGGGTCCGAGCCGGACGTGGGTGGGCGTCAGTGGCGTGCGAAGCCTCCTGTCATCCGTCGCACGGGACGCCATCGACCTCCTCGGCGGGCCGCGCGCTGCTCGACTGAAGCGGTGCGAGGGATCGCGGTGCTCGCTGCTGTTCGTCGACACCTCGCGGTCCGGACTCCGGCGCTGGTGCTCCATGGAGCGCTGCGGCAATCGCGCCAAGGTGGCGGCCCATCGCCGCCGCAGGAAGGAGAGTGACTCATGATGCGATCCTCGACGGCCGGGGACGGTCGCGTGGAATTCCTCAACCCCGATGGCCTGCCCCGGAACCCTGCGTTCAGCAACGTCGCGGTGGTCTCGGGGAGCGTCCGGACGATCTACATCGGCGGCCAGGACGCGGTCGATGCCGAGGGGAACATCGTGGGCATCGGCGACATCGCCGCACAGACGGAGCAGGTCCTGCGCAACCTGCGCACGGCCCTGGCGGCCGCCGGTGCCGGCCCCGAGCACGTCGTGAAGTGGAACGTCTTCATCGTCGACGGCCAGGACTTCCGCACCGGCTACGCGGCCTTCCAGCGGGTGTGGGGCGACCGACCCGATCCCCCGGTCATCACGGCCGCGGTCGTCACGGGCCTCGCCCGTCCTGGCTACCTCGTCGAGATGGACGCGATCGCGGTCGTCCCTGCCTGATCTTCATGAGCCGCAAACGGCGACCAAGCCGTTCGCGCGAGCGGCGCGGTCGAGCCCCGCCATGCGTATGGTAGGATCGATGCCATGAGGACTACCATCGACAAAGCCGGACGCTTGGTAATCCCACGCGCGCTGAGAGATCGGATCGGCCTTGCAGAAGGCGGCGAGGTTGAGCTGCGAGCTCGACGGCGCCGCGGTGCGCATCGAGCCCGTCTCCGGGAGCGACCTCAAGGTTGTGGCCGGCCTGCTGGTCATCCCGGCGACCGGAACGCCGCTCACTGGCGATCTCGTGCGCGAGCTCATCGATGCCGACCGACACGGACGCTGACGGCGAGGTCCTGCTGCTCGACACGAGCGTCGCGATCGCCGTGATCGTCGAGGACCACGACTCCCACGCGGCGGCGCTGGAGGTCGTCCGGGGCCGCCGCCTCGGGCTTTCCGGCCACGCCTGGTTCGAGACGTACTCGGTCCTGACGCGGCTTCCTGGCTCGCATCGACGGTCGCCGGCCGATGCCCTCCGCGTGCTGGCCCACAACTTCCCGGCGTCGGAGTTCCTCGGTGAGGACGGGTCGCTCGCCCTCGGCCCCGAGATCGCCCGCCTGGGCGTCACGGGCGGGGCCGTCTACGACGCGCTCGTCGGCGCAGCCGCGCGCCAGAATCGGCGACGGCTCGTGTCTGCCGACGCGCGTGCGCGACCCGTGTACGAGGCGCTCGGCGTGGAGCTCGAGGTCATCCCGACATAGCCCACCCGCCTGACGGGTGTCGTCGGCCAGGCCGACGCTGACCGGATGTCAGTCCAGGCGGACGTCAGTTCGGCCACGCCCGAAGATCATGTCCGCCGTCGTGGCCGCCCGGAGGAGCTCGCCGGGTGTCCCTCGTGGATCACGGCGGCAAGCGTCATCGTCCTCCCCCGCTCGGCTGGGGTCGCCCGGCGAGAGCGCGCGCACCGACATACGTCTCGGACCCCAGCTCCTCCTCGATGCGCAGCAGCTGGTTCCACTTGGAGAGGCGTGACGAACGCGTCACCGATCCAACCTTGATCTGGCCCGCCCCCGTCCCGACCGCGAGGTCGGCGAGGAAGCTGTCCTCGGTCTCGCCGGACCGCGCTGAGACGACCGCCGCGTACCCCCCGCGCCGGGCCGCCGCGACGACATCGAACGACTCGCTCAGGGTCCCCACCTGGTTCGGCTTGACGAGCACGGCGTTGGCGATCCCCGTCGCCATGCCCCGCTCGAGCCGCCGGCAGTCCGTGACGAACAGGTCGTCACCGACGAGCTGGATGGAGCCCAGCCGTGTCGTAAGCGTTGCCCAGCCTTCCCAGTCGTCCTCCGCGAGGCCGTCCTCGACCGACACGATCGGGTAGTCGCGCGCCCATTCGGCGATCACGGCCGTCATCCCGGCCGCGTCCAGGGTCCCGACGGACCCCAGGCGGTACGTCCCTGTCTCCATGTCGAAGAAATGGGATGCGGCGACGTCGAGGGCGATCCCGGCCGAGATCCCCTCGTCGGCGATGGCGCGAGCGACCCATTCGATTGCCTCGCGATCGGTGGCCAGCGGCGGCCCCCAGCCGCCTTCGTCGGCCCCCAGGGGCGGAAACCCTTCGGCCCGGACCATGTCGCCCACGCGGCTGTGGATCCTGACGACGATCTCGAGGGCCTCGCGGAAGGAGGCCGCGGCCAGGGGGATCGCCAGCACATCCTGGATATCGAGCTGGCGACCGGCGTGGAGTCCGCCGCTGATGATGTTGACCATCGGCAGCGGGATGGACGGCGCTGTGCCGCACAGGTCCGCGATGTGCCGGTACAGCGGGATGCCCCGGCCGATGGCGGCCGCGCGACAGGTCGCGAGGGACACCGCGAGGGCCGCGTTCGCGCCGAGGCGGGCCTTGCGGGCGTCGCCGTCCACGGCGATCAGCGCGTCGTCGAGGGAGCGCTGGTCGTCGGCCGAACGGCCGCGCACGGCCGCGGCGATCTCACCGCCGACGTTGGCGACGGCCCGCAGTACCCCGAGACCGCGGAAGCGCGCCGGGTCATGGTCGCGCAGCTCGACCGACTCGTGGCGGCCCGTGGAGGCACCCGACGGCACGGAGGCTCGCCCCAGGCTCCCATCGGCGAGGACGACGTCGGCCTCGACCGTCGGACGGCCTCGGGAGTCCAGGATCTCGCGGCCGTTCACGGACACGATCCGCAGGTCAGGCATCGGCGAGCTCACCCGCTCCCGCTCACCCCGGCCAGGACGGTTTCGGGGGTCGCGGCCGGGTCACGGAGGATCCTGCCGGCGATGGCACGCACGAGGTCCTTGTCTCCGTCGGCCAGGTACTCGACCGGCGACTTACCGTCGACGCGGGCGAGCATCAGGCCGGCGACCAGCCCGCCGCACGACCTGCCCGTGGCGGCGTCGGCGACCGAGGATGCCGCCCGATAGGCCTCGAGGAAGGTGGTCGCGGCCTCGATGTGCCGCCCGGCTCCCCGGAACCGCACCGCCTTGAGACACAGGTGGCTCAGGGCGAAGGCCACGTCGAACGTCGGCTGTCCCCAGTGAGCCACCTCGTGGTCCAGGAGGAGGAGGCTCCCCTCGGGCGTCACCAGGAGGTTCTTCGGGCTGTAGTCCCCGTGGACGAGGCAGATCCCGGGTTCCCTGAGCATGGCGGCCAGGGCGCCGAGCTCCCCGGCAAGCTCCTGGTGCCGCAGTGCCGCGTGCTCCAGGTATGGCTCGAGGCGCAGCTCCGTGAAGAACGACGTGTCCGAGAACTCGGTGGCGAGACCCGGCGTCGCAGCGGTCGTGGAGTGGATCTGGCCCAGGAGCACGCCGGCCGCCCGCGCCGTCCCCGGGTCCACGACACCGCGCATCAGCTGCGCCTTCCAGGTCTCGGAACCTGCCGGGGCGCATTCCATCGCGAAGGCGTGGGCCTCGGGCACCACCCGCAGGACCCGCGGGACCGACCCCGGCACCAGTTCCTCGAGTACCTCGGCGCAGCGCGCCTCGATGCCCGATCGCTCGGGACGCGACAGCCAGGTCGCCTCGACCCGGAGCTGGGGGAGCGCCTGCTTGACCACGAAGCAGTCGCCGCCGCTCACGATGCGCACGACGGCGCTGGACACTCCCCCCGACAGGAACTCGATGGCCGCGCCGGCCGGATCCACGCCCATGGACGTGGCCAGGAACGCTCGCACCGCCTCGACGTCGATGAGGAGCTCGACGGGGCTGGAGGACGAGGCTGACATCAGCGCGCCGTGAACCCGCCGTCGATGACGAGGCAGCTGCCGTGGACGAACTCCGCCTCCGGGGACGCCAGGTACCGGATGGCGGCGGCGATCTCTTCGGGCCGCCCGAGGCGGCCGAGGGGCTGGCGCTCCACCATCGCCCGGCGCGCGGCGACGGGATCCGGCTGGTCCCCGATGATGCGGCCCACCCACGGCGAGTCCACGGTGCCCGGCGCGACCGCGTTGCAGCGGATCCCGCGGCGCATGAAGTCGACGGCGATCGACCGCGTCAGCGCCACCACGGCTCCCTTGGACGCCGTGTATGCCGCGCGGCGCTCGACCGCGGCGAGGGCCACGACCGAGGCGACATTGACGATGACCCCGCCACCCGACTCGAGCATCACGGGGATCGCCGCCTGGCAGCACTGGAACATGCCGACGACGTTGACGGCGAGCGTCCGCGCCAGGTCGGCCGCGCTCGTCTCGAGGAGGTCGCCCGCGACGCCGACGGCCGCATTGTTGACCAGGACGTCGAGGCCACCGAACCGGGCGACGGTCGCCGCGACCATCGCATCGACCTGCGCCCGGTCGCTCACGTCCACCCCGACGGCCAGCGTCTCGGCGCCGGTCTCCCGCAGCTCCGCCGCGACGGCCTCCGCCGCCGGCATGTCGTAGTCGGCGATCACCACGCGGTCGCCATTCGCGACGAACGCCGCCGCGGTCGCGCGGCCGATCCCGGACCCGGCGCCCGTGACCACCACGACCCGTCCCAGATCGCTCATGCCCCGTATCTCCCGTACTCGCGCATCGTCTCCCACATCGCCATGAAGTTCTCCGGGGGCACGTCCGCCTGGACGCTGTGCACCGCGGTGAACACGAAGCCACCGCCGGGCATCAGGTCGTCGAGCCGCCGCCGGACCTCGTCCCTCACCTCCTGCGGAGAGCCGGCGGGCAGGGTGTGCTGGGTGTCGACACCGCCGCCCCAGAACACGATGTCCCGCCCGAACTCGCGCTTGAGCTCGCCCGAGTCCATGCCGACCGCGCTCACCTGCACCGGGTTGAGGGCATCCACGCCGACCTCGATCAGGTCCGGGATGATCTTCCGGATGGCGCCGCACGAGTGCAGGAAGACCCTGGCACGGCTGTTCGCGTGGATGAACGCGTTGAGCTTCGCCAGCCGCGGCTTGACCAGGGCCCGCCAGGTCGCGGGCGAGATGAACATGTCGCGCTGGGTGCCGTAGTCGTCGGAGTCGTAGGTCACGTCCACCAGGTCCCCGGCGACCTCGAAGACCCTGGCCCAGTAGCCCGTCTTGATCTCGAGCGCCTTGTCGAGGATGGCCTCGGCCAGCTCCGGCTCGGTCAGCATGTCCATGAAGAACTGCTCGTGGCCGCGCATCCAGGAGGCGAGCTCGAAGATGCCCGTCGAGACGCCGCGGAAGACGGCTGCCCGCTGCTCGCCGTCGCGGACTCGCAGCGCCCGCTCGCGCATCCCGACGAAGCGGTGGGGGTCGGCCGGGTCGGGCCACGGATACGCCTCGACGTCGGCGACCGTGATGTCGCCCGCGAGCGGGTTGCTGCACAGGTCGTAGTACAGCCCGCCCTCGCGCGGCGAGCGCCAGCCGAGGCCGTACTCGTCGGTGTACTCGAGGTACTCGCCCGCCTCGCGGATGTCGAGAGTCCAGCGCTCCGGGTTGGGCCCGTTGGGCGCGACGATGCCGGCATCGACGCCGAGCCGGTCGCGGATGTCGTCGTCGACGACGGCGAGCCCGAGCCGGATGTCCGCGTAGCGGCCGTCGCCGGGAAGGCCGAGGTGGTGGCGGAGGGCCCGGTAGGCGACGTAGTGGATCCCCGTCGTGAAGGTCGAGCCGAGGTCGAACGGCACCCGGTCCGGCTCGCGGTGATCGAGGGTCGCGAGCATCCGCTCGCGCGACGTGAGGGTCGTCAACGGGGTTCTCCGTTCAGGATGGCGACACGGCGAGAGCGTCGCGCAGGCGTCGTGCGGCGTACTGCCGCAGGCGCGGGAGGGACGCGGTGCTGAGGTAGGCGACGTGGGGCGTCGCCGTGACCCGCTGATGGCGGACGAGCTCGGCGGAGAGACCTGCAGGGGGCTCGGACGGGAGGACGTCGAGTGATGCCCAGCCCACGGCACCCGCGTCGAGCGCCGCGAGCAGCGCCGCCTGGTCGACCACGGCGCCCCGTGCGGTGTTGACCAGGTGGCCGGACCTGGCGAGCGCGGCGAGCACCTCCGCGTTCACGAGCCCGCGCGTCTCGTCGTTCAGGGGCACATGGACCGACAGGTGGTTCACGGCGCCGGCAAGCGCGACGAGCGACGCCACACGCGGGATCCCGCCCAGGACGTCGTCGGACACGTACGGGTCGCAGACCAGCACCGGGTGGCCCAGCGCCGCGGCGAGAGCCGCCGTCCGCCGGCCGATCCGCCCGTATCCGACGATCCCGACCGGATCCTCCCCGACCGGCAGCGGCGGATCGGCGAGCGTCGGCGACCAGGCGCCCCCGCGGACCCCCGTCGAGAATGGCACCAGGCGACGGGCCACGGCCGAGATCATCGCGACCGCGTGGTGGGCGACCTCGTCGACGCAGTAGTCGGGAACGTTGAGGGCGGCGACCCCGCGAGCGGCCGCAGCGGCGACATCCACGTTGTCCATGCCCACGCCGTACCGGACGATGGCCTGCAGCCCTGGCAACCCGTCGAGCACCGCCGCGGTGACCGGGGCCATGTTCACCAGCAGCCCGTCGGCGCCGGCCGCGACCCGGAGGACCTCCGCCTCGCTTCTCGCCGCCCCGATGGCGAGCTCGACGTCCTCGCCCAGCTCCGTCGCCTCGATCACGCCCGGTTCCGGGTATCCGAAGCAGTCCGTGATCACGACGCGGAGGCTCATCGCACCACCCTCGCGGAGCCGCCCCGTGCGACGCGCTCCACCTCCGCGAGCGTCGCGGTGCTGGTGTCGCCGGGGGTGGTCATCGCCAGCGCCCCATGCGCCGCGCCAAGCTCCACGGCGCGCCGGAGGTCGTCGCCCGTGAGGAGCCCGTAGACGAGCCCGGACGCGAACGAGTCGCCTCCGCCGATCCGGTCCAGGATCTCGAGGTCGTGGCGCTCGGTGGCCACGGCGAAGTCGTCCCCCGCGAGGGCGACGGCGCTCCAGTCGTTGCGCGAGGCTGTCGTCGCCGTCCGGAGCGTGGCCGCCAGGACACGGGTGTTCGGATACGCCGCCCGCACCTGCTCGAGCATCGCCCGGTATGCGATCGGGTCGAGGTCGGCGAAGCCTTCGCTCGCGCCCTCGACCGAGAAACCGAGGGCGGCCGTGTAGTCCTCCTCGTTTCCGATCATCACGTCGACCAGCCCCGCCAGGCTCCGGTTGACCACCTGTGCCGCGGCGGCGCCACCGTGGTCGGCCCACAGCGACGGGCGGAAGTTGAGGTCGAACGACACGATCGCGCCGTGTCGGCGGGCCGCCTCCATCCCCTCGCGGGTCAGGGCCGCGGTGCCGTCCGACAGGCCGGCGAAGATCCCGCCCGTGTGGAGCCAGCGGACCCCGTCGTCGCCGAAGACCGCGTCCCAGTCCACGTCGCCGGGCGCCATGAGGGACGCGGCCGAGTGCCCGCGGTCGGAGCAGCCGACCGCGGACCGGGCGCCGAAGCCCCGCTCGGTGAAGTTCAGGCCGACCCGAGCGCGCTTGCCGATGCCGTCGAAGGGCACCCAGCGGACGTACCGCTGGTCGACGCCGCCCTGGAGCAGGAGGTCCTCGAGCAGGTGGCCGACCGGGTTGTCGACGATCGAGGTGACGACTGCTGTCCGCAGGCCGAACACGCGCCGCAGGCCGCGGGCCACGTTGTACTCGCCGCCGCCCTCCCAGACGCGAAAAGTCCGGGTCGTGTGAATCCGCTCCTCGCCCGGGTCGAGACGCAGCATCACCTCGCCGAGCGAGACCATCTCTGGCCCCGCGGCCGGTGCCGGTCGCAGCGGCAGGAGGCTCATCGGTCGCGATCGCGGGCGGCGCCGGCGGCCGTCGCGGCCTCGCGGGCGAGCCTCTCGATCTCCTCGAAGCGGCCCGCCTCGATGAGCTCTGGCTTCACCATCCACGAGCCGCCGACGGCGGTCACCGCTGGCAGGGCGAGATAGTCCGCGAGGTTGGCCGTCGTGATCCCGCCGGTCGGCACCCAGCGTGCCTGCGGGAAGGGCGCCGACAGGGCGCGCAACGTCGTCACGCCACCGGCCGCCTCGGCCGGGAAGAACTTGAGCAGGTCGAGGCCCGCGTCGAGCGCCGCCATGACCTCGGTGGCCGTGACGACACCCGGGATGCAGGGAACGCCGCGCGCGGCGCACCGCTCGACGACCCGGGCCGACAACCCGGGCGACACCACGAACCCGGCGCCGGCATCGACGACCTCGTCGACCTGGTCCGCCGTGAGCACGGTGCCGGCCCCGACGAGGAGGCCGTCCGGCGCGTCCGGCCGCGATCGCCTTGATGGCCTCCATGGCGCCGGCGGCCCGCAGGGTCACCTCGATGACGGAGAGGCCGCCGCGAGCGAGGGCTGCCGCGAGCAAGGGTGCGTCACCCGGCGCGAGGCGCGTGACGACAGGGACGACGCGGGCGGCGGCCAGCACGTCGCGAATGGCCGCGGGCGGTGTCATCGGGTCTCACCGGGGAGTCGCGGGTAGTTGAGGGGCATGCCAGGGACGCGCACCTCGGCTTTCGACAGGTGCCAGCGCCCGAGGCTCGCCGCCACGAGAGTCCTGCGGTCGGGCCCCGCGAACACGACGTTCGTGGGGCAGGAGAGGACCACGCTCTCCCAGTCGGAAGCGACCGTGTCGAGCGACCCGTCGGGCGCCAGGCGGTAGATCACGTCCGGCGTGTAGCAGGCGACGTACAGGCCGCCCTCGGCATCGAAGGCGAGGCCGTCCGGAAGGTGGCGCTCAGGGGTGTCGAGCACCTTCTCGACCGGTCCTGTTGACGTGCCGTTGGAGATCGCCACCCTCACGACCCGGAAGCCCAGGCTCTCGATGGCGTACAGGTAGCGGCCGTCCGGGCTGATGGCGAGGCCGTTCGGGAAGGCGGCGACGTCGTCGCGCAGGACCTCGCAGGCTCCGCCCGGGCGGATGACCCAGATGCACCCGTCGTCGGTCTTCCAGCCGCCCGAGTCCGAGACGTAGAGGTTGCCGGCCTCGTCGAAGACCGGGAAGTTCGGGTTGCGCATCGGGCGCGAGGGCAGCCCGTCGGCGTACACCGACGCGATCCCGTCGGGGGCGACGCGGACCACCGCCATGCGCTTCATGTCGCAGACGTACGCGTTCAGGTCCGCGTCCACGCATACCCCGAGTGCGAACCCGCCCGTCGTTCCGACCAGCTCCGACGCTCCGTCCAGGGTGACCTTGTAGACCTGGCCCGCCTCGCCACCCGCGTAGAGGTAGCCGTCGGGTCCGACCGTCACGCACTCCGGGTGATCCAGCCCGTCGATGAACGGCGCGAAGGCCGCCTGGTTGTCGACGCCCATTGCCTGCCCTTTCTGCTTCTAGCCGTCGGCTGCGATGGCCTGGAGCAGGCCCTGGATGTAGCCGATGGCGTGTGCCCGGCCGCGGTGCATGTAGTCCGTGTCGTCCACCATCCGCGGCACGTGGTCGTCGAGGATGAAGCCGTCGAAGCCGACCCTGCGCAGCGTGCGCAGCACGCGGAGTGGGTCGTAGTTGCCCTCGCCGATGAACGACTCCTCGAACCGGGGCTGACCCCCTTCACGTCGCGCAGGTGGACGTAGAAGATCCGCCCCGCCGGCCCGAGCGTCTCGATGGCCTCGAGCACGGCCGCCTCGCCGCCCATCTCCGACACGGTGCCCAGGCACAGGTCGAAGCCGGCATGCGGGCTCGGCACCAGCTCGGTCGCCCTGCGCAGGTTGCCGACGCTCCGGAACAGCCTCGCCACGCCGCCGAGCGTCTCGACCGGCGGATCGTCCGGGTGGAGGGCGAGCCGGACGTTCGCCTCCTCCGCCACGGGCACCACCGCGTCCATGAAGTAGCGGTAGTTCGCCCACATGGCGTCGTCGTCGAGCTCGACCCCGAGGTCGAACTGGGCTCCTCTCAGGAACGGATCGTCGCGTGCGAGGTCGCGCCACGCGATGTAGACCTCCCCTGCTCGCGCGGGGTCGGTCGCGATCGCGTGGTCGTAGGCCGTCACGATCGCGCCGCCGCGACCGGGCGCGCTGATCGAGGTCCGCCAGACCGAGGCCGGCATGAAGTGATAGCCGAGGATCGGGACGCCGGCGCGGCCGACGTTCCGGATCGTGGCCCTGACGTTCTCGATGTCCTCGTCCCGGCCGGGCGCGCCCAGCATCGCGCGCATGTAGAAGCGGGTCGGGATGTTCTCGATGGCCTCGAGCGTCAGGCCGGCCGCGTCACACCGCTCCCGCAGCGCGAGCAGGTCCGCGTACTCCCAGCGCCGCTCGCCGGGCAGGTTGGGCGTGTTGAACTGGATGCTCCACAGCCCCAGCTGGCGGGCGAAGGCCAGCGACGCGTCCGTCGCCTCGGGAAGCTGGCCGAGAGCCACGCGCATCATCTGGCCGCCCCCCTCGCGTCCCCATCGGGCGTGGATCGCGCGGACCCGGGTTCCGGCGATGCAGACGTCACGGAACCGTCGGAACCGACGCCGGTCACCTCGCCGGTCGGCACGAAGCTGACGGCCACGAGGCTCGTCTGACGCTCGCGCCCGCGGGCAGGACCAGCTGCGTCCCGCGCCGCACGGCCTCGGGGAGGCCGAGCGTCGGGAAGCTCGTCCAGGGCTCCAGCGCCACCGTGTAGACCCGCTTCCACCACGGGTAGCCGCCCGTGGGGGTGAACTCCTGCCACAGCCACAGGTACCTGAACACGTCGGCGTCCCAGCGCATCGCGAACCCGTGATCGGGCGAGGCGATGGCGTACCAGGCGTCGCCCTCGAAGTCCGACAGGTAGCACATCTCGCGCCCCGCAGCCGAGGCGGCGTCGGGGACGGCGCCCAGGTCGATGGCGCTCCCGTCGGGTGCCGTCGCGATCGGCCAGGGCCCCGTGTGCCCCGGCTGGACGCGGCGCGGCTCGAAGCCGGCCATCGGGTCCTCGGCGACGATCGCCCGGGCCGAGGTCCAGATCCGGGCTCCCGGATCGAGGAACGGCCGTCCGAACGCGACGTGGTGGCCCCACATCAGGTCGAGGTCATCGCCGGACTCGTTGACGAGGCGCTCGTCGAGGAACAGGGCCGCGCCGTCGGCCCGGACGGTCATCGTTCGCTCGAGGAGGAACGGGGTCCGCAGGCCCCGAACCCGGCAGCGGACCGACACCTGCTGCGGATCGTCCTCGAGGACGTCGAGGGTCCACGGCACGAGCGAGATCTCGCCATGCTGGCCGTACTCGGCCCCCCGGTGGGTCACGGCCGGGCCCGCCGTTGGGGAGGATCTCCTGCCAGCCGCCCGCGTAGAGGTCCAGGAAGGATCCGCCCGCGGCGCCGATCGACGGGAGCGTCGCCCGTGGGTCGCGCGGCCCGCCCGGCAGGCGCAGCAGCGGATCCGTGTCGTCGGCCTTGCTCCGGAACTCGACGATCTCGGCACCCCGGTCGAGCGCGATCACGACCCGCAGGTGGTCATTCTCGAGGACGGCCATCCGCATCCCGCGGAACGTCCACTCGTCCGAGACGCGGCACCCGGTCACGCGGTCGCTCGTGTGCGGCATGGCAGCTCTCCCGACCAGTCAGTCGGCCCGTTCGTCGGCGGGCAACGCGACGGACACCGTCAGCAGGAGGCCGCCATCGACCGGGATCGACGCCCCCGTGATGAACGAGGCCCCCGGACCGGCCAGGAACACGATCAGCGCCGCGACCTCCTCGGCACGGCCGATGCGGCCGAGCGGGTGCATCCGGCCCCACTCGGCGATGAGGTCGTCCGCCTTGCGATCGCCCTTGAGCAGGTCGGCCGCCCAGCGGAGCATCGGAGTGTCGATCGTCGCGGGGCAGACAGCGTTGACCCGGATGCCCTCGGCGGCATGATCGAGGGCCAGCGCCCTGGTCAAGGCGTTGATCGCGCCCTTGCTGGTCACGTAGGCGGCGGAACCCTTCAGCGCGATGAAGGCCTGGACGGATGACACGTTGACGATTGCGCCGCCACCGCGGCGGCGCATCTCGGGGATCGCGTGCCTGGCCGCGAGGAACATGCCTTTCACGTTCACGTCCTGGACGCGGTCCCACAGCTCCTCGTCGGTGTCGACGGCGGTCCCGTAGCGCTGGATGCCCGCGCTGTTGACCAGGATGTCAACGCCGCCGAAGCGCTCCACGGTCGCGGCCACCAGCGCCTCGACCTCACCTGCGACCGAGACGTCGGCAGCACGCCCGTCGATCACGAGGCCGTCGGCAGCGAAGGCCGATACCGCCCCCTTGACACGTCCCGGATCCGTCCCGCACACCATCACGGCAGCCCCGGCGCGCGCGAGCGCCTCCGCGGCAGCGCGGCCGATGCCGAGGGTCCCGCCGGTGACGATGGCGACCTTGCCGCTCAGTCCGGACATGTCAGGCCCCTGGCTTGGCTGCGGGCTGCATGTCACCGCCTGCCGCAGGCGCGCTCGGCGTCCCGCGACCCGGGCGGATCCACGAGGCGCCGCCCGCCTGGGCGCGCCGCTTGAGGGTCATGTCGAGCAGCACGGCGAGGATCAGGGCGACGCCCTGGACCAGGTACTGGTAGAAGGTCTGCACGCCGAGTAGGTTCAGCCCGTTCCCGAGGACGGCGACGATCAGGGCGCCGATCACGGTCCCGACGATCGTCCCCTGGCCGCCGGCCAGGCTGGTGCCGCCCACGATGATCGCGACGATGACCTCGAACTCGAAGCCGACCCCGGCGTCGGGCTGGCCGGAGCCCAGGCGCGAGGCGAGGATGACCCCGGCGATGCCCGCCGACAGGCCGCTCAGGACGTACAGGGACCCCTGGACCTTGCCGACCGAGATGCCCGACAGGAGCGCGGTCTCCTTGTTGCCACCGATCGCGTAGGTGTACTTGCCGAGCAGCGACCGGTGGAGCAGGACGTACGCAGATCAGCACGACGACGACGGCGGCGATCACCGGCGTCGGGATGGGACCGAGGTACGACCGGCCGGGAAGGATGAAGTACTCCGGCAGGCCGGTCACCACCGAGTGCCCCTCGGCGATGAGGAAGGCGAGCCCGCGGGCGACGTAGAGGGTCCCGAGGGTGACGATGATGGGGGTGATCCCGAGGCGGACGACCAGCAGCGCGTTGACGAGGCCCATGAGCGCGCCGACCGCGACCGCGCCACCCATCGCGAGAGGCAGCGCCACGCCGGCGACGGCGAGCTTGGCGAACACGACGCCGGTCAGGGCCAGGACGCCGCCGACCGAGATGTCGAGCCCGCCACTGATGAGGACGAATGTCCCGGCACAGGCGACGATCATCACGATCGACACCTGGCGCAGCACGTTCGTCAGGTTGGTGGGGTTGAGGAAGGCCGGGCTCAGGATCGCGAAGATCGCGCACAGCCCGAGCAGGATCATCAGCGTGACGCTGCTCTGGACGAGCGCAGGGTTGATGCCCGCCAGTCCGCGCCCTCGTGCCTTCGCCGGGGCCGGCGTCGTGGCCATGTCATTCACCTCCGGTTGCCAGGTGCATCACGCGCTCCCGATTGATCTCGGCTCCGGCCAGGGTCCGGACCAAGGCCCCGTCGCGCATGACGGCGACCCGGTCGCAGAAGGCGACGATCTCCTCGAGCTCCGACGAGATCATGAGGATGGCGTTGCCTGCCGCCGCGAGCTGGTTGACAAGGTGGAAGATCTCGGCCTTGGCGCCGACATCGACTCCTCGCGTGGGTTCGTCGAGGACGAGCACGCGGGCCTCCGTGGCAAGCCACTTGGCGAGCACGGCCTTCTGCTGGTTGCCACCGGACAGGAGGCGGATCGTCTGCTCGACGCTCGGCGTCCGGATGTTCAGCCGCTCCCGGTACTCCTCGGCGAGCCTGCCATCGACCCGCCGGTTCACGAGCCCGAAACGGCTCACACGGCCCGCCGCCGCCATCGAGATGTTCTCCCGGACCGTGAGCACGCCGACGATGCCCTGCGTCCGGCGCTCCTCGGGGACGAGGCCGACGCCACGCCGGATCGCCTCCGCTGGGCGTGGCAGGATGGTACGGCTCGACCCCAGAGGAACATCTCGCCGGACTCGAGGGGCTCAGCGCCGAACACGATCCGAGCGAGCTCAGTGCGCCCCGAGCCGACGATCCCCGACAGGCCGACGACCTCGCCGGCATGGACCACGAGGTCGACGCTGGTCACGCGGCCACGGGCACCGCCGACGCCCTCCAGCCGGAGGGCTTCCTCGCCCGGCGTCCGGACGGGGTGCTCGTAGATGCTGTCGAGCGCGCGGCCGACCATGAGGGCGACGACCTTCGAGCGGTCGAGCTCCTCGGCAGGCTGCGTGGCGACTCGCTGGCCGTCGCGCATGACCGTGATCCGGTCCGCCAGGGCGAAGACCTCCTCGAGCCGGTGCGAGACGTAGAGCACGGCCACGCCCGAGGATCGGAGGCGCCGGACGATCTCGAACAGGCGCTCGATCTCCGTCTCGGTGAGGGCCGCCGTCGGCTCGTCCATGACGATGGCCCTGGCCGAGGTGGAGAGGGCTTTGGCGATCATCACCAGCTGGCGCTCGGCGGGCCGGAGCCGCTGCATCGGAACGGCCGGGTCGATGTCGACGCCGAGCTCGCCCAGGTGCTTCGCCGCGAGGCGGGTCGCCTCGCGGCGGTCCCAGCGGAACCGGGAGCCCTCGAGCCCGAGGCTCATGTTGTCGCCGACGCTCAGGTGCTCGACGACGTTGAGCTCCTGGAACACGAACGACAGCCCGGCCTCCTGCGCCTCGACGGGCCTCGCGAACTGCCGGAGCGTGCCGAGCACGCGGACCTCACCGGCGTCGGCCTGGTAGACGCCGGCAAGGATCTTGATGAGGGTGGACTTGCCGGCCCCGTTCTCGCCGACGAGGCAGTGGATCTCGCCGGGCCGGACGTCCAGGTCGACGCCGCGGAGGGCGCGGACGCCCGGGAAGCTCTTCTCGATGCCGACGAGCTCGAGGACGGGGGGCTGGGTCATGACAGGTTCCTGGGCAGGAGGAGGGAGGCGAGGGATCGCCCCAGCGGAGCTGCGGGCGATCCCTCGTCGGAGGAGGAGCTAGGGGGTGGCGACGAGTTCGGTCGTCGAGAAGTACTCGTCCTTGAGGAACTGGTTCAGGGCGGCGATGTCGTCCGGATTGAGCACGGCCGCCTCGACGAGGACGTTGCTGTCCTGGTCCTTGGCGCGACCGCCGGAGACGACCTCGCCGAGGGTCTCGAGGGTGGCCTGCGAGAGCTCCTGCGGCTTGTTGGCGACGGAGAGCTTGAGGGCGCTGGACGCCTTGACCAGCTCCTGGAGCTCGGGCTCGCTGCCGTCATGGCTGGTGAGGAAGACCTTGTCGGAGGTGCCGAGGCCGGCGCCCTGGAGGGCCGCCAGCGCACCCAGCGAATTGTCGCCGTTGCCGCCGTAGACGACATTGACGTCGGGGTGGGCCTGGATGGAGTCCTCCATCGCCTTGACGGCCTTCTCCCGGGCGCAGCCGCCGTCGATGCGGTCGATGACCTTGGCCTTCGGGTCGGTCTCGGTGAAGCCCTTGACGAAGCCGTCCGAGCGGTCGACCACTGCCTGGATGGTGGGGCAGTCGACGATCGTCAGCTTGGCCGCGGTGTCGGCGCCGAACTTGGCGTGGAACCGGGCGGCGGCCTCCTTGCCGGCGGCCTCCGTGGCGACGTTCTCGGGGATGCCGACGAACGGGACGTGCGCGTTGGCACCCTGCTTGATCGCGAAGGTCACGACCGGGATGCCGGCGGCGAGCGCGTCGTTGATGGACGGGTCGGCTGCCGCGGGATCCAGCAGCGCGAAGATGATCCCGTCGACCTTCTGGGCGATGAGCTGGTCCATGGCCGTGGACATGACGGCGGCGTCGGCCTTGCCGTCGACCTCGACGAGCTTGATCCCGCAGGCGGTGGCGAACTGCTCGGTCCACTTCATGTGGGCCTGGTAGTACGGGTGCGCCTCGGTGAGGTAGATGACGCCGATGGTCTTGCCGCTGAGCGCCTGCGCCTTGGCCGGGCAGGCCGCTGCGGCCGCGCTCGCGGGTGCGCTCGGCGCCTCGGTGGCGGCCGCGGTCGCGGGCCGCGGTGGGGGCCGCGGTCGCGGCCGGCGTCGCCGCCGGTGCGGTCGTTGCGGCCGGGGGGCCTGGGTGGCCGCCCCGGTGCTGCACGCGGCCACCATCAGCGTGGCTGCGGCGATGAGTCCCAGTGCTCGGATCTTCATGTATTGGCTCCTATCCAAATGGGGTGATGGTGCGTGGTGATGACGGGCACGAGTGGACCGCCACTGTGGCCTGGCTGCTCTCTCCAATCAACTCCTCCGCTCCTAGCGATAGCCACGGAGGTGCTCGGGTGACGGAACCTACGAGCCCATCCTTGACGCGTGACAGTCCAAAGAGGGAAATCAGCTACCTAGCGCGTCGTACATTGCGACAAGATTCTCCGGCGGCACATTCGCCATGATGTTGTGCACCTGTTGGAAGACGAATCCTCCGCCAGGCTGCATCACCCTGACCTGCTGCCTGACATGCTCGGCCACCTGCTCCGGTGTGCCGTTGGGCAGCATGGACTGCGTATCGCAGCCGCCCCCCCAGAACGTGATGGAGTTGCCGAATTCGGCCTTCAGGCTGGCGGCATCCATCCCCACCGAACTGATCTGCACAGGATTGATCGCGTCAAGACCCGCGTCGATCAGATCAGGCAGCAGCTTTCGAACGCTGCCACAGGAGTGCAGGTTGACGGCGACGCTCGGCTTCAGTTCCTTGACCCGCTTCCACATCCGGCTGTGGCGCGGCCTGAACAACTCGCGGTACATCGTTGGCGACATGAGCGGACCCGTCTGCATGCCGAGATCGTCGCCAAACACGATCACATCGATGTAGTCCCCGACGACTGTCAGGAACCGGTCGAGATTCTGCGAGGTGTATCTCAGTCAGGATGTCCAGGAAACGAACGGTGCGCTCTGGCTCGGAGGCCATCATCATGAAGAAGTTGTCGCTCCGGTAGAAGAACTGGCCGACTTCATACAGGTTGCCGCCAAACAGCCCGATGACCGCGCGATCCGTCGAGTTGCGCAGCTGACTCGCTCCGTCAGCGAACGCTCGGTCCCTCCCAGGTCCGGATGCCAGGGGGCCCGAGGGCGAGGCAATTGCCGTCCACATGCACTCGTCGAAGGCGGCGGCGATGGCCTGTTCGTCGTCTGGGCCCTCGGCGAGGGGATGGTAGGTCTGGTCGAAGTGCAGCGCTCCATCCACCATCTGTCCGATGATCCGACCACTCTTCGAGCGCAGCACCCATCGCCGATTGGCTTCGTCGCGCTCCGGGATGCTCCACGCGGGAACCTGGCAGGGCATGCCATTTGGCAGCACCCAATCCGCCCAGTCCTTGTCCTCCAGTGCAAAGCCGCGACCAAGCTCGATTGTGTCGACCTGGAAACGATCCAGGACATCGCTGTCCACGATCGCAAGTTGCTGGATCAGGTCGTATACCCGGATCGGCCTCTTCTCAAGCCCAAGGTGATCTCGCAGCCTTGCGTAGGCAATCGCGGCGATGCCCGAGGAACGGTGCCCCGATAGATCGATGGGGACGCGATCCGGCTGCTCGTGCCTCAGGGCACATGTCACTCGCTCCCGGCTCTTCATCCAGATCTCCTCAAATCCGATCGAGCCTCATCTCTGCTGGCGTCGCTGGGACCCGTCCAGAGTCCGGTGCGCGCGTCGCGCCGCCACGTCGTGGGCAGATCGAGCGGCAGACGCTGCCAGCCGGCGGCGATCCGCGACTGCGTCGTGTCCCATGAGCGGATCCCGGACAAGGCGTCTGAGGCCTCTACGCTGCACGCTCCAACGGCCACTGCGCTTGTAAGGGCATCCTCGGGATCCTGGCCGCGCAGCAGAGCAGCGAGAAACCCCGCGACGGTCGTGTCTCCAGCACCCACTGTACCGACGACGTCAGCATCGAAACACGACGTCCAGAGCTCCCGATCCGCCCACCGTTCAGTGCACCGAGGGGTTGCCCGTCCCATGTGCGAAATCGCTTGATAGCCCGCGGTGCGCATGTAGGCTCCCACCGCTCCGAGCTTGATCACGACGACACGTGCTCCCATCCGCAGGAATCGCCCGGCAAGGCCCGCAAGCAGTTCGGGATCCGGCCGTACCGTCGCCGACGGGGGCGCGCTATGGCGGATCTCGTCCCTGAGCAGCACGAGTAGGTCGTCGAAGCTCGGCGCGAAGATGTCGGTGTGCGGTAGCGCCGTCTCCAGCACCGCCGACCAGTCGACGTGGTACGCATCCGACGACGGATCGGGCAGGGCCATGTCCAGCGATGTCGTGCATCCCCTCTCGCGGGCGGTGCGCAGCATGGTGGCCAACTCATGGCCGCCGTCCGCATACATGAGCCGCATCAACGGGGGGTATCCGAAGTGGAAGAGGCGCGCGTGGTCCAGCCAGTTGGTCGCCACATCGCGGGCGGCGAAGGTGTCGTTGGCGCCCGAGTGGTGCCAGAACGTCCGGTCGACACCGGGCTGGCTGAACACGATGGAGTAGGACGTCGTCCCCGCTGGATCGATCAGCAGGCCATCAGCCGCCTCGGGCGCTTGGTCAGCAAGCAGCTGTCGAACAGCGCTGCCGACCGGATCTCGGCCGATCTTGCCCATGAGGCGAACTGGCTGCCCGAGTCGATGGAGCGCCATGCCGGTGTTGGCGACTGCTCCCCCCGCCGTGAGAACCGCCGGCCCGATCGCATGGAGAGTTCCGGGTGCCAAGGCCGCTCCCCGCGGATGCGCCTGTGGGATCGCCTGGGGGATGATGTCGAGGCAGACATGGCCTGCGACGATCACCTCGGGCTCAGCGGCCATGCCCAACCGCTTGGATCCGAGTGGCATAGTCCGCGGTGAGGTAGCGAAGCGGAGGTTCGTCCTCCTCGATCGTCGGGAAGCGCCCAACGGGTTCATAGAAGCGGTTGTCGTGGAGATCGTCGTTGACCAGCGACACCTCGCCCGCGAGGACGCGCCCATCCTCTGCGCAGAAGGTGTGATACAGGTGGTCGGGGATCGAGATGCTCTCGCCGGGCGCGAGAGTGACGCTCGATCCGGATGCGAGGACATGCCGCACCCCGTCCACGCTCACAACGACCACAGCGTCGCCGAGCTCGCCCTCGGGCGCACTGCTGAACAGCTGGACGACCAGGTTGCCGCCACCTCGAACGATGATGTCCTCGGTCTTGGTCCAGTGGAAGTGCAAGGGGGTGACCTGGCCCACCTCCACGATCATCAGCTTCTCTGCGTACAGCTTCCCGCGGGCCGCGGCGAGGTCAGCGAGGCTCCCGTTCCGCAGCGTGAACAGGACCAGTCCACGGCGTGCGAAATCGCCCGAGCCGAAGTCGGTGATGTCCCACCCGAGAGCCCGCGTGACGATCTCGTCAATCTCGTCTCCCTTCGTCGCCCAGTCACGGGGAGTCCAACACCCGAATGGGGGCAAGTGCTGACCGAGCTGCCGGATGAACGCGTGACTGTCGATGAGGATCGCGTTGATAGCGGAGCGCTTCATGTCATCGCACTCCGGCGCGTATGGTGACATCGGTGGGCCGGGAGTGAGTGACCTGAGGGTGAAACCGCGGCCGCCTTGGCCACCGCTGAAATACCCACCACGTTGCGTCCATCGCGCACCCGCCGCTCCACCGCTCAGTTTCGTCTTTGCTCACGAGGTAACCACCGGATGATCGACTCCGATCAATCTGTCCTGCGAGCGCCTACTTCTTAGCAGCGTCGCGACTCTCTTGTCAAGGCAGCGGAGTGCAGCTTCTCGTTCGTTCGTGCCTGCGAACTCGGAAGTTCGCTCGCAGTTGACGCGGAAACGGGCTGGTCGCTTCCGTACGTGATCATGACGCCGGTTCACGTGTCGGGCAGCGCTCGCGCAGGTCAAGCAGGACGTCAGCCCAGGACGCGGTGCGCTCGCGATAGCCGAGACCCATCGCGAGCAGAGTCTTGTGCCCGGTCGCGCGGGCACCTCGCCTTCATCGATCGTCAGTAGGATCCTCCTCCCGTGAACCCTTGGTGCGACCCGCCATCGCCTGGAGAAGCGCGTCCTCCGCGCCTCGGCACCAGTGGCCACCGTCGAGGGCCGCACCGACGTCAGGCATTCGCTCGGCGAGATCCGCCAGGCGGGTCAGGGCAAGGTCGTGCAGCTCCGGGTAGACGACGATCTTCCCGCCTGACGTGCGTGCCTCGACAGCCTCGAGAGCGGCCGCGACGCCAGCCATTCCGCAGACCGCGTCCACTGACACATTGGGATCCAGGTCACCCCGTTCGAGGCGCTGGAGAACGGTGCGCATGTCCGCGTCCTCGAGCCCGCTCGTCCCGAACATGAAGATGCGGCGAGCCAGGGCCGAGTCGAGATCCACCTCGGCACGCGTTCCGGCAGCAAAGCCCGCAAAGACGTTCACGCGCGCGCCGGCGCCCGCCAGGTCCAGCGCCGCTGCGAGGATGGCGGCGGAAGGGACCATGAGCCCGACGTACGAGAAGCCACGACCCGGTGGAGTCCGGCGACTGTTGACAAAGCGCACTTCGACCCCACGTCGTCGCGCGATCGGGCCCGCGACGACCGCCAGCCGCTCGAGGCGGTCGTCGTCGATGTCGATGGCGTCCACGCGAATGCCCGCCATGTCCGACACGATGGCTCGGATGGTGTGCATGAAGCCCATTGGTCCGGCGGCACCGACGATCGCGACGGCGTCACCTGGGCGGAGCTCGCCACTCGACGGGATCATGGCGTAGCCATCTGCCGCCGACGACGATGGCGTGCCGACGAGGCGGACACCGTCATAGTGGATCCGCCCGACATCGATGGCCACTGGCTGCCCGATGCGACGGCCACCGCAGACGATGTTGAGGATGCCGCCCTTGCCCAAGAACTCGCCAAGGGTCTCGATCCGCTGTGCCGCGACGCCGAAGTAGATGATGTCGTCGAAGGAAGCGGGTTCAAGCGCGTCGAGACTGCCAACAGGCGACAGGATCTGGCGAATCTGGCCTCCGACCTCCAGCTCACTCCCGGGCAGCGGGCGGGGCGCAAAGACCACGATCTCGCGGGGTGCTGACGCGGCGACAAGGTCCGCGACTCCCTCTGCCTCGTGGCCGGCATCGACGACGATCAGGAGGCGTCCGTGCGGCTCGAGTGCGCCGCGCGACGTCGCGGCATACGAGCGTTCCACGCACGCCCATGGCTCGATCAGGCTGATCGCCGACCAGCTCGGGGCCTCGCTGACCGCCAGCAGGTAGCGCCGTCCCGTCGCGGGATCGATCAGGGTTCGCTCGTCCACCAGGACGTACTCCTGGAGGCCGCCCTCGAAGTTGTAGCCGAAGGCGGCGTTGGACCGCGGAGTCGGAAGGCTCCGGTAGTCCGGCTGGACCAGAACCCGGTCGCCGACCGCAAAGGCCGTCACTTCATAACCGACAGCTGCCACGCGGGCGGATACTTCGTGGCCGGCCACGGTCGGCCTGTCGTTCGGGACGTAGCTCGGGATCTCCTCGAGGGTCGAACGTGGAACTCCCGACACGACCTCCGCCTTGCGCGGGTGGTCCGCAAAGGAGTGCAGCAGCTTGGTGTCAGAGAAGCACAGGCTCACGGATCCGACCTTGAGCAGCAGTTGCGTCGGACCGGGGAGGGAAACGGGCTTCGCGCGATCGAGCACGAACGTCCCCGGACCAGTGAACACGAATGCGTGCTGCGTGGCCGGGATCCCGGCCGCGTGGTTCTGCGTGACCATGGATCCTCCTTCCTACGACAGCTCAGCCTGGGATCGGAACCAGGACCCTGCGTCCAGCCAGCGGCGGAGCTCCTCGAGGCCCGCCTGGACAAGCCCCGTGACCGTGAGGGCCTCGGCCGGCTTTGTCGAAAGCGGCCAGATCGACCGCAGGAGGGCCCCTACCTCTGCCGGACTCCTTGACATGACATCGGGGTACAGGTCAACGAGCGCCGCCGCGGCGCCTATCGCGTAGCTCGGTGTGGGCACGCCTGTCGCCAGCCCAAGCCGAAGCACGCCGACAAGGCGGTCCTCCCAGCCAAGCTTGCGTCTCGGGTCCCGAGCAGCGCGGTCGACGGTGTCGGCGAGATACGGGTTGGTCATCCGATCGAGCAGGTCGTCCGCAAACGCGATGAATCCGGAGGAGGTGAACAGGTCACCAGCGCCAGGGTGGCGGCTCATGAGACACGCCCCGGACTCGTCGATGAAGGCGGCCCGAAGGAAAGGGACTGCTCCTGGCACGCCCCTGAGGTCGGCGATGAGGCGAAGGCCAAGCAGCCGTGCAAGGTACGCGGCAAGGGCGTGGGTCGCGTTGTGTCCGAGCAGCTTGGCGGCAGCGAACGGCTCAAGGTCCTGGACTGGCTCGAGGGCTGCAATGCCGGGCGGGAGTGGCTGCCTTCGCTCAGGATCGCTCCACAGTGCCGCCACCTGGATGTGGTTGAACTCCTCGACGAGGAACGCACTTGAAGCGCGTGGTGTCATCGGCGCCAGGCCGAGTGCCGCCATCTCGCGCGGCTCGGTGACAACGCCGCTCATCTTGCCGATGACGGTGTCGGCGAAACGCGCCCGGCCCCGGGTCACGTCGCGGGCCTGCGGTTCGACCGCCTCGAGGACGGCGTCCTCGAGAAGCGCAGCGGCGCGACGGTGGTTCTCTGCGCAGTAGATCGCCAGCGGCAATGGACTGCGCCGGCGACGGAGGGCTTCCGCGAGGAGCACATGAGGGCTTCCCGGCCCCGTGCTCCGGTAGATGTCGACGCTTGGGAGTGCCGTGGCTGCCTCGTCAGCCTGCGCGATGGCGTTGACAATCCGGACGCGATCTGCGGGCACTGCTGAGTTCTCGATCTCGAATGGGACCGACCTCGACAGCAGCGCGGCCTCGCTGGCTCGCGATGTTGAGGTGGAAGCGCCCGCCGTTCGCCCGCAGATCGTCGACCAGGTCGGGTCGGACGTCTACGACGGTCAGCGCGCCGTACTTGCCCGATCTCGATGCCTCGTAGAGGAAGAGCCCCGCCTGGATCGGCCCGAAGCCGATGCCAACGAAGCGCCGATCGCCCGTCAGTCGCATCGCGGGTTCCCGACGAGCCGTGGACTGGTTGGCCGCTCTCCGGCACGGATCGTGTCCCATGGATGCAGCAGGGGCCGGTGGCTGTGGGTAGGGGTCACGGGTCGCCTCTGTTCGCTCCTGAACTGCACATGTGCCGACGAAGTCGACAGACCGCTCCCGGCAGCGGCGGACTGGCGCAAGGCGCTGCTATCAGTTGGCCATCTCGAGCATTTGGTCCCGCGTCCCATAGCGCTTGGCGGCGAGCACCATGGCCTCGAGGTTCTCCGGCTTGGTGTTCATGCCCATCGCGCACCCCGAGCTGAGGAACAGGCCCCGACCACCTGTCCCGGCGATGATCTGCCGAGCCAGTCGGTCGACCTTGTCCGGAGTACCGAGGAACAAGGGATCGCTCGGGTCGATGTTGCCCATGAGCACGACGCCGTCAGGCACGACGCGCCGTGCCGCTGCCATGTCCACCTTCCAGTCGAGCTCGAGGATGCGCGCGCCGGTCGTCCCCATATCAGCGACGATCGGATTCGTGTCACCGCAGATGTGGATCGAGTACGGAGCGGCGGGCGTCTGCACCGCGTCCACCACGGTGATCTCGTGAGAGTGCGCGAACGACCTGTACATCGTCGGCGAGATGAGGCTCGGCCCAGCGTAGGAGTCGCCCATCGAGGTCGAATGCGCTCCGGCAGCCAACTGGGCATGGCAGAAGTCGATGTGGACCTGCGCGCACCACGCCAGGGCCTCGTGGATCACCTCGGGGTCCTCGGTCACCAAGTCGATCATCAGGTTCTGCGTGCCACGAAGGAGGCACAGCAAGTCGAATGGTCCCTGATCCGCCCGGCCCATCACGAACACGTGGTCACCGATTGCATCGACCAGCAGCCGGGTCACCTCCAGCCACTCCGGCAGACGCGCTGTCGTGTATGGATCGGGCCGCTGCAGCTCGTGGATCGCGCGCAGGTCGGACAGGACCGGGACGTTCTCATCGACGGATGCGACGTTGTCATCCCGGAAGTGGACCTTCGCGCCGCAGGCCTCGGCCAGCGTCGCATCGTCGACGTCAATCACGCATCCGTCGTAGCCGAATCTCTCCTGCGACACGACGTGGCTCCTGGCCAGGAGGTCCGGCCTTCGGTTGATCTCGCCGATGCTGTGGCCGAGGGTCGCGGCCGCGAACATGAATGCCTGTGGCACGACCGGGACGCGGTCGGGCACGTCGCCGTTCAGCACCGCCTGACAGCGCTGGAGCGGAGTCATCTCATCCACCGGTCGGGGCTCCCTTCGATCTGGTAGGCCGTCTGGTCGTCCGATCCGGCGCTGACCGAAAGGACGGTCACCAGCTCGGCTCGCGTCTCGCGCGAGCCGCCGAGGTGGTCAACCGCTACGAGCGTGCGCACCGCCGGCATGTGCACTACTCAGCGATCACGGGCACGCCGCGCCGCTCGGCGCGTTCCAGCAGGCGGAGGTCGAGCCGCGAGGCAACGGAGACGAACCCGGTCTCGTGCAACTGGGACAGGATCTGGGTCGACCGTCCGGGGTCGCGCATCAATCCGCCTCGCGTCTCGTCATGTGATCCCCGGCCTTGCCGAGCGCTGAGGTGCGGCCCGAGCGTTGGGCGGTCTGATCACTTTCCGAAATCTAGCCGCCGAGATCGAGTCTGTCAAGGCAATCGCTTTCGATTTCGGAAGTGAGTACTCCGCCTTGAAGATGACGACAAGACCTTGACGTGTGCGGGGAGTCAGTGGTAAACCGCTCCTAACCACCTTGGTTAGCGGCCGGTCGTGATCATCTTGCAAGGACCTGCATGAGCGAAACCGAACGGCTCCGGATCCAAGTCCGCGGGTGCTTCGGGTGGTTATCAACATCCGCTTGGCGGCGAATGAAGGCGGCACTGTGGCGCACGTCAACGCCGTCAAGACGCCCGGTCTTGGAGACAACCCCTTCATGTTCGGCACCGGGATGAACACCCAAATGGGGCAGATGCTCGGGGCCAGCAGCGACGTGCCGCAGGGCCTGACGGGCCGAGCCCGTACCAGATGGCGCATCGCAGGCTCAACGCTGCACTCGACCCATTGAGCTATCAAGCGGCCCGCTTGCTGGAACGACGTGAGGTGATCATGAATCGCAAAGAACGCTTCCTGACAGCCGTCAATCTTCAGGAACCCGATCGGGTGCCGATGTACGACTTTCTGTTTCAGCAACCTCTGTTCGAGGCGCTGATTGGCCGCAAGCCTGCCGCCTACAACGGCAAGGACGCAGTTGAGTTGGCGCTGGCGCTGCACCACGACGGGGTGTGGCTGCCGTTTGGCGGATTCACGGGCCTGCAGTCCACGTACCTGGCCGACAACGTCTATGTCGATGAGTGGGGCACGACGTTCCAGAAGACCGGCGCTTCGTGGCCCATCGACGCCCCGATCGACTATCCCATCAAGACGCGCGAGGACCTGCGGAAGTACAAGCTTCCCGATCCCACTTTGCCGGGTCGCGCCTCGGAGATCGACGCGGCCCGGGAGATGGACAACGGTGATATCGCGCTGCTGGGCGGTGTCAATGGCCCGCTGACCACGGCTTGGTTCTTGATGGGCTACGAGACGATCGCGTATTCGATCTACGACGATCCCGAACTCCTCTCCTCCGTGCTGAAGCTCTCGAACGAGTACTTCAAGGAAGCCGCGCGCCGGTCTGTGGAAGCTGGTTGTTCGGCAATCTGGATGAGCGAGGACCTGGGTGACAGTACCCGGCCCTTCTTCAGGCCGTCCCTCTACCGCGAGCACCTGTGGCCGTTCGAGGCTGAGCTGGCCGAGTTCATCGCCGGCTTGGGTGTTCCCGTGCTCCTTCACTGCGACGGGAACATCTGGGACCTCATGCCCGATCTGGTGCAGATGAAGATCTCAGCCATCCATCCGCTGCAGCGCACGGCCGCAATGGACTTGCGTCGCTTCAAGGAGCTGTACGGCAAGCGGCTGTGCATCATCGGCAACATCAACTCATCGAGCACGCTGCCCTACGGCACGCCGGACGAAGTGGCCGCCGAGGTGCGCGAAGCGATCGAGATTGCGGCGCCCGGCGGCGGCTACATCCTCGCGTCCGATCATTCCCTGCACGACGGCATCCCCGTTGAGAACTGCCTGACGATGATGCGCACGGGCCTGGAGTACGGCACGTATCAGAAAGCACCAATCAAGGAGTGATCGCCACAAAGAGCCGAGAACGCGCTGGCGAGCGACCTGATCCCGTAGGCAGGCTGCCTGGGCGCCATTGAGACGACACAGCCCATCACCTCGAGTCGCAGTGAGAGGCGTCTCGAACACGCTCCGCGTCGCGGCACATCCCCACCCATGACGCCAGCCGCCGTGACGAGCCACAGCGTTGCGATGTCCTTCTCGTCACGGCGTGAGACCCTGGCAGTCGTCTGGGCGATGGTCACGGGCATAGGCCACGAGTGCGCGCAAATTCTCGGGCGGCGTGTTGGGCGATAGCTCGCATCCTCCCCCCACGATGTGGTACCTGCCCGCGGCGCGATGAGCCGCGCCCGCAGCCTCGTACACCTCCTCTGGCGACCCGTCCAGCAGGACGCCCACCGTGGACACGTTCCCGAGGATGACCCGATCCTCACCGAGTGCTCGCCGGGCGTTGGGCAGGTCCACGGGAAAGTCCAGCTCGTAGATGTCGACTGGAAGATCGCGCATCCGGACGAGGAGCGGCCCGGTCTGGCCGCACATGTGCAGCCGCACGATCACGTCGGGCCGCCGCTCCTTGATCGCAAGGACCACGCGCATCTGCGCCGGGAGAACGAATCGCTCGTAGAGATCCGGACCGATGATGCTTGCGGCCGCGTCACTCATGCCAATCGTGTCGGCACCTGCCTCGACCTGTGGTTCCCAGTAGCCCAGGGCGACGTCCGCGCAATACCCGATGAGATCCGTCACGAAGGCTGGGTCGTCGTAGAAGTCGACCATCAGGTTGCCCAGGCCGCGCAACTCGGCTCCAAGCGCGAGTGGCCCCTCGACCCAGCCGACGATCGACATGTCCGGGCCCGCAGTCCTGCGCATCGTCTCGATCCCGATGATCCGATCGTGCATACGCCCGCCACCGAGCGGGTCCGGCACCCGGAACGTGCCGAGCCGCCGCTTGTCGGTCAGCGCGGCAACCTCGTCCATGATCGCCGGCCCTGACTCCTGCCACGACACGCTCTCGTCGCCCGCGATATCGATGACCTCGCGCGCCGGGTCCGAGCAGGTCAACAGGCAGTCGATACCGTACTTGTCGGCGATCCGGACCTGTGCGTCGGCGAGAATCCGACCATCCCGGACATAGTCGACGAATGGAGTGCCACGCTCGCGGGCGGCAATCATCATCAGCATGGGTTGGACTGGAAGGCGATCGACCTCTCTGCCTGCGACCACGCTCCGGATACGCTCCAGGGTCTTCATAGCTGTGGCCTCCAATGTGCAAGTCACCAGGAGCCGTCAGGCCCTGATCACACCTTCCGGGGATCGCGGCCTCAGGGGCCGCGTGGTCGGCCCGCCAGCGGACGCACGCCGCACAGCTCGCGCGGTGCGGCTTCTCGTCGGCCGGGGCAAGCGTCGTCGCGGCGACCACGACCTCTTGGATAGCGGTGGGCCACCGGGTCGCGGCGATCCTTGCCGAGCTCAAGTTCAGCCGGCTCGGACGATGATCACGTCGATCCCAGCCTGGCTCAGAGCGAGGTGCTGCGCAGCGGGCAGGGCGGCATCCGCAACGACGCGGTGGACGACGCCGAGGCTCACCACGTGAGCGACCGAGTCCTGGCCGAAGATGGTGTGGTCGGCGAGGACGATCACCTCCTTGGCCGCCCGCACCATGGCCAACTTGATGGAGGCTTCCGCAAGGTTGGTATGCGAGAGGCCGAACTCCGCGCTGATACCGGCAACCGTCAGGAACAGCTTGTCAGCACGGAGGCCCCGGAGCGCGTTCTCGGCGACGGTGCCAGTCAATGCCTGCGCGGACCCGTGGGCCTCGCCACCCGTCAGGACCAGCCTGATCCCGCCTCGGTCTCGCAGCACCTCGAAGACCGGGATCGAGTTGGTGATGACCGTCATGTCCGCCTGGTCGGCGATCAACTCCGCGAGGTACGTCGTCGCTCGGCCGCAGTCGAGCAGGACGACGTCGCCCGCCTCGATCAGGGTCGCCGCGGCGGATGCGAGCTCGCGTTCGCGCATGGCAAGGTCGTCACGTCGGGACCGTTCGCTATCGAGCACCTCCAGGTCGATCCCCAGACGGGAGGCGTAACGGCGCATGTGATCGCCGAGAGCGCGGTACCAGTCGTGCTCCCCGTAGGGGACGAGGAACCCAGCCCGCGTCGGCCGCCGCATCGCGGGCGTCATCCGGGTGCCCGCTGCCTCGAGCGGGTTCGTCAGGTCCTTCGCGGCGTCCGAGTTCACCTCGATGTGGGCGGGTCCCGGATAGTAGTGCGCCACGGTGTCCGTCGTGAGGACCGCGCATGGCGTCGTCAGACGCGGCGGCAGTTCCTGGTCGTTGTACGCCAGGACCCCCGCCTCGACGCAGATCGGGGCCACGATCTCGGGGAACATCGCGAGCCCGACCCTGCAGAACTCGCCTCTTCGCAGCTCTGCCCGCATCCGTGCCCCCTCGAGCCCGAAGGGCATGACCGTGACCGAATCCGCCGTTCGTCCATGATCCGTGCATGCCCGGATCGCCCCCGACGCAGTGACATCGTTGATGGCGAAGATCAGGTTGATCTCCGGGTGCACCTCCAGCGCGGCACGGGTGATCTGGTAGGCCGTTTGGTCGTCCGCTCCGGCGTTGATCGACTGGACGGTCACCAGTTCGGCTCGCGTCTCGCGCAAGCCGGCCAGGAACCCTCGGCTCCGCTCGGTGGTATTGGGCACGTCGAACGTGAGATCGAGGACCGCCGCCGCGCCGCCATAGTGCTCCTGGGCGTATGCACCAGCCCACCGGCCGAGCGCCGCGCCAGCCGCCAGGTTGTCAACCGCTACGAGCGTGCGGGCACCCGGCATGGGAACTGACTCGGCGATCACGGGCACGCCGCGCCGCTCGGCGCGTTCGAGCAGGCCGAGGTCGAGCCGCGAGGCAACCGACGCCGCGACCAGGACGTCGACACGGTCGACGAGCGACGTTGGGGCTGACGATGCCGCGTCCGGGACCGGCGCGAGCCGTGCCTGGCCGGCGGGCAGCAGCGCACCCCCATGGGTCCGATGCGCAAGACCCGATTCCTCGAGCATGCGCAGGTCGCGCCGGATGGTGACTTCGGACACACCGTGGCGGACGGCCAGGTCGGCTACCGAAACGAATCCAGTCTCGTGCAGCTGGGACAGGATCTGGGTCGACCGTCCGGGGCCGCGCATCAATCCGCCTCGCGTCTCGTGATGTGGTTGCGATGCCGTCGAGCTCGCACCGTTACCCGACCGCCTGCTGAGGCATGGCGTTGGGCGCTCTGATCACTTTCAGAGTCTATCGACCGATTGGGCGGCGGTCAAGGCAGTTGCTTTCGATTTCGGAAGAGCACCTCCACCGGACGGTGACGAGAGGACCTTGACTTGTGCTGCGAGTCAGTGGTAGAACCGCCCTTGAACCAGCCCGGTCGTGATCAACTGGGGAAAGTGTCGATGAGCGAAACCGAACACCAAGGAACCCCGCCAATCGACCGGGGTTGCCTCGCCTTGGAGGTCCACAGGCTCGCCGGGGCGGCCACGCCAATCATAGACCGCGCCAGTTCAATCGCTGACGCACCTAGCCTTTGAGACGCACCCAGTCCTTGACTTGCAATCCCTGAACCGGAGACACAGCACCATGACCGACCTCGCCGCCCTCACCGCTGCAGTCGAGACTGGCGACCGCAAGGCGGCCGCCGAGCTGACCCAGGTCGCCCTCGACGAGGGAACCGACCCCAAGACGATCCTGGACGCAATGTCCGCAGCCATGGACGTGATCGGCAAGCAGTTCCAGGAAGGTGAGCTGTTCGTACCCGAGATGCTGATCGCAGCCAGGGCGATGAAGGCCGGCACCGAGCTCCTGGAGCCCGCCCTGCTCGCAGCAGGGGTCAAGCCTGAGTTCCGCGCCGTCATCGGGACCGTCGAGGGCGACCTCCACGACATCGGCAAGAACCTCGTCGGGATGATGTGGAAGGGCGGCGGGATCGAGGTCATCGACCTCGGGGTCAACGTCCCGGCAGCCAGGTTCGTTGAGGCCGCGGTCGAGCACGATGCCCACCTGATCGGCCTGTCCGCGCTGCTCACCACCACCATGCCCCACATGCGCGACGTGGTCGAGGCGGTGCGGGCCGCGGGCCTCGGCGCCCGGGTGCTCATCGGCGGCGCCCCGGTCACCCCCGAGTTCGCGGCCCAGATCGGCGCCGACGGTTGCGCCCCCGACGCTGGATCCGCGGTGGACCTGGCCCGCGGGCTGCTCGCCGGCTGAACCTGACGGCGAGTCACCCTCCGGCGCAGCCTGGCTACATCGGGCCGCCCAGAGCCCGCTGGCCGGGCCGGACGTCCAGGTCGACGCCGCGGAGGGCGCGGACGCCCGGGAAGCTCTTCTCGATGCCGACGAGCTCGAGGACGGGGGGCTGGGTCATGACAGGTTCCTGGGCAGGAGGAGGGAGGCGAGGGATCGCCCCAGCGGAGCTGCGGGCGATCCCTCGTCGGAGGAGGAGCTAGGGGGTGGCGACGAGTTCGGTCGTCGAGAAGTACTCGTCCTTGAGGAACTGGTTCAGGGCGGCGATGTCGTCCGGATTGAGCACGGCCGCCTCGACGAGGACGTTGCTGTCCTGGTCCTTGGCGCGACCGCCGGAGACGACCTCGCCGAGGGTCTCGAGGGTGGCCTGCGAGAGCTCCTGCGGCTTGTTGGCGACGGAGAGCTTGAGGGCGCTGGACGCCTTGACCAGCTCCTGGAGCTCGGGCTCGCTGCCGTCATGGCTGGTGAGGAAGACCTTGTCGGAGGTGCCGAGGCCGGCGCCCTGGAGGGCCGCCAGCGCACCCAGCGAATTGTCGCCGTTGCCGCCGTAGACGACATTGACGTCGGGATGGGCCTGGATGGAGTCCTCCATCGCCTTGACGGCCTTCTCCCGGGCGCAGCCGCCGTCGATCCGGTCGATGACCTTGGCCTTCGGGTCGGTCTCGGTGAAGCCCTTGACGAAGCCGTCCGAGCGGTCGACCACTGCCTGGATGGTGGGGCAGTCGACGATCGTCAGCTTGGCCGCGGTGTCGGCGCCGAACTTGGCGTGGAACCGGGCGGCGGCGTCCTTGCCGGCGGCCTCCGTGGCGACGTTCTCGGGGATGCCGACGAACGGGACGTGCGCGTTGGCACCCTGCTTGATCGCGAAGGTCACGACCGGGATGCCGGCGGCGAGCGCGTCGTTGATGGACGGGTCGGCTGCCGCGGGATCCAGCAGCGCGAAGATGATCCCGTCGACCTTCTGGGCGATGAGCTGGTCCATGGCCGTGGACATGACGGCGGCGTCGGCCTTGCCGTCGACCTCGACGAGCTTGATCCCGCAGGCGGTGGCGAACTGCTCGGTCCACTTCATGTGGGCCTGGTAGTACGGGTGCGCCTCGGTGAGGTAGATGACGCCGATGGTCTTGCCGCTGAGCGCCTGCGCCTTGGCCGGGCAGGCCGCTGCGGCCGCGCTCGCGGGTGCGCTCGGCGCCTCGGTGGCGGCCGCGGTCGCGGCCGCGGTGGGGGCCGCTGTCGCGGCCGGCGTCGCCGCCGGTGCGGTCGTGGCGGCCGGGGTGGCCGACGCCCGGTGCTGCACGCGGCCACCATCAGCGTGGCTGCGGCGATGAGTCCCAGACTCCGAAGTTTCACTGGCTCACTCCTCCTTGGATGTGCTGGTTGGTGGGAGCAGGGGCGTCGACGGACGCTCGTGCGGTTGGGTGGGGTTTGGGTTCCGAATTCGGGGGCGCGTCGTTTCCTCCTCAGAGCACCTTGAACTGGTCGAATGCCGCGGACGGCGCAGTTCCCGCGGCAACGGCCACCCGGAACTCCGCCTCGCGGGCATCCTTGGCCAACGCGAGCTCCACCGCCTCGGCCTCCACGGCGGCCGGGACGATCACGACGCCATCGGCGTCGGCCACGATCAGGTCGCCGGCCCGGATGCGCACCCCGTCCAGGACAGCATCCGTGCCATGGCCGACCACCTCCAGGCGGCCGTTGACATCGAGGGGCAGGGCGCCCCGGGCGAACACCGGGAACCCGAGCGCGCGGATCCGCTCGGTGTCGCGGATCAGCCCGTCGGTCAGCGCGCCGGCCGCGCCGCGCGCCAGGCAGGCCGTCGACACGAGCTCGCCCCAGACGGCGGCCCTGCTCGACCGCCCGGTCGGATAGATGAAGATGTCGTCGGCGGCGATCGCGTCGAGGGCGCGAAGCAGCCCCTGGTACGGCGGCTCGACTGGGGCATCGACCTCGACCACGGTGACCGGGAACGCCCGCCCGATGAGGACGTCGGTGGACCGGAGCGGGGCGATCCCAGGGCCGAGGCACTGGTGGCGCAAACCCAGGCCGTCCAGGACGTCCGCCACAAGGGCACTCCGCAGGCGCCGTCGCAGGTATTCGAAGTCGAGGGTCACAGGGCTGGCATCCAGTTTATGTGCTTTGTCGGACAAATGTGATTGACAGGATAGTCGGGCTGACGCTACTGTCAAGTGGTGAAACTTCCCGGCCGACGGAACCTCAGCCACCTCGTCGCGGACGATCTCCTCGCCCGGATCCGGGCGGGCTCGATCGCCCCCGGGGACCGGCTGCCGACAGAGCACGGCCTCATGGATCGGTATGGCGTCGGGCGTGGCGCGGTCCGCGAGGCGATCCAGTCGCTGGTGGCAATGGGCGTGCTCGACGTGCGACCCGGTCGCGGGGCCGTCGTCGTCGGCTTGGGGACCGAGGAAGCGCTGGACACGGAGACGATCTCGGCGCTCCTCGACCGGTCGGCCATCGAGGACCTCTACGACTTCCGGGAGCTCCTGGAGGTCGAGGCCGCCGGCAGGGCCGCGAAGCGCGCGAAGGCGTCCGCGGTCGTCGAGATCGCCGAGGCGCTCGAGCGCCTCAAGCTGGCGAGGCGAACCGGGACGCCGTCCTACCAGGCAGACCTGGACTTCCACCGGGCGGTCGTGGCCGCCAGCGGGAACGTGATCTTCCTGCGCGTCCTCGACGCGGTCGCGGACCTCCTCTCGACGGTCCGCAGCCAGACGGAGCATGTCCCGGGTGCCGTGGAGCGGGCGATGGGCGAGCACGAGGCCATCTTCCGGGCCATCGAGGAGCACGACCCCGAGGGGGCCCGGAGGTCCACCGTGGAGCACATCGCCAGCGGCAGGGCGGCAGCGGCCGAGGCCCTCCTGATGCGCCAGTCGCGGTCGGGAGCGGTCGTCGCGAGCGGCGCCGCCGGCGAGGCGCGGTCCGACGAAGGAGACGAGGTCGCATGAAGCTCGGGTTCGGGCTCTATCGCCACAACGTGACCCCGGAGAACCTGGCGTTCGCACGCCAGTGCGGGGCGACCCACGTCGTCGTGCACCTCGTCGACTACTTCAGGGAGGCAGCCGACAACCCGAGGGGCGATCAGCCGACGGGTGGGCAGGGAGGCTGGGGCCTGGCCGGTGACCCCGACCGCCTGTGGGACCTGGGCGAGCTGCTCGAGATCAGGGCGCTCATCGAGGACAGCGGCCTGAGCTGGTACGCGATCGAGAACTTCGACCCCGGACACTGGCACGACGTCCTGCTCGACGGCCCGCAGCGCGCCGCCCAGGTCGAGAAGGTCAAGACGATGATCCGGACCGTGGGCGCCGCCGGGATCCCGGTGATCGGCTACAACTTCAGCCTCGCCGGGGTCGCCGGCCGGATCTCCGGCCCGTTCGCGCGCGGTGGCGCGGTGGGCAGCGGGATGAGCGGAGTGGACCAGACGCCGATCCCGCGGGGCATGGTGTGGAACATGACCTACGACCCGGACGCGGAGGGTGAGCTCGAGCCCGTCGACCGCGAGGTCCTGTGGGATCGCTACCGGAGGTTCCTCGCCGACGTGCTGCCGGTCGCCGAGGAAGCCGGCGTGGTGCTGGCCGCCCACCCGGATGACCCGCCCGTCCCGATCATCCGCGGGCAGCCGAGGATGCTGTACGAGACGACATCGTTCCGGCGCCTGGTCGGGCTCAATCCGAGCCGGTCGAACCAGATCGACTTCTGCCTGGGCACCGTGGGCGAGATGGCCGACGGTGGCGTCTACGATGCGGTCGACGAGCAGAGCCGCCAGGGTCGGATCGCGTACATGCACTTCCGCAACATCCGGGGCAGGGTCCCCGAGTACCGCGAGACCTTCATCGATGAGGGCGACACGGACATGCTGCGGGTGATCGCGATCCTCAGGAAGAACGCCTACGAGGGCGTGCTGATCCCGGATCATGCCCCGCAGATGGCGTGCGACGCCCCCTGGCACGCCGGCATGGCCTTCGCGATGGGCTACATGGCGGCGGCAATCCGGGCGGTCGGCAACGGTTGAGCACTGTCAGGCTGGTGGCCCGCGAGACGCCTGGACGGGGTCATGCAGGCGCCAGGCGGACCGGGCGAAGACGACAGCGACGACTTCGGCCACGGCGGTTGGTCGGTGAACTACTGGGACGCGATGATGGGGGACGTCATGGGCGAGATCATGGGCAAGCCCTTCGACCTCCTGCTGGGCCGCCGGACGTACGACATCTTCGCCGGACACTGGCCCAAGGCCGTCGACGACCCGGGCGCCAAGCCGCTGAATGACGCCACCAAGTACGTCGTGTCGGCCAGCCACCCGGATCTCGAGTGGGGCCCCTCCGAGCTCATCGAGGGCGACGTGCCCGCCCGGCTTGCCGCGCTCAAGGCGGGCGACGGGCCCGAGCTCCAGGTGCACGGCAGCGGGAACCTGATCCAGACCCTGCTTCGACACGACCTCGTCGATCGCTTCCACGTGTGGGTGTTCCCGGTTCTCATCGGCTCGGGCAGGCGCCTGTTCGCGGACGGCACCGTCCCTCGCGGGCTGAAGCAGAGATCAGGCGGCCGCACGTCCTCGCTGGCGGGCCATCGACAGGAACCCGCGGAGCCCGACCATCCGGATGAGGTTTCGCGGCCCGTAGAAGTCGCTCATCGGCACGGCGCCGGTCAACACACCGAGGAACCGGTCCCGTTGGCCCTGCGGGCCACTCGGCCAACGCGCCGAACAGGATGTCCTGGTCCGGGGTGGGCTCGGCGAACGAGGCGAGCTCGACCGTGAACTCGTAGGCGGGCCTGGTCTCGCGGTCGCGACGCGCCTGGTAGTCGGCCAGAGCCGCCTCCAACGGACGCCGCCCGCCGAGCCCCGCGTCGATCGCCTCCGCCAGCAGCTCCGCATCGCGGAGCGCATGGCCAATGCCCAGGCCCGTGATCGGGTCCATCGTCAGACCGGCGTCCCCGGCCAGCGCCCACCCCGGCCCGAACGGCACGCGGAACGCATTCGGGTTGTCGGCCGATCCCTGGAACCGGTCGGCCCGACGCGCAGCACGCACCCTCTCGCCCAGGTCGCCCATCCCGTCGAGAGCGGCGAGGAACCGACCCTCGATGTCGGCCCGGAAGGTGGACAGGTCGGCCGCGGGTGCCATGACGACGACCAGCACGAGCCCATCGTTCGTCGGCCAGACGCCCGCCATGCGCCGGTCGCGCGGTCGGGCATGGATCTCGCCGCCGTCGGTCCCGAGGCCCTCGAAGTAGCTGTAATAGGCGATGCTCCGGCTCGGGTACGTGTCGTATGACCGTACCCCGACGGCACGGGCGACCGGCGAGTGGCGTCCGTCCGCGCCGATCACGATCGACCCGGTCTCGACGAATTCGCGCGATCCGTGCTCGCGGGCCCGGATGCCCGTGACCCGGCCGTCGCGCCACGTGAGATCGTCGACCGTCACTCGCTCGCGAACGTCGGCACCCGCGGCTCGCGCTGCCTCGATCAGCGTCTCGTCCAGCAGCGTCCGACGCGGGCTGTGGAGCGCGTCGACCCCGTCGAACACCGGATAGTGGCCCTCGATGATGAACGGGCCGGCGTCGAACCGGACCCGCCGGGTCGGCGGCGTGCCGGCGGCGAGCAGGCCCTCGAGGAGTCCCCAGCGGCGGAGGCGGCCGCCGCCCGGGAGCTGAACCTGGTGGGTCGACACGGTGTCGCTCGGGAACGTCGCGCGATCGACGGCGAGGACGCGGAGGCCCCGGCGGGCGAGCAGCATCGCGGTCGACGCCCCCGCGACGCGGGCACCGACGATGATGACGTCGTACATGATGCGATCCCTTCTCCCGCGGTGGTCCATCGGGCCACCCGCAACTGCTACGATCTCGCACTATGTTGAGTGGCCAGATAATGCGAAAACGCACTAGTTCTGTCAAGCCCTCGGCGGGCGATCCCGGTCGGGCCGACGCTCGGCCGCCGTACGAGCACCTGTTCGCCGACCGGCAGCTGGGCGTCCTGTTCGCGCTGTGGCTCGTCGGGCGGGCGACCGTCGAGGCCATCGAGACCCGGATCGGCAGCTCCGGGCTCACCGGAGACGAATTCGCGGTCTATTGCCTGCTCGACTTCGCGGGGCCGCTGACCCCGTCGGGCCTCGGGACCTGGATGGCGGCTCCGCCGACGACGGTCTCGGCCTTCGTCAAGCGGCTCGAGCGGCGGGGACACGTCCTGCGCCGTCCGAACCCGGACGACGGTCGGTCGCACCTGCTCGAGCTGACGAGCGCCGGCACCACGGCCCGGGACGCCGCGATCGCCGGCTTTGCGCCGCTCCTGGGGGAGGTCGAGCGTGAGCTCGGCGACACGGCCGGCGCCCTGACCGGCGAGCTGCTCGCGCTCCGCCGGATCCTCGACGCCGCCCGGACCCCCGGCCGCGGCGAGAGCCGGCCAGGGTAGCGCGACCCTACGCCGGGATCGACGCCGGGATCGACGCCACCGCCCGCACCGGGAACGTCCCCATCCCGCGGACCGGGGCAGGGATCGCGGTCAGCAGGGCGCCCTCGACCGGGACCTGGGCGAGGTTCGTCATGTGCTCGATGATCGGGATGCCCGCGCCGAGCAGCCCCGAGTGGGCCGGACGCGCCAGGTCCGCGATCGAGTCGATGTTGAGCGAGTCGATCCCGACGAGCGCCGCGCCGGCGCGGACCAGCAGGTCGACGGCGTCCGGCGCCAGGAACGGGTTGTCGCGCAGGTACGCGTCGGTGCCCCAGTGGCGGTCGAACCCCGTTCGGACGAGGACCGCTCGTCCGGCGAGGTCGTACGGGAGCAGCTGGCGCGCCCCCACGGCCAGGGACGAGGACCCCGTCACGTCGACGCGGACCGTGGGGACGTCCACGAGCCGGTCGAGCGGCAACCCGGCGAGGTCCGCGCCGTCGTCGTAGCGGTGGAACGGGCTGTCCACGTAGGTCCCGGTGTTGCCACACAGCGTGAGCACGTCGATGGCGAACGTGACCCCGGGCGCGTACCTGCCCGCGCTCGCCGCGCGCGTGAGGAACGGCTCGATCGATGGGCACGGGCAGCCCCGGGTACGTCGTCATCCCCTCGACGACCGGGTGGCTCAGGTCGACCAGGCGGCGGTCCGCGTCGACCAGGCGTCGGCCCTCGGCGTCCGGCGACGCGGCGCGGGCGGCGGCGACTCCCCGCTTGTGCGCCTCGACGAGCACCCGTCGGTTCGTGGTCCGCACGTCGCCCACCATCAGCAGCCCGAGATCGCGCACGAGGGCATCGGCGATCCACGCGTCGTCGACGTCGTCGCCCGGGATGTCCAGCCGGAACGACCGGCCCGACAGGCTGCCGCCGTTCGCGAACTCGATCTCGAAGTCGAACTCGACCCGGTGCTCCATCGACAGCCTCCTCCACAGCCGGTCCTGCGCGGGGGCTCCGCGCCCACGCTCGGGGGCTCCGCTCCGCGCTTCGGGGGCACTATCTTCGCCCCCGGCGGGACCGCTGTCGCCTGATGCCCGGACACGAGTCGCACGCGGTGCGACTCAGCGCATCGGGACGGCGGCAACGATCGACGAGTAGGTTCCGTCCGAGATCGGTGCGGAGGTCGCGGGCCCGGGGTCGAGCCGGACCACCCGGCCGGCCTCGTCGACGGCGTAGACCGCGTCATCCGAGCCGACGGCGATGCTGCGGAAGACGCCATTCCCGCCGAGGTGGCCCGTCGTGACCAGGTCGGCGACACGGACGACGGCGACGCCGGTCGTGTCGACGACGAAGAGGTCCCACCATCCCGGCTCAGGGCGGCGCGTCCACCGGCGGGCCGGGCACTCTCGAGCTTGGCGAGGCGGACGGCCGGGACGCTCGCCAGCCTGCCGCTGCCACGATGCTGAAGTCGGCGAGGTCGATCGCGCTGACCGTCCTCCGGGTCGGGTCGACCACGTACAGCCGGTCGCCGGACGGGTCGGCGACGAGGCCCCAGCGGCCATCGGCCGAGGCGTCGACGGCCTCGGTGCCCGGGCAGGTCGATGCAGAACGCAGCCCCGGTGGCGGTGTCGAGCGAATGGACGAATGCACCCTCGTCGCCGCGATACAGCGTGTAGACCCAGCCGCCCGTCCCCATCTCCCGGGTCAGCGCGTACCCGTTCATCTGCTCGTCGATGTTGCGCTTGTCGACGATCACCCCGTCCTCGAGCTTGCCGGTGGCGACGCTCGAGCCTCCGGACCTGGTACCGCGTCGGGTCCCCGCCGGCCTGGTACTCGAGCAGGTACAGCCATGAGCCGTCGGGCGAGAGGGCGTCGAAGCCGAACGCGCCGTCGAGCGTGACGATCCTCGGCGCCACCGAACCGGAGGTCGTGACGATCGCGAACCGGGTCCGGTCCGGCGCTGCGGCATGGGCCGCGTCGACCGCCTCCTCGAGGACGAGCCTCGTGCCGGCGGCCGACAGGCCGCTCGCCTCCCGGGCGACGCCGACCGTCGGCAGGCGCCATGCGCCGGGGACCTCGATCCGGACCGGCGTGTCGCCGCCTTCGGGCGTCGTCACCTGGACCTGCGTGCTCGCACCGGACACGGTGACCGACGCCAGCCTGCTCCAGTCGCGTGAGACGATGCCGTCCGGGAGCTCGAACAGCACCCGCGACCCCACGGGATCGATCACCGCGAGGGCGGCGTTCGGCGTCGGCGTCGCCGCGCGAACGACGAGGAGGTCCGCGATGTCGCCGAGGATGACCGGCGTCGACTCGGGCGTGGCGGCCGTCGGCGCGCCCGGCGTGCGGTCGCCCGCCGAAGGTGCGAGGACCCCGGCCGTGGGAGCGGGCGACGCGGGGGCCGGCGATCCGGGAGCGCGCGATCCGGTCGTGCACCCACCCGCGACGGCGAGGATCGCGACCAGGCTGACGATCGTCGGGACGATGCGACGGCGGTTCATTGGTCTCTCCCGTGTGTCGCGTGACCCGGGCCGCTGCTCGGCCGTCCGGTCGCCTCTACTACACCGCACGGCAGCCGAAGGTTCCGCCGGCGCCGCTCAGCGCAGCGATCTCCCGACCGCGATGGCCGCCGCCCGATCGAGCGGCGTCTCGAGCCGGAGGGTCACGTCGCCCGCCTGCCACAGGAGCACGTTTCCCTCCACGGTCACCTCCTGCCAGCGGACCTGCCCGTCCGGATCGCGAAACATGAGACCGAGGGTGTGCGGGGCCCCGCTGATCCACCAGCCGTCGGACGCACCGACCCTGGCGGGTGCGACCGTCGTGCCGCCGCCCACGATCTTGTCAAACGCGTCCGGCTGGATCTCGCCCAGGAACTCGGTGAGCATCGTCCCATCCGGGTAGCGGAGCGACACCCGGCCGAATGGCGGACGCCCGGCCAGGTGGACCTCGGCCGGTTCCGCGTACCCGGTGGCGGTCGGGACGAGGAGCCCGAAGCCGGCTTCCGAGCGGGCCGCATCGAGACTCACGATCGGACCCAGCTCCTGGCCGGGTGGGGTCGCTGCCGGGGCCGCCGGTGGGCTGCCCACGGCCGCGGAGCCGGCCGGTGAGGACGCTGACCGCCGACGGTGTGGCGGTCGCGGCCGGGTGGCGGTCGCGGCCGGGGTCGCGGTCGACCGCAGCTCGATGCGCACGCCCGGCACGCCGAGCACGATGGCGCCGGCGACCACGACGATGGCGAACAGGGCGATGAGCGCGATCACGAGGCTGAGCCGGACGACGCGACGGCCACGCAGGCCCCCGACCCGGCCGGACCCGATGACCGCTGCCCGCAGGCGGTCGATCGCGCCGCCCGGATGCCGGCCCGTGGCAACGTCAAGCGTCGCCGTGACGCGCCCGGCGAGGTCCGGGGTCGCAGGCCACGCGACCTCGTGCGAGAGGGCGCCCAGGCGCTCGATCAGCTCGGCGTCGTCGAGGTGCCGGCGGCCGGTCATCGCGCCGCCTCCTCGGCCGCCATTGCCGTGCGCAATCGCCCGAGCGCTCGCGAGAGGCGTGACTTGGCGCTCCCCCGGGGGATGCCGAGCGTCGCCGCCGTCTCCGCCTCGGACAGCTCGAGCAGATACCGGCAGCCGATGATCATCCGGTCGTCGTCGCCCAGCCGCTCGAGGGCGGCCAGCAGGTCACGGTGCGCCTCGGCGGCGAGGACCGCCGCCTCGGGCGATGGGGCCGCATCGTCCGTGGGGCGGTCCCCGGCCGCCCGGAGGGCAAGGCCGGTGCGACGGCCCGCCGACCGGCGTCGGTTGCGGGCCTCGTTCGCGACGATCTGCAGGATCCACGGCCGGAAGGGCGCACCCGCGCGGAAGCGGCCGAGCGCGGCGTAGGCCTTGAGAAAGCCCTCCTGCGCGGCGTCCTCCGCCTCGGTGGCGTCGCCGCACGCGAGGTAGGCAGTGCGCACGGCTACCTCCTGGTGGCGCCTCACGAGCTCGCCGTAGGCGACGACGTCGCCACGCCTGGCCCGCTCAACGAGCTCCGTGTCCTCCAGTGGACGGCCCTCCACAGGTTTGCCCTATCTACACCGCTCGGGCTCGCCGGGTTCGCCCGGTCGGTCGCCGACGGCGCGTCGCAACTTGGGTCCTGACGTCCCGTCGTCGAGGGAGCCTAACGTCCCCGGCCTTCGTTGGGTGGTGGGTGCACGAGAACCCGCTGACCCCTGATCGTGTCTTCTCACTTGACATGGTGTTGTATAAATACAACGTAGCGCAGTACAGAGCGGAGTGGAGGTCATAGTCATGAGTCAAACGTCCGCTCACCCGCGGTCCTGGGTCGAGCGGCTCTCCCGTCGGTCGCGACGCCTCATCGCGGTCGCGGCGCTGCTCGGGCTGCCGGCCATGTATGCCTGGTCGTCGATGTGGATGACCACCTCGGTCCCGAATCTTCTCTGGGGTCCCGTGACCTTCCTGTTCCTCGGCTGCACGCTGGTCGGCGCGTACATCCTGTACCGCTACGTGCAGGGCCGGGCCGACCTGCCCGGGCGGGGCCTCGACGAGCGCGAGCGACAGCTCCGCGACCGGGCATGGATCCTCAGCTACCAGGTCCTGTCGGTGGTGATCGTTCTCTTCATCGCGGGACTCGCGATCCCGGTTCTCGTGTTCGGACAGCCGGTCACGATCGACGCCTCGATCGCCACCGCTGCGGCCCTCTGCCTCGGCGTCCTGCTCCCCCTGCTCCCGGCGGCCGCGCTCGCCTGGCTCGAGCCGGATCGACTCGAGGACGAGTGATGCCGCGCTCCGCTGACCGGACGGAGCCCGTCCTTCACAATCGCCTTGCCGTGCTCCGGGCCGAACGCGGCCTCAGCCGCCAGGAGCTCGCCGACGGCCTCGGCGTGAACTACCAGACGATCGGCTATCTCGAGCGCGGCGAGTACAACCCGAGCCTGGAGCTCGCACTCCGCACGGCGGAGTTCTTCGGCCTCCCGGTCGAGGCGATCTTCAGCCGCCGGCCGTTCGCCCCGATGTCGTCGCAGCTCTACCGGAGCCGCTGACCGCGTCGGAGCCGCCGATCTCGCCGGGCCGGTCAGTCGGCTGACGGGTCCGGGTCGAGCCGGGACCCGTCGAGCAGCGGGGCCAGCCGCGCCGCCAGGATCGCCTGGAACAGGTTGACCACCAGGCCCGCCCGATCGACGTCGGACACCGCCGCGTCGAGCAGCGGGTCGATGAGCAGGTCGATCTGGTCGCGGCGCTCGGCAGGGGCCAGCCCGGGCCGGGCGGTCGTCGATACTTCCCAGAGCTCGCCGTACAGGATCCACGCGAGCTCGTCGTAGATCAGCCCGGCCTCGATCTCCCACGCCTGGGCCGACTTCACCGCGGAACCGATCTCGAGGATCGCCGGCACGCCGCTCTGCAGGAGGCGGTCGAGGGCGTCCTCCTGTCTCGTGCGCATCTCGCCGACGCCGACGCTTGCGACGGCCGCCGTGCCGAGCGCGGCGCCCCAGCGGCTGGCCGTCCGGGATGCGGACTTGCTCTCGAGGCCCCGGAGGCAGCCGTGGAACGCGCGTGCGACCGCCCGTGCCCGTGCCGCCGGCTCGCCGTCGACGACGAGGAGCGCCTTCTGGAGCTCCCACAGGTCAGCCGGTGTGGGCTGGGTCAGGATGCGCTGGAACGCCGCCCTCACCTGCGCCAGCGCGTTCTCGCTCATCTGATCCCTGGTGCGGCTTGTCGAACGCCAGCGTACGCCGTCACCCGCGGCGTCGTGGCCCTCGCGAAAGGACGTTCGGCCGGGTCACGGCGGGTTGATGGTCCCGCCCGGCCCAGGTTTGACCGCCGCCGCCCACGCGCCGGTCCTCAGGAAGCGGACGACGGCGAAGAGCCAGACGCCGGCGAGGATGGCAGTCATTGCCACCGCCAGGAGCCATGGCGCCGGCTGCAACGAGCCGACGAGCAGCGCGAGGAGCGCGGCTCCGACCATCACGATCGTGAGAGGCCGATAGAGCGACGCAAGGCGCTCGTAGTCGAGCAGGGAGCGTGTCATCACCCCGAGGGCGAGGAGCGCCATCGCGACAGAACCGGCAAGCAGCCACGCGGTTCCCGCCGGCGTCTGCGGATCGTGGGCATGCTCGATCAGCCCGACCATGGCGGCGCCTGAGCCGACGATCGCCAAGGCGATCGGCAGGTGCCCTTCCATCCATGCGCTGACCGCAAGACCGCCCCCGCGAGGCTGACGCCGTCCGGCGAAGTCGAAGAAGATCCACCACAGGCCGAACCCGACGAGGAGCGCCAGAAAACCCGTCGCGAACGTCAGGGGATCGTGGTCCGCGGCGGACATCCCGTTCACCACCCCGACCACGACCTCGCCCAGCACGATGATCACGAGCAGGTCGAAGCGCTCGACCATCGAGTCCGTCGGGACGATGCCCGTCACCGTCCGGTGCCGCGACTGCCAGCCCAGGTAGAGCATCAGGGCCAGCCACCCGATGACGAATGCTGCCCACACGACAAGTCGTGCGTCGGCGGGCAGGAAGGCGCTCGCAGCGATCACCACCAGCGACACCGCCATCGCGGCCAGGTAGCGCGCGGTGATGGCCATGTACTCGCGCCGGTCCTGGCGGCGGACCGCATACCAGAGCCAGGTCATGACGGCCAGGAACGCCACGTACGTCACGGCGAAGGCGGTGCCGCTCTCGCCGGCGGCGTCGCCGGTGAAGACCGCGAGCAGCGCGAGGATGGCCATCTGGATGAAGACGAATGTCCGGGTTCGACCATCCTCGCGCCCGTGGAGCTCGTAGTACAGCGTCCCGTTCGCCCACGCGACCCAGATGACGCCGAAGATGACGACGAACTCGAGGTATCCGCGGAACGAGACCTGGCCAGAGAGCTGACGCGCGGCCTGCGAGATGACGACGACGTAGACGAGGTCATAGAACAGCTCCAGGAAGCTGACGCGGCGCTCGGCCTCGATCTCGCCGTGTGCCCGCGGCGGCCGCCAGAACCAGCTCAGGAACCGGTTGAACGTGCCCCGTGCGGCGGCGCCGCCGGTTTCGTCCGTCACGGCGGCGGGACCGTGCGGTCACGGCTGGTGACGCTGTCCATCTCGATCCGACCTCGGCTGACGCTCGGCGGCGCGACCACCCCCACCCCGCCCGTGCGATCGCGAGCCATCGTCGAGGATCGGCTCCTTCGGATCAAGTCCGCCGACATCAGCCGGGCCTACGGTGCCGAGTCGTCGTGGCCGTACGCGTCCGAGTCCGCCGGCGTGGGGGGTCCTTGGCCGCCGTCCATCCACCGAACGGATGATCGCGGCGTCCACCGAGTGCGACGCCGGCAATGGCGGGTCGTGCGATGCGAAGGGGCGAGGCGGCGGCGGATGCTGCACGCCATGGATACCGTCATCGACGTCCAGCACGTCACCAAGACCTACGGCGGCCGGAAGGCCGTCGACGACGTCTCGCTGCAGGTCGGGGAGGGCGAGATCTTCGCCATCCTCGGCCCCAACGGCGCCGGCAAGACCACCCTCGTCGAGGCGATCGCGGGACTCCGCGCGCCCGACTCGGGCCAGATCCGCGTCGCCGGGCTCGACCCGCGACGCGACCGCGACGCGCTGCGCCAGCAGCTCGGCGTCCAGCTCCAGGAGAGCGCCCTGCCCGACAACCTCCGCGTCTGGGAGGCGCTCGACCTCTACGCCTCGTTCTACGACAACCCGGCCGACCCGCGGGAGCTGCTCGCCGGCTTCGGCCTCGAGGACGCCCGCAACGCCCGGTTCGCGAAGCTGTCCGGCGGCCAGAAGCAGCGCCTGTCGATCGCGCTCGCGCTCGTGGGCAATCCCCGGATCGCGGTGCTCGACGAGTTGACGACCGGGCTCGACCCCCAGGCGCGTCGCGACACGTGGGAGCTCATCGAGGGCACCCGCGATCGCGGGGTCACGATCCTCCTCGTCACGCACTTCATGGAGGAGGCCGAGCGGCTCGCCGATCGGATCGCCCTGATCGACGGCGGCCGGCTCGTCGCGCTCGATACGCCCGACGGCATCGTCCGACGGGTCGACGCGGAGCAGCAGGTGCGCTTCCGCCCGTCGGCGCCGTTCGACGAGTCGATCGTCACGAGCCTCCCCGAGGTCCGGAGCGTCACGCGCTCCGGTTCGACCATCACCATCGCGGGCCGGGGCAACCTCGTGCTCGCGGTGACCGCCGCGCTGGCGCGGAACGGAGTCGTGGCGCACGACCTGCGGATCGAGCAGGCGGGCCTCGAGGACGCATTCATCGCGCTGACCGGCCGCAAGCTGGCCAGCTGACAGGACGGGAGCAAGACGATGAACCACCTGACCAAGATCACGCTCGTCGAGGCGAAGCTGTTCGCCCGGGAACCGGCTCCCTGGCTCGCCGGGCTGCTGCTGCCGACGATCGTCCTCGTGGCGATCGGCATCCTGTTCGCGCCCCCCGCCCCCGATCCCGCGCTCGGCGGCCAGCGCTACATCGACCTGTTCGTGCCCTCGATGATCGTGCTCAGCCTGGCGTCGCTCGGCGTCAACACGCTCCCCGGCCGCCTGGCGCGGTACCGCGAGCGTGGGGTCCTGCGGCGGCTGTCCGCGTCGCCGGCCTCGCCCGCCGAGCTGCTCGTCGCGCAGCTCGTGATCAACGCGGCGGTCGCGACGGCCGCGGTCGTGCTGCTCATCGCGGTCGGCAACGTGGCGTTCGGGATCCCCCTGCCGAAGGACCCGCTCGGGTTCCTCGCGGCGTTCGCGCTCGGGATGTCGTCCCTGTTCGCGCTGGGCCTGCTCGTCGCTGCCATCGCCCCGACGACCGGGGCGGCCACGGCGATGTTCCTGCCGCTGTTCGTGACGGTGATGTTCCTCGGCGGGGTCTACCTGCCGCGATGGCTCCTGCCGGAGTTCCTGGTCCGCATCGGCGACTTCACGCCTCCCGGGCGTGCAGTCCCTGCTTGATGCCTGGTCCGGCACCCCGCCCCAGCCTCTGCCGCTGGTGATGATGGGCGTCATCACCATCGGGGCAGGCTGGCTCGCTGCCCGATCCTTCCGCTGGGAGTAGCCTTGCCCGCCATGAATTCGTCGCAGCGGCGCCCGGCCACCGTGACGCCGCCGGACGCCACCCGCCTGGCCACGATCGTCGCCGACCCGGGCGTGGCCGCCGCGCGCACCAGCTGGGAGCGCTGGAACGACGCGAACATCGAGTGGGTGGCGTACGTCCTCCTCGCGATCGCGTCGGTCATCGCGGTGCTCAGGCCCGATGGCGCACCGAACGAGCGGCTGATCACGCTCGGCCTCGTCGGCGTCTCGGTCGCCTGGATCTACCTCCTCTTCACCCGCGTCCCCAGGCCGCGGGAGGCCCGCCGGGTCCAGATGGGCATCTACGTCGCCGGGCTGCTGGCGCTCGCAGGGCTGCTGATGACCCTCAACCCGATGTTCTTCATCTTCGCGATCAGCAGTCTACTTCCACGCGACGCTGCTGCGACCCTGGCCCCTGACCATCGTTGCGGTCTTTGCGACCTCGGTGCTCATCATGATCCTCCTCACGGGCTTCCCCTGGCCAACGATCGACCAGTGGGTCCTGTACGGGACGGTGATCGTGATCCAGACGATCGTGATCGGGTTCGGATCGGTGGTCGGGATCCGGCTCAACGAGCTCAGCGAGCAGCGGCGGCTCCTGCTCGCGGAGCGCGATGCGGCGCTGCAGGAGAACCGCGGCCTCCAGCAGCAGCTGGTCGCCCAGGCGCGCGAGGCGGGCGTGCTCGACGAGCGGGCACGGATGGCGCGCGAGATCCACGACACCATCGCGCACGGCCTGACCGGCATCGTGACCCAGCTCGAGGCGGCCGAGCAGGCCGCCGATCGCCGCGCCGACTGGAACCGCCACGTCGACAACGCCCTCCGGCTGGCCCGCGAGAGCCTGACCGAGGCGCGCCGATCGGTCGAGGCTTCGCGACCCACGGCGCTCGACAGTACTTCCCTCGATGAGGCGCTGCGGGACCTTGCCCGGCGCTGGTCCGAGCTCAACGGGATCGAGGCCGCGTTCACCGTCACCGGCGACGCGATCCCGCTGCACCCGGACATCGAGGTGGCCCTCCTGCGAGCCGCCCAGGAGGCGCTCGTCAACGTGGCCAGGCACGCGGGCGCGACCCGCGTCGGGCTGACGCTCTCGTACATGGGTGACGTCGTGACGCTGGACGTGCGAGACGACGGGATTGGGTTCGAGATGCCGGCGAACGGTGAGCTGCCCCGGCGGTCCGAAGCGGGGACCGGCTTCGGCCTCACCGCGATGCGCCAGCGGGTGGGCAGGCTGGCGGGGACGCTCGAGATCGAGTCCGAGCCGGGCGTCGGGACGGCGATCTCCGTGCGCCTGCCGGCGATCGGGCCGGAGGCCAGCGAGTCGCCGGCCGGCGAGTCATCGACGGAGGGGTCACCAACGGGGGCATCACCGACGGGGGCATCGACAACGGGCGCGCCGGAGACGGGCGCGTCGGAGACGGGCGCGTCGGAGACAGGCAAGGCGCCGACAGGAGTCACGCCGAAGGGAGTGTCGCCGGCATGAGCGGGGCCGACCCGGAGCCGATCCGCATCCTGATCGTCGACGACCACCCGGTCGTGCGCGACGGGCTGCGCGGCATGTTCGCCGGCGATCCCCTGTACGACGTGATCGGCGAGGCCGGGGACGGTGACGAGGCGGTCACCCTCGCCGAGGCGCGCCGCCCCGATGTCGTGCTGATGGACCTGCGCATGCCCGGCGTCGACGGCGCGACCGCGATCAGGCGCCTGACCGAGCTCGGCAACCCGGCGCGCGTGCTCGTGCTCACGACCTACGACTCGGACACCGACGTCGTGCCCGTGCTGGAGGCTGGCGCCACGGGCTACCTGCTCAAGGACACGTCGCGCGAGGCGCTGCGGCGGGCGGTCCAGGCGGCCCATCGGGGCGAGTCCGTCCTCGCGCCGTCCGTGACGACTCGGCTCGTCGGCCAGCTGCGGAACCCCGCGCGGACACAGGACGCGCTCAGCGACCGCGAGCTCGAGGTGCTCTCGCTGATCGCCCAGGGCGAGACGAACCGGGGCGCCGCGGCGCGCCTCTTCATCTCCGAGGCGACCGTCAAGACGCACCTGCTCCACATCTACGCGAAGCTGGACGTGAACGACCGCGCGGCGGCGGTCGCGAGGGCGTTCGAGCGCGGCCTGCTGGGGTCGAACCGGACCTGACGCCCGGCTGCACGTCGTAGACAAGAGGGCAAGGCGCACGTGCGCCGAACCGCGATCCCCGGCTGGTAGAGTCGTCGGGAACGGTGCCCAGGTGGCGGCGTGGATGAATCGTCCCAAGGCCGCGCGGCCGGCTCCGGGACTGCACCGGCAGGGCGAGGCGCACGATGACCGGGCCTATGAGTTCACGCGACCGGGTCTTGGCCACCATCAATCACAAAGAGCCGGACCGCGTCCCGGTATCGTTCGGCGACATCTGCTTCTCGGGCATCTTCGACTACCCGCCGCACGGGTACCGGGAGCTGTGCGCCGGGGCCGACGTAACGGACTACGAGGAGCCGGTCTCCTCGCCAGACGACGGCGGCTGCGTCCTCAACGTCGACGAGCGCCTGCGGCGGCGGCTCGGGGCCGACATCCGGTGCGTCTCCTCTGGGACGAGCCGCGGGTTCGAGTTCCTCCCGGACGGCGCCTCGGTCGACGCCTGGGGCCTGGTCCGACATCGCGCGGGACCATACTGGGAGCTTGACGACGCGAAGGCCCCCCTCCGCGACGCGCGCACGGTCGCGGAGATCGAGACCTATCGCGACCGGTGGCCGGACCCGAGGGACCCGGCCATCTGGTCGGGGAAGCGCGAAGAGGCGCGGGCGCTCCACGACGCGGGCTATGCCGTCATGGCGGTCGGTGGAACGGCGCTCCAGGTCGGCCACAACTACGCGTTCAGCCGGGGCTTCGAGCTGTTTCTCACCGACATGCTCGACGACCCTGCCTTCTGGCATGCCTACGCCGAACGACTGACGGACTGGGCCGTCGAGTACATGACGGCGTTCCTCCAGCCGATCGCCGATCTCGTGGACATCGTCCAGTTCACGGACGACCTCGGCAGCCAGCGGGCGCTGCTGATGAGCCCGGCCCGGTACCGCTCGTTTCTCAAGCCCTACCACCGGCGCTGGATGGAGGCGGTCCGCGCGCTCGCGCCGAGGGCGAAGATCGCGATCCACACCTGCGGCAGCGTCTACGACGTCATCCCCGACCTCATCGAGATCGGGGTCGAGATCCTCAACCCGATCCAGCCGCTCGCGGTGAACATGCAACCGGGTCGCCTCAAGCGCGAGTTCGGGGGTGACCTGTCGTTCCTTGGAGGCGTCGACATTCAGCACCTTCTGCCGTTCGGGACGCCGGACGAGGTCCGGACCGCGGTTCGGGAGCTGATCGCGACCCTTGGCCCTGGGGGCGGCTTCATCGTCGCGCCGTCGCACCAGTTTCAGCCGGGCATCCCCGCCGCCAACATCCTGGCGATGTACGACACGGCGCTCGCCGACGGCATCTACCCTCTCCGCGTCGGGACTGGGGCAGCAGACCCAGCCTGACCGGAGCAGGCGGCCGCCTGCCGTCCCGCCTCCTGCGCCTGGCACTACGTCCGGTCGAACATCCCGGTCAGGTTCCCGTACAGCCCGCGGTACGTCTCGTAGCCCGCGTCGTAGGCGGCTCGGTTGGCCGGGTCCGGCTCGTAGCGGTCCTTGACCACGACCATCCGGGCCACGGCGTCGTCAACGCTCGAGAAGGTGCCGACCGCGACGCCGGCGAGGATCGCCGCACCGAGCGACGCCGCCTCCTCATTCTCCGTCGTGACGACCGGCAGGCCCAGCACGTCGGCCTTGACCTGGTTCCACACGCGACTCCGGGCACCCCCGCCGAGCACCCGCACCTCTTTCACGCCGATGCCCATCTCCCCGAGCACGTCCACGTTGCGCCGGACGATGTACGCGATCGCCTCCATGATCGAGCGCGCGAAATGGGCTCGCCCGTGATGCAGCGTGAAGCCGTAGAACACGCCCTTCGCCCTCGGGTTTGCCTCGGGGGCCATCGCGCCCTGGAGATGGGGCAGCATGACGAGGCCCTCCGACCCCGCGGGGATGGCCGCGGCCTGCGCCCCGAGGAGGTCGTATGCGTCGGACCCGAGTCGGGCGGCGGCTGCCATCTCGGGCTCGCAGAACGTGTCCCGGTACCAGCGAAGCACCATCCCGCCGCTCGTGAAGGTGTGGGCCATGTAGAGCCCCGCGATGCCGTGATAGTGGCACGGCATCTGCCGGGCGGGGTCGACGAACGGCGCGGCGACCGTCGCGCAGATCGCGAGCGCCGCACCGGTGTTCTCCGAGAACACGCCCTCGCGCGTGTTGCCGACTCCGATCGCGCCGGCTGCCTGGTCGAGCGCGCCCGTGCACACGACGGTTGCCGGATCCAGGCCGAGCTCGGCCGCGACCGCCGGCAGCAGCTCTCTCACGGGCTCCCCGGGCTCACGGATCTCGGGCAGACGCCCCTCGTCCACACCGAGGTAGGCGAGCATCTCGGGCCACCAGCGTCGTGTGAGGAGGTTCCAGTACATCGTCGAGGTGACGAGCGACCCCTCGCACACGTACCGACCGGTGAGCCGGGCGATGAACCAGTCCTCGATGAGCAGGAACCGTGACGTGCGGGCGAACGCGTCCGGCTCGTGTCGCCGGAGCCACAGGATCTTCGCGGCCGGCCAGGTCGGCACGAACGAGACCTGGCCCGTGATGCGATATGCGGCCTCATCGCCGAACTCGGACGCCAGGTCCGCGGCTTCCTCCTGGGCACGGTTGTCCAGCCACACGATCGCCGGTCGGACCGGGTGCCCGGCGGCATCCGCGCAGATGAGGGTCTCGCCCTGGGCCGAGATCCCGAGCGCCCGCACCTCACGCGGGTCGACGCGCGACCGCGCGAGCAGCTCGGCGACCCCCTCCCGGAAGGCCTGCCAGTACGTCTCCGCATCGAGCTCGACGGTCTCCGGCGTCGGCGTGTCGAGCCGGTACTCGCGGCTCGCGCTCGCGAGAACCCGGCCCTCGGCGTCGACGAGGCAGGTCTTGATCGCGGTCGTGCCGAGATCGACACTCAGGATCTTGTCCACGCCCTGCTCCTGTTCCGTTGGGCGGGTCAGGGTGTCGGCGCGGCGCTCCAGCTCACGAGCGCCGGCTCGTCCCCGACGTTGATGAGGGTGTGCGGGATCCCCTCGGGGATCACGATGGCGTCGCCCGCCCACAGCTCGAAGTGCTCGCGGCCCTCCGTATTGATCAGGACGTGGCCGCGGATGACGAAGAACACCTCGTGAGACGCGGGGTGGCCGGTGTCGACCGCACCCCGCTGCCCAGGGGGCAACGACGAGGTGCCGAATGTGATCTTGCCCGTGCTCACGTAGTGGCGGCAGTGCTCGTCACCCTCCATGAAGCTCTCGGCGTCCTTGAGCCGGACGACCTGCGGCCGCGCGATGTCGGTCATCGCCTCCTCCTGCTGCTGCCCACCTACGACACGCGCCGCGAGGCGTCTCGTGCGCATGCGAGTGCCCAATCCACCTGGTCCCTGATGCTCGGGCCGGCGGGGAGCACGCCCTCGAACGCCGCCCCGCCGATCGTGAACCCCCACGCGCCGAGATCGGTGACCGCGGCGATCCGCTCGGCCGTATCGATGCTGCCGGCGACCACGACCGGGCCTGCGGATGCCGCGACAACGCCGCGGATGATCGACCGGACGTCCCCGCCATGGCGGTAGGCGAGCAGGTCGACGCCATCCACGCCGGGCCGTGCAGTGAGCTCGGCGGCGCTCGCCGCGATCTCGTCGGGGGTGCCTTCCAGCACGCTCGGGTGGCCCACGATCCGGCCCGGGAATGGGAAGTACCGGATCCCGCTGCCGGCGAGCAGCGGGATTGCCGTGTCGGGCCTGGTCCCACCCATCACGACGTCGACGCCGATGTCCCGGGCGGCCGCGACCGACCGCTGCTCGTCCTCGGCGCTGACGCTCACGACCTCGAGGTAGACCGTCCGACCGTCGGCACGAATCCGTTCCGCGAGGCCCGCGAGCACCTCCGGCGGCTGCCCGATGTCCTTGAACCCGACGTGCCGCAGGTCAGTGGGGCGCAGCGTCTCGTAGACCTCGACCGCGTCGGCGACCGTCGTGTCGTGGTGGGTGAGCATGAAGATGAACTCGGCCATGAGCGATCTCCAGGAACCGTCTGCGGCTACGCCTCGAGGGTCAGCTCCCTGATCCTCTCTGGGTGCTCGCGCATCTCCGCCTCGTCGACGTCGAACAGGTCCTGCACCGCGAGCTGGATCGGGCGGCCGATGACGTTGGCGTAGATCGCCTGGCGGGCGACCTGCTCGACGAGCTCCGCGATGCCGAGCGCCTCATCCAGGTCGGCGCCAACCGTCGCCGCGCCGTGACTCGCGAGGAGCACGGCCTTGCCGTAGTCGCCCAGCTGCTCGACGCAGCTCATCGCCACCTCGTCGCCACCCACCCGGCCCATGATCGAGCACGGGACGGGCGTCATCCCGAGGTAGTAGAAGCTGTCGATGAGCATGGTCGGCACGGGCTGGCGGATGCCGGCGTAGATCGTCGACCACTCGCCGTGGCTGTGCACGATCGCGTTGACGTCGGATCGGTGCTGGTAGATGCGGAGATGCGTGAGCAGCTCGATCGTGGGCTCCACCTCCGGGTCGCCGACGTTGACACCGTCGATGTCCACGACCGACACGTAGTCGGGCGTCGCGACCGCCCAGGTCGGGATCGGGTGCTGCTTCGAGGGCTTCTGGAGGATGTAGATCAGCCCCGTTGCCGGGTCGCGCAGGCTCGAATCGCCCGCGTCGCGTCCCCACGTGAGCTTCCTGTCCCACATGTACCGGGCCGACGCCGCCACGACGTCCTTGAGGTCCTCGCGGATATGTCCCCGCGCCTGCTCCCTGCGTGCCTCCACCTCGACGACCGAACCGGGATCCACCATCGCTCTGCTCTCCTCGGGGCGCTGGAATGCGAACTTGCCGGGGCCGGGCGTCAGCTCATCCACGCCCCGCCGTTGACGTCGATCGCGACCCCGGTCATGAAATCGCTGTCGGACGAGGCGAGGAACACGGCGACCGTGGCCACGTCCTCGGGGACCTCGAGCCTCCCGAGCGGCGTCGCCTCGACGTACAGGCGCCGCACCTCGTCCGCGGACATCCCCCGGAGGTTCCCCTCCCACGCGGCCTCGCGCTCCTGCATCGAGGTGACGACGAAGCCCGGGCAGATCGCGTTGGCGCGGATGCCGAACGGGGCCAGCTCGGTGGCCAGCGCCTGCGTGAGGCCCACGACCGCGAACTTGCTCGCGACGTAGTGGGCGAGGAACGGGGCCTTGCCGGTCCGCCCGGCCATCGAGGCCGTGTTGATGATCTTGCCCGGCCGCTTCGCCTCGATGAGGTGGCGGGCGACGGCCTGGGAGCAGTTGAAGACGCCCTTGGCGTTGACGTCCATGTTGAAGTCCCAGTCCGCCTCGGTCAGGTCGACGAACGGGCGCATCGTGCTGACGCCCGCGTTGTTGTGCCAGACGTCGATCGGCCCGAGCGCGGCGACGATCGAGGCGAGCGTAACGCCGATCGCGTCGCGGGAGGTGACATCGAGCGGCCACGCCCGGGCCCGTCCGCCGCCCGTCTCGATCTCCCGGACGACGCCCTGCGCGAGCCCGGGGTCGATGTCGGTCACGGCGACCCAGGCCCCCTCCGCGGCGTATGCCAGCGCACAGGCGCGGCCGATACCGAGGCCCGCACCGGTGATCACGACGACCTTGTCCTGCAGGCGCACCGGATCCTCCATCGACGTGAGAGCTGGGTGGCGTTGGCGGCGGGCCGGCAAGGCGGCGGGCGCCGCGTGGGAGCGGTGTCGACGCTACGCTCGGCGGCGGGAGTCCGTGAGGGTCATGGGGCTCCCGATTATGGGCCGGAGAGTCTCTGGGGCCGGGTTGACGCGGGTTGTAGCGTACGCGCCGAGGTTGTCGCGTCCCTGTTTCCGTGCGTGGTAGCGAAGGAGCCTGCATGGGGCCGTCCGCGTGACCGCCGGTCGTGCGTCGACCGCCGGCTTCCGGGCACACCGCCGACGCCCATCGCTGGGCCGGATCGGCGCACACGTCGTCCTGATCATCGCCACGCTGTCGATCCTGCTGCCGCTGCTGTGGATCCTGCGGACCTCGCTCGTCTCGCGCCGCGTCGCGTACCTGATCCCGCCGGACTGGGGGGCGCTGCCGAACCTCGACAGCTGGAACTACATCTTCGGCGACCAGGACTTCATGCGGTTCTTCGGCAACAGCGTGTTCATCTCGCTCGCGGCGGCCGGACTCTCCCTGCTCATCGGCGTCCCGGCGGCCTACTCGATCGCGCGCTGGCGTACCGGCGGCCAGCCCCTGCGGATCGGCGTGCTCGCCACCCAGATCCTGCCGGCGATCGCGCTCGTGATCCCCACGTTCATCTTCGCCCGCAACCTCGGGCTCCTCAACAACCAGGGCCTGCTGGCGGTCATGTACCTCTCGTTCGGCCTCCCGTTCGTGGTCTGGATCCTCGCGGGGTTCTTCCAGGGGCTGCCCGTCGAGGTCGAGGAGGCGGCGCTGGTCGACGGCGCCACCCGGACGCAGATCCTGCTCAAGGTCGTCGTCCCGATGGCCGCGCCCGGGTTGATCGCGGCGGGCGTGTTCGCCTTCGTGCTCGCCTGGAACGAGTTCCTGTGGGCGTTCATCCTCACCGGCCTCGAGTCGCGCACGCTCCCGGTCGCGGTCGCCGGGCTGGTGACCCAGCAGGGCACCCTCATCGGCCCCATGGCTGCCGCCACCGTCCTGATGAGCGCCCCCGTCATCGTGCTCACCTTCGTCGTCCGCCGATACCTGGTGACCGGCCTCACGTTCGGAAGCGTCAAGTAGGCGCTCCGATTCCCACCCCCCACAGAGGAGGAGGCAACATGCGACCTGGAAACCCCGGAGAGCGCGTTCGCGGTCGGACCCGCGTGGGACTCGCCGTCGCGCTGGCGGCGGTGACGCTGATCGGCGTCGCCTGCCAGGGAAGCACCGCGTCACCCGCCCCGACGGCGGCCCCGGCGACGGCGGCGGCCCCGGCGACGGCGGCAGCCCCGGCGACCGCCGCACCCGCGACGGAGGCGGCGCCCGCGACCGCGGCGGCATCCACCGCGTGCCAGGGCGTCAGCATGCGGGTGCTGATGGAGGACATCTCCGAGACCAAGTACATCCAGGACCTGCTCCCGGACTTCGAGACGAAGACCGGCGGCAAGGTCCAGTTCGAGCTCGTGCCGTACAGCAACATGTACGAGAAGCTCGTGCCGCAGCTGAGCGGCCCCGAGAAGTCCGGCACCTACGACATCGTCGCGGTCGACTACTACTGGCCGGGCGAGTTCGCCCGCTCCGGCTGGATGCTCCCGCTCGACGACTGGATCGCCCGCGACAAGGTCGACCTGAGCGGCATGATCCAGGCCTTCTTCGACGTCAACGGCAAGGTCGACGGCAAGACGTACTACATCCCGTACTACACGTACCCGATGGGGCTCGTGTACCGGAACGACATGGGGATCACGATCCCCACGACGATGGACGAGTACGTCGCCCTCGCGAAGAGCCTCAAGAAGGGCGACCTCGCGGGTGCCGCCATGCAGGGCGCGCCGACCGACCCGATCGCGATGGAATGGCTGAACTACCTGTACGCGAACGGCGGTGACCTCTACGCCGCGGACCTCAAGACGCCGACCATCAATGACGAGAAGGGCCTCAAGGCCCTCACCCAGTACATGGACCTGATCGACAACGCCGGCCAGACCGGCGCCGCCGGCGCGAACCTGGACGACGCCATGAACCAGTTCGCGCAGGGCAAGGCCGCCACCATGATCTCGTACGTGATCTGGGCGGCGTCCAACTTCCAGGATCCCAGCCTCTCGCAGGTCAAGGACAAGTGGGCGGTCGCGCCCATGCCCGGGACCGGGATCGGCAACGTCGGCGTCTGGTCGTTCGGCGTTCCGAAGAGCTCCAAGAACCCCGACTGCGCGTGGGAGTTCATCAAGTGGGTGTCGACGGTCGACAACGCCCGGGCACGTGCCCTCAAGGGCAGCGCCCCCGTGTACTCGGCGTTCTACACCGACCCGGAGATCCTCAAGGTCAGCCCGCAGCTCGAGGCGGCGCTGAAGATCCTCCAGACCGGCAAGGGCCTGCCGCTGATCACCAAGCAGCAGGACCTGGTCGCGACCCTCGGTCGCGAGCTGTCCGAGGCTGTGAGCAAGCGCAAGACGCCCCAGGAAGCGCTCGATGCCGTCGCGGCGAAGCTCGCCGAGCTCGCCAACCAGTAACGCGCACCTGACCCAACGCAGGGCGGGGACCGACCCGGTCCCCGCCCCGGCCCCTCCCGAGGTTCGAACCCCCGATGACCGCGACCGTGCCTGCGTCCGTGCCGGAAGCCGCGCCGGAGACTGCGCCGGAGACCGCGCCGACCCGTCGCATCGGCCTGCCGTTCCGCTGGCGCATCCTCATCCCGCTGTTCATCGCCCTGCTGGTGGTCGACGCCTTCCCTCTCGCCTATGCGCTCGTCGCGAGCGTCGAGCGGTTCCTGCTCTCCGGTGCCGACCAGTCCCATCCCTTCGTCGGCCCCGCCAACTACCTCGGGTTCGTCTTCACGTCCGACTTCCTCAACGCCGCGGTCAATACCCTGGTGCTGACGGTCTCGGTCGTGACGCTCGAGATGATCATCGGGTTCGCGATCGCATTCTTCCTCGCGCTTCCGAACCTCAGGTTCCGGAGCGTCTACTTCATCGTGATCATGATCCCCCTGCTGCTCAGCCCGGTCGCGGTGGGCTTGTCGTGGCGGCTGATCCTGCACCCGGACCTCGGCATCCTGAACTACCTCCTGTCGCTCGTCGGCATTCCGCGCCAGGCCTGGCTGGGCAACGTGAACCTCGCGATGCCGACGGTCATCGCGGTCGACATCTGGCACGAGACGTCGGCGCTGATCCTGATCTTCTACGCCGGCCTCCAGGCGCTCCCGCGTGACCCGATCGAGGCCGGGATCGTGGACGGCGCCTCCGGCTGGCAGAGCCTGCGCTACATCGTCCTGCCGCTGATGGTGCCGATCCTCGTGGTCGGCGCCCTGATCCGCACCGTGTCCGCCGTCAAGACGTACGACCTCGTCTACATCCTGACCCGCGGCGGTCCCGGCACGGCAACCGAGACGGTCAGCTACCTGATCTGGCGAACCGGGCTCGCAGGACCCCTCGACCTCGGCAAGGCTGCCGCGGGCTCGATCATCCTGTTCCTGGTCATCGTCGGCCTCACCTACCTGCTGCTGTGGGCCACCGACCGCGTCGGGACCGGGTAGGCGGGAGCGGGTTCCGGCCCAACCGGCGGGACCCCGCGCGTCAGGCGTGCCGTGCGTGCAGGAGCAGCCACCGGGTCGCGAAGGCGTAGTCGGCCGTCTCGTGGATCGCCCAGCGCTCGTCGTCCGTCGGCGGGTCGGACAGCGCGTACCGCGCCGTGTGGTCGTACTCGGTCACCGGTGAGGTGGGGTCGAGCCGCTTGAGCTCGTCGTAGAGGCGCTTGCCGTGGCGCTCGACCTGGCGCGGGACGATGAGGTCGAGGCGGGACCACCAGATCGCCAGCGGCACCCGGCGCAGCCCGTCCAGCACCCTGAACGCGCCCCGCAAGCGCGTAGGCATCCGGCACCTCATCGGGCGTCCCGCCAACCTCGGTGGCGATCACCGCGTCGCTGCCCTCGGCGCGCAGCTCCGCGTTGGCCGTCTGCGCCAGGTCCTCCTGCCACGCGGCGGCGTCGACGACGGGGTTGAAGACGAACGCTGCGGCGAACCGGTCCGGGTACGTGCCGGCGAGGAGCAGCGACTCCAGGCCACCCATCGACAGGCCGCACGCATAGACGCGCCTCTGGTCCACGGGCACGACATCATCGACTGCCTCGATCCAGGCCGGGAGGTCCGTCATGACCCCCGCGTAACCCATCGAGCAGCGGTCGACGACCCGGTGGTGGCCCTCCGGCTGGAACACCGCGATCCCCGCCTCCGAGGCCACGCCGAGCCAGCCGGAGTGGGAGGCAGCCTTGAGCCCGACGCAGCCACCGGCGTAGTCCTCCTCCACGGACCAGCCGAACGGGTGCGGCGCAACCACCAGCGGCAGGGGGCGCCCCGATAGCTCGGCCGGGAGGCTCAGGATCCCGCGCTGTACCGACCCGTCGTGCGGCGAACGGATCTCGAGCGGCCTTCTGGCGTCGCGCGGCGTCATACCGGCTCCTCCTCGCGGGGTCGTCAGCGGGGCTGCAGGCGGCTCAGGGCGCCGCCAGCGAGGTCTTCAGCGCAGGGTAGAGCGCCCGGAAGTCCGCATATGCCGACTCGTAGCGGTCGTGGTCGCGCGGTTCCACGATCTCGCCCACCTCGACGAACCGGTCGATCGCATCCCAGTCGTCGAATGCGCCCACGCCCATCCCGGCGACGAACGCGGCGCCGAGCGCCGATCCCGGGTGTGAGCGCAGGGTCTCGAGCGGAAGCCCCAGCACGTCGGCCGTGACCTGTTTCCAGAGGGCCGACCGAGCGCCGCCGTTGGATACCCTGACCCGCCGCGGCACGTGGCCGACCTCCGCGAAGACGTCGACGTGGTGCCGGAACGCGAACGAGATCCCCTCGAGGACCGCGCGGAACAGGTGACCGCGGCCCGTTGCCAGGCTGAGCCCGACGAATGCGCCCCTCGCGTCCGGGTCCTGGAGAGGCGTCTTCTCGCCGAGCATGTAGGGCAGGGCGATCACGCCGCCCGCCCCGGGGCCAACGGCATCCGCCTCGGCATCGAGCACGGCCAGGGAAGCGCCGCCCGCGATCTCGGCCTGGAACCAGCGGATGAAGCTCCCCGAGGCCGCCATGCACCCGTTGGGCAGGTACAGGCCGGGCGCGAGATGGAAGTCGAGGAACAGCCGCCAGTCAACGACCGGCTCGGCCGTCGTGAGCAGGATGTCGCCCGCACCGCCGAGCTTGACGAGCAGGTCTCCTTCTCGAACGAGGCCTGCCGCAAACGCGGATGCCACGTGATCGGCGCTGCCCGCAACAACCGGGGTCCCGGCGCGAAGACCGGTCGCTGCCGCAGCGGCCGCCGTGACGGTGCCGACGACGTCGGCGGGTCGGCGGATCGGCGGCAGGAGCGCGGGGTCGAGCTCGGCAGCGTCGGCGATGTCAGGCGCCCACGTCCCGGTCCCGAGGTCGAAGATGCCGCTCTCGAGGGCCCAGTTCGCCTCGACGCCTGGCACCCCGGTGAGCATCCGCGCGATCGTGTCGTACGACCCGGCTATGGTCCGCGTGCGCGACCACGCCTCCGGCTCGTGGCGCCGCAGCCACATCAGCGTCGGACCGACAGACTGCTGGGTGATCGCCGAGCCCGTCCGCTCCAGCACCCGTGCGCCTTCGAGACGCGTACGGAGCTCGTCGATCTCCACCACGGCGCGGGCGTCGTTCTGCTGGATGGAGCGGCGGATCACTCGTCCCGCCGCGTCCTGGAGGATGACGCACGGGACCATACCGCTGACGCCGACGCCCACGATCTCGCCGCGCGGCGCGAGCTCATGGCACAGCGAGACGACGTTCGCCCACCACTCGTCGACATCTTCCTCGGCCCAGCCCGCGTGCGGCGAGTGGAGGGTTACCTGCCGCTCGGACTCGGCGACGAGCCCCCGATCCGGATCGAGGAGGATTGCCTTCGTCGCGGTCGTCCCGATGTCGATCCCGAGCAGCAGGCTCATCCCCGCGCTGCCTTGACAAATCGACGGACTCGCTCGGGGTCGACCGGGTTCCAGGTGTAGCCGTCCACCTTGAGGTCGCTGCCGACGATGCAGCCGTCCGCGACCTCGAGGAATGCCGCGATGTTCGACGACTTCGTGCCCGTGTTGACGATCACGGGCAGTGCGGGGTCGACCGCCTCGCGCGCCTCCCGGAGCGCGGCGATGTCCGGTTCCGACCCCGCCATCGGCCCCGAGATCAGGATGGCATCGGCCAGGCTGGACACGGCGGCCGAGCGGGCCAGCACGCCGACGCCGCGGGAACCGAGCGTGGACGCGAACTCCGGCGTGACGTTCATGAAGATCGCGATGTCGGAGTTCAGGCGGCGCCGCTCCCGCAGAAGGCCGGCGGCGTCGGGGCTCCACAGCCCCATGTCGGACTCGTACGTGCCGGTCACGACCTCGCGCATGAAGCTCGCTCCCGTCGCGACGCCGATGGCCAGTGCCGCCCGGGCGTCCCAGAGGAAGTCGACGCCGAATGGCCGGTCGGCCGGTCGGAGCTCGGTGACGACGCGGGTCATCACGGCAGCGCCCTCGTAGCCGGCATTGAGCGTGTATGGCCGGTCGCCCTCGTTGCAGAACATCACGGCGTCGACGCCACCGTCGAGCAGCACGCGCAGGTCGGTCCGGACCGACTCGACGAGGCCGTCGACGCCTCGCTGCTCGTCATACAGCGGGGTGCCGGGAAGCGGCGGCACATGCGCCATCGCGATGATCGGCTTGCCGCTGGGAAACAGGTCACGGAACGATCGCGTCACGCCAGCCTTCCTCCAATCCGAACTGCCCTGCGACGGCTGCGGCCGCGCCCTCGTGGACCGACCGGGCGGCGATCGGGCGGTCGGGGCGGTCGCTCGCGCTGTCGTCGCATGCGACGGTAGCACCGCACGCCGTCCTGTCATCGTGCGACTGGTCGCCTTCCGCGAGGAAGGCTCGACCGCCGCCGGCGTAGGGTCGTAATCGATTGCACGATCGCGCACCGGCGACTAGCATCTGCGCAGATGTCCTCCCCCGTCCCAGCGCAGTCCGCCGTCCACACCAGGCCGGTCGCGTTCGTCCTGCTCGCCCTCCTGACCCTGGTCTGGGGCGTCCACTGGACCGTCGTCAAGGTCGGGCTGGACTACATGCCGCCGCTCACCTACGGCGTCATGCGCCTGGTCGGCGGCGTGCTCACGATGATCGCGATCCTCGCGGCCCAGCACCGGCTCCGGCGACCTCCGCGGAGCGACCTGACGATCGTGCTCTCGGTCGGGACCCTCCAGGTGGCGGCCGGCATCGTCATCATCAACTTCGCGCTCCAGGCCGTGCCGGCGGGACGCTCGTCGGTGCTCGTGTACTCGACCCCGGTGTGGGTGGTCCTCCTGCTGTGGGCCGTCTTCCGGAAGCTGCCCCGCCGAACCGAGCTGCTGGGTGTCGCCCTCGGCATCACAGGCATCCTCGTGCTGGTCAACCCGACCGTCATCGACTGGGGCATCCCGCTCGAGGTGGCCGGCACGCTGGCCCTCATCCTGCAGGCGATCCTGTGGGCCGTGGTGACGCTGCACATCCGGCACCACACCTGGCGGGCGTCGCCGCTCGACCTCCAGCCGTGGATCCTGCTCACGGCCCTCGTCCCCGTCGGGATCGCTGCCTTCCTGCTCGAACAGGGCCGCCAGGTCGACTGGCAGCCAGTGACCGTCCTCATCCTCCTCTACAGCGGGCCGCTGGCGACCGCATTCGCCAACTGGGCCAGCCAGTCGATCACGCGCTCGCTCGGCTCGGTGGCCGCGACGACCGGGTTCCTCGCCACCCCGGTTGTCGGGCTGATCACCGCCTCCATCTTCCTCCAGGAGCCGCTGGGACCCATCGATCTGCTCGGGTTCGGCCTCGTGCTCGGCGGCATCGCGGCGGCATCGATCACGGCCCCCGCAGCTAGCCGGGCATCGAAGGCTGCCACCGACCTCGTCCCCGGCGCCTGAGCGGCGCCCCGGTTCCCCGCAGGGGTGGCGGTCCGTCGTCTATGCCTGGTAGGTCCCCGCCGTGGTGGTCCCCCCATGCCCGGTCCAGTTCGTATGGAAGACCTCGCCCCGCGGCCGGTCCATCCGTTCGTAGGTGTGGGCGCCGAAGTAGTCGCGCTGGGCCTGGATCAGGTTGGCAGGCAGGGTCGCGCTCCGGTAGCCATCGAAGAAGGCGAGCGCCGTCGAGTACGCCGGCACGGGGATGCCGGCGTTGACGGCGGCCGACACGACCCGCCGCCAGCCCGCCTGCGCCTGGATGACGGCGCCGGCGAAGAAGGGATCGAGCAGGAGGTTCTCGAGGCCCGGATCGCGGTCGAACGCGGCGGTGATGTCATCGAGGAACCGGGCCCGGATGATGCACCCTCCGCGCCACAGGGACGCGATCCGCCCGAGGTCCAGGTCCCAGCCGTGATCGGCGGCGGCGGCACGGAGGAGCATGAACCCCTGGGCGTAGGAGACGATCTTCGAGGCATAGAGCGCGTCGCGGATGTCGTCGACGGAGACCTCGAGGCCGTTGGCTTGCGGGCCGGTCAGGACCGTCGCCGCCGCGGACACGCTCGTCCTTGAGTGCCGAGACGCATCCGCGCGAACACAGCCTCCGCAACCAGGGTCGACCGGCTGCGCAAGATCCATGGACGACATCACCGTCCACTTGCCGGTGCCCTTCTGCCCGGCGCTGTCGAGGATGTGCTCCACGAGCGGCGATCCGTCCTCGTCCACGAAGGCCAGGATGTCGGTGGTGATGTCGATCAGGTAGCGAGTCGAGGACGCCCCGGCCCCACGTCCGGAAGGTGTCGGACATCGCGCCGGTGCTCATGCCCAGGCCGCCGCGCATCAGGGCGAAGGCCTCGGCGTCACCTGCATGTCGCCGTACTCGATGCCGTTGTGGACCATCTTCACGTAGTGGCCCGCACCGTCCGATCCAACCCAGTCGCAGCAGGGCGTACCGTCGGCGCGTCTTGGCGGCGACCGCCTGGAAGATCGGCTTGCACCGCCGGCCACGCCGCTCGGGCAACCGCCCGGCATGATCGAGGGACCGTGGCGCGCGCCCTCCTCGCCGCCCGAGACGCCCGTGCCGACGTACAGCAGCCCACGCGCCTCGACCGTCGTGCGTCCGGCGGATCGTATCGGTGTAGAGCGAGTTGCCGCCGTCGATGATGATGTCGCCGGCCTCGAGGACCTTGGCGCAGCTCGTCGATCACCGCGTCCACCGCGGCGCCGGCCTTGACCATCATCATCACGCGCCGCGGCCGCTTCCGCGGTCGCCGACCAGCTCCTCGAGCGTGGCGCAGCCGATGACCGAGTGCGCCGGCGGCCGGCCCGGCGATGAACTCGTCCGTGACCGTCGCTCGTCCGGTTGTACGCGGCGACCGTGTAGCCGTGGTCGGCCATGTTGAGGACGAGGTTCTGGCCCATGACGGCGAGCCCCACCAGGCCGATGTCGGCGCGCGGTTCTGTTCCTGTGTTCATCTCGGGTTCCTCTGCTGGGTTGTGAACGGCTGCGTGTCGGGGCTCAGCGCTGGATGCGCGACCAGCCGCCCGCGGCGAGGGCCGTGACCTGGTCGAGCGTCGCCATCGTGGTATCGCCCGGGTAGGTGGTCAGCAGCGCGCCGTGTGCCCATCCGAGGCGTAGCGCTTCGCCGATCGGCTGCCCGGTGAGCAACCCGTAGAACAGGCCCGAAGCGAAGCCGTCACCGCCGCCGACGCGATCGTAGACCTCGAGATCGAGCGTCGGCGCCTGAAGCACCTCGCCGTCGATTGCGACGACTGCGCTCCAGCGGTGGCGGGACGTCGAGGCCACCTCCCGCAGCGTCGTCGCGATCACCTGGACGTTCGGAAACTCCGCCGTGACCCGGTCGATCATCCCGACGAACGCCGACGTGTCGAGGCCGCCGGACCTGGCTGCTTCGGGCCCCATCATGCCGAGCGCGAGCTGCATGTCCTCCTCGTTGCCGACGAGGACGTCGATCTGCCGGACGATCTTTCGGGTGACCTCCTGGGCCTTCGCCTGGCCGCCCTTGACGGCCCACATCTTGGCGCGGTAGTTGAGGTCGAAGCTCATGATGACGCCGTTGCGGCGAGCCGCGGCGATCGCCTCGATGATCACGTCCGGCGTCGTCTCCGACAGCGCCTCGAACAGCCCGCCCGAATGAAACCAGCGGACCCCGTTGGCGGCGAAGATCTCGTCCCAGTCGAAGTCGCCGGCCTTGAGCAGGGCCGCGGCCTCGTTGGCGCGGTTGTAGAACACCACGGGCGCGCGAATTCCGACCGCCCGGTCCGAGTAGACCGTCGCGATGTTCGGACCGGTGACGCCGTTGTGGGTGAACTGCCTGTAGAACGGCGTGACGCCTGCGCCCGCACGCGTTCGCGGACGAGGTCGCCGACCGGGTAGTCGACCATCGCCGATGCGACCGCCGTCCGGAGGCCGAAGCAGTCCGAGATGTTGAAGGCGACGTTGAATTCGGCGCCCGAGACGTGGATATCGGCGAGTGCGCCTTCCGGAACGGGATGACCCCGGTGTCGAGCCGGATGACGAGGCCACCCAGGGCCAGGAAGTCGATCCCGCCCGCGGGCTTGATGTAGAGGGGCATGTCACTGCGTACCTTCTTGAGGTCCACCCGTGCCTACGCCGATGCCAGATCCAGCTGGACCTTGTCGCGCGCGCCCGGTCGGCCGCGAGCGCGAATGCCTCGTCGGCCTGCTCGAGACGGTAGCTCCCCGACATGAGCGGCGTCACGTCGACGCCGTCGGCGAGGGCCGTCACCGCGCCGGCGAACTCCTCGAGTACCGGAAGGATCCGACGACCTCGAGCTCGCGGAACGTGATGAGGTCGAGCGGAGCGGGCTGGTTGCCGGGCGGCTCGCCGACGGAGAGGACGCGCCCTTCCCGGCGGACGGACGCGAGGCAGGTTGCCATCCCGCGTGCCGACCCGGACATCTCGATCGCGACATGGACCTCCGGGACGCCGTCCGGCCGGGCCACGTTGAAGGTCCCTCGCTCCCGCGGCCGTTGGACCTCAAGTGGCTCGTCGACGATGTCCGTGCGACGCTGCGGGCGGCGCCCGCTCTTGACCGCGAGGACGGCGAGGATCCCGATGGGTCCGGCGCCGGTGAGCAGGACCTCACGGCCGCGGAGATCGCCCGCGCGGGTGGCGGCGTGGAGCCCGACCGCCAGCGGTTCGGCGTAGTCCGCGCGGTCGAGCCGCAGCCCGTCCGGGACCGGGATGGCCTGCGCCGCGGTGACGACGAGGTAGTCGGAGAAGCCGCCCTGCATGTGCGGGCAGCGCATCACGCTCCCAGGAACCGCATGTCGAGGCAGAGCTTGCTGCGACCGGCGGCGCACATGGCACAGGCGCCGATGGACGCGCCGGGACGACCGGCGACGCGGTCGCGCTAGCGAGACGGTGTCCCGTCGGCGCCGACGCGGGCAACGACGCCCGCGACCTCGTGGCCCAGGGCCATTGGCTCCCGGAGCTTGAAGTCGCCGACACCCCCCTGGTCGAGTAGTGGAGGTCGGACCCGCAGATGCCGCCGACGGCGATCCGGACCTCGACCTCACCGGCTGCCGGGGCGACCCGGGGTCGTCCTCGACGCAGAGGATGGACGCCGTGGCAGGCGAGCGCGCGCATCGTGGTGATCTCCATTCCGATCTCTATACCGTCGCCAGCATGCCGCCGTCGACGTAGATCATCTGCCCGTTCACAAACGAGCTCGCGTCGGAGGCGAGGAAGATGGTGACACCGACGAGCTCCTGTGGGTCGCCCCATCGAGCTGCCGGCGTGCGGGCCTTGAGCCAGCCGTCGAACACCTCGTCCTCGGCCAGCGGCTTGGTGAGCTCGGTGATGAAGTAACCGGGGCCGATCCCGTTGACCTGGATGCCCGACTTCGCGAGGTCGGTGCACATGCCCTTGACGAGGCTCTTCACCGCGCCCTTGGTCGCGGCGTAGGGGGCGATCGTCGGCCGTGCGAGCTCACTCTGCATCGAGCCGATGCAGATGATCTTGCCATGGCCCCGTTCCACCATCTTGCGGGCGACCGCCTGCGAGGCGAGGAAGGTGCCGGTGACGTTCGCGGCAAGAAGCCGGTCCCATGCGTCGCGCGGGAAGTCAACGAATGTCGTCCGGTACTGGATGCCGGCGTTGTTGACGAGGATCTCGATCGGACCGACGCGACCTTCGAGCTCGTCGACGGCCGCGTCGACCTGGTCGCCGTTCGTTACGTCGAATAGCGAGCCCTCCGCGTCGATCCCGTCGTTCCGGCAGGCGCCCACCGCCGCGTCGAGCCGCTCCCGCACGATGTCGTTGAGAACGATCGTCGCGCCGGCGCTCGCGAGGCCGCGAGCGACGGTGTAGCCGATGCCCTGGGCGGAGCCCGTGACGAGGGCGATCCTTCCGGCGAGGGAGAATTGGTCGAGGTCCACGGTTGCTCTCCGGTGCAGGGTCAGCGGTCGTGCGGACACTTGGGCACCGTGACGGTCGCTCCGTGGGTTGGGGTCCGTCCCTCAGGCGTTGACGAAGCGGATGTAGTTCGGGGCCGGGATCTCGCAGGCATCGTCGGTCATCGCGAGGCCACCCGTCTCGATGTCGCGCGCCAGAACCCGGACGTTGCCCGAGTCCTGGTTGGCCACGAGCACGGCCCTGCCGTCCGGGCTGATGGCGAAGTGACGCGGGAACCTGCCCCCCGTCGGACCAGTCCGGCGCGCTCCAGGCGTCCGTCATCGAGCACCCTGAACATCGCCAGCGAGTCGTCGCCGCGTTGGAGACGTACAGGAAGCGCGCATCCGGTGAGAGCCTGATCTCGGAGACGTAGCTCGCAGCGTCGCGATCGTCGACGGTCGACGCGTACTGGATGGGGATGAGCCGCGGGCCTGACGTCATCCGGATCCTCCGCATCGAGCCGGCGACGCACACCGTGTTGAAGAGCTCGTTCGAGACGTAGCAGATGTCCAGCGACGGGTGCATCGCCATGTGCCGCGGGCCCCGAGCCGGGCTCGAACGCGATCCACGTCTCGCGCGCCAGCTGCCGCGTCTCCGGGTTCCAGCGGTACTGGAAGACCGCGTTCTCGCCCAGATCCGGGATAAACACCCACTCGTGCCAGAAGTACGCGCAGTGAGCGTGAGGACCGACCTGGCGGTTTCCCCAGTGGTCCTCTCGACTCTCGACCTGGCGCCATTGGTCGTCCGGCCGGCAGACTGCCTGAAGCTCTGGCGCAGCGGCCGAGCCTGCCGTCCTCATCCACGTCGACGACGTCGATCATTGCGTCCCAGTAGCGGATGACGATCGCCGCATCCCGCCGCGGCGCGAGCGCGAGTACAGGTCGATCGTCCCGACGCTTTGAAGATCGCGTCGTCGATCGTCCCTCACGTTCACGCTACCGAGGACCGACCCTCGTCTGGATCCTCTCGCAGATGGCATACAGCACCCTCCCCCGGCGTGCGGGATCAGCACCGCCGGGTTGAGTGCCTCTGTGACGCCGTTCGGGGCGAGCGTTCCGTCCGCGCCCAGCGTCAGCCCGTAGATCCCCCTGCCGGGACCGGCGCAGACGGCTGGTGGGCCAGGACATCCATGTCGCTGTAGCTCCCGACGAGGAGGAGTAGGAGCGGCCCAGGGTCCATGCACGGCGGTCACTGCGCGGACGACGGCTCGTGGCGCCCTGCGGCTCGAGGCCTGCGTCTCGCTCGACCACGAGGAAGATCGCCGAGTTGTCGACATCACCGCCCCAACCGTCGATCCGGTCGCTCGTCCTGGCCGGCGGCCGCCTCGAACATCGGCAGGCGGAGCCCGAAGCGGTTCCGGAGCGCGTTCAGGGCCGCGATGTCCTTGACGTTGTACTTGACCATGCCGCCGGGCTCGAAGTCGCGGCGGAGCATCCGGCCACCGTGGGCGTCGAGGATCGGGCTGGCCGCGAGGCCGCTCATCAGCGCCTCGCGGACGTCGGCGGGGTCGAGGCCCGCGGCCCGGGCCAGCACCATCACCTCGGCCACGGCCGAGATCGTGGCCATCACGATCAGCTGGTTGCAGGCCTTGGCCACCTGACCGGCACCGGCCGGACCGCGTGGACCAGCTTCGCGGAGATCGCATCAGGACCGGCCGGGCCCGCTCGAGGTCTCGCCTTGCCTCCCCCGGCCATGATCGTGAGGGTGCCCGCCGCGGCGGCGCCGACCCCACCGCTGACCGGAGCGTCGATGAAACCCCAGCCCCTGGCCCCAGGTCGGCCGACAGCGCCTGCGCCTCCTCCGGCGAGGTCGTGGAAGGTCGATGAGGAGCCCTGATGCCGTGACGGACGACAGGCCACCCTGGCCCAGGCGACGCTCCGGACGGACGTGCCGTCCGGCAGGGAAGTCAGGACAACACCGGTCCCCGCTGCGACCTCGGCGACGGTCTCGACGACGTCCACGCCACTCCCGGCGAGCGCGGCGCGGCAGCCGGAGACAGGTCCCAGCCGACGACATGCCAGCCCTTGGAGGCGAGGACGCGTGCCATGCGTGCACCCATCTGCCGAGCCCGATCACGCCGATGCTCGTCGCGGTGCGTTCGCCTGAGAAGACCCGCCGTTCATCCTGACTCCCGCTGTAACTGTGGGGATCTGATCCATAGGTTGGACTTTATACCACTCTGTGGTACCTCGCAAGAGCCCGGCCGCAGGTGCCAAGATGGTGGACCAACGGGGTGTCCCGTCGGTTCGCACAAGCGGATAAGCCGGTGCACAGCCCCCGCGCCCCTGGTCAGCCGGCCCCGGAGACCACCCGCTGCGGCGCAAACTGCGTGCGGTACAGCTCGGCGTACAGGCCGCCCGCGGCGAGGAGCTCGGCGTGCCTGCCGCGCTGGACGATGTGGCCGTCCGCGAGCACGAGGATCTGGTCGGCGTCCCGGACCGTCGAGAGGCGGTGCGCGATGACGATGGACGTCCGCCCGGAGAGCGCGGTCTTGAGCGCCTCCTGGAGCGCCTGCTCCGACTCCGAGTCCAGGTGGGCGGTGGCCTCGTCGAGGACGACGATGTCGGGCGCCTTCAGCAGCAGGCGGGCGATCGCGATGCGCTGCTTCTCGCCCCCGGACAGGCGGTAGCCGCGGTCGCCCACGACGGTCTCGAGGCCGTCGGGCAGCGAGGCGACGAGGGGCAGGATCTGGGCCGCGCGCAGGGCGTCGAGCAGGTCGCCGTCGGTCGCGTCCGGCCTCGCGTAGAGCAAATTCGCGCGGATGGTGTCGTGGAACATATGGGCGTCCTGGGTAACGACCCCGATGACGCGGTGCACCGAGTCCAGCGTCGCGTCCCGGAGGTCGATGCCGTCGATCCGGACCGACCCGGCGCGCGGGTCGTACAGGCGGGGAACCAGGCTTCCGATCGTCGTCTTGCCGGCTCCAGATGGCCCCACGAGCGCGACCAGCTCGCCGGGCCGGGCGACGAAGCTGACGCCGTGGAGCACCTGCCCCGTGGGCGCCTGGTCGAGGATCGCCACCGACTCCAGCGACGCGAGCGAGACATCCTCGGCCCGCGGGTAGCTGAAGTCGACGCGGTCGAACTCGATCGTTGCCGGGCCTCGCGGGATGTCGACCGCATCCGGCTTCTCGTCGACCATGGGCGGCAGGTCCAGGACCTCGAAGATCCGGTCGAACGACACCAGCGCCGTCATCACGCTGACCTGGGCGTTGGAGAGCGCCGTGAGCGGTCCGTACAGGCGGTTCAGGTACGCGGCCAGCGCGACCAGGGTCCCCACCTGGATCGCACCGGAGATCGCGAGCAGCCCACCGAGGCCGTAGACGAGCGCGGTCGCGAGCGATGCCGTCAGGACGAGCGAGACCATGAACACCGTCATGTACATCGCGCGGGTCACGCCGATGTCACGGACACGGCCGGCCTTCCCCTCGAACGCGCTCACCTCGCGTGCCGGCTGGCCGAACAGCCTGACCAGCAGGGCGCCCGAGACGTTGAAGCGCTCGCTCATCATCGAGGTCATCGACGCGTTGAGGTCGTAGCTCTCGCGCGTGATCGCCTGGACCCGGCGGCCGACCCAGCGGGCGGGCAGCACGAACACCGGGAACAGCAGGAGCGCCAGCAGGGTGATCTGCCAGCTCAGGTAGAACATCGCGATGAGCGTGATCGCCACGCTGATGGCGTTGCCGACCACCGACGAGAGCGTGTTGGTGAAGGCGCTCTGGGCGTCGAGGACGTCGTTGTTCAGGCGACTGATCAGGGCGCCGGTCTGCGTCCTGCTGAAGAACGCGATCGGCATCCGCTGGAAATGCGTGAACACCTGCGTCCGCATGTCGAAGATGAGGCCCTCGCCGATGCGCGCCGAGATCCAGCGCTCCCAGAGCGAGAGCGCGGCGGCGACGACGGCGAGCACGCCCAGGAGGATCGCCAGCCTCACGACGACGTCGGCCTGCCCGGCCAGGATGCCGTTGTCGATGATCGCCTTGTAGATGAGCGGGTTGGCCGCCGCGACGAGGGCGTCGATCACGATGAGCACGAGGAACCCGACCAGGAGGGTCCGGTACTTCGCCGCGAACCGGGCGATGCGCCGGATCAGGCCCTTCGACAGCCGCTGGGATCGCACCGAGTCGTCGCGCTGCAGCGAGCGCATGAGGCCGCCGCCGCCCCCGCCTCCGCCGCGCATCGTCATCGGGCCGGTCCCGTCGTCGCGGCATCACACTCGTGCCGTCACGCGCGTTGCCTACGCCTCGTCGGCGGGCGTCGCCGTCGTTGTCGGATCGGGCGCGTCGTCGTCGGCCAACAGCCGGTAGAGACGGCGCCGGGCGTCGGTGAGGATCTCGCGGGCCTGGTCGCGCGAGCGCGCGGAGCCGACCTCGGCGACCTGCATGGCCGCGGCGCCGACCGCGAAGCTCAGGCGGCGCAGCGCGAAGGCCGGGTGCTCGTCAGCGGCCGGATCGGTCTCCCACGGCGCGCCGGCGGTGGCACCGCGTCCGGCCGTCTCGGCGGTGCCCGCATCCGTCAGGCTGAATGTCCGTCGACCGGCGATCTCCTCGCTCCGGACGAGCCCCTCGTCCTCGAGCAGCTGGAGCGTCGGATAGATGGAGCCGGCGCTCGGGCGCCAGCGCCCCTCCGTGCGTGCGTCGAGCTCCGAGATCACCTGGTAGCCGTGCATCGGCTTCTCGGCGAGGAGCGCGAGGATCGCGGCGCGGACGTCACCGCGTCGGGTCATCCTCCCGCGGCCGTGGCCGCCGTAGCCGCCGGGGCCGTAGCCGCCGGGCCCGCCAGGCCCGCCGAATCCGCCTGCCTTCGGCGCACCGAATCCGGGACCGCGGTGCCCGCCGGGCGTACCGCGCCTCCCGGGCCGCGCAGGGGCAGGGCCCTCGTCGTGGTGGTGGCGCCGGGGGCCACCGTGTCCCATCGCCTGGTCGCCCATCCGGGGCGACCGGGTCTTGTCGTACAGCGTCATGCTGCCTCCTATCAAGATTGCGCACTATCGGCGCGGCATCACGATATATCGCAATGCAACGTTACGTCAAGTCAGACCGTGGACCGCGTGCTCGCCGCCGCGGACCCTTGGGCCTTGATCCTGCGCCAGCCGCCGGCCCGGTTGTTGGCGATGATCTGCCGCAGCATCGCCGTCAGGGCGGGTGAAGGGATCGCCTCGTCCCGCCGGAATGCGATCGTCCGGGCCGTCATGTTGTCGTGCCCCGACGTGATGATCCCCTCGGGGTCGGGGACGATCGCCCCGTCGTACAGGAACAGGTTGACGTGATCCCGCGCCGCCAGGAGGGCGCACACGTTGCCGTCCAGGACGAAGTAGGGCCGGACGGTGCGCTTGATGGTCTCCACGATCTCGGGGTCCGCGGCGTGGATCAGGTCGCGGAGCCGCGTGCAGATGTCGCGCTGCCAGTCGGGCAGTCCGTCGATGTAGGCGTCGACCCGGCGGTCCCTTGGATGCGGCATTGAGGTCATCCTCTGCGTGGTCCGGACCCACATGATCCTCGGGGCGCGCAAGGCCTTTGGGCACGCGGACCGGGATGGATCCGGCGAAGCCCTTACGACGCGTCGGCCGGTGCATACCGGCATACCGGCACGCGCGCGGCGCGCGACCCCGACCGGCGATGGCCGGAGCCCGCTCGTGCGCGGCGCGCACGTTTTCGATGGCTCCTCTCCATCTCCATGCGCGCCATGCAAGACGGATCGTGTTGCGAAGCCCGACCCACGCTCGGCGCTCATGGACGCGGTGCCGCCGGCGTGCATCCGACGCACGGTCGTGACAAGGAGGCCGGGAATCCATGCGTGGCACTCACGCGGATACGTGTGGGGCGGCGCGGGCCTCCCAATACCGGGTCTGCGGGGGGGCGGGGTCGGGGCGGGGTCGGCGGCGCAGCCCGCTCAGACGGCTCGGCGGCGCTGTTCGTGGACGGCGTCGTGGAGGGCCGCGGTGCTCGACCCGGCGACGGCGGTCCCCACTGGCACGCGCCGCCCACGCAGCAGCTCGAACGCCGCCTCGTCGAGGTCGTGGCGGTGTGGGTCGGGCGCCCAGGGCACGCCAGCCGGGAACAGCGCGACGAACATCTCGACCAGCTCCGGGTCGAACTGGACGCCGGCCTGCCGGCGCATCTCGGCGACGGCCTCGGCGTGGCTGATGGCAGCCCGGTAGGGGCGCCCGGCGATCATCGCCTCGTACGCGTCCGCGATCGACACGATGCGGGCGCCGATCGGGATCTCCGCGCCGGCCAGGCCGTGCGGGTAGCCGCGTCCGTCGTACCACTCGTGGTGATGGAGGACGATCGTTGCCGCGTCGCGCAGGGCTCCCGCCTGCTCTAGGACCACCTGGCCGATCTTCGGGTGCTCGGCGACCACCCGCCACTCCGACGCCGCGAGATCCCCGGGCTTGCCCAGGATCTCGTCGGGGATCGCCAGCTTGCCGAGGTCATGGAGGAGGCTGGCCGTGCGGATCCGGTCCAGCTCACCCGCTGGCAGGTCGATCGATCGCGCCATCGCCACCGAGGCTTCCGCGATCAGCGTGGAGGGCTTGCCGGCCCACGACTCGCGCCCGGACAGCGTCCGCAGGAGGGCATCCTGGGCGGCCACCATCGCCGCCCGACCGACGTCGAGCGCCTGGGACCTGGCCCCGGGGCCGATCGGCGATCGCCTGACGGTGTCTTCGTCGCCGCCCTCGTGGAAGACGTAGACCTGGTTGCGACCGAGCGCCTTCGCGGCGTAGAGCGCGGCATCGGCGTCCCGGACGAGCGCGTCGACCTGCAGGACGCCACCGTGGCCCCCCGCAACGCCCGCGGACATCGTGATCGAGGCCCGCTCGCCGTCCGGCATCCGGACCTCGCTGCTGCCGACGATCCGGCGCAGCTTCTCCGCCAGGGAGGCGGCGGCGTCCACATCCGTCTCGGGCAGCACGATGAGGAACTCCTCCCCGCCGTACCTGCCCGCGAGGTCCACAGCGCGGACGTTGGCGTTCAACAGCTGGGCGACATGGCGGAGGACACAGTCGCCCGCCGCGTGGCCGTGGGTGTCGTTAAGGCGCTTGAAGCGGTCGAGATCGACCATCACCACCGAGAGCGGGCGGCCGTAGCGGGCGGCACGGGCGATCTCGTCGTCGACGCGCGTCAGGACCGCCTGCCTGTTGGCGATGCCCGTCAGGGGATCGACCGTGGCCAGCCGCCATGTGTCCGCGACCCGGTCGCCCAGCCGCCGGAACGCCGCGCGGAGGCGAGGGTCCTCGATGCGGCTCGCCTCGAGGGCGACCAGCGCGCCCTCGTCGGCGGCGTTCGTGAGCCGCTCGACGAGGATGGCGATGCGCCGGTTCTGGCGGCGGACGACGAGCGCGGCGAAGCCCGCGGTACCCGCGAGGGCGCCGACGAGGGCGATCGCGACGACCAGGAGGAGGACTGTGGTCAGGGTGTCCAAGGGGCGACGACTCGCGTGCGTGGTTCGTGCGCGGCTGCGAGCCGGATGGCCGCCCCCGCGCTCACCAGAGTACGTGGCCGTCCGGCTCGGACCATGGGGCGATGGTCCCATTGCCGGGCCGTCGGCCCGGCCCGGTTCGTGCTGGCACCGCGCGGGCTCGCCCCGGGTCATGGGCGGAAAGTACCGGGTGTCCGATGTGTGTGGCGTCAGTCCGGCTCCCGTCCGCCCCGCACGACCTGGCCGCGAGCGAGGTCGCGCCCGTCGTCATCGGTCAACCGCCAATCCCACCCGTCGCTCGCAGCGCCGCCGTCCTGCCATGCTGCGCCCGTGATCGAAGATTCCGGCGCGGCAGCGGCCGCGTACTCCAGCCTGATCCGGCGGGGGACGGCGGCGAGCACCCGGCGGGCGTCGTCGCCCGCGGCGATGAGCGCCTCCTCGAGGTAGTCCACGTACGCGGCGTTGTTGACGTGACCCATCGGGTCCACGTCCTGCGGCCGGACCACCGTCCGGTGGATGGCGGCATCGGCTGGCGTCTCCGGCAGCGGAACGCGGACCGGCTCGAACGTCCCGGGCGGCACGGCGAAAGCGGCGGGGAACTCGGCAGGGATGCGGCCGGGCATGCCCCGATGGTCGGTCATGACCCAGTCCGTGTAGCCCCACATCGCGAGCTCGCCGTCCGCGAGGCGGGCCTCGGTCCGGCGCCGGCCCCACACGCGGCGAAACCCGGTCGGCGCGGTCGAGAGCAGGAGCGTGCTGCCGAGTGGAACCGGTGCGAGGATCACGAGCTCGGCAGCACGCACGACCCAGGCGAGGCCCCGACCGGCGTACCACTCCCGGGTGAACCCCAGCCCCTCCGAGTGGATCCACGCGATGTCCTGCGCGTACCGCAGCAGCGACGAGGTCCGCACGTTCCCGTCCGGACCGCACTCGTCGAAGCGGACGCGGTAGGGAACGGTGATGCCGTTGGCCGCGAAGGCGTCGCTCACGCGGGCTTCCGGCCGGCCAGCCGGTCCAGGCCCTCGAGGGCGATCAGCTTGACGCTGTCGGCGGCCACCGGACCACGCTCCCGGACGAGACGGACCTCGCTCGAGCGCCGAGCGTCGAACACGACCAGCCCCACCAGGATCCGCCCGCCCTCGTCGGCGGCACCGCGGCGCGCGTCGTCGAGCTGGTGCAGGACGTCGGCCTTGATCCCGCGGGCGCCCCACTTGCAATCCCAGGCCTCGGCGGCACCATCGCGCTCGACCGTCACGTCGTAGGGGTGGATCTCGGCCGGCCGGCCGTCGAACAGGATCCGGCGCTCGCGACGGACGGGGCCGGTCCTGAAGGCGAGCAGGCGCTCCGTGAGAGCCTCCACCATGGCGCCGCGGAACTGGCTGCGGGCCTGGTCGCCGCGGTCTGCGACCTCGAGCGACGCCTGCAGCACGGCCTCGGAGCGGTCACGGATCGGGTCTCCGGGTGAGGGTGCCGCAGGGCCGAACAGTGTCGGAAACATCGTCCGCCATGTCGCGGCATCGACGGACTCCCCGTTCATGACCGCGCGCGCGAGCAGGCGCTGGGTGGTGGTCGCGTCCGCCAGGAGGTCCGCGGCGCGGGCCACGAGCGGGTCGGCCTGGATGTGCGCGTAGACGACCGCGCGGCCGTCCGGGCGGGCCTCCATGAACCGCATCAGGCGGGCTCCCCCAGCGTCGCGAGCGCCACCTGCGGGAGCGTGGACAGCCAGTCGATGGCGCGGTGTGGGTCCGAGATCAGGGCCGCCTCGGCGACGAGGGCAGTGACCGCTCCGTCGGTGCCCGGCGGCGCGGGCTCCGTGCCACGGGCGGCGGCGATCGCGCGCAGGCGGGCGCGCCAGACCGTGCCGAGGTCTGTGACGTACTGGTACTCGTCCTCCACGGGCTCCGCGGTGAGGGTGAGCGCGTCGAAGCCGGCGAGGGCGCGGTCGATGAGGTCGCCGATCGTGGTGGGCATCGATCGCAGCGTACGACGACCGCGCCGTTCGTGGGTGGCACCGGCGGAGGAACCCAAGGCAGGAGTCGGTGAGATGTGGGACGGGGAAAGTGGCGGGGGGCGACCGCGGGCGGTCGCGGGTCAGACGGGCTCGCTGCTCCGGGACAGCGCCCCGACCGCGGCTGCGCGAGAGCTGGCGGCCAGTCGGGATCGCGCGTCGCGCTCAAGCTTGACCAGGGAGCGCCGTGTGCGCTCGCTCCAGCGACCGGAGTAGGCGCGCTGTGCCTTGAGCCGGATGTCGTACGCGGCCTTCCGCTCGCCGATCCGCTCCAGCCGACCGACGCCGTCGAGCACCTCGCGGTAGAGCTTCGGCAGGACCTCGGCTGGATTATGGTCGTCCATCGAGGAGAGCGTGCCCGGCCCGGCCCGCGATCGGTATGGGCGGGTCGTCCTGCGGAGGGCTCGCCGGGAGTCAGGGGGGTCGTTGCGCGTGCGCACCAAGGCCCTCCGCACCAGGGCCCTGCCCACCAAGGCCCTGGGCACGGGGCGAGCGGGTTGCAGCACGGGCCGATCCCCTCAATCGCCGCGGTGCGCCCCACTCTCGATCCGGAAGCCTCGGGCAATGCCGCGGGCGGGCTCCCAGCGGGTGATCACCCGGTCCACATACCCGGCCGGAGGGCCGTCCTCGAGGCGCTCGACCAGCGTCGCGAGGTCGGTCCGCGACCCCTCGGCGACGACGCGGACGCTGCCGTCCGACTCGTTGGCGACGAACCCGTCGAGGCCCAGCGCACCGGCCTCACGGAGCGCGAACACGCGATAGCCGACACCCTGCACTCTCCCGCGAACGTTCGCGTCGAGGCGTGCGCGCCCGGCGTCCCGGGCAGTGGCCGAGGCGCCGGCCGGGTCACCGGTGCGCCCGGCGCCGTCGCCGGCGCCCGGCCCGTCCGGCCGTCTCCATGCGGCGCGGCGCCGGCGCGGCCAGCGAACGAGCAGGACGTCCAGCACGAGCTCGGGGCTGACGTTGCCCACGATCAGCTCATCCGCCCTCGCGAGGCGGGCGAGCATCTCCGCCGGGGCGCCCGGTGGCAGATCGCGCGCGGCTTCCTCGATCTCCTCGAGGAGCGTCGCGTCCCGGATCGAGCCACGCGCGCCGTGCTGCGCGAATGCGAGATCCCGCGCGAGACTCCGCCACGCGTCCAGGAGCGTCAGGAGTGCCCGCCGCCTCGCCGCGGCCGGGGTCTTCCTCGCGGCGGTGTCATCGGACCCCTCGTCGGTGGCTTCGCCGGCCGCGTCATCGTCCCCCGTGTCCGCCGGCCGCCCATCGGTCGGTTGCCCGCCGATCGGACTGCCGGGCGCGTTGGCGGACGGGCTGCCGGACCCGGTCTGTGCCGGGGCACCCTGGGATCCCCGGCCGCGGCCAGGACGCCTGGGCGACGCCTCGATCGGGGCGGCCGGCGCCAGGAGCGCGTCGAGCTCCATCGACCGGGACAGGAGCGGCCGGCCCGCGGCCAGGCGGCGCGAAGGGCCCAGTTCCAGGAGATCGAGCAGGGTCCGCGTCAGCTCGCCCCGGATCGCCTCGGCGCCGTCCGCGGTCGCATAGGCCACCGCCAGGCCGGCACGGCCACGGGTCAACCGGGCGAGGCGCGCCGCCGTCGGGGCGTCCGCGAGGCCGCGCTCCACCAGCAGGCGCTCCACGTCGCGGACCCCCACGACGCCGAGCCGGATCCGCGCACACCGCGACCGGATCGTGGGCAGCAGCACGTCCTCGTCGTCCGTGCACAGGATGACGGTGGTGTCGCGGAGCGGCTCCTCGAGCGTCTTGAGGAGCGCCGACTGGGCATCCTCGCCCGCCCGGTGGACGTCCCGGATGATCGCCACGCGTCCGCCGGCTTCGACCGGCAGGAGCGACAGCTCGGTGACGAGGTCGCGGACGCCGCGCGTCTTCGACCCCGGGCCACCGATGGAGACCTGGGCGCCGGGCCCGTCTGGTCCGAGCCAGTGGAGGTCCGGGTGGTTCCCGTGCTCGACCATCCGGCAGGTGCGGCATCGGCGACACGGCCGACTGCCGCCGGAGGCGCCCGTGCAGAGCAGGCCGGCGGCAAGATCGAGGGCGAGGGCAACCTTGCCGACCGACGCCGGGCCGCTGATGAGGATCGCGTGAGGGACACGCGACCCCAGCATGGCGTGGACGGCCGCGACCGCGGCCGGGTGGCCGACGGTCAGGAAGCCGTCCACGTCGCTGGCGATGGATCGAACGCGGTCAGCCCTCGGTGGACGCCGCGGGCTTGCGGGTCGTCCGGCGCCTGGGGGTTCCGGCCACGGGCTCGGCAGCCGTCTCGACGGCCGGGGCCTGGGCCTCGGCCGGCGCGGCGGTCACCGCGGGCGTGGTGGACGCCGCGGGCTTGCGGGTCGTCCGGCGCCTGGGGGTTCCGGCCACGGGCTCGGCAGCCGTCTCGACGGCCGGGGCCTGGGCCTCGGCCGGCGCGGCGGTCACCGCGGGCGTGGTGGACGCCGCGGGCTTGCGGGTCGTCCGGCGCCTGGGGGTTCCGGCCACGGGCTCGGCAGCCGTCTCGACGGCCGGGGCCTGGGCCTCGGCCGGCGCGGCGGTCACCGCGGGCGTGGTGGACGCCGCGGGCTTGCGGGTCGTCCGGCGCCTGGGGGTTCCGGCCACGGGCTCGGCAGCCGTCTCGACGGCCGGGGCCTGGGCCTCGGCCGGCGCGGCGGTCACCGCGGGCGTGGTGGACGCCGCGGGCTTGCGGGTCGTCCGGCGCCTGGGGGTTCCGGCCACGGGCTCGGCAGCCGTCTCGACGGCCGGGGCCTGGGCCTCGGCCGGCGCGGCGGTCACCGCGGGCGTGGTGGACGCCGCGGGGCGGGAACGCTGGAGCTGGGCGCGGAGCATCTGCTCGAGCTCCGGCGGAACCTCGCTCCACTCCTCGCCGCCCGCGCGCGGGGCACGGTCGGCGCGGTCCTGGCGCTCGGGCCGTGGCCCGCGCGGCGGCTGCTGCCCGCCGCGACCACCGCCGGGGCCGCCGCCGGGGCCGCCGGCTCCGGGCATCCCGCCACCGCCGCCCCGACCACTGCGGGCCGGCTCGGAGTAGCGACTCGTGCCCGCGCCACGGCCACCGCCGTAGCGCTCGCGCTCCATGGCAGCCGCGTAGGCGCTCCGGTTTCCACCGCCGCGACCACCGCGTGCCCCTCCACCGCCTCCACCGCGGCCACCCTGGCCGCGACGCTGTTCGGCGAGGAGGTACTCGGGGATTGCCGGCTCCTCGAGATCCTCGTCGTCATCCGGGAGCGGGGCCAGGCCCGCGGCCGGTCGTGCCGCCGGGGTGCCGAGCTGGCGGTCCCAGACAGACCCGAACGGCGCGGACCTCGGCCCTCGCGGTGCCGCAGCCAGCGCGTCGAGGTCGTCGAACGGCGTGGGCAGCTCGCCCGACGGAGTCCTGGCCCTGCCACCGCGTGCGGGCCGCTCCGGGCGCGGGGCGGCCTCGGCGGCAACCTCCTCGCCCTCGAGCTCCTCGCCCTCGAGCACCTCGCCGTCGACCACTTCGACGTCCTCGGCCCCGACGGCGGGCTCGACGCCCTCGAGCGGCTCACCACCCTCGATCGGCTGGTCCTGCCGTCCGCGACCCCGGCCGCGACCACCGCGGCGGCGACGCCGGCGGCGGGCATCGGCCTCACCCTCACCCTCGAGCTCCGTGTCGCCCGGGGCAGCGTCCATGCCGTCCGCGGGGGCCTCGAGCTCCTCGAGCTCCTCGGCGACCTCGACCCGGGCGGCGGGAGCGACCCGCGAGAGCTTCTCGCCCGGGAGGGCGACGAGCCCGACGGGCGACGCGCCGGTCGGGCCAGCCACCAGCTCGCGAGCCGGCTCCCGACCCGCGTCGCGGCCGTAGTCGCGACCGGACGACGGGCGCCCGCCGCGCGAGCCGCTGGCGTAGGCGTCCTCGCGGTCGTAGCGTCCGCGACCGCGACCCCGGCCACGACCGCGACCGGTGCCCTCGGACAGCTTGTCCGGGACCTCGGTCATCGACAGGTCCTCGTCGTCGTCGGCGACGCGGCGGCCGGAGCGAGTCGAGCTCTTGTCGACCTTGGCGATGTGGGCGATGTCGGTGAACAGGTCCGCGACCTCGATCAGGTCGGACGAGTGTTGCCGCGGAAGCTGATGACCTCGACGCGGACGCCCATCTCCTGGACCGCGCGGATCGCGGGCGCGAAGTCCCCGTCACCCGACACGACCACGGCCACGTCCAGGTTGCGGGCGGTCTTCATCATGTCGACGACGAGCTCGATGTCGAGGTTCGCCTTGACCTTGCCGTCGCCGTACTTGCGAATGTCCTTGCTGACCACCTTGTACTGGTGCCGCGCGAGGAACTGGTGGAAGTTGCGCTGGTTCTCGTTGTCCGGGTCCAGCCCGGTATACGCGTACGCGCGGACGAAATCACGTCCGGCGGTTGCCGACTTCAGCAGCGTGACGTAGTCGATATCCACGCCGGCCGCCTTGGCCGCGTAGAAGATGTTCGCCACGTCCACGAAGACGGCGACGTTCTTCCCCACGTTGACTCCTATGTATGTGGGCGTGATCCGGACCGTGTCCGGACCGCCCGGTGCGCTAGAGGCGGCGGCCCGATCCGGGTGCCGCGAGTGGCCGCCGGAGCATGGGTCCGGCTGGGGCGAACCCGGCGCGCTCGAGGCGCCCGAGATCCGCAGGGTCGTCGGGCTGGGCCATCTCGACCTGCGTGCAACCCTTGTTGCCGGCCGAGCGGAGCAGCTCCTCGAGCAGGGCGTCCGTCACGCGGTCCGCGTCGTGGTCCGGGGCGACGACCAGGAAGTCGACCGTTCCCACGTAGCCGCCGGCAGTGACCGACGGACGCAGGACGAGGAGCGCCCCGCCCACGAGCTCGCGCCGCATCTCGGCGACGACCAGGCTCGCGTTCGGAAGGTAGACGAGCTGCCGAAGGAGGTCGGCGGCGTCGAGCGACCCGCGGCCTGATCCCCGGATCGTCGTCCGGCCGATAGCGGCCAGGCGGTCGACGTCGGTGATGCGGGCCTGTCGGATCAGGTACTCCACGCCGAGCATGTACCTCGAGCAGCGAGCGGCCGGTGCGCCGGTTGCCGGGCCCGAACTGGTCCGGACGGGCGGCCCCGCGCCTGGCCGCGATGACGGGTGCCCGGGAGGCGAGCGACACGAGGCTCGAACAGCCGTCCCGAGGCGAGCTGGCCGGGAATCCGGCTGCAAACGACAGCCTTGCATCCCTGACGCCGGGGCCTATGATACGGCATCGCTCCGGGACTCCATGTTCCGGGCGAATCGGTCCCTCGTCCCGTGTCGCCGTCACCGCCGCGCCGAACCGTCCAATCGGCCACCTGGGACGACGGCACGGCCCGCGAGCATCGGAAGCCCGCGGGCATCGACGAGGGGAATTGGAGGAGGAGTCAATGAAGTTCGCACGTTTGGGCGTGGCCGTCGCGGCCGCGGCCATCGTCGTCTCGGCCTGCAGCGGGACGGGCGCCACAAGCGCGCCGGCCGCCAGCACCGGGGCGAGCAGCGCACCCGCCGCAAGCGCAGCGGCCGGTGACGTCAACGTCAAGGTCGGGATCGAGCTGCCGATGACCGGCGGCGAGGCCCCGAACGGCGTCCCGACCGCCAACGGCGTGGCGCTGGCGCTCGACCAGATCAAGGTCCCCGGCTTCAACGTCACCATCAACCAGCAGGACGACGCGGTCAACGGCAAGCACAACGCCGACCAGGGCGCCAAGAACATGTCCACGCTGGCCAACGACGCGGAGGTCATGTTCGTCGTCGGGCCGTACAACTCCAGCGTCGCCCAGGCCGAGATCCCGGTCAGCAACGCCGCCGGCCTCATGCAGTGCAGCCCGGCCAACACCGCCGTGGGGCTGACCAAGGGCGACGACGCCGGCAAAGCTCCGGTCGACGAACCCGGACAAGATCGCCTACGTCCGCGTCGCGACCACCGACGACAACCAGGGTGCCGGCACCGCCGACATCGCCTACAACACCGTCGGCGCGAAGACCGCCTACGTCCTCGACGACACCCAGACCTACGGCAAGGGCCTGGCCAGGGCTTCACCGATGCCTACAAGACGTTCGGCGGCACGATCGTCGGCAGCGAGGGCGTGCCGGACACGACCACCGACTTCAGCGCCCAGATCACGAAGATCAAGGGCCTCGCCCCCGCCATCATCATGTACGGCGGCGTCACGACCTCGGGCATCGGCCTGTTCCGCAAGCAGATGGCCCAGCAGGGTCTCACCATCCCGATCGTCGGCGGCGACGGCATCAGCGATGGCCCGGCAGGCACCGCCAGCACGTTCCTCAACATCGCCGGCCCGGATGGCGACGTCAACAGCTACAGCACCGTCGCCGCGATCCACGACATCCCCAACCCGGACAAGTTCGCGGCCGACTACAAGGCCAAGTTCACCGATCCCCCCGGCTCCTACAGCGCCCCGGGCTATGCCTGCACGCAGATCTTCCTCGCGGCCCTCGCGGCCGTCGGCAAGGGCGTGACGGATCCCGCCGCGCTGCGCGAGGCGGTCCGCGCCTACGTGGTCGACCCGCAAGAACTCGTTCGACACCGTGCTCGGGAAGGTCAGCTTCGACGCCAACGGCGACACGACCCAGCACACGATCTCGTACTACCAGTTCGATCCCACGACGAAGGACTGGAAGTTCCTCAAGCAGCGCGACTTCACGGCCGACCCGGTCAAGTAGCGCACACCTGAAGAAGGCCGGACGCCTCGGCAACGAGGGCCCGGCCTTCTTCACACCCGCGGGGTGGTCAACCACAGTCGATCCTTGGAGTGGGTGATCCGCCGATGAGTAACCGCGATATCCGAACCCCGGGCGGCGAGGAGGTCGCTCGACAGCCGCTGGCGGATGCCGATCGCGATCGCGATCTCGCTCGCGGTCGCCTACGGGCTCATGGTCATCGGCGCCGGAGCCCAGGCCCAGGAGCAGTTCATCAACGCCCTCACGATCGGGGCGATGTACGCCCTGATCGCGCTCGGCTACACGATGGTGTACGGCATCATCGAGCTGATCAACTTCGCCCACGGCGAGATCTTCATGGTCGGCTCGTTCGTGTGCTGGTGGCTGCTCACGACGCTCGGGTTCAGCGGCGCGATCCAGGACCCGGTGCTGCTGATCGAGGTGCTGTTCCTGCGCGTTCACGGTGTCGATGGTCGTCATGGGCATCGTCGGCGTCGTGATCGAGCGCCTGGCCTACCGCCCGCTGCGGAACGCCCCGCGGCTCGCCCCGCTGATCACCGCGATCGGCGTCAGCTTCATCCTGCAGAACCTCGTGTTCGTGCTGATCAGCAACTCGATCGTCACCGTGCCCCAGATCATCCCGAACCCGCTCCTGACGATCGGCCCCATCCAGATCCGCGAGGTCAACCTGTTCGTGATCGTCCTCGCCCTGGCCCTGATGGCCGCGCTCCACCTGTTCATCCACCGGACGCGGGTCGGGCGGGCCATGCGCTCCACGGCGATCGACCGGGACGCGGCCCAGATCATGGGCGTGAACATCAACTCGACGATCGCCCTGACGTTCTTCATCGGTTCCGCGCTCGCCGGCGCGGCGGGCGTCGTGCAGGGCCTCTACTTCGGCGTGACGTACTTCCTCGTCGGCTTCCAGGCCGGCCTCAAGGCCTTCACGGCCGCCGTGCTCGGTGGCATCGGCAACACGACCGGCGCCGCGATCGGCGGGTTCGTGATCGGCTTCATCGAGGTCCTGGCCACAGTCTTCGGCGTCGGGCGCTGGAGCGAGGCGGCGGTGTTCACGACCCTGGTCCTCGTGCTGATCTTCAGGCCGACCGGCATCCTCGGCCAGCAGCTGGCGGACCGGGCATGAGCGCGGCGACCGCCCGGTTCCCGGCGGCGCGTCGGGTTCAGCTCGCGCCACCAGTCGACGTCGATCCTCCTGGTCGTCATCGTCATCACGATCCTGCTGCCGATCATCTCGCTCGTGCCGCCGTTCAGCGGCTTCGGCACCCAGAAGGACTTCGTGGGCGGGTTCGCGGCGGCGGGGGTGTTCGTCCTGCTCGCGCTCGGCCTCAACGTGGTCGTCGGCTTCGCCGGCCTGCTGGACCTCGGGTATGCGGCGTTCTTCGCGATCGGCGCCTACACCTACGCCTACGGTGCGTCGGGCTTCACCGGCCTCTCCATCCCTTCTGGCCGATGCTGCTCGTGGGCGCCCTGGTCGCGGCCGTCTTCGGCGTGCTGCTCGGTGCGCCGACGCTCCGGCTGCGCGGCGACTACCTCGCGATCGTGACCCTGGCTTCGGCGAGATCGTGCCCGTCGTGTTCCTCAACGCCGACAAGTACACGAACGGCACCAACGGCATCACCGCCATCGCCCAGCCGAGCCTCTACGGCCTGTTCGGGATCAACGGGTTCGGGTTCACGAACCCGTGGCCCTACTACCTGACCGTCGTGGGCATCATCACCGTGGTCGTCATGCTCCTGTACAGGCTCCAGGATTCGCGCCTCGGCCGGGCGTGGGTGGCGCTCCGCGAGGACGAGCTGGCCGCGGCGAGCATGGGCATCAACACGATCACGACCAAGCTGCTCGCGTTCTCGATCGGCGCCTCGACAGCCGGCCTCGCCGGCGTGTTCTACGCCGCGAAGCTCTCGACCGTGACCCCGGACCAGTTCGGGTTCACCGTCTCGTTCACCGCCCTGGCCATGGTCGTGCTCGGCGGCATGGGCAACATCTGGGGCGTCGCCGCGGGGGCGTTGATCATCTATGAAATCCAGAGCCAGGGCCTCGCACAGCTGGATGTGTTCATGAAGTCGCTGGGCGTGCCGCCAATTGGGGTCGGGCCGATCAGCCTCGACCTGGGGGCCATCAACTTCACCAACTACAAGTACCTGCTCTACGGTCTCGCCCTGGTGATCATGATGCTGGTCAGGCCGGAGGGCCTGTTCCCGAGCAGGCGGAGACGGCGGGAGCTGCACGAGACGCCCGTGGCGGACGAGATGACCTCGGCCGACCCGACGGCGGGTGACCCGGCCGAGGAAGAGGGGGACTGACGATGGACCAGCAGATGGCCCCGTCCATCGCCCCTGCCACGTCGGCCTCCGAAGGTGCGCCACGCGCGCTGCTGCTCGACGCCCACGGGATCACCAAGCGCTTCGGCGGCCTCGTGGCGGTTCGCACGATCGACTTCGAGATCCCGGAGGGTTCGATCGTCAGCCTGATCGGTCCCAACGGGGCGGGCAAGACGACCTTCTTCAACGTCATCGCCGGGCTCAGCGAGCCCAGCGAGGGCACGATCACCTTTGCCGGCGAGCAGGTCGTCGCCCGACCGAGGCGAACATGGGCGGAGCCGTTCTTCTGGTTCGCCTTCCCGGCCCTGTTCGTCGTCTTCGCGCTGGCCGTCGGTCGCGGCGAACCTGCCCATCAGCGGCGAGCTGCTGGCGCTGGTCTCGGTCGCCCTCCTCGTGACCTCCCTGGTCGTCGCCATCATCCGTCCGCCCTGGTACGTCCACATGCTCGATCGGGCCGGGAGCTTCCGCAGCGCACGGCCCAACGAGATGGTCAAGTTCGGGATCGGGCGGACGTTCCAGAACATCCGACTGTTCCACAACATGTCCGCCCTCGAGAACGTGCAGGTGGGCATGCACAGCCGCATGGCGGCCACGCCGATCGACGCGGCCCTGCGGCTGCCCCGCCACAACCGGGAGGAGAAGGCCGCCGCGGAGAAGGCACGCGAATGGCTGGCGTACGTCGGACTCGGGGACCGCGAGGACGAGATGGCCCGCAACCTTCCCTACGGCGACCAGCGCCGCCTCGAGATCGCCCGTGCCCTGGCCAGCCAGCCGCGGCTCCTGCTGCTGGACGAGCCGACCGCCGGGATGAACCCCGTCGAGACCCGCCGGATGACGGAGCTCATCGGCCAGGTCCGCCGCGACCTCGGGGTCACGATCCTGCTCATCGAGCACGACATGCGGGTCGTGATGGGCGTCAGCGACCGGGTGACGGTGCTCGACCACGGCGAGAAGATCGCCGAGGGCACCCCGGAGGCGGTCCGTTCCAACCCGCGGGTCATCGAGGCCTACCTCGGCAAGGGAGCGGCGAGCGCATGACGGCCCCGACGACAGACGCCCGCCCGAGCCATGCCGATGCGCCGGTCCTGCTCCGCCTGGCGGACGTCCACAGCTACTACGGCAACATCCATGCCCTCCAGGGCATCTCCCTCGACGTGCGTGAGGGAGAGATCGTGACCCTCCTCGGCGCGAACGGGGCGGGCAAGACCACGACGCTGCGGACGATCCACGGCCTCATGCATCCCCGCAGGGGGAAGATCGAGTTCGAGGGCAAGGACATCACGGCGATGCCCGCCCACGAGCACGTGAAGCACGGCATCGGCCAGTCGCCCGAGGGACGGCGGATCTTCTCGAGGATGTCGGTCCTCGAGAACCTCCAGATGGGTGGCTACAGCCGGAAGGACAAGGAGAACCTGCCGGAGGACTTCAAGCGCGTCTTCGAGCTCTTCCCGCGCCTCCTCGAGCGCAAGGACCAGCACGGCGGAACGCTGTCGGGTGGCGAGCAGCAGATGCTCGCGATCGGGCGCGCGCTGATGACCCGGCCGAAGCTGCTCCTGCTCGACGAGCCGTCGATGGGCCTGGCGCCGATCCTCGTGGAGCAGATCTTCTCGATCGTCCAGGACATCAACCGCCAGGGCACGACGATCCTGCTCGTCGAGCAGAACGCGCTGATGGCGCTGGGCATCGCGGACCGGGGCTACGTCCTCCAGACCGGGCGCATCGTGCGCTCGGGCGCTGCCGGCGCGCTGCTCCAGGACCCGGAGGTCCAGAGGGCCTACCTGGGAGGCTAGGCGCCGGGGGCTCTCCGAAGTCCGCCGCAGCGAGCCCGGCGTATCCTTCCGGGACGACCGTGAACGCGCCCCCTGCGGTTCCCACGACCCGTGTCGCCGGGCGACGACCACCCGGCATCCGTCGCATGGCCATCCTCGCGACGGGGATCGTCGCCGTCTCCCTGCTTCGCCCCTGGGGCGACGGCGGCCCACCCGCGAGGACGGCGACCGAGAGAGACCCCGCCTTCGCCCCCGCGTCCGTGGCAGTGACGGAGCCCGCGAGAGACGCGGCGCCCTGCCGCCGACGCGCCGTCGGCGGGCAACCTGGCGGCGGACACACCCGACAAGTCACCGGCGGTCACCCCTGCCCAGTCACCGGCGGCCGACGAGATCGCGTGCGCACCCGCGGAGTGGCGGCTGGTCTCCCTCGACCACCTCGGAGCGTGGACCGTCCGCAGCTGGACCCCGGCGGCCGCGGTCCACGCCGACGGGCCGCTCGACCCGGCGATCCATCCGATCGTGCTCGCATCGTCGGGGGTCCTCGCGATCGGGGCCTGCTCCCCGGCGGTCTTCGACAGCGCCGGGCTCGCTGGTCTCCGGCGGCCCTGCACGGGTCCTCCACGCGTGGCGGATCGTCGGTGGCCGAGCGGTGGCGGTGGCGCTCGACACGCGGCGCGACGCGACGTCGACCGGTGTCGTGACGCTCTACCGGCCGGGGGCGGCGGGGGCGAAGGACCCTTGGCCGTCGGGCGAGTTCGTGCTCGAGGTGGCCGCTCGCGGCGCCGACGTACCCCCGGCCGGCCAGGCGCCCGGCGTGCGGCTCGACCCCGCCCGCGACCCGGCACCAGCCTTGTTCATCGGGCTCGTCGTCCGCGATTCGGGTCGATCGCAGCCGCCGCGCGCAGCGGGCGACCCGTCGCCGCGGGTCGCGCCGCGGTCAGCGGCCCGCCGCGGCCGCCGGGCGGCCGCGGTCAGCGCCGGGGCGGCTCCAGCATGATGTCGTACGCCGCTCGGAGCATCATGACCGTGCCCACGACCGCGATCCAGTACCCGTAGGCGCGGTCCGGCAGGAGCCCCTCGGGAGCGTCCAGGACGCCCGGGATCCACAGGATCACGCCGGCCAGGGCGACGACGGCCAGCACGAGGAACGCCAGGCCGCGGTCGACCCCCACCGGCCTTTCCCCGGCCGCGTAGGGCAGCGCGACGAGGGCGATCGTGGCGAGCGCGGCCAGGAAGCAGGCGATGCCCGACCCGTCGAATGCCCGATAGACCACGGGCGGGAGCCCGCCGTCCCCGCCCACGGTGTACCAGGGCAGCAGGCAGCCCACCAGCAGCACGATCGCGCCGATGAACGCGAGGCGGCGTCCGTTGCCGAGGGGGCGTCGGTGCATCAGTCGGTCGTGCTGTAGACCTCGGGGCGGAGCACGCCCACGAAGCGCAGGTTCCGGTAGCGCTCGCCGTAGTCGAGCCCGTAGCCGACCACGAACTGGTCCGGGATCTCGAAGCCGACGTAGTCCACGTCGATCTCGACGAGGCGGCGGGCGGGCTTGTCGAGGAGGGTGCAGATCTTCAGCGAGGCGGGGTTCTTGCCGCGCAGGTAGCGCAGGAGGTAGTTGAGCGTGAGCCCGGTGTCGATGATGTCCTCGACGAGGAGCACGTCCTCGCCGACGATGCTGGCCGAGAGGTCCTTCATGATCCGGACGAGGCCGGAGGACTCGGTGGCCGCGCCGCCGTACGAGCTCACCTCCATGAGGTCGATCCGCAGCGGGAGCGGGATCTGGCGCATCAGGTCCGCCATGAACGGGAGGGAACCCTTGAGGACGCTGACGAGCGTCAGGTTCCGGCCGGCGTAGTCGGCGCCGATCCGTCGTCCCAGCTCGGCGACCTTGGCGGAGATGGCCTCCTCGCTCAGCAGGACTTCCCCGATGTCGGCTTCAAGATCGGCGGTGCGGGTCATGGGCGGGTCGGCGATGCCTCCACGTGGGTCGCGACGGGGTAGGTGGCGATGATCGCGCGTCCGGACGGCCGGCGCACGCCGCGCCCGACGATCACACCGGGCCCTGGTCGAGGACCGGGACGGCGCCCGGGTCCGCTCGCGGCGAGGTGGCGGCATCCGACGCGCGGCGGCGGCGGCGTCCGCGACGGCGGCTCCGGCCGCCCGCAGGGTCCCGGGTCATCGCCGGCTCGCCCTCGTCGCCGGGTCGAGCGACCGCCGGGACATCGATTCCTGTATCCGCGTCTCCCGCCACGGCCGGTGCGCCATCGGCGGCCGCACCCTGGGCCCCGGTCACGGCCGCGGCCACGGCGAGGGCGTTCGCCGTGGCCACCGGCCCGACGAGAGCGGCCTCCGCTACGGCGGCCTCGATCCGGGGCGGCGTGGACTGGCCGGTGGTGCCGGTCAGGTCGTCCAGGAGCGCCATCCTCCCGAACTTGAGCATCAGCATCCGGAAGTCCCGGCCATAGAACAGCTTGATCCGGATGTCGGGGTAGAGCTCGCGCAGGCGCCGCAGCTTGCGGTTCTTCTTGCGCACGAGCTTCTGCTTGAGCGTGGTGAGCTCGACGTAGAGCTCCATGTCCGGCAGGTAGAAGTCGGGCGAGAAGCTCTCGACCACGTCCCCGTCCAGGTTCCAGCCGATGGGGTACGTGTCGGGCTCGTACGCGCCAGCGGACCTCGTAGAAGTCCAGGATCCGGGCCAGCTCCGCCTCGCTCGCGTGTGCGAACGAGGGTCGGGCCGCCGCGGCCTCCGTCACCTGGTGCCGCCCGGCGGGCGGGATCGGTTCGGGTCGTCGCGGTCGAGCAGCGCGCGGAGGTCGCCGCCCCATCCGGCCAGGAAACGGCGCATCTCGACGACGTCCGCCTCGGCGAGCGCCGGCGCGCCGGCCAGGCGGGCCTCCGTCGCCGGGTCCAGCTCGGGGTGGGCATCGGGGTCGAGCCGGGCGCTCCCGCGGTCGGCCGCGAGCACGACGCTCATGGTCCGGCTGCCGCACGCCGGGCAGTCCAGCTCCACGAAGGCGATGTCGCCCCGATCGGCCAGGACGGCGATCCGGTCCACCGGGACGGCCGCTCCGCAAGGGGTGCAGCCGGCCCCGGCGAGGCGCTCCCGGAGTCCGCGGTGGTCCATCGTCGGTCAGTCTACCGACTCCGCGTCAGGATTGGGCCGCAGGAGCCGGTCGATTCGCCATACTCCCATGGGGTATCATGCCGTCATGGGCGAGACCACCACCTCCCGACCGGGGCACACCCACGACGCCGGCAGCGCCACGTTCCGGCACAGCTACAGCAAGGACAAGGCGCACCTCGTACGACGACTCAGCCGCATCGAGGGCCAGGTTCGCGGCATCGCGCGCATGATCGAGCGCGAGGAATACTGCGTGGACATCCTCCAGCAGACGGCCGCGCTCCGGGCGGCCGTCGACGCGGTGTCCATCCTGATCCTCGAAGACCACGTCCAGGGCTGCGTCCGGACCGCCGCCGAGCGCGGCGAGGCGGACAAGTACGTGGACGAGGTCATCGACGTCGTCAGGCGGACGCTGGGCCGGCCGGTGAGGGGCACCAAGAGCAGCTACCTGACGCCGCTCCGGGGGCGCCTGTTATCCACAACTCGCGCTCTCGGGGGCGAATCGTGGACAACTGGCCTTGACGCTCGGGGCCGGCGCCACTAACGTCCGCAATCCGCACGCCGCGTGCGCGCACCGGGGTGCGTCATCCGCGAGGGCCACGGGGAGACCCGGGCCGGAACCGAACGGATGACGCGAGACCGAGTCGACGCCCGCGAGTGCGATCTCGTTGACGCCGGGAGCGGCTCCCGGACGAACCGGGGCACGACCACAGGAGGGTGCCCTGGATCGCCCGAGAGATCCGCTCCCGACGCGTTTCCAGGACCTCCCTCCACTGCCCGCCGAGTACGCGCGATGTCCTCGAGGAAGGGCTCGCCTCCCTGGGTATCCACCTCGAGCCGTCCGTCCGCGACGTCATCGACGGCCACGTCCGGCTGCTCATCGCGTGGACGGCGGCGATCAACCTGACCGCGATCCGGGACCCCGCCGGTGTTGCGCGGCTCCACGTCCTCGACAGCCTGGCCGCGGTGCCCCTGCTGGCTCCGCGTGGCGTCACCGGGATCCTGGATCTCGGCAGCGGCGGCGGGTTCCCGGGGCTGCCGCTGGCCGCGGTGCTGGCCCCCGCGCGAACCCTGCTCGTGGATTCGATCGCCAAGAAGGTCGGATTCCTGCGCACGGTGGTGGCGGCGACGGGCCTCGAGGCCCGGGTGGCCGCGGAGGCCGTCCGAGCCGAGACGCTCGCTGGTGACCGCCGGGACCGGGAGGCCTGGCCGGTCGGTCACCGCGCGGGCGGTGTCGAGCCTGTCGGAGCTGGTCGAGATCGGGCTCCCGCTCGTCGCCCCCGGCGGCGTGCTCGTGGCCTGGAAGCGCGAGCCTCTCGCGGCGGAGCTCGCGGCCGCGGCCCCTGCCCTGGCGGCGCTCCGGGCGGGCACCGTGACGATCCACGAGGCCGGGAGTCGCTGGCCTCGAGCAGCATCGGCTGGTGGTGGTCCCACGCCGCGGCCCGATCGACAGGCGATACCCGCGCGACCCGGCGGAACGGCGGCGACGCCCGCTGTGAAGCCGGCGCGACCGGCGCTGCGTGAACCGGCGCCTGCGCGCCGGCGCGCGCGCTGCGCTACCCTGCCGGAGATGCGCGTCGCCGTGCTCTCCGACATCCATTCCAATCTCCCGGCCCTCGACGCCGTCCTCGCCGCCATGCCGTCGGTGGACGAGGTGTGGCAGCTGGGCGACATCGTCGGCTACGGGCCGGAGCCGGACGAGGTCGTGGCGCGGCTGCGCGAGGTCGGCGCGCTCGGCGTCCGCGGCAACCACGACGCGGCGGCGCTCGGCGGGCCCGAGATCGAGTCGTTCAACGTGGACGCGCGCAACGCGATGCTGTGGACCCGGGCAACGATCGGCGACGACACCCGTGCCTGGCTCGGTGCGCTCCCGGAACGGCTCGAGCGCGAGGGCTTCACGCTGGTCCACGGGAGCCCGCGGGACCCGATCTGGGAGTACGTCACCTCCACCCCGGTCGCGAGGGCGGGGATCGCGGCGATGGAGACGTCCTGCGGCCTCCACGGCCACACCCACATCCCGATCGCCTACCTGGAGGACGACGGCCGTCTCGAGACGATGAGCCCGGGCTCGGGCTCGCGGATCGCCTTCGAGGGCCGCCGGGTCCTGCTCAACCCGGGCAGCGTCGGGCAGCCGAGGGACGGCATCCCCGCCGCGTCGTGGCTGATCCTGGACACGGAGGAGGGGTCGGCCACCTGGCGGCGCACCGCCTACGACGTCGCCGCGGTCCAGGACGCCATGAGCCGCGTCAGCCTCCCTGAGCGCCTGGTTGCCCGGCTGGCGTACGGGCTCTGATGACCGGCCCACGCCGCCCCTCACCGGGGCCGCGCCGCCGCGCGGGAACGCCCGACGTACCGTATCGTCGCTCGGATACATGAGGACCGGTAGCAACCCGCCCATCCACACGAGGTCGTCCGAAACCCGCCCATGATCGGAGGACGCAAGCCCATCCAGGGCCGGAAGCCCGCGGATCGGCGGATTCGCGTGGAGCGCCCCCACTCCGCCTACTTCCGCTACACGGGCCCCGGCCAGCTGGTCGCCAAGCCCGCCGCATCCCGACCGACCACGCCGCTCGGCGCCGCCGTGTCGCGCGTGAAGCAGGCCGTCTTCGGGCGACCGCTGGCGAACGAGGAGGAGATCGGCGAGCGGCTGTCCAAGAAGCTCGCGCTGCCGATCTTCAGCTCGGACGCCATCAGCTCCTCCGCCTACGCCACGGACGAGATCCTGCGGGTGCTGGTCCTGGCCGGCGCCGCCGCCCTCGCCATCTCGGTCGAGGTCGCGGTCGCGATCACGATCCTGCTCACGGTCGTCTCGTTCTCCTATCGCCAGGTCTGCCGCGCGTACCCGTCCGGTGGCGGCGCCTACATCGTGGCGCGCGAGAACCTGTCCCAGATCGCCGGGCTCGTGGCGGCCGCGGCCCTGTTCATCGACTACATCATGACCGTGGCCGTGTCCACGGCATCGGCCGTGTCCCAGGCGTACTCCGTGTGGCCCGTCCTGTACGACATCCGGATCGAGATCGCGCTCGCCTCGATCGCGCTGATCACCGTCGCCAACCTCCGCGGCCTGCGGGAGTCGGGGAACATCTTCGCCCTGCCGACCTACCTGTTCGTCGGCATGGCGCTCCTCATGATCGGGCTGGGTCTCCTGCACATCGTGACCGGCACCGTGCCCGTGCTGCCGGACCCGGCCTACGTCATCAAGCCGCCGGACCCCGTCGAGGCGGTGACGGTGATCCTGCTGCTCAAGGCGTTCGCCGGGGGCGCGGTCGCGCTGACCGGCGTCGAGGCGATCGCGAACGGCGTGCCCGCGTTCAAGCCGCCGGAGGCGAAGAACGCGGCCAACACGATGACGATGATGGCCGTCCTCCTGGGCGTGCTGTTCATCGGGATCACGTTCGTGGGCAACCGGTTCGGGATCCAGCCCACCACCGAGGCCGGGCCCACCGCCATCGCGCAGGTGTCGAGCGCCGTGTTCGGCGCGGGGTCGCCGCTGTTCGTGATGTTCCAGGTCGCCACCGCCCTGATCCTGTTCCTGGCCGTCAACACCAGCTTCAACGCGTTCCCGAGGCTGGCCGCGATCCTCGCCGAGGACGGGTTCATGCCGCGCCAGTTCAGCATCCGCGGAGACCGGCTGGCGTTCTCGTGGGGCATCGTCGTCCTCGCGGGCGTCGCGGCCACGCTGCTGGTGATCTTCCAGGGCGACGTCCACCTCCTGATCCCCCTCTACTCGGTCGGCGTGTTCGTCTGCTTCACGCTGTCGCAGACGGGCATGGTCCGGCATTGGCTGACGGTCAAGGAGCCGGGCTGGCGCTGGCGTCTGGCGATCAACGGGCTGGGGGCCGTGCTCACCTTCGTCGTCCTCGTGGTGGTCGCGTCGGTGAAGTTCGGGGGCGGCGCGTGGCTCGTCCTGGTGCTGATCCCGATCCTGGTCGCCATGATGCTGTTCATCAACCGCCAGTACGCGGCATCGGCCCGGCAGCTCGCCGTGCGCTCCGACTTCGTCGTTACGCCGCCAGGCCGCGAGGAGCGCGCGATCATCCCCATCCCGTCGCTGAACCGTGCCGTCATCCGGGCGATCAACGTCGCCCGCTCCATCTCGGATGAGGTCCTTGCCGTCTACATCAGCGACGACCCCGAGGACTCGGCCGAGATGCGCGCCCGCTGGGAGCGACAGGTGCCCGGCGTCTCCCTCGTGATCGTCGAGTCACCGTATCGGGCTCTCTCTGGTCCCCTGATGGCGTACCTGGACGTCCTGGATCGCGCCTGGCCGCCGGAGAAGCCGGACCCGGTCACGTTCATCGTCATCCCCGAGTACGTCGCCCGGCACTGGTGGGAGCGGATCCTCTACAACCAGTCCGCACGCCAGCTCCGACGCGTCCTGCTCGGCCGGCCCCATACCATCGTCGTGGACGTGCCGTACCGCCGGGACGAGCCGACCAAGTTCGGGATGGGCGACACGGAGCCGGAGGCCGATTCCGAGGCCGTCGCGGGCGGCGAGGGCGGCGGCGGCCGTCGGCGCGGCACCGGCTGATCCGCCCCGTCACGGCCGATCCGTCGGCCGGGGCCCGGTGGTATCGTGACCGGCGCACAAGGCGGCCGTGACGTCACCCGTGACCAGCCGTTCCCACGCCTGACTGGAGGCTCCTGAGCTCGTGGCCGACTCGTCGGCTCCTCAATTCCGGCGCGCCGTCGTGGCGCTGTCGGGCGCCCGGACGGACCGGCCGATCGTGGCGCTGGCCGCCGAGCTCGCACGCATCGGACACGCGCAGCTGATCGGGGTCCACGTTGTCGAGATCGACTGGACGCTCCCGCTCAACGCGGACGTGGCCGGCCGCTCCGAGGTCGCCCAGCGCGTCCTCGACATCGCCGAGACCACCGCGGAGGCCTCGAAGTACAAGCTCGAGACCGTCCTGTTGCAGGCCCGCGACGTCGGGGCCGCGATCGTGGACGAGGCGAGCGAGCGCAATGCCGACCTGGTCATCGTCGGGCTGCCGTTCCGGCGCCGCTTCGGCGGGGACTTCGCCATCGGCCGCACCATCCCGTACATCCTGAAGAACGCCCCCTGCGGGGTCTGGGTCATCCGCGAGGCGATGCCCGAGGAGAAAGCATGAAAGCCGTCATCGTCGGCTGCGGTCGAGTCGGGGCCCGTCTGGCCGACGAGCTCGATCGCGCCGGCTGGCAGGTCCTGATCATCGACCGCTATCCCGCCGCCTTCGACCGGCTGCCGTCGTCGTTCGGCGGGACGGCCCTTCGTGGCGACGGGACCGACGAGGACACGCTGCGGCGGGCGGGTGCCGAGAACGCCGACCTGTTCCTCGCCCTCACCGAGGGCGACAACCGGAACATCATGGCGGCCCAGCTGGGCATCGAGGCCCTGGGCGCCCGGCGCACCATCGCCAAGTGCAACGACCCCGTCCGCGCCGAGGCGTACGCCCACCTCGGGATCGCCACGGTGTGCAGGACGAACCTGATGACCACCGCGGTGCTGGAGCACCTGGGCCAGGCGGCGCCCGCCGCCGCCGGCATCTACCCACCCGCGAAGCACCATGATCATGCGGCCGAACCGGTCGCGGGTGGCGCGGCCGCTGGCCCGACCGGTGGCCAGACCGGTGGCCCGACCGGTGGCCAGATCGCGACGGGGGCCTGAGCGATGTTCGTGCTGGTCGTTGGCGGCGGCAAGGTCGGGTACTACCTGACGAAGGAGCTGATCGAGTCGGGGCACGAGGTCGCCTTGATGGAGAAGGACCGGGGTCGCGCGGAGGTGATCCGCGACGAGATCGGGTCCGTGGTCATCGCGCAGGACGGGTGCGAGGGCAAATACCTCCGCGAGGCGGGCGCGAACCGGGCCGACATCGTGACGGCGGTCACCGGGGACGACGAGGACAACCTGGTCATCTGCCAGATGGCGAAGCACCACTTCGACGTGCCCCGCACGATCGCCCGGGTCAACAACCCGAAGAACGAGTCGCTGTTCCGGCACCTGGGCGTCGACGAGATCATCAGCCCCACCCGCATGATCCTGGGTTCGATCGAGCAGGACATCCCGGTCCACGAGCTCCTCCACCTGGCGGCGCTCGGCGTCGGGGAGCTGGAGATCATCGAGGCCCACCTGCAGCCCGGTTCGCCGGCGATCGGCAAGGTCGCGTTCGACCTCTCCGTCCCGAAGGGCTGCTCGCTGTTCGGGGTGATCCGCGGGGGCGTGCCGACGCCCCTGCGCATGGACACGATCCTCGCAGAGGGCGACAAGGTGATCGCCATCGGGCGGCCGGACTGCGAGGCGCAGCTCCGGGACCAGTTGATCGGGGAGTTCGCGGAGGCCTGAGAGGCCTGAGCCGTGCGCTGGCGCCGTGGCTGGGGGCGCGCTGGGGCTCGGCGGGCGCTCCTCGGGGGCGCGTGGGGCTGAGCGCGGGCCGAGCGGGGGCTGAGCTGGGGCTGAGCGGGCTGAGCGTCGCCTCCACACCGGGTGTCCCTCCACACCGGGTGTCGCCTCCAGGGCGACCAATTCGCACATCCCGGCGCGTCTCGGGTCCGGCCGGGCGCTGATGTCGCCCACGTGGCGATATTGGTGGCTCGGAACGGACTGTTCGTGCTGTGGAGCGGTTCCAAGTCCGTGATCTGTCGCCTGCGAGGCGACACCGCCTCAGAGAGCGTCCCTGACCGGCCGCTCGACCATTCACTCACACCACGGGTGTTATCCGGGGCGACCTGATCAGCCACCCGTGACATGGGTGCTGACGCCCGCCGCAGGCCCCCGATGGCGCCCCCTACCCGTGGGGCAGGTACTCGCGCAGGTCCGGGCGCTCACACTCGCGCGACCACCCATCTCGCGGGTGCACGCGCGGGTCGGGGACGGGCCGGGACCCCACCCACGCTCGGGCGCGGCCCCGATGACCGAGGCGTCTGGCGGGATGTCCTGACACCACCCGGGCCATGAGTGGATGAGAGGTGAGCCCCGCCCGGTCGCGACGGCGGGGAGGGCTCGCGGTCGCGCTGGACGGCAGGCACGCGCTGCCCGGTGGCGCTGGATGGGCGCTGGGTCCAGAGGTCCGCGGGCCAGTGCACCTGAACGCCCTCCGCTGATCGGCCGCATCCCTGGTCCGAGCGGAGGTGGTCGAAATACGCCACGTCGATGACGCAATATCGAAAGGAAGTGGGACACGACACCGACACCTATCTTGACAACACCATTGATAGGGTTCTACCCTACGCAAATGTCCGATGGGCCCCAACCCGACCCGTCGGCGACAACTCAACCGCAGCCGGCGTCGTAGAGCCGCCGGCAGACCAGCAGGAGGCTGACCGATGACGCTCATGCGCCGCCCGTCGCCCTTCAGCGAGCTCGTCACGCTCCGCCAGGCGATGGATCGACTTTTCGATGAGACGGTATTCCGGCCCTTCACGGCCTACTCGGGCAACGCGGACCTCGCCCGACTCCCGCTCGATGTCCGGACCACCTCGGACGCACTCGTGGTGGAGGCGGCCCTTCCGGGCGTGAAGCCCGAGGACGTCGAGATAACCGTGGAGAACGGGACGCTCACCATCCGCGCCGAGGACCGCGCGGAACGCTCGGGGGAGGAGTCAGGCTGGCTCCTCCGGGAGATCTCGCACGGGACCGTGATGCGGACCGTGACACTGCCCACGGGCCTGGAGGCCGACAAGGCCGAGGCCACCTTCGAGCATGGAGTCCTGACCCTTCACATCCCCAGGGCCGAGCGCGTCAAGCCGCGCCAGATCCAGATCCGGCCCGTCACCGCGGGCGGGACCCGGCCCGGCACCGCGGGCGAGACCCGGCCCGGCACCGCGGGCGGGACCCGGCCCGGCACCGCGGGCGAGACGACGATCGACGCCGGACACGAAGCGGCTGCGTCGAAGTCCGCCGTGAACGGCTCGAAGGCCTGACGCATATGGCGTCTGCGCGCCGGTCCGATCGGGACGCAACCCGACCCGTCTACGTCATCAGCGTTGCCGCGACCCTGGTCTCGGCACACCCGAGGACGCTGCGGATCTACGAGGACGAGGGCCTGGTCTGCCCGGCGCGCACCCCCACCAACATCCGCCTGTACTCCGAAGAGGACATCCGCCGGATTCTCTGGATCCGGCACCTGACCCGGGACCGGGGCGTCAACCTCGCGGGGGTCCGGACGCTGTTCGAGCTCGAGGAACGCCTCGGCAAGAGGATCCTCGAAGCCCTCTACGACGAGGGGATCCGTGAACAGCGTGCCGAGGCCCGCGCGTCGACCGCCCCGGTGGACCCGGTGACGACCGAACCCGAGGCACCGGACCGCCGGGCGAGACGCCCGGATCCGGCCACCTGATCGACCACCGCAGTCCATATCAACATCGAACCGTATCGAACCGTCGCGCCGGACCAGCCGGCCGGCACCGCAAGGAGACCCTGATGGCCAAGCGACCGTCGAACCCGGAGGTGGAGCCCAGGAAGCCCGCGGCCCAGCCGCGTGAGCTGCCGCTCGTCGCGCTCCGGGAGACGGTCATCTTCCCGGAGATGATCGTCCCGCTCCAGGTCGGGCGCGACAAGAGCGTCGCGGCCCTCAATGCTGCCACCGAGACCGGGGGCCCCATCGCGCTCGTGACCCAGCGCCGCGCCGAGCAGGAGGATATCGGGGACCCGTCCGAGCTCTACACGATCGGCACGATGGCCAAGATCGCCCAGGTCGTCCAGCTCCAGGATGGCACGGTGCGGGCCATCGTCCAGGGGCAGGGCCGGATCCGCATCCTCGGTTTCTCGCAGTCTGCGCCGCACCTCGTCGCACGCGTCGAGGAGCTGGCAGACGCCGTCCCGGAGGGCGTCGAGATCCAGGCGCTCATCCGCAGCGTCCAGGCCCAGATCGAGCAGTACGTCGCCAACGGCGCGCCCGTCCCGCCGGAGGCGGCCGTGGCGGCGCGCAACATCACCGAGCCCGGGCTCCTCGCCGACATGGTGGCGTACAGCCCGGACATGTCCACCGAGCAGCGCCAGGAGCTCCTCGAGACCATCGACGTCGAGCTGCGCCTCAAGCTCGTCTCCGGCTTCCTCGCCCGGCAGATCGAGATCCTCGAGCTCAAGGGCAAGATCCAGAGCGAGGTCAAGTCCGAGATGGACAAGACCCAGCGCGAGTACATCCTGCGCGAGCAGCTCAAGGCGATCCAGCGCGAGCTGGGCGAGGACGACCCGCAGCAGGCGGAGATCAACGAGCTGCGCGAGAAGGTCGAATCCTCGGGCATGCCCGAGGACGTCCGCGCCCGGGCGATCAAGGAGATCGACCGGATGAGCCGCATCCCGTCGGCCTCCCCGGAGGTCGGCGTCATCCGGACCTACGTGGACTGGCTCGTCTCGCTTCCGTGGACGACGTCCACGGACGACCGCCTCAACATCAAGGAGGCTGCCCAGATCCTGGACGAGGACCACTACGGCCTGGAGAAGGTCAAGGAGCGCATCCTCGAGTACCTCGCCGTGCGCAGCCTGGCGGACACCATCCGCAGCCCGATCCTGCTGTTCGTGGGTCCTCCGGGCGTCGGCAAGACCAGCCTGGGCAGGAGCATCGCGCGGGCGATGGGCCGCAAGTTCACCCGGATGAGCCTCGGCGGCATTCACGACGAGGCTGAGATCCGCGGCCACCGGCGGACCTACATCGGAGCGCTGCCCGGCCGGATCATCCAGAGCATCAAGACGGCCGGCACGAACAACCCCGTCTTCATGCTCGACGAGGTTGACAAGATCGGCATGGACTTCCGGGGCGACCCGTCGTCCGCCCTGCTCGAGGTCCTGGACCCGGAGCAGAACTTCAGCTTCCAGGACAACTACCTCGAGGTCCCGTTCGATCTCCGCAAGGTGTTGTTCGTCGCCACCGCCAACCTGCTCGATCCCATCCCGGCCGCCCTCCGCGACCGGATGGAGGTCATCCAGCTGCCGGGCTACACCCAGACCGAGAAGGTGGAGATCGCGCGCCGGTTCCTCGTCCCCAAGCAGATGGAGAACCACGGCCTCAAGCCCAAGCACGTGGAGGTGACCCAGGAGGCGCTCGTCGAGCTCGTCCAGGCGTACACCCACGAGGCCGGCGTCCGGAACCTCGAGCGCGAGCTCGCCAACTCCATGCGCAAGGTGGCGCGCCAGGTGGCGGAGGGCCGCAAGCGCAAGACGATCATCGACGTCAAGAAGCTCAACGAATACCTCGGACCGCCGCGGTTCGAGTACGGCGAGCTGGAGGCCGAGGATCAGACCGGAAGCGCGACGGGCCTCGTCGTGACCGAGGTCGGCGGCGACGTCGTCGCCATCGAGGTCACGCTCATGGAGGGCAAGGAGGACTTCATCCTCACCGGGCAGCTGGGTGACGTCATGCGCGAGTCCGCGCGGGCGGCGCTGTCCTGGATCCGCTCGCACGCCGCGGAGCTGGGCATCCAGCGCGAGGTGTTCGAGAAGCACACCCTGCACATCCACGTTCCCGCCGGCGCCACGCCGAAGGACGGCCCGTCGGCCGGCGTGACGATGGCGACGGCGATGGTCTCCGCGCTCGCGGGCATCCCGGTCCGCAAGGACGTGGCGATGACCGGCGAGATCACGCTCCGGGGCCGCGTCCTCCCCATCGGCGGCCTCAAGAGCAAGATCCTCGCCGCGCACCTGGCCGGCGCGGGCATGGTCATCCTGCCCAGGAAGAACGAGAAGGACCTCCGGGAGATCCCCGAGGAGATCCGCAAGCAGCTGAAGCTGGTTCTCGCCGACTCGATGGACCAGGTCCTCGAGGCCGCCCTCCGCCGGCGGCCCAAGCCGCTCGAGCAGGCGACCAGGACGGTCGGCGGTGGCGGCGGTGGGGCAAAGTCGGGTGGCACCGACCGTGTCCGCACCCCGTTCCCGCCCGCCGACCAGCCCCCGGTCGTCGTGCAGGGCACCCGCTAGCACGGCCGGCGGGGTTCCGGACCGATGGAGTACCGCGACTACTACGAGATCCTGGGCGTCCCGCGCTCGGCCACCCAGGCCGAGGTCAAGAAGGCGTTCCGGAAGCTCGCACGCGCCCACCATCCGGACCGGAACCCCGGCGATTCGGCCGCCGAGCGGCGGTTCAAGGACATCAACGAGGCGAACGCAGTCCTGTCCGACCCGGAGAAGCGCAAGCAGTACGACACCCTCGGCGCCGGCTGGGACCAGTTCCAGCGCGGCGGGGGCGGGCACGGCGGTGCGGACCCGTTCGGGCCGGGCGGCCCGTTCGCGGGGTGGGGCACCGCCGGCACCGGCGGCACCGGCAGAACCGGGGGGGCGGGAGCCAGGCCGGCGGCGTCCGCTACGAGTTCCGGACGGCGGGTGGTGGCGATGCCGGCTTCTCGGACTTCTTCCGGACATTCTTCTCGGGCGCGGCCGCGGGAGCAGCCGCGGGAGCGACCGCAGCCGGCACCGGGAGCCGCCAGCGCGACGCCGCGGAGCGGGCGTCGCGGCGAAGCGCCGGCGCAGGCACGTCCTTCGAGGACATCCTCTCGGGGATGGCCTTCGGGGGCGGCGGGGCGGGCGCGACCGGCGCCTTCGACGGTTCAGCCGGTGGTGCACGCGCCCGGACCGGCCGGTCCTCCCGGACCGCCGACCAGCCTGCGGAGCCGCGGCCCGAGGCGCTCGAAGCCCCCGCCGACCTGACCCTCGAGGAGGCGTTTCACGGCACCACGCGCCTCGTCGACATCGAGGGCAAGCGCTACGAGGTGAAGATCCCGCGCGGCGTGGACGGGGGCAGCCGGGTCCGCCTGTCCGGCAAGGGACCGGGCGGCCTCGACGTCGTCGTCATCGTGCGAATCCTGCCCAACGCCGTGTACACGCGTCGCGGCGCGGACCTGGAACGGGAGCTCCAGGTGACCCTGGAGGAGGCCCTGCTGGGCGCGGAGATCCCGCTCGTCACCCTGAAGGGCCGGATCCTGCTCACGATCCCGGCCGGGACCCAGCCTGGGCGGACGATCCGCCTCAAGGGCCAGGGCATGCCGAGGTTCAGGGACGAGGGCTCCGGGGACCTGTACGTCAAGGTCCGCGTCGTGCTCCCGTCGGCACTCGATGACCGGGCCGTCTCCGCGGCGCGGTCATTCCTCGACCTCGTCCACCAGCCAGACCCCCGGGCCACCTGACCCGGACCACCGGAAACGCGACCCATGCAGCTCGACCGATTCACCGAGAAGGCCCAGGAGGCCATCGTCGCCGCCCAGCAGCTCGCCGAGCGGATGCAGAGCCCCGTGCTCGACGCGGAGCACCTGCTCGCAGCGCTCGTCGGACCGGAGGACGGCATCCCCGCCGAGACGCTGAGGCGCCTTGGCGTGGACCTGGTCGCCTTCCGCGGCGAGATCGCCGCGATCCTGGCCCGGCGCGCCCGCGTCGAGGGCGGCTCGCTGACGCTCGATGCCCGTGCGAAGAAGGTCATCGAGCACGCCCAGGCGGAGGCCAGGCGCCTCGGCGACGAGTACACCTCGACGGAGCACCTGCTCCTGGGCGTCCTCGAGTCGGGCGGCGAGGCCCAGGCGCTGCTGGAGCGTCACGGAGCCGGGCGAGAGGCGACCCTCGGCGCGCTCCAGGCCGTGCGCGGTGGGCAGCGGGTGACGAACCCGAACCCCGAGGGCACCTACCAGGCGCTGGAGAAGTACGGCAGGGACCTCACAGCGGAGGCCCGCGCCGGCAGGCTGGACCCGGTCATCGGGCGGGACGAAGAGATCCGTCGCGTCATCCAGGTCCTGTCCCGCCGCACCAAGAACAACCCCGTCCTCATCGGCGAGCCCGGCGTGGGCAAGACCGCCATCGCCGAGGGCCTCGCCCAGCGCATCGTCCGCGGTGACGTGCCCGAGACGCTCAAGGACAAGCGCGTCGTCTCGCTGGACCTCGGCGCGATCATCGCCGGCTCGAAGTTCCGGGGCGAGTTCGAGGAGCGTCTCAAGGCGGTCCTGAAGGACATCAAGGACGCCGAGGGGCGCGTGATCCTGTTCATCGACGAGCTCCATACCGTCGTCGGCGCGGGGGCCGCGGAGGGCGCCATGGACGCGTCGAACCTGCTCAAGCCGATGCTGGCCCGCGGCGAGCTCCACACCATCGGCGCCACGACGCTCGACGAGTACCGCAAGCACATCGAGAAGGACGCGGCCCTCGAGCGGCGCTTCCAGCCGGTCATGGTCGACCAGCCGACGGTCGAGGAGACGATCTCGATCCTGCGCGGCCTCCGCGAGCGCTACGAGGTCCATCACGGCGTGCGGATCACGGACTCGGCCCTGGTCGCTGCCGCCACCCTGTCGAACCGCTACATCACCGAGCGCTTCCTGCCGGACAAGGCGATCGACCTCGTGGACGAGGCCGCGAGCCGCCTGCGGATGGAGATCGATTCCATGCCGATCGAGCTCGACGAGCTGGAGCGGCGGCGAATCCAGCTGGAGATCGAACGCGAGGCGCTGCGCAAGGAGACCGACGACGCGTCGAAGGCGCGGCTCGATGCCCTGGAGAAGGAGCTCGCGGAGATCGGTGAGCAGTCCGGTGCCATGAAGCAGCGCTGGGAGGCCGAGAAGTCGGCGATCGCGGCGATCCGGGCGACCAAGTCGGAGCTGGAGCAGCTCCAGGTCCGGATCGAGCAGGCGGAGCGGGAGGCGGACTACGGTCGCGCCGCGGAGCTCAAGTACGGCAGGGCGGGCGAGCTCGCGGAGCAGATGAAGACCCAGTCGGCGGCGATCGCGGCCCTCCAGGGACCGGGCGCGCTGCTCAAGGAGGAGGTCACGGCGGACGACGTCGCCGAGATCGTGGCGGCCTGGACCGGGATCCCGGTCACGCGCCTGATGGAAGGCGAGCTGGAGAAGCTCGTCCACATGGAGGAGCGCCTCCACGCGCGGGTGGTTGGCCAGGACCAGCCGATCGAGGCCGTCGCGGACGCCGTCCGACGGGCTCGCGCCGGACTGGGCGACCCGCACCGGCCGATCGGATCCTTCCTGTTCCTGGGTCCGACCGGCGTCGGCAAGACCGAGCTCGCCCGGGCCCTCGCCCAGTTCCTGTTCGACGACGACCAGGCGATGGTCCGGATCGACATGAGCGAGTACATGGAGAGGTTCGCCGTCTCGCGGCTGACCGGTGCGCCTCCCGGCTACGTCGGATACGAGGAGGGTGGCCAGCTGACCGAGGCGGTCCGGCGCCGCCCGTACCAGGTGGTCCTGCTGGACGAGATCGAGAAGGCCCACCCGGACGTGTTCAACGTGCTGCTCCAGGTCCTCGACGACGGCCGCCTCACCGACTCGCAGGGTCGCACGGTCGACTTCCGCAACACGGTCCTGATCATGACCAGCAACGTGGGCAGCGCCCAGATCGGGTCGGTGTCCGCTCGGCCGGGCGAGAGCGCCTACGAGGCGATGAAGCGCCAGGTCACCGAAGCCCTGCGGGGCCAGTTCCGCCCGGAGTTCCTCAACCGGGTCGACGAGGTCATCGTGTTCCATTCCCTCACCGAGGCGGAGCTGGGGGCGATCGCGGAGCTGCGGCTGGCGGAGCTGGTGCGCAGGATCGCCGCCAACGACCTGTCGCTCGAGCTGACGCCGGCGGCCAGGGCGCTGATCGTGCGCGAGGGCACGGACCCGGCCTACGGTGCGCGGCCGCTCAAGCGGACGATCCAGCGGCTGGTGGAGAACCCGTTCGCGCGGGCGCTCCTCTCCGGGGCCTTCCGGCCGGGGGACACCGTCGTCGCGGACGCGGACCCGGTGTCCGGGACGCTGGTCTTCAGCACCGAATCCAGCACCGTGGTGGCGGAGGCAGGAGACCGGCGGGACGCCCGGACGCCTGCCGATCGCGGCCCCTCCGATGAGGACGCCGTGCATGCGAGCCGGTCCGCGTTCGACCTGCCTCCGCTCGACGAGGACAAGGAGAAGGGGCCGGACCGCGGGGGCCTGGTCAACTAGGCCGGGCGCGACGGAGCGGACGGCAGCGGCGGCGATGCGCTTCGACGAGGTCCTGCGGCGCCTCCAGCCGCTGCCCGAGGTGCTGCCGGAGGGTCCCGTGGCCCTCATGCCCGTCTTCGCAGACACCGGCGGACCCCGCCCACGGCCCGCCTGGGACACGGCCGACGGCTCCGCGCGCCCCGCGGCGGTCCTCGTCCTGCTGTTCCCCGACGCGTCCGGCGAGGCCCACCTGGTCCTCACCGAGCGAGCGGATCGGGGCGGCCACCACTCGGGCGAGGTCTCCTTCCCCGGCGGCCGCGCCGAGCCGGGCGATGCCGACATCGTGGCCACCGCCCTGCGCGAGGCGGCCGAGGAGATCGGCCTGGACACCGTCGCGGCGGGCGTACGCGTGCTGGGAACGCTGACGACGCAGTGGATCCCGGTGAGCAACTTCACCGTGACGCCGGTCGTGGCCGTTGCCGAGCGGCGGCCCGTGATGACGCCCCAGCCCAGCGAGGTCGCGGCGATCCTGGAGGCGCCGGTCCGCGCCTTCCTCCCCGACGGGGAGCTGCTCGACGTGGAGCGCGAGATCCGCGGCTGGCACATCCGCTACGCCGCGTACCCCATCGACGGCCTGGCTGTCTGGGGGATGACCGCGCGCGTGCTCGGCGGGCTGGGGGCACACCTGGCGGCGGGCACGCCGCCAATCGACCAGCGCTCCCGAACGGAGGATGTGGTGACGTCGACAGAGGGACCGGCACGGGCCGAGGAGCCGTTCGAGGCCGTCACGGCCGACGCCACGCTTCGCGGCACGTTGACCCTGCCCTACGGGCCCGGGCCGATGCCCGCGATGGTCATCGCGCACGGAGCCTCGTTCGGCCTTCGTGGGTCACCCGTCTACGACGAGCTCGCCGAGCTGCTGCTGCGCGAGGGGATCGCAGTCCTGCGCTACGACCGGCGTGGGGAGGGCGAGTCGACGGGGCGTGGCGACGACGCCACCCTCGAGGACCTGGCCGATGACCTCCTGGCCTGCGTCCGCACCCTCCGGGACCAGGCCGGGATCCGGTCCGACCGGGTCGGGGTGTGGGGGATCAGCCAGGGGAGCTGGCTCGCGGCTCTCGCCGCGGCCGCGGATCCGGGCATCGCCGGCATCGTGGCGGTCTCGGCCTCCGGCACGGGGCCGGCCGAGCAGATGGAGTACGCGATCGCAACCACCATGCGGGCGGCCGGGTACGACGACCTGGCGGTCGGGGCGGCGCTGGATGCGAGGCGGGCGGTGGGCCGATGGGAGGACGGCCTGTGCGACACGGGGGAGGCGCAGGCGGTCATCGATTCGGTGAGGGGCGAGCCGTGGTTCCCGCTGGCGTACCTGGACGACCTGGACGAGGGGACGCGGGCCGTCGGTCGTGCCTGGTCGCACTTCGACGTCCGGCCCGCGCTCGCCAGGATCACCGTCCCGGTCCTCCTGTTCTTCGGCGACCGCGATCGCTGGGTCGACACGATCCAGAGCCGCGAAATCTGGCAGGCGGGGCTGACCCACGCCGCGCTGACCGTCGTGACGCTCGCCGGCGCGGGTCACTTCCCGACCATCGCGACGGATCCCGACTCGATAGACGTCGAGGAGGCGGGACCGACGCACCCGGAGTACATCGCGCGGCTCCGGGAGTGGGTGAGGTCCGTCCTCGTGTCGTGACGGGTTGCCGTGACGGGGGGCGCCGGGGCGCGCGGGGGGTCGCGGCGGCCTCAGAGCGGCTCGCCCTCGGCGGCGTCCGGGTCCATGGCGCGCCGGGCAGAACCCGCGGGACGGTCGGCCAGACGACCCTCGCCGCGGGAGACTGGGCGCCCCGTGCCGACCAACCCGCCCGGTGATCCGCGGTTCGATCCCGCGCGCCACCCCCTCCACGACCCCTGGCCCGAGCGCCTTCGGTGGCTCCGCGAACTCCACGACGATCGCGCGCATCGGCGCGCCGTCGGTCCACGCCGCGTGCAGCACGTCCGGCGGCCACACCACGGCCTCGCCCGCCTGGACCCTCGTCCGCTCGTCGCCGACGCCCACCCAGCCGCCGCCCTCGATCACCACGAAGTACGTCCAGTTGGGGTTGGTGTGCGGCGTGATCCGCGCGTTCCGGTTGAAGGCCAGCTCGCTGATGAGGCCCGTGGGCTCGCTGCGGATGACCTGGCCCTCGATCCCCCGCGTCCCGGCAGGCCCGTCCGGCCGCCGGTGCCCGACCCCGAACCGCCTGACCTCGATCGGCACGGGCCGCGGTCCGTCAGCGGCGCCGGCGGCGCCGGCGCGACGACTTCGTGCGGATGGTCGTCTCGGGATGCGAGAAGCGATCGCGTGAGAAGTAGCGCTGCTTCGCGAGCTGCCGTTCGTACGCCTTGAAGAACGGCGGGAAGCGGATGAACCGGATCCACGCCAGGACGCCCATCCCGATCACGATCGTGGAGAACACGATGATCATGTCGAACCGGAAGATCCAGTAGACGATCAGGAGGCTGTACACGATCACGCCGGTCCACAGGATCCACTCGTACATCTGCAGGTAGATCGAGTGGCGATGGAGCTGGCGCGTCCGGACGTTGTAGAAGATCACGGTCGCGATCAGCAGGACGATGGCCGCCACGAGGATCTGGTTGTACAGGTCCGGGAAGCCACGCCGGGTGAAGGACTCGAACAGGTAGTCCCAGGGCCAGAGCGTCACGTCGGTTCGTCTCCACACGGCCGGGGTGTCCGGCCCCGCTGATGGGCCGTCCGAGTATGCCACGGTGCCGCGGTATACTCGCCCGCAGGATCGCGCCTGCCCGGAACGGCCGTGGACCCGTCCCGTCCCGACCGGCCGCTGGGCGCCGGAGGTATGAGCCCGAGGAGGACCCTCCCTGGTGCGTGCGCTGCTCTCGGTTGCCAGGCGCGAAGGCCTGTCCGCGTTCGCGCGAGAGCTGCAGACCCTCGGCGTGGAGCTGTTCGCCACGGATGGGACGCGCGAGCACCTCGCCGCGGACGGCATCGAGGCGGCCTCGGTCAGCGAGCTCACCGACGTCTCCCCGCTCGTTGGCGGGCAGGTCCGGACGTTTCACCCCGCCGTCTACGCCGGGATCCTCGCTCGTCGGGACGACCCGGACCAGCTGCAGCAGCTCGTCGACCACGGCATCGGCCTGATCGACCTCGTCGTCGTCAACGTCAAGTCGTTCGCGCCCGAGGTCGGCCGCCGCCACGTCGGCATCGACGAGGCGATCGAGATGATCGACATCGCCGGCACGGCGCTCCTCGGCGCCGCGGCCCGCAACGCGGCCGGCGTCATCGCGGTGTGCAGGCCCGAGCACTACCCGAACGTGCTCGAGGAGCTGCAGTCGCTGGGCCAGGTCTCGGCCGACACCCGCTACCGGCTGGCCGCGGACGCGTTCAGCACGGTCGCCGCCTATTACGCCGAGATCGCCGCCTACCTCAACCAGATCTCCAACAACGTCTACCCGCAGCGCCTCGCGCTCGTGCTGGAGAAGGTCTCGGACCTGCCGTATGGCGAGAACCCGCACCAGCGGGCCGCGTTCTACCGCGAGACCACGCACCGATCCCGGTCGCTCGCGGATGCCACCCAGCTCGCCGGGTCGCCGCCCACGTTCAACAACCTGCTCGACCTGGACTCGGCGTACGCGATCGCGACCGACTACACGGCGCCGACCGTGGTCATCGCCAAGCACACCGACCCGGTGGGCATCGCGTCCGCCGAGGAGCTGGTCGAGGCGTACCGGCGGGCGCTCGACACGGACGCCGTGTCCTCCTTCGGCGGGATCGTCGGCGTGAACCGGGAGCTCGACGGCGCGACCGCACGCGAGATCGCCGCCAACTCGTACGAGGCCGTGATCGCGCCGGGGTTCTCGGACGCGGCCCTCGGGATCCTGCGCGGCAAGTCGGGCCTGGAGCTGCTCGCCGTTCCGCCGGCTCCGGGCAACGGCATGCGGGACTACGGCATCGCCAACCTGGACTTCAAGCGAGTCGGCGGCGGGCTCCTCGTCGAGGCGCTCGACTCGCTGGACATCGACCGCAGCCAGCTGCAGGTTGTCACCCGCCGCCATCCGACGCTCGGGGAGCTGACCGACCTGCTGTTCGCGTGGCGTGCCGTGCGGCACGTGCGCTCGAACGCCATCGTCCTGGCGCGCAACGGCGCAACCGTCGGCATCGGCGCGGCCCAGGCGAGCCGCAGCGTCTCGGTCGACATCGCGCTCCGGCGCGCCGGGGCGCGGGCGAAGCTCTCCGTCATGGCCTCCGACGCCTATTTCCCGTTCCCGGACGGGATCCAGATCGCCGCCAACGCCGGCGTGACCGCGATCATCCAGCCCGGCGGGTCGATCCGGGACGAGATGGCGATCGAGGTCGCCGACCGGCACCATCTCGCCATGGTGTTCACGGGGCGCCGACACTTCCGCCACTGACGGCGGAGCTCCCCGGGCCTCGCCGCCACCGGCGTCCGGCGCAACCGCGCACAGGCCGACCGGCGAGCCCCACACCGGGCGGGGCGACGCCCGCGAGCCACACGGCGGAGGTCCCGCGATGGAACAGCTGCTCGCGCTGGAGATGGTCCGGGTCACCGAGGCCGCCGCGATCGCCTCCGCCCGCTTCATGGGCCGGGGCATGCGCGACGAGGCTGACCTGGCGGCCACCGAGGCGATGCGGCGCACGATGGACGAGGCCGACATCGCCGGCACCATCGTCATCGGCGAAGGGGAGCGCGACGAGGCGCCGATGCTCTACATCGGCGAGCGGGTGGGCCGGCACGACGGCGCCGCCGAGGCCGTGGACATCGCGGTGGACCCGCTCGAGGGCACGAACCTGGTGGCGACGGGCCAGGGTGGCGCACTCACGGTGCTGGCCGCATCGGAGAAGGGCGGCCTGACGCACGCGCCCGACACCTACCTCGACAAGCTTGCCGTCGGGCCGGTGGCGGCGGGCTGCGTGGACATCACGCGGCCCCCCGCCGAGAACTGCCATCGCATCGCCGAGGCGCTGCGCCGAAAGGTCTCGGACATCACGGTGATCATCCTGGACCGGCCCCGCCACGCGGACCTGGTCGCCGAGGTGCGCGGCACGGGCGCGCGGATCAAGCTGATCTCGGACGGCGACGTCTCGGCCGCCATCAGCTGCGCGGTCCAGGGCACGGGCGTCCACGCGGTGATGGGCATCGGCGGGGCGCCCGAGGGCGTGATCACGGCCGCCGCGCTCCGGTGCCTGGGCGGGGAGCTCCAGGCGCGGTTCCGGTTCCGCAACGACGAGGAGCGGGAGCGCGCCGTCCGGATGCTCGGCCACGCCGACGAGGACAGGGTATTCCGGACGGAGGACCTCGCATCCGGCGAGCACCTGGTGTTCGCCGCGACGGGCGTGACAGAGGGCGAGCTTCTCCAGGGAGTGCGGTTCTTCGGCGGCGGCGCCCGGACGCACAGCCTCGTGATGGCCTACCGGACGAAGCAGGTCCGGTTCGTGGACACGGTGCACATGTTCGACCGGGACCGGCCGCCCGCCGTGCGGCTCTAGCGATGACCGAGCCGGTCCGGCGGATCGTGGCCATGGGCGGCGGGGGCTTCAGCCAGGAGCCCGACAACCCGCTGCTGGACGACTTCGTGCTCTCGCTCGCGAGCCGGAACCGGCCCAGGGTCTGCTTCCTGCCCACCGCGACCGGCGACGACCTCGCCTACGTTGCGGGCTTCTACGACGCCTTCGCGCGGCGGGCCGAGGCGACCTGGCTGCCGCTGTTCGACCGCCGGGACCCCGACGTTCGGGGCCTGCTCCTCGCCCAGGACGTCATCTACGTGGGCGGCGGCAACACCGCGAACATGCTGGCGATCTGGCAGGCCCACGGCGTGGATCAAGTCCTCCGCGAAGCGTGGCTGACGGGCATCGTCCTCGCGGGGCTGTCAGCCGGCGCCACCTGCTGGTTCAAACGCGGCGTCGAGGGCTCGTTCGGAAGGACTCTCACCGCCCTCAATGGTGCCCTGGGCCTGCTCGACGGCAGCTTCTGCCCGCACTACGACGGCGAGGGGATGCGGCGGCCCCGTTACCAGGAGATGGTGGCGGCCGGGTTACCGGGCGGCTGGGGCTGCGACGACGGCGCCGCGCTGGTGTTCGAGGGCGACGTCCTGCGCGAGGCCGTCTCCTCGCGCCCGGGGGCCGGCGCTTACCGGGTTGACCTCATCGACGGTCAGGTCCGCGAGGTCACCGTGCCCGTCCGGTTCCTCGGGGCCCGCTGACCAGGCCGGGGAGCGCGCGCCAGCCCCCGCGCGTCCCAGCTGGCGATGGGGAGTGCCGCGTCCGCGCCCTCCAGGGAGCGCTGCCTGGCTGCGGCCGTCGAGACCGTCTCGCCCCAGCCCGGCGGCACCAGCCCGGGTGCCACATCCGAGAGGGGCGCGAGCACGAACAGTCGGTGTTGCGCCTCCCGATGAGGAACGATCAGCGGCAGCGAGGCCTTTGCTGGGTCGTCGCTCCGACCCCCGACTGGCCGCTGGACGTCCACCCGGTGCCGCCCGAAGACCAGCAGGTCGAGATCGACCTCCCGCGGTCCCCAGCGCTCTCGCTGCTGCCTGCCGAAGGCCCGCTCCAAGCCCTTGAGGGCCACGAGCAGCGCCGACGCCCCGGTCGCTGGATCCGGCCCGGCGGGCACGTCGAGCGCGACGACCGCGTTGCGGAACTCCGGCTGGTCCACGACCCCGACGGGCTCCGTCGCGTAGAGGCGCGAGACGCCCGCGAGGCCGCACCCCGGGCAGCGCACGCAGCGCGTGGACCGCCGCCGCCAGCGTCCCGGCCGAATCGCCCACGTTTGCGCCGAGCCCGATGTATGCCCGCACCAGACCCACGGCCCGCAGCCTCCCGCTCGCTAGACTCGGGGCGATGCCCCCGGTCACGGTCCTGATCCTCGCCCCTGCCCTGGCACCCGATGCCGGGCCGCTCGAACGCGTCCTGGACCTCGCGCGTGAGGTGCTGGCGGAGCACCACCGGCGCGGGTTCCTCGATATCGGCGCGGCCGAGGCCGTCGATCCGCAGGGAGCCGCCCGACGATACCCGATTCGGCGCGCGCCTCCGCCGTCTGGCCGAGGAGCTGCGACCCGCGGGGCTCGTGGTGCTCGGCGCGGGCTCCCTCCCGCTGGCCACCCCCGCCGATCGCCGGGCGTTCGTCGAGGCCGCGGCGGGCGTGAGGCCGGCGGCGCTCGCAAACCACCGGTACTCGGCGGACGCGATCGCGATCGCACGGGCGGACCTCGTGCTCCCGGCCCTCCCGGCGGGTCTCTCATCGGACAATGCGCTCCCACGCTGGCTGTCGGAGGTGGCCGGGATCCCGGTCTCGGACCTGCGCGCGAGGCGCTGGCTGGCCATGGACGTCGACTCGCCGCTCGACCTGCTGCTGCTGGACGGCTCGCGGGGCGCCCCTGCCGGCCTGCCGCTCCCCGGAGACGCCGATGCGGAACCGGTGCGGGCGAGGCTCGCGGCGCTCCGGGCGCGCGCCGACGACCCTGGCGCGGAGCTGCTCGTCGCCGGCCGCATGGCGTCGCCCGACCTCCGGTGGCTCGAGCGCGAGACTCGCTCGAGGACGCGGGTCCTGATCGAGGAGCGGGGTCTCCGGACCGCGGCGGCGGGCACGCTCGTCGGCCGGCCGAACCGCAGGCCCGCCCGCAGCCTCCTGGGGATGCTCCTCGACCGCGACGGCGTCGGGAGCCTCGGGCGCCACGTGGCGGCCCTCTCGGACGGAGCGCTCCTCGACAGCCGGGTCCTCCTCGCCCATCGGCTCGGCGCCGACGAGAGCGGCTGGCCGTCCGCCGAGGACCGTTTCGCGAGCGACCTCCTGCTGCCGGACCGCGTCGGCGACCCCTGGCTGGCGGAGCTGACGGCGGCCGCGGCCGGGGCGAGCGTGCCGGTGCTGCTCGGCGGTCACGGCCTGGTGGGGCCGGGTGCGCGCCTGGCCCTGGCGCCGCATCCATGAGCGACCCGATCGACCCCCCCGGCTCTCGCCCGGCCCGGCTTCCGCCGCGAGGAGCTGGGGGACCCGGCGGCGATCGGCGAGGACGAGACGCTCGTGGCATTGATCCGAGCGGAGATCGCCGCGGACGGCCCGATCACGTTCGCGCGCTTCATGGAACGCGCCCTGTACGAGCCGGGCCACGGCTACTACCGGCGCCCGCACGCGGCTCCGGGACGGGCGGGCGACTTCCTCACCGCGCCGGAGGCCCACCCGATCTTCGGTGCGGCGATCGGCCGGCTCCTCGAGGAGGCCTGGGACACCATGGGACGGCCGAGCCCGTTCACCGTGACCGAGCCGGGTGCCGGGAGCGGCGCGCTCGCGGCGGGGCTGCTCGGCGGGCTCCGGGACCTCGGGTCGCCGCTGCTGGGCGCGCATCCGGTACCGGCCGGTGGAGATCGAGCCGGCGCGCGTGGCCGGGTTCATGGAGCGCCTCGCGGCCGACGGCCTCGAGGGGTTCGTCGTGACCGGCGATCCTCCGCCGGCCCCGGTCGAGACCGGTGCCGTGGTGGCCAACGAGGTGATCGACGCGTTGCCGGTCCATCGCGTGGTCGGCCGCGAGGGCGGGATCGCGCGAGCTGATGGTGCGAGCGGCCGGGGACGGCGGCTTCGAGACGATCGAGGCCGAGCCGACGACCGACGCGCTGGCCGAGCGCCTCGCGGCCGAGGGCGTGACGCTCGCCGTCGGACAGGTCACCGAGGTGTGTCTCGTCGTGGACCCGTGGCTGGAGGCCGCGGTCCGCCACCTCGCCACAGGGGTCGTGGTGCTGGTCGACTACGCCGCTGAGCCGGCGGCGCTCCACGGTCCGGGCCGCCCCACCGGCACCCTGCGCGCCTTCGCACGTCACGCGGTCGCGGGTGACCCGTTCCAGCACGTGGGCCGCCAGGACCTGACCGCGACCGTGGATCTCGCGGCGATCCGGGCGGCCGCTGGGCGTGCCGGGCTGACGCCACTCGGCGAGACCACCCAGGCCGAGCTGCTCGCGGCCGTGGGAACATCGCAGCTCACCGACGCATGGCTCCGGCGACCCGGAGCGAGCCTTCAGGACGCGCTGCTCCTGAGGTCCGCCCTGGCGCGCCTGATGGACCCGCGCGGGATGGGTGGGTACCGGGTGCTCGCCTTCGGCCGCGGGCTTCCACCGGGAACGACCCTGCCCGGCATGGCACGTGCCGTCAGGCCCGGCCCGGCGGCGCGGGCAGCCGTGACCGGCACACGCGGTGGCTCCTCCTGAGGCTCGACCGCCGCCGCCTGGCAGCCCTGCCTTTGTCGCAGGCGCCTGTGACCCCCACCTACGATCCAGGCTCGTGGAGCCGAGGCGTTCGCCACCCGGTCCTGTCATGCAGATCACGGCGCCAGCGCTCCCACGCGGGCGAGAGCTCCTCGTCCCAGCCAGGCACGAACCAGGATCGTGTTCGGTACGGCGCACGCGAGCGCGAGCCACGTCGCCACGATCCAGCCTCGTATGCGGTGGGCGGCGGGCGCATGGGGCGCGATACCACGATGCACGCTCGTACGCGGCGAGGCGGGTTCCTGCGCGGCCAAGCGGGTTCGTACGGCGGGCGCCGGGATGTCGTGCGCGGCGGGCGCGGAGTCGTGCGCGGCGGGCGTGGGATGTCGTACGCGGTGCGAGCGGACCCTCGCGCCCAGGAGTCCAGTCACGAAGGAGCCATGCGGCGTGCCGATTCGCGCCGCCGGGAGCGGGTTGTCCCGACCCGTTCCCCCTGTCGGGGCCGCTGCTAGAATGGCGAAGCCGTGCCGGCGGATTCGGCGGTGTGGCATGCCCAGAGCCATCACCTCGAACGCGGGCCGGCGCTCGGCCACCGGCCCCGCTCGGCCTCGAGGACCACGTGACCGGGATCTGGTACGTCGTCGGATTTGCCTTCGTCGGTGTCCTGTTCGTGTTCGCCGTCATCGGGCTCGCGTGGCTGCTCACCCATCGGACGCGCGGTGACGCGCACAAGGGCTACCCGTACGAGTCGGGCATCGACACCTATGGCGACACGCACGCCCGCTTCGGCATCTCGTTCTACATCTACGCCCTGATGTTCGTCGCCTTCGACATCGAGGTCGTGTTCATCTTCCTGTGGGCCATCGTGTTCCAGGAGCTCCTGATGGCCGGGTTGATCACGATGCTGGTCTTCGTCGGCATCCTGATGCTCGGGCTCGCCTACGCGTGGCGCAAGGGGGTGCTGTCATGGCGCTGACCCCGGACGGTGCCGGCGAGGCCGTCACCCCCGAGGCCACCGCGGCGGACGTGTCCCCCGCCGCGGATGCCGCCCCGGCGCCCGTGACCCCCGCGACCACGCCCGGCGCCCGAGACCCCCGCCTCGGCGCTGGTGACCACCTCGCCGCGCGACCTGGCCCAGCCCCTCGTGGTCCCGAACACGCTCTGGACCTCGTCCCGTTCCGACGCCTACCGCTCCGAGGCCCCCGCCTACACCCACCTGCGGGAGCTGGAGGGCGATGAGCACGCGCTGTCCGACACCGCGCGCTGGGGACAGCTCGAGGTCATCCCCACCAAGGCGGACTACGTCATCGACCTGATCCGCATGAACAGCCTCTGGCCGCTGCTCTCCGGCCTCGCGTGCTGTGCGTTCGAGATGATGTCGAGTGCCACGTCCAAGAACGACATGGACCGCTGGGGCATGTTCCCGTTCCGCGCCTCGCCCCGCCAGGCCGACGTGCTCATCGTCGCGGGCACGCTGACCACCAAGATGGCCGGCCCGCTCGTCCGCCTCTGGGAGCAGATGCCGGAGCCCAAGTGGTGCGTCGCGATGGGCGACTGCACCTGCTCCGGCGGCCGCTACAAGCGCAGCTACTCCACGATCGAGGGCATCGACCGCTTGATGCCCGTGGACGTCTACGTGCCCGGCTGCCCGCCGCGGCCCGAGGGCCTCATCTACGGGATGATGAAGCTCGGCCAGCTGGTCAAGGAGCGCCGCGGCCACTGGCCGGATCGCCCGATCGGGCCATCCGTGCCTGCGGACGTCTAGGCATGGACCGATCACTGAGGAGCCGCCTCGAGGCCAGGCTCGGGGACCGGCTCACCGGTCCCGTCCGGCAGCGCCACGACAACACGGAGATCCGGATCCGCCCCAGCGACGTGATCGAGGTCATGCGGATCCTCCACGACGACCCCGACCTCGAGTTCGTGATCATCGCGGACCTCAGCGGCGTGGACACCGGCACGACGATGCAGGTCGTCTACCACCTCTGGTCCGCGCGGACCACGGACTGGCTCCGCGTCATCGCCCACGGCCTGCCCCGGGAGGATCCCCGCTGCCCGTCGCTCACCGGCCTGTGGCCGGGTGCGGAGTGGATGGAGCGCGAGGCCTACGACATGTTCGGGATCATCTTCGAGGGCAACCGCGACCTGCGCCGGATCTACATGCCGCCCGACTACACGAGCTTCCCGCTGCGCAAGGACTTCTACCTCGCCGATGACGTCGCCCGCTCCCCGGGGGGTGGCGTGCGCCACATGGAGCAGACCCACGCACCGGTCCAGGCCACGCCGAGCGTGGTCCGCCGATCCGTGAAGGACTGACGATGACGACGTCCGAGAGGCCCCACCAGCACGCGTCCCTCGACGATCCGCGGATCATGCTCGACGACGAGATCGGGCAGTACGAGGCCGTCCCGCCGTACCCGCCCCGCACCGAGCGCGAGGCCGAGTTCTACAGCCTGCGCGACGGCGAGATGCTCCTCAACGTGGGCCCCCACCACCCGTCCACGCACGGCGTGCTTCGGGTGGTGCTGAAGATCAACGGCGAGCAGGTCGTCGACCTGGATCCGGTCCTCGGCTACCTCCACCGCGGGGTGGAGAAGCTGTGCGAGAACTCGGACTACCACCACATCATCAGCCAGGTGGATCCGCTCGAATACGTCAGCTCGCTGTTCTGCGAGTGGGCGCCGGTCATGGCGTTCGAGCAGCTGCTCGACGTGGAGGTTCCGCGCCGCGCGGAGTACATCCGGGTGCTGACCGGGGAGCTGCTGCGCGTCTCGAGCCACGCCCTGTTCCAGGGCTTCATGGCGCTCGACCTCGGCGGCCTCACGCCGATCCTGTACAGCTTCATCGAGCGCGACGAGATCGTCGAGATGCTGGCCTCGATCACAGGCCAGCGGATGCTGTTCAACTACTTCCGCATCGGCGGCGTCAACGGCGACCTCAACCACGAGTTCATGTCCCGCCTGGGCGACTGGATGAGCAGGGCGCTCGTGCAGATCGAGGCGAACGCAGGGCTGCTCAACGAGAACGAGATCTTCGTCCGCCGGATGCGCGGCATGGGGGTCGTGGACAGGGACATGGCGCTCCGGATGGGCGTCACCGGCCCCAACATCCGGGCCGCCGGCGTCCCGTTCGACCTCCGCCGCGCGCACCCCTACTCCGTCTACCCGGAGCTCGAGTTCGACATCCCGGTCCGCGGCCACGTCGGCGGTGGCGACAGCCTCGACCGCTACCTGGTCCGCCTCGACGAGGTCAGGCAGAGCCTGCGCATCATCGACCAGTGCCTGCACAACATGCCGGACGGGCCGGTCATGGCCCGCCTGCCGCGGCTGCTCCGGCCGCGCCCGGGCCGGGCATGGGCCGCCGTCGAGGCGCCCCGCGGGCTGTTCGGGGTGTACGCGGTCTCGGACGGCACGGACCAGCCGTTCCGCCTCAAGATCCACGACCCGTCCTTCATCAACCTGCAGCTGGTCGGGCTGCTGATGAAGGGCAACCTGATCGCGGACACGATGGCCGTCATGTCATCCCTTGACCCGATCATGGGCGGCGTCGACAAGTGAGGCCCACGCTGCGACGGCCGACGCGGGCGTTGCCCGCTCCGCTGCTTCGCTCACGCACATCCGAGTGCGTTCGCTGTGCTGCTCGCGGGCGCCTTCGCCTCGGCGCGTCGGAGCGTGGGCTGAGGTCCGAGCGATGACGACCCTCAACCGCGCCTGGGGCAACCTGACCCTCACGGGGAAGGTGGTCATCCCGCTGCTGTTCGTGGTGCTGGTCGTGGCGCCCATCGTCACGGTCTTCCTCGCGACCGTCGTTGGGCCGTGGCTCGCCGACCTGGTCGGCGCGAACCCGGGCATCGTCCGGTTCGTGGTCGCCATCGGCGGGGTCCTGCTGTTCAGCATCCCAGCCGCCTTCATCATCATCTACATGGAGCTGAAGGTCATCGCCTTCATGAACCTGCGGATCGGCCCGGACCGGGTCGGCCCCGTGGGGGCGCTCCACTCGCTGGTGGCCGGACTGAAGGTCCTCACCAAGGAGGACTTCACCCCGACCGGCACGGACCACATCGTGTTCACCTGGGCGCCGGTGCTCGTGTTCCTCACCGCGGTGATGACCCTCCTCGTCGTCCCGTTCGGCCCGGGCCTGGTGGGCCAGGATTTCAACATCGGCCTGCTCTACCTGTTCGCTGTGGGCGGCATGAGCGTCGTCGGGCTGCTGCTTGCCGGCTGGTCCAGCAACAACAAGTACTCGCTGCTGGGCGGCCTCCGCGCGGCGGCGCAGGTGGTGAGCTACGAGATCCCGCTCACGCTGTCCGTGGTCGGCCTGATCCTGCTGGCCGGGACGATGAGCCTGAACAGGATCGCGGAAGCCCAGGCCGGCTGGTTCACCGACTGGTTCGTGTTCCGCCAGCCGCTGGGCGTCCTGATCTTCTTCATCGCCGCCACCGCGGAGGCCAACCGGACGCCACTGGACATGGCCGAGGCGGACAGCGAGATCGTGGCCGGCTTCGCCACCGAGTACTCGGGGATGCGCTTCGGGTTCCTGTTCTTCGCCGAATACGTGAACGTGTTCATCATCTCGGCGCTGCTGACGACGCTCTTCTTCGGGGCCTGGAACGCCCCCGTCGACATCAACGCGATCCTCGCGCAGCTCGGGATCTCGCCGGTCGCGATCTCGATCGACCCGAGCTCGCTCGACGTTGGTCCACTGTTCCTGCTGATGGTGGTACCGGTCGCGCTGACCCTGATCTTCGCCGCGCCGTTCTACCTCACCCGGAGCTCGCGACCGGCCTGGCAGGCGCTGGTGCTCGGGTTCCTGCTGTTCAACGTCGTGGTCGTCGGGCTGCTGTTCCTGCTCGCCTATATCGGCTGGCCGTGGGTGGCCGGACTGGTCTGGTTCATGGCCAAGTCGTTCACCTTCGTGTACGTGTTCGTCTGGATGCGCGCCACCTTCCCCCGGGTGCGCGTCGACCAGCTGATGGGGTTCGCCTGGAAGTGGCTCCTGCCCGCCGCCCTGCTCAACCTGTTCGTCACTGCCGCAGCCATCATCGTCGTGAAGTCGTGAGCACCCGATGAGCTTCATCCCCGGCATCGGGCTCGTGCGCGGCATGAGCCTCACCCTGCGGCGGTTCTTCCAGCCCAAGGCAACCATCCGCTGGCCGGAGGAGAAGGCCGACGTCGCCCCCAAGTTCCGGGGCCGCCTCCAGCTGCTCTACGACGAGTACGGCACGCTCAAGTGCGAGACCTGCTTCCAGTGCGCCCAGGCCTGCCCGATCGAGTGCATCGACATGGGCGGCATGGACACCAAGGGCCGGTTCCATGTTCACTGGGGCCCGCCCGAGACCTACGGGGAGCGCCGCGAGGAGTCCGCGCTGAGGCGTTCCGGCCGCCCGGTCGCGGACCCGATGTTCGAGCGCTACGAGGCCGTCGACCTGGCCACCCTGGACGAGATCCTCGAGGCACACGACTACGACCCCAAGGGCATGCTCGCGATCCTCGAGGAGACGCAGGCGGCCTACGGGTACCTCCCGGTCGCCGCGCTGAAGCACATATCCCGGATGACGGGCGCCTGGTACGCGACGATCTACGGCACGGCCACGTACTACCGCCACCTGCGGTTCGAGCCGCCCGCGCTCGAGGCGGCCGAGCCGGCCGGCGAGGCGCAGCGCGCCGTGGAGGCCGGTTACCGCGCAGCGCTCGACGCGGCCCTGGGCTACGGCGGACCGGACGGCGGCGGACCGGCCGACGGCGGGGGGCACCAAGGCCGATGAGCACCTTCCTCGCGACCCCGCGCGACTGGCCGCTCGTCCTCACCGGGCGCGTCGAGACACTGGCAGCGGATCCGTCGGACCTGGACCGGGCTGTGGAGGCCGGCGCCTTCGAGGGGCTCCGGAGGGTCGTCCGGGACCTGGGCGCCACCGGGACGATCGCCACGGTCGCCGCCTCGGGTCTGCGCGGCCGCGGTGGCGCGGGCATGCCCACGGGCGAGAAGTGGCGCGCCGCCGCGTCGCACGACACGGACCAGCGGTACGTCGTCGCCAACGCCTACGACGCGGACCCTGCCGTCCACGCAAGCGCCGCGCTCCTGGGTGCGGATCCGTGGATCGTGATCGAGGGCCTCGCGATCGCCGCGTTCGTCACGGGAGCAACCGAGGCCATCCTCGCGCTCCGTGCCGACGATCCTGGGCTGGTCACGATGCTCGAGGGCGCCGTGCTCGCCGCGGAGGAGGCCGGCTTCCTGGGCGACGACGTCCTCGGCTCCGGGCATCGCGTGACGATGTCTGTCCGACCGGTCCAGGGTGCGTACATGCTGGGCGAGGAGACCGTGCTGCTCAAGGCCCTGGAGGGCCGGCGCGGCCAGCCCGAGCAGCAGCCGCCCTACCCGACCGAGCGCGGCCTCTGGGAGCGGCCCACCGTCGTGAACAACGTCCAGACACTCGCTTCTGTGCCGTGGATCGTCCGCGAGGGAGCGGATCGCTTCGCGGCGATCGGCGGCTGGACCGGCGCTGGCACCGGCGTTGGCGCCGGCGGTGGCACCGATGCGGGCACCGGCGAGTGGACCGGCGACGCGAGCGGCGCCGGGACCATGCTCGTCCAGCTCCGCGGCCCCGAGGGTGCGGGCATCGCCGAGGTGCCGCTGGGCACGCCGCTCCGGGCGCTCGTCGACCTCGCGGGCGGCAGCGGCGCGCGGCCGCTCAAGGCATTGCTCGTCGGCGGCCCCACGGGCGGCATCCTCCCTGCCGACCTCCTCGACACGCCCTACGCCCTCGAATCGCTGCGCCGGGCCGGCGCCCACATCGGGTCCGGCTCCGTGGTCATCGCGGACGACCGGGCCTGCGTGGTCGACCTCGCGCGGCTCCTGACCCGCTTCGCCGCGGACCAGGCATGCGGCAAGACGATCCCCTGCCGGATCGGCCTGCGACGCCTCTCGGAGATCGGGGACCGGATCGCCGAGGGCCGACCCGAAGCCCACCGACCCGACGCTCATCGACGACCTCGCCCACGACATCGCGGCCAGCGCCCTGTGCGACCACGAGCGCCTGGCGGTGCTTCCGCTCACCAGCGGGATGCGATACTTCCGCTCCGAGTTCGACGACCACCTCCTTCGCTCCACCTGCCCCGCGGGCGTCTGCACGCCGATCGCGGTCGCGGTGGGCGCGGCGACACCAGGACCCCTCTGATGGCCGACCTCATCACGCGCCCCGACAGCCCGATCCAGACACCGGGTCGAGTCCCGCCCGGACAAGCCCGCGCTCATCGACACCGTCACGCCGCGGGACGACTCGCTCGCCGAGCGCCTGATCACCACGCAGTCGCCCCAGCGCCCGCAGAGCACGCCCCGGATCCGCATCGAGGTCGACGGCCGCGTGATCGAGGGCTTCGAGGGCCAGACGATCCTCGAGGTGTGTCGCGACAACGGGATCGAGATCCCGACGCTCTGCTACGAGCCCAAGCTGCCGGGCTTCGGGGCCTGCCGGATGTGCGTGGTCGAGGTCGAGGGCGAGGACGCCCCGCCGATCTCCTGCTCGCGCGAGGCCGAGGCGGACATGGTCGTCCAGACCCAGACGGACGAGCTCCGCCGGATCCGCAGGACCAACCTCGAGCTGATCTTCTCGGACCACAACGCGTACTGCCTGCCGCCCTGCCAGAACAAGTGCCCGAGCCACATCGACATCCCGGGCTTCCTGAAGGCCAACGCGGAGGCCAGCTGGCGCGAGTCGGTGCGCATCTTCAAGCGCACGATCCCGTTCCCCAGCATCCTCGGCCGCGTCTGCCCCGCCCCGTGCGAGGAGCACTGCCGCCGCGACGAGGTGGACGAGGCGATCGCGATCCGCGACAGCCACCGCTACGCCGGCGACCAGGTGCTGCGGGCGATGCTCGACGAGGGCGTGGACCCGCCGCTTCCGTTCGAGCGGCAGGCGCCCTCGGGAAGGCGTGCGGCCGTCATCGGCTCCGGCCCGGCCGGCATGTCCGCCGCGTTCTACCTCCTCCTCGCCGGCCACGACGTGACGATCTTCGAGCGGGACCCCGCCCCCGGCGGCATGCTCCGCTACGGCATCCCCCAGTACCGCCTGCCCAAGGTGGAGGTCCTCGAGGCCGAGTACGAGTCCGTCACCCGCCTGGGCGGCAGGATGGTCTGCAACCAGGCGCTGGGCAGGGACTTCTCGTTCGACGACCTGCAGAACCAGGGCTTCGACGCTGTCCTCATCGCGATCGGCTGCTACGACACCAACAAGCTGGGCATCCCCGACGAGGACGCAGATGGCGTCATCGACGGCCTCGAGTACCTCCGCACGGCCACGCTGGGCCTGCCGTACCCGGGCCACGCGGGCACCCGCGTCGTCGTCGTCGGCGGCGGGTTCACCGCCATGGACTGCGTCCGCACCTCCGTCCGCCAGGGGGCCGGCGAGGTGACGCTCGTCTACCGGCGCGACATGAAGGACATGCCGGCGGCGAGCGAGGTCCACGAGGCGATCGAGGAGGGCGTGACCGCCATCTTCCAGGCCGGCCCGACCCGCGTCCTCAAGGACGAGGCCACGGGCAAGGTCACCGGCATGGAGTTCATCCGGATGCAGCTGGGCGAGCCCGACGCGTCCGGCCGGCGACGCCCGGCGCCGGCCGCCGGCACGGAGTTCACCATCCCCTGCGACCGCGTGCTGCTCGCCATCGGCCAGGGGCCCGACCTGACCTGGTTCGGCGCCGGCAACGAGGGCGTGACGGCCAACCGCCAGCGCCGGCTCAAGGCCGACGCGGTCACGTTCGAGACCGACCGGGCGGGCGTGTTCGCCGCGGGCGACGTCCGGATCGGCGCCGCGACGGTCGTCCAGGCGATCGCCGAGGGTCGGCGCGCCGCCTACGCGGTGGACGCCTAGCTCAAGGGCAACGACCTGGCAGCCATCAGGACCCGCCAGACCCTCGCCGAGCCGCAGCCCGAGTTCCTCTCGATCGTGCCCTTCACGGGCGAGGTCAAGGAGCCGCGCTACCGCCTCAGGGCCCTCGAGCCGGAGGTCCGCAACGCCAGCTACCTCGAGTACGAGATCCCGTACACCCGGGACGAGGCCGTGGCGGAGTCCACGCGCTGCCTCCAGTGCACCTGCGAGGCGATCGGGTTCTGCGACCTGCGCCGGCTGGGGATCGAGTACGGCACCACGCTGCGCTCGCTGGAGATGAACTTCCACCAGGGCGCCGGCTACCGCTCCGTGACCGAGAACCGGTTCACCGGCATCAACCACGACTACATCCGGGACGACAGCCACGCATTCATCCTGCGGGAGCCCGCCCGGTGCATCGACTGCGGCCGCTGCGCAAGCGTCTGCGCGGAGGTGGTGGGCGCCGCCTGCTACGACTTCATGAGGATCGGCTTCGACACCCTGGTCACCACGCCCCTCGACATGAGCCTCAACGACACGCCGTGCGTGTCCTGCGGCCGGTGCGCCGAGACCTGCCCCACGGGCGCCCTGATGCCGAAGCCCCGCATCCTCCAGAAGTACGAGGTCGACGAGAGCCGCTGCATCCTGTGCGGCATCTGCGTCGACGCCTGCCCCTACGACGCCGTCCGCGACAGCGACCAGTTCGAGCTCAGCCACACGTCCCGCGAGGATCCGACGATCGACCTCCTCGCGCTGGCCGCGGTCGAGCGCGAGACGGAGATGAGCTACATCCGACGCGAGCGCGACTGGGCGGAGCGGGCCAGGGCCGAGGGACGTCTCCTCGACCGGTCCCGGCTCCTGCCCGTGCTCCCCGCCTCACTCGCGAACGGCCACGGGAACGGGAACGGCCACGGGAACGGGCATGCCTCCGCGCCCGGCTCCGGCCACGCCCACGATCGCTGAGAGGGACGCGTGACGCTGCCGGAGACGATCCCGTTTCTCGGGTTCGGGTGGGACGACCTGCTGTTCATGATCCTGGCCGCCACGATGATCGGGTCCGCGCTGCTCGTCGTGACGATGAAGGACATCATCCGCTGCGGCCTGGCGATGATCATCGCTTTCGCGGCGCTCGCGGGCCTGTACGTGCTCGCCGGGGCGCCGGTGGTCGCCGGCGCGCAGGTCCTCGTCTACATCGGCGCGATCAGCGTGCTCGTCCTGTTCGCGATCATGCTCACCCAGACCAAGGCCGGCCCTGCAGCCCTGGTGTTCCAGACGCAGGCCTTCCCGGCGGCGATCGCCGCCGCGGTCCTGGCACTGCTCATCGCCGTGACCGTCGCGGCCACGGACTGGCCCGACGCCGGCGGGCGGATCTGGACGGACACGACGAAGCTCGCCCAGACGCTGTTCGCCGACTTCACCCTCCCGTTCGAGGTGGTGAGCGTGCTGCTCCTTGCCGCCGTGATCGGCGCCGTCTTCCTGGCCAAGCGCGAGCCCGGAGGGGACGACTGATGCTCGCGGCCCTCAACGACATCTCGCAGACCCTGGATGCCTACCTCGTCCTCGCCGGCCTCCTGTTCGCGATCGGCGCCTTCGGCTTCCTGGCCCGCCGCAACGCGATCAGCATGCTGATGTCCATCGAGCTCATGCTCAACGCCGCCAACCTCGCGATCATCTCCTTCGGGGCGTTCACCACGTCGCTGGGCGAGAGCGCGTCCGTGATCGCGCTGATCGTCATGGCCGCCGCGGCCGCCGAGGCGACGATCGGCCTCGCGATCGTGATCGCGATCTACCGCAACAGGAAGACGCCGCTCGTCGACGAGTACGACGCGATGCGGCAGTAGGCGGCGATCGATGTACGAGACGCTGATCCCGCTCATCCCGCTGCTGCCGATCCTCGGCTTCGCCTTCACCGCGCTCTTCGGGCGCCGGCTGCAGGCGAAGGGGGGTCGGGGCCTCGCCGAGGTCGTGCCGGTTGGCCTCATCGTGGTGGTCTGGGTGATCGCCATGGTCGTCGTGGTCCCCGCGCTCCAGCACGTCGAGCCGTTCGGGGAGCACGGCCTGGACATCAAGCTCTGGACCTGGATCCCCGCCGGCGACTTCACCGTGGACTTCGCGTTCCACGTGGACGCCCTGACCGCCACGCTCCTGATCGTCGTGACGACGATCGGCATGCTCGTGCACATCTACTCGATCGGCTACATGGCGCACGACGCCGGCGCCTGGCGGTTCTTCGCCTATCTCAACCTGTTCATGTTCTCCATGCTCCTGCTCGTGCTGGCCAACAGCTGGCTGCTCGTGTTCGCCGGCTGGGAGCTGGTGGGCCTGTCGTCCTACTCGCTGATCGGGTTCTGGTACCCCAAGCGGTCGGCGGCACTGGCCGCGAAGAAGGCGTTCATCGTCAACCGCGTCGGCGACGTGGGCTTCGCGCTCGGGATCATGGCCATCTGGGTCAACACCGGGACCATGAACATCCAGGAGTCGCTGAAGATCCTGGTCGAGAAGCCGGCCGCCGAGCTGGTGATCCCGCTCGGGATCGTCGCCCTGCTCGTGTTCGCGGGCGCGATGGGCAAGAGCGCCCAGTTCCCGCTCCACGTGTGGCTGCCGGACGCCATGGAGGGCCCGACCCCGGTCTCCGCCCTCATCCACGCCGCGACAATGGTCAACGCGGGCGTGTACCTCGTCGCCCGCGCGAACCCGCTGTTCGCCCACGCGCAGGAGACGATGGTCGTCGTCGCGGCCATCGGGATCTTCACGGCGATCCTGGCGGCGTCGATCGCGTTCACCCAGACCGACATCAAGCGCGTGCTCGCGTACTCCACGCTGTCGCAGCTGGGCTACATGTTCGCCGCCCTGGGGGTGGGCGCCTTCATCGCCGCGATCTTCCACCTGATGGCGCACGGCTTCTTCAAGGGCCTGCTGTTCCTCGGGTCGGGCTCGGTGATCCACGCCGTCGACGGCGAGCAGAACATGAACCGGATGGGCGGGCTGTGGCGGAAGATCCCCATCACCCACTGGACGATGCTCATCGGCACGATCGCCATCGCCGGCATCCCGCCGCTGGCCGGCTTCTTCTCCAAGGACGAGATCCTGGGCGAGGCGTTCAAGTCCGGCTTTGCCTGGGTCTGGGCGATCGGCCTGGTCGTCGCGGTCATGACCGCCTTCTACATGTGGCGGCTGATGGGCAAGACGTTCTACGGCGAGTCCCACGTGGACCCGCGCGTCGCCCCCAGGATCCACGAGTCGCCCTGGTCGATGACGCTGCCGCTCATCCTGCTCGCGATCCCGTCGATCTTCATCGGAATGTTCCTCGGCCTGCCGTTCGGTGACTCGCGGATCAACCAGTGGCTGGAGCCCATCTTCAGGGCGTCCGAGGAGTACCTCCACGGCACCACGGCCGAGTTCCAGCTGGCGGGCATCGACGGCGTCCTGATCCTGATCAGCGTCGCCGCGGCGACCCTCGGCCTCGTGCTCGGCATCTGGCTGTTCGGGGCCTTCCGGGCCCGCGGGCGCCCGGCGAAGGTGGACGGGATCGTCGCCTCCCGCCCGGCGACGAGGTTCCTCTACCGGGCGTCGCTCAACAAGTGGTGGTTCGACGAGCTGAACGACCTGCTGTTCATCCGCATCGGGGGCCGGGTTGCCGCGGCACTGTGGTGGTTCGACCGGAGGATCATCGACGGCGCCGTCAACGGAGTCGGCAGCGTGACCCGCGGCGCGGGCGGCTCGCTCCGCCGGATCCAGACGGGTCGTGTCCAGAACTACGCCCTGGGCATCGCGATCGGCCTGATCGTGATGGCGGGCTCCTTCCTCCTGATCGTGGGGCAGCCTCGATGACCGCGCTCGACGGGCTGCCGCTGGTCTCGATCGTCACGTTCCTGCCGCTGCTGGGCGCGATCGTCGTCGCGATCACGCCGTCCAGCCGGCCGAACATCGCCCGCTACACGGCGCTCGCGTTCGCCCTCCTGGCCTGGGTCGTCTCGCTGGGGCTGCTCGCGAGCTTCGTGGCCTCGAACGGCAACTTCCAGTTCGTCGAGACGCAGTCGTGGATCCCGATGTTCGGCATCCAGTACAAGGTCGGCGTCGACGGCCTGTCGCTCGTCCTCGTCGTGCTCACCACCACGCTCACCTGGATCAGCATCCTCGCCTCCTTCAGCCCGATCCAGAACCGGGTGAAGGAGTACATGGCCTCGTTCCTCGTCCTCGAGGTCGGGATGATCGGCGTGTTCGTGGCGATGGACCTGTTCCTGTTCTACATCTTCTGGGAGCTCGTCCTCGTCCCGATGTACCTGATCATCGGGATCTGGGGCGGCCAGAACCGGATCTACGCCACGATCAAGTTCGTGCTGTACACCCTGGTCGGCTCGCTGCTGATGCTGGTCGCCATCCTCGCGACGGCGTTCACCTACGAGACGGCGACCGGCACCTGGACGGGAGCGTTCGACATCCCGGTCCTGACGGCGTTCGCCGCCCAGGGCAACTTCGCCGGCACCTTCGGGGTCGTCGCCTTCGCCGCGTTCGCGCTGGCCTTCGCGATCAAGGTCCCGATGTTCCCGTTCCATACCTGGCTGCCTGACGCCCACGTCGAGGCACCCACCGCGGGCTCCGTGATCCTGGCCGCGGTGCTGCTCAAGCTGGGCGGCTACGGGTTCATCCGGCTCGCCGTCCCGCTGTTCCCGGAGGCGGCCCAGACCTGGGCCCCGGTGATCATCGTCCTGTCCCTGATCGCGATCATCTACGGCGCGATCGTGGCCCTGGTCCAGCCGGACCTCAAGAAGCTGGTCGCCTACTCCTCGGTCAGCCACATGGGCTTCGTGACGCTGGGCATCTTCGTGTTCCAGCAACAGGGCATGCAGGGGGCCATCCTCCAGATGGTCAACCACGGGCTCATCACCGGCGCCCTGTTCCTGCTGGTCGGCGTGATCTACGAGCGCACCCACGACCGGACCATCGCGAAGATGGGCGGCCTGGGCGCGAAGACCCCCGTCTACGCCGCCGCGTTCGGCTTCTTCGTCTTCGCGTCGGTGGGCCTCCCGGGCCTGTCCGGCTTCGTGGGCGAGTTCCTCGTCCTGGTGGGCACCTTCGCCACCAGCCCGGCCGCGGCCGCGGTGGCCACGTTCGTGATGATCCTGGCGGCCGGCTACCTGCTCTGGATGTTCCAGCGGGTCGCCTTCGGCGAGGTCTCGGAGTTCCTCAAGGGCCTGGGCGATCACCTGACCGACATGCGCCCGGTCGAGGCCCTCACCCTGGTGCCGCTGGGTGCCCTCGTCGTGATCTTCGGCCTCTTCCCCGGCCTGATCCTGGACCTGGTCGCCGGCTCCGTGAGCACCGCGCTCGCCGCCGTGCAGCAGGCCGCACCAATCGCACTCGGCCTGTGGCGGTAGGAGGACACCGGTGATCTTCTCCGACGCCGTCACGCTGGCGCCCTTCGTCGCGGCGATCCTCGTCGCGGCCTCGATCATCATGGTCGACTTCATCGCCCCCGGCCGCAAGGTGCCGGCGCTCGCCGTGACGTTCCTCGGCCTGGCGCTGGTCGCGGCCCTCACCGTCCTCACGGGCCAGACCGGGTCGACGGCCTTCAACGGAAGCTACGTCGTCGATCCGCTGACCACGTTCCTGGACGTGCTGTTCGTGTCGATCATCGCGCTGACCGTCGCGTTCGCCCCCGACTACCTCGAGGAGCGCCGCCTGCCGGTCGCGGAGTTCAGCGCGGTGCTCGTGTTCGCGATGTCCGGCGCGATGCTGCTGGCGGGCTCGGCTGATCTGCTGGTCCTGTTCCTGGGCCTCGAGCTCATGGTCCTCCCGGGGTACGTCCTCGCCGGCTACCACAAGACGGACGGGTTCTCCACCGAGGGCGCGATCAAGTACTTCCTGCTCGGCTCCTTCTCGAGCGCGATCTTCCTGTTCGGCCTCGCGTTCGTGTGGGGCCTCACCGGGACGACCCGGATCGAGGGCGTGTCCCAGGTGCTCGCCGCGATCGCGTCCGGATCGGCGCCCATCACGCCGGGCCTGGGCCTGGGCATCGCCTTCCTGACCACGGGCGTGGCGTTCAAGATCGCGGCCGTCCCGTTCCACTACTGGACACCCGACGCGTACCAGGGCTCCCCGACGCCCGTCACTGGCTACCTCTCGGTCCTCCCGAAGATCGGTGCCTTCGCCCTGATCATCAGGCTGTTCGGGGAGGCGCTCGGACCGCTCGCCGCGGACTGGAACGTGGTGGTCATGATCCTGGCCGCCCTCACGATGACCCTGGGCAACCTGGTCGCCCTGACCCAGGACAACGTCAAGCGGATGCTGGCGTACTCGTCGATCGCGCACACGGGCTACATGCTGGTCGGGCTCGCCGCGTACGGGGCGGGCCAGGTCAAGGGCATGGAGGGGCTCCTCTACTACAGCGCCGCCTACGCGTTCATGAACTTGGGCGCCTTCGCGGTGATCTCGGCGATCCAGAAGCGCACGGGCATCACGAGCAACCTGTCGTCCTTCGCCGGGCTCATCCGGCGCGAGCCGGGCCTGGCGCTGCTCCTGACGCTGTTCCTGCTCAGCCTCACGGGCATCCCCCCGACGGCCGGGTTCTTCGGCAAGTTCTACGTGATCCTGGCGGCCGTCCAGGCGGGCGGATGGCTGACAGCCCTCGCCGTCCTTGCCGTGCTCAACGCGGCGATCGCTGCGTTCTACTACCTGCGCGTCGTCGTCTACATGTTCATGCGGGACCCGGTCGGCGACATCCCGGTGATGCCGCACGGGCGCCTGGTCTGGACCGGGCTCGCGGTGACCACGGTGCTGACGATCATGTTCGGGCTCTTCCCGAGCGTGCTGCTGGACATCGTCGGCAAGGCGGCGGCGGCGGTCGGGTAGACCACCCTCCACGGCGGCGGTCGAAGCCGCGGTCGGTCAGGCGCGGTCGCCCGCCAGACGCGCGGTGTCGCCGGGTCCGTCGCGGCGGTCGCCCGCCAGACGCGCGGTGTCGCCGGGTCCGTCGCGGCGGTCGCCCGCCAGACGCGCGGTGTCGCCGGGTCCGTCGCGGCGGTCGCCCGCCAGACGCGCGGTGTCGCCTTCGAGGCGACGAATCCGGGCAATCTGCCAAGATCGGCCAGCAGGAAGGCGAGAATGTCGCCCGGAGGACGACAAAGGTCGGGAATTCGGCCCCGAATCCGACTGGAGAGCGCCGGCTCGCGGGGATTTGTCGCCTCCGGGGCCGACGCGCCGATCAGGGGGTGACGGAGACCCCGGGCAGGATCGACGCGAGGCCGGTCGCCATCACGTCCGGCCGCAGCCCTCCAAGCGCGCCGTCGCCGACGATGCCGTCCTTGCCCGTGAGGGCGGCCAGGTCGATGGTGCCGCCGCCGACTTTGGCGACCGTGGGCGACGGTGCCGCCTTCCCCACTCTGAACGCGCTCGTGGACGTCGAAGGGGACGCCTCGACCGGGACGGACGGCGAGGAGGCCGGGGCGCCCGGGGATGCCGACGCCGTGGAGCCGGGCGATCCGGTGGCGGCAGGCGATGAAGCCGCACCGGCGCTCTCCGCCGGGGTGGGGGTCATGGCCGGGGTGGGGGTCGTGGCCGGAGAGGCGGTCGCCGCCGGGACGGCCGTTGCCGCAGGAGCCGTGGTGGGCCCGGCGGCCTCTGGTTCCGCGGGGCCGGTTCCCGGCAGGAGTGCGACCAGGCCGCCCACGATCAGCCCGCCCACGAGAACCCCCGTCAGCAGGCCCGCCGCGATCGCAGTCTTGCTTCCCATACGTCCGCGAGCGTACCAGCACCAATGGGGGAGAGGCGGGTTCTCCCGGCGTCATCTAGGATTCGTCAGCCATGATCCCCCTGCTCGACGCCGTTCGCACCCGGCTGTTGCCCGCGATCGTCACCGCCCTGGGCGTGGTCATCGTCACCGCGGGCCTGCTCTCGTATGCGGATCCGGCCACCGCTGGCACCGCGGTCGCGGAGCCGGAGATCATCGAGACGGCCGCGCCCGCCGACACGGCGCCGCCCGCAACCCTCGGGCCGCCCTCCGCCTCCGCGGCACCGGGCGCCTCGACCGGTGCCTCCGCGAGCCCCTCGACAATTGTCGAACGCGCGGTTGCCACGCGAGTGGTGGTCCCCGCGCTCAGGATCGACCTCCCGGTCGTCAAGGGGAACGCTGGCTACCCGTACTGCAACGTCGCGATGTACTACAAGGAGATGGGTCAGCCCGGCGAGAGCAGGGCGACCTACATCTACGCCCACGCCCGGGACGGGATGTTCGGGCCGATCTACGAGCTGGCCATCCCGCAGCGCAACGCGAAGAAGATGCTGGGGATGATCGTCCAGGTGTACACGAGCGACGACAAGCTCTACCTGTACGAGATCCGCGAGTACCGGCTGCATGCCCTGACCCTCGACGGGCCCCTGGCGGCCGCCGGCGAAGAGCTCTGGCTCCAGACCTCGGAGGGTCCGAAGGGAACTCCCGGCAAGACCCAGCTCCGCGCCGTGCTCCTGTCGGTGGGTGCTGCCGACCACAAGGACGCCCACCCGAAGCCGAAACCACTCGTCTGCGGCTGAGCCTCAGATCCAGTCGATCCCCCGCGCGCGGGCCGATGCGTCCGACGGCGCGGGCGCAGGTTCGGTCAATCCATCGGCTCCCGCGGATCCACCGGGGACCGGGACCGGCTCCCCGGAGCCGAGCAGACGACGACGCCGGTCGAGCAGGAGGGCCGGCGGCACGGCCAGGGCGGTCACGCCGGCCGCCACCAGGAAGACCCCGACCATGATCCGGGCCGCCTCTCCGGCCGCCCATGCCTCCAGCGCCTCCACCACGAGGGGATCCTTCAGCGGCCGGTCCTGGAGTGACGCGGGGACGTACCGCAGGTACGCATCGGACGTCGCGTAGACCTGGTCGTAGAGGCGGTCGATCGTCGTCGAGCCGTAGGCGGTGAGGATCGCCAGACCGACGGCCATGCCGATCATCCTCGCGACAGTGACGGTGGACGAGGCGATGCCGTACGCGTCGGCCGACACGGCCTCGACCGCCGCCGTCGAGCGGGGGGTCACCGTGAGCCCGAACCCGGCGCCGAAGAGCATGAGCGCACCCGCGGCAGTCGTCACCGAGGTGTCTGGGGTCCAGCCGGCCATCAGCAGCAGGCCGGCGATCGACGCGCCCAGGCCCACCACCGTCACCACCCGCAACGACAGGATCCGGACGGCGAACCCTGACACGAGCGCCGCCACGGCCGTCGCGGCGGCCAATGCCCCGAGCGCGAGCCGCTGCTCGTCGGGCCCGCCGTAGAGGACGCGGTCCACGAACACCGCCGCCCCGACGATCGCCGTGGCAAGACCGTAGCCGGTCAGCGCGGAGACCAGCGCGGCCGAGGCGAATGCCGCGTGGCGGAAGAGCCGCGGGTCCAGGAACGGATCCTTGACGCGCAGGCCGCGGATCACAGACACGGGGCCGGCCACGATCGCCATGCCGGCGAGGACGAGCGCGATCGTCACGGGATCCGGCCCGCCCGCCGCGCCGCCCTCGCCGCGGCTCCCGAGCAGGGTCAGTGCCCCGAGGGACCCCACGAGGAAGACGGAGAACAGGATCGCCCCGACAATGTCGACGCGGCCCTGCCTCCGGGGCGTCTCCCAGCCGCTGCTGGCGGCCCACGCGATGACCAGGGCGGCGATCCCCACAGGCACGTTCACATAGAAGACCCAGCGCCAGGCCGGGGCGAACGCATCCGCCACCGCCGAGCCGGGCGGCACCCCGAGGCGCGCGAGCGCAACCTCCGGGTGGAACGCGTCGAGGATCGCGGCGCCCAGGAATGGCCCTGCCGCCATGCCCAGGAAGGTGAGCGCGCCGATCACGCCCAGCGCCCGTGAGCGGGCGGACCCCGGGAACAGGTGCGAGGTGGCGGAGGTTGCCACCGGCACCAGGGCACCGCCGCCGGCCGCCTGCACCAGCCGGGCCACGATGAGGAGCTCCAGGGTCGGGGCGGCGCCGGCCAGCATCGACCCGACCGTGAACACCACGAGCGCGCCGAGGAACAGCCGCCGGTTGCCCCACAGGTCCGCCAGGCGACCCGCCAGGGGCATCGTGACCACGTAGACCAGGAGATAGCCGTTGATGATCCAGGACGCCTCGCGAAGGCGCGTCCAGGTCGCGAGGTCCGTGACGATCGCCGGCAGGGCGACCGCCGTGATCATCAGCTCCAGCCCGGCCAGGAAGACCCCCGCGCCGAGCACGGCGAGGAGGACGAGGGCGTCGCGACGCGGGAGCGGGTCCATGGACCGAGTTTAGGCGCTGCCCGGCCCGCGAGCCGGCGGGACCCCCGCAGGCGAGCCGGCGGCACGCCCGGCCCGCGAGCCGGCGGCACGCACTGGTAACGAACGACAGACTGGCAACGAACGGCAACTGGCAACGAACGGTGTTGACAAGGACCGGTCCCCATCCTAGGATCAACGCCCATTGATATAAATCTCCGTTGATCCATCGGCGCCCGCCGGTCCGCAGCAGGTTCTCCCCGAGTGTCGCCTTCGCCCGCCAGGTTCCGCAGCACGATCGCCGCCGCCGTCGACCAGCCCGACGACCTGCGTGAGTTGCGGCGATTCCACAAGGTCCTCGCGGACGTGAACCGCCTGCGCATCGTGCGCCGGCTCGCGGACGGCCCCGCGACCGTCACCGAGCTCATCGCGCACGTCGGCCTGTCGCAACCCCTGGTCTCGTGGCACCTCGGCAAGCTCCGCGAGGTGGGGCTCGTCTCCGCACGGCGCCAGGGCCGCGAGACCATCCACACCATCGTCCCGGAGGCCTTCGCCATGTTCGCCGTGCGGGAGGCCCGCGTGCTGGGCCTCGAGGTCCCCAGCCCCACGGAGGGCCAGGTGACGTGAGCGGCTCCATCGTCTCCCCCGAGCTGCGGGCCAGGATCCGCGGCCTGATCGTGCCGATCGCGCTGGGCCTGGCCAAGGTCGGGCTCACCCCGAACGCACTCACCGTCATCGGCTTCCTCATCGCCTGCGTGGCGGCGGCCGCGGCTGGCGCCCAGGCCTGGCTCGCGGCCGGCCTCCTCGTGATCTTCGGCGGCGTGTTCGACCTGTTCGACGGCGCCGTCGCCCGGGCGACCGGCAAGACCAGCAGGCTCGGGGCATTCCTCGATTCCACCTTCGACCGATGGGGCGAGGGCGTGGTGTTCGTCGGGATCGCATGGGGCGCGCTCGAGATGGGGCTCTCCCGTCCCGTGATCCTGTCGGCCCTGGCGATGGTCTCTGCCTTCATGGTCAGCTACACGCGCGCCAAGGCGGAGAACATGGGCTTCACGTCGGGGGCAGGCATGGCCGCCGTCGGCCTCGCCCCGCGCGAGGTGCGCATCGTCATCCTCACCATCGGCCTGGTCGCCGCGGGGCTCCTGCCGGGGTTGCCCGCGGACACCAGCGCGCCCGGCGCGATGGCGTACCCACCCTCGGCCCTCGCCCTGGACCTTGCCCTGGGGCTCATCGCCGTCCTCGCGACCATCACCACCATCCAGCGAATCCTTCACACGGTCCGCCAAGCGGCCGACCAGCAGCAGGGGTAGCCCGGGGCGGCCGGCTGCGGCCGGCCGCTGCCCGGTCAGCAGGGGTATCGAGCACAAGGAGCACACATGGACCAGGTCACGGCCAACGACACCGCCCCGGTGAAGCGCGATCGGAAGATCCGTGTCGCCATCGTCGGCGTCGGCAACTGCGCGAGCAGCCTCATCCAGGGCCGCTACTACTACGAGAACGCGAAGCCGGAGGACTTCGTCCCCGGGCTGATGCACGTCAAGCTGGGCGACTACCACATCAGCGACGTCGAGTTCGTCGCCGCGTTCGACGTCGACAAGGAGAAGGTCGGCAAGGACCTGTCCGAGGCGATCTTCTCGGGCCAGAACAACACGATCAAGTTCATGGACGTCCCCCACATGGGCGTGACCGTCGACCGCGGCATGACCCACGACGGACTCGGGAAGTACCTGTCCCAGGTGATCGAGAAGGCGCCCGGCCCGACGGCCGACGTCGTCCGGATCCTCAGGGAGCGCAACGTCGACATGGTCGTCTCGTACCTCCCGGTGGGGAGCGAGGAGGCGACGAAGTGGTACGTCGAGCAGGCGCTCCAGGCGGGCGTCGGCTTCGTCAATGCCATCCCGGTGTTCATCGGCCGCGAGCCCTACTGGCAGCGCAGGTTCGCCGACAAGGGCCTGCCGGTCATCGGCGACGACATCAAGAGCCAGGTCGGGGCCACGATCACCCACCGGGTGCTCACGCGCCTGTTCATGGACCGCGGCGTGCGCGTCGACCGGACGTACCAGCTGAACTTCGGCGGCAACACGGACTTCATGAACATGCTCGAGCGCGAACGCCTCGAGTCCAAGAAGATCAGCAAGACCAACGCGGTCACCTCGATGCTCGACTACGGGCTGGCCGACGGCGACATCCATGTCGGCCCGTCCGACTACGTGCCGTGGCTCAAGGACCGCAAGTACTGCTACATCGTCATGGAGGGCACGACGTTCGGCGACGTGCCGCTCAAGGCGGAGCTCAAGCTCGAGGTCTGGGACAGCCCGAACAGCGCAGGTGTCATCATTGACGCCATCCGGTGTCTCCGGATCGGCCTGGACCGGGGCCTCAAGGGGACGCTGGTCGCACCGTCCAGCTACTTCATGAAGAGCCCGCCGCTCCAGGTCCACGACGACGTCGCCTACAACCGAGTCGAGGCGTTCATCCGGGGCGAGGACAACGAGACGCTGATCGGCGCCGAGGAATCGAAGAAGGACGCCAAGGCGCTCGCCACGGCATCCCGCACCAAGGTGACCACCGCGAAGTGACCCAACCCGAGCGACGGCTCGAGGCGCCCCACCGGCGCCTCGAGTCATCCCCGCGCCTCGTCGAGATGGCGGCGGTCGTCGGCTACAAGGCCACGGCCGCCGCCCTCGCGCACCTGCCGCCGCGGCTCTCGCGCGAGGTCATCGGCGGGCTCTCGCAGCTGGGCTACCTGTCCATGCCCTCGAAGCGACGCTGGTCGAACCAGAACTTCGGCCACGTCCTGGGCCTGCCGCCCGATCACCCGAGGGTGCGCCGCATGGCCCTGCGCGCGTACAGGGAGTACGCGAGGTACATGGTGGAGCTGATGCGGCTCCCGTCACGGCCGCAGGGCGAGTCGACCTCGCTGGTCGAGGGCGCAGGCGTGGACCGTATCGTCGACGGCTGGAAGGCATCCGGCCGGGCCGCGATCGTGGTGGCCGGCCACGTCGGCAACAACGAGGCGGTCGCGGCCGCGATCGCGTGGCGCGGGCTGCCTGCCAACGTCATCGCGGACGACTCGGCCTTCCCGGAGATCTTCGAGCTCCTCCGCCGGCAGCGCGAGTCGTGGGGCGTCAAGGTCATCCCGTGGCGCAACCTCCGGGCCCTGTTCAAGGTCCTCCGCAACAATGAGCTGCTCGCGCTGCTCGTCGACTGGGGGTATCACAGCGACGGCATCCCGGTGAAGCTGTTCGGCGCCTGGACGACGCTGCCGGCAGGCCCGGCGACGCTGGCCGCCAAGACGGGCTCGGTCATCGTGTTCATGGCGGTGAGGCGGATCGCCGGGGGTCGGTTCCAGGTCGATGCGGGCGAGATGTTCAGCGTCCCTTCCTCCAGCCCAGCCGACCTCCAGCGGGCCACGCAGCAGATCGCGGATCGCCTCGAACGGACCATCCGCGCCGCGCCGGACCAGTGGTACAACTTCAAGCCGATGTGGCCGTCCAGCGCCGAAGAGGCGCGCGCACTCGAGGAGCGCGCCGCGGCGATGCTCGCCTCGGCGCCGGCCGCGGCGCCGGCCAGGGGCGCGGAGGCTGACAGCGCGGGCAAGTCAGCGCGGGGACGGACGTCCCGTGACCGCGGCGGCCGGGCGACGCGGAGCCGAAGGCGGCGGCGAACCCGTCTCCTCGGCACGGCGTGGCGTCCGCGTGTCGCTGCTCCTGCTCGCGGCGGACGTGCTCGCCCGGCTCCCCGAGGCGCCCCTGGTGGCTGCCGCCGAGTCGATCGGGGAGATCTGGTACCGCGTCGCCCCGGCCCGCGCCGCACAGGCACGGGCGAACCTGGGACGCGTCTGTGAGGGCCTGGCGGCCCAGGGCCGAGGGACCCGGCTGGCCCGTCGCGCGGCCACGGACCCGGAGGCCCTCGAGCAGATCGTCCGCCGTGCCTTCCGGCACCTGGTCCGCTACTACCTCGAGGTTGCCCGCACAGGCAGCCTGGACACCGCGTCCGCCGTCGCCCGGGTCGACATCGAGATGCCGGACGGGGTGCTCGACGCGCTCCTGAGCCGCCGGCAGGTGTTCATCGTCGGGATGCACTTCGGTGCCCTCGAGCTGCCGGTGATCGTCCTCTCGAGCCTCATCGGCCGCAGGGTCACCGCGCCGATGGAGACCGTCGCCGACCCCGACCTCCAGCGCTGGTTCGTGGAATCGCGCAGCCGGGTCGGCGTCGCCATCGTGCCGATCGTCGATGCCCGACGGGCCCTCATGCGGGCCATTCGCCGCGGCGAGTCGGTGGGGATGGTGGCGGATCGCGACCTCATGGGCAACGGGCTGGCGGTGCCGTTCTTCGGGCATCCCGCACCCATCCCGGCCGGGCCGGCGCTCCTCGCCGTGGAGACCGGCCTGCCCGTCTACGTCGCCTGCGGGCGGAGGAAGGAGGGGGGCCGGTATGCCGGCAAGGTGCTATTCGTGGCCTCGCCCACCGGGGGATCGCGTCGCGAGCGCGTGACGGTCCTCACGGCGTCGATCGCCGAGGCCTTCGAGTCGATGATCGCGGACGCCCCGGAGCAATGGTGGGGCGCGTTCCACCCGATCTGGCCCGATCTCGACCAGGGCGCGCTGGCCGTCCCGGCCGCGTCGCAGCCCGACGCCCCGGCCGCGTCGCCGGCCGCGCCGTGACCCACGAGCGCCTGGACCGGCTCGGTCGTGCGGACCTGCACATCCACACCTGGGCGTCGGACGGGACCGCGTCCGTGGTGGAGGTCCTCGATCACGTGGAGGCCGATGGCTTCCTCGACGTCATCGCGATCGCCGATCACGAGCGGATCGACGCGGCGCTTGCCGCCCGGCGGATCGCGCGGACCGCGGCCTCCGCGTCGCGGTCGTCGTGGGCGAGGAGATCTCGACCCGCGGCGGGCACCTCCTGGGGCTGTTCCTGAGCAGCCGGTGCCCGCGCTCAAGAGTCTTCGCTGGTCAATCGAGGCGATCCATGACCAGGGCGGCCTGGCCATCCCCGCCCACCCGCTGGTCCCTTACCCCCTGTGCGCCCAGGGCTCCGCGATCCGGCGGCTGCTCGCCTGGACGACCCGGCCGCGCGACCCGACACCATCGAGACGTTCAATCCGACGGCATTCGGGCGGGTCCGCCATCGCAGCGTCGTCCGCTTCGCGGCCGACCTCGGCCTGCCCGAGTTCGGCGCCAGCGACGCCCATGCCCTCGCAGCCGTCGGGAGCGCTGGACGACGTTCCCGGGCCGGAGCCCGGAGGACTTCCGGGCGGCGCTCCTCGCCGGGACGACGCGCCATCACGGCAGCTTCCACGGCAGTGTGGGGCAGCTCGGCGTGTACGGAGGCCAGCTGCGCAAGTACGGGCGCGGATGGCGGGCCGAGATCCTCGGTCGCGTGCGGCGCGACGGCACGGGCCGCGACCACGGCTACCCCGGTGGCCGTCTCCGGCCACCCCGCTACACCGGTTCCGTGGACCCCGAGCCGTGAAGATCGGGCTGGTCTCGCCGTATGTCTACCCCCTGCCAGGCGGCGTGACCCAGCATGTCCGGTACCTGTACGAGAACCTCCGGCTCCGCGGTCACGACGTCCGGATCCTGACCTCCTCCCACGGCCTGCAGCGGAGCTCCGAGGGCGACGTGATCCGCCTCGGCAAGGGCTTCTCGATGCCGACCAACGGGTCGGTCGGGACGATCACGCTCTCGCCGCGGTTCATCTCGCAGGTCCGCGCGGTGCTGGAGCACGAGCGCTTCGACGTCCTTCACTTCCACGAGCCGTTCGTGCCCTTCCTCTCGCTCGTCATCCTGCGCGAGTCCGAGAGCGTGAACGTCGCCACCTTCCACGCCTACGGGGGCTGGTCGCCATCGTACGAGTTCGGCTCCCGGGCGCTGCGCGGGTATGCGGACCGGCTGCACGGCCGGATCGCCGTGTCCGCCGCGGCCCGCCACTTCATCGACCGCTATTTCCCGGGCGACTACAAGGTCATCCCCAACGGCGTCGATGCGGAGCGCTTCCGGCGCGCGGTGCCGCTCGCGCGCTGGCAGGACGGCACGGGCAACATCCTGTTCGTGGGCAGGTTCGAGCCGCGCAAGGGCCTCCTCGACCTGCTCAAGGCGTACCGCATCCTGCGCAAGACCGGCTGCCAGTGCCGCCTGCTCGTGGTCGGCGGCGGCCCGCAGGAACGCGAGGCGCGGCGCTACGTGGCGACCAGGCGCCTGGTCGGGGTGGAGTTCCTCGGTCGCGTGTCCGACGACGAGAAGACCCAGCTCTTCCGGACCGCGGACGTGTTCGTGTCACCGGCGACGGGCGGCGAGTCGTTCGGCATCGTCCTGCTGGAAGCGATGGCGGCGGGGCTGCCAATCGTGGCCTCGGACATCCACGGCTACAAGGGCGTCGTGCGCAGGGGTCGCGAGGGCCTCCTGGTCCCGCCGCACGAGCCCAAGCAGCTCGCGGCGTCGATCGGCCGTCTCCTCGGGGGACCGCGACCTCGCCGCGCAGATGTCCGCCGCCGGCCCTCTCCGGGCCGAGGAGTTCAGCTGGCCGCGCGTGACCGCGAAGGTGGACGACTACTACGGCTTCGTGATCCGACGCCTCGCCGCGACGGGCAGCCTGCCGCCGCACTTCACGGCCGCGATCCCGCCGTCGCCGCGACCCGCGTTGGTGGCGGGCGCTCAGCCGGATCAGCGCCCGGCGCCGGGCCGAGACGGCCTGACCGCGGCTGCGCGGCGACCGCGGCCTGATCGCGGCCGATCGCAGGCGGGTCGGCGGCGGAGCTGGCGCATGCCCCGGTCCGCCGTGTCCGGCTCAGGTGGCGCCCACCTCGCCGGTCGCCGCCGTTTCGTCCGCGGATCCATCGGCGAGGGCCTGTCGCCAGACCCAGGTCGAGTACGCGACCACGGCGGCAGCGATCACGAGGAACACGAGGAGCAGGGCGAAGCGGGGGTCGGCGAACGAGATCGCCCCGCTCCGGTCGACCGTGTTCACGGAGAACTGGAAGGGGTAGAGGTAGGTCGGCAACAGGCCCTGGTAGGCATTCACCATCGCCGCCGGCAGCGGCAGCGCCGAGATGTTCGGGTAGAGGATCACGAACCAGATCCCTGCCGCGGCGACCAGCCCCGCGACGAACCGCCGCCCATCCCGAGCGGTGAGGACCTGGAGAGCGACCAGGCCGAGGGGTATCGCCGCGATGAGCGCGATCACCTCGGGCACGATCCCGGGCATCGAGATGAGCGGGTCGGTCGACGGCAGGACCTGGCTCACGAGCAGCGCCACGATGCCGACCGCCGCGGTCACGGCGAGCGGCAGCAGGTCGCGGGCCCCCAGCGGCCGCCCGTCCGACCTGGGCTCGGCCAGCGCCATCAGCAGCCTCACGAGCACGATCACCGTCAGGATGAACGCCACGCCCAGCGCCGCGGCGGCAGGCGTGACGACCAGGTTGCCGGGGTTGCCGTTGCAGGCCTGGGACCCCTTGTTGACCGATTCCACGTCCGCGAGGACGCACAGCGGGAGCCTGAGCATCCAGAGGATCACCGGCCCCATGAGCGCGACCGCCGCCGCCACTCTCGCGAACAGCCAGGTGCGTCGCGAGGCCCCGTGCCAGACCTCGGCGGCGAAGTAGCCGAGGGCCAGGATCACGAACGGGAGGCTCGTGTAGTAGTGGTACTGGAAGGCGGCTCGGTCGATGCGGGCCCACGAGATCCATTGGGCGAGGAACGCGATCAGGATCAGCGCGAGCGCGAGGCTCCGGCGTTTGAACGCCTGGAAGGCGACGAAGATCATCGCCGGGATGCCCAGCCACCAGATCACCATGTTGCCGGCGTCGTAGATGGCCGCCGCGGTGTCCTCCGCGTAGCTTCCCTGGTAGAACCAGACCGGCTTGAGGTTCAACGGCCAGGCCCACCACGGCGAGCTGGCGGCGTGCGCCGCGGTCAGGTTGTTGTGGTAGCGGTACATCTCGCCCGTGAGGGCGAGAAGCGTCTGGCCGTCGTGTCCCGGGGGCCACCCGGCGACGATCTGGTGATTCTCGATGGCCGCCCACGGCAGGTACGAGATGACATAGACGACGACCGGGATCACCAGAGGGAGACCGCCATCCACCCGGCAGGCAGGCCCAGGCCCGAGCCGAGGCGGAGCCAGCCCTCGGCCGGCGGCGAGGCAGGGGGAACGCGGGAGGCGGGGTCGTCGGGACCGGGCGCGGGGGCCATGGGGCCGAAGCCTGCCCGGCCCGCGGCGTTGAACGCGAGGTAGGCGGCGGGACCCGCGACGATCAGGAAGAATCCGAGCGACAGGGGCGTGACCATGAACTGCCCGAGGGCCAGGCCGGCATCCTCCTTGCCCAGGGCGAAGCCCGTGAGCGCGAGCAGGAGGCCCAGGGCCGGCGGGCCGACCACCGCGAGGCGTACCTCGTCGTCGGACCATGCGATCGGGTGGTAGACGGAGACCGCGACCGCGGCCAGCGTGAGCGCGACCATGATCATCGTGAACACGAGGTTGCCCGACGCGGTGCTGTCCGGCGGCACCGCGAGCGACATCCAGCCGAGGATGCCGGTCAGGGCGATCAGCCCCAGGATCAGCAGGACGCGGCCGAGCGCCGACCGGGCGAGCACGAGGATCCCGAGGGCACCGATGGCGTAGGCGGCGACCCACTTCGACGCCAGCGCGAGGCCGAGCAGCACCCCGATCGCGGGCATGAGCAGCCAGAACGCCCGCCACGACCGCCTCTCGATCCACAGCCAGGCGAACAGGAGGTAGGCCGCGATGATGAAGAAGCCGGTGAAGACGTCGTTCATCGCGATCCGGCTCTGAACGAAGAACATGCCGTCCAGCACCGCGAACAGCCCGACCAGCACCGCCACGGTGCGCCGTCGGAACAGGATCCGCGCGAGCAGGAACAGGACCGCCACGGTCAGGACCCCGAAGATCGCACCCGGCAGCCGCCAGGCGAGCGGGTAGCTGCCGACGTCGAGCGATGCCGAGGCGCCGCCCGGATCGAAGGCGAGGATCGCGCCGTGGCTGCTGGCGGGGTAGTCGCCGTTGTGGTCCAGGACCCATGCCGACGGCACGAACGGGAGCCGGTGGTCGGCGAAGACGCTCTTGCCGTGGGGCTCGACGACGTAGACCGTGGGGCCGGTCCCGTCCGGCGTCGTGCCGAGCACCTCCACCAGCTGCGAGACCGCGTCGAACACGACCCGGGTCCCGGCGCCCGGCAGAGGGAAGGTGGTGGTGACGGCGGGGCCGTTGTCGGGCTGGTCGCTCGACGTGCCGATCACGGCCACCTCCGGGTCACCGGTGGCGGCATCGGTCGTGGTCACGTACAGCTGCGTGCCGTCGTCCACGCCCGAGACGAGGGCCGCAGACTCCGCGCCCCCCTCGAGCGGGACGGAACCCGCCAGCGTCCCGGCGATCGTCACGAGGTCCACGCCGGCGGCCCCGGTGACGGCCAGCAGTGGCGTCTTGTCGATCCGGATCCCCGGCAGGCGGCCGTCGTCGATGGCGGCCTGCAACGCCGTCCTGAGCTCCTTCGTGAGCGCGATGTCCAGGACGACGCTGTCTGCGTCGACCTGCGCCAGCGCGTCGCGGAAGGCGGCGGCATCGCCGTCGGTGATCGCGGCCAGCTCGTCGGCCGCGGCCGCGGGGTCGGTCACGTCGACGGGCGTCGCGAGCACCGCGTCGCCGTCGCCCATGGGGGTCATGTCGGTCGCACCGGTCACGACCAGCGAGCCGGCGACCGTCCCCGTCCCGGTCTCGATCGCCGCGACCCGGTCATCAGGCAGGAACGCGCCCAGCCGCTGACCGTCGCCGAACGGGACGAGGCGCGTGATCGCACCGTCCAGGGTGCCGACGGGATCGACGGTCGGCGGGGGGATCGAGGGATCGCCCCGGCCGATCTGGTCCACGGCGGTCGCATCGACGGCGAGGAGCTCACCCGCGTCCGTCCCGACGTAGACCTGGAGTCCCGACGCGTCGAAGGCGACCGCGGAGGCGCCCGGGACGGACCACTGGGCGACAGCCTTGCGGGTGGTCAGGTCGTATGCGGCGAGCTCGCTCCCGGTTGCGACCCAGACCCGGTTGCCGGCCGGCTCGGAGGGCTCCTCGACGTTCTCCCGGCGCGGCTCGATCGCGGCGTCCCGGACCGGGACCCCGAGGTCGCTCGCGGAGGCGACGTCGTGACCCGCGAAGGCGACGATGCCGCCCGCGATCGCGTACTTCGCGAGGTGCGGGTGCGTCCACTCGTAGATGTCGTGCGAGATCCCGTAGCGCCAGTCCTGCAGGAACTCCGCGGCGGTCCGGGCGTGATAGACCTCGTCGAAGTGCATGCGGGCGGGCTCGCCCAGGCGGAACGTCCGGAGGCAGAGCGATGCCACGACCAGGACGATGAGGATCCACAGGTCCAGGCGGTCCAGGCGGCCGCCACCCTCGCGGGCGAGCAGGCGGGAGCGGTCGGGCCGGATCGGCGTCTCGCGCATCCTGGCCCGCACCCAGGCGATCGGGCCGAGCTCCCCCAGCGTCGGCCGGTCGTACCAGGCTGGCACCCGGCGCCGGGCGGGGGCGGGGGCGAGGCGCGTCCCGGGCGGCACGGTCGCGGCCGGAGCGGCGACGCGCGCGGTGGCGGCAATGGCCCCGGCGACCGGCACGGTCCCGGCTGCCGGCGGGGCCGCGGCCCTTGGCAGGGCCCCCGCAGCGGCGGGCACGGCGCCGCCCACCCCCACCTGGCCTGCGGGTCGGTCAGCGTGCTGCAGGTGCCCCTCCCGCCCGGCCGTCAGCTCGCGAGCGAGGGAGGCGCGTGCCCGGGGTCGGAGCTGTGCGAGGCCCCAGGCGAAGGCGGCCGTGTGGACGGCAGCGATCACCGCCACGCCCCACCAGGACCGGATGGCGGACCCGATCCCCAGCCAGTCCGCGACGCTCGGGTTGTCGGGGTAGATCGTCGTGAGGACGACGTACATGTTGAGGAACGTCGCGATGCTCGCCAGCGCATAGACGATCCGCCAGCGCCATGAGAACGCGAGGAGGATCGCGGCCAGCCCGAACAGCGGGAACAGGTAGCGCTCGTGGACGCGCGTCGGCACGACGAAGAACGCCAGCGCGAGGATGCTCACCCCGACCAGGATCGTGAGCCGATCCGGCCGGCGCGCGACGGCCAGCGACACGATCGCCGCCGTGAGAAGCAGGAGCACCGCCCCGACGACCACGGCCGGGAAGGGCCCGATCGCCGCCCAGCTTTCGGCATCCCTGACGGGCGCGTCGAAGACCCAGCCACCGCTGCTCGCCATGCTCGCGCCGTCCACCGGGAACAGCGCCCAGAGGTTGTACGCGTTGACCGAGGCGTAGGAGTACTGGGCCGCCGTGCTGAACACCAGGCGCAGCAGCGACGAGTCCACGAACGGCGCGCCGGTCGAGAACGAGATCACCGAGAGCCCGAACGGGGCGGCGATCGCGACCGCGGTCACGAACCCGGCAACGCCCGTCGTGAGGATCCGGACCGGGCCCGCCGCGCGCCGCTCCCACCCGAGACCGGTGGGCTGCGGGCGCGCCTTCATCGCCCCAGCCGCCCGACGGCCACAGGGCACGGCGGATCGTCACGACGGCGACGATCGGGACGAGGATGGCGAGCTGTGGCTTGATCAGCGCGGCGACCACGGCGAGGATCGCCGAGCGCTCGCTGCGGCCCCGCCACAGCTCTCGGATCGCCAGCAGCAGGAACACCGTCCCGAAGCTGTCCACCTGGCCCCAGACCACCGAGTCGAACCAGGTGATCGGGTTGAAGATCACGACCGCGGCGGCGATGCTCGCGCGGCGCTCGGTGACGCCCAGGTCGCGGGCCATCAGGTACACGACGTAGCCGAGCGCGATGTCCGTCAGGATCGGCGGCAGCTTGATCAGGTCCCCGACGCCGCCGATCAGGCTGCCGACCATCCCCACGGGCCAGAGGGCATAGAGATAGCCCGGCGTGTAGTCGGCGAACGACGCGTTGGCGTAGAAGCCCCACGGACCGTGCGCGGCGAGCGTGTCCGCCCAGTAGCGGAACAGGTCCAGGTCGTTCGCGAAGCCGGAACCGCGGAGCGGTTCGAAGGCGTATGCCATGATCAGCCGGAAGACCAGCCCGATCAGCATGATCGCGGCGATCTGCGGGCCGATGCCTCGCCGGGGGGCCTCGTCCGTCGTCCTCTCCCGGTCGGGCAGACCCGAACCCAGAGCGGTCACGGGGAGCCTCCTACAAAGCGTGAAGGTGGACCGGAGTATAGCCGAGGGCCCCGTGGCGGCCCCGATCCCCGCCCCCCGGAACGGGCGCGCCGCGGCGATCCTCGTCGGGGTGCTGCTCGCGGCCGCGGCGTTCCTGGTGTACTGGTGGTCCAACCCGGTCCACTGGAACCAGTACAACCATTTCGTGTGGCAGGCGGACGCTTTCCTGCATGGCCGCGCCTGGTTCCCATATCCCGTCCCATCGGGCGCCGAGCTGCCCCAGAACGACTACCTCCAGGACGTCTACCCGCTGCGGGACGCCGCGGGCGACCCGGACGGGCGGGCCCTGCTCCCGTTCCCGCCGCTGCCGGCGCTGGTGCTGATGCCGTTCGTCGCGCTGTACGGCCTGGCCACGGACCAGGAGACTGTGGCGATCGCGCTGGCCGCGCTGGGCGTCGCGCTGGCATGGTGGATGCTCGGCAGCCTGCGCCTGCGGTCATCGGTCCGGGCGGCCGGGACCCTGGTCTTCGCCACCGGCACGGTCTGGTGGTGGGCGGCGGCGGTCGGGAGCACCTGGTACCTCGCCCACCTGGTCGCCGTGGACCTCGCCTTCGTCGCCGTCGGCATCGCGCTGCGCCACGATCGCGCCGCGGTCGCCGAGAGCCCGTGGGAGGAGGGCCGTCGCAAGCCCGGGCGTCGCGAGGCCGGAGGCCGCAAGCCCGGAGGTCGCGAGGCCGGACGTCGCGAGGCGGCGGGCCGCGGAGGCTCGGGTCTCGGAAGCTCGCGTCTCGCCCGGATCCGTGGCTCGGTGTGGCCGTTGGATCGCTCGCAGGTCGTCGCCGGGTTCGTGCTCGGCCTCGCCGTCACGGCGCGCCTGCCGATGATCTTCGCGGCGCCGTTCTTCGTCTTCACCGGGGGCGGCGGCTCCTGGCCGCGCCGCGCGGCATCGGCGGCCGTGGGCGGCTTCCTGCCGGTCGCGGCACTGCTCCTCTACACCGTCATCACGACCGGCTCGTTCATGCACCCGGGCTACGACTACCAGTACCAGCTCGAGGCCAACGGGTACCCGACCCTGGGCTACCACCCCGACTGGTCGGTCGAGGACGCACGCTACATCCCGCAGAACCTCGGGATCATGTTCGGCTCGCTCCCCGTGGTCGCCCCCGACATCAAGCCGGACACGCTCGGTTACGGCGACCCCGTGGCGCTGTGCTCGACGAGCGGCGCGAGCCGGAGCCTGTTCGACCTCGACTGTCCCCTGGTGATGCCGGTCGACGTCGGGACGAGCATCCTGCTGAGCGCCCCCGGCCTGCTGCTGGCCCTGTTCGCGTTCCGGCGGCACGGCCTCGCCCGCCTCTCGATCGGCACCGCGATCGCCGTGATCGTCGTCGCGGCCTTCAACCTCGCGCACTTCAGCCAGGGCTGGGTGCAGTGGGGCTACCGCTTCTCGCTCGACTTCGTGCCGTTCCTGCTGCCCATGGTCGCGCTGGGCGCGGCCCGCGACGACGGGCGGCTGCGGGTGCTGGCCGCCGCCCTGATCGTCCTGGGGGCGGCGATCAACCTCTGGGGAGTCACCTGGGGCCAGGTGCTTGGCTGGTAGCCGCCCCGCGGCCGCCAGGACACCCCGCAGGCCGACCGCGACGACCCTCGCCGCACTCGTGACGGGCCTCGGCGCGCTGGCCGTCTACTCGACGACGCTGCTCCCGGGGCCGGGCGTCTGGGACACGGCCGAGGCGCAGGTCGTGCTGCCCGTGATGGGCACCATGCACCCCACCGGCTTCCCCGCGTACGTCGTGCTCGGCTGGCTGGCCTCGGTCGTCCTCCAGGGACTCGGCTCGCCCGCATTCACCATCAACCTCCTCTCGGCGTTCCTGGCTGCCTTCGCCGCGGGGGCAACCGTCCTGGTCGTGCGCCGGCTGGCGGTGCCGCTGCCCATCGGGATCGCGGTCGCCGTCGGCTTCGCGCTCACGCCGCTCGTCTGGGGCATCGGCTCGGCCGCCGATGCGCACGCGTTGCATGTCGCGCTCGTCGTCGCAGTGACCCTGTGCCTGCTCCGCTGGGAGGCCTTCGTTGCACGGAGCCGCGATCTCCCCGACGACCTCGACCTGCGTGCCCGCGCGGACCGGGCGATCGTCCTCGCCGCGGCGGTGTTCGGAGTGTCCGTCGCGAACCATGCCCTCTCGCTGCTTCTCGTGCCGGCGATCTGCCTGTTCGTGCTGGCCGTCGATCGGCCGCTGCTCCGCCGGCGCAGGGTGATCGGCGCAGCCCTGGCGGCGTGCATCGGGACCGCCGCCCTGCTCTACCTGGAGCTGCCCCTGCGTGCCGGCCTCTTCCGCGCGCCCCTCGTGTACGGCCACCCGGACACCCCGCTGGGGTTCCTCGAGGTCGTGCTCGCGCGCCAGTTCCAGGGCGACGTGGGCAGCATGCTCACGAACCCCGGCGCCATGGCCGGCCATCTGCTCGACCTCGCCGGCCGCCAGTTCGGACCGCTTGCGGTGCTGGTCCCGGTCGGGCTGGTGGTGACGGCCGGCCGCCATCCCCGGTACGCGTTGTTCTCGTTGACGGCCACCCTCGTCACCTGCCTGTTTGCGGCCGCCTACGCCAACGCGGCGATCGAGCGGTACTACCTCGGGCCGGCGTTCTTCGCCTGGACCTGGCTGGCCGTGCTGGCGGGGTCGCTGGCGGGCGCACTGGCGGAGCGGCTGAGCCCGTCGGGACGGCCGACGTGGCCGGGGACCGGGGCGGAGAGGCTGGGCGGCGGCGTGACCGGTCGCGCGGCGGGCGGCGGCGTGACCGGTCGGTGGCCCCGGCGCTCCGTCGCCACCTTTGCGGGCATCATGATCGGCCTGTCGCTCCTCGTGCCGACCGGGCTCGTGCTCGACGACCGCCGTCGCGCCGTCGACCGCTCCCAGGAGACGACGGCCGCAGACTGGCTGGACCAGGTGTTCACGGCGGTCGCGCCGGACGGCGTGATCGTCTCCTGGTGGTCGTACTCGACCCCGATCTGGTACGGCCAGATCATCGACGGCCGGCGGCCGGACATCCTTCTCGTGGACGACAGGACGCTGGTCGACGAGAATCTGGGCAGCGTCGCGGATGCGATCGACCGCTACCTGGGATCGCGCCCCGTGTATGTCATCAGGGCGCAAGAATTCGGATGTCACAGTGCTCGCACAGCACTACGCGATCGAACCCGTCGGTCGCCCGGGCAACCTCTACCGCGTGACGGGCCGCTTGGAGACCCAGCCATGAGCATCGCCGACGACGCCGGAGCCGCTTCCGGGGTGCCCGTCCGGGTGCCCCGCCTCTCGTACTTCTTCCCGGCCCACAACGAGGAGGCCAACCTCGAGGGCCTGGTGGAGGAGGCGCTGGCGACGCTGCCGTCGATCGCCGAGACCTTCGAGATCATCGCGGTCGACGACGGCTCGCGCGACCGCACCGGGGAGATCGCGGATCGGCTGGCCGCCGCCCACCCGGATGTGGTCAGGGTCGTCCACCACGACGTCAACCGCGGGTATGGCGGCGCCCTCCGCTCCGGCTTCGAGGCGGCGCGCTACGAGCTCCTCGCCTTCACCGACGGCGACCGCCAGTTCAAGGTGGTGGACCTGGCCCGGCTCACGGGTCGCCTGGCACAGGCCGATCACCCGGACGTCGTGGTCGGCTACCGCATCAAGCGGGCGGACCCCATGATCCGCGTCGTCTACGCACGGACCTACAAGCTGGCGAACCGCGTCTTCTTCGGCCTGCGCGTACGGGACGTGGACTGTGCCTGCAAGCTGTTCCGCCGCGAGGCTCTGGAGGGCGTGCGCGTTGAGTCCGGCGGCGCCTTCTTCTCGGCCGAGCTGCTCGTCAAGACACTCAAGGCGAACCGCACCATCGCCGAGGTCGGGGTTCCGCACTATCCGCGCACGGCGGGCTCACCGACCGGCGCCCGGCCGTCGGTCATCTGGAGGGCGGTGAAGGACTTCTGGGGGCTGCGCCTCCGCCTGTGGGCGAATCGGCCGCTGGCGATGAGGCGGGGTCGGCCGATCCTGGGCGGGTAGCGCCGGCGGTCCAGCGCGGGGCGCAGCACGCGACCGCGGCCGCGCGACCCCGGCGCGCGGGGCAGCGTGACCCCGGGCGCGTGGCTCAGTGCTGCGAGCCGCCGCGGGCGTCGGCGTCCGGGTCGAGCGAGTTCACGAAGTCGCGGAAGATGGTCAGGCGGGCCGTATCGATGGGCTCACCGGTCGCCTCGGGCGAGCCCGGACCGCCGCGCACCCGGCGCGATGACTTGCCCGGCTCCGCATCATCGTCCGCGTCCTCGTCGTCGTCCTCGTCTCCGTCCGGCTCCGGCAGCGCCGCGGCGCGGTCGAGGACGTCGCCGGCCGCATAGATCGGCGCCTCCATACGGATCGCCAGGGCGATCGCATCGGACGGGCGGGCATCAACCTCGTGGCGCGCGTCCGCCGTCACGAGGACCAACCGGGCATGGAAGGTCTCCTCGGCGAGGCGGGAGATGAGCACCCGGTCCAGCCGCACCGAGCTGGCGCGCAGCACCGCGGCAAACAGGTCGTGGGTGAGCGGGCGCTCCGGCTCCACGCCCTGGAGGTGGGCGGCGATGGCGCTGGCCTCCCAGGGCCCGATCCAGATCGGCAGGATCCGCCCGAGCCCGATCTCCTTGAGCAGCAGGACGTGGCGGCCGGTCGGCATATGGACGCGGACGCTCTCGACGATCATGGCGATGTCGTTCACGGGATCCTCAGCCATGGCGCGATTATCCCACGCGGGGCGCACGAAGCCGGTATGGCAGCGCCAGCAGCGCCCCGGCCACGAAACCGCCGATGTGGGCGAACACCGCGACGCCCCCGTCGACGACCGTCGTGGGGCCGAGCGACCCGATCCCGTCCACGACCTGGAGCAGGAACCAGAACCCGAGCACGATCACGGCCGGGACGGCGATGAGCTGGTAGAAGAATCCGAGAAACACGAGCGACTGGATCCTGGCCTTCGGGAACAGCACCAGGTAGGCGCCGAGGACGGCGGCGATCGCACCGGAGGCCCCGATCATCGGGACGTCCGAGGCAGGGTCGGAGAGCACCTGGGCGGCGTTCGCCACCACGCCGCCCGCGAGGTAGATCAGCAGGAACCGGGCGCGGCCCACCCGGTCCTCGACGTTCGCGCCGAAGATCCACAGGAACAGCAGGTTCCCCAGCAGGTGCACCCAGCCGGCATGGAGGAACATGCTGGTGAAGATGTCCAGAACGGGCTCCGACAGCCAGTTGCCGGCGCTGATCGCCGCGACGATCTCCGCCGGCACCGAGCCGCGCGCTTCGAACAGCCCTTCCAGCGCCGCCTGCCCGCCCTGGGCCACCACGACCAGCTCGTACCCGAACACGAACGTGCACAGGGCGATCAGCGCCAGGGTGACGACGGGGGTCCGACGGGTCGGCTTCGCGTCGCGGAGCGGGATCACCGGCGGGGCATCACGGCCGGGCGTCCAGGCCGGGCGTCCCGGCTCAAGGTCACGGCTTCGGGGACTTCGTCGGCCTCGGGGTCTTCGCGGGAGCCCGCGACGGCCGGGCGCTCGCGGACGGCGAGGGCGAGGCGCTCGCGTCCGGTGCCGCGGCGAGCGACGCCGTGTGGAGGCCCGTGGCGGAGGTCCACCAGAGCGTGGCGGGCACCGTCTCGTCGGGAGCAACCGTGACGGTCATGCCCGTGAGCCCGGCCCAGTCGTCGTCGCCACCGGCCAGCTGGTACTGCGCGACGTAGGCCCCGTCGGACTTGTTGAACGCGACCACGCGGTGGTTGGCGGCGTCGAAGGCGTACAGGAGCCCCTTCCGGCGGCTGGACGACCCGTCGGCCCGGTCGGGCGAGGAGAGCATGGTGTATCTCGACGTCGGCCGGATCTGCGTGTCCGAGGGGGGCTTCGCCTGCCATCCAGCGGCCGGGATGACCCGCGACACGGCCCCGTTCTCCGCGACGTAGATGTCGCCGTCGATCAGGAGGTCCGTGATCGTGTCCACCGGGCGGTCCGTCGGGAGCCGGCGCTGTGCGGGCAACGAGTAGCCCGACCCGTCGCTTCGCGGCGACATGACCATGATGTTCTTCTCGGACGGGTCGACGATGTAGAGCTTGTACAGCGCCGCGTCGAAGTTGGCGACGAACGTGGCGATGTCGCGGATGTCGTCGCCCCAGGAGGCGGAGTCCTCGACCTTGAGCTTGAACAGCGTGCCCTGCCCCTTGGCGTTCGAGGGGCGCCAGCGCCAGACGTTGTTCTTCGAGTCGACCACGACGACGTCCGGGCCGCCGGTCGTGATCAGCTTCGGATCGGCGACCTTGTTGCCCGAGACCTTCTGGCCGGACTTCAGGATCGCCGTCGCGGTCTTCTTCGCGAGGTCGATGCGCCAGACAGTCTTGGCGGCGGCGTCGAGCACATAGGGCGCCCCGTCCGATCCGCGGACGAGGCCGGTGATCGACACCGGCTTGTCCCTCCCCGGGAACGTGAACAGGTCGCTCGAGGTCACCTTGACCACTCCGTACAGGCGGTCGAGGCCATCGAGCGTGGTCCGCCGCAGCGGCAGGACCTGGGCCATCGGGTAGCCGGCCTTCTCGGCCTTGTCGAGCTCGGCATATGCCGTCGAGAGCAGCTCGAGAGCGCGCCTGGGGTCGTCGCTGATGAGGTCGATCCCGGGCCCGCTGACGGCGTCCAGGGCCTTCTGCGGCGGCCTCGAATGCCTCCTGGCCCGCCTTGAACGATCGGATCGTCTCCGTGGACGGGCGGGATCCGCCCGCGGCGTAGACGGCCAGGGCGAGGGCGCCGCCCACCGCGACGAACGCCAGGAGGGCCACCGCAGCGCGGCGCTGGGTCTCCATGCGCGACGAGGCGGTGCTGACGCGTGTCGTATTGCGCCGGCGGTGGGGCAGGTGGTCCTGGATCCGCCAGACGAACCGCTGGAAGCCGTTGCCGGCGGCGTCACGGGCGCGGGTCGCGGACGCGCCGATCACCGCCGCCCCGGCCGTCACCGAGTCGGCGAGAGGGATGGGCGAGCGGTCCGGCGCGCCGGCAAGGGGCTCGTCGGGGCGCACCGGGACCAGCGTGCGCGTCTTCTGCGTGGCCCCGACCTCGGTGGCCTCGAAGGCGAAGGCGCCATCGCTGCCGTGGCCGTCCGCCGCGACGAACCGGGCGTGGAGGTGCTCGATGGCGGACTGTGGATGGAGCGTGACCAGCGCGTCCTTGAGGGTGTCGGTGCCGATCCGCGCGACGACATTGGTCGAGACGAGGCACAGCGAGTCCCCCACGGACAGCTCGCCCCGCCAGACCTCGGGCTCCAGCTCGCTGACGGGCAGCCCGCGCTCCGCGTTCGGGTCCGGGAGGGTGGACAGCCTGGCCTGGCGGATCAGGTACGCCTCGGCTGGGCCGACCGTCGCGACGTACATCTCCTTGCCGCGGACGATTGCCACCGCGACGCCGATCGGGCCGGGGCCCTCCTCCTCGTGGCCGAAGCCATAGCGGTCCCGCTGGTGGTCCAGGCGCTTGTTGGCGGTGCCGAGCACCTTGACCAGGCACTGGCGGATCCCTGCGGATTCGTCGTAGTAGTACTCGTTGCGGATGGTGTCGGCGACGATGCGGGTCGCCTCGCGCGCACGCTGGCCCGTGACCCTGGACGTCACGAGCAGGTACAGGTTGCCCTTCGTGCGACCCACGGATCCGACGGACGGCTCCACCACGACGACCGTGTCGGGCGAATCGGGTAGCCGATCCTGCTCCGTGACGGCGCCGAGCTTCAACTGGAGACTGACGGCCAAGGGATGTGCCTCATGGGTGCGGCGACGAGTGTGGGGCTCGTCGAGTGACGCGACGGCCCTGGGTCCCCGCGGCAGGACCCGGATTATACGCGGGGAGACCGGTGGTTCCGGGTTTCGCGTCCGGCGCCCTCGATGCGGAGATAGCGGACCCGCACGCCGCCCGGTGCCGCCGCGAAGGCCTCGAGCAGCTCGAGGGCCCGCATCCGCAGCTCCGCCGCCACGATCGGCTCGGTGACCGCCACCACCAGGGCGTCCGGCTCCAGACGCACCAGCCGGCAGGCGCCCGCGGCCGGCGGCACGCGCTCCGCGACCAGCGCGTCCCAGGTGGTGATCGCCCGTGCGAGACGGAGCTCCTTCTCGAGGCCGAGGCGGCGCGCGGCCTCGGGCAGCAGGTCGCCGATCCGGTCGGGCCGGCGGCGGCGAAGTTGGGACTCGGGGTCGTCGCTCATGGTGACCGTCTCAACCGCCGGCCTCGAGGCGGGCGCTTCCGCCGACCGGGGCGGTGACCGCCCAGACCGTCCCGACCGACCGGAGGGCCGGATCGAGGTCGTCCATCGTGGTGGTGGTGACGAACGCCTGCGGCAGCTCCGAGATCCGGCGGACGAGGTGCGAGCGGCGTTCCGGGTCGAGCTCCGAGAAGACGTCGTCGAGCAGGAGCAGCGGCGGGCGTCCATCGTGCTCCGTCAGGAGGTCCATCTCGGCGAGCTTGAAGGCGAGGATCGCGGTCCGCTGCTGGCCGCGCGAGGCGAAGGACGCCAGCGCGCGGGCGTCCAGCTCGAACACCACGTCGTCGCGGTGCGGCCCGATCAGCGTCGAGCCGTTCCAGACCTCCTTGTCGGCCGTCTCGGCCAGCCGGCGCGCCAGGGCATCCCGGACGGACTCGCCCGGGTGCTGGGGCGCGTTCGTCGCGTAGGCCAGGGCGAGGCGACCGCCCGCCGCCTCGTCCGGGGCGATCTCGGCGTGGGCCGCGGCCAGGGGTCCGGAGAGTGCCTCGAGCAGCCGGGCACGCTCCTCCCGGACGGAGGCGCCGGCCTCGAGCAGGGTGCCGTCCCAGAACCGGAGCTCCGCCCGCGTCGCCTGCTCCTCGCGGATCCTGCGGAGCAGTCCGTTGCGCTGCTGGAGCGCCCGGCCGTACGTGGCGAGGTCCCGGGCGTAGGCGGGCGACCGTTGGCCGGCCAGTCGGTCCAGCGCCTCGCGCCGCAGCGACGGGGAGCCCGTGACCAGGAGCATGTCCTCCGGCGCGAACAGGACGGTCCTCAGGACGCCCGCGAGCGAGGCAGGCGAGCGCGCCACCCCGTTGACGCGGATCCGCTTGCGTGCCCCACCGCCGGCCGTCCGGACCAGGGCAACCTCGACCGTGTCGCGCGCCCCAGGCTCCGTGTTCTCCCGTCCCACCTGGGCCTCCACACGGGCCAGCTCCCGGCCCCAGCGGACGAGCTCCCCGTCCACGGAGGTGCGGTGTGAGCGGCCCCAGGCCAGGAGCACGATCGCCTCGAGCAGGCTCGTCTTGCCGGCTGCGTTGGGACCCCAGACGAGCTGGGGTCCGGGGCCGAAGACGACGTCGAGCTCCGCATAGCCGCGGAGGTCCCGGATGGACAGCCCGCGCAGGATCGGGGTGCTCTGCCTCGCCGCAGGCGTGTGGAGCGGGGCGTCTGATGCGGCGTCCGTTGCGGCGTCCGTCAGGAAGTGGTCCGGACGGGCATCACGACATGGACGTACGCGCCGTCACCCACGGGCCGGAAGACGCCCGGGGAGAGAGGCCCGTTGAGCTCGAGCGAGAACCGCTCCGCGTCCACGTTGCCGAGCACGTCGTTGAGGTATCGCGCGTTGAACGCGATCGTCGTCGGGTCCCCCTCGACCGTCGCCTCGACCTCGCCCGTGTAGTCGCCGACCTCGGCGGTGGCCGTGACGGTGATGCCGGCGCCGTCGCCACCGACCTGGAGCTTGACGATGTTGGCCGACGAGCTCGCGATCAGCGCGGCCGGGCGGACGGCTCGGAGGAGCTCCTCGCGATCCATCTCGGCCCGGGAGGCGTGGCTGGCGGGCAGCACCTGCTGGTAGTTCGGGAACTGGCCGTCGATGAGACGGGACACGAGGTCGATCCCGTCCAGGTGGAACAGCACCTGGTTGCGGGCCGTGGCGAGCACCAGCTCGACGGGATCGTCCGTGTCGGCGAGGATCCGGCTGAGCTCGTTGAGGGCGCGAGCCGGGATGACCACCGAGGATGCTTCCACGGGATCGAGGATCTCGATCGTCCGGACGGCGATGCGGTAGTTGTCGGCAGCCGCGAGGGTGAGCCGGCTGCCCTCGAACTTCGCCAGGACGCCGGTCAGGATCGGGCGCGCCTCGTCGCTTGCCGCGGCGAACGCCGTCTCCGCCAGCGCCTTGCGCAGGACCCTCTGCGAGATGCGCGTGGTGGGGCGCTCGCCGGCGGTCTGGATCGTCGGGAACTCGTCGGCGTCGATGCCCTTGACGTGGGTCGCGAAGCGCCCGCACCGCAGGTGAAGCGTGTCCAGGCCCTGGAGCTCCAGGTCGACCTTCTCGGAAGCAGGCAGCGAGCCCACCAGGTCCGTGAGCAGGCGGGCCGGGACGGTCGTGGCGCCGTCCGTCTCGATCTTGCCCGGGACCCAGTAGGTGATCCCGATCTCGAGGTTCGTCGCGGTCAGCTTGAGGCCGGCGTCCTCGGTCCGCAGCAGGACGTTCGCGAGCACGGGCAGGGTGCTACGGCTGGAGACCGCTCGCGAGACCACGGAGAGACCGCGGGCCAGGTTCTCCTGCATGACCGAGAGTTTCACGTCGGGTTGTCTCCAGCAGCGCATGTGGGCAGGCGGCAAGAGGGCGGCGGCGCGTCGTCGGTGTCCCGGTGCCCGACGCCGCCGGCCCCGCTCCCGCGCGGGGTTCCGTGGGGTGGATTGGTCGTTCTATCTTCTCATCTCATCATCACCGTCATCATGCCGTGGATTCGGTGGACGGGCGCGCTCGTTCGTGCGGGGAACCGGTGTTCACGAGCCGCATGCCTCTGTGGACCGCCGGTCGTGGGCCGGGGATGGGCTGGGGTGGCGACGTGGACGTTTCGGAGCGGCGCCGCGCGGTTGTCCCCACGGGGACGGAGTGAGGGTCCGGTTGTCCCCAGCGGAGCCCCGGGTCAGGAGGGGTCGCATCACCCGGGATCCCGCTTCTGTCCACCGTCCATCCACAGGGTCCGGTGCCCCGGCGGCGTTCCCCGGATGGTCACTCGGAGTAGATCAGCTCCCGGACGGCCGCGACCTCGCGACGCATCTCGTCGTTGACCTGCATCTCGCGGTTGATCTTGTCGCAGGCGTGGAGCACGGTCGAATGGTCCCGGCCGCCCAGCTCCGCGCCGATGCGCAGGAGGGAGACGTCCGTCTCCTCGCGCATCAGGAACATGGCGATCTGGCGCGGGACGACGATGCTCTTCTCGCGCTTCTGGCCGCGGAGCTGCTCCATCGCGACGCCGTAGTAGTCCGAGACCGCCTGGGCGATCCGTTCTGGCGTCACCTGGCGCTTCTTCGGGTTGTAGAGCACGTTCGAGAGCACGGCCTGGGCCAGCTCGATCGAGACCGGCATGGCGCCCATGGAGGCGTAGGCGACGATCCGGTTGAGCGCGCCCTCGAGCTCCCGGATGTTCGAGACGACCTTGCGCGCGATGAACTCCATCACGTCCGAGGTGATGGGCGTTCCCTGTTCCTCGGCCTTGGCGCGCAGGATCGCGATGCGCGTCTCCAGGTCCGGGGCGGTGAGGTCGGCGATCAGGCCCCACTCGAAGCGGCTGCGGAGCCGCTCCTCGAGCGTCAGGATGGCCTTGGGTGGCCGGTCCGACGACAGCACGATCTGCTTGCCATCCTCGTGGACCGTGTTGAACGTGTGGAAGAACTCCTCCTGGGTCCGCTCCTTGTCGGCGATGAACTGGATGTCGTCGATGAGGAGCAGGTCGATCCGGCGATAGCGCGCCCGAAACTCGTCGATGCGGCCCTGCTGGATCGAGGTGATGAACTCGTTGGTGAACTTCTCGGACGTGGCGTAGACCACGCGCTTGCGCGGGAACTTCGCCACGACGGCGTTGCCGATCGCGTGCATCAGGTGCGTCTTGCCCAGGCCGACCCCGCCGTACAGGAACAGCGGGTTGTAGGCGTGACCGGGGCGCTCCGCGACGGACAGCGAGGCGGCGTGGGCGAGACGATTGGCCGACCCGACGATGAAGTTCGAGAACGTGTAGCGGGAGTTGAGGAACGTCGCTCCCCCGCCGGACCCCTCCGGGGCGCCGACGCGCGTCGGTTCCACCCGGACCGCCTGGGCGGCAACCGTGGCGGCCTGCGCCTGGGCCTCGCCCACCGCGCTCACCACGAACTCGACCTGGACGCTGTAGCCGACGACGCGCGCGAGGGTCTGGGAGATGAGGGGGCGGTACCGCGACTCGAGCCAGTCCTTGGCGAAGCCGTTGGGTACCGAGATCCGGAACCGCTGGTCGTCGACCGCCACGAGGTAGGTATCGCGAAGCCAGGTCTCGAAGTTGGCGGGCGACAGAGAAACCTGCAGTTCTCCGAGCGCGGCGCGCCAGACCTGCTTCGCGTCCATTCTGCGATCGTGATCCTGGGTTGACTTGGCTTGCGATGGGTAGCGCCGACCGCGGTCCCGGACGGGGGAATGCTGGCGGAGGCCGCTGATGCGATCTCCCAACAGGCACCGCTCGGCCGACGTCCGGTCCCCGTTGTCGGGTCCCCGGCGGCGTCCCGGCGCCTGGAGGCTGCCGAACAATACACCGCCCCTCGGGAGGGTCGCAAGGCGATTCCCGCATACTCCCGAGGAGTATCGTGCATGACCCGGGCATGGTTGCCGGATGGCCGCCGGTCGTCCCGCGAGGCCGTCCGACGTTCGGCCCTGGCGCGGCCGTCGCGAATGCCGCTGGCGCCGGGGTCGTGCGTGGGCGCGCGCGCATTCAACACGGCGCCTCCGTTTGACACCCCTTCCTGAGGGGCCATATCATCGCCCCGACGAACACGCGCCGCCGCGCTCCTGAGCGCTCGGCGCGTTTGCGTGCCTCTAGGGGTCGGAGCTTCCGGGTCCCAGGGCCGATGGAGAGGATCACGGACAGTCCCGATGGGCAAGCCGACATTTCAGCCCAAGAAGCGACATCGCGCCAAGGAACACGGGTTCCGCGCCCGCATGAAGACCGCGGGCGGCCGGCGCGTTCTCGCGACGCGGCGCGCGAAGGGCCGGAAGCAGCTCTCGGCCTGACCGGCGAGCGCAGTCACAACTCGCTGCGGCTCGTCATGCTCTCACGCCCGGGCGACTTCGCCCGGCTGGCGGAGGGAGGCGTCGTCAGGACGCACCCGCTGCTGGTCGGACGGTTCGCCCGGACAGATCTCGACCAGACCCGGTTCGGGCTCGCGACCGGCAGGCGGCTCGGAGGAGCAGTCGTCCGGAACCGCGCCCGGCGCCGGATCCGCGAGGCGCTCAGGGTGATGGCGCCCTCGTTCCAGCCCGGCTGGGACGTCCTCATCATCGCCAGGCCCGCGCTCGTCGAGGCCGACCACGACGCGCTGGTCGGGGCGTTGCGCCGGGTCCTCCGTTCGGGGGGCGCGCTCGGAGGGCAGACGGAGACATGAGACGAGCCGGAATCGCGATCGGGGTGGGGCTGATCCGCCTCTACCGGATCGTGTTCGCGTGGCTGCCCTCCGGCTGCAGGTTCGAACCGTCGTGCTCGCGCTACACCGAGCAGGCGATCCAGAAATATGGGCTGCTCCGCGGGTCCTGGATGGGCGCGAAGCGGATCAGCCGGTGTCATCCCTGGAGCCCGGGCGGCTATGACCCGGTCCGCTAACGGATACGAGAACGACCGCGTGACCCGCCTCCAGAGCCTCCTCGTCCGGCTGGCGCCGATCCTGTTCCTCGTGGTCCTGGGCCTCGTTGTCGCGGCCTGCCTGCCGGGCACGACGTCCACCGCGAGCGGCGGCGCGCCAACGCCGGTCCCCAGCTACTCCCAGGCACCCCTGGAGCCCGCCAGCCCGGGCTCCAACCCGGTGAACCTCCTGGCCTGGCTGTTCACGCCGATCTTCCAGGTGCTGTTCATCACCCTGGTGTTCTTCGACCGGCTGACCCGCATCATCTGGCCGGAGGGCCAGATCGCGATCGCCATCATCCTGCTCACGATCGTGATCAAGGTCGTCACGACCCCGATCAGCAGGAAGCAGCTCGTCTCCTCGCGCCAGACGCAGCTGCTGCAGCCCGAGATCAAGGAGATCCAGCGCAAGTACAAGGGTGACCGCGTCAAGTCGCAGGCCGCGACCCAGGAGTTCTACAAGCAGCGCGGCATCAACCCTGCCGGCGGCTGCCTCCCGACCCTGCTCACGATGGGCCTGCTCATCCCGATGTACTCCGTGATCAGCCAGGGCCTCACCAACTACGACCCGAGCGCGATGTGGCACGTGTTCGGGATCAACCTGTTCCCCGGCATCGAGTGCCCGAGCGCGCCCACATTCGACGCGGCGGGTCACGTGACCAACGCCTGCCTCAACCCGGTCGTGTCCGGCCAGTTCCCGTGGGGGCTGCCGGAGCCGTATACGACGGGGCTCTACATCCTCGGCTTCGGGATCAGCATCCTCGCCATCTTCTCGTCGGGGTTCCAGCTGGTCAGCTCGCGCCAGATGCTGGCGCCTGTCGACCCGCGCATGGCCGACGACCAGAACGTCAAGGTCCAGCGGCAGATGGCCTACTTCCTGCCGTTCATCTCAATCCTGTACGGCGGCGTCATGCCGGCAGGCCTGTTCCTGTACTGGATCACCTCGACGGTCATCCAGATCGGCCAGCAGTATCTCGTGCTCGGCTGGGGCGGGACCTTCCCGCTCTTCGGCTGGAACCCGGCGTTTGCCAGGGAGCACACGCCCCGCTACCACGTGACGCTGCCGCAGCCCAAACCCCCTGCCCCAGGTCAAGCCACGGGCGCGGCGGAGCGCTCGAAAGCCGTCGACCGTGACCTTTCCGCCCGATCGACGATCCGACCCAACCGCTCGCGCGGTGGCCGACGAGGGAGACGACGCTGACATGAGCGAATACCAGGAATTCACCGGCAAGTCGGTCGAGGAGGCCATCAAGGCCGCCTGCGACCGGTTCGGGGTCGGGCTCGCCGATCTCGACTTCGAGATCCTCACGCCCGGCAGCCGCGGCGTCCTGGGCATGGGCGCGGAGCCCGCCCGGATCGTGGCGGCGCCCCGGAGCGCTCTCGGTGGCTCGGCGCCCAAGCGCGAGGCCGCCGAGTCCAAGCCGCTCCCGGCACCGCGCCCACACGAGGACCGCGGCTTCGATGACCGCGGACCCCGCCGCGACGATCGCGGCCCCCGGCGCGACGACCGCGGGCCCCGGCGCGACGATCGCGGCCCGCGCCGCGATGACCGCCCCGTCGGAGACCGCCCGGTCGGAGACCGCCCGGCCGCCCGCGCGCGATGACCGCCCGGCCGGAGACCGCCCCGCGGCCGCACGGCCGCCCCGCCGCGACGACCGCGGCCCCCGCCACGACGATCGCTCGGAGCGCCCGTCCCGCGGTGGTTCCGAGCTCTCCCCGGCTGAGGTCGCCCAGGTGGCGACGGCGCGCGGCTCGCTCGCGATGGAGCGCGCCGAGCTCGAGGCCGCCGAGGCGACGCCCGAGGCGCTCGCCGCCGGGCAGGAGATCCTCGAGACCCTCATGGGCCACCTCGGCTTCGAGGGCGTCACCGTCGAGATCCGCGAGGGCGAGACGAGCCGCCTCAACGTGATCGGCGAGGGAGCCGATCGCGAGGCCCTGGGTTCGCTGATCGGTCGCAAGGGCGAGCGCCTGTCGGCGCTGCAGCACCTCGTGAACCTGATGCTCTCGCGCCGGACCGGCCAGTGGACCCGCGTGCTCGTCGACGTCGAGGACTACCGGGGTCGCCGCGAGCGACAGCTCGTCGACCTCGCCACCCGGGCCGCCCAGCGCGTCGTCGAGACCGGCAAGATGCTCCAGCTGGAGCCGATGCCCGCCCTCGAGCGACGCTGGATCCACCTCTCCCTCCGCGACAACGCGGACGTGTTCACCCAGTCGATCGGCGAGGAGCCGAACCGGCGTGTGGTGGTCCTGCCGCGAAACCCCTAGCCCACCCAGTTCGCCGCAGTCATCCCGTCGGCACCGGCGGCCCGTCCACCCCGCGCGCGGTTTCCTGACCGGTCCGTCGGCCCGCCCTTCGCCTGCGCATGGGGCAGCCTCCCGCCGCGTCGATGCTGTTGGCGCCGCCGCTGAGGGCCGGCTCTGTCCGTGAACCTCGACCTCTTCGTCCGCGGTCTGGCGATCGGCTTCGCCGTCGCCTTCGCCCTGGGCCCGATCGGTCTGCTGGTCATCCGCCGCACGATCGACCGGGGATGGGTGTACGGGTTCGTGTCCGGGGCCGGGGTCGCCACGGCCGATGCCTCGTACGCGGCGATCGCTGCTCTCGGCCTCGCGGCGGTCACGGAAGCCCTCGTGGGGATCGACCGGCCGCTCGCCATCGTGGGCGGCGCGGTCCTCGTCCTCATGGCCGCGATCACCCTCCGCGCGGCCCTGTTCGGACCGACAGTGGTCGAGGGCGACACGACCCTCGCGGGCCCCCGGCGACAACCCTCGCTGGCCCCTCGCCCGCCGGGCGCGGAGCCGGTCCGCGCATGGGCGGGCGAGGGGCCGCATACGCCTCGATGGTCGGCCTGACCCTCACGAACCCGGCGACCATCCTCTCCTTCGCGGCGCTGTTCGCGAGCATCGGGTCCGGCACCGGCGGCCCGGCTGGGGCCGTCCTGGTCGTGGCGGGCGTCTTTGCCGGGTCGATCGCCTGGTGGGCGATCCTGACCGGGGCCGTCGCGGGACTCCGTACCCGCCTCACGCCCCGGGTCGTCCGGGGGTTCAACGTTGTGTCGGCCCTGGCGATCGGCGCGTTCGGGATCGTCGCGATCGCGCTGGGCCTCGCCGGCGGCTGACGCACCCGGGGACCATGTCCCCTACGATCGGTGGGTGACCAGCGACCGACTCCCCGATGCCGTCCTGTTCGACTGGGACGGGACCCTCGTCGACACGATGTCCATGATCTACCGGGCCAACGTCGTCGCCCTGCGTTCCTACGGGATCACCATGAGCCGCGAATGGTTCCGCGAGCGCTACACGCCGGACTGGCGCAGCTCGTACCGCGAGCTCGGCATCCCCGAGCACCTCTGGGACGAGATGGCCGGCCGCTGGTCTGACGAGATGGTGAAGATGCAGCCTCGTGCGATGCCCTGGGCGAGGGCGGCCCTGCGGCGGCTGCGGTCGCACGGCGTCCGCCTCGGGCTCGTGACCGCGTCCACGAGGGCCGTCGTCGAGCCGAACATCGTCCGCCTGAACCTGGCCGGGATGTTCGAGACGGCGTTCTATTCCGACGACGTCGCCAGCTCGAAGCCCCACCCGGAGGCCCTGCTTCGAGCCCTGGACGCGCTGGGGGTCGTCCCGCGGACCACCACCTACGTGGGGGACACCCTGGTGGACCTGGAGATGACCCGCGCCGCCGGCGCGTCGTTCGTGGCGGTCGGGACGACGACGCCGGCTTCGGTGTTCCTGGCCGCCGGCGTGGATCGCGTGTGGAGCGGCGTCGGCGCGTGGGCGGACGACCTGCTCGCAGGCTCCCGGAAAGTGATCGGCTCGACGCCCGACCCGCACCGCTGACCCGCCGGCCCGAACCCCCAACCGTACCGGAGCCCCGATGCACGCATTCGTCCTCTCGTTCGGCGTCATCTTCCTCGCCGAGCTGGGCGACAAGAGCCAGCTGATGGCCATGGCCTTCGCCACGCGGTACCGGGCCGTGACCGTCCTCGTCGCTGTCACGCTCGCGACCCTGCTCGTCCATGCGGGCTCCGTGCTGCTCGGGTCGGCATTCGCCCTGGCGCTCCCCACGGCAGCGATCCAGGTCGCGGCCGGCCTCGCCTTCCTGGTCTTCGCGGGCTGGACGCTGCGCGGCGACACGCTCGGCGATGACGACCGGGACAGGGCGGCCAGGACCGGCCGGTGGGCGATCCTGACGATCGGCACGGCCTTCTTCCTCGCGGAGCTGGGCGACAAGACGATGCTGGCGACGATCACCCTCGCGACGACGGAGGAGCCATTCGGCACCTGGCTCGGCTCGACGGCCGGCATGGTCGCCGCGGACGCGCTCGCGATCGGCCTCGGGGCGTTCCTGGGCACGCGCCTGCCCGAGCGCGCGATCAGGCTGTTCGCCGCGGCGACCTTCGTGGTGTTCGGCATCGTGCTCGTCGCGCAGGGGTTCGGGCTGGTGTAGTAGCTCGGCCCACGGAGACCTGCCTCCGGCCGCCAGCCCTGCCCGCCGCGCCCTGCCCGGATGCCGCGCCCTGCCGGGATGCCGCGCCCGCCCCGCCGTGGGCGCGCTACCGTTCGGGTGACCCGCGGTGCGGGAAGCGACGTTGGGGGCGACGGAGGCCGACATGCGGCAGAGGCGGGGCCCGGAACTCGGCGCCATCATTCTCGGGATCATCCTGGTCATCGTCGGGACTGCATTCCTGCTCAGCAACGCCGGCGTCCTCGACCTCGACTGGTCCCTCGTCTGGCCGATCATCCTCATCGCCGTCGGCGCCGTGGTCGTCGTCGGAGCCTCGCGCGGATACCGCGGCGGGACCGGCGAGCAGAGGGTCGTCGTGCCGGTCGACGGAGCAAGGCGCCTCGAGCTGACGCTCCGTGTGGGCGCGGGTACCTACGTGCTCGGGGGTGGTGCGGCAACGGGCCTCGTGGAGGCGACAGCCGACGACGAGACGATCTCGAGCGAAGTCCGGCGGGCCGGTGAGGTCGCCCGTGTCCGGCTGTCGACGGCCGTCGACGGTTGGGGCTGGGGCTGGCGCCGCGGTCACACGTGGCAGATCGCGGTCTCCCCCTCGGTGCCCGTTCAGCTCGACATGCGGGCAGGTGCCGGCAGCTTCCGGCTCGACCTGTCCTCGGTCGCCGTGATGTCGGCCGCCTTCACCGTCGGCGCAGGGGAGCTCTCGGTCGTGCTGCCTCGGCCGAGGGGCAACGTGCCCATCCGCGTCGAGGGCGGCGCCGCGAGCCTCACCTTCCACGTTCCCCCGGGCATCGAGGCCCGCGTGACCACTTCGGGCCTCGTGTCCGCGACCGGGCCCAGGGAGACGCCCGGCTACGCCTCGGCCACGGACCGGGTCACGGTCGCGGTCACGGGCGGCATCGCGTCGGTTCGAGTCGTGCAGGCGGGCTGACCGGCGACAGGCTCGCTCTGGCGCGCGACCCTTCCCCTCACAGCCAGCGGATCCGCCGCAGGAAGCCGATGGCGAGGACGCCGAGGATGACCGAGCCGACGATGATGACCCAGAAGCCGGGGCCCTCCTGGCCGGCGAACGCCGGGCCCGCCTCGCTCATCCCGAACAGGCCACCGAGGGCGGCGATGCCGGCCAGGATCACGGTCACGGCGGTGAGCCGCTTCATGATCACCGACAGGTTGTTGTTGATCGTCGACAGGTAGACCTCGAGCGTTCCCGCGACCAGCTCTCGGAAGCTGTCGAACTCGTCCGTCAGACGGATCAGGTGGTCGTAGACGTCCCGGAAGTAGAAGACCTGCGGATCCGCGATGAGGTCGAACTCGCGGCTCGTCAGCCGGCTGAAGATCTCGCGGCTCGGCGCGATGACGTGGCGCATCTTGATCAGCTCGCGCTTGAGCCGGAACAGGTGATGGAGGGTCGCAGGCTCGGCGTTGGCCACGACCTCGTCCTGGAGGTCGTCGATCTCGTCGGCGAACTGGTCGAAGACCGGAAAGTACCCGTCGACGATCCCGTCGACGAGCGCCCAGAGCAGGAAGTCCAATCCACGACCCATGATCATCTCGGTGCCCAGCTTGAGCTGATGGGCCGACCCGGGATCCCAGCCCGCGGTGTGGACCGAGAGCAGGAAATGCCGGCCGAGGACGAAGTCGATCTCGTGTGTCGTGGTCTCGACCACGCGCGTGAGAGCGAACATGACCAGGTGGATGATGTCGTCGACGACCTCGATCTTCGCCCGCTCGTTGCTCCCGATGATGTCCTCGGCGATCAGCGGATGGAGCCCGATGAGCTGCGCGATCGATTCGACGGCCGCGGGATGCGGGTCGGTGAGGTCGATCCACGTCCGGGCCCCTTCGTCCGCGAGGAGGCCCGGCAGCTCGGTCGGGTCGCCGGTCTCGTGGATGGTGCCCGACCTGAGCGTCACGATCCGCACGGCGCCATCCGGCGGCCACGGCTCCGTCGCAGTCGGGCCGTCACCGGCTTCGGTGGCCACGGTGGCCGCGGCAGTGGTCGCCAGGTCCATGGGCGGCGACTCCACGCGCGGGCGACCAGCAGCAAGACTGCGGCTCGGGTCTCCCCCGTCCCTCGAAGCTTCCTGCAACCCCCGATCTCCTGTTCGCTGCGATCGATGAGGTCATCGTACGCTGGCGGCGGAGGCCGAGTGATCGACCGCTCGTCGCGGTCGGTCCACACTTGAGCGATGGCTCGAGTGTTTGCGTCCGCGATCGATACCGGCGCCTGTTCGGCTGAGTGCTTTCACCCCGACGCGATCGCCCCGCTGCCCGGCCGCTCGCCTGGCGGCGACGTGGCGCGGGTGGTGGGCGACCTGTTTGCGACCGCGACCCGCGTCGCCGGGGTCGCGTGATGCAACATGCTCACGGTTCCGCGGCGGCCGCGAACCGGGACCGCCTCGCCCTGGTCCTCGGGCTGAGCGTCGTGATCCTCGTCGTTGAGGCGGTCGGGGCGGTTGCCTCGAACAGCCTGGCCCTCCTCGCCGATGCGGGCCACATGCTCACGGACGTGTCGGGCATTGGTCTCGCGCTCCTGGCGATCTGGTTCGCCGGCCGGGCGCCGACCAGCGATCGCACCTTCGGCTACCTTCGCGTCGAGATCCTCGCCGCGGTCGCGAACGCCGCGCTGCTGTTCGGCGTCGCCGGATTCATCCTGCTCGCGGCGTGGCAGCGGCTCTCGGCTTCGCCCGAGGTCGCGTCGGGACTCATGCTCGCGATCGCGCTCCTCGGGCTCGGGGCGAACGCGATCTCCCTGTTCCTCCTGCGCCAGGCGCAGCGCGAGAGCCTGAACATGCGTGGCGCGTACTTCGAGGTGATGGGCGACTTCCTGGGTTCCGGCGCCGTCATCATCGCCGCGGTCGTGATCGCGGCCACCGGATGGACCCAGGCCGACGCGGTCGCCTCGGTCGCCATCGCGCTGCTCATCCTGCCGCGGACAATCGCGCTTCTCCGGGAGGCGACCGATGTGCTCCTCGAGGCGACCCCGCGGGGCATCGACATGGACCATGTCCGCCGGCACATCCTCGATGCCCCGGGCGTGGTGGACTGTCACGACCTGCACGCGTGGACGATCACATCCGGGATGAACGTGGTCTCGGCGCACGTCATCGTCGCGGATGGGGCGGACCCGGCAGTGACGCTCGACGCCCTGTGCGAGTGCCTCGCCGACGACTTCGACATCGAGCACTCGACCTTCCAGCTCGAGACCGCGGACCGGCGACGGTTCGAGGAGCGGGGTCACGCATGACGGCTGCCGCCGGAACCTGTGCGGTACAGTAGCGACCCTGTTCCTTGGTGCAAGCGGCCAAACCCCTAGACATGATGCCCGCTGAGCGGGGATACTCCGCGGTATGACGCAGATGGACGAACGCTCGGGCAACCGCGTCCGCGTGGGCCAGGCCGCCGAGATGCTGGGCGTGTCGGTCGAGACGCTGAGGCGATGGGAGACCGAGGGACGCCTGCAGATGGAGCGCTCGGAGGGCGGCCAGCGCCTGGTCGACATCGACGAGATCAGCCGCCTTCTCGACGAGCGCCGCAAGGCATCGACGGACCGACCGATCGTCGCGCAGTCCGCACGCAACCGGTTCCCCGGCATCGTCACGAGGATCGAGAAGGACCGGGTCGCCGCCGTGGTCGAGGTCATCGCCGGCCCGCACCGGCTGGTCAGCCTCATGACCGCGGAGGCGGTCGATGACCTGGGTCTCAAGGTCGGCGACGAGGCGGTCTGCGTCGTCAAGGCCACGAACGTCATCGTCGAGATCCCGTCAACCAGGGAGCCACGAGCATGAAGTCGCGTCTGGCCATCGTGGCCCCGATCTTCGCGGTCCTGCTCGCCGCCTGCTCGATTTCCGCGGCCTCACCGTCCGCGAGTGCGCGCAGCCTCGACGGCCCCGGCAGCACGGCCGCTTCGAGCGCCCCGTCGGCCGCCGCGGGCGGTGAGCTCACGATCTACGGAGCGGCGTCGCTCAAGGGCGCGCTCGACAAGGCGAAGGCCGCGTACGAGACGGCGAACCCGGGCACGACGCTGACCATCTCGACCGACTCCTCGTCGGCGCTCGAGACGCAGATCGAGCAGGGCGCCCCGGCGGACGTCTTCCTGTCCGCCGACGCGACGAACCCGCAGAAGCTCGTCGACAAGGGCCTTGCCGACGGCGCCGCGGTGCCGTTTGCCGCCAACAAGCTGACGATCGTCGTGCCCACGGACAATCCGGCCGGCATCACCTCGCCGATCGACCTCGCCAAGCCGGGGGTCAAGGTGATCGCCGCGGGCGACACGGTGCCGATCACCAGGTACACGACGCAGCTCGTCGGGAACCTCGCCAAGCAGGCAGGATACCCGGCGGACTTCGTCGCCAGGTACGCGGCCAACATCGCGTCCAAGGAAGACAACGTGAAGGCGCTCATCGCCAAGATCGAGCTCGGCGAAGGCGACGCCGGGATCGTCTACGTGACCGACGCCAAGGCGTCCGACAAGGTCACGGCGATCGACGTCCCCGACTCGGCCAACGTGCCCGCCGCGTACGACGGCGTCGTCGTCAAGGCGTCGAAGAACGCCGGCGGCAGCCAAGGCCTTCCTCGACTGGTTCGCCGGACCCGACGGCCAGACGATCCTCGGGGATCTCGGGTTCCTGCCGCCGGCATCGTGATCGATTCGATCTCGGGGGCTCCGGCCGGGGGGACCGGGGACGTGGCGGGTCGTGCCCGGCCCGCCACGCTCCGGCCGGGTCGCTGGGGCGAGCGATCGGTCACCGCGCTCGCCGCGCTGTTCGCGCTCTTCCTCGGGCTGCCGGTCCTCGCCCTCGTCGTTCGGGCAATCCTCGATGGCTCCTTGCGCGTCGCGCTCGCCTCGCCGGTCGTCCTCGGGGCCCTCTGGCTCAGTCTCGTGACGACCTCGATCAGCCTGACCGTGACGGTGGTCATGGGCTTGCCGCTGGCCCTCGTCCTGGCTCGACGCACGTTCCGTGGCAAGGGCTGGATCGAGGCGGTCGTCGATCTGCCCATCGTCCTGCCGCCGTCGGTGGCGGGCCTCGCGCTGCTCCTGGTCTTCGGCCGGCGCGGGCTGCTCGCGGCGCCGTTCGAGATCCTCGGCATCTCCGTGCCGTTCACGACGGTCGCCGTGATCCTCGCCCAGATCTTCGTCTCCGCGCCCTTCTTCATCCGCTCGGCACGGACCGGGATCGCCGGCGTGGACCGCGACCTCGAGGATGCCGCGCGCGTGGACGGCGCGTCCGAGCGGCAGCTGTTCCGCTCGATCACCGTCCCCCTCGCCAGCGCCGCCCTCGCGGCCGGGCTGGTCATGAGCTGGGCCCGCGCCCTCGGCGAGTTCGGCGCGACGATCATGTTCGCGGGCAACGTCGAGGGCCGGACGCAGACGCTGCCACTCGTCGTGTACGGCGAGTTCCAGGGGGGTGACCTGGACCAGTCGATCGCGGCGGCGGCCATCCTCGTGATCGCGGCGTTCGGGGTGCTCGTCGCCGTCCGGTTCTTCCACTGGGGCCGCGTGCTCGACGTGCGGGGGATCTCGTGATGGTCTGCGAGTGCCGTGGAACCTCGCTCCCGGCGACTGGCTCCTGCCCGTCGTGCGATGTCCAGATGAGCAGTCCGCAGCATCTCTGTCTACGCTGGATGGCGATCATCAGCGACGAGCAGGGTGCCTCCCGTCCATCCCGCGACTCCCCGACGATCATGAGACCGTCTGGCGGTTCGATCGCATCGATGGGCACCCGCAGGAAGGAGCCGGGTCATGAAGATCAGCGCGCGGAACCAGTTGCCAGGAACGGTCAAGTCGGTGACCGAGGGGGCGGTCATGGCGGAGGTCGTCGTAACGGACTCACGGTGACCCCGTTCCTCGACGACCATGCGCGAGGCTCGTGGCGGTGGACGGAGCGACGATCGAGATCGAGGACGTCGACATGGTCGACGGCACGCCGCTCCTGGACATCAAGCCCTACGTGCCCGCGTTTGACCAGCGCGAGGAGTGCGAGTCGGCTGGACCGCCCGGAGCAGCCGCGGATTGGTGGCGATGGGGGAGAGTCGGACTCCCCGTAGCTAAGCCGCCGCCAGAATTGGGATTCGTGTGGTCGGGAAGGGCCTAAAGGACTGCCACCGCGTTTCTCAGTGCATCGGTCACGGCGTGGGCGATGCCGGGTGCCGCGAGGTTCCCAGTCCGGCGCCATGAGGTCACGAGGAAGTAGCCCAGGGCGGTGTGGACGGCCACCAGGTACGGGATCGTCAGGATTCCTGGGTCGAGGAACGCCACAGGGAGGTGCCAGTGTCCCCAGAGGGCGGATCCGTAGAGGGCCGACGCGCGATCGGGGCCGGGCGTGGAGCCGTGCAGATACGTGTCGAGTAGCCCTCGGAAGAGGACCTCCTCCATGACGAAGACGACGGGTACATACGTCGCGACGGAGATCACGGCAGTCGCCACCGCCGTCGCGAGGTTCCCCTGGAACCCGCGGGACGCGAGGCGAAAGGCGACCATGATGCCCACGAGGATGGCTCAGGTGATGAGCGTCGTCCGGATGGTCGAGCGCACGGCATCCCCGTCCATTGCTCGCATCGCGTAGACCGCCCCGACCGCCCCGACGATCGCGGCGAGCCCGTAGGCGGCCAGGACGGGGTCGCCATCGCGGACGCCGCGGATGACGATCGCGGCCGGGGCGATCGCGACGACCACGACGGCCGTGATCGACCGCCGCGTGAACGTCATGGCTGGCGTGCTGCGGAGCCAGAGCGCCCGGAGCGGTCGGCGCACGACCAGCACCTGGAAGGCGACGGTGATCGGGATCCCCACGAGCAGGTACCCCTCGGCGCTGAGTCGGAAGGCGAACCCGAGGGCCATGTACCCGCCGATGACGAGGGTCGCCACGATCGCGCGAGCGAGACGGCGATCGACCGCGATGGCCGGCACCGCCCGAGCCACATGGAGGATGAGACCGCCGGACGGGGCGTTCATCGGACGGGCGTCCCGGTCCGGAGCGAGGACACGACGTCGAGGATCGCCTGGCTGGACGCCTCGGCGTCGACGCCGCTGATGAGCGAGGTGTGGGTGGCGGCCGGCAGGACGCGGTGGCTGCTGTTCGTCGAAAGATCGGGCAACCGGTCCTGCGCATCGAGCCAGCCGGCTTGCTGCCCTGATCCGGCCGTGACCACGATGAGCGGTCGATCGCCCAGACTCGTCAGCGCCTGGGCCTGCTGCAGAGCGGACGGGAGGGCGACGATTTCGTCGCGTGCGCCGCGAGCGGCTGCCGGGGACGACTGGTCGGCGGGCAGTCCGAGGATGGGCCCAAGAAGGCCGATGCGAGCCACCGGCTGCGAAAGCGAATAGACGGTCCGCAGGATCGGATACGTCGTCGGGTAATCGGGAAGCGCAGTGAAGGCGTCGGCCGGCTGGGCGTCGAGGAGCACCATCCCGGCGATCTGGTCCGGATAGCGCGCTGCGAAGACGCGCACATAGGGGCCGCCGGAGGAGTGACCGACGAGGACATTCGGTCCGGCCACGCCCGCGCGCTCGAGCAGCGTGTGCAGGTCGGTCGCGAGGGCGATCCCGTCCTGCGGCGCGGCTGCGGCATCACTCCGTCCGTGACCAGCGCGGTCGTAGGTGCAGACCGTCGTCGACGCGGCCACGATCGGCGCGATCCGGCTCCAATAGGAGGACGACTCGCCGAGGCCCGACTGCAGGACGACAACGGGGCTCCCCGTGCCGGTGCATTCGATGTAGAGGCGATGTCCACCCACGTCGACCATCTGACCGTCGGCCTGCGCCGAGGCGCCTGGACCGCTGGCTGCGCTGATCGTCGCGATGGCGCCACCGACGGCGAAGACCAGAAGCGTGGCGATCACCGGGACGACGAGCCACCGACCCCGGCCGTGGAGCTGATGGCGGACCTGCACGACCATCCAGATCGCGAGGATGGCCAGCGCCGGCGGCCAGACCCAGCTCAGCAGGTCCATGACGTTCGGACCCGGCTGGACCACGATCAGGATGAGCCCGATCGAGCCGAGGGCGATCGCAGGAACGGCCATCCAGGCCTGGGGCTGGGCGCTGTATCGCGTCGTCAGCCATGCCATGAGCCCCCAACCGAGCCCGAAGGCGAGCAGCACGGACCCGGTGACAAGCGGCTCCGAGCCACCCGACGCGGGGCCGAGCAGCAGGGCGACGGCAAGGAGGGCACCGACGGCGAGCGAGCCGACGATGGCGAGGACGGGGGAGCGGGAGCTCGTGCTTGGCAAAGCGACGTTCATGGTGGAACCTCCGAGGATGCTGGTGACCAGGTAACGACCGTGAAACGCGTTCATGACGCGACCGCTCGGGACACGCCGGTCGGCGTGTCCTCGATCGCGCGAGGGTGCTCGATGGATCGGGATCCCTTGATCGCGACCTTGAACAGCCAGACGATCAGCAGGGCTTCCCCAAAGAAGGTGAAGGTGCTGATGGTCAAGGTGTAGCCCGGGACGAGGATCCGGCCGAACGAGTCCGCGAGGTAGCCGGCGCCGGCGATGATCACGAGCACGCCAAGGAACCTCGGGAAGTCCACCGACCTGTACAGCAGCCCACCGAGACCGACGAGATGCAGGCCGAAGATCGCGAGCGCCAGGTCCCAGCCGGTACGGAACGCCGTGACGGAGGTCGCGACCTGCGCGTGGAGCTGGTCCGACTGCAGGGACGCCGCAGTAGCCCCGTTCACGAGCTGGCCGACACCCACCAAGCTGAGCAGCGCGTAGGCGAACGCCACCGCATAGATCACCCGCAGCCAGGCGACCACCAGGGCACCCCGCTCGTTCACCGGACGAAGGAGCAGATACATGCCCCAGGCCACTGCGACATCGAGGATCGCGACGACCACGAACGCCGCGATGGCGGAACCGAACAGCCCGAGGGAGTCGGCGATGTTGGTCGTGGTCGCCGACGGGTCGGTCGGCACGATGAGGCTCGCGAGCACGCCGAACTGCGCGAACGGCGCCAGGATCGCCATCGACAGCAGGCCGATGGCCGCAACCAGGGCGGCCCCTCGCGTCGAATGATCGGCGGTGGGGCGAGCCGGGTCGGTCATCGATCGGTCGGTCATCTGATCCCTCCTCGACAGGCGAGCAGCGATCGGTTCGTTTGGACCGTCGGCTCGTGTCTCATCTGGACCGTAGGCCGATACGCAGCCCCGGCCAACGGAGACAACCCAGCGCTCCACGCGGTGTTTGCTCGGGGGACCGGGACAGGGTCTGCACGGATACGGGATCGCGGCGGAACGCGCTTGTGGGACGATGCCGCACGCGCATGAGAACGCCACTCGCCACCACGTTGTCGACGGCGCGGACGGCGGCCGCCTCGACGTGGGCGCGTGCCGTGCTCCTGATGGCCGCGGGCGCGCTCGGCCTGGGCATGCTTCTCGGCCACGCCCAACTCGCGCCGCTCGATCTCGGGAACGTGCTCGAGGTGCTCGTCGGCTGGTCGTTCGTCGCCTGCGGCGTCCTCCTGTGGACGCGCCGCCCGGCAAACCGCCTCGGACGGCTGATGACGCTGGTCGGGATGCTGTGGCTGCTCGGGCGGACGATGACCATCGTCCCGAACCCCGTCGTCTACACCGCAGGTCTCTGGTTTACGGACCTCTGGGCGCCCGCGTTCGCCCTGTTCCTGTTGTCGTTCCCGACCGGCCGCCTCACCTCCAGAGCGGACCTCGCGATCGTCGGCATCTTCCTGTTCGTGACCGTTCCGCTTGAGTTCCTGTGGTTTCTGTTCCTCGTGCTCGATAACGGCCTGAACGCCCTGGGCATCGCGCCCAACGAGAGCGCCGCCCATGTGATCGACACGATCCAGCGGTACCTGATCTCGCTTGGCTCGGTGCTCCTCGTCATTGCGCTCGGTCGGCACTGGCTGCGGTCCAGCGGCTTGGCCCGGCGGCAGATGGCGCCTGTGCTGGTGGGCGCGATCGCGATCCTGCTTCAGTCAGCATCCTGGATCTTCCTCTCCTCCGGGTCGTCGCTCGAGCCGCTGGACAACCTCATCCTCGTGGCACAGATCGCCATCCCGATCGCGGTCCTGTGGGTCATGCTCCAAGGCCAGATGGCGCGAGCCGCCATCGCCGACCTCGTGGTCGAGCTGGGGCAGATGCCGACGCCGGCACGTCTGCGGGATGCCCTCGCCAACGCGCTCGGGGATCCGAGCCTCCAGGTGGCTTACTGGGCGCCGGCCCAGGATCGGTTCGTCGATGCTGCCGGCGAGCCGATGGACCTGCCAGAAGCTGGGACGGGGCAGGCCGTCACGATGCTCGAGCGGAACGGTGTCCCGGAGGCCGCGATCGTCCACGACGCGATCCTCCTCGAGGAGCCGGGCCTCGTCGCCTCGGTCGCCAGCGCCATGCGCCTGGCGGTCGAGAACGACCGACTGACGGCCGAGGTCAGATCGCAGCTCGACGAGGTCCGGGCCTCACGCGCGCGGATCGTCGAGGCCGGGGATCGCGAGCGTCGCCGGGTCGAACGTGACCTCCATGACGGCGCCCAACAACGGCTCGTCTCGCTCAGCCTCGAGCTGCAGGTCGCGCGACGCGCACTGGGCGACGATGGCGACCCGGCCGTGCGACGCAGCCTGGATCGAGCAGCACAAGAAGCCCTGGAAGCCCTCGCCGAGCTACGCGACCTGGCGCTCGGGATCCATCCCCTCATCCTCACCGAGGCTGGTCTCGGAGCTGCCGTGGAGTCTCTTGCTGATCGAACGGAAGTCCCGGTCTCGGTCGATGTGGGCGTTGAACGGTATTCGCCGGCCGTCGAGGGCGCCGCGTACTTCGTCATCTCTGAGGCGCTGGCCAACGTCACGAAGTACGCCAAGGCGACGAAGGCGACGGTTCGGATCAGGGGGCTCGACGATCATCTGAACATCGAGGTCGAGGACGACGGGATCGGTGGCGCGGACCCTCGCTCAGGCAGCGGCCTGCGTGGTCTTGCCGACCGACTCGCCGCGCTCGACGGGACGATCACGATTGAGAGCCCGACCGGCGACGGAACGCGGATCTCGGCGCAGATCCCGACCAATCAACCTATGCCGGACCCCGTGTGAACCCTGTAGGAGATGGCCTGCTCGAATGGCACGATGGACCGCATGAGCACGATCCTGATCATCGACGACGACCCGCGGTTCCGGACGCAGGCACGCGATCTCCTGGAGGCTGACGGTTTCGACGTGATCGGACAGGCCGTCGACGGTGCGTCGGGCCTCGAAGCCGCCCAGTCCCTCCGGCCCGATTTCGTCCTGCTCGACATCGGCCTGCCCGATGTCGAAGGCTTCGAGGTGGCGCGCGATCTCGCGATGGATGGACCGCCACCTTTGGTGGTGCTGACCTCGAGCCGCGATGCGAGAGCGTACGGGCGGCGTCTGACGAACGGGGACGCTCTCGGCTTCATCCCCAAGGAGCAGATCTCTGGGGCCGCGATCCGGGCCTTGGTCGCCCAACGATGACTCTCCGGATCGTCCTCGCCGACGACGCAATGCTCGTGCGCGAAGGCGTCGCGCGCCTGCTGGTGGACGCCGGGTTCGACGTAGTCGCTCAGGTCGGCGACGCCGATGGCCTGCTGCAGGCGACCCGTGAGCACCTGCCGGACGTGGCGATCGTCGACATTCGGATGCCACCGACTCACACGGACGAGGGTCTCCGTGCTGCGCAGGCGATTCGCGCGGAGCACGGGACGGCCGTCGGGATCCTCGTCCTGTCGCAGCATGTCGAGCCCTCGTTCGCCATGCGCCTGGTGAGCGACGGCGCCGGCGGTGTCGGCTATCTGCTAAAGGACAGGGTCACGGATCTCGATGACTTCGCCGACGCCATCCGGAGGATCGCGAAGGGCGGCTCGGTGATCGACCCTGCGGTCGTCGCGGTGCTCGTCGGCAAGCGTGCGCGCGTCCCGCTCGACGACCTGACGGAACGGGAGCGCGAAGTTCTGGCCCTGATGGCGGAGGGTCGATCGAACCAGGCCATCGGCGATCGCCTGGGGATGGCGCGAAAGACCGTCGAGGCCCACATCGCGAACATCTTCTCCAAGCTCGAACTGGAGCCCGCCTCCGACGACCACCGTCGGGTGCTCGCGGTACTCGCCCACCTTCGCGGGCCCGGGACCGAACCTGCGGACTCCCGCTGAGGTCCCATCGGCAGTTGCCGCAGGTGCGAGCGATCGTTTGGTAGCCTTGACGTGCCGGAGATACTGGGGGGGAGTATCGGAAGCCAAGGACGAAGATGGATCACGCAGCCCATCAGCCGCACCACGAACCGCCGACTATGGCCGCCACAACCACGCACGCGGCCGGTCATGATCGCCACGAGGGTCACTCCGTCGCGATGTTCCGCGACAAGTTCTGGCTCAGCCTTGTCCTGACGGTTCCGACCGTTCTGTTGAGCCCCGAGGTTGCGGGCTGGATCGGTTACTCGATCCCATCGGTCCCCGGGATCGAGTACGTGCCGGCGATCCTGGGCACGGTCATCTTCCTGTACGGCGGCATGGTGTTCATCCGCGGTGCGCAGCGGGAGCTAGCCGATCGCACGCCCGGGATGATGACCCTCATCTCGCTGGCCATCGTCGTCTCGTTCGTGACCTCGTGGGCCGGCACGCTCGGCTTCTTCGAGGTCGAGATCTGGTGGGAACTCGCCACCCTCATCACCATCATGCTGCTCGGCCACTGGCTCGAGATGCGCTCGATCGCCCAAGCCCGCGGTGCCCTCGACGCCCTCGCGGAACTCCTGCCCGACACGGCCGAGCGGATCACCGACAGCGGGACCGAAGAGGTGCGGACCGCCGACCTCCGCGTCAACGACATCGTCCTCGTCCGCCCCGGTGCCCGGGTGCCCGCGGACGGCGTCGTTGTCGAGGGCGAGGCCGACGTCGACGAGTCGATGATCACCGGCGAGTCACGCGCGATCGCCAGGGAGCCCGGCGACCCCGTGGTGGCTGGCACCGTGGCCGCGGGTGGCTCGCTGCGCATCCGGGTGACCGCGACCGGCGACGCCACGGCCCTGTCGGGGATCATGCGGATGGTCGCGGCCGCGCAGGCCTCGGCGTCACACGCGCAGGCCCTCGCCGACCGTGCCGCTGCCCTGTTGTTCTACGTCGCCCTCAGCGCCGGCCTGGTGACGCTCGTCTTCTGGTGGCTGCAGGGCGACCCCGAGGGAGCGCTGGTTCGGACGGCCACCGTGCTCGTCATCGCCTGTCCGCATGCTCTCGGCCTGGCGATCCCGCTCGTCATCGCGATCTCCACCTCCCTCGGCGCCCAGAACGGTCTGCTGATCAAGGACCGGCTCGCCCTCGAGCGAGCCCGGACGGTCAACACCGTGATCTTCGACAAGACGGGGACCCTCACCAAGGGCGAGCCGGCGCTCGTCGATGCCAGCGGCGAACCCGACGCCCTGCGACTCGCGGCCGCGGTCGAGGCCGACTCCGAGCATCCACTGGCCCGAGCGATCGTCGAGGGCGCGACATCCCGGGGCCTGTCAATCCCGACCGCGACCTCGTTCGAGGCTCTCCCCGGGCGAGGTACTCGTGCCCAGGTCGAGGGCCACACCGTGGCCGTCGGCGGACCGCGCCTCATCGCCGACGCCTCGCTCGAGCCGCCGCCCGTCGCGGCCGAGTGGGACCGTGAGGGCCGGACCGTCCTGTACGTCATCGTCGATGGCAAGGTCGCCGGCGTCATCGCGGTGGAAGACGAGGTTCGACCTGAGTCGAAGGAGGCGATCGACGCCCTGCACGCCCTCGGCATTCGGGTCGCGATGATCACGGGCGACAGCCATGCGGTGGCCGACTCGGTCGCTCGTCGCCTCGGCATCGACGAGGTCGCCGCACAGGTCCTGCCGGCCGACAAGGCCGCGGCCGTCAAGCGCTTCCAAAAAGGTGGCCGCAAGGTGGCCATGGTCGGTGACGGCGTCAACGACGCACCTGCGCTCGCGACGGCCGATGTGGGGATCGCAATCGGCGCAGGCACCGATGTCGCCGTTGAGTCGGCCGGCATCGTCCTGGTGCGGAGCGATCCGCGCGACGTCGTGGCGGCCATCGAGCTGTCGCGTGCGACGTACACCAAGATGGTCCAGAACTTGATCTGGGCTACCGGCTACAACCTGGTGGCGATCCCGATCGCCATGGGTGTGCTTGTCCCGTGGGGCATCGATCTGCCGATGGCGGTCGGGGCGATCGCCATGAGCCTGTCGACCATCATCGTCGCGGCCAACGCCCAGCTCCTGCGACGCATCCGAATACGCCCAGAGACTCCGCCGCCACCGGCCCGCCGGCGAGTTGCGACCGCCTGATCGGCGAGAGTCGTTCGCTAACGAGTTTCCGTGCTGCCATCCGTGCTGCCCCCGATGGCAGGGTCCTGGCTGGAAACCAACGTGTGCCTCACCGACGGGCCGGACCTCCGGCAGAGGGTCGGACGAAGGGAGGCCCACGATGCAGGCTCGAGACTCCATCGAGGTTGAGGCGACGGAAGCCCGTGTTCGGACTGCCGTACTTCGCCGTCACCTGCCTTGTGCCGTAGCTCGCCTGGCGCACGTTCCGTCGCCTTAGTCCACCGACGGCCTTGACCTGATTCACGATCCGGGACACGCAAACAGGTGCCCTTCCGAACGGGGACGATGGAGTTGTTCACGCAACACCGACCCGTCAGAAGGACACCTGCCCGATGCGATCTTCCCACAGCCTCGACCGGCTCGACGCCGCGTTCGACGGGACGCGACTCGTGGCCGACGCGGGCCTGCTCCTGCCCGCCACCCTGGCCCACGCAGCTCGGCCTCAAGCAGTTGGTCGAGCGGTTCCTCTACCTCGGGCGAGCCGCCCGGCCAGGCCAACCGTCGGCGACAAGGTCCTGACGCTCGTCATGTCTGCGCTCGCGGGCGGGACTGCATCGACGACGCGGCTCGCCCTGCGCGCGGCGGCACGGGCGGTGCTGGGCTTCAGCGTCAAGGCACCGTCCACCCTGGGCACGTTCCTGCGCAGCTTCCGCTGGGGCCACGTCCGCCAGCTCGACCGCGTGAGCCGGGAGCTCGCTCGCCCGCGCGTGGGCGGCAGCGCCGGTCCCGGCGCCGCTCCCTTCACGATCGACCTCGACTCCACGATCTGCGAGACGTACGGCCTCGCGAAGGAGGGAGCCGATCCACCACGGGTACACCCACGTCCGCGGCTACCATCCGCTGCTCGCCGTCGCGGCCGGCACAGGCGACGTGCTCATGGCGAGCCTGCGCGAGGGCGGGCCGCCACCGTCCGCGGCGCCGCCCACTTCCTGCGCGAGACGATCGGACGCGTCCGGGCTGCGGGCGCCACCGGCGAGCTCACGATGCGCGCCGACTCCGGCTTCTATGCCCACGCGGTCGTCGCGGTGTGCCGTCAGATGGACGTCCGGTTCAGCATCACGGCTGCGGCTAGCACGGCCGCGCTCCGGGCCTGATCTAGGCGATCCCCGAGGCAGGCTGGACGCCGATCCCGTGCTGGATCGCGGCGGGGCCGATGTGGCCGTGATCGCCTACGTCCCGTTCGCCGACCAGCAAGGACGCCCGCGCCCGTCCGCCTGATCGTGCGCCGGGTCCAGCCCACTCCCGGGTAGCCAGCTCGCCCTGTTCACCGCTCTACGACTACCACCCGTTCGTCACCGACCGCGACCGGCGAGATGCTCGAGCTCGAGGCCGACCACCGCCGCCACGCCGAGATCGAGAACGCCATCCGGGACCTCAAGTACGGCATGGGGTTCAACCACCTGCCGTCGGGTCGGTTCGCGGCCAACGGTGCCTAGCGGGGTGCTCCTGCTGCCGAATGTCGCGCCGTCGCTGATCGCCTTGAACGGTCCGAGGGCATCGTTTGCCGTGATCAGGGGCGGTTGGCCCGCGTTCCCCGACCAGTTGGAACATCGGGCTGCACCGGGAGTTTGGTGGAGATGGGGGAGAGTCGAACTCCCCGTCCAGAACCCTTCGCCAGGACCCACTACGAGCGTGTCCGATGATTTTCGTCAGCCGGTCGGACGCCCATCGGCAGGCTGCCGTCCGGCCCAGTCACGCGTCCCTAGATCGGGCTTGGCTCCGGATTACGTGGCGCTCGTCCGGGTTGCACCTTCGCTGAGTGACGCTTCCACGGCCCGCGAAGGGGAGGCCGCTTCCACGCTCACCTTACCGCCTAAGCGGCGAGGGCGAGAGCAGGCTGCTTGTTGGCAGTTACTTCGTTTTGCCGCCGGTTTAACGAGGCCTGACGGCACCTCGGCTCGCGTTCCCTGGCAGCCGTGCCCTGTCGAAACCACGCATCCCCACAGGACCGAACCACCGTTCGGGGAGCGAATGGTAGCACCGGGCGGCACCGGGGCCAATCCGACGCCAGTCGGCCAACCGGGCAGGGCTGATATGGCGGGCCGATCGGGATGGCCCCGATCGGGCTCGGCTGCCTCGTCGTCCCAATGCTGCACTCCTGCACAGATGTGGGAACGTGGTTCGCCGTCCTCGGCCTAGGCTGGCTGGAGCGCAGCCAGCGACCGCCTCCTCTCCCCTCGCGTGGTGATCGATTGTCCGAAGATTCCCAACCCGCCGACCATATCCCTGCGCTCGATCGCCGCCTGCTCGAAGAGCTGGAGCCCGAGGCCGGCCGCCTGCTCGAGCGCCACCTCAAGGTCGCCCAGGAGTGGTTCCCGCACGAGTACATCCCCTATCGCCTGGGGCGCGACTTCGACACGGAGCCCTGGACACCAGACCAGCCACGGCTGACGGGCGTCGCGCAGACGGCGTTCGAGATCAACCTCCTCACGGAGGACAACCTGCCGAGCTATCACCGCCTGATCCACGGGATGTTCGGCAGGGGCGACGGCGCCTGGCTCACCTGGGTCGGGCGCTGGACCGCGGAGGAGGGCCGGCACGCGATCGTGCTGCGCGACTACCTCACGGTCACCCGCAACATCGATCCGGTCCTGCTGGAACGCGGCCGCATGAACCAGCTCGAGCGCGGCTACGACGTGGCCTCGCCGGACACGCTCCACGGCCTCGCCTACGTGGCGTTCCAGGAGCTCGCGACCCGGATCTCGCACCGCAACACGGGGCGCTACTCGGCCGACCCGGTCGCCGACAGGATCATGGTCCGGATCGCGGCCGACGAGAACCTGCACATGGTCTTCTACCGGGACATCCTGAAGGCCGCGCTGGCGATCGAGCCGTCGGCCGCCGTCCGGGCCATCGTGGACGAGGTGCTCGCCTTCAGGATGCCCGGTGCGGGTATCCCGAACTTCCTGCGCAAAGCCGCGGACATCGCGAAGGCCGGCATCTATGACCTGCGCGTCCACCGCGACGAGGTCCTGGTCCCGATCCTCAAGCACTGGGGCGTGTTCGAGCTGTCGGGCCTCGACTCCGCGGCCGAAGAGGCACGCCTCCGCCTCGCCGACCACCTCGAGACGCTCGACGCGGCGGCCAGGCGGTTCGAGGAGCGCCTCGGGAGGTCGGGCGGCCCCCGGATCGCGCCCGCGGGGTAGGGGGCCACGAGGCCGACAAATGGGCGGGCTGATCTGCTCGATGTCGGTCTCGCTCGACGGCTTCGTCGAGACGGCGGGACGTTCGCTCGACTGGTCCAGGCTGACGAGGAGCGGCCCTCAGTGCCCTTTTCGCAGCGGTGGCCGATCGGCTGCGGCCGACCGATACTTCCCCGATGCTGACGATTGCGGACGTTCATCCGGTCCTCGGCCTGCGGATTGCCGCCGGCCCGCTCGAGCTGCGCGGGATCACCGACGACGACATCGCCGCTCTCGTCGAGGTCGCCCTCCGCGGCGTGCACCCGCCCGAGCGCATGCCGTTCAGCGTGCCGTGGACGGATACGCCTCGCGCCGAGCTGCCGCTGCGATTTGCCCAGTATCACTGGGGCAACCGGGCCGCCTTCTCCGCGGAGCGCTGGACGCTCGATCTCGTCGTACGGTGGCAGGGGGTGGTGGTCGGCACCCAGGGCTTCCACACAGTCGACTACCTCGTGACCCGGTCGGGCGAGACGGGATCGTGGCTGGGGCTGGAGCACCAGGGCCGCGGCATCGGCACGGCGATGCGCCAGGCGATCTGCGCGTTCCTGTTCGACTGCCTCGACGCGCAGGAGATCACATCGGGCGCATTCGTCGACAACCCCTCGTCGCTTGGGGTCAGCCGCAAGGTCGGCTACCGGACGAACGGGCAGCGCCGCATCGCCCGGCGCCCGGGCGAATGGCAGGTCAACCAGGGGCTGGTCCTCACGCCCGAGGCGTTCGTGCGCGGCCCGGAGCATCACGGTCGAGGGGCTCGGGCCGGTGCGGAGGCTGATCGGCCTCGAGGGGTGACGCGGGCGGCACCGTGGCGAGGGCGCACTGTTCGGGTGCCCGCGTTGTTCGGCCGGGCACCGTTGGCCGGCGCCGCGTGGCTTGGCCGGGCGCCGTCCTGCCAAGGCGCCGTCCATCAGGCGCTTTCCGGCCTGGGCGGTCGCGCTATCGTCTTCGACATGTCGATCGAGACGGAAGGAAGGGTCGTGCCCCCGGACGATCCTGCGGCCTGGACCCGCGCCCTGCGGCTGGGCCGTGCCACGTCCGGCAGGATCAGGAACGTCGCACGGGCGCTCTACCTCGCGGGTGGAGCCGCCATCGGCGTCGGCGTGGCCGCCCACGTCGCCGGGGCCGACATCCTCATCGCCAACCTGTTGGGGGCGGCGACCGCCGCGGTGCTGGTCGCGCTGGCGAGCGCCCCGCTCCGGGACCCCGACCTCCGGGCCGCGACGGAGCTGGTGACGAACCACCAGGTGCGCGAGGGTGCCGAGTGGAAGCGGGAGACGGGCACGCGGATGCCCCGCGGCCGGCCGGCGATCCGTGCCTGGCTCGAGGCACGCCCCGAGGCGGTCGGGCGCGGCTCGCTGCTGACGGTGATCGGCCGGTTCGCCGAAGCCGATGCGTACTGGGAGCGCCACCCGGGCAGGACGCCGGAGGAGGCGTTCGGCGTCGACGTCCAGCGGGAGACCGCGGTGCTGCTCTCGGGGCGGGAGCCGGACCTCGGGCGCCTCCACGACGTCTGGCTGACGCTGCCCGACACCGTCGAGCGGCGGAATCGCAGGGAGTGCCTGGCGGTGCTGGAGGCGGAGGCGGGTATCGACCGGGGCCGCGACCCGATAGCCGTCCTCGCGGGCGCGCGCGCTGAGACCGGCGAGATCACCCGGTCCGCGCGCACGGCGTCGTTGGTCGCCGTCAACCTCCTGGTGCCCGTTGTCGTGCTCGGAGTCCTGACCGTGATCCGGCTGTCGGTCCCGGCCTGAACGGGCCCGGACCGGTCCGGGACGTCCGCACCCTTGCCCGCCCCCCTTATCCGCGCCGCCTTGTCCGCGCCCCTTACCAGAGATCCCCGACCGTGAAGCCTTCCGGGAATGGGTCGGTGGGATCCACCACGTAGCTCGCGAAGCCGGTGATCCACGCCGTCCCGGTGATGGACGGCACGATCGCAGGGCGTCCGCCGACGGACGTCTCGTGCTCCACCCGTCCGGTGAAGACCGTGTCCAGGATGCCCTCGTGGCGGAACTCGTCGCCGACCGCGAGGCGGCCGCGCGCGTGGAGCACCGCCATCTTGGCGCACGTCCCGGTCCCGCACGGCGACCGGTCGATCACGCCCGTCCACGTTGACGGCCGCGCCCAGTCCAGGGTCGCCCGTCGAGACCGTGGTCGCGTTCCGCCACGAGTTGTGCGGGTCGTGCGGCGGGCCGGACAGCTGGCCGATGGTGATTCCCGCGACCCCGGCTGCTCCGGGTGGACGACCGGCAGCTGCTCCGTGGCCGCGCTCTTGATCATCTCCGTGACCCGCGTGATGTCGCGGCCCTCGTCCGGGACCAGCCGGAACCCGAGCGCGTCGGCGTCCGCGATGACGTAGAACATGCCGCCGTACGCGACGTCGACGCGGACCGTTCCCAGGTGGGGCACCTCTATCGGCGCGTCCAGGTGGGTGGCGAAGGCGGGCAGGTTGCGAAAGGTGATCGCGGTGACCTTGCCGCCGGAGCATGTCGCCCGGATCCGGATCAGCCCGGCCGGCGCCTCGAGCACGATCTCGGTCACGGGCTCGCGCATCGGCAGGATGCCGGTCTCGAGCAGGGCGGTGGCGACGCAGATCGTGTTCGTCCCGGACATCCCGGGGTACTCGACGTGCTCCATGATCACGTACCCTGCGTCGGCGTCCGGGTGCGTCGGGGGCAGGATCACGTTCGCGCACAGGGCCGGGTAGCCGCGCGGCTCCCGCAGCATCAGCCGCCGGAGCGAGTCGCCGTGCTGTTCGAGGTGGCGAGCCTTCTCGAGCATCGTGGCGCCCGGGACATCGAGGACGCCGCCGACGACGACGCGGCCGGGCTCGCCCGCGGCATGCAGGTCGACCGCCTGGAGCATCCGCGCGAGCCGCATCGATCGCCTCCCTCCCCAGAGCAGGCCCGGTCAGCGCCTGCGCGCGTCCGCCACCTGCCGCTCCATGTCCCGCTTCGCGTCGCGCTCCGCGATCTCGCGCCGGCGATCCCAGGACTGCTTGCCTCGTGCGAGGCCGAGCTCGACCTTCGCGCGGCCACGCGAGATGTAGATCGAAAGGGGCACGATCGTGAGGCCCTTGGCCTTGGTCTTGCCGAGGAGCTCGTCGATCTCCCGCCGGTGGAGCAGCAGCTTCCGGGCCCGCTTCGGCTCGTGGTTGAACCGGATGTCGGTGGACTCCCACGGGGCGATGTGGAGGCCGACGATCCACGCCTCGTCGTGCTCGATGCGCGCGTAGGCGTCTGCGAGGCTCACCTTGTGGGCGCGGACGCTCTTGATCTCCGTTCCGCGCAGCACGATGCCAGCCTCGAAGGTGTCCTCGATGCTGTAGTCGTGGTGGGCTCGTCGGTTCCGGGCGATCGTGTCGCCCATCGGGGGCTCCTCTCGTGGGGGTGAACGGCCAGTGTCGCACGGGCGACGCCGATCGCCGGACGCACGAACGGCGGCCGTTGCCGAACGCCGGCCCGTTGCCGGACGCCCGCGAGCTGATCGCGGGCGCATGAACGCCGGCCCGTTGCCGGACGCACGAACGGCGGACGCACGAACGCCGGCCCGTTGCCGGACCGGCGTTCATTGCTACCGACCACCCGTCGGGATCGCAACTAGGCGGCGATCTCCGACGAGGTGGTGCAGCAACTAAAACGATCTATCACTGCACATCACCTCCTTTCGTTCGGGTGGACCGTAACCGAAGATGCCGATTGGTGCAAGCCCGGCGTTTCGGGCGTTGGGTTCGGCCTGAGCGGCGCGGGCCGTTTGGGATGCCAGGAACGGATACCCGCGGCGGTTGGTGCTCGACTGTCGGTCACGAGCTCGCCCGTCGGCTCCTGCCATCACCTTCGGTCCGCGTTGCCTCGACCGGGCGCCACGCTCGACGGCGAGTCGTCGTCCGTCCATGGCGGTGACGCCACGGGTCCCGAGGCGACTTGCACCAGCCCCACTGGTGTCTGACTGGTTACCCTATTGGTGGACGTCTAGGTGCCTCGACTTGCCCCGACAGGTCCCCAACCGACCCCGACCGGATCCGCGAGGCCCCGACCGGATCCGCGGCACCGCCTCCGCGGCCGCGCCTCCGCGGTCGCGCCTCCGCGGCCCTGCCTCCTGCCAGGTCTCGGCCGGTCCCCGCAGGTCTCAGGCGGCCGCGGGGAACGCGTATCCCGTCGGCGTCGCGCCCAGCTCTTTCAGCGCCGCATCCAGCACCGGATCGTCGCCAGGCTTCGCGGGCGCGGTGTCGACCACCACGTCGGGCGTGATGCCGACGCCGTGGACCCAGGTCTTGTCGGGCGTCAGCCACTTCGCGATCGTCAGGCGGAACCCGCCGCTGTCCCCTTCGAGCTGTGTCCATTGCTGGACCGTGCCTTTGCCGAAGGTCTTCGTCCCTACGAGCCTGGCCCGGCCACGGTCCTGCAATGCGCCTGCCACGATCTCCGACGCGGATGCCGACCCGCCGTCAACGAGCACGACGAGCTCGATGTCCGGGTCCGTCGCTGCGCCGCCGGGCTTGGCCTGGGACTCCGTCAGCGTCCCGGCGGCGTCCTCCTCCCAGAAGATCGTCCCGTCGGCCAAGAACTGGCTGGCGACGTCGCGTGCGGCGGTCACGAATCCACCGGGGTTGCCGCGGAGGTCCAGGATCAACTTCGTCCGACCGGCCTGGACGTCGGCCGCGGCCACCTTGCGCAGCGCGTCGGCCGAGTGGTCCGAGAAGCCCGACAGGCGGATGTAGCCCACCGTCCCGCCGGCCAGCTCGCGGGACTCGACCTCGGGCGTGACGATGACCGCCCGCACGATCTCGATCTCCTGGGGCGTCCCGCCGCGCACGATACCGAGCAGGACGGCCGTGTCCTTCGGCCCGCGGATCTTGCTTCGCGCCTGGTCCACGGTGAGGCCGTCCAGCGACGCTCCGTCGATCGTCTTGATGATGTCGCCCGGCTCCAGGCCCGCCTTGTCCGCCGGCGATTCCGGGATCGGCGCGACGATGGCCAGGCGGCAGTCCGCCGCGATCGTGGTGCACGAGGACGTGTCCCCAGCGGCGTCCACGGCTCCGATGGTCGCCCCGATGCCCTCGAATTCGCCCGAGATGTCGCGCAGGGTCTGCTTGAACTCGTCCGGGGTGAGGTACATGGAATACGGGTCGTCGAGGGCGCCGATCATGCCCTTGATCGCCCCCTCGATGATCTTGCGGCGGTCCACCGAGCCGCCGGCGTACCGGTCGGTCACGGCGCGGTAGGTGTCCCAGAAGGGCTGGAAGGCATCAGCCTCGCCCGTCGGCGTCCCGGGGGTGAGGGCGGCCTGGTGGCCGAGCGTCCAGCCCGACAGGAAGAGCGCGCCGCCTGCGAGGACCACGACGAGCGAGAGGGCAACGACGAGGACGCTGCTGCGGCGGCCCGATGTCGATGTCGAGGCGCCTGCCGTCGCGGGCGCCGGGGCGATGGCCGGCGACTCGGATGCCGGCAACTCCGATGATGGCGACTCGGATCCCAGCGATTCGGATGCCGAGGGCCCCTCGGCCACGCCGGCAGCCTCGTCCTGTGGGGCGGTCGGTTCGAAGGACATGCGTTGGTCTCGATCGATGAGGGCGCCCTCGGGGCGCGGGCCGTCAGCGTACAGCCGGTCTTCGATCCGGGCCGCGAACCGCCCGGCCTGGCGGCGGAGCACCCGGTCCAGGCCGCGAACCGCCCGACGCCGGCCGCGGAGCACCCGATCAGGGGCTCGTCAGCGGATCAGGTAGGTCCGCACCGAGACCCACGACCCAAGCACCCCGAGCCCGAGGCCCGTCGCCGATGACGATCACCGCCGTGTCCCGGGCCAGCGATCCGAGCTGGAGCGGGAGGACGTTGAAGAACCCGACCATCGCTGTCGACATCGGGTCCGCGGCCGCAACGAGCAGCCCGAGCGTGATCAGCGCGCCCAGCAGCCCGACGAGCGCGCCCTCGAACACGAACGGCCAGCGGATGAACGCGTCCGACGCGCCCACCAGGCGCATGATCTCGATCTCCTCGGCCCGCGCGACCACGGCGAGCCGGATCGTGTTCACGATGATGAACAGCACGATCAGACCGACGATGGCCACCATCCCGACGCCCGCGCTGCGGACGAAGGATGTGACAGTGACGACGCGGTCGACGAGCGCCTCGATGTTGAGCACGTTGCGCACGATGGGTTCGTTCCGCAGCGCCGAGACGACGGCGTCCAGGTCCCCTGGTGCCGTGAGCTTCACGTTGATGCTGGCGTAGAGCGGGTTTGACTCGAGGTACTTCGACAGGTCCTCGCGGCCCTGCGCCAGCTGGGTCTCCCGGAACAGCTGGAGCGCCTCGTCCCGGGACACGAACTCCACCGACGCCGTCTCCGGCATCGCGTCGACCCGGGCAACCAGGTCCTCGACCTGGTCCTGCGTCGCGGTGTTCTCCACGTAGGCGACCACCTGCACCTTCTGCTCCACGAAGGAGAGGCTGGCCAGCAGGACGTTCTGGAGCATGAAGAAGCCGGCGAGCAGCAGGAGCATCAGGACCATCGTGAGCGTGGCCGCGAGGCTCATGAGCGCGTTGCGCCAGAACCCCTGCCAGGCCCGGCGCATGGAGAAGACGACGAACGTCAGCATCGTCCGTCAGTCCTCGCGGTGGTAGGTGGCGCCGGTCTCGTCCCGGATGACGCGCCCATCCTCGAGCGCCACGACACGCTTGCGGAGCGCCGTGACAACCTCGGCCTGGTGGGTGCCCATCAGGATCGTCACGCCCAGCTCGTTGATCCGGAGGAGAAGCTGGATGATCTCCCAGCTGATGACCGGGTCCAGGTTGCCCGTGGGCTCGTCGGCGATGATCAGGCGCGGATCGTGGACGAGCGCCCGGGCGATGGCGGTTCGCTGCTGCTCGCCTCCGGACAGCTGGGTCGGGATCTGGCCGGCCTGTGCCGTGAGGCCCACGAGCGCAAGCACGCGGTCCACCGATGGCCGGATGTTGCGGCGCGGTGACCCGGTCACCTCGAGGGCGAAGGCGACGTTCTCCCAGACCGTCTTGCGCGGCAGGAGCTTGAAGTCCTGGAACACGATGCCGATCTTGCGGCGGACGCGCGGCACCATCCGGCGCGGGATGCGGGCGAGGTCGTGGCCGTCCACGAGGACGTCGCCGCGCCAGCGCGAGCTCATCCCGGATGAGGAGCTTCATGAGCGTGGACTTGCCGGCTCCCGACGGCCCGACGAGGAACACGAAGTCGCCCTCCGGGATCACGAGATCCACGTCCCGCAGCGCCTCCTTGCCGTTCGGGTAGCGCATCGTCACGTCGTGCAGCACGACGACATTCGGGTCGCGGCGCATGGGCCGACCGCGGCCGGTGATGCGGTCGATCAGAGAGGGGGACGGGCCCGGGGTGGCGGTCATGGCTCGCGCTCGAGGCTAGCACAGCAGGCACCGGCACCCCGCCGCCTGTCCCTGCCGCCCTGGCACGGCGAACCTGCCCGGGGGACGGCCTCAGCCGGCGGCTACACGATCGCGAGCGAGATGGGCAGATACCGCTCGAACGGGTGGGTCGCGGTCGACCAGCAGACGAGTGCCGGGAAGCCGTCGAACCGCAGCCCGGCGTGCAGCAGCGCCCGCGTGGCCTCTGCGGCCGTGCCCGGCACCCAGATGGCTGCCGGTCCGAGGACAGGCGTCTCGCGCACGATGGTGCCGAGGATCGCCGGGTGCAGGGAGGGATCCAGGGCCGCCACCGGTCCGATGCGTCCCACCGACGAGCCGTACCCGTAGCCGAGCGGCCGGCCCGATCCCCGCTCGCGGACCAGGAACCCGGTCCGGCCGTCACGGCGCAGGTACTGGTGGTCCTGTGGGTGCGCGACGCCGACGATCTCGCGGTCCAGCCCATCCAGCGTCTCGGCCAGGCGCCGCGCTCCGTCCCGGCCGTCGAAGGCGGGGGACTCGAACGGAATGGACTCGAGCGAGGCGCGGAGCGGCGGGATGGCGGACCACCGCCGCGGCTCGCCGAAGAGGCGCCAGACCGGTACGCGGGGCAGCATCCCGCGGCGCGCATACAGGCCGTTGGAGATCGGTTGCACGCTGTCCGTGCCCATGCCCCATGTCCCGATCCCGGAATCGAGCGGGTCGTCGGGGCCCGGCACCGCCGGACCACCGGGCTCGACGTCCCGGCCGGCCTGCGCGCGGTCCATCAGCGCGGAGCCGATCCCACCCGCCTGGAGGCCCGGCTCCACGAACAGCATGGCCAGGAACCAGAGGCTCTCGCGGACGGTGGCGGATGCGAACGCGACCACCCGCGCGCCGCCTTCGCCAGCCTCACCGTGCGTGGCCTCGCCGTCCGGCGCCGCCGTTACCGCCACCCAGAAGCGGTCGGGATCCGTGGTCAGCGTGTGGGTCAACAGCCGCCGGAGCGGGCCGAGATCGTCCGCGACCGGCACCCCGAGGCGGGACAGGTAGCCCTCCAGGGCCGCCTTCCAGGTCCCGATGCACGCGGTGACGTCGGCCGCGAGACCGCGCCGGTAGGTGACGGTCCGGGCCGCGCGCACGGGCTCAGGCGTCGTCGACGTCGTCCGCGGACGGCGGCCGCCCGGTGGCGACACGCTCCAGCTCCGCCTGCATGAACGGGTCCAGGTCGCCGTCCAGGACGGCTCCCGTGTTCGAGGTCTCGTGACCGGACCGGAGGTCCTTCACCATCTGGTACGGGTGCAGCACGTAGGAGCGGATCTGGTTGCCCCAGCCCGCCGTCACGTGCTCGCCGCGGAGCTTGCGCAGCTCCTCCTCCCGCTTCTCCAGCTCCAGCTCCAGGAGCCGGGACTTGAGGACGCGGATCGCGATCTCCCGGTTCTGGTTGGCCGACCGCTCGTTCTGGCACGAGACGACGATGCCGGTGGGGATGTGCGTCAGCCTGATGGCGGACTCGGTCTTCTGGACGTGCTGACCGCCCGCGCCCGAGGACCGGAACGTGTCGGTCCGGATCTCGTCCCAGTTGAGCTCGATCTCCACGTCCTCGTCGGCCTCCGGCATCACCTCGATGAGGGCGAAGGTCGTCTGGCGCCTCTTCTGGGCGTCGTAGGGGCTGATCCGCACGAGACGGTGGACGCCGCGCTCGACGCGCAGCCAGCCGTACGCGAAGCGGCCCGTGACCTCGATCGTCGCGCTCTTGATCCCGGCCTGCTCGCCCTCCTGGGAGTCGATGACATCCGTCCGGAATCGGTGGCGCTCGGCCCAGCGGAGGTACATCCGCAGGAGCATCTCGGCCCAGTCCGTGGCCTCGGTGCCGCCCGCGCCCGCGCTGATGGTCAGGACCGCATTCTTCGCGTCGTAGTCGCCGGAGAACAGGAGGAGTGTCCGCTCGCGCTCGAACTCCGCGCGGAGACCGTCGGCCTCGCGTTCGACATCCCTCTCCATCTCGGGGTCAGGCGAGTCGGCGAGGAGGTCGAGGAGCTCCTCGAGGTCACCGGCGCGCTTTTCCAGGGATCGCCAGAGGGTGATCTCGTCGCGCAGGCCCTCGGCCTCGCGGCCGACCTTCTGCGCACCACGCTGGTCGTCCCAGAAGCCGGGTTCGATCGCGCGAGCATCGAGCTCTGCGACGCGGGTCTCCTTGGCGACCAGGTCAAAGACGCCCCGAGGTCGACCGGATCCGCTCGGCGAGGTCCCGGGTGGCGGCGGCGTCCACTAGCCGCGCACCTGGAGGTCCTGGAGCAGGATCGGACGAAGCTCGATCAGCCGCAGGGCTGTCTTGCTCCGGGCGACTACGGGGTTCACGCAGGGGCAGTACGAGTTGTGAGTGCACACGCCACAGTTGCCGTCGCAGTCGAGGGCAGCGGCATAGCTGCAGGACCGGCAGTCCCGTTCGCAAGCGATGAGATCCACGAACTGGGCTTCCTCGGCCTGCTTCACGGCTCCCTCTCTCTGGCCCTTCGGTTGTCGGTCGGGCGTGACAGTTCGGAACGAGGCGCCGCGAGGAGCTCTGGGCGGTGCTTTGGGCTCGGCGCCCGTCCCTGGGTGGCGAAGGACTGTGCCCGAGTATAGGAGAGGGTTCCGCTCATTCCAAGAGGGGGAAACGGCTTTCGGGGGAGAAAAGCGCCATTCCGGGCTCATCCCGAGGCGAAACAGGCCTCTCGCGGGACCCCGCGCGGATATCGTTCCCATCGGCGACGACCCGATCGGCGGTCCCGGACCGCCGCCTGCTGGTCCGCCGTCGGCTGGTCCGCCGCCGGCTGGTGGGCCGCGTGCCGGTCCGCCGCCTGCTCGTCAGCAGCAGCCGCCGGTCCGCTGCTGCCGGCTCGTCCTCAGCCCTCGGGCTCGCCGACCGTCAGCTCCCCCGGCTGCTCGACCGCCGGGGCGCCGCCCGTGACGAAGTAGACCGCGAGGGCGCCCAGCTCGTGCAGCGTCGCACGGACCGCGCGGACCGGGTCGCTGCCGATCGGTGAGGTGGTGGTCGGCGACCCCCACGCATCGAGACCCAGGTCCTCCGCCATCCGCAGGGCGCGGAGCATGTGCGTCGGGTCCGAGACGATGACCGCGGACCCCAGCCCGCGCTGCCGCATCAGGGCGGCGACCCCCGCCAGGGAGCTCAACGTGTTGTGGGCCTCGTCCTCGCCGAAGATGGCCTTCTCGGGGACGCCGTGGGCGACCGCGTACGCACGCGCGACGGCAGCCTCCGTCGTCCGGTCACCGGGCAGCTTGCCACCGGTGACGACGAAATGGGGGGCGATGCCCTGCTTCCAGAGCGCGACGGCGTGCTCGAGACGGGCCTCGAAGACCGGGGACGGCCGCCCGTCGTACTGGGCTGCGCCGAGGACCACGATCGCGTCTGCCGGGCGCCGCTCGTCCGTGGCCCCCTGCTGCCAGATCCGGGCGGTGGCGAAGGTGGCGGCGAATGCGACGGCGAGGCCGCCGGCGATGATGAGGCGCACGAGATCCCTGGCCCTGGACCTGTTCAGGCCCCGTGACACTTCTTGTACTTCTGTCCCGATCCGCACCAGCAGGGGTCGTTCCGGCCGATCTTCGCGCCCGAGGGGGTCAGCCCGGGGCGCGTCTGGCCCGGGGCCGCCGCGTCGCCGGGGGCCTGGCGGGCGGTGCGCATCGGGTCCGCGGGGAGGCCGCGGATCGGAGGGGCAGACGTGCCGGCGAACGCGGTGCCGGCGCCCGCGCCGGTACCCATGACGGGGGTCCGCAGGGCGGCGCCCCCGGGCTCCATCGGGCCGCGGGCGATCGGGCCGGCGCCCGTTGCCGCCGTGGAGCCGGAGCTGGCGCTCACTCCGTCCCCGTCGGCGTGAACGTGGGCATGGCCGTCGACTCCGGCGCGGGCCGGCTGGCCAGGGCCGGGCAGCGGCTGGGTGGGCGGCTCCCGCTTCACGGTGACGCGGAAGATCGTCGTTGCGACCTGGCGGCGGACGAGATCGCCGAGCTCCTCGTACAGGCGGAAGGCCTCCTTGCGGAACTCGTTGAGCGGGTCCTGCTGCGCGTAGCCGCGCAGCCCGATGCCCCGGCGCATGTCGTCGATCTCGGTGAGGTGCTCGACCCACAGGCTGTCGATCGTGCGCAGCAGCACGAACCGCTCCACCTGCGACCAGACTTCCTCGCCGTGCTCCAGCTCGCGCGCCTCGAGACGCTCGTCGACCAGGTCTCGCACGTAGGTGACCAGGGTCTCGCGGCTGGCGCCGGCCTCGTCGAGCGCCTCCTCCGAGGTCGTCTCGCCGTCGAGGCCCATCGCGCGCAGCGCGCTCGAGAGGCCCTCGAGGTTCCACTCGTTGCGCGACTCGCCGCCGAGGTAGGTGTCGGCCGTGGCCTCGACCTCGGCGTCGAGGAAGTCGCGGACGGTATCCGTCAGGTCCTCGTTGCGGAGGACCTTGTCGCGTTCGGCGTAGATCGTCTCGCGCTGCTTGTTGATGACGTCGTCGAACTCGACGACGCGCTTGCGGATATCGAAGTTGAAGCCCTCGACGCGGGTCTGGGCGCTCTCGATGGTCTTGGACACGAGGCGCGACTCGATCGCGACGTCCTCCTCGAGGCCCAGGCGCTCCATCAGCCCGGCCACGCGGTCCGAGGCGAAGCGCTTCATCAGGTCGTCCTCGAGCGACAGGTAGAAGCGGGACGAGCCCGGATCGCCCTGGCGCCCGGAGCGGCCGCGGAGCTGGTTGTCGATCCGGCGGCTGTCGTGGCGCTCGGTGCCGATGATGTGGAGGCCGCCCGCGGCGACCACGACCTCGTGATCCACGTCGGTGGTCGCCTTCGCCTCGGCGAGGGCATCGTCGTAGGTCTCCTTGTCCACCTCGGCAGGGTTGAGGTCCCGCCTGTGGAGGATGTCGGAGGCCATGCCTGCCGGGTTGCCGCCGAGCACGATGTCCGTGCCGCGGCCGGCCATGTTGGTGGCGATCGTGACGTTGCCGCTCCGGCCCGCCTGGGCGACGATCCCCGCCTCGCGCTCGTGGAACTTGGCGTTGAGGACCTCGTGCTTGATGCCGCGCCGTTTGAGCAGCGTGCCCAGCACCTCGGACTTCTCCACCGAGACGGTGCCCACGAGGACCGGACGACCGGCCTTGGTCATCTCCTCGATCTCGTCGATGACGGCGTTGAACTTGCTCGCCTCGTTCTTGAACACGAGGTCCGGGTAGTCCTCGCGGATCATCGGGCGGTGGGTGGGGATCGCCACCACCTCGAGGTCGTAGATCTTGTGGAACTCCTCAGCCTCGGTCATCGCGGTGCCGGTCATCCCGGCGAGCTTGTCGTAGAGGCGGAAGTAGTTCTGGAAGGTGATCGTGGCCAGGGTCTGGCGACTCGCGCTGGACGCGCAGGCCCTCCTTCGCCTCGACCGCCTGGTGCAGGCCCTCGCTCCAGCGCCGGCCCGGCATCTTGCGCCCGGTGAACTCGTCGACGATGACGATCTCGCCGTCATCGACGATGTAGTCCCGGTCCCGCTTGTACAGGGCGTGTGCCTTGAGCGCGGAGTCGAAATGGCGGGCGAGCCGCGGGTCGGCGTCGTAGAGGTTCGCGATCCCGAGCAGCTTCTCGATCTTGTCGATGCCCTCCTCGGTCGGCGAGACGGCCTTGTCCTTGAGGTCGACGAAGTAGTCGCCGCCCTCCTCGTCGCCTTCGGGACGGGCCTTGAGGCGCGGAACCAGGCGGGCGAAGGTGAAGTAGAGGTCCGCGGACTCCTCGGCCTGGCCGGAGATGATGAGCGGCGTCCGCGCCTCGTCGATCAGGATGTTGTCGACCTCGTCGACGATCGCGTAGGCCCGCTCGCGCTGGACCCGTGCCTCGAGCTGGTCGACCATGTTGTCGCGCAGGTAGTCGAACCCGAACTCGTTGTTGGTGCCGTAGGTGATGTCGGCGGCGTAGGCCTCGCGACGCGTCACGGGACGCAGGTTGATCAGGCGCTCGTCGCGTCGTCGGGATAGCCCGGCTCGAACAGGTACGAGGTGTCGTGGGTGATGACGCCGAGCGACAGGCCGAGGAAGTGGTAGACGGGGCCCATCCACTGCGCGTCGCGGCGGGCGAGGTAGTCGTTGACGGTGACGAGGTGGGCGCCGCGGCCGCTCAGACCGTTCAGGGTCACGGCCAGGGTGGGGACGAGGGTCTTCCCCTCGCCTGTCTTCATCTCGGCGATCCTGCCCTGGTGGAGCACGATGCCGCCGATCACCTGGACGTCGAAGTGGCGCATGCCGATGCGTCCGCCGCATCGCCTCTCGGGCCGCGGCGAACACCTCCGGGAGGACGTCGTCGAGGGCCTGTCCGAGCTTCTCGTTCTCACGCTTGTGGCGGGCCTTGCGGAGGTCGCTGCGCCGTTCGGAATCCGGGGCGTTCAGCTCGTCGTCTGACGGCTCCTCCGGAGCCGCGTCCTCGACGATGTCGGCCCGGATGATGTCCACCCGGGCGCGGATCTCTGCGTCGGACAGGGACTGCGTATTCGGGCTCCAGCTCGTTCACCCGGTCGACCAGGGGCTGGATCCGCGAGATCTCGCGGTCGTTGGTGTCGAAGAATCGTGAGAGGAAGCGCATGGCCGGCTGAGTATAGGGTGCGAGCGCGGGACCCCCTGCCGGGCGGTTGGCAGCCGGCAGATCCCTGCGGGCGGTTCGCGACGACCGGGCGGGTCGGCCCGGGCTACTTCCCGTCGACCGCCGGGTCGGGCTCGACCACGACGCCGCCGTTGGCGTCGAGCACCATGGGCGCCGGCACCGGCGCCGGCACCGCGATCCCGTCCTTGGCCCAGACCGAGCCGCCGTTCCAGCCGGCGGCCACTCTCGCGCCGTTGGGGAACGCCAGGGAGACGAAGGCGGCGGCGGCGAACACGAGGACCGTCCCGATGCCCAGCACGCCCGATACGACGACGACGGAGCGCATCAGGGCGTCGCCTCCCGGCCCGGGACGTCGACGGCGATGTCAGTGCCCATGTCGACGGCGAAGCCCGGGCCAGTCATCACCGGTGCGCCCAGCCTCGCCGGCATCGCCCGCTCCATGAGGACGTTCGGGTTCTGGGGAACGATCCGGCCGGCAGGGATCAGCAGCGACGCGGCGGCGGCGGCCGCGAACACGAGGACCGTGCCCCCGCCAAGGACGCCGCTGCAGATGAGGATCCGTCGCATGGTGCCTCTCCGACGCCGGTGGCGCCGATCAGGTTCCCGGAGCGACGAGGCTCCAGAAACCGGAGCCGTAGCCCGCCACGATCAGGGTGAAGGTGATCAGTCCGAGGACGAACCAGAACGCAACGGCGCGCCCCGTGGACGTGGGGTTCATCTCCGGGTTCGCCAGCCCGGGGAGCTTGCCGCCCTTCAGAGACGCGCCCCAGCGGGTCGAGCGGAGCTCGGTCCGCCAGTCCTTGTCCGGCGTGGTGCGGACCTCGAGGCCACCCTTGCCGTCCGGGCGGTGCAGCTGCAGGCTCATGGGTCTCCGTGCCGTTGCGGGCGTCGGTGCCCGCCTAGGCGGGCATCACTGATGGTACGTGGTCGTCATCCTCGGCGGGATCTCCGCCGAGGCCGATGTCGTCGCCGTTGGCCTGTCCCACAGGAGCATCTCCTGCGTAAAGGACACCTCCGAGGAGAACAGGGCACCGACCGACTCACCGCGGTGGATTCGCCTGATCGCCTCGCCGATCAGCGGCGCGACCGACAGCACCTTGATCTTGGGGATGTGCCGCGTCTCGGCCAGGGGGATCGTGTCGGTGATGATCACCTCGGCGAGGTTCGAGCTCGCGATCCTCTCGATCGCCGGGTCCGACAGCACACCGTGGGTGGCGCAGGCATAGATCTCGTGGACACCCTCACGCTCCAGGGCGCGGGTGATCTCGATCAGCGTGCCGGCCGTGTCGATCTCGTCGTCGACGATGATCGCGCGCCGGCCCCGGACGTCGCCGATGACATTGATCACCTCCGCCCGGTCAAGGTTGCCGTGGCGGCGCTTCTCGACGATCGCCAGCGGCGCATCGAGCAGCTCCGCGAACGCGCGTGCCCGCTTCGCGAACCCGAGGTCGGTGACCACGACGGAGTCCTGGAGCTGCGATCGAGGAAGTAGCGGCTGAGCATGTGGACCGCGGTCAGCTCGTCCACCGGGATGTTGAAGAAGCCCTGGATCTGGCCCTGGTGGAGGTCCATGGTCAGCATCCGGTCCGCGCCGGCGACGGTGATCATGTCGGCGACCAGACGGGCCGTGATCGGCACGCGCGGCTGGTCCTTCTTGTCGGAGCGGCCGTAGGCGTAGTACGGGACCACGGCCGTGATCCGACCGGCGGACGCCCGCTTGAAGGCGTCGATCATGATCAGCAGCTCCATGATCGACTGGTTGACCGGCTTGGACGTCGGCTGGACCACGAACACGTCCTTCTCGCGGACGTTGTCGATGATCCGGACGAAGATGTTCTCGTTCGCGAACTGGAACACCTCTGCCTGGCCCGGCTCGCTGCCCAGCCAGCGCGCAGATCTTCCGGGCCAGCTCCGGGTTGGCGTTGCCGTGGTAGATCTCGAACTGATCCGCGTACAAGCCGGCCTCCCGTTCGCCGAAGGCGGTCATGCCCGACCCTGCCCCGGGCCCGCCGGCTCGTCACCGGTGGGCGGGGGGTCGTCATTGTCCCCGATCCCACCCCTCTCCGCCAGCCCCGAACGGAAAGCCGCGATCGCGACCACCTTGTCCCCGCCCGCCAGGCGCATGACGATCACGCCGCGGGCAGCCGCGGAGTAGTGGTTGATCGAGTTCGTCTCCGTCCGGATCACCTGTCCGTGGGCCGAGATGAGCAGCAGCTCCTCGTCCTCGGCGGTGACCTGCTGGACTGCCGCCACGAGACCCGTCTTCCGTCCCTCGAGGGCATGAGGCGGACCCCCTGGCCTCCGCGATGCTTGAGCCGGAACTCGGTGAGCCCGACGCGCTTGCCGTAGCCGGTCTCGGTCAGGACGAGGAGGTCGGCGCCGGTCTGGACGACGCTCATCGAGACCACGGCGTCGCCCTGGCGGGCCAGCCGGATCGCGATCACCCCGGCCGCGTCGCGGCCCATCGGCCGGACCTCGTCCTCGGAGAAGCGGGCGAGCATGCCCTGCGAGGTGGCGATGATCACGTCGTCCTCGCCCCCGGACACGTCGACCCAGGCCAGCTCGTCGCCATCGTTGATCGTGATCGCCCGGATGCCGGTCGAGCGGACGCGCTCGAACTGCTCCAGCGGCGTCTTCTTGATGATCCCGTTCCTCGTCGCCATCACCAGGTAGTGGCCCGGCTCGAAGTTCGGCAGGCAGATGGTCGCCACCGGGACCTCGCCCGACTCCACCTGGACGCCCGGGAGGTTGATGATGGCCATGCCCTTGGCCTGGCGCGACGCATCCGGGATGGCGTGGACCTTGGCGGAGAACACGCGGCCCCGGTTCGTGAAGAACAGCGCCCAGTCGTGTGTGTTCGCCGCCAGGAGGTGCTCGACGGCGTCCTCCTCGCGCGTGACGTGGCCGATGATCCCCTTGCCGCCGCGATGCTGGCGACGGTATGCGGCGACCGGCTGGCGCTTGATGTAGCCGCGCCGGCTGATCGTGACGACGACGTCCTCGTCCGCGATCAGGTCCTCGTCGGTCAGCTCGCGGTTGGAGTCGTCGACGACGCGGGTGCGGCGCTCGCCGGCGTACCTCTTCTTCAGCTCGGCAAGCTCGTCCTTGATGATGGCCAGGACGCGCTGCGGGTTGGCGAGGATGTCCTCCAGCTCGGCGATGAGCTGGATGATCGCGAGGTACTCGTCCTCGATCTTCTGGCGCTCGAGGGCGGCAAGCCGGGCGAGGCGCATGTCCAGGATCGCCTGGGCCTGGAGCTCGGAGAGTCCGAACCCTGCCATCAGGTTACGGCGCGCCGTCTCGACGTCCGCCGATTCGCGGATCGTCTTGATGACCGCGTCGAGGTTGTCGAGGGCGATCTTGAGGCCCTCGAGGATGTGCGCCCGCGCGCGCGCCTTCTCGAGGTCGAACTCGGTGCGCCGGCGGACGATCTCGCGGCGGTGGTCGACGTAGTGCGACAGGACCGCCTTGAGCGGCAGCGTCTGCGGCTGCCCGTCGACCAGGGCGAGCATGTTCAGGTTGAACGCAGTCTGGAGCGCGGTGTGCTTGAACAGGTTGTTCAGCACCTTGTGCGGGTTGGCGTCCCGCTTGATCTCGATGTAGATCCGCATGCCGTCGCGGTCGGACTCGTCGCGGAGGTCCGCGATGCCGTCGAGCTTCTTGTCCTTGACGAGGTCGGCGATCTTCTCGAGCAGCGTCGCCTTGTTCACCTGGTACGGCAGCTCGGTGACGATGATCGCCGTCCTGTCGAGGCGGGTCTCCTCGAATGCGACCTGCGCCCGGACGACGACGCGTCCCCGCCCGTGGGCGTACATCTCGCGGATCGCGTCGACCGTCTCCTGCTCGCCGGTGAGCGTGTTCCGGCGGGTCTCGAACCGGAAGATCGAGCCACCGGTCGGAAAGTCGGGCCCCTTGACGTACCGGCACAGGTCGTCGTTGGTGATGCTGGGATCGTCGATGTAGGCCACGATCGCATCCGCGATCTCGCCCAGGTGGTGGGGCGGGATGTTGGTCGCCATGCCGACCGCGATGCCCGACGACCCGTTGATCAGCAGGTTCGGGAGCTTCGCCGGCAGGACCGTCGGCTCCTTCTGGGTGCCGTCGTAGTTGTCGGTGAAGTCGACGGTGTCCTTGTCGATGTCGGCGAGCATCTCGGACGAGATCGCCGTGAGGCGCGCCTCGGTGTACCTCATCGCGGCCGCCGAGTCGCCGTCGACGGAGCCGAAGTTGCCCTGGCCGTCCACCAGCGGATAGCGCAGCGAGAAGTCCTGGGCGAGCCGGACCAGCGCGTCGTAGAGCGCGACGTCGCCGTGCGGGTGGTACTTGCCCATCACCTCGCCGACGATGGCCGCGCACTTGCGGTAGGAGCTCGTCGCCGAGAGCCCCATCTCGCCCATCGTGTACAGGATCCGGCGGTGCACGGGCTTGAGGCCGTCTCGGACGTCCGGGAGCGCGCGGGCGACGATGACGCTCATCGCGTAGTCGAGGTACGAGACGCGCATCTCGTCCTCGATCTGGATCGCTCGGACGTTGCCCAGGTCGTCGGTCACGTGGTGGAGCTCCTCCGGTCGGTCGGGTCAGTGCTGGCGGTGGTCGGGATCAGGATCGCGAGACGATGGGACGCTCTGCCGGCGGCACGCCGACGCCGAGGCCGGCGAAGTCGGCGGCAGTCGCCGCGGCGCGGGATGTCGAGGGTGCGCCGGGGCGCCTGCGGATGCCGTCGAGGGCGGCACCCAGCTCGGCGGCGACGGGCACCGGCAGCTTCTCGAAGGTGTCACGGATGACCCAGGCCCGGTGCCCGTCGGCCGTGGCGGCGGCCAGCGCCGCCTCGGCGCGCAGGAACCCGACGGTAGCCGGGAGGTCCACCGACGCCAGGTTTCGCAGCGCCCAGGACAGGGCCTTCTGCACGTCAGCCTCGGCATCGCCGACAAGCTCGCCGACGAGGGCGAGGCCGTGACGCGTGACGTCGGCCGTCCTGCCGGCCGTCCGGTCGACGAATGGGATCGTGGCGACCGTCGAGCCGACGAGGCGTCGCTCCCAGCGCGAAGGCGAATAGACGAGCTGCTCCAGCTCCGCCCACCGGTACGCCTCCGAGAGGATGCCCCTCCCCGCCACGTGGGCCAGCGAGTCGACCGTGATCCAGTCGGCGGCAGCCCCGGCCTCGACACGGACGAGCTGCCAGGTCCGCTCGGGCTCCGCGCCGATTGAGCGCTCGAGGAGGTCGAAGGCGAGCCAGTGGAGCTCCAGGGGCGTCTCGGCAAGCATCCGCCCGGCGAGGTCGAGGAGGGTCGCGCTGTGATCGCGGCGCGTCGTCGCACGGAGCCCCCGGCTGACGGCGTGGAGCAGGGGGCCGCGGACGCCGAGGACGTTGCCGATGCCGGGGGCGACGCGCTGCTGGCCTGCGAGGTACTCGGGATCGGCGAGGTCGGCCAGGCCGGCCAGGAAATCCCGATCGCGGCGGCAGGATCCGGGGCGACGTCACCGGCGGCGCGCCCGAGGGCGAGGGCGGCGGGCTTGTGCTCGGCCACGAAGGCGCGGGCCCGCGCCGTGGCGGCGCTCGAGGGACGGTCGACGGCCGGCGGATGCACGGCTTCGGGCGTGTCGGCCGACGTACCTTTCGGGTGTGCCGGTCGCCGACGTGCCGGATTCGGGTGTGCCGGTCGCCGGCGTGCCGGCTTCGGGAGTCTCGGTCGCGGGCGCGCTACTGCGGGCGTGCCGATGGCGGCCGGGGTCCCCCGACCGTCCGGCACCTCGCGGAACCCGTACCGGGCCTTCAGCTCGCGCTTCTTCTCCTCCGATGCGCCGACGAACGTCGCCTGGGAACGCGCGAGGACCGTTCCGTCCGCGGGGTCAAGGACGACACCCTCCGCCTCGACGAGGCGCCGCCGCACCTGCAGGACCCGCCCCTCGGCGCGGATCAGCCGGCCGAGCGGCACGGGCCGCTTGAATTCCACGGTCATCCGTGCGGTGACGCCCCACATGTCGTGGTCGACCAGCGCCCAGGCCATGACCTCGTCCAGGATCGTGCACACGATCCCGCCGTGCGCGATGTCGTCCCAGCCCTGGAACCGGTCGGGCAGGGCGAGCTCGGTCCAGCAGCGGTCGTCGCCCGCGTGCAGCTCCAGCCCGATCCCGTGGACGTTGAGCGTCCCGCAGGCGAAGCAGTTGTGGGGCTCCAGGACAATCCGGGAGCCACCGATCCGCACGTCGGAGATGTTGACCGGCGCCTCAGATGTCAAGGTTGCGCACCTTGCGAGCCTCGGTCTTGATGAAGTCCTTGCGGGGCTCCACCCGCTCTCCCATCAGCATCGTGAAGATCTGGTCCGCGACCGACGCGTCCTCGACCTCGACCTTGAGCAAGGTCCGCGTCTCCGGGTTCATGGTCGTCTCCCAGAGCTGGTCGGCGTTCATCTCGCCCAGGCCCTTGAAGCGCTGCACGCTCACGTTCCTGGTCGTGAACTCCTTGATCCTCTGGTCCCGCTCCTTCTCGGACTGGGCGTACTTGGTCACCTTGCCCGTGGAGATGCGGTAGAGCGGCGGCTGCGCGATATAGAGGAACCCGGCGTCCACCACCTCGGGCATATGACGGTAGAAGAACGTCAGGAGCAGGGTCCGGATGTGGGCCCCGTCCACATCGGCGTCCGTCATGATGATGATCCGGTGGTACCGGAGCTTGGCGATGTCGAAGCTGTCCCCGATGCCACCGCCGAGCGCGATGATCAGCGGCTTCACGTTCTCCGAGCTCAGGATCCTGTCAAGGCGCGCCTTCTCGACGTTGAGGAGCTTGCCGCGCATCGGCAGGATCGCCTGGAAACGTCGGTCCCTGCCCTGCTTCGCCGAGCCGCCCGCGGAGTCGCCCTCCACGATGTAGATCTCGCTCTTGGCCGGGTCGCGTTCCTGGCAGTCGGCGAGCTTGCCGGGCAGGGACATGCCGTCCAGGGCGCCCTTGCGGATCACGAGGTCGCGTGCCTTGCGGGCCGCGTCGCGCGCGCGCGCCGACATCAGGCATTTCTCGATGATCCGCCTGCCGTCGGCCGGGTTCTCCTCCAGGTACTGGCTGATGGCGTCGGCCACCGCGCCCTCGACCTGGCCAGCGACCTCTGCATTGCCGAGCTTGGCCTTCGTCTGACCCTCGAACTGGGGCTCCGTGAGCTTGACGCTCACGACCGCCGTGAGGCCCTCGCGGACGTCGTCGCCGGACAGGTTGGCGTCCGACTCCTTCAGGACGCCGGCGCGCTTGGCCCAGTCGTTCAGGGAACGGGTGAGCGCGCGACGGAATCCGGTGATGTGGGTGCCACCGTCCACGGTGTTGATGTTGTTGGCGAAGGCGAGCACGTTCTCGGCGTAGGTGTCGTTGTACTGGAGCGCGACCTCGATGGTCGTCGACCCGTCGCGTCGCTCGCAGTAGATCGGCCTGCTGTGGAGTGCCTCCTTGTTCCGGTTCAGGTGCCGCACGAACGAGACCAGGCCGCCCTCGAAGTAGAACGACCGCTCGCGCTCGCTCCGTTCGTCGCGGAGCGTGATCCAGACCCCCTTCGTGAGGTACGCGGACTCGCGCAAGCGCTGGGAGATGAGGTCGAACGAGTACTCGGTGGTCTCGAAGACCTCGGGGTCGGCGAGGAATGAGGTCTTGGTTCCCCTGCGCGTGCCCTGAGGCCCGACCTTTTCGACCTTCGTGGTCGGCTTGCCGCGCACGTACTCCTGCGACCACACGCCGCCGTCCCGCGCCGTCTCGACCCGCAGCCACGCGGAGAGGGCGTTCACGACCGAGACGCCGACGCCGTGGAGGCCGCCGGAGACCTTGTAGCCCCCGCCGCCGAACTTGCCGCCGGCATGGAGGACGGTGTGGACGACCTCGAGGGCGTCCTTGCCGGTCGAGTGGCGACCCACCGGCACGCCTCGGCCGTCGTCCTCGACGGTGACCTTGCCGTCCTCGTGGACGTCACGAGGACGGTCGTCGCGTGGCCGGCCATGGCCTCGTCGATCGAGTTGTCCACGACCTCCCAGACGAGGTGGTGCAGGCCGCGGGCGTCGGTCGAGCCGATGTACATGCCCGGGCGGCGACGCACGGCCTCGAGGCCCTCGAGAACCTGGATGCTCGAGGCTCCGTACTCGGTGCCCGGTGTGAGGGTCTTCGTCCTGCGCCCGCCGGCGGCGCGGCCGTTGCCTTCTGCCGGTCGCTGCCGATCCCCGACGTCCGTCACGAAGGTCCTCCGATCAGGCGATCGTAGAGCCGTCCGAGCTCCTCGTCGCTGTAGTACTCGATGACGATGCGGCCCCCCTTGCGGGACCGGCTGAGGCTCACCTTCGTCCCCAGCCGCTGGCGGAGGTCCTGCTCAACCCGCTCCAGCTCGGCGTCGAGGCGCGGCGGCGCCGGCTGCCGCACGGGTCGTGGTTCCCGGAGCCGCCGCACGAGCTCCTCGGTCTGGCGCACGGACAGGCCCTGGCCGGCGACCGTGCCCAGCACCGCGGCCTGGCCGTCCTTCGGGAGGCCACCGAGCGCACGCCCGTGCCCCTCCGTGATCCGTCCGTCGCCGATCGCGGCCTGCACTGCGGCGTGGAGGTCGAGGAGGCGGAGCGTGTTGGCGACCGTGGCGCGTGCCTTGCCGACACGATCCGCGACCCTCTCCTGGGTCAGGCCGAACTCGTCGATGAGCCGACGGTAGGCGAGGGCTTCGTCGATGGGATCGAGATCCGCGCGCTGGACGTTCTCCACGAGAGCGACCTCGAGCTGGTCGCGATCGGCCAGCTGGCGGACCAGTGCGGGGACCCGGTCGAGGCCGGCGAGGCGCGCCGCGCGGACACGACGCTCCCCGGCGATGAGCTGGTAGCCGTCGATGGTCTCGGTGACCAGCACGGGCTGGAGCACGCCGTGCTCGCGGATGCTCGCGGCGAGCTCGGCGAGGTCGGCGTCGTCCCAGTGGTGGCGAGGCTGGTGAGGGTTTGGGGACACGCGCGAGAGCGGCACCTCGAGGACCGACGAGGCCGGGGCATCGCGCTGCGGGATCAGCGAGGCGAGGCCACGACCAAGCGCCGACCCGCTTCGATCCGGGCGGTCCGTCATGCTACGGCCCCGGCTGGAAGCGGGGCGGGCACGATGGCGCGCTCGAATGGCCCGCGGCGCGTCCTGAGCTCGCGCGCGAGCCGCTCGTAGGCCTCGGCGCCCTTCGAGTCCGGCCGGTAGAGCGCGATCGGGAGGCCATGGCTCGGGGCCTCGGAGAGCCGGACGCTCCGCGGGACGATCGTGTCGAACACGACGCCATGGAGATGCCGGCGCACCTCGGCGGCGACTTCGGCGGACAGGTTCGTCCGGCTATCGAACATCGTGAGCACCACCCCCGAGATCTCGAGATCCGGGTTGAGGTGATCCCGCACGAGGTTGATGGTCGCGATCAGGTGGGTGAGGCCCTCCAGGGCGTAGTACTCGCACTGGACCGGGACGAGGACGGCCTGGGCCGCCGTCAGCGCGTTGACCGTCAGCAGGCCGAGCGACGGTGGGCAGTCCACGAAGATCCAGTCCCAGGCGGCCTGGTCTGCCCTGATGGCGTGGCCGAGGCGGCGCTCCCGGCCGGCGAGGGGCGTCAGCTCGACCTCCGCGCCTGCGAGGGACATCGACGACGGGACCAGCCTGAGGCCATTGACGGGCGTCGCGACGTGCACGCCGACAGGAGCCTGTCGTCGACGAGCGCGTCGTAGATCGATCCCTCCACGGTCGTGCGATCGATGCCGAAACCGCTCGTGGCATTGCCCTGGGGATCGAGGTCGATGACGAGGACGCGGTCACCGAGGAGAGCGAGATAGGTAGCGAGATTGACCACCGTCGTGGTTTTCCCGACGCCGCCCTTCTGGTTCGTGCAGGCGATCGTCTGGCCCACTCAGCCTCCCATCTCAATCGTTCGCATGAACGAGAATTCTACCATGGAGCCCGGATTCCCGACCGAACGACCGGGTCCGTGGCTCGACAACCAATGATGCCGGAGGGCTCTTACGACGCACTAAACCGCGCCGCCGGCGCCGGTGCTCCCCGGACGGCACGAGAGGGGGAGGAGGGCCCGGGCATCGCCTGGAGGCGCAACCGGCGGACAGCGGAGGACTCTGCTCCGGCGCGAGGGACGGCGGGCCGTCAGGCGTCGCGGTGCGGTTGGCGTGGACGGGGTGGGACCGGCACCGCCAGGTCGTCGGGGTCGGGCGTGCCCGCCTGCAGGTGCGAGTTCATCGCGTTGGCTCGTCCGATGCCGCCGAACAGCCCGTCGAGTCGGCCTCGCCGGCCCTCGAGGTGTCGGCGGGCCAGCCAGATCAGGCCGAGGAAGAGCACGACCGGCGACGCGAGCCCGAGCAGCATGAGGCCGACGATCGCGACGTCGCGGATCGCGGCGATCAGGTCCGCGGACACGCTCTCCTCCGTTCGTGGTGTGGCACGGGGCCAACTGCTGCGCACGGGTGCCACCTCCTGCCGCGCCGGCAGCCCATCCTTCGCCGTCGCGGAGGGCGAGTCAAGTGCTGGTTTGGCCGCGACCAACGCCGAGGGCGCCAGGTGCAGGGAAGATGGCAGGGCAAGACCGGCAGCGACGGGTGGAGCGACCCTTGTTTCACGTGCAACATCGGCCGCACCCCATCGCCGCCACTGCCTCACGGTCTGGATGGTGCGGTCCGGTCGCGGTCCGGTGACGTCCGCGGTGATTGCCGGTTCCGGGGTCGCGTGGGATACTGGCGGCGCGTCAAGCTGTCACTCCGTCGTCGCGGTCGCCACCCCGCCTTGCACCCGACCGTCGGCTCGTCAGCCGAGGATCGACCCGTTCATGAAGTACATCATCGCCGCGGCAGTCGCCGTGGTGGCCGCGCTCGCAGAGTTCACGCTTGTTCCATATCTGAAGATCGGCGATGCCACCCTGCACGCGGTGCTCGTCACGGGTGTCGTCTCGGTGATCGCTGGAGGCCTCGAAGCCGGGCTCGTCGTCGCCTTCGTCGGGGGTCTCGCGCTCGACATCCTCGGCCAGCGGCCACTTGGTTCGTCTGCATTTGCCGCCCTCGTCGCCATCGGCATCGCATCCCTGATCGGCGGCCTCCTCAATCGCGTGAGGATCATCGCCCCAATCCCCGCCACCCTGATCGCGAGCCTTGTCTACTCGATGCTCCTGCTCCTGACCACCACGGCGCTGACCTCGGTGCCGCTCTCCGACCCGGCGCTGGCTGCGGTCGTCCCGTCCGCCCTGTACGACACGGCGCTCGCGATCCTCATTGGACCGCTGACCGTCGCCATCGTCCTGCGCCGTCGTGAAGCGGAGCGCATGGACTGGTGAACGACTCGCTGCTCGTCTCCCATCCCGAGCGCGATCGCCGGCCCATCCGCTTCGTCGCGTTCGGGCTCGTCGCTGTCCTGGTGTTCGGGCTGCTCCTGACGAGGCTCGCCTACCTGCAGCTGTCCAACGGTCCGGCAAACGCGGCCAAGGCCGAGGCGAACCGCACCGCCGAGATCGCGATCCCTGCCCCGCGCGGCCTGATCTATGACCGGACCGGCAGGCTTCTCGTGGCGAATGTGGCCACCTTCGCCGTGAAGATCACCCCTGCCGACCTGCCATTCGGGCGTCGCGACGACGTCGCGCGTCGGCTCGGCGGACTGCTCGGGATGGATCCGAGTGAGATCATCGCGACGCTCGACAGCGCCCCCGGCTCCCGGTTCGACCAGGTCCGGATCGCCCAGGACGTTCCCGAGGCCACGGCCCGGATCGTCTCGGAGTCCGTGGACGAGCTCCCGGGCGTCGCGGTCGTCGTCGAGTCACGGCGCGAGTATCCCGACGGGCCGCTGCTCGCCCACATCCTGGGCTACACCGGACAGATCGACGCCGCCACGCTGGAGAAGCTCTCGTCGAGCGGATACCTCTCCGACGACGTCATCGGCAAGGCCGGCGTGGAGGCCGCATTCGAGTCCGCATTGCGCGGTACCTACGGCGTCCAGCTCATGGAACGCGATGCGACGGGGAGGGACGTGCAGGTCCTTCAGACCGTGCAGGACGCGGTGCCCGGCGCCTCGCTGAAGCTGACCATCGATCGAAAGATCCAGAAAGAGGCGACCGCCGCCCTGAAGTGGGGCATGAAGGCGGCTGGCCTGAAGCGTGGCGTCTTCATCGTGATGAACCCGCAGGACGGCGAGGTCCTGGCGCTCGTGAGCCTCCCCAGCTACGACAACAACCTGTTCGCCAAGGGGATCTCCAACAAGGACTTCAGGAAGCTCGTCGCGAACAAGAACAAGCCCTTGACCAACCACGCGGTCCAGGCGCACTACCCGCCGGGCTCGACGTACAAGCTGGTCGCCGGCACCGGCGGTCTCCAGGACCGGAAGATCACCCCGACAACGAGGCTCCAGACCAGGGGATACCTGACCCTCGGGGCCTCACGCTTCTACGACTGGAACAGGCGAGGCTTCGGCGCCTGCAACATCAACTGCGGGTTCGGCCATTCGTCGGACACCTTCTTCTTCCAGGTTGCCGGAATGCTCGGCGCGGACCGCCTCGCCTACTGGGGACACATGTACGGCTTCGGCAAGCCAACCGGCATCGATCTGCCCGGAGAGGCGGCGGGCATCGTCCCGTCGAACCAGTGGAAGATCGGTGCGCTCGGCCAGCCGATGTTCGCCGGCGAGGTCTACCAGTCGGGCATCGGGCAGGGCTACGACGTCGTGACCCCGATCCAGCTGATCAACGCCTATGCGGCCCTCGCCAACGGCGGCAAGCTCTATCGCCCCCAGGTCGTCCGCGAGATCGTCGGTCCGGACGGGAATGTGGTGCGGGCGTTCAAGCCGGATCTGATCCGCAAGATGCCGGTCTCGGCGAAGACGCTTCGTACCATGCGCCTCGCCGCGCGCTCGACGGTCACGCTCCGCCACACCTACAACCTGGTCGATATGCCCGTCAAGGTGGCTGGCAAGTCCGGCACCGCGGAGTTCGGCATCCGCGACAGCAAGGGCCGGCTGCCGTACAGCTCCTGGTTCGTCGGGTGGGTGGGCAAGAACCCGTACAAGGCGGACTTCGCCAAGACGGACTCCCGTCTCATGTTCCTGGCCTTCGCGTACGATTCGCGGACCAAGGGCAATGCCGGCACGGAGATCGCGAAGGCATTCCTCCAGCTGCACTTCCACATCAAGAAGGACTACCTGAACCGCGACCTCCTCCACCGCGGCAACTTCTACCAGAGCAACTAGGTGATGCACCAATGCGCGTGATGCGGGCCGAGCCGGGCCGCTTCGCCGACATGACCACGAGGACGGTCGGCGCCGTCTGGCGCGCCTATGACCTCCAGCTCACCACGTATGCCGCGCTGCTCGGCGCGGTGGGCCTCGTCATGGCCTACACCAACAGCGTCGAGGCCGGCCAGTCGGTGCTCGACGGCAGTGCCATCTTCTCCCGGGCCCTCATGTGGTCCGCGCTGGCCATCGTCGTCTTCGTGATCGCGACCGCCTTCGACTACCGGTGGTTCAAGACCCTGGCCTGGCCGATCTACGGGGCCAACCTGGGGCTGCTGGTCCTGACGCTGGCGATCGGCGACGGGGTCGGCGGCTCGGCTCGCTGGGTGGACATCGGCCCGTTCACGTTCCAGTTCTCCGAGCTGTCCAAGATCCTGATGATCATCGTCCTCGCCTCGTACCTCGGGAACCGGGAAGGCCGCCTGGACTCCCTGTCGTCGATCCTCGGCGCCTGCCTGCTCATGGTCCCTCCGTTGCTGCTGGTCATGATGCAGCCCGACCTCGGGTCGTCCCTCGTCCTCGCGTCCATCCTCGCCGGCATGCTGTTCATGTCCGGGGCCAGCCTGCGCTGGCTCCTTGCGATGGCGGCGGGCGTGCTGGCGGCGATCCCGATCGCCTGGACGTACGTCCTGAGGGACTACCAGAAGGAGCGGATCGCAACGTTCCTCAACCCCGCCGCCGACGCGCAGGGCTCGGGCTGGCAGGTGATCCAGTCCCAGATCGCGGTCGGCTCCGGCGGGTTCTTCGGCACGGGGCTCACCAACGGGACGCAGAGCCGCGGCGAGTTCCTCCCGGTCCAGGAGAGCGACTTCGTGTTCGCGGTCCTCGCCCAGGAGCTGGGGTTCATCGGTGCGGCCGTCGTGTTCCTGCTGTTCGGGGCGCTGATCTGGCGGGTGCTGTCGTGCGCGTGGCGCTCGCGCGATCCGTTCGGGACCCTGTTCGGGGCGGGCCTCGCCTCGATGCTGCTGGTCCAGGTCTTCGTGAACGTCGGCATGGTGATCGGGATCCTTCCGGTCACCGGCATCCCGCTCCCGTTCATCTCGCACGGCGGGGCGTCACTGGTCAGCATCGCGATCGGGCTCGGGGTGGTGCAGAGCGTGAACATCCGCCAGCATCGCGCGGAGTGGTGACGACACCCGGCCGGTGATCCCGGGCCGCCGGGCGATGCAGCCTGCGCTTCGACCGGGTCAGCGCCGGCGGAAGAGCCCGCGGCGCTGGGAGCTGTTCGCGGGCGCGGTGGTCCGCCGCCCGGAGGACCGCAGAAGCGCATCGATCTCGAACTGGTAGGTCCGGCCGATCGGCATCCGGTCGAGCCACTCCAGGTACTCGAGGTCCGTCCGGGCGACCTCGCTCAGCGACCATCCGGCGTATCGGCCGAAGCCCAGCACGCTCCCGGACGGGTTGCCGGGCGGAGGTCCCGCAGACCCGTGCCCCTGGGCGGTTCCCATCGTCCTCGGGTCGTATCCGCTGCCTCCGCCGGAGCGCCCCGTTGTCCAGTCGGGCGAGACCCGGTCGGTTCGGTCGCCGGGGTCGGTCGCGCGCATGCCGGGGAGCGGCCAGCCGCGGCCCTGTCCACCGCCGGCGCTCGGCGGCGCCGCCGCGGCGAGTCCGGCGCGCGGGGCGTTTCCGTTCCGGACCCGCCCGTGTCGGAGCTCCTGGTCCGGTAGTGAGCGGTCCCGCCCGGGGGCGCGCCCGCCCTCCGTACCTCCTCGTGGTCCTCGAACGCGGTCGCTCGCGCCGACGTCGCCGAGGCCCGCGCCCGCGCCCGGTCGACGGTCTTGCGGCGAACGGGGTCCCTGAGCAATTCCCAGGCCTGGTTGATCTGGACCATCCGCGCCTGGGCGTCGGGACCCGTCGCGACGTCGGGGTGGTACTTGCGGGCCAGGCGTCGATAGGCGGCCTCGATGACCTCGTCCTCGGCCTCCGGGTCGACCTGGAGCACCTTGTACGGGTTCGACATGCTCATGCCGCGGGCTCCGGGGCCGCACCGCCGCGGCCCCCGCGTGCGCGACCGGCGCCGGATCGCCGGGGTCGGGGCGACTCGCCGAGATCGATCGCGACACCTGGCTGCATCGGCGCCACACTAACACGCGTGATCGACCGCCCTGACCCTGCCCCGGCCCCGGGACCGCCTCCGCGCGAGGCCGTCCAGCGGTGGCGCCTCGTGCTCGCCCGCGCGGCGTTGGAGCCGGGCATCGCCGGACGGTCGCAGCAGACGGCCTGGGAGGAGGCGCTCGCCGCGTCCGGCCTGCCGGTCGCCGGGCTCGACGGGCCGCGGGGAAGGCCGCGGTTCGCCGCCGCGGCGCCGCTCGGGGCAACCATCCCCGGCGAGGCCGAGCTCCTCGATGTCTGGCTGACCGAGCGACTGCCCCGCTGGCGCGTGCGCGACGCGCTGACCGCGACGCTGCCGCAGGCCCATGTCCTGGCGGACCTGTACGACGTCTGGCTGGGCGAGGCGCCACTGCCGGGCCGGGTCTCCGCGTCGGTCTATCGGGCGGTCCTGGAGCCCGTCGTCGATGTTGCTGCGATCCGCATCGCCGCCGCGGGCCTGATCGCGCAAACGACGCTGCCGCGGGAGCGCCGGAAGGGCGAGACGACCGTGGCCTACGACCTGCGACCGTTCATCGGGGCCGTCGAGGTGGACGATGTCCACGCGGCCCGCGACGGTTCCGCGGCGGTGGCCGGCGAGGCAGCAGCGGCGCGCCCCGATGCGGTCACGGTCCGGATGACGCTCCGCCACGACCCCGAGCGGGGTATCGGGCGGCCCGAGGAGGTGCTGGCGGCCCTCTCGGAACGCCTGGGAGTCGGCCTCGACGCCCGCTCGCTCGTCCGCGAGCGACTGGTGCTGTCGGCCCCACCCGAGCGCGCGGCGCCCCCGGCCTCGTCGGGCGGCTCCCGTCCCAGGCCGGGCACCGAGGGACCCCGTCCGTCCAGACCGGGCTCGACCATCGGGAGGTAGCGCCTGCGCCGCTGAGGGCGACAGGCACCGGCGCGGCGCTTCCACACGCGCCGTCCCACTGACGCGCGCCCGTGCGAGAACGCGCGCCGACAGCGCCTGCGCGTCGGACAGGCGCCTGCTCGACACGCGCCTGCACGGCCTTTGACGCCTTCAGCCGATCCGCCCTACACTCTCCCTTCGCGCCCGCGATGGCCGCAGGCGTTTCTCCGTGTCCGCTCGCGGCCACCCCATGGCCGCCATCACCTTTCCGAGGACCCATGTACGCAGTCATCGAGACCGGCGGGAAGCAATACCGCGTCGAGGTCGGAACCGAGCTCGAGGTGGAGTTGCTCGACGTCGAGCCCGGTCAGTCGATCACGCTGGAGCGCGTGCTCCTCGTTGCCGACGGAGCCGAGGCCGCCGTCGGCACGCCTGTCGTGGACGGTGCAGCCGTCGACGCCGAGGTCGTCGGCCAGACCCGCGGCGACAAGGTCATCGCGTTCAAGTACCGCCCGAAGGCACGGCGTCGCGTCAAGAAGGGCCACCGCCAGGACCTGACGGTGCTCCGGATCGCCGACATCCGCTTCAACGGCAAGAGCGCGGCCGCCGGCGTCGAGAAGCCGGCCGGCTCGAAGGCCGACGAGCGCAAGAGGCTCGAGGAGGCCGCCGCACGCCAGGCCGCCGAAGACGCGGCCCTCGCCGCGAAGCTGGCCACCGCCGCCACCGCCGCGGCCGAGGCGCCCGCGCCCAAGCGTGCTCGCGCGAAGGCCGCCGTGGAGACGGCACCCGAGGCCGCCGCCGAGACGGCTGTCGACGCCGACACGGCACCCGAGGCCGACACGCAGACGGCCACTGCCGACGAGACGGCTATCGAGACCCAGGCAGCCTCCGAGGCCACCGCGGAGACGGCTGTCGAACCCGAGGCGTCCGCCCCCGAGGCCCCGGCCCCGCCGACGCGGCCCCGCCGAGGCATCCGCCCGCGAGGCTGATGAAGCGGCGACCACCGACGAGACCCCCGACGTCGCGTCCCCCGAGCGGACCGACACGAAGAAGGACGAGTAAGCGATGGCGCACAAGAAGGCGGGCTCGAGCTCCAAGAACGGCCGCGACAGCGTCGGCCAGCGACTCGGCGTCAAGGCGGGCGACGGCCAGCTCGTGACCTCCGGGACGATCATCGTCCGCCAGCGGGGGATGACCTTCAAGGCGGGCGAGGGTGCCGGACTCGGCCACGACTACACGGTCTTCGCCAAGGTCGACGGGAAGGTGCGGTTCGAGCACGAGACCCGCGACAAGAAGCGCATCCGGGTGATCCCGGTTGCGGCCGAGCCTGCTGCCGCCGAGGCGTAGGCCCGATATCCGACCCACAGCGGCGACCACCGGCGGGCACGACCCGAACGGACGGCGCCAGAGGAGCCCTCGTGAAGCCCGGCACCCATCCCAAGTACTACCAGGCGAAGGTCCATTGCGGCTCGTGCGGCATTGACTTCGAGCTCGGCTCCACGCGCGAGGAGCTGCGCGTGGACGTCTGCGGCAACTGCCACCCGTTCTACACGGGCAAGCAGAACATCATCGACACCGCCGGCCAGGTCGAGCGCTTCCAGCGCCGCCTGGAGCGCCAGGCCCGCGCCTGACGCCACGGCCGGGCAACGTCCCGGCCGGCAGATCTCGATCCGGACGGCGCCCGCTGGGCGCCGTCCTCGATTCCGGGCGTCCCGTCAGTGGCACACGCCCGTTGCGGCGATGCCGCCGATCGGCCTCCGCAGGCCGCTACAGCTCACGGCCCCGGAACGCCACCACCGCGCCGCCCAGCGCGGCACCGACCAGGATCGACCGAGCCGGCGATCGCCGTGGCCACGGTCGCGGCGTCAACGGCCGTCGCCGGCTCCGAGCGCGATGGCCGGAGCGGCAAGGCCCGTGGGAAGGAACCGGTCGATGGCCGGCGCGATCGCCAGCAGGCTCATGCCGATGAGCGCGACGAACCCGATCCCGGCCGCGGCCATCGTGGATCCCGTGGCCGCGGACGCGAGGAACGTCAGTGCCGCCCAGCACGTCAGCGCGAGCCAGGAGAGCGCCGTCATCGCCAGCCATCCTCCCGCCGGGAGCGGCTCGAACAGGATCGCCGTGTAGATCCAGGCCACGCCCGAGGCCACCAGGGTCGCGGCGCCGAGCACGGCGGCGATCGCCAGCAGCTTCGCCGCCAGGAACGCGGGGCGCCCCACCGGCTGGGCCAGGATCATCGCGGCGGTCCCGCGGTCCAGCTCGCCCGAGACGCTTCCCATCGCGAGGGCGATCGCAGCCAGCGAGCCCAGCTGCCCCATGTTCTTCTGGAGCTGCTCGAGCGCCGTCGCCGCCGTCGGGTCGGGAAGCGCGATCGGCAGCTGTTCCCCCATCGCGACGGTCAGGATCTCGTTCAGGTACCTGGCGGTCAGCGGGGAGATGATCCCGACCACGAGGAACAGCACGGCGACCACCGGCAGCCGTCGCGTGCGCCACGCCTCCAGCAGCTCCTTGCGCAGCAGGATGCCGAAGCCGGTCATGCGGCCGCCCCCTCGGGTCCGGCGGTCAGGCGGAGGAACACGTCTTCCAGGCTGGGACGCGCACGTGCCACGGACACGACGGCGAGGTCCGCGTCGCCCACGACCTGAAGCAGCTCCCGGGCCGCCGTCGCCGGATCCGCGACGGCCACGGTCATGAGCCCGTGTTCGACGGCGACTGCCGTGATCCACCGGTAGTCTCGGAGGCGCCCCGCCAGCGCCTCGACCGCGAGGTCCTGGCCCGGCTCGGGCTCGATCCGCCAGACCGGCAGCGCATATCGGTCCAGCAGGTCGCCCAGCGGGCCCTCGACGACCAGCCGCCCGTGGTCCAGGATCCCGACCCGGTCGCAGATCCGTTCGACGTCCGCGAGCACGTGTGTCGAGAACAGCACGGTGGACTCGCCGCGGAGCCCCGCGATCAGCCCCAGGACGTCCCGCCTGCCCTCCGGGTCGAGGGCGCTCACCGGCTCGTCGAGGATGATGACGCGGGGTCGATGGACGAGGGCACCCGCGATCCCCAGGCGCTGGCGCATGCCGCCGGAGTACGTCCCGGCCCGCCGATCGGCCGAGCCCGCGAGGTCCAGCCGAGCGAGAGCGTCGACCACCGCGCCCTCCAGCGCGGCGCCTTCCATTCCGTGCAGCCGCCCGAGGAGGCGGAGCTGCTCGCGTCCCGTCATCCAGCCGTAGGCACGCGGATCCTGCTCCAGGAAGCCGAGCGAGCGGCGGACGGCCGGATCGTCGGCCGAGACGGTGATACCGGCCACGACGGCTCGCCCCGATGTCGGTCGGCCGAGACCGGCCAGCAGCCGCAGGGTCGTGGTCTTGCCCGCCCCGTTGGGACCGAGCAGACCGAAGATCGAACCTTCGGGCACGCTCAGTGTCAGGGCGTCGAGGGCGAGCACGCCGGGATACCGCCGGGTCAGGGACTCGATGCGGATCGCGGGCGGTCCGTCCGCGACGCGCATCGCGGACACGTCGGGTGCCCATGGAGCCGGTGCTACGGCCACCGGGACCGCGGGCGCCACCAGCACAGGAGGCGCCACCGGGTCTGCGGGCGCGGTCCCCGCGACGGCGGGCGGCGCCACGACTGGGGCCGTCCCTGCGACGGAGGGCGCGGTCCCCGCGACGGCGGGCGTCGCCACGACGGCGGGCGCGGTCGCCGCGGGTGTCGAGCCCGGTGGTGCTGCGATCGGAGGGTCATGGGGGCTGCCCCAGCCGGGCATCGCTCCCGGTGCGGGCGACTCGTCCTCGGGCGGCCCATCCATCCTCCCGACGAGGAAGTACAGGATCGGGCCGATGAAGTTGACAAAGACGATGATCACGGCCCACAGCCCCTTGCTGCCGCCCCGGACTCGCCGGTCCATCCGGAGCAGGTCCACGACCGCGGCGAGGAGCAGCCCGATCTCGAGCAGCACCAGGGGGATCACGAGCAGAAGCACCGCCGGGTCGAACCCTTCGAGGGTCGGGAGCCTCAGGCTCATGCGTCGCGCTCCTCGTGTTCGCGCGGAGAATGTCCGCCAGCCCGCGCCGGTGGGCCGGCGGGTCGGTCCGAGCTCACCGTCATCGGGCGCTCGCGGATGAGCGCCACGATGTGCCGTCGCGTGGGATCGGTTCGAGTGTCCGAACACACGGTTCGTGATCCCCGCCCCTGTCATCGGTCAGCGGCGAACCAGCCAATCGGCAAAATAGCATGGGGGAACGGCGGTCGGCGAGGTACCGCGCTGGTAGACTCGGGGAGCCCGGGAGATGCCCCTGCCACCCGGCTCGAGACCTCCGGAGGACCACGATGACCGACGACCGTGAGCGCTGGGCACTGATCCTTGGGGCGTCCTCCGGGATGGGCCAGGCGACCGCGCTCGCCCTCGCGGCGAACGGCTACCGGATTGCCGGTGTCCACCTCGACTTCCGGGCCGCGCTCGCGCACGTCGAGGATGTCAAGGGTCAGATCGTCGCGCTCGGCTCCGAGGCCCTCTACATCAACGTGAACGCAGCCGACGACGAGAAGCGCCACGCCGCGCTGGCGACACTCGCGGAGCGCTTCGACCGCTCGCGTGCCGAGGGCCGGCATCCGTATGTCCGCGTCGTGATGCATTCGCTCGCCTTCGGATCGCTGGTCCCGTTCCTGAGCGAGGACCCGAAGGCGGGCGTCGACCGCAAGAAGATGGAGATGACCCAGGACGTCATGGCGAACAGCCTCGTCTACTGGGTACAGGACCTGTGGCGCGGCGGGTTCCTGGAGTCGGGCTCCAGGATCTTCTCGATGACGTCCGAGGGTTCGACACGCGTCGTGCCGAGCTACGGCGTCGTCTCGTCCGCGAAGGCCGCGCTGGAGTCCCACACCCGGCAGCTGGCGATGGAGCTGGCGCGGCTGGGCACGGGCGTCACGGCCAACACGATCCGCGCCGGCGTCACCAGGACCCCGGCGCTGATGAAGATTCCGGAGCACGACGCGATCATCGAGTCCGCCACGCGGCGCAACCCGACCGGCCGGATGACGACGCCCCAGGACGTGGCGAACACGATCCTCGCGCTGTCCGGCGAAGGAACGGGATTCATCAATGGCGAGGTCATCGGCGTCGACGGTGGCGAGTACATCACCGGGTCGTAGCCGGGCAGGGGAAGGGGCAGCTATCCGATGAGCGGTCGGGTCCTGGTCGTCGGATCGGTCAACGTCGATCTCGTGGTGCAGACCGAGCGCCTGCCGTCGCCCGGCGAGACGGTCCTGGGCGGCACGTTCAGCCGTTTCCATGGCGGCAAGGGCGGCAATCTCGCCGTGGCCGCGGCGCGCCTCGGCGTCCCGGTCATGCTTGTCGCGGCCCTTGGCGACGACGCGTTCGGTGCGGAGGCACGGGCCGCGCTCGCACGCGCGGGCGTGGGCACGGACGTCCTGGTGACGCTGGACCACACCGCCACCGGTGTGGCCCTGATCATCGTCGACGCAAAGGCGGAGAACCAGATCACGGTGGCACCCGGGGCCAACGCGGGCCTCACCGCAGCCCACGTCCGGGCCGCCCTTGGACGTCTTGCTCCGCACCGGGGCGACGTGGTCATCACCAACCACGAGGTTCCCGCCGAGGCGACCCGCGAGGCGCTCCGGATGGGCCGCGAGGGCGGTGCGTGGACGATCCTCAACCCCGCCCCGGCCGGCGGGCTGGACAGGTCCGTGCTCGGTCTGGCCGATGTCCTGACGCCGAACCGAGGGGAGCTCGCGCTCCTGGTCGCCGACGACGCCCGCCGATCCGGGCGGGCCCCATCTGGCGCCGAGGAGGTCATCAGGGCGGCCAGGACGCTCCTCGACACGACCAGCGAGGGTCCCGGGGCCGGCGAGGCGATGTTCGTCTCGCTCGGGTCCAGCGGCGCCGTGCTCGTCCGAAGGGGTGGACCGGCGATCGAGATCAAGGCGCCGAAGGTGAAGGCGATCGATGCGACCGGTGCCGGCGACGCCCTCAACGGCGCGCTCGCGGCCGCACTGGCCGGCGGGCTGAGCCTGGAGCAGGCGGCGAGACGTGCGGTCGTCGCCGCGAGCATCTCGGTGACGCGTGCAGGGGCCCGCGAGGGCTATCCAACCCTGGACGAGCTCACCGCCGCCCTCGGCGAGGCGCCCGCCGCGCCCGCGCCGACCCCGAACTCCGATACCGCGGGCGACTCGCCGGACGAGGTGCCGAGCACCTGAGCCGTCCGGGACTCCGCGCCGCCGTCCGGGCGGGCCGCCAGCCCGGCGACCGGGCGGTGCGGCAACCTGGCGGTGCGGCACCGGGCGGTGCGGCAACCGGGCGGTCCTGTCAGCCCACGCGGGCCTCCGCGACCCACTCGCTGCACAGGCGAGCCTCCGGGGTCAGGCCCAGCCGTCCGCGATCGTCGACCCACCAGGCCGCGAGGCCGCGTGACCGGGCCTCCTCGCCGATCCCGTCCCGGCCGGCGAGGAACAGCGACTTGCTCCACACCTCGGCCCACGCTGGGTCGGCAGCGGCGATCGTGACCGCGATCAGCCCCGTCCTCGCCGGCGCCCGGGTGCGCGGGTCGACCAGGTGGTGGACGTGCCGGCCATCGGGCCCGACCCAGTTGCGGACGCGGACCGAGGTCGTCGCCACGGAGCCGCGCTCGACGGCCAGGACGGCCAGGGGTTCTGCGCCCGCGTCCGGCATGACCGGATCCTCCACGCCCACCCGCCAGCCGCCCCTGGGCGCCGACCCCGCGCTCGTGATGTCGCCGCCCGCGTCGAGGAGCAGTCCGGTGCCCGGTGGGAGGACACCCACGGCGGCCGTCGCCGCCCAGCGCAGGGCGAGTCCCTTCCCGATGCCGCCGCTGTCCACCGGTACCCCCGGGGCGCGAACCAGCGATGCGCGTGGCGTGCCGGGCGGAACCAGGCGGACGATCGCCGCGCCGTCGGCAGCCCCATCGCCGCCGGCATCGTCGATGGTCTCGCCGCGGCCACCGGGATCGTCGATGCGATCGAGGACGGCACCGTGCTCGCCGAGCCGCTCGAGGTCCGCGAGAACCGAGGCGTCGAACCTGCCGGCGGTCATCCGGCCCGCACGGTGGATGGCCGCGAGCATCGTGCGGAGCCGCCACGACACGGCCACGACGCGGCCGGTCCCCGCGAGCCGGTTGAGCGCCGTCAGCTCGCTGTCGTCCCGGAATCGTGAGAGCGCCCGATCGACCTCGTCGAACTCCGCCCGGACCCGCTCCCACGCGAGTGTCGCGGCGCCGGCTACGCCCGGCCGATCGTGATCATCGGTCGGGGGGAGCCGGACGTCGAGCCGGAGTGCGGAGCCCAGCGCCCGCGACCGGAACCCGACGAACCGACCCGGGTCGTCGGGTTCGAGATCGGCAAGATCGGTCCGGGCCGGCGACGCGGCCATCGACGGCCCTCCCCCCGTCCCTGTGCGGGGAGCCGGCGTCAGGGAGCCCCGGACGCCTTGGTCGTCGTCCTGACCGCGGGCGCCCTGCCGCCACCCCCGCCGCCGCCGGCGGAGGCGCTGCCGACCGCGCCGTGCATGCTGACGCTGGGGAGGCTGATCCGGGTCGGGAGGGCGGCCGCGGAGCCCTGGACCTCGGCGACGAGCTTTGCCAGCTCGTCGAGCCGGGCCTGGTACGCCGCGACGTCCTGGCTCGTGGTCGTGTATTCCGCGGTGAGCGCCCGGGTCGCGCCGTCGGCCTTGACGATCGCGGCCTCGAGGGCGTCGTTGCCGCGAGCGAGCGGCCGCCACGGCATCCAGGTACGGCTGGCGCCCGGCCGCGAGCGCGGCGTCCGAGTCCGCCTGCAGGACCGAGACGCCCGCGAGCGTGACCGCGTAGACCGCTGCCGAGGCGCCGATCAGCATGCCGGCCCGGGTGGGGGTGCCGAGGACCGTCTCCTTGCCCAGGACCGCCGGCCGGACGGTCCGGGTTGCGGGGACCGCCCCAACCTCGCGGACGGGCCGGGTCCGCGCCGGCACCGGCAGCGCGACGGCGGGAAGGATGCGCTCAGTCATCGTGGGGCTCGCGAGTGGGCGCGGGCGCGGCGGGCGCGGGCGCCGCGGCCCTGGCCGCGGGTCTGACCGCCCTCGCCGCCGCGTTGAGGGCGGCCTGGCGGGCGGCGGCCTGGTTCAGGGCGGCGAGGCGCGCCTGGGCGCCCTTGAGCTGCGACTGGAGCTTCTCGAACTTCTTCTTGGCCTTGGCGAGCTGGGCCTCGAGCTTCGTGGCGTTCTCGGCACCACCCGCCACCGCCTGGTCGGCCGTCACCACGGCTCCATTCAGCGTGGACAGCTGGGAGGCCACGTTGTCGATGTCGCCGGAGAGGGTCGCCGTCCGGGCGACCTCGGCCTCCATGTCGGTGTTGATGGCCGACATCGCGACCGGCGCGGTGTCGAGTGGTGCTGCCTCGGCGCGCCAGGCGGCGGCCACCTGCACGGTGACGACCGCGATCGCGATCACCCCAGCGGTTGCCGCGAGCACGGCGGCCCGGCGGACCAGGCGGATCAACGTGGGTCTCGACATGGGGTCTACTCCTCCACCAGTGCGGGCGCCGGTGCCGGCCGGCGACTGGTCGTGTCAGGCTGTCCCACGTCGGGGACGGGCCGCACCGGCCGGGGCCTTGCGGTCCACCACCGGTGCGCCACGCCCGCCAGGATGGGCAGGCCGGTCGCGAGGTACAGGGGGGTCAGGGCGCCACCGTCGGTGCCGGAGAGCACGGCGTGGGCCCAGGTCGCGAGGAAGACCACGACTGCGAAGCGGTGCACCTTGAGCCACCATCCCGAGGGCAGCAGGCGCGTCCACTTGGCCGTGGCCGCGGTGATGATCAGCGCGTAGAGCGCGATCGTGCCGAGCGCGACGCCGACGGGACGGTACGCGGAGAAGCCGGGAACCAGCGCACCGACGACGCCCACGTTTGCGTAGGGATCGATGGCGAGCAACACGACGTGGAGGGCGAGGAAGGCCCCGATGAACACGGTGAACATCTCGTGCCACGGGAGCACCTGCCTGGTCTTCCGCCACTCGGAGGTGTTCCGGGGATGGCTGAGGAACAGCCCCAGGGCGACGTCGACGAAGAGCAGGAGGTAGGCGGTGACGCCGAGGGCGCGCGCCGCGACCCAGGGCCGGAGCTCCGTCGTGCGCGGGTCCGCGGCCGGCAGGATCTGGTCCGTGACGCCGAGGGCGACGAGCACGGCGATCGCCCCCAGGATGACGAGAGTGGCCGGGCTCAGGCGCATGCCGCGTCCCCCGCGGGGAGTGGCGGAGGCAACGGAATCCCGGAGCGAGGTGTGGGGAGACGCATGAGGACCCTCGTATGGTCTGGCAGTGCTCCGAGGCAGGGCATCGCCCGAAGGTTTCACGCCGCGCGGCGACGATGGTCCTCGCCGCGCCCGGACCCTCGCCGTGTCGCGGGGCCACGAGCGGCTCTCAGGGTGCCGCCAGGACCTCGAGCACCTGGTCGACGTTCCAGCGCATCATCCCGACGTAGGTGTCCTGCGGGGCGTCGCCCACGCTGTCCGTGTACAGGCTGCTGACGACCCGTGCGCCGGTCTCGTCCGCGATCGTCCGCGCGAGGTCCTCGTTGAACTGGGCCTCGGCGAAGATCGCCTTGACGCCCTTCTCGCGGACGACCTTCACGATCGCCGCGACCTGGGCCGCGCTCGGATCCTGCCCCGGCGCGTCGACGATGGACCCGTCGATGGTCAGCCCGTACCTGGCGGCGAAATATGGGAACGCGTCGTGGAACGAGATCACGGTCCGGTTCCCGGGCGGGATCGTCGCCATCCGGTTTCGCAGCTCGGCGTCGAGGCCGGTCAGCGTCGCGGCGTACTCCGCGGCCCCGTCCCGGTAGGCGGTGGTGTTGGCCGGATCGGCCGTGGCGAGCGCCTGGCCGATGCGCTCCGCGTAGGCTGGCCGCGTATGACACGTCGAGCCAGAGGTGGGGATTGACGGTCGAACCGTCGCCGGCGGCGCCGGCGAGGTAGGTCACGCCGGGCAGGTCCTCGCCAAGGCGGACGACGGGAGCCGTCGTCCCGGCGTCAGCCACCAGGGCGGCCAGCCAGTCATCGAGGCCCAGCCCGTTGACGAACACCACATCCGCCTCCGCGAGGCGCCGCACGTCCGACGGGCTCGGATCGAACGTATGCACCTCACCGCCCTTCGGGACGAGGCTGTCCACGTGGACGCGCGTTCCGCCCACCTGCCTGACCATGTCGGCGAGGATCGTCGTGGTGGTGACGACCTCGAGGGTCCCGGTCGCGGCGCCGCTCTCCACCGGCGCGCTCCCGCTGCCGCAGGCACCGACAGCGACGGTGACCAGGGCGGTCACCAGCACGAGCTTGGCCCGTCCGCCGAGGACACGGGCCCGGGTCGGCGCGTTCCGCGGGCGGCCGTTCACGCCGGCTTCCCATGCCGCGGGGTCAGGCCTGGAGTCCTGGCGGCGGCGCTGCGGTCCATCGGATCCCTGGAGTCGAGCGCGTCCGGCCGGCCCGCCTGGCAGGCCGCACAGAGGCCGAAGATCTCGAGCCGGTGGGCGGAGACGCGGAAGCCAGACCGGCGGCCGATCTCGGCGAGCACGCCGGTCAGGCCGATGTCGTCGACGTCGAGCGACCGGCCACAGCACGTGCAGATGGCGTGGTGGTGGTGGACCGGGTCGCACGCGACGTACGCGTGGTCCCCGCCCGGCAGGTCCACCCGCTCGACGAGCCCGAGCGAGGCAAACAGGTCGAGGGTCCGGAAGACCGTCGCCCGCCCGATGCCGGGATGCCGCCGGCGCGCGTCCGCCACGAGGTCCGCGGCGGTGAAGTGCCCGTCGCGGGAAGCGACGAGCGCCGCCACCGCGATACGCGGGCCCGTCATGCGCTGGCCGGCACGCTCCAGCGCCACGAGCAGGTGGTTCGCCGCCCTGCGCAGTCGCGCCGACCCGACCATCGGCCCGCCCGAGCGTTCGGCCGCCCGCGGGGCGGTCATGCGGGCGCCGCCACCGAGGCGTCGTCGGTCTCCGGGAGGGAGGTGCGGTTGCGCCGCCGCCCCAGCATCCCGCGTGGGCCGAAGACCAGCGCGAGCGCGAACAGCCCGGTCTGGACGAGGACGATCGTCGCGCCGCTGGCGACGTCGAGCCAGTAGGACAGGTACAGCCCGACGATCGAGCTCGCGACCCCGACCAGTGCGGCGAGCAGCATGAGGCGCGTGAACCGGACGGTCAGCATCTGCGCCGTCGCGGCGGGAGTGACCAGCATCGCGACAACGAGGATGATCCCGACGGCCTGCAGGCTGACCACGATCGTCAGCGCCACCAGCGCGAGGAACAGGTACTCCAGCCGATCGACCTTGATCCCCGAGGCCGCCGCTCCGAGCGGGTCGAAGGTCGCGTACAGGAGCTCCTTCCAGAGCAGCCCCACGATCGCGATCACCCCGAGCCCCAGCACGAGCAGGGCGACGAGATCCGCGGTGCCGATCGCCAGGACGTTCCCCAGCAGGAAGCTGAACAGGTCCGCAACGTAGCCGTTGATGGTGCTGAACAGGAACACGCCGAACGCGAACGTGCCGGCGAACAGGACGCCGATCGCAGTGTCCTGGCGGATCCCGGCACGCTTGGTCACCCAGCCGATCGCGAGGGCGGTGCCCACGGCGGCGATCGCGGCCCCGACATAGAACGGGATCGACAGCAGGAAGGCGGCGACGACCCCCGGAAAGGCGGCGTGCGCGATGGCGTCGCCGATGAAGGCCACCCCGCGCAGGACGACGTAGGTGCCGACCACCGCGCACACGACCCCGACGACCATCGAGGCGATCAACGCGCGGACGAAGAACGAAAGCGCGAGCGGCTCCAGGATCAGGTCCATCAGTGGTCGCCGCCGCGTTCGTGGAAGTGGCGCTCTCCCGGGGCGGCGTCGTCATGGTGGTGCGCGTCGTCGAGGACCACGGTCCGGCCCTCGATGACGAGGAGGTGGCCACCATACGCGCGGGCCAGCACGCCGGCGTCGAGGACCAGGTTCGACGGCCCGTAGGCGACGACCGTGCGGTTGACGGCCAGCACCTGCTGGAAGCGCTCAGCGGCACAGGCGAGGTCATGCGTGGTCGCAACGACGGTCTTGCCGCGGGCGGCCTGCTGCTCGAGGAGGTCCATCAGGAGCTCCTGGGTGGATGGATCGATGCCGGTGACGGGCTCGTCGAGCAGGAACAGGTCCGGCTCCGCGGCCAGGGCGCGCGCCAGGAACACGCGGCGCCGCTGCCCGCCCGACAGCCGCCCGACCTGCGTGCGAACGTGCGACGCCATGCCGACCTGCGCCAGCGCGTCGGCGACGGCCCGCCGGTCGTCCCGTCCCGGGCGGCGCACCGGGCCCAGGCGCGGGAACCGGCCCATCATCACGACGTCCTCGACCGTGACCGGGAACGCCCAGTCGACCAGCTCGGCCTGTGGGACGTAGGCGACCCGGCGCGCCTCGCGTCCCGCGGGCGAGCCCAGGATCTCGATGCGACCCGTCCACGGCTGCGCGAGACCCGCCATCAGCTTGAGCAGCGTGCTCTTGCCGGCCCCGTTCGGTCCGACGACGGCGAGCAGGCTGCCCGGCTCGACCGCGAGGGTGACGTGCTCCAGCGCCGTGCGGTCACCGTAGCCGGCCGTGACGTCGCTCAGCCAGACATCGGCATGCGCGTGGGCGTGCGGGGCGGACAGCTCGTGATCGTGAACGTGACGCTGCCCAGCGGCCTGACCGGCCGGACCGGGGGCGGGGGGCGGGCTCTCGGGTTCCATATGAGACAGAGTATCATCTTGATCCCGGACGCGCGCCGGTTGCCGTGGCCGATCCCGACGATCTGCGCCACAATGCCCCGGCGTCCCGCCCGAGCACGAACCTTCCCCGAGACCAGACCGGAGGCCCCCCCTGAGCGGCAAGCAGCCCACCACCCAGTCCACGCGCCGCGAGCGTCGCGCCGCGGAGCGTCAGACCCGCTTCGACAGCTCCCGCGAGGAGCGCCGTGGCCGCACGCCCGCGGGCAAGGGCGGCGGTTCCTCGTGGATCAACACGCGGACGATGACGATTGCCGCGGTCATCATCGGCGTGCTGATCGTGGTCGTCGTCGGCATCGGCCAGCTCGGCAGCAAGGCAACCGGGACCCTCAAGGACCCCTCCATGGCCTACCCCGCGGCGCTCCAGGACGGCACGGCGCTCGGCAAGGCCGACGCGCCGGTGCTCATGGAGACGTACGGTGACTTCCAGTGCCCGGTCTGCGCCCGCAACGCGATCGACACCGAGCCCGCGCTCATGGACTACGTCCGGGCGGGCCAGCTCCGGATCGTCCACCACGACATCGACCTCCTGGGCAGGGGCGGCAACGAGTCGCTGATCCCTGCCCTTGGTGGCTACTGCGCCAACGACCAGGGCAAGTACTGGGACTACGACCACTGGATCTACAACAACCAGGACGGCGAGAACCAGGGCGGCTTCCGGCGCGAGCGGGTGATCCAGATCGCCGTTGCGGCGGGCCTGGACGAGGCGAAGTTCACGACCTGCCTCGACTCCGCTGCGGCCACGGATGCCGTGAGCGCGATCACCGCGAAGGCGACGACCGAGCTCGGGGTCAACTCCACCCCCACGATCTACCTCAACGGGACCAAGTACGTGGGGCTCAAGAGCGCGGCCGAGTGGGGCGCGCTCATCACGGCCGAGCTGGCGAAGGCGAGCGCTTCGCCAGCGGCCTCCGCACCGGCGGCCTCGGCGAGCGCGGCACCCTGACGCCCTCCGAACCCGGGCACGCCGTCCGCGGCCCGCTGACGCACCCCGAACCCGGGCAGGCCGTGCGCGGCCCCCTCGGGCTGCCACTGGTCGCCGTCACTCTCGCCGGGCTGGCGATCGCGGGCTACCTCGCGATCGTGCGGTTCCTCGGCGAGGCCGCGGTCTGCGGACCGTCTCAGGGCTGCGAGACAGTCGCGGCCTCCGCGTACTCGGTCGTGCTCGGCATCCCGGTCGCAGCCTGGGGCGTGGCCTTCTCGCTGGTCGTCGCCGGGTGTGCCCTTGCCTGGTGGCGGCGTGCCGACCGGCGGGCGCTGCTGGCCGCCTACGGGCTGCTGCTCCTCGGGACGCTCGTCGTGGCGTACCTGACATACCTGGAGCTGTTCGTGATCCACGCGATCTGCCTGTGGTGCGCCTCGTACGCGGTCACGGTGGTGGCTTCGCTGGTCGTGGCGGGGTTGGCGCTGAGGCGGAGCTGAACCCGACAGGGCAGTGCACCGGGAGTCGCCCTACCGTCCCGTTGCGTACCCCGTCAGCTCCACGTACGCCTCGCCGCCGAGCGCCTTCCCGGCACGAGTGGCGGAGACCCGCTGTGAGCCCTCCCAGTAGACGACGCCCGTGGTGGCGCGCGTGTCCAGCTCCTGCTGCGCGACGGACGGCTGCAGGCGGACCTCGAGGTTCTCGCCAGGCAGGGTCACCGTCCAGCCCGCGGGCCAGGTCGTGCCGGTGACCGGGCTGGTCCAGGAGCCGGTCGCCACCACGGAGAAGGCCGAGGCATCCAGCGACCGGGTGGCGCCCGCCCCATCGACCAGCGTCCCGTAGACGAGCGGATACGATCCGTCGGCCGCGCGAACCAACGAGAGCGTGATGTCCATGCCGTCGTCGAGGTTGATCGCGAACCAGTCCCAGCCACCCGCCCCCACGGCGATGAAGTCGCCCCACTGGTGATCGAACCAGGCGCTGCCGTCCACGCTCAGGGTCCGTCCGCCGGCCGTGATCGTCCCTCCCGCCGTCATCGCGGTGCGCGAGTAGTAGTACGAGCCGCCGGCCGGACCGAAGTCGACGTAGCCGTCGCCATCGTGGAGCGCCGCAGGCTTGGTCGTCGCGAGGTCCAGGGAGAGGCCGAAGCCGCCGGACGGGTCGCCTGCCGCTTCCCCGGCACCGGCCACGGCCTGGAGCCAGTCCGTCCCGTCGGAACCGGCCATCGTCCACGGCGCGCGATTGAAGGTGGCGGGGTCCGAGATGTCGAGTCCGCGGATGCCGAGGGCGAAGCCACCTCCCGCAGCCGGCGTCGTGCTCACCTGCGGCCCGATCTCGGCCCGCTGGGCGTAGTGGAACTGGCCGCCGGCCTCGTCCGTGAGCGCCAGGTGCGAGGCCCAGGACACGGGGAAGCTGCCACGCTCGGCGCGGAAGACCACGAACTCGAAGCCCCAGCGCCCGCCGGTCTCGTCACGCAGGTGGCCCGTGTAGTACCACCACTCGGTGAGGCGGTCGTGCGGCGCGTCGTCCGCGGGGAGGGTCACGGGCAGAGGATCCGCGGGCCGCGGGCCGACGGCCGGCGCCGGGGTGATCTCGGGCCGGCCGACCGGCGGGTTGGCGAGGACCGGCCCGCCGCACGCGGCGGCAACCACAGCGACGAGCGCGAGGGCCAGCACCGGACATCTCATTGAGCGTGTCATCGGGCGGCCGCCTCCACCTGCGCCTCGACCTCGGCCTCCGTGCGCGGAAGCACGCCCTGCAGCGCCCGGTCCAGCCGCGACGGCACCCACCAGTTCCAGCGGCCGAGGAGCCGCATCGTCGCGGGCACCAGCAGGGCCCGCACCACGGTCGCATCCAGGGCAACCGCGATCGCCACGCCCAGGCCCAGGGCCTTGATCAGGACGATATCCGCGAAGGCGAACGAGCCCGCCACCAGCACCACGATCAGCGCCGCCGACGTCACGATGCGCCCGCTGCGCTCGAGGCCCCGGGCCACCGCCTCCGTGTTGTCGCCGGTCTTGTCCCAGACCTCCTTCATGCGCGACAGGAGGAAGACCTCGTAGTCCATCGACAGCCCGAACAGGACGCAGAACAGGATCACGGGCTGCGTGGTCTCGACGAACCCGAGCGGCTGGAACCCGAGGGGCGCCGACAGGTTGCCCTGCTGGAAGATCCACACGAGGGCCCCGAAGCTCGCCACGATCGAGAGCGTGTTCATGACCAGCGCCTTGACGGGCAGGACCACGGAGCGGAGCAGGACGAACAGGACGAGGAACGTCGTCACCACGATGAACGCCCCGGTGCGCGGGAAGTCGGACCACACGCGCGAGACGACGTCGTCCACGTCGGCCGCGCCGCCACCCACCAGGATGGTGACGCCCGCCGGCGGAGCGAGCGGGCCGGCGGGATCGCGCAGCTCGCGGACCAGGGCTCGTCCCTCGTCGCGGTTGGGGCCGTACGGCGTGGTGATCGAGAAGGCTGTCAGGTTGCCCTTCGTGGTCGCCGCGAGGGACGCGGCCACGAACCGGTCCGGGGGTCCCCCGGCGCTGCCGTAGAGCAGCCGGTACTGCGCGAGCGTGAGGCGTGGATCCACGTCCACCAGGCCCGAGACGCGGCTGACGCGCCGGTCGGCGGCCAGGCGCCGGGAATAGTCGTAGAGCTTCGCGATGTTGTCCGGCGTCGTGGCGTCGCCGGTCGTGCGGATGGCGATGACGATGGGCGCGAACTCGCCCTCGCCGAACTCGCGGGCCAGGATGTCGTACGACTCACGGGACGGCACCGTCGGCGGGAGGATCGTGGCGTCCGGGGCGTTGAACCGAACCTGGAGGAACGGCAGTCCCAGGATGAGCAGGAGCGCGAGGGTCGGGATCAGCACGGCGACCGGGTGGCGCATCACGCGACGCGCGAGGCGCGCCCACGGGCCGTCCGCGCCCGGCTCCACGGTGACCCTGCGGACCGCGAGCAGGTCGATGCGCGTCCCGACGATCGCGAGGATGGCCGGCAGCAGCGTGGTCGCGGCGGCGACGGCCAGCCCCACGACGATCGCGCCCGCGATGCCCACCGACCGAAGGATCATGAACTCGAACAGCACGAGGCCGAGAAGTCCGAGCAGGACAGTCAGGCCCGAGAAGAACACCGCCCGGCCGGCCGTGGCCACGGTGACGCGAACGGCCTCGGCCACGCGGTCGGGGCCCTCGCGGTGGGCCAGCTCCTCGCGGAACCGGCTCGTCATCAGCAGCGAATAGTCCACGCCCAGCCCGAGCCCCAGGAGCGTGGCCAGGTTGAGCACGAAGATGCTCATCGGCGTCAGGGACGCGACGGCGAAGATCCCGGCGAGGGCGATGAGGACGGCCGCGCCGCCGACTGCGAGCGGGATCGCGGCCGCGATGACGCTGCCGAACACGACGAGGAGGGCGAGAGCCGCCAGCGGGAGCGAGATGAGCTCGCTCCGGCGAAGGTCCGTCTCGGTCACCGCCTGGACGTCGCCGTAGAACGCGGGGCCGCCGCCGATGCGGACGGTGAGCCCGGGCACCGTGTGGAGCGCCGCCGCGACCGGCGGGATGGCGTCGGGCGAGTCGTCCGGCGGAAGGTCCAGGAACACGATGTCGTACGCCGTGTGGCCGTCCGCCGACACCTGGCGCGGAGCCGTGACGTGCGAGCGGATCCGGGTGACGTGCGGTGCGCGGGCGACGTCCTTCGTCGTCTGCGCCACGGCGGCCAGCCACGCCGGGGGTGCCCGCGGTGAGCGTGTCCGAGGTGTAGACGAGGACGAAGGCGGATGGCTCCAGGCCGAGCTCCACCTGGAGGACCTGCTTCGCGCGCGCGGACTCGAGGTCGTCGAGGATGAACCCGCCCGCGGACAGTGCCCCTGGGGCGCGTGGGGCGAACGGGATCGCCATCACGATGAGTGCGGCCCACCCCGCGACGATCCACCAGCGACGGCGGACGGTGAAACGCCCGAGGCGATCGAAGCTCATCCGAGGTCAAATTCGGGGCAGCGAGGCTGCCCTATGGGGATGCAGACCAACATGCAAGTCACAGGTAGCATGTTATCCGGGATGGACGGATGGGCCGTTCCAACCTAGGCGGCCGATGGGCCGCGCAAGGGTCGAGGCGTCGCCCGGGGGGCTCCTCCCGGCGCCGCGGCCCTTCTGCCCGGGATCCCGGGGCCGGTTGCATCTGCACGGAATCCCACGGCAGATGCCGAGCCGCCCGGTGGCGCACATGCGCGGTGCGATGACATCCGAGCCCGTCGATGGCGCACCTGCGCGCCGCACATCCGAAACATGCATCGATTGGGCTGCTCGGGGGCTCATCCGACGTTGGCACCGCGCAGTTGAGCCGCCGGATGGATCAAGGGGTCCGGGTGCGGGTCAGGTACGGGGGACGCGTCCGGGTTTCCGCCGACCCGACAGGTCGAGTCATGAGTTGTCGGCCTCTGGTGGGGTGTTCCATCGGCCTCCACGGTTCTGCTAGCATCGTCGCGGCCCGCGGCGCGGCCGCCCGTCGCCCATCTCCTCCGTCCGAGGATCTCCCACGTGACGATCTTCACGACCTGGTTCCAGGACTTCCCGAACAACCTCGTGATCTTCCTGCTGGCGGCCACGATTGCCGGCGTGTTCGTGTTCACCTTCGCGCGCGCCGCGATGGTCGCCGAGGGCGGGCGCCCGGGTTGGGCGCGCAGGATCACGTCTCCGAACTCGAAGCTGCTGTTCGGGGTGCTGTTCATCGTGTGGGCTGTCGTGTTCGGCATCGGCCTGCAGCTGGTCCCCCACGAGGGCGCCAGCTCGCCGTACGGTGGCATCGGCCTGATCGCCCTGTTCAGCGGGTTCTTCATCATGATGGGCCTGATCTGGAGCGTGATCGGGGACTGACCTCGGGCACTCCGCCACTGCCTGTTCGAGACGACGGTGCGACGTTCCGCGCGAGGGCGTTCGCGGGCGATGGGTTCCGTCCTGACCCGGCGGACCGACGGTACGCACGCCCGCTGGATCGCCCGTCGCGTGTCGATCGGCTGGGCGAGGGGCCAAGCAGCCTGGCCTTCGACAGGGCGGTGCCGCGCCGGCGCTGACGTCGGCACGTGGCTCCCGATCGTGTTTTCAGGCGCCCGAGGGCGCCGACCCGCGACGATCGGCGGGTGCCGGTGGATGCGGCGAGGCGAATTGCCTCGCGGGTCCGATCACTTGAGTGTGGGCAACACGACCGCCGCCAGACTCTCGTCCGTCGTTTCCACGTTGAAGACGACGCCATCCGCGGCTTCGAACAGGTATTCCGCCGGTCCCTGGCTGTAGGTGATCTTCGTCACCGGTACACCCCCGATGCTGATCTGCGACTTCACTGGCGTCGACTTCGTGTCGACGAGCAGTGCGTCCGTCAACAGCGTGGCCACGGTCCCCCGGTCGGCGCCCTTCACCCGGAATGCGTAGATGCGGACCGGCCGCTCGCCTGTCGGATCGCGGGCCCGGGCGATCTGCAGGTCGTTCGGTGCCTTGCCCAGGTCCGCGAGGGACGCCACGAGCGCGGTGCTGGTAGCGTCGCTTCCCAGGGCAGTCGAACCGGTGACACTGTCTCTCGACAACGTGGTCCCATCAGCGCTTGCGGGCAGCCGGGCCTCGAGATCGGGCGCCAGGTGACTCACGGGCGACGGAATGGGTGTGGCGCCAGGGCTGGGCGCGCCTGCCGACTGGCTGGCCGCAACGGGAGCCGCCGTGGGTGCCGGGCCGATCACGACCGCCTCTGGGGACGAGGACGGAGGCCCAGCGGAGATTGCCCTGGACATCGCGGTATCGACGGCGAAGAGCAGGGCCTCAAGCGTTGGATCGTCCACCGATTCGGGCGCGGTGACGTCCGCGACGAGGTCGCCGCGCCGGACGTAAACCGTCGAACCGGTCGACTCGAAGACCATCGCGAGCGCCTCGTCACCCAAACCCTCGACCGACCGCTCCTTGGCGCCTGTCGCGATCGCCGCGTCCCGTGCGCTGGCCAAGGCCAGCTTTGCGTCCGACCCATAGCAGCTGACGCTGATGTAGACGGTGGTGCCTCCGGTTCCGCCGGACGGCGCCGGCCCCGCGAGGGTGAGCGTCGCGTTGTCGACGAAGAAGCGGTTGGAGGCGAGAGACCAACCACTTGGCAGGGTCGTCTCTGCCGGGACGGCCCCCCACGCCAGGGTGCGGCAGGGCTCGTCGCCGACAGGCCGGGTCAGCACGATCGCGAGCGCTCCGACTGCAACGAGTGAGGCAGAGACGCTCAGGACGGTTGCGACGACCAGCGCGCGTCGACCCGGCGCCGGAGCCTGTGCTTGCTGGCGACCTTTCGGGCTCATTCCGGGTCGCCGATGCCGTTCATGCATCGGGCCTGCGGCATTCGCATCCGACGATGTGCCACCCGGAACCTCCAGTTGCGCTGACGCCGCGTCGAGTTGGAACTGTCAGGGTACGCCCCGTGCCGTCGCCATGACCCCGCGGCATGGTCACGGACACCGGCGCTCCACGACCTGAATGGGTCAAGGAGGCTGCCTCGAACCCGCTGGCCACCGGTCGGCGGCTCCGGCGGTCGCTGAGGACCCGCCGCGTACCATTTAGGCCGCGGCCCGTGGACGCCCATCGGGGCCTCGGGTATGATCGCGGTTCATTCACGATGCATAGGTTCTATGCATTGTGCGGGCTCGGACGGGCGTGGTCAGGGACGGCGCGGCGGCAGCGGGAGGTTTCGGCCGGTGGAATTGCAGGTTCAGGGGTCGGGCAGCCCGGCGGCGCTGGAAGCGGCGCCCTTCGTCAACCATCGTGATCCCGCCAAGCGCCTCGGCCCGGACGGGAAGCCGGCGGTGAGCCGCCGCGCCCCGATCTGGGACGACGTCCCCGACGAGAAGTGGAACGACTGGCGCTGGCAGCTCAGCAACCGCGTCAACGACCTCGCGGAGATCGAGACGATCCTCGAGCTGACCGACGAGGAGCGGGAGGGCCTGTCTGCGCCCGACAAGTTCCGCGTGGATGTCACCCCGTACTTCATCAGCCTGATCGACCCGAAAGATCCCGCCGACCCGATCCGTCGTCAGATCATCCCGCTCGGCCGGGAGCTGCACTCGTTCACGGGAATGATGGAGGACAGCCTGGCGGAGGATCGCCACTCGCCGGTCCCGGGCCTCGTCCACCGCTACCCTGACCGCGTCCTGATGCTGATCACGACGCAGTGCGCGAGCTACTGCCGCTACTGCACGCGCAGCCGGATCGTCGGCGATGCAACGCAGAACTTCAATCGCAAGGACCACGAGGCCCAGCTCGACTACATCCGGCGGACACCCCAGGTCCGCGACGTGCTGATCTCGGGGGGCGACGGCCTCACGCTGGCACCAAAGCTGCTGGAGTACGCCCTCCGGAGCCTTCGTGAGATCCCGCACGTCGAGATCGTCCGCATCGGCTCCCGGGTGCCCGTCTTCCTGCCCCAGCGGATCGACGACGACCTGTGCGAGATGCTCGCCAGGTACCACCCGCTGTGGATGAACATCCATGTCAACCACCCCAACGAGATCACGCCGGAGCTGGCCCGTGCGTGCGACAAGCTCAGCCGAGCCGGGGTGCCGCTGGGCAACCAGTCCGTGCTCCTCGCCGGCGTCAACGACTGCGTCCACACGCAGAGAGAGCTCGTGCAGCGCCTCGTCGAGAACCGCGTGCGGCCGTATTACCTGTACCAGTGCGACCTGGTCGAGGGAGCCGGGCATTTCCGGACGCCCGTGGGCAAGGGCCTCGAGATCATCGAGGGCCTGCGCGGCCACACCTCCGGGTACGCGGTGCCGCAGTTCATCGTGGACGCCCCTGGGGGCGGCGGCAAGATCCCGGTCATGCCGAACTACGTCGTGTCCTACTCGGACCACAAGGTGATCGTCCGCAACTACGAGGGCTACATCACGACCTACGAGGAGCCCGCCGAGTACACCCCGCACGACTCCTCGAAGTGCCAGTACTGCCAGAACCCTCGCCCGGAGCCGGGCCAGGAGGGCATCACCGGGCTGCTCGACGGGAAGCGGATGTGGATCGAGCCCGCGGGATTCGCGCAGGTTCATGAGCGCGGGCGCCGAAGGCCAGCACCGGTTGAAGGACCCGTCCAAGTGGGTGCCCTACGGCGTCGGCGCGATCGAGGGACAGTCCTCGGATGGCGGGGGAGGCACGAGTGGCGCTCGCGCGCTGCCGGTGCTCGAGCCGGGGCCCGACCCAGTCGGATAGGCGGCGGCTCCGGACTCCGCCGGATCGCCGTCGGGCTGACCGTCGTAATCGGCACCACGCCGGCCGGTGTTCATCCGCCATGACTGGATCGATGGGTCGAGCCTCTCCGGCAAGCCCGTGCTGGAGCCGTTCGTCGGAGCCATGACCCATTCCACCCAGATCGGGTCGAAGATCGACGCTGCCTACAATTACTGGCGCGATGACAAAGCCGAGAAAGAAGCAGCCGCTGGGCCAGACGATCGGCGGGGTCCTGTTCGGGTTCGAGCAGCAGGTTCTGCGGACGATGCCTCCCGGCCGGGAGCTGGTCCACCACGCCCGGCCCGATGACCCGGTTCCGGCGCGGGACGGCGGCTTCGTCACGATCGAGATGCCCGACGAAACGAGCGTGCTACCGTCCGGCCCCGGACCCGAACCCTCCCGCGACCACGAATCCGGACCCGACGACACGAGATGACGATCGATCCAGGGCCAGTCGGCCACCGGCCCGCCCCGGCCGGACTCCCCGACCCCGCCGCCCAGCCGCCGGTCATCGCAGAGTCCGGTGACCCGTTCAGCGCGATTCGGGTCATCGACCTCGTTGCCCGGATGGACCGCGGGCGGGCGATCCGCCTCGACGACCTCGTCGACCGGCTGAACGCCATGTACCTGGACTGGCTGTTCACGCGCGCCGTGGTGGCGGACGTCCTCGTGGCCCTCCAGGCGAACTGGATGACCGACTACCGCAACTCGTCGGGGATCGTGCTCGAGGACGGCCCGTCGGGCACGGTCGTCACGCTCGAGGACTCGAGCCGCGTGGACCCGTGGATCGTGGGTCAGGCCCAGCGCCAGGCGGCATCCTGTCGCGAGGCGCTGGCGGAGTTCGCCCGCCGGGACCGGCTTGCCTCTGGTGGCTGAGCGCCAGCCACCCGTGCCGCGCCCCGCCTCCCTGCCCGAGACCGCGCTCTACGCTCCAGTCAAGGCGTTGCTCGAGAGCCAGGGATACACCGTCAAGGGCGAGATCAACAGCTGCGACGTGGTCGGTGTCCGTGGTGACGAGCCGCCGGTCATCGTGGAGCTGAAGAAGACCTTCGGCCTCGGCCTCGTGATCCAGGGGATCGACCGGCTCGCGATGACCGATGCCGTCTACGTGGCGGTCGGCGCCTGGCCCACCCGTCAGCCCGAGACTCAGCGGCTGTGCCGACGGCTGGGACTGGGGTTGATCGTGATCAGCCACGGTCGCGCGGAGGTGGTCCTCGACCCCGTGCCCTACCGGCCGCGGCGGAATTCACGCCGTGCCGCGTCCCTTCTTCGTGAGCACCAGCGGCGCATCGGCGACCCGTCAGAGGGCGGTGCAACCAGGCGGCCGATCATGACGGCCTACCGGCAGGAGGCGATGCGGTGCGCCACCGTCCTGGCGGCCGGACCGCTGTCGCCGCGGGCGATCCGGGCGGCGGGGGACGTGCCGAACGCGGCTCGCATCCTGCGCGACAACGTCTACGGCTGGTTCGAACGCGTCGAACGCGGCGTCTACACCCTGACGCCGACGAGGCAGCGAGGCGCTGGATGCCGCGCTGGAGGCCACGTCGGAGCCGAATGACAGAGGCCGAATGACGGAGGCCGAATGACGGGGCCCTTACAGCATCCCCGGGTTCGGGATCAGGCGTTCGGGGTCCATCACGACCGGCTCGCTGGCCATGAACTGGTCGCGGTCGACCACCATGAACCCGGCGTCGAGAAGGACCCGCAGGACCGGACTGGGACCCTGGATCATCGCCTGGACGGGGCCCCCGCGGGCAGTCCTGCGGAGCGCGGCGAGCGTCGGCGGCACCGGGTCCGCGCCTGGACGGACCACCAGGCGGTCGATGGTCCGGACCGGTGAGACCTGCCGCGCCCGGGCGTGGCAGATCGCGGCGACCTCGCCTCGATCGGCAACGACGAACGAGTCGGCGGCCGCCTGCGACGCCCAGAACAGGTGGTCGATCGAGCGGTCGGCGCCGGTCCACGCGAGCTCAAGTGCAGCGAGGCGGGCTGGATCGGCAGACGCGGTCTCCAGGAACCCGGGTGTCGGCGGGAGCGAGGCGGCGGCACCCTCGACGTAGGCGCATGCCCACCAGGCCGCCATCCCGGCGCGAACGTAGAGCGGCAGCGCCCGCGGGTCGTCCGAGGCGAAGGTGGTGCGGCGACCAGCGCCGTCGAACAGGGCGGCGAGCAGCGGGCGGCCGATCCCCTGTCCAATGCGGTCGGGGAGCACGAACAGGTCCGCGAGGTGGACCGCGACCCCGGCGTCCACGGTCGCGCCGAAGGCGACGACGCTCCCGTCCTGCACGGTGACCATCGTCCGGTGATTAGCTACGAGGTGCCTGACGTAAGGCCCGACCACGTCGGCGTGGAGGACCGGCCCGTCGTTCCCGTGGGCCGCGAGGACGGTCCGGATCGGCCCGACGTCGTCCGGCGTGGCGGCGCGGATCTCGCGGCCGGTGACCACCGCCCGTGCGCCCGGTCAGTGCGCGCCGGCCCGAGGGCCGCGTCCGTATCGGGCCATCACGTCGAGCAGCCGGTCGTGGTCGAGCGCGTGGGCCGTGATCCCGTCGCGGCCCGTCATCGTCCCGGCAGCCAGCAGGGCGTTGACGACCGCCGCCTCGGTCGCCTCGATCGCTGCCTGGAACAGCGGCGAGATCGCGCGGTCTACGACCATCCTCACGTCCACGGTCCGGTGCGGGTCGCGCTCACCGGCCGTCCGCGACAGACCGCGATTGCCGGTGGCGAAGGCGATGAACAGGTCGCCGGAGCCATGCGAGGCGATGCTGCCCATGCGGGCCAGGCCGAGGCCGGCACGCTGGGCCAGGCGCTGGCACTGGAGCGGCAGCAGGGGGGCGTCGGTCGCGAGGACCACGATGATCGAACCCCCACCGGGACCGATGCGGGAGGACTTCGCGGGTGCGGCGTCGGATCGGGCGTCCGCGATTCCCTCCTCCTGGTCCCAGGGGCTGGGGATCTCGCTCCTGGGGATCTCGCGGCCGACCGGCACGCCGTCGACGCGGAGGAGTTCGCGCGACCCGTAGTTGGCCTGGACGAGGGCTCCCACGACCCAGCCGCCGTCCGATCCGGAGACCACGCGCGACGCCGTGCCGATTCCGCCCTTGAACTCGTGGCAGATCATCCCGGTCCCACCGCCGACGTTGCCCTCGGCAACCTCGCCGCTCTTCGCCGTCTCGATCGCCGCATCGACATGCGAAGGTTTCACGTGAAACCCATTCATATCGTTCAGCGCGCCGTCGTAGGTTTCCCCAACGACCGGCAGGGACCAATAGACGGACTCCGTCGCGCGGGCGCGCGCGGCGTGGGCGACCAGGGCATCGTGGACCACGCCCACGCTATGGGTATTGGTGATGCCGATCACGCCACCCAGCATCCCGGACTCGCGAACCCACTCGAGGCCGGTCAGCTCACCGTTGCCATTGAGGCGGTGGCAGCCGGCGAAGACCGGCTCCGTCCAGACGTCGTCCGCGTGGGGGATGACCACGGTCACGCCGGTCCGCACCGGGCCTTGGCCGACGACGAGGGGACCCTCGCCGGAGATCAGCGTCGTATGGCCGACGAGCACCCCGGGCACGTCCGTGATCGCGTCGTGCTCCCCGGGATCGAGGGAACCGATGCGCAGGCCAAGCGCGGTGGCTCGCATGTGTGACTCCTGGAGCGGGACGCGGGTCGCCGTTCGCGCGACACCCCTATGATCGCGCCGTGCCGTCGATCCCGGAAGCCGATCCCGCAGCGCGCCACGCCGTCGAGGCGCCCGACCCCGATCGGGGACGCGCGGCGGCAGCACGGAAGGTCTCGTCCCGCGCGTCGTCGCCCCGGTCGTCGTCGTCGCGTCCCGCTGCCGCCGCGCGTGCTGCGGATGTCGGGCCTCGACGGCGTCCCGCCGCTGGACGCGGCGGAGGCGTTCCGGGACCTGCCCGGCCTGGCTCTTCTCGAGAGCGCTCGCCCCGGTCGCACCGGGCGGTGGAGCTACCTGACGGCCGATCCCCTGGCCGTGCTCGACGCGCCCGCCGAGGGGCCCGACCCGTTCGCGGAGGCGAGGGCGCTGCTCGCGCGGCTCGACGGGCGCCTCCCATCTGCCGCCGACGCCGCCGAGGCCGAGCCCCCGCTTCGCGGGCGGGCGCGTCCCGGACGCAGTCCTGGCCACCGGCGATGGAGTCGCGGCCGTCGCCGATGGCGTCCCGGCCGCCGCCGGGCCCCCGTTCGCAGGCGGCCTCGTGGGTTACCTCGCCTACGACCTCGGCCGGCGGTTCGAACACCTGCCGGGTCTGGCACGCGTGGACCAGCACCTGCCGCTGCTACGCCTCGCGCTGCACGACTGGGTGCTCGCGTGGGATCGAATGACGGGAACCGCGTGGCTGGCCACGAGGATGGCCGACGGTGACGGCGAACGCCAGGCACGCCGCATCCGGGACGTGCTCGCCCGCCTCGACGATCTCGCCCGCGGCGTGGTCCGGGCCGGCGACGGACCGACCTCCTCGGGTCGTCCGGTCCCTCAGGCATTCGTGTCCGGCACGCCGCACGCCGCATGGCTCGCCGGCGTGGAGGCTGTGCGGGATGCGATCGGCCGTGGCGATATCTACCAGGCCAACCTCACTCGCCGGCTCGAGGCGCCGTTCGCGGGCGACCCGTGGCCGGTCTTCCGCCGCCTCCGCACGGGGGACCCCGCCCTCTTCGCCGGGTACCTGGACGTCGGCCCCTCCCCGTCGACCGGAGCGCCACGTGCCCTCCTCTCCGCCTCCCCGGAACCTTTCCTCGCCGTGGACGCGGCGGGACGTGTTTCGACGGACCCCATCAAGGGCACCCGTCCGCGCGGACGGACACGCGAGGAGGACCACGCCCTTGCCCGCGAGCTCCTGGCCAGCGGCAAGGACCAGGCGGAGAACGTGATGATCGTCGACGTGCTGCGGAACGACCTCGGTCGCGTGTGCGTCCCGGGTTCGATCCGGGTCCCGCGGCTCCTGCGCCTCGAGCGGTCGGCCGCCGTGCAGCACCTCGTCACCACGGTGACGGGGCGGCTCGACCGGACGCGGACGCCTTCGACCTGCTGGCGGCGTCCTTTCCCGGCGGCAGCATCACGGGCGCTCCCAAGATCCGGGCCATGGAGATCATCGAGGGGCTCGAACCTGTCCGTCGCGGCCCGTACTGCGGGTCGATGCTCTGGCTGGGTCCGGACGGGTGTCTCGGCTCATCCATCCTGATCCGCACCTTCGTCGCGGATGGCGAACGGCTCACACTCCACGTGGGCGGCGGCATCACCTGGCGCAGCGACCCGCAGGACGAGTGGGACGAGACGGTCGCGAAGGCGCGCGGGCCCCTCTCGGCCATCGGAGCGGCGGAGGTTCCTGCGTGAGCGATCCCGGGCCTCGGAACGTGTGGGTGGACGGGGCGATCCGGCCTGCCGCGGGTCCCCACCTGTCCGTGGCGGACCGCGGGTTCCAGCTTGGCGACGGCATCTTCGAGACGCTTCGCGCGAAGGGTGGTCGCTGCACCGAGCTGCCCGAGCACCTGGCGCGGCTCCGGCGCTCCGCGGACGGCCTCGCGATCGAGCTGCCGAACGATGTCGACGCGCGGCTGGCGGTCGGGATCACGGAGCTGCTGGCGGCCGAAGGACTGGACGGAGCCGACGGCGATGCCTCGGTGCGGATCACGGTCTCGCGGGGGACATGGGCGTCGCGCGGGCTGCTGCCGCCGGCGACTGAGAAGATCGTCCCGACGCTCGTCATCCAGGCGTGGCCGGTCCCGATGGTCCCAGTTGGACACCTGGAGCACGGTCTGTCGCTCGTGTCCAGCTCGATCCGCCGCGACCCGGCAAACCCGATCGTCACGCTCAAGACCACCTCGCGCGCGGACTACGTTTACGCACGGATCGAGGCGCGGCGAGCCGGGGCCGACGACGCCCTCTTCCTGACGACGTTCGGGTACCTGTCCGAATCGACGACGGCGAACATCTTCCTTGTTCGGGGCGCCATCGACGGCGCCGTCGAGCTGGCGACGCCGTCCCTCGACTGCGCGATCCTGCCCGGGACCACCCGCTCCTGGCTCCTCCGCTGGGCCGGCACCGTCGGCCTCCGCGCCGTGGAGGGCTGGCTGACCCCTGACGAGCTGGCCGCGGCGCGCGAGGCGTTCCTGTGCTCGTCCGTGGCCGGGATCCTGCCCGTGACCCGGTTCAACGGGCATGCGATCGGGGACGGCCTGCCTGGCCCGTGGAGCCGCCGGGCGCGCGCCGACCGGGAGACGTTCTTCGGGGAGGGGTGACGGGCGCCGCACTTCGGGTGGCTGGTCGGGTGCCCCTCGGTCGCCGTGGCGCGGGACAGGCACGTTTTCCGCCCACCCGCCGTCCCGCAGTCGGCCCAAGGCGGAGATCGTGGCGCAGGCAGGCGTGTGGCGCCACGATTTCGCCGGTTGGGGTTCCGTCTGCGCGCCCACTGCGCCCGGTGTGGCGCGTGGCGCCACGACTTCGCCGGTTGAGACCTCTGGCGCGGCGATTCGGGCGACTTCGTGGCGGGAGACGCCACGGATCGGGCCGGTGCGAGCGGAAACCGTCCCGTTCGGGACGTGTTTGGGCGAATTCGTGGCCTGTGGCGCCGCACCGGTGGGGTAGGTCCGCCCGCGTCCCCGCTCCCCACGGTGGTGCCGGCGGCCGCGGCCTGCGATAGGCACGCCACCGCCGCCGGTTCGGACCCGGTCACCCGGAACCGTCCCGAGTGCGGGCCCTCCCTGTGATCTCAACCAGCCGCTCCCGCGCGGCACACCCGGCCACCAGCCGGTCCAGGCGGCGGGCTCTCGTGTCAGGCCGCTTCGCGCTCATCACCCAGTGCGACGCCGCGCGCCGGTAGCTTTGCGGCTGCGCCTCCCAGAACGAGAAACCTGTCGGGTCGGCGCGGAGTGCCGACTCGGCGCCCTCGTCGAGGGCCCATTCGCGCTCGAAGGAGTAGACGCCGGTCCGATCGCCTCGGCGCAGCGCGAAGGCGGCCTCACCGGCGGGCGTCATCCGCCCCTCGGCCCGGAGCGCTTCCACCCGCCCGACGTTCCGGTCGCTCCAGATGCTGGCCGTCCGGCGCGGCGTCGCCCGGATCGCCCTGGCCCCTTCATATGGCATGGAGACGCCGTCGATCCAGCCGAAGCAGAGGAGCTCGTCCACGGCATCGGTCCAGGCGAGGGTCTGCAGCCCGCTCGCCTTCGATCTCACCCCGATCCACAGGTCGGCCGCGGACGGATGGTTGAGCTCCAGCCAGGCTCGCAGCCCGGCGGCAGAGGCGAAGAACATGACGTCGTGCGGCAGCAGGCGAGGCATCGCGTGCCGAAGCCTACCCGCGCGGCGCGTCCTGCACCTACGGATGAAAGTGTCAAGCCCCGGACGGCGATGTATCGTCCGGCTGGACGCGGTCGATCGCGTGGCGAAGGGCGGGGTCATGGGGATCATGCCCGCCGCGCAGCCTTGCCCGACCCTGGTCGTGGCTCGAACCAGTCGCTCCCCGTTGCGGCGGCCGCGTCCCTGCCCGTCCCGCCATGCGGTCGAGTGACCGGTGCTTGAAGGCCGTGCGTGCCGTCGGGCGCGAACCGGCAGTCCTCGTCCTTGGTGAGCAGGTGCCACACGAGCACCGCGAGCTTGCGGGCTGTCGCGACGATCGCGACGCCGGCACCCCGCCGCGCCTTGAGCCGGGCGTGGAAGCCCAGCCAGGGGTCCCGGCGAGCGGACCGCGGAGTGGGCGGCCTCGCACAGCAGGCCCCGGGCGTGGGCCTGGCCGGCGCGGCTGATGTGGCCGCGTATCGCCGGCCGGTCGCCCGACTGGCGGACCCTCGGGTCGAGGCCGAGATAGGACACGAGCTTGGCGGGCCGGTCGAAGCGGTCGATGTCGCCCACGACGGCCAGGATCGAGGCGCCGGTCACGAGCCCGATCCCCGGGATCGTGAGCAGCCGCCGGGCGCGCGGGTCATCGACGACGGCCTCCGCGATCGCCCGCTCGGCAGCCGCCACCTGCTCGCACAGGACGGCGTCGATCCGCACCGCCGCGTCGAGCGCCAGGCGCTCGTCGGGCGGCAGCTCCAGCGCCGCCAGCCAGGCGCGCCCGCGGACGCCGAACACGTCCGTCATCGGAGCCCGCACCAGGTGCCGCGAGAGCACCGCGGCCACCCGGTTGCGGACCGCCGTCCGGTCACGCACGAGCCCCGCCCGGTGCGACGTCAGCCGGCGCAGCCGGCGGGTCGCCTCGTCGGGCTGCCACACCGAGCGGCAGGTAGTCGGCGGCGAGGAGCTCGGCCAGGGTGGCGGCGTCGATGTCGTCGGTCTTGCGCTTGGCCGACGGCGATCGCCTTGCGTGCGCAGGGGGTTGGACACGACGACCCGGCCCGCATGGGCGGCCCAGCAGGTCGGCCAGCGCCCAGGTGTTGGTCGACGCCTCGAGAGCGACCACGTCGTCCGGTCCCAGGGTCGCCGCGAACGACCGGAAGTCGTCGCCCATCGCGAGCCGCGGCAGCCGCCTCGCGGTCCCGCTGCCCTCGACGACCGCGACGTGGGCGAAGTCGCGGCCGATGTCGAGTCCGATGAAGCGCATGGCGCTGCTCCTCCGTGAGGCTGACACCAGCTCGGGCGACACGACACCTACGGATCCGCGCTCAGCAAGGCGCAACCGGTCAAGTCGCAGGGGCGGCCAGATAGACTCTCGGACTCTCACGTCCACTAGGTCGGCGGCCTGCCCGTCGATGGTGTCCCACGATGCCCCTCGTCCGGTGAGCGCACGCTACGCTTGCCAGCGAGAGTCAGCACGTTCATAGCCGATAGACTCAGCCCGTGCAGCGCGACGAGCTCATCCTTCGAACCCGCCAGCTGGTCGCCGAGGGCGAGCGCCTGGACGCCGATCCCTCGCTCACCGCGCTTCAGACGTGGCTCCAGCTCTCGGACGATCTCCTCGCGACCGCCTGGGGGACGATGGACCGCTACCACTTGGCCTGGCTCATGGTGGGCAAGCCGAAGGGCCTCGTCCGCGGGCGTCCGATGACCCCCGAGGAGGAGGCCGCCTACGTCCGCGAGGTCGCCGGCCAGAAGACGGCCGCCCTCCGCATGAGCCTCGACGCCGTGGAGCGCCAGGGGATGCCGTTCCGCGGTGAAACCGGCGGCATCGGCGCGGGCCAAGGGATGGGCGAGGTCCCTGGCCTCGGCGAGGCGACCGAATCCACGGGTTCGCGGACGGGCGATCTCGTGACAGGGGCCACGGCGCGGCGGGTGATCCCGCTCGACCCGGAGCTCCAGCACCGCCTGGACGAGGTCCGGCGTGCCGCGGCGGAACACGCCGGTCACGCCGCGGAAGGCACGCCCGCGACGCCTGCGCAGCGTCGTGCCCCACGCCCGGAGAAGCTGCAGCGCTGAGCGACGCCGACCGGCCGCGACGGGCCAGCGTCGTGGGACCCGGCCGCCGCCGAACAGGTATCGGCGCAGCCATCAGTTCTGTGCGGGCGCGGCCCTGGCGAACGAGACGTTGACCTTGCCGCCGGCTACCGGCGTGACATAGCAGATCATCGACCGGTCCTTGCCGCTCTTCCAGCTCTCCTCCTTCGGGTAGAAGTACCCGAGGTCGATGTCCTGCCGCGCCGCGAACGACTCACCGACGTAGTCCCGGAATGCCTTGTCGGCGCACCTGGTCTTGACCCACGAGTCGAACGCCGCGATGGTCGGGTAGGTTGCCGACCCGTTGAAGTCCGCGACGAGGATGACCTCACCGTCGTGCGCATCCGTGCACGGGTGGTGCTGGACGTCGCCGATCTCGTCGCCCGCCGGCACGTCGAAGCAGTCCCCGACCTGCAGCTCTCCGGCGTTTTGCGACAGGTAGTCGCGGAACACGAAGGCACCGATCGAGATGATGGCGAAGAGACCGATCCCGACGATCAACCGACCCATGTCACCCTCATCTGGCTGAGCTCGCGCGTGCCCGGTCCAGCGCGTGGTTTGAGCTGGCGCGTCGCAGTCTGATCGCTCGCGACCCCCATGCGCACGGGGTCGAACGTACCGATGGAGGCAGGACCCGACGATCGGCGCCGGCTCCGCAGCCAGGCTGCACCCAGTGCGCCGAAGCGCGCAGATCCCGCGTTACGCGCGTCCGCCCGGACGGCCCTCGCCGGGCGCCCAGCAATCTCTCAGCGGGCGTGCAGCCCCGCGAGAAGGCTCGCGACGGCAACGTCCAGCAGCGCCGCGGGTCCGTAGCGCTCGCCGACATAGGCGAGCAGCCCGAGGACTCCACCCTGCACCCCGGCCCAGGCCCAGTCGAGCACGATCGCCGCCAGGATCGCCCCGCCCGCCAGGCAGGCCGCCACGGCGATCCGCACGGGCCCGCGGTCCAGGCCGGCGCCTCCGCCGAGATCCACGAGGGCGACGGCGGTGACCCAGCCGGTGAAAGCTGCGACCGCAAGCAGCCCGGGACCGAGGTTCAGCTGGCCCAGGACGAAGAACACCGCGCCTCCGACGCCTGCCACGAGAGCGGCGATGCCGATGCCGCGGACCGACGCGCTGCGACTTGGGGCGCCGGCGACCGCAACGGGCTCGACGTAGCGCGTGCCGGGTGCGCGGTCCAGCCGCCGCCGGTCGCCCCCGGACGGGATCGGGTTGCCGGTCTCCGAGTCGCTCATGGACGCAGATCCTACGCGCAGGGACAGATCCTACGCGCATGGCACACCGGAGCGGTATCCTTCGATGCCGTGAGCCACCCCTCGCTCGGTCTTCCGCCTCGCAGCCTCCAGGCCGGTCACCCGGAGGCCGCGGCGCGCCTCGTGGCCCAACGGTCCCGCCTCGCCTCTCGTGCCCTCGAGGTGGCGGCCGCCGAGGACCCCACGCTCCGGACCCGCTTCGACGAGGATGGGCTCCGCAACCTCCTTGGCGATGCCGAGGTCATCGTGGACCGCCTGGCGCTCTGCGTGGCAGGAGACGACGTCTACTGGCTGAAGGGGTTTGCCGGCCACTTCGCGACGGTCCTACGCCGGCGGGGCGTTCCGATGGACGACATCGTCCGGATCTGCGAAGGCCTTCGGGCGGGCGCCCGCGGCGTCCTGGCCGAGGACGAGATGGCCATCGCCGACCGCGCGCTCGATGAGGCCGAGCGCGTCTTCCGCTGGTATCGCCGCCTGTCCGGCGACGCCCGGAAGAAGAACCGGTTCATCGACACGATCTACAAGGGCATCTAGGAGCTTCGATGACCATCAAGTGGGTCAAGACCGACCCGCTCGTGATGAACGGCGAGCCCTTCTGCTACGGCAGCCGTCTCACCGTGCGCCAGGTGCTGGAGCAGCGCCGGAACGGCCTCACCGTCACGGACCTCCTGAAGGATCACCCCGAGCTGCGGCTCATCGGCATCGCCACGGCATACGCCTATGCCGGAGAGCATCGCGACCGCTATCGCGAGTTCTTCGATGCGGACGGCTCCCTCGGCGGTCCGGGCTGCTCCGACGACGAGGCGGCCAGCCTGCCACCCGGCCTGCGTGTCCCGGGCGTCGTCGTGAAGGCCGGCGCCCCGGCCTGACGCGCGCGGCCTCATCGCCGCCGGACACCGCGACCCGCGCTCACCACTGTCCGGCTCGCCGATGGCCTCCGCCCGCCGCAGCCGATGTTCTCCGCAGGCGATCGCGGCCCGCGCCTCGGCCCGCGTGGCCATTTCCCAGCGCAATGGTAGGATTTCCCGACCATGACCGAGTCCTCACCCTCCGCCTCCGCAACCAGCGAGCCCGTGTTCGATGCCCAGCGCCGGGCAACCGAGCTGGCCATCCTGGACTCCTTGCGCGCCGTGGTCGATCCGGAGATCGGGATGAACGTGGTGGAGCTGGCACTGATCCGGCAGATCATCCTCGGACCGGACTCCACCGAGATCAAGATGATCCTGACCACGCCGTTCTGCCCATACGCGGGCGCCATGATCCAGCAGGTCAAGGAGCAGGCCGAGACCGTGGTGGACCACGACGTCAAGGTGACGCTGCTGGCCGAGCGCTGGGACCCGCGCGACGCGGGCCTGATGTGGTGAGCAGGACCCCAGACACGGCGTCCGCACGATGAGCCGCACCCACGCACGCGTCCGCAGAGGCCCCCACGCACGGCGTCCGCACGATGAGCCGCCTCCCGTACGACAGCGCCGTGGCCACGGGCCGCGGGGACGACGGCACGACGGGCCTCCTCTTCGGCGGCGATCGGGTCCGCAAGGACGATCTCCGCACGGAGGCCTTCGGGGCCGTGGACGAGGCCGTTGCCGCGCTGGGACTCGCCCGCGCCGAGCTCGCCCTGAGCAAGGACCGCACGAACGACGCGCGCACGCCCGCGTTCTCGGGCCTCGCGGGTCTCGTGCTGCGCATCCAGCGCGAGCTGTTCGTGGTCGGCGCGGAGCTCGCCACTGCACCCGGGTCGAAGGACCGCCAGCGCGACGGCGAGACGCGGGTCTCCGCGGCGATGGTCGACGCCGTGGACACGATCCTGCGCGAGATGGAGGCGGTCATCGAGCTGCCGCGCGAGTTCGTGGTTCCCGGCGAGACGCGGGCGAGCGCCGCCCTCGAGATGGCCCGCACGATCCTCCGGCGCGCCGAGCGCCGCAGCGTGGCGCTTGCCCTGCATGACGAGAGGCTGGCCTCGGGCCGGCTTCTGCCTTATCTGAATCGCCTGGCCGACCTGCTCTGGGTCCTCGCGCGAGTCGCGGAACAGGGCGAGGCCAGGGAGGCGACGGTCGCGCGCCTGGGACGCGACGCGGCCACCGCATCCTGACCGGCGTCACCCGATTGGAGTGAAGACATGAACAGCTACCCCTACTCCCCGAGTCAGCTGGGCGTTCGCCCCGCGCCGGCGCTCGTCCAGCAGCTCCTGATCGGCGCCTTCGGCTGGATGTTCGCCGGGCTGCTGCTGACCGCGGCCGTGGCCTATGTCGTCACGACGAGCACCGGCCTGATCGCGACCGTCGAGTCGTTCTGGCTCCTGCTGCTGATCGGCCAGTTCATCCTGGCGATGGCGATCCAGGGGGCCATCAACCGGATCTCCCCGACCGCGAGCCTCGCCCTGTTCTTCGTCTACGCGGCGTCGATGGGCCTCACGATCGGCGTCATCGTGAGCCTGTACACGGGCGCCTCGGCTGCCGCGGCGTTCGTCTCCGCCGCCGGGATGTTCGGTGCGGCGGCGCTGTTCGGTGGCGTGACGAAGCGGAACCTCTCGTCCATGGGCGGGCTGCTGTTCGTCGGCCTCATCGGGATCGTCATCGCGTCGGTCGTGAACATCTTCCTCGCGCTCGTCCACGATCGGCTGGGTGATCTCCCTGGTGGGGGTCGCGCTGTTCACGGGCATCACCGCGTGGGACGTCCAGAAGATCACCCGCGGCGACTACGCGGCGTACACGGGCTCCCAGGAGCGCGCCTCGATCATCGCGGCGCTGCACCTGTACCTGGACTTCATCAACATCTTCCTGTTCCTGCTCCGCCTCATGGGCAACCGGGGCTGACGCCGCCGGCCGGTACGCGGCCGCGGCCGGCACGCGCCGCCCGCCGGCACGTCCCGCCCGCCGGCACGCGGGATCAGGCCACGGGCAGGACCAGGAAGCGCTCGTCGGGGGACGCCGCGAACAGGGCGCGCACGCCTTCCGGCGGGAGTGGCCGGGCGAAGTAGAAGCCCTGCCCGCGGTCACAGGCGAGCCCCCGCAGGCGCACCAGCTGCTCCTCGGTCTCGATCCCCTCCGCCACCACGTCGACGCCCAGCCCGTGCGCGAGCGAGATGATGGCCTGGACGATCGGCAGGTCGGCCTCGTCCGTCCCCAGCCCGGTCACGAACGAGCGGTCGATCTTGATTGTGTCGAGCGGCAGCCGGCGGAGGTACGAGAGCGAGGAGTACCCGGTGCCGAAGTCGTCGAGCACCAGCTTGACGCCCAGCGCCCGCATCCCTCGCAGCCTCTCGACGGCCGCCTCGGACTGGTCCATCACCACGCTCTCGGTGATCTCCAGCTCGAGTGACCCGGGCGTCAGGCCGGCGTGGTCCAGGATCCCGCGCCACGTTGGCGATGAGGTCTGCCTGGGCGAACTGGCGCGCCGACAGGTTGACGCTGACCACCAGCTCGGCCGCGGCCGGCACCTGGCGCTGCCACTCGCGGACCTGGCGGCAGGCGGTCTCGATGACCCACCGGCCGATCGGGAGGATCAGCCCCGTCTCCTCCGCCAGCGGGATGAACGAGAGCGGAGGCACGAGCCCGCGGGTCGGGTGCTGCCAGCGGAGGAGGGCCTCGATCCCCAGGACCCGGCCGGTCGCGAGATCCACCAGCGGCTGGTAGTGCAGGCGGAGCTCCGAGCGCTCGATCGCGCGCCGCAGGTCGTGCTCCAGCGTGGCGCGTTCCAGGGTCTGGGCCCGCATCTCGGGGTCGAACAGCACGATCGTCCGGAGCGGATCCGACTTGGCGCGATGGAGGGCGATCTCCGCCTCCTTGAGCAGGTCGCCCGGGTAGGTGACGACTGCCCTGCCCACCGCCAGGCCCAGGCTGGCCCCGACGCTGACCTCCTGGCCGTCGAGGTCGAACGGCTCCGCGATGGCCGCCTCGATCCGCGCCGCAACCAGCTCGGCCTCTCGCAGGCTGCGCACCGCGCCGAGCAGGATCCCGAACTCGTCGCTGCCGAGGCGCGCGACGGTGTCGGTGGAGCGGGCGGCGGTCACGAGCCGGTGACCGACCTGGGTCAGGAGCAGGTCGCCGGCCGCGTGGCCCAGGCTCTCGTTGACGACCTTGAACCGGTCCAGGTCCAGGAGGATGAGCCCGATCCGCGTCCCGGACGGGTGGTGGCTCGCGGCCCGCTGGGCTGCCTCGAGCTCCTCCGCCAGTCGGTTCAGCAGCAGCGTGCGGTTCGGCAGGCCGGTCAGCATGTCGTGGAGCGCCGCGTGGGCGCGCCGTCGGACCTCGGTCTGCGCGCGCTCGAACAGGCGTCCGTTGTCGAGCGCGACGGAGGCCAGCTGGCCGAACCGGGTCAGGGCCTCCACCTCCCGTTCCGAGAACGGGCGGCCGGCCTCGCCCGAGGCAAGGCCGATGAGCCCCGAGAGTCTCGTCGCCCGAGGTCAGCGGCACACCGCACACGGCGCCGAACGCTCCTTGCGGAAGGTCGTACGACCTGTGCACGTACGTGTCGTAATCGTCCACGACGACCGGGCTGCCGCTCCCCACCACCGACCAGCCGATACCGGCGCCCTTCGGCAGGTGGTAGCCCTCGTAGGCCTCGAACACGCCGAGGCCGACGCGGGCGACGAGGTCGACGTCTCCCTCGCCATCGTCCTCGAGCAGGTACAGGAAGCCGTGCCTGACGCCGACCAGCGCGGCCGCCCGCTCCACGATCTCGCGCAGCAGCTCACGCGGCTCGAGACGCTCCAGCAGCTTGATGGTGGTCTCGTCGACGGCCGCGAGGTAGAGGTCACGGGTCGGGTCGTCGGCGCTCCCGCGGCTGCGGGTGGCCGGCTTGGCGAGGTACAGGGCGCGGTCGGCGACGGCCACCAGGGCGTCGTTGGTGATGCCGGCGTCCGGGTAGATGGCGACACCCACGCTCGCCGTCACGGGCGGACCGAACGTGGCCGTGAGGGTGGCGATGGCCGTGCGCACCCGATCGGCGACCTCGCGGGCACCGTGCTCGCTGACGAGCGGCACGAGGATCGCGAACTCGTCGCCGCCATAGCGGAACACGCGGTCGCCATCGCGGACGGCGGCGGTCATCGCCTGTGCGATGCGGACGAGCAGCGCGTCCCCCGCGGGGTGCCCGTGCGTGTCGTTGTAGTCCTTGAACGCGTCGAGGTCCACCATCAGCAGCGCGAACTGTCCCGCGCGGCCGATCCATTCCCCGAGCTCCCGCTGGAACGCACCATGGTTCCGGAGACCCGTCAGCGCGTCGTGGGCCGCCTGCGTGACCACGGCTCCGTGCGCCTCGGCGTTGCGGAGCGCGATCGACGCCTGGGCCGCGAACAGTTGGACCAGCTCGAACTCGTCCCGCGAGAAGTGTGACTCGCCCTCGCCCATCCGCGCCATGTTGAGCGTGCCGATCACCTCGCCCGCCACAAGCAGCGGGCACACGATCATCGACTCGGCTTCCTCGGGCGTCCCGGGGATCTGGACCGAGCGCGGATCGAGGTGGGCGTCATTGGCCAGGACGGCCTCGCCGTTGCGGATCGCCCAGCCGGTGACGCCGGCGTCGAGCGGCCCCTCGTGCGACATGATCAAGTCCGCGAACCGGTCCCGGGCGACGACCGGCCTGCGCAACCAGGCAGCGCGGTCGACGCGGTAGATCGTCAGGGAGTCGTACGAGACGACCGCCTTCAGCGAGTCGGCGATCATCTCGAGGACGCTCGAAGGGTCGAGGGTCGACAGGAGGCGTTCGTTGACCTCCAGGAGGCGGCGCTGGCTCTCGAGGCGGTGCGCCAGCTCGTGGCGCTGCTGGTCGACCTGGTCGAACGCCTCGGCGTTGACCATCGCCTGGGCCGCGAAGCCGGCGAAGATCTCCAGCGTCCGCTCGTCGTCGTCGCCGAACTGGTCGAAGCCGGCCTTGGACACGACGATGACGCCTACGACCCGCGATTCCCAGGCCATCGGGACCAGGAGCATCGACTCGGCCCCGCGCAGGCCGCCCACCTGCCGGGCCCGGGGATCCGCCTCGGCATCGCCCAGCCGGAGCGTCCGGGCGTTGAGGGCCACCCACCCGGTCAGGCCCTCGCCGATCCGCACCCGCAGCTGGTCCGCCGACGGCCGGCCGATATCCATGAACTCGCCCTGGAACGCGATGGGCTCGCAGACCTGGGTGACGTGGTCCACGCGGTAGACGCGGATCGTGTCATGGCTGATCAGGCGATCCGCCTCCGCAACGATCGCCTCGCCGATCCCCTCCACGTCCTGGATTCGGTTGAGCCGTGACGAGAGCTCCTGGATCGCACGCAGTCGCGCCGCGCCTTCCCGGACCGAGCTGTACAGGCGGGCATTCACGACGGCCGTCGCCATGCCGCTCGCGAACGACGTGCACAGCTCGAGCTCGTCGGGCGTCCAGTCGTACGGGGTCCGGTGGTAGAGCGCGAGGAGCCCGGCCGATTCGTCGCGGAACACGAGCGGGACGAAGTTGATCGTGCGGAAGCCCAGGCGGCGCGTAGACGTCCGCGAACCGGGGAGCGGTCTCCGGGCGGGCGACGACGAGGGCCCGCCGCTCGGCGATCGCCCGCATCTCGGCGGCGTCGTCGCTCGGCCGCAGCGCCCCGACGCCCTCGATCAGCTCCGGGTCGAGGTCCCGGTGCGCGGCCAGGCGCAGCGGGTGGCGGCCGGGATCCATGAGCCAGAGTGCCGCGACGTCCGCGCCGAACAGCGCCTGGGACGAGTCGAGGACGTCCTCGAACACCTCGCTCAGCTCCAGGTTGGCGCTGACCTCCGCGACGACACGGCGCAACGCAAGTGCCCGAGCCTCGTGGGTCCTGGCGCTGGTCGCGCGGGATCGGGCAGGTATGACCCTGCGTGCGGCGGGTGTGTCCTCGTTGAGAGCCAGCGCCATGCGACGGGTACTGATACCCCCTGCCTCGTCAAGGTGGGCCCCCCGGGGATGGGACGTGACGAGGTGTCAGGAAGCACCGTAGGCGCCGGTCCGCCTGCGCACGATAGGCCGGAGGTACCCCGGTGGGGCATGACCTCACCCGCCGCGCCGCGCCCATCCGGCCCTGCCGGCCGCCAACCGCCTCGCCGACCATTGCCGGGCACGGGCGCCCTGCGCTCGGTCGGAGGGAGGACGGACGATGAAGGTGCTGGTGACCGCCGCGTCGCGGCACGGGGCAACGACCGAGGTTGCCGCCTCGATCGGCGCGGCGCTCCAGGGCGCCGGCCACGAGGTGTACGTCGCGCATCCTGCCGAGGTCGCCCGACTGGACGGCTACGACGCGGCCGTGATCGGGAGCGCGGTCTACGTCGGGCACTGGCTCGAACCCGCCAGGGACCTGGTCGAGCGCGAGAAGGTCGCGCTCTCACGGATCCCCGTGTGGCTCTTCTCGAGCGGGCCGGTGGGCGACCCGCCCAAGCCTGCCGAGGAGTCCGCGGACGCCGCCCAGCTGGCGGAGCTGATCGGGGCCAGGGAGCATCACGTGTTTGCCGGCCTGGTGGACCGCAAGCGTCTCGGCTTCGGGGAGAAGGCCATCGTGGCCGCGGTACGGGCGCCGGAGGGCGACTTCCGGCCGTGGTCCGAGATCGATGCCTGGGCGCGCGAGATCGCAGCGGTGCTGGCGCCGGTCCCCCGGGTCGCATAGCGCGCGCCGGTCGCCCCGGGCGCGTGGCGCCGGTCGCGTCCAAAGGCGCGCCTGTCGCCCTGCTTCGGCACGCCACCGATCACGAGCGCGCCGCACCTCCGGCCCTGTGGCCCCTATGAACCGGGCGGAACGGCCGTTCGGCGGACGGTCACCGGGTGGGCAAGATGAGCCGGCGTCCCAGCCCGTCGCTGCCCAGATGGCGACGCTGTCGACCGAGCGAGGATCCACGAACCATGAGCCTCGACGCGACGGTCGGGCGCGTGCCCGACCCGTTCCTCCCCCTCCCGCAGCTGACCGCGGGTGCGGCCCGGACCGAGGCGGAGCGCTGCCTCTACTGCTACGACGCCCCGTGCGCGCACGCCTGCCCGACCGGCATCGACGTCGCCGTCGTTCATCCGCAAGATCGCGACGGGCAATCTCGAGGGCAGCGCGAGGACGATCCTCGCCGCCAACCCGCTCGGAGCCACGTGCGGCGCCGCATGCCCCGTCGAGCGCCTGTGCGAGGGCGCCTGCGTCCGCAACGCCACGGACCGGCCAATCGCGATCGGGCGCCTCCAGCGCTACGCCGTAGAAACGCATGCCGCCGCCGGTGGTGCCTTCTTCACCCCCGGCGAAGAGGCGGGCGTCAGCGCGGCGATCATCGGCGCCGGGCCCGCGGGCCTCGCGTGTGCCGCCGAGCTGCGCCGGGCGGGCGTCGGCGTCACGGTGTACGACGCGAACGAGCGGGCCGGGGGCCTGGGCGACCACGGGATCGTGCCCTGGCGCCTGCCCCGGGAGACGGTCGCCCTCGAGACGGCACAGGTGGAACGGGCCGGGGCACGGCTCGTGCTGGGCTCGGTGGTCGGGCGTGACGTGGAGGCGGAGGCGCTGCTGGCGGGCAACGATGCCGTGGTGGTCGCCGTCGGCCTGGGTCACGGGAAGCGGCTGGGAGTCCCCGGCGAGGATCTCGAGGGCGTCGTGGACGCGCTCGACCTCATCGGCCGCGCGATCGAGGGGCACACCGGCGACGCGATCACCGGCCGAAGGGTCGGGGTCATCGGCGGTGGCAGCACCGCGTTCGATGCCGCGGCCGCGGCCGTCCGACTCGGCGCGGAAGAGGTCACCCTCTTCTATCGCCGGAGCGCGGTCGAGTGCCCCGCCTACCCGCACGCCATCGACCTCGCCCGCTCCATCGGCGTCGTCATCCGCTGGCTCACGGCGCCGGTGGAGATCCACGGCAGTGGCGGCCACGTGCGGGGTGTCGCCTTCGAGGCGATGAGGCTCGGCGAGCCCGACGCGTCGGGGCGCCGCCGCCCGCAGCCGGTCGAGGATTCCCGCTTCGAGGTCGCCCTGGACACCGTCGTGAGGGCGGTCGGACAGGAGGGACCGACCGGTGTCGCCGGCGTCCTGGGAGCCCTGGGCGTGCCGGTCCGCGACGGCGTCGCGGTCGCGGATCCGGCCACCGGCCGGACCACGAACCCGAAGGTCTGGGCGATCGGCGACATCACCAGCGGCGGGGCCGAGGTCGTGAACGCCGTCCAGGCCGGCAAGCTGGCCGCGCGCTCGATCGTGGACGCGCTCGGCCTGGGCGGCCCGCGCATCGTCCCGGTCCGTCCCAGTGACGCCACCGTCCCGGGCGTTGACCTGTTCACGGACATGGCCGGCATCCGCAGCCCGAACCCGTTCTGGCTGGCCAGCTGCCCGATCAGCAACAACGCCGAGATGGTGATGCGTTCGTTCGACGCCGGGCTGGGGCGGCGCCGTCTGGAAGACGATCGGCGAGCCGATCCGGAACGTCACCGCGCGCCTCGGCACGTTCGAGCACGGCGGCCGTCGCCTCGTGGGCATCAACAACATCGAGCTCATCAGCGATCGCCCGACCGACGTCAACATCGCCGAGATCCGCGAGGTCAAGAAGCGCTACCCCAACAACGCCGTCGTGATCAGCCTGATGGTCGAGGCGAAGCGCGAGGCCTGGAACGAGATCCTGGCCAAGTGCAACGACACGGGCGCGGACGGCTACGAGCTCAACTTCGGCTGCCCGCACGGCATGAGCGAGCGCGGCATGGGCGCCGCGGTCGGCCAGGTCCCCGAGTACGTCCAGATGATCACCGAGTGGGTGATGGAGAAGGCCGAGCTCCCGGTCCTCGTCAAGCTCACCCCGAACATCACCGACATCCGCTACCCGGCCCGCGCCGCCCGTGCCGCCAACGCCGACGGCGTCGCCCTGATCAACACGATCAGCAGCCTGATCGGCGTCAACCTCGACACCTGGTCGGTGTGGCCGGACGTCCGGGGCAAGGGCTCTCACGGCGGCTACGCCGGTCCGGCGGTCAAGCCGATCGCGCTCAACATGGTGTCGCAGGTCGCCTCCGACCCCGAGGTCGGGATCCCGGTCTCGGGCATCGGCGGCATCGAGACCTGGCGCGACGCCGTGGACTTCATGCTCCTCGGCGCGTCCACCGTCCAGGTCGGCACCAGCGTCATGCACTACGGGTTCCGGCTGATCGACGACCTGGTCGACGGCCTGTCGACCTACCTGAAGGCGAAGGGCCTCCACAGCCCCGCGGACCTGGTGGGCAAGGCGCTCCCGACGATCACCGACTGGGGGCACCTGGACCAGGAGTTCCGGCTGCTCGCCCACATCGACGAGGCGAAGTGCATCCGCTGCAACCTGTGCTACGCGGCGTGCAACGACGGCGCCCACCAGGCGATCCGCGTCGAGGACGCGGGCGGGGCACGGCGGCTCGATCGTCGAGGACGACTACTGCGTGGGCTGCCGCCTGTGCCAGTACGTCTGCCCGGTGGAGGACTGCATCACGTTCGAGGAGCTGGAGGGCGCGGCCGCCATCCACTGAGTCTCAACACGGGCGCGCGGTCTCTGGGTCCACGCGCCCGCGGTCTCCGAGCGCGGGCGCGCATCCGCTTGATCCCGGGCGCGGCTTCGGCATCCTTTGGGTCCGCGCGCCCGCGCACGCGCGAGCCGTCCGATCGAGCGTCAGGCCACGCCGACCGGCTGCTCCACCATCCTCGGCTCGATGGGAATGTCGGACAGCCCCTCGAGCGGAGGCTCCGTGAGGGGCGAGCCATCGACGGTCGGCACCGCCGCCGTGTGGGTCTACGAACGTGCCGGGCACGAACGCGACCAGGTGCAGCCGCAGGTAGCGCAGACCCAGGCGATCGAACGGGCCCGCGACCTGGGGCGGCACCATCCCCGCCTCGGTGACGGTGATCAGCTCCGGGTGGTCCAGCTCGTACAGCGTCTCGTGGAGCTGGAGGCGGGCGCGGCCGGCCGCCAGGACGTTTCGCGCCCACTGCGAGCCGACGCCGAGGGGTGCCGGGATCAGCACCATCTCGCCCCGGAGTGTGGGGTGGACCGGCGTGAAGTACGTCGTGCCCGACGTGCGTCCGACGTGCTCGAGCGTCGCGATCTCGGCCGTGGCGCCACCCGGGATGTGGCGCTCCATGAGCCACGGGTTGACGGTGTCGTTCATCCGCTGCCTGAGCCACGGGAACTGGTCGACCTGCGGCTTCCGGAGCTCAATCGAGACCCGATCTGCCGTGAACCCGATCGCCCCGCCGACCACCAGCAGGGCCAGAGCCTTGCGAACCATCGCCTGACCTCCTTGTCGTGCGCGATGGTGGATGGGCCCGCCGTCGCGGCCAAGGGCCGAAGGACCGGACGACGGTCGCCGGATGCCTCGCCTAGATGGCCGTCGCCCCCAGGCCCCAATGCGCGACCAGGATTCCGTAGAGGACGACGATGTCGACCGCGACGGAGCCCGCCGTCGATCCCGACGAGAACGCCTGCGGGAACAGCGCGGTCCCGGCGAGGGACACGGCGGCGGAGACGACGGCCACCTGCCGCCACCATGGCTGGCCGGTGAGCAGCCCGGCCGCGGCGAGGAGGAACCCGGCGGTCGGGATCACGAAGATGACCCCGGCCGCGAGCCGGCTCGGCGTGTCGCCGATGACGCCGGTCAGGAGCCACGATGCGCTCGACACGCCCTCGAACCGGGCGACCCCGAACGCCGGCATCCAACCCAGCACGTGACCGATCCCGTGGGCGCCCAGCACGCCCGCGACCAGCAGCTTCAGCATCCCTGCGTCCATGGGGTCCACCTCATTCCCGTGTGCCGTGTCCGTCCACCGTTTCCGGTCTCTGCGTACAACGTACGCTTGCGTACTGCGTACGCTACGCCTACACTGGGGATATGTCAAGCCCCCCGCGCGATCTGCCCATCGCGGCGTCGCGGCCCATCCTTACCAGGGAGCGGATCGTTGCCGCGGCGGTGGCGCTCGTCGACGAGGCGGGCCCGGATGCGCTGACCATGCGTGCCGTCGCCGATCGGCTCGGCGCCGGTGCGATGTCCCTCTACCGGCACGTGACGAGCCGCGACGAGCTCCTCGACCTCGTGCTGGTGGCGATGACCGCGACCGTGCTGAGCACGCCGCTGAGCGGAGACTGGCGCGCCGACCTCGCGTCGATCGCCCGGACGTTCGGGCGGGTCTCCTCGCCCGGCCCCACCTCACGGTGCTGCTGACGTCACGCTCCGGACCGGGCGGCCAGATCCCGTTGCTGGATCGCACGCTCGGCGTGCTTCGCGGCGCGGGCTTCGCGCCTGCGGATGCAGCCTTCGCGAACCACGCGCTCGGCAACTTCGTGGCCGGCGCCGCGCTGTGGGAGGCCATGGGCCTGGCGGGGGCGACCGGCGAGGAGCGCGCCAACCGGCGGCGCGCAATGGGGGAGGCCATGGCCGCGCTGCCGGTCGACCGGTTCCCGGGCATCGCCTGGGCCGGGTCAGCCCTCGTCGCCGGCACCGCGGATGACCGGTTCGAGTTCGGCCTGGCGGTGATCCTTGACGGCCTGGCGGCGCGCCTGGCGCCCGGCGTCGATCGCCCGCGACGGCCGGGTCGTCGTCCGGCAGCGGGTGGGTTGTCACGCCGTGACCCGGCGTCCGGCCCGCGGTAGTCGGACCTCTGCGCCTTTCAATCGCACCTGGCCGATCGCCAGGCCGGCGCGAGTCGCGCAGCCGGCCGACGACGCCCGCAGGATCGTGCGATGCTCCGACCGCCGCCGATCGGCACCCAAGCCGGCCCTGGCGCACGACTGCTTCCGGGAGGTCGAACCGATGTGCTGCGTTGTCGCGACCCTGTTCGCACTCGGGCCGCGGGCCGGGATCCTGCTCTGGTGGCTCATCGAGCCCGTGCGCTGGAACGCAACGTTCGACACCTTCCTGTGGCCCGCGCTCGGCTTCCTCGTGGCGCCCTGGACGACCCTGATGTACGTCGCCGTCTTTCCGGCGGGCATCAACGGGTTCGACTTCGTCTGGCTGGGACTCGCCATCGCGATGGACGTGTCCGCCTGGTTCGGCGGCGCCTACACCAACCGTGGCCGGGCTCAGGGCTACCGCGCCTGACCCGCGCCTCCATCTCGCGACCCGCGCGCTCCTCTACCCGACGGGAAGCACCAGGAGCCAGCCGGGGTCGACGCCGAAGTCGTAGTCCGGGCGGTCGCGTCGCACGAACTGACGGGCGAGCGCCTTGAGGGTGATCAGCTGGTTGGGCGATGGACTAGGGCCCCAGCGCGAGCCGTGCGGGTAGAGCGGATCCATGACCCGGAGCCGCGTGATCCGCGCGTCCGCATGGCGGATCGGGTCGGCCGTCGCCGTGAACCCGGTCATGACCCAGGCGTGGCGGCCGGCCCACATCACGAGCCCCACCGGCCGGCCGGTCTCGGCGAGCGCCCGCGCGGCCCGGCTCACGGCGTCATCGAACGTGGGCAGGCTGACAAGGCGGTACGGCCCAAGGTCCAGGTCGTTGAGGGCCGCGGCCCAGCCGGCGGGGTTGGCGCCGCCGTACGGGCTGTCGATCGTGTATTCGCGTGCGAGCTCCCACAGCCGGCGCTGCGAGGCGCGCGACTCATCCCGCTTGTCCGTGATGATCGAGCGCGCCATCTGGATGCTCGCGCCCACGCACCACTCGAAGGTGTACTGGGGCACGAAGTCCGCCGTGCTGGCGAGGTTGACCTCGTAGGGCCGGCTCTTCGGCGCGCGATCGGGGCGCGTGGACGGCCCGGGCGTGGGCGTGGGGGCTGCGGTCGGGGGCGCGGCCGTTGGCGTCGCTGCCGGCGTAGCCGGGCGGCCATCCGTGATCCCGGCGGCCGGGGGGCGTGGCGCCGGCGTGGCTGAAGCGATCGTGGCCGGGGTAGCGAAGGCGACGTCCCGGCTGGCGGGCGCGGTCGCGGGTGAACGAGGTTCGGAGCCATCCGCCGGGGCGCACGCCGCGAGGATCGCGAGCACCAGCAGCACCGCGGGGAGGGGACGACGCATGGTCAGCGCAGTATCGCCCGAGATCGCCGATTGCGGGCCCGAACGATGGAGGGCCCGAACTGCGGGCCCGAACCCGCGCTTGGGACTTCGACCCTATGACGTCAGGCCCGGTACTCGCTGATCTCGAACAGATGGCCATCAGGGTCGCGGACGAAGCACCGTGTCTCGCGTCCGTGCTCGACCGGCGGCACCAGGAACGCCGCGCCCCGCGCCCGCAGCGCCTCGTACGTGGCGCGGCAGTCGGCAACGCGGATCGTGAACAGGTTGTCCCGGCGATCCGGATCGTCCGGCCGCGCGAGCGTGACCGTGGGCTTGTCCTCGGTGGGGCCGCCGCCTTCGACGAGCAACAGCCAGGCGCCGAGAAACCGGAGCACGACCGACGTGTCGTACTCGCGATACACATCGGCGCCGAGCACGTCCTCGTACCAGCGACTCGACCGACGGGGGTCTGCCACCACCAGGATGTGGGTGAGGGCTGCCTCGGCGTCGGGAAATGCCGGGCTCATCGCCCGATGCCTGCGGATCGGTCGACCACGACGCGGCCGTACTGCCGGGCCGTCGGGCGGTGCCACACGCCCTCCCGCGTGTAGACGTCTTCCTCGATGAGCGCGAGGGCCTGCGCCTGGCTCGCGGCACGGATGAGCAGGACCGCCTTGCTCCAGTCGATGCAGCCGCCGGCCTCGATGACGATCCCGTCCCGCATGAGGGTCGCGATCCGCCCGAGGTGGACCGGCCGGTGCGACGGTCGTCGTTCGGGCGCCTCGGCCGTGTAGGGAACCTCGACGAGCCAGACCGTCTCGACGGTCACGCCCTGCGGGAGGTCGGTCATGGTTCTGCTCCTCGGCTCGCCCGCGACGTCCGCATCGCGGCGTCATGACGGTACCGCCGTCCGCGTCAGTCCTCATCGGTGGCGGGTTCGAGTCCATTCGTGGTCGATGCGGCCCGCGTCCATGGGTTCCGCAGATACGCCGCGCGAGTGGTCACTGTCGGGCAGGGTACTGTCGTTGACGGGTTTCGGGGAGAGGGTCTAGACTCAATCCCGACGAAATCGGTCGGAATTCCCCGGCGCGGCGGCTCCCTCGCCGCGGGCGTCCCCCCGGGGAACTCCGACCACCTTCATGTGAGGACCCGAGCCCTGACCAATCGCGCCAGCTTCCACGGATCCGGTGCCGTCTCCTTCAGCTCGAAGGGCGAGTATGGCGTGCGGCTCATGGTCCAGCTCGGGCGACGGTTCGGCACCGGGCCTGCGAGCCTGGCCGAGATCGCCGCGGACGAGGACCTGCCCCGCGCCTACCTGGAGCAGCTCGTGACGAGCCTCCGGGACGCCGGTCTGGTCACCTCGACGCGCGGCGCCCGGGGCGGCTACGAGCTCAGCGCGCACCCGTCGGCCATCAGGATGAGCGACGTCCTGCGCGCCCTCGAGGGGCCGATCGCCCCGATGATGTGCGCCTCGGACGAGCCGGAGCACCTGGAGTGCAGCCGGTCCGCCCGCTGCACCGTGAACCTCCTCTGGATCAGGGTCCGGGACGCGATCTCCGGCACGCTCGACGCCATGACCCTCGCCGACCTCGTCCCGGTCCGTCACATCACGCTCGACCCTCGCGAACCCGCGCCGGCCCCGGCCCCGGCCGGTGTCGCCTGACCCATCCGACCCGCCGATGCCGCCAGCCCACCAGGAGCCAACTTCGTGACCGACGCGAACGACCGCGAGCTCGTCATCCGGGACCTGAGAGTCGCCCCGGCCGCCAAGCCGGATCTCGAGATCCTCAAGGGGATCAACCTCACGATCCGGAAGGGCGAGACGCACGCGATCATGGGCCCCAACGGGTCCGGCAAGACGACGCTGTCGTTCGCGCTGATGGGTCACCCGGCGTACATCGTCAAGGGCGGCGAGGTCCTCTGGAAGGGCCACAACCTCCTGAAGCTGTCGGCGGACAAGCGCTCGCGCCTGGGCCTGTTCCTCGCCTTCCAGTACCCGACCGCCGTCCCGGGCCTGAGCGTGGCGAGCTTCATCCGCAGCGCCCTGAACGCCAAGCTCCAGGGCCTGGACAAGAACCCGGACATCGACCCGACCGACATCACCCGCGGCGGCGTCTCGATGCTGGAGTTCCGGCGCAAGATGCGCGAGAAGATGGCCATGCTCAAGATGGAGGACGGCTTCGCCAGCCGCTACGTCAACGACGGGTTCTCGGGCGGCGAGAAGAAGCGCCTCGAGATGCTCCAGATGGCGATGCTGGAGCCGGAGTTCGCGATCCTCGACGAGACCGACTCGGGCCTCGACATCGATGCCCTCCGGGTCGTGGCCGAGGGCGTCAACGCGATGCTCAACCCGAACATGGGCGTCCTGCTGATCACCCACTACCAGCGGCTGCTCAACTACATCACGCCCGACTACGTCCACGTGCTGGCCGAGGGCCGGATCGTCACGTCCGGCGGCAAGGACCTGGCGCTGCGCCTGGAGGACGAGGGCTACGGCCCGATCCTGCGCGAGAATGGCCTGGACATCGGCATTCCGGACGAGGCCCTTGTGCTCCCGAAGGAGCCCGAGGCGGCCGGCGCCGGCCGGTAGGCCGACGGCGGACTGAGGACGACGAGGACGACCCGGGACCATGAGGACGACGAGGACGCGATGACCACCGAGCTGAAGCCCGCCGTGGACGTGACCCCCCTCGATCCGGTCGCGCTCCGGGCGGACTTCCCGATCCTCGACCAGGAGGTGCACGGGCACCGGCTGGTCTACCTCGACTCCGCGGCCACCTCGCAGAAGCCGCTCCCGGTCATCGAGGCGATGGACGGGTACTACCGCGGGTACAACGCGAACGTCCACCGCGGCATCTACCAGCTCAGCGAACAGGCGACGGCCGCCTACGAGGGCGCCCGCGAGAAGGTCGCGCGCCTCATCGGCGCGCCCGACCCGCGGACCATCGTCTGGACCCGCAACGCGACCGAGGCGATCAACCTCGTGGCGTACTCCTGGGGCCGCCGGAACATCGGCCGCGGGGACGTGATCGTCCTCACCGAGATGGAGCACCACGCGAACCTCGTCCCGTGGCAGATCCTGGCCCAGGAGAAGGACGCGGACCTCGAGTTCATCCCGATCACGGACGACGGGATCCTCCGCCAGGACGTGTTCGACGTCCTCCTGCGCCTGAGGCCGAAGCTGGTCGCCTTCACCCACGTGTCCAACATGCTGGGCACGATCAACCCGGTCGAGGAGATGACCAGGAGGGCCCACGAGGCCGGTGCGCTCGTGCTCATCGACGGGGCCCAGGCCGTGCCCCACCTGCCCGTGGACGTCACCCGGATCGGCTGCGACATGTACGTGTTCAGCGGTCACAAGGCGCTCGCGCCCACGGGCTCCGGCGTGCTCTGGGCCCGGCGCGAGCTGCTGGAGGCGATGCCGCCGTTCATGGGCGGCGGCGACATGATCCGCGAGGTCCACCTGCGGCGCTCGGAGTGGAACGAGATCCCCTGGAAGTTCGAGGCGGGCACGCCGGACATCTCGGCGCAGATCGGGCTGGGCGTGGCCGCCGACTACCTGCTCGGCGTGGGCATGGAGCGGCTTCGCCTGCACGAGCAGGAGCTCGTCGCCTACGCGATGGAGGTGCTGCCGCGCGAGGTGCCCGGGATCCAGCTCTACGGGCCGGCGGCGGAGCTGCGCGGCGGCGTGGTGTCGTTCAACCTGCCGGGGATCCACCCTCACGACGTGGCGCAGGTCCTGGACCGCTACGGCGTCGCGATCCGCGCCGGGCACCACTGCACGATGCCGCTCCACGAGCGGCTCGACCTCGGCGCGACAGCGCGCGCCTCGTTCCAGTGCTACACGACCACGGACGACATCGACGCCCTGGCCGCGGCGCTCAAGGACGTCCAGCGCCTGTTCGGCGGCTGAGCGGGTGGGCCGCCTCGTCGTCTCGGAGTTCCTGTCGCTCGACGGCGTGTTCGAGGCCCCCGGCGGCGAGCCCGGCCACCGCCACACGGGCTGGGTGACCCGCTTCCCGGACCAGGGCCAGCGCGACTACAAGTTTGCCGAGGCGATGGATCACGAGGCACTGCTGCTCGGGCGCGTCACCTGGGAGAGCTTCGCGGGCGCCTGGCCGGACAGGGAGCCGGACCTCGGCGAGTTCGCCGTCAGGATGAACGCGATGCCGAAGTACGTCGTGTCCTCGACGCTCCGGGACCCGTCCTGGAACAACACCCACGTGCTGGAGGGCGACCCGATCGAGGCCGTCCGCCGGCTGAAGCAGGAGGTCGAGGGCGACCTGCTCGTGGCGGGCAGCGGCACCCTCGTGCGGGCGCTCCATGCCGCCGGGCTCGTGGACGAGTACCGGCTCATGGTGTTCCCCGTGGTCCTCGGCAGCGGCCGGCGGTTGTTCGGCGAGACCGACGACCTGGCGACGCTGGAGCTCGCGGGCGTGGCGCTCCTCGACTCGGGCACCGTGATCCTCACCTACCGGCGACCCGCTTCGGCCGCCGCAGAGGCCACGCAGGCCGCTTCGGCCGCCGCTTCGACCGCAGCGCAGGCCGCTTCGGCCGCCGTGCAAGCCGCTTCGGCCGCCGCGCAGGCCGGACTCCCGCAGGCCGGACTCCCACAGGCCGGCTGACGCGACGGCCGCTACACTCCGGGAACCCATGGACGACCTCTACCGCGACTACATCCTCGAGCACTACCGGCGGCCCCACAACTTCGGGGTCCTGGAGTCGCCCTCGGCGACGTTCGAGGGCGCGAACCCGCTGTGCGGCGACCGGATCACGATGCAGCTGACGGTCGCAGACGGCGTCGTCACCGACATCGGGTTCACCGGCCGCGGCTGTGCGATCAGCCAGGCGTCGGCCTCGCTGCTCACCGACGAGGTCAAGGGCAGGCCCGTCGAGGCCGTCGCCGGCTTCGGGGCCGCGGACCTGCTGGAGCTCCTGGGGATCGAGATCAGCCCCGCCCGCCTCAAGTGCGCGATGCTCAGCTTCGAGTCCCTGCAGCACCTCCTCGATGAGACCGGCGTCAAGCCGCTCGCGAAGGAACCAGGCTGACCGCCAGGGCCCGACCGGGCCCGCCCTTCGACGAGGTCGCCGTCCCGCCCGGCGGGGGCGCGGACGATCCAGGCGTGAGCCGGCACGGGCCGGCCGGTGTCGTCCTGCCGCGCGCGATCGCCGGTGTCGTCCTGCCGCGCTCGATCGCCAACGCCATCGCGGCCCAGGCACGTGCCGAGCAGCCGAACGAGTCGTGCGGGCTGGTGATCGGATCGGCCGCACCGGCCTCGGGCGGCATCGTGCTCCGATACGAGGCCTGCCGGAACGCCCTCGCCTCGCCGGTCCGATACACGATCCACCCCGACGACCTGTACCGGCTGACGGTCGCCGCCGACGATGCCGGCGAGGTCTTCTGGGGCATCGTCCACTCCCACGTGAGGTCCCCGGCGGTGCCCTCCCTGACCGACGCCGGGCTCGCGCTTTATCCGGACGCGCTCCATCTCCTCGTATCGCTCGCGGATGACCAGGCGGATGCCGTCACGGGCCTGCCGTCGCTGCGTGCGTGGCGGATCATGGAGGGCGCCATGCATGAAGTGCCGCTGGTCCTGGAGGGAACGTGACGGGCGTTGATCGCGGGCGGCTCGCCTGGCTTGTCGCCGGGACGGTCGCGCTGGTCGGCGGGACGATGCTGGGGTGGAGCGGCGATCTCCTCGACGCGATCGCACACCCGCCGGCGCTGGTGCGTGCCGCGCTGGTCGGGGTCAGCGTGGTGACGGCCGCCTGGTGCCTCGTCCAGGCGGTGCGACGCCTCGAGATCGGCCGGCACATCCCTCCCGGGACGATGACCGGACGGGACCTCGCGACCATCGTCCGCGGCGTGCGCTACGTGTTCCTGGCCGTCGCCGCGCTGTCCGCCGCGGCGGGCTGGCTCATCGGCCACCCGCTGCCGCTCGTATTGGCGCTCGTCATCGCCGGCGTGGACGTCCTCGAGACCACCTTCCTCCTGATCGTCGTGACGATCCGCGGCGGCGGCTGACCGTACGGCCCGGGCCGGGGGCATCAACGGGCTGTCGCGGAGGCCCTTGACATGCGGCGCGCCAGTGCGGACGCTACTTGCGCCCAGGCGGCCGCCCTTCCTCGGATCGCCAATGGAGCACGATTCGTCGTGGGGACGATCGAGGGAATGTGGCCGCAATCGGCGACGCGCCGTACAGCACGGTGACGTCAAGCCGGCCTTTACGGGCAAACCTGCAGCTCGACCGGCTGTTCGGGCTGGCCGTCGTGGCGTGCGTGCTCGTCAGCGTGCTCCTTCTCCTCGGGGGCATCCACGGGCACGTGGTCCTGCCCGCGGCCGACCTCGTGCTGGACACGATCGCTGGGGTCGTCGCCATCACCCTGACCACGCTCGCGTGGGCCCGCTATCGCGAGCGTCGAGTCGTCGCGGCCGCGTACCACTCCGCCGCCTTCATGGCGCTGTCGGTGGCCTACTGCATCGCCGTGGTGGTCAGCCTGCGGCTCGCTGCCGTGGACCCGAGCGCCGACGCCCATGACAACGTCCAGGTCCTCGTGTTCGCGGTCGCCCGACTCGCCGCGGCGACCCTGTTCGTGATCGCCGGCGTCTACACGCGACGCCCGTCGTACGGCTGGAACCCGGTCTGGATCCTGATCGCCCCGACCCTCGTCGTGCTCGCGGCGGCGCTCATCGCCCGCCAGCTCGACCCGCCCCCGCCGCTCCTCCAGATCATCACCTTCCCGGACGCGACCGGGCTGCCGCAGGTCACTCCATTCGGGGCCATCGCCCACCTCGTCACTGCCGTCCTGTTCTTCGTGGGGGCGTACGTGAGCCGCTCTCTGTGGCGCGACGGGCACGCGGTGATCGATGGCTGGATCGCCATCGGGCTCGTGTTCGCGGGCTTCGCCGAGCTGCACTGGATCCTCTTCCCGAGTGCCCATCCGGGCCAGGTCTCGACCGCCGACCTGCTCCGGCTGGCCGGCTCCGCGTGCCTGCTCTGCCGGGCTGGCGAGCGCGCTGCGTGCCGACCAGCGCGAGCTGCGCCAGGCGAACATCGAGCTCAAGGAGCTGCGCGACGCGGAGATCGAGCACGCGGCGTCGGAGGAGCGCTCGCGGCTTGCACGCGAGCTGCACGACGGCCTGGCCCAGGACCTCTGGCTGGCCAAGCTGCGAGCCAGCGAGCTGGCGAGCATGGAGGGCCTGTCCCCGGAGGCACGGCGAGCCGCCGAGAGCGCGGTCGCCGCCATCGACGTCGGTCTCGGCGATGCACGTGACGCGGTGGGCGCCCTGCGAAGCTCGGCACACGCCGAGTCCGGGTTCTGCAGCCTGGTTCGCCGTGCCGCCGAGGACCACGGTGACCGGTTCGGCCTGCGGGTCGAGTACACCTTCGAGGGCGAGCAAACCGCGCGCATCGCCCCGCGGACCCAGGCCGAGGTGCTGCGGATCGTCCAGGAGGCGTTGGCCAACGTGGCCCGGCATGCCGATGCCACCGTCGTCGGCGTGCATCTCCGGACGACCGACGGCCGGATCATCCTCAGGGTGGCGGACAATGGACGCGGGTTCGAGGTGGGGTCGGCGGGCGCCCGAGCGTACGGCCTTGCGTCGATGCGCGAGCGGGCCGCGCTCATCGGAGGCCGGCTCCGGATCACGTCCCGGCCGGGGTCGGGGACGATGATCGCCCTGACGGCGCCATTCGAGGGTCCGGCGACCGTGGCAAGGGCCGGGCAGCCTTGACCGCGCCCGGTCAGCCGATCCGGGTGATGGTGGTCGATGACCATCCGCTCGTCCGCTCCGCCGTCGCGCGCGCGATCGCCGGCGACGGGATGGTCGTGGTCGCCGAGGCCTCGACCGCCGAGGAAGCGCTGGTGCTGGCACCGCAGGTCGCCCCGGACATCCTGCTCCTGGACATCGCCCTGCCCGGCATGTCCGGTCTCGAGCTCGTCCGGGAGCTCGCTCCCCGGCTGCCTGCCACCAGGATCGTCATGCTCACCATGTCCTCCGCGGATCGGGACGTGCTGGACGCGATGCGCTACGGTGCGAGCGGATACCTGACCAAGGACCTCTCACCCGAGGCGCTCGCCCGTTCGCTGCGGGCGACCCTGACCGGCGAGCTGGTCATCCCGCGCCAGCTCGCAGCCCGTCTCCTGGCGAAGGTCCTGCGGCGGGGCCTGCCTGCGCCACCTGTCGCGGAGGCGCCCCTCGATCGCCTGACCACCCGCGAGCGCGACATCCTGCGCCTGGTCGCGGAAGGCCTCAGCGACGTCGACATTGCCACGGCCCTCACCATCTCGCGGCGGACGGTGGAGTCCCACGTGAGCAGCGTCCTGCGCAAGCTGGACGTGCGGAACCGTGCCGAGGCCGCACGCCACTACCGGGACGGTCTCTGACCAATCGTCTCGGTCAGCCTTGGAGCACGTCCTCGGACGCGTCGTCCCCCGGAGATGCCGCGTCCTGCGACCCGGCGAGGTCGCGGGTCGCCATCCTGACCGCCTCCCGGACGGCCGCGATCTGGACACGGAGGACGCGCGGGTCGCTCGTGCGGATCTCGACCCCACGGCCGCCATCGACGATGAGACGGACCGTGCCCGCCGCGACGACCGCCTCCCTGATGGCGGGGATCGGGACCACGACCGGCACCTTCCCCAGGTGGACGATGCGGGACGTCGTCACGTACAGGTCGCCGTTGACGCCCTGGGCCGACTCGTCGCAGTCCGTGCGGCGCTCGAGCGAGACGGAGCGGCGTACGGCGACCACCTTCTCCCCGGATCGAGCAGGACCGCGATCCGCTCGTCGGGCTCGATCGCGACGACCCCCTCCACGCGCAGCCGCCGCCGCGCCTCGCTGGCCGAGGCCTCGTCGGCTGACGCCGCGTCGGGGCGGCCGGGATCGGACAGGCGGTCCATGGGCGAAGCATGACCGCATCGCCAAGGTTCCCGCAACCGGGCGCACCCGGATGGCATACGGATTCCGCGCGTCCGTATCGGGTTCCCACGGACACCGAAGATCCGTGATCGCCCCCGTGTCCACCCCGATGATGCGGGCCGCTCCTGCGCATACCGTTTCGATCATGCCGCTTCGGGCCGTCGTGGGGACGGTGTGGGCCGGAGTGTGATCGATCAAACCGTCACGCCGCCGATCGCCGGCGGGCGGTGCGGGTGAAGGGAGCAGAGGACCGGATGAACAGGAGATTGGTGGCCCTGGCGGCCGCCTTCGTATTGATGGTGTCGATGGCACCGCCCGGCCTGGCCGGGGTAAGGGCGCCGTCGATGGGGCCGCGGCCCCGGCGCCGGCGATGCCGGCGAGCCCGGTCGACGAGACCAAGGTCCCCCACTACTTCGGGCCGTACCCGAACTGGGCGAACAGCCCGCTGACGGCCCCGACGGCGACCGTCACGATCAGCGCCGCCGGCACGGGCGCCGACGGCCGTGGCCACGATCGGCGCCAACGGCGCGGTCATCGGCCTCACCATCACTGATCCCGGCTCCGGCTATTCGACCGGCGGCCACCGTGGCCATCGCCTTACGGGCGCCGGCCTCCCTTGCCGCGGCCACGCCGCCGTGACCGGTACCGGCGCCGTCACCGGCGGTGCCGGTCGACAGCCCGGGCGCCGGCTACCTGCACTCCGGTCGTCACGTTCACCGGCGGCACGACCGACGCGACGGCACCGCGTTCGGCGGCGTTGACTCCCTCACGCTCGGCGACCCGGGTTCAGCGGCTACCACGATGCCGACCGTCGACTTCGACGCTGCCGGACGACCCGCCGGCACGCAGGCCGACGCGCACGTGACCTGCGTCGAGAGCTCGACTGCTCCAACCCGAACCCTGATGGGACCCCGGAGTGGTGACCATCGCCACGGTCGTGCTCGACACCCCGGGCTCCGGCTACTCGAGCGCTCCTGGCGTCGTCATCCTGGACGGGACGCAGTTCGATCCCATCCGGCCCGGCGGCACCGGGGCGCTCGTCGTCCTCGACGCTCCTCGTCCAGTCCGTGACGCTCGACACGTTCGGCGCCGGCTACGTGCACCCCCGGCGTGGCGATCACCGACACGCCTCGCCGGAACCGGGACTGGCGCATTGGCGTCTGCCACGACCAGCGCCGGGACCGTGACGGGGCCACGCTCACCGCCGGCGGCTCCGGCTACATCTCGGCCGGTGGCATCAAGAAGTTCACCGACCGCTGCCCGGGCTCTGCACCCCGGGAGCCCCCTCGCTGACTATCCAGCATGCCCGCCGCGGCAAGTACATCCCGATCGGCGTCCCGGATACCAGACTACGACGGTCCCGGTTCCCGAACGCCGACTAGCTACGAGATCGCGCTCATGCAGTACCGCACGAGCTTCTCGAGCCGCCCGCCGGGCACGCTGCGTCCGCGGATACGTGCAGCTCGAGACGGCCGCGAACGCGCCAACAGCCAGCACGTCGCCGCTCGTCAACGCCAACTTCGACGCGGACGCACGGCCCCTGTCCTGATCAACGGCGTCCAGGCCATCGGCGTCACCCCGCCGCAGTGGCTCGGGCCGACCCTCGTCGCGTCGAAGGACAAGCCGGTCCGGATCATCTTCCGCAACCTGCTTCCCACCGGCACGGCTGGCGACCTGTTCCTCCCGACCGACTCCTCGATGATGGGCTCGGGCATGGCCTCCGACGGGCATGACGGCCCCAGATGGACACCGGCACCGTCATGGACGGAGTGCGCAACCCGATGTGCACCGAAGTACCCCAAGGGAACGCGACTGCTTCAAGGACAATCGCGCCACCCTGCACCTCCACGGCGGCACGACCCCGTGGATCAGCGACGGGACTGCGCACCAGTGGATCACGCCTGCCGGCGAGACCACCGCGTGGCCGCAGGGCGTCAGCGTCGCGAACGTCCCCGACATGAGCGCCGCCGGTTGCGACGCCGCGACGGACGACGGCTGCCAGACCTTCTACTACACCAACCAGCAGAGCGCCCGGCTGCTCTTCTACCACGACCACGCGTGGGGCATCACCCGCCTCAACGTGTACGCGGGCGAGGCCGCCGGCTACCTGATCACCGATCCGACCGAGCAGAAGCTGATCGGGACGGGCGGCGCCCTCGCCGGCCTCAGCTACGGCACCCCGCTCGTCATCCAGGATCGGACATTCGTCCCCGGCGCCGCCCAGCTCGCGCAGCAGGACCCGACGTGGGATTCCGCCCGTTGGGGCGGCGAGGGCAACCTCTGGTACCACCACGTCTACATGCCGGCCCAGAACCCCGGCGACCCGTCGGGCATGAGCGCCTACGGCCGCTGGATGTACGGCCCCTGGTTCTGGCCGCCCGCCACGCCCGCCCCACGGGCCGATCGCCAACCCGTACTACAACATGGACCCGGCCACGGGCTTCACGACGCCGCTCGCGGTCCCTGCAACCTCGACGACCCGACCACCTGGCAGTACCAGGCCGACCCGTTCTGCGAGCCCGCCCAGATCCCGGGCACGCCGAACATCTCCGTCGGCATGGAGCAGTTCAACGACACGCCGATCGTCAACGGGACGGCGTATCCGACTGTCAACGTCGATCCGAAGTCCTACCGCTACCGGATCCTGAACGCGGCCAACGACCGCTTCTGGAACCTCCAGTGGTACGTCGCGGACAACCAGACGCCGGGCCTCGACACCGAGGTCGCCCTGAAGGCGTCCGAAGTGGCCGCGGCGCAGACCGACATCAACGTCTTCCCGACGCCCGACACGACCCTGAGCCCCGTCGGGCCGAGCTGGATCCAGATCGGCAGCGAGGGCGGGTTCCTGCCTGCGCCGACGGTCGTTCCCAATCAGCCGATCACCTGGATCACTGACCCGACGCGCTTCGACGTCGGGAACGTGGACAAGCACTCCCTGCTTCTTGCACCCGCCGAGCGAGCCGACGTCGTCGTCGACTTCTCAGCGTTCGCGGGCAAGACCCTCATCCTCTACAACGACGCGCCGGCCGCCTTCCCGGCCCGGGTCGCGAGCTACGACTACTACACCGGCGCACCGGACACGGGTGCCGGAGTGGTTCTGCCCGGCTACGGCCCGAACACGCGCACGATCATGCAGGTCAAGGTTGCCGCGACTGCCCCGGCAGCCGCCTTCAACCTGACCGCGCTCAAGAACGCGTTCCTGCACAAGGCCAACGGCACCGGCGTCTTCGAGGAAAGCCAGCACCCGATCATCGTCGGGCAGGCCGCCTACAACTCGCGCCTACGGCACGAGCTTCGCTGCCAGCGGTTGGTGCAACGACCCCAAGGCGACCGGGGCCGCACCGACTCGCTGTGACGGCTTGCGCGAGAATCAGCGAAGGAAACCACCCGACGGACCTGTTCGGCTTCAACACGTTGAAGAGCGGACTGACGTCGAAGCTGCAGATCCCGTTCCAGCCGAAGGGCCTCCACGACGAGATGAACTCGGCCGCGTTCGACGAGTTCGGGAGGATGACGGCGAACCTCGGGCTCGAGGCACCGAACGCGAACCCGCTGCTCCAGAACATCATTCTCTATCCCTTCGTGAACCCGGGGACGGAGTTCATCGACGGGACGAACCTACAACCGGCCGACGTCAAGGAGGTGCCGATCTCCTCGGCGAGCGACGGCACGCAGATCTGGAAGATCACCCACAACGGAGTGGATACGCACCCGATCCACTTCCACCTGTTCGACGTCCAGGTCCTCAACCGGGTCACCTGGGACAACATCATCATTCCAACCGAACCGAGTGAGCTCGGCTGGAAGGACACGGTCCGGATCAGCCCGCTCGAGGACACCATCGTTGCCCTCCGGCCGGTGGTCCCCCAGGTGCCGTTCGAGGTCCCGAACAGCATCCGGCCGCTGAACCCGATGATGCCGCTCGGCGACACGTCGATGTTCAACCCCGTCGACATCAACGGCAATCCAACGGCAGACGTCGTCAACGCGATCGTCAACTTCGGCTGGGAGTACGTCTACCACTGCCACATCCTGAGCCACGAAGAGATGGACATGATGCGGCCGGTGACCCTCGCGCTCCCGCCGATCGCGGCTGACGGGTTGGCCTTCGACCATCACCGGCAACGGCAACAACCTGCACTCTCACCTGGAACGACAACTCGATCAACGAGACGTCGTTCCTGGTGCAGCGGTCGACCAACGGGCTCCTCTGGACAAGTGGGGACCAGCCCGTCGCCGCTCGACGCGGCGAACACGCACGGCACCCGCACCCTGACCGACACCACGTCCAACGCGTCGACTGAATACCTGTACCGTGTGGTGGCGCAGAACACCGTCGGCTACGGCGGCGAGTTCCCGAGCATGACCGTCCAGTCCATCTCGGCGTCGCTCGCCGTGAACCCGCCGGCGGCTGCCCCATTGGCTCCGACGAACCTCACCGCGGCAATCCAGGCCGGCCCGCAGGTCAGCCTGACCTTCACTGACAACGCCAACAACGAGAGCGGCTTCGTCATCGAGCGAGCCGTCGGCGCCGGGGCGTTCGTCCAGCTCGCCGCTGCGGCGGCGCACGGTGGCACCGGTGCCACCACGTTCGTGGATACGACGGCAGTGCTCGGCCACCGACCTACTCGTACCGGGTGGCCGCGGTCAATCTCTTCGCCGGGTTCATCCAGTCTCGGCCACTCGAACACCGTCATCCGTGACGGTGCCGATCCTGCCGCCGCCGACGACCAGCTCCGCGGCGGCCAAGTCGCGCGGCGGCAACCAGCGGACGGTTGACCCTCACCTGGACGGACCGTCCCGGCCAACGTGACCGGCTTCACGATCCAGCGGGCGACCAACCGCGACCTTCACCAATGGCGTCAACACGACCACCGTGGCGACCGGTACGCGACGCTCACCGTGGGCCGGCCTCAGCCGGAACACGAACTACTACTTCCGAATCCGCGCCACGAACTGATCGGGTCCTTCGTCTGCGTCCGCGATGGCTGGCGGCTACGCCGTCGCCGTATCACCACACTCCCCTAGCCCGCCATCGTCCTCGCCGAGGCGGGCATCCACCGGTGCCGCCTCGGCTCACCCTGAGCCTGGGCTCCCGGGGTCACCGCGACACCCGGACCCCAGATCCATCTGCAGCCAACGCCGGACGGGGAGGCACACCCTCCTCGTCCGGCTCCCCCACGGAGCAACGTGAACCGCCTCGCGCGGACCCTGACGGTCTCACTCCTTGTCGCCGCCACCAGTGCGGCGCTTGGCATCGCGCCCGTGATGGGGGCCGCACCCGTGCCCAAGGTGGCCCTGATCGTCGGGCCCGTGGGCGGCCTCACCCAGACCTACGTCGCGTACGCCAACGAGGCCGCGCGGGAGGCCCGGGCGGCGGGCGCCCAGGTCGTCCGGGTGTACTCCCCCAACGCGACCTGGCCGGCCGTCAGGGCGGCCACCGACGGCGCCTCGATCGTCGTCTACCTGGGGCACGGCAACGGCTTCCCCAGCCGCTACCGCGACCAGCTCTTCCCGCCCACCGAGAACGGCTTCGGGCTCAACCCCGTCGCCGGGGCAGACGACCGGGCCCACCAGTACTTCGGCGAGGCGTTCGTCGAGGATCTCCACCTCGCCCCCAATGCCGTCGTCGTGCTGTCCCACCTGTGCTACGCGAGCGGCAACACCGAGCCCGGCCTGCCGCAGGGGACACGCAGCCAGGCCATCGCCCGCGTGGACAACTACGCCGCGGGGTTCCTGCGGGCCGGGGCGCGCGCGGTCGTGGCGGAGGGCCACCTCGGTCCCGCCTACTACGTCCGCTCGCTGCTCCGGAGCGAGCTGTCGATCGAGCAGATCTGGGGCCGCTCCCCCTCTGCCCACGGCAACACGTTCAGCGTCGCGAGCTCGCGGAGCCGCGGGTACACGGAACGCCTCGACCCCGACCGCGCGGGCGGCGGCTTCTACCGCTCGCTCGTCTCGGCGGGCCTCGACGCACGGGCCGTCCGTGCCCGCGCCGCGGGAACGGTGGGAGCGGGCACGGGAGGAGCGGGCGCCGTGGGAGCGGAGATGCTCGCGCCGCCGGCGCAGCCGAGCCTCGCAGGTCTCGACCTCGCGTTCGGGGTGCTCGCGCTGCGGGCCCGCCCGGTCGCGGCCACGACGACCACCCTCACCCTGCCCCTGTCGAAGTCCGCGGTCGCGAAGCTGCCGAAGGGCGTCCTCGTGGGCGTGCGCTGGGACCCGATCCTGCTCGACGCTCCGCTTGAGCAGCCCGAGCACCGGTGACGTGACGGCAGCGCCCGGAGCGAGCGCGGCTCCAGGCGTGCCGGCGGCCTCGGAGCCTCCGGCGATGGCGCCCGCCGCATCGGCGCCTGCACCGACCCAGCCCGCCGCCGCGACACCCACGCCTGTCACGGCTCCGCAGGCGACCCCACGCGCCCGGCACGATCGGGATTCCCGGTGCCTCTGCCGCCCCGACCCACCGCCGCGACCCGGGCGCCGCGACCCCGGATCCGGGCGACGCAGCCATGCTGCCGGACCCGCCCGCGGTGGAGCTCGTCGTCCCCGAGCAGCAGGGCACCGTCGTCACCCCGGCCACGGCGACCTACACGTCCAAGGGCCTCGGCCTGGCGGTCGCGTATCCGGCGGACCCGGGACTGTACCGCCTGGTCACGACGCTGCACACCCCGTCGGGCATCGCGTTCGACGCCGCCACACAGGCGCTGCTCACGCCGGTGCTGGTCAGGGTCGGCGGACGCGTCTCCGCGGCGTACGGCGTGGCGTCGAGCGTCTCCATCCCGGCGGGCGGCTCGACGGAGCTGCCGGTCCGGATCATGAACGCCGGCCTCGAACGCTGGGATCGGGAGCTGACCCTGCCCCGGACCCTGCCCCGGACCCTGCCCGAGGACGACGTGATCCCGTCCACGACCGTGGTCGTGGAGATGCCCAAGCTCGTGGGGACGTGGGTCTCCGCGAGCGGCCAGGCGGTCCCGCCGCCGGCCGAGGCCGTCCTGGCCCCGGAGGCGGCGACGCCCGGCGGTGCGACGACGGTCCGGCTCGGCCTGACCGCTCCGGTGGAGCCGGGCGAGTACCTGCTCCTGCTCGACGTCCTGTCGCCGTCACAGGGGTCGCTCCTGGCGCACGGCGGCGTCCCCGCGCTGGTGCGGGTCTCGGTCGTAGAAGCCGCCACGGTCGCGGCGCCCAATAACGCGAGAGCCGTTCGGGGAGAGTTCGGCTCGCCCAAGTAGGTCGGACCGGCGCGGGCCCTTCCGCGCGGCCGTCAGCGTGCTGCCGGATGGCAGCAGATCGGGGAACGACGATGCCAACGATGAAGGTATCCAGGCGGACGGTGTTGAAGGCGGGCGCCCTCGCGGGTGTTGCCCTTGGCGGCCCGGTCCGATGGTTGGGAGGCGCACCGCCGGCCCGCGCGGCTGCGTCCAGCGACCGGCTGCGGAAGTTCATCCAGCCGATGCGCGGCGTCGGTGGGTCGAGCGGGATCCCGGTCGCACAACCCGATGCCACCCCGCCGAGCTGGGTGCAGCGCGGTGCGACGCACTACACGATCGACATCGCCCAGTACCAGGACACCCTTCACCCTGACATGGCGCCAACGCGCCTGTGGGGCTACGGGCAGGGCAGCACCAAGGGCTTCCGCCACCTCGGCGGGATCATCGCGGCGAAGAGGGGGTCGGCGGTCCAGATCACGTTCCGCAACAAGCTGCCGGACACGCACATTCTCCCCGTCGACACCACGATCATGGGCACAGAGTTCGGAGTTGACCGGACGTCGGTCCACCTGCACGGCGGCAAGGTCCCCTGGACCAGCGATGGCGGGCCCTACGGCTGGTGGAACTCGATGGGCGGCACAGGGCGAGGGCTTCCTCAACAACCAGGTGCTCCGACCGGGGCAGCGGGTTCCGGCCAACGAGGCCGAGTACTACTACCCGAACGACCAGGGCTCGCGGCTCGTGTGGTACCACGACCACGCGCTGGGCATCACGAGGCTCAACGCCTACTCCGGCATCGCCTCCGCCTACGTGATCTACGACGACTACGAGCTGGGACTGGCAAGCGCCGGTCTCCCCGGGCCGCTCGATCCACGGACCCACTACCTGGTGTTCCAGGACAAGGTCTTCGTGCCGTCCAACGTCGAGGCCGTCGATCCATCATGGCAGGCCCTCATGCCCAATTCCCGGCCGGGCGACCTCTGGTACGCCCACGAGTACGACATGGCGGACTGGGGCGGAGCGGACGGAACACCGGGGTACGACCTCCCGCCGGCACTCTCGGCCGTCCCCGAGTTCTTCGGTGACACGATCCTCGTCAACGGAACCGTCTACCCCTATCTCGAGGTCGAGCCGCGCCAGTACCGGTTCCGGCTGCTCAACGCCTGCAGCTCCCGCTTCCTCAACCCGCGCCTCGTCTACGCGCGCGGTGGCAGCGACTACCTGAACGCCGAGCCGGGGTCGGTCGCGGGTCCCGCGTTCGTGCAGTTCCAGACCGAGGGCGGCTTCCTGCCCGCTCCGGTCTACCTCGACGGCTCGCCCTCGTCCCGCCTGCTGCTGGCTCCGGCCGAGCGTGCCGACCTGATCGTGGACTTCCGGGACGTGCCGGTGGGGTCGAGGCTGATCCTGGTCAACGACGCGAACGCTCCCTACCCGGATGGTGACGAGGTGTTTGGGGGCAATCCCGCGGGCTTCGGACCCGACACGCGGACGCTTCTCCAGATCCGGGTCAAGAAGCGCGTCGGCGCCGCGAACAAGCCGATCAGCCTGCCGGCCTCGCTCACGCCGAGCGACCCCTTCCTGGTTTCCCAGGTGCCCGGCCGGCCCACCCAGGTCCCTCCCCACGTCCCGGTACGGCGTCTGACCCTCAACGAGACGTTCGACTCGTTCGGTCGGCTCATCCAGTTGCTGGGGACCGACTCGCAGCCCGGAGCACCCGCCGACGGTTTCGGCCGGGGGTACATGGATGAGCCCACGGAGGTCGTCGATCATGGCGCGACGGAGGTCTGGGAGATCCTCAACCTGACCATGGACACGCACCCGATCCACTTCCACCTCGCGAACGTCCAGGTCCTCTCCCGGCGAGCGTTCGACATGGACAATTACGAGGGCGGCGAGCCGGTGTGGATCCGCGCTCCCTACGCGCCGGACGCAAACGAGCTGGGCTGGAAGGAGACCGTGCGCATGAACCCGGGCGAGGCGACCCGCGTGATCATGCGGTTCGATCTCGCGACGGTGCCGTTCAAGGTGCCGGAGAGCCCGCGCACCGGTGGCAACGAGTTCGTCTGGCACTGCCACATCCTCGAGCACGAGGAGCACGACATGATGCGCCCGCTCGTCGTGCGGTAACCCACCCATTCATCGCCCGCGGCCGGCACTCGGGTGCCGGCCGCGGCCTCGCACATCGTTGAGCGACCCGCGCCCCGGTCGATCCGCCGGAGGTCTGCAGTGGTCACGATCATCTCTCGCCGGGGGTTCATGAAGGGCGCGGCCGCCACGGTCGCGGCCCTTTCCATGCCCGGTGCGGTGCCCGCGGCGGCGCGGGCGATGGGTCCCGGCGGCGGCATGGGCGGTGGCGGCATGGGTGGCGGCATGGGCCCGACCGTCATCGACCCGCCCGTCGGCGGTCCGCTCCGGCTCCTGGCCCCGATGGCCAACGAGACGCCGGGCACGGGCGTGTTCCAGGTGAGCATCGAGGCACGCCGCGCCGCAGTGAACGTCAACGGCACGACGGCCAACCTGCTCACCTACAACGGGATGTTTCCCGGTCCGCTCATCCGGGTTCGCAGCGACCAGCTGCTGCGGATGAACTTCACGAACCGCCTGCCCGACGACGGCCAGAAGAACATCCTCGGCGACTCGACCCGGATCACTAACATCCACACCCACGGGCTGCACGTGAACCCGGGCATCAACATGAACGAGACCTACGGCGACTACATGCTCGCCTGGGCCAACCCTGGGATGCCGCTGACCTACGAGTACGACCTCTCGCTGCACCCGCCCGGCAACCTGAACTTCTATCACCCGCACATCCATGGCTGCGTCACGGACCAGATGTGGGGCGGGATGAGCGCGCCCCTGATCATCGAGGACGAGGTCGACGACGCTCGCGCCCTACGCCGAGAAGGTCCTGGTCCTGAAGGACATCTCCTTCACCGGCTCGGAGCCGACCCCGCACACGTCGACGATGCAGTACATGATGGGCATGGAGGGGAACACGGTCCTCGTCAACGGACAGGTGAACCCGCGGCTCACGATCGCGCCAGGGCAGATCCAGCGCTGGCGCGTCGTCAACGCCAGCACGGCGCGCTTCTACCGCCTCCAGCTCCAGGGCCACTCGATGTACCTCGTCGGCACCGACGGCGGGCTGCTCGACAAGCCGTACAAGCTCTCCGAGCTGCTCCTGTCACCCGGGGAGCGGGCGGACCTGCTCATCGTCGCGAGCCAGAAGAGCGGCACCTACAAGTGGCTGTCCCTCGCCTACAACCGCGGGATGATGTCGTCCCTCCAGCAGGTCACGCTGATGACCCTCGCCTACAGCGGCGCCCGGCAGAGCCAGTCGCTGCCGGCCGTCGTGGACGGCTCCGCGAAGCGGGTCCAGATGGACGTCGCGGGGCTGCTCCACAAGCAGATCGCCCTCACCATGACCATGGGCGGCATGGGTGGCGGCGGCATGGGTGGCGGCGGCATGGGCGGCGGCTCGGTGGGGATCAACGGCATCACGTACGTCGACCACGAGCACTGCTACAAGACGATGTCCGACCTCGGGACCTGGGAGGTGTGGGAGGTCACGAACGGGTCGATGATGGATCACCCGTTCCACCACCACACCAACAGCGCGCAGGTCCTGTCCATCACCGGCGGCGACGCCGGCTACGCGAGCCTGTACACGTCGATCCCGGCCTGGAAGGACGTGACGATCGTGCCGGCGGGCGGGAAGATCCAGCTCCTGATGCCGGTCCTGGACTATCCCGGCATGGCGATGCTCCACTGCCACATCATCGACCACGAGGACATCGGGATGATGGGCATCTGGCACATCATGGGCGACATGACGTAACCGACCCCCGACCTCCACGCCAGTCCCCGCCCCCGGCGCCGGATCCCCACCCGGCGCCGGGGGTCTGCGCGCGCGACCCGGGGCGGTCCCGCGTGCGACTCGGGGGTCCGCGCGCGCGACCCGGGGCGGTCGTTCACATCCCCTGCGCTACGCTTGAGCCGGCACACCCCGCAGGAGAAACGCCATGAGCGCGAGCGACGCCTCCCTGTCCGCGGCCACCGTCTCCCACCCGCTCGCCCCGGACGAGCTGCGTCGCATCGACGCCTACTGGCGTGCGGCGAACTACCTCTCCGTGGGCCAGATCTACCTCCTGGACAACCCCCTGCTCAAGGAGCCGCTGGCCCCGGAGCACGTCAAGCCGCGTCTCCTCGGCCACTGGGGCACGACGCCCGGCCTGAACATGATCTACGCGCACATGAACCGCGTGATCAGGAACTGGGACCTCGACGCGATCTACGTGATCGGGCCCGGGTCACGGCGGGCCGGCCATCGTCGCCAACGCGTATCTCGAGGGGACGTACAGCGAGGTCTACCCCAGCATCACCCGCGACGAGGAGGGCATCCGGAAGCTCTTCCGCCAGTTCTCGTTCCCGGGCGGCATCCCGAGCCACGTGGCGCCCGAGACGCCCGGGTCCATCCACGAGGGCGGCGAGCTCGGCTACGCGCTGTCCCACGCCTATGGGGCAGCCTTCGACAACCCCGGCCTGCTCGTCTGCTGCCGTGGTCGGCGACGGCGAGGCCGAGACGGGCCCGCTGGCGACCAGCTGGCACTCGAACAAGTTCCTCAACCCGGCGAGGGACGGCGCCGTCCTGCCGATCCTCCACCTCAACGGCTACAAGATCGCGAACCCGACCATCCTCGCCCGCATCCCGAAGGAGGAGCTCACGGCGCTGATGGAGGGCTACGGCCACAGGCCGTACTTCGTGGAGGGTGACGACCCGGACGACGTCCACCAGCAACTGGCGGCCACGATGGACGCGGTGATCGAGGAGATCAACCGGATCCAGACCGCCGCCAGGGAGGGCGGCGTGACCGAGCGCCCGATGTGGCCGATGATCGTGTTCCGGACGCCGAAGGGCTGGACAGGCCCGAAGACGATCGACGGCCACCAGGTCGAGGGCACCTGGCGGTCCCACCAGGTCCCGATCAGCGAGGTCCGCAAGAACGCGGAGAACCGCGCCATCCTCGAATCGTGGATGCGCAGCTACCGTCCCGAGGAGCTGTTCGACGAGAACGGAGCCCTGGTCCCGGAGCTGGCGTCCCTGCCGCCGAAGGCCTACCGCCGGATGAGCGCGAACCCGGTCGCGAACGGCGGCGAGCTGCTCCGCGACCTGCTCCTGCCCGACTTCCGCGACTTCGCCGTGGACGTGCCGCAGCCCGGTGCCACGACCTCGGAGGCGGCCCGCGTCCTCGGCGGCTACATGCGCGAGGTGATGGACCGCAACCGCGAGAACTTCCGGATGTTCGGTCCCGACGAGACGGCCTCGAACCGCCTCGGCGCGGTCCTCGACGTGACCGAGCGCACCTGGATGGCCGAGATCATCCCCGGTGACGACCACCTCGCCCAGGACGGCCGCGTCATGGAGGTCCTCTCCGAGCACCAGTGCCAGGGCTGGCTCGAGGGCTACCTGCTCACCGGCCGCCACGGCATGTTCAACTGCTACGAAGCCTTCATCCACATCATCGACTCGATGTTCAACCAGCACGCGAAGTGGCTGAAGGTCACCCGCGAGCTGCCGTGGCGGCGCCCGATCGCCTCGCTCAACTACGTGCTGAGCTCGCTCGTCTGGCGGCAGGATCACAACGGGTTCTCGCACCAGGACCCGGGCTTCATCGACCACGTCGTGAACAAGAAGTCCGACGTCATCCGCGTCTACCTGCCGCCCGACGCGAACACGCTGCTCTCGGTGGGCGACCACTGCCTGCGCAGCCGCCACTACGTGAACGTGATCGTGGCCGGCAAGCAGCCGAGCCCCAACTGGCTGTCGATGGACCGGGCGATCCTCCACTGCACGCGCGGCATCGGGATCTGGGACTGGGCGAGCAACGACCAGGGTGGCGAGCCCGACGTCGTGATGGCCTGTGCGGGGGACATCCCGACGCTCGAGGCGCTGGCCGCGGTGGACCTCATCCGCCAGCACCTCCCGGAGCTCAAGGTCCGGTTCGTCAACGTCGTGGACCTGATGCGCCTCCAGCCCGAATCCGAGCACCCGCACGGCATGTCGGACTCGGAGTTCGACTCCCTGTTCACGACCAACAAGCCGATCGTGTTCGCCTATCACGGCTACCCGTGGCTGATCCACCGCCTGACGTACCGCCGGACGAACCACGCGAACCTCCACGTCCGCGGCTACAAGGAGGAGGGGACCACGACCACGCCGTTCGACATGGTCATGCTCAACGACCTCGACCGGTTCCACCTCGTGATCGACGTCATCGACCGGGTCCCCGGCCTCGGCCCCAGGGCCGGCCACGTCCGCCAGCTGATGGTGGACAGGCGCATCGAGGCCCGCGCGTACACGCGGGTCGAGGGCGAGGACGCGCCCGAGATCGCGAACTGGGGCTGGCCGTACGGCGAGGGCTGAGTGCTGACCAAGCGGGTGGCCGTCGCATGGGTCCCGGACGACGGCTGGGTTGCCGTCGCATGACCGGCCGGATGAGTCGCGGATGACCGGCCGGATCCTCGTCGTCAACGCGGGCTCCTCCAGCCTCAAGCTGCGGGTGCTCGGCCCCGGCGACGCGGTCGAGGGCGGCGCCGACCTGCCGGCACCGCGCGGCGTCACGGATGCCGCGGAGCTCGAGGGCGCCATCCGCGGCCTGGGCGCGGTCGACGCCGTCGGCCACCGGATCGTCCACGGCGGGACGGTCTTCTCGGGTCCCGTGCGGATCGACGCGCGCGTCGTCAAGCGGCTCGAGGCCCTGACGGACCTCGCGCCGCTGCACCAGCCGAAGTCCCTGGCCGCGCTCGCCGCGGTGACCGCCGTGCTCCCGGAGGTGCCGGCCGTCGCCTGCTTCGACACGGCCTTCCACGCCACGCTCCCGGCCGCGGCGTTCACCTACGCGCTCCCGCCCGAGTGGCGCAAGCGCTGGGACCTCCGCCGGTACGGCTTCCACGGGCTCTCGCACGCGTATGCCTCGCGACGGGCGGCGGAGGTCATCGGCCGGCGACGCGGACGGCCTCCGGGTCGTCACCTGCCATCTGGGGGCCGGCGCATCGCTCGCCGCGGTCCGCGACGGGCGCTCGGTCGACACCACCATGGGGTTCACGCCGCTCGACGGGCTGGTCATGGCCACCCGCTCCGGGAGCGTGGATCCGGGGCTCGTCCTCTGGCTCGCGGAGCACGTCGGGATGCCACCGGCCGAGCTGGCGGCGACGCTCGAGCGCCGATCGGGCCTGCTGGGCCTGGCCGGGACGGCCGACATGCGGGACATCCTCGCCGGCGCAGCCTCGGGCCGCGCGGAGGCGCGCCTCGCGCTCGACGTCTACGTGCACCGGCTCCGCGGGTCGATCGCCGCGATGGCGGCCGCGCTCGGTGGGCTGGACGCCCTCGTGTTCACGGGCGGCGTCGGGGAGCGCGCCCCGGTCGTCCGGCAGCTCACCGCGGACGGCCTCGGGTTCCTGGGGGTGGTGCTCGACCCGGCCCGCAACGCGTCGGGTCCGGACGACCGCGAGATCGGGGTGGACGCTCGCGCCGGTCCGCACCCTTGTCGTCGCCGCGCGGGAGGACCTGGAGATCGCGCGCGAGGTGCGGGGCGTCCTCTTCGCAGAGGGGGCGCTCCAGGACGGTTCCGGATGACCCGCCGCCGTACGGCGACGGGGTTCCTGCGGCCGCGTCAGTGGCCGGAGCGAACGATGAGCACCGAGCAGGGCGCGTGGAGCAGCACGTTCCGGGCCACGCTCCCCAGCAGCAGGCGGGCGAGGCCCGTGTGGCCGCGGGTGCCCATCACGATCGTGCCGGTGTGCCGGGAGATGGCAAACCGCACGATCTCGGCTGCCGCATCGCCCTCGAGCACGACGGGCCCGGCGTCGAACCCCGCGTCGGCCAGCCGGTGGGCCGCCGTCCTGGACTCATCGGCGACCTCTTCCCGCGCCTCGTCCGCGGACTTCGTGTAGGACTCGAGCACCTGGTCGTACATGCCCGGCGTGAAACCGGCGGCGACGGGCACGGCGGTCTCGGCGACGGTGACCACGCTGATCTCGCTGGACCGGAACAGCGGCCAGGCGGCGATGGCGGCCTCGGCCGTGCGCGCGGACCTCGAGCCATCGTCCGCGAACGCGACGGTCCCGAGCATGCCGGCCCGCGCGACGAGGACCGGGCACGGGGCGTGGTCGACGACCTCGGAGGCGGTGCTCCCGAGCACCATCATCGCGATCGTGCCGTGGCCACGGCTGCCCATGACGACCAGATCCGCCTCCATGGCGCCGGCCTCGTCCACGATCGCGCTGGCGGGGCGGCCGCGGACCAGGAACCCCTCGAGCTTCACGCCGGAGCGCCGGAGCGCGATCTCGGCCCGCGCGATCGCCTCCTGGAGGTAGCGGGCGTTCCGTTGCTCCTCCGTCTCGTTGTCGGTGGCCGAGTCCCCGATCGACGCCCACGACATCGCGACGACGTTGAGGAACGGCTGCTGCACAGCGACGACGCGGACGATGGAGTCGGGCGCGAGCGGGAACGTGCTGACGAGCTCGGTGGCGCGGTCGCTGGAGACCGAGCCGTCGACGGCGAGCAGGATGCGCATCGGGGACCTCCGGACGCATGATGTCATCCTCGACCGGCGGGACGTGCGACGGATCCGCCGAACGGCCCGAAGCCGGGGGCTGGTCGCTACCGCCGCGTGCCGCTCTCCCGGCGGGAGGCCGCGAGGTCCCCCACGCGTTCCACGAGGCGGCGCAGGAACTCGCCCGCATCGACCTCGACCGCGACGTCCACGTTCGGCGTCCGCCCCCAGAGCCCCCTCCAATCGGCGATCGTCTGGCCGTCCGCGGGCCCGCCCGCCGTGTCCACGTCCACGGCCACCGCCTCGGCTCGTGCCAGGCCGGGATCCAGGGCCACGGCGGTCACGAGCGGATCGTGGATGAAGGCGCCGTAGAACCCGTCGTTCCGGGCGTGGAACTCGAAGTACCAGCGGAGGGCGTCGGCCACGAAGCGCACGATCGGGTTGTCGGCCGTCGAGCGGCGGCCGGCATCCGCGATGGAGCCAGGGTCGAGAGCGAGGTCCCCGGCGCTGCCCGCGCGCGCCGCAAGCGCCGCCACGTCCGCCGGCAGGATCCGCGCCCGCTCGGTGACGTCGAGGCCGAGGACGAGCGGCGCGCCGCGCACCGGGATCCACGTCGACGGCGGCCTGCCACGCGGCAAGGGCGATCTTCGCGGCCTCCGGGTCGCAGTGGATGTTCCACTCGCTCGTGGGCGTCGTGTTGCCCGGGACCCGGAAAGCGCCGCCCATGGCGATCCAGCGTCGGAGGAGGCTCGGCAGGCGCGGCTCGATCAAGGAGCGCGAGCGCCAGGTTGGTCAGCGGACCCAGGGTGACGAGCGTGATCTCGCCGGGCCGCCGCCGCGCCTCGGCCACGATCAGGTCTGGTGCGTGGCGCTCGGAAAGCGGTTCCCGCGGCTCCGGCAGCTCGGCGTACCCCGTGCCGCGCGGCCCATGCGTCTCGGGCGTGATCTCCAGGGCGCGGAGGAGGGGGACCTCGCGCCCGACCGCCACCTCGACGTCATCTCGGCCGCCAGCTCGAGGAGGGCGCGCGTGTTCCGCTGGACGTCCCGGGCCGTCGCGTTGCCCGACACGCAGGTCACGGCCATGAGATCCGCCTCGGGACTGGCGCATGCGTAGAGGAGGGCGAGGGAGTCGTCGATCCCCGTGTCGACATCGAGGATCAGGGGCACGCGCGCTCTTCACGGCGCCTTCGGTCACGGCGCCTTCGGGGTCACGGCGCGGCAGCGCTCCCGTAGCGGACAGATCTCGTGGGCAGGGTTCTGCGCGTGGCATATCGCGCGCCCATGGTGGATCAGCAGCACGTGCGCCGCGTACATCTCGTCGGGTTCCAGGATCCCGAGGAAGAGGTCGTGCGCCTGGTCCGCCGTCGCCTTCGCCGGGATCAGCCCGATCCGCTTGGCCACGCGCTCGACGTGGCGGTCCACGGCGATCAGCGGGGCGCCGAAGCAGAACGCCAGGACGATCGACGCCGTCTTCTTGCCGATGCCGTCGATGGCCGTCAGCCAGTCGCGCGCCTCGATGGCGGGCATCTCGCCGAGGAACTCCAGCGAGTAGTCGCCGCGCTGTTCCCGGATGTGGCGCAGGGTGGCCTGGAGACGCGGCGCCTTCTGCGGGCCGAGCCCGCCCGGCCGGATCACGTCGATCAGCTGGGGCAGCGGGGCGTGCTCGACGGCGGTCCAGTCGGGCGGCGGCGCGGTCGACAGGCCGTCCCCGCCCCAGCCGATCCCGTGGGCGTGGATCTCCGGCGCCCTGTCGCTGGGGTAGGCCGCGCGCAGGGCCTCGTAGGCCTTCTCCGCGTTCACGTCGGCGGTGTTCTGGGTGAGGATCGTGAGGATCAGCTCGCTCGTGGGATCCAGGCGCGAGCTCCAGGTCTGCTCGCCATAGGCCGCGGTGAGCCCGTCGAGGACGTACCGCTGCAGGCCGGGCCGGTAGCGGCGGAGGTACGCCGCCCAGCGCTTGACGGGGTCCGCGCGCTTGCGGGTCGGCTTCTTCGCGGATGTCTTCTTCGATGCCGGCTTCTTTGCCGCAGCCGGCTTCTTCGCGGCCGCCGGCTTCGCGGTGGCCGCTGCCTCTGCGGGCACGGTGGGGTCCGTGGTCACCAGATGGTCTCGACGTCGTAGCGGGCGAGCATCGCGTCGGCCGTCAGGATCGGCACGCCCTCGACGCGCGCCTGGGCGACCAGGAGTCGATCCCAGGGGTCGCGGTGGTGCCGGGGCAGGGCGCCGGCCTCGATCGCATGGTCGACGGTGACCGGTAGCTCGATCAGGTCGAAGGCCGCGACTCGCGTTCGAATCCATGCCCGCGCGTCGTCGGGCAGCTCCAGCCGTCCCCCGGCCTCCTTCATGGCGATCTCGAGGGCGCTGACCGCGCTGAACAGCAGCTCCTGGCCGCCATCCCCGATGATCGCGCCGGCCTCCGCGGACAGGCGCGGGTCACCGTCGGCCGCCCACAGCAGGGCATGGGTGTCGAGCAGGATCCTCATCGATCCGCGCCGGTCGAGCAGGTCGTCGGCAGCGTCCGTGTCGAAGTCGAACTCGGGCAGCGGGATCGTCGAAGTTGTCGTGGATCACGATCTTGCCGCGGTCCATGCCGATCGGCCGTCGTGGACGCGTCTCCGGCTCGAGAGCGACGAGCATGGCGACCGGGACGCCCGCCTTCGCGATGGTGATCCGCTCCCCATGGCGCGCCCGCTCCACGAGCCGGGAGAAGTGGGTCTTCGCCTCGTGGATGTTGACCGTCGTACTCATCGGCCCATGGTGGACTAACGAGTGGACTAGGTCAAGCTCCTCCCAGCGAGACCAGCCTCGCGATGCGCTCCCCGCACCGCTCGAGGGGCGCGGGTCCGGCAGCCATCGCCTGCTCGGTGGTCTGCGGCCCCTCGCTCACCGGCACCACGGTCACGCCGATCGCCCCCAGCGCCTCGATCCCGTCGGTCGTCACGCCCCCTCCGACGGCGATGCACGGCACGCCGGCCGCGGACGCCCGCCTCGCCACCCCGAGCGCGGTCTTTCCGAAGGCGGTCTGGGCGTCGATCCGGCCCTCGCCGGTGAGGACGAGGTCGGCCGTCTCGAGGGCCCGGTCGAAGCCGGCCTCGGCCATGACGAGCTCGACACCGGGCTCGAGTCGGAGCGACGCGAAGTGCCCCGCGAGGCACAGGAGCCCGAACCCGAGCCCGCCGGCGGCCCCCGCTCCGGGCGTGTCCCGCTCGCGGCGGCCGGTCGCCGCCTCGAGGGCGTCTGCAAAGCGAGCCAGGCGGTCGTCCAGCGCATCCACCTGCTCGGGCGTCGCGCCCTTCTGCGGCCCGTAGACGGCCGCCGCCCCGTGCTGCCCGAGGAGCGGGTTGGACACATCGCACGCGATCCGCACGCTCGTCTTCGCGAGGCGCGGGTCGAGGCCGGCCAGCTCCACCCTCGCCGGGCTCTCGCTCACGATCGCGCCCAGGGCCCGGAGCATGCCCGCGCCGCCGTCCGTCGTCGCGCTCCCGCCGATGCCGAGGGCGACCTCGCGGATCCCGGCGTCGAGGACGGCCCGGAGCAGGTCGCCGGTGCCGGCGGTCGTGGCGTTGATCGCGTCGCGCTCGGCGGCCGTCACCCGGGACAGACCGGAGGCCGTGGCCATCTCGATCGCCGCGGCTCGGCCGTCGTCCCTCGCCAGCCACCGCGCCCTGATCGGCCGGCCGAGGGGATCGCGCGCTTCGGCGGTCCGCCACTGCCAGCCACCGGCGGCCTCGATCGCCACGAGCGTGCCCTCGCCACCGTCGGCAAGCGGCGCCAGGCGGATCTCGTCGTCCGGTCGCGCGCGTCGCCAGCCCGCGGCCAGCGCCCGGGCGACCTCAACGCTGGTGAGGCAGCCCTTGAAGGAATCGGGCGCGAAAAGGACACGCATCGGCCGGCGGTTCACGTGGTCGCCGCGTGCGCTGTCGCCGCGTGCGCGGTCGCCGCGAGGTGGCCGCCGCTCGTGTGCTGTCGCCGCTCGTGGTCGCTGCCCCAGGCCGCTCGCGTAGCCGTGGCGCGCGTGGCCGTCGCCCCGAAGCCGCGTCGTGAGGCCGTGGCGCGCGTGGCCGCCGCCCCGAAACCGCGTCGTGATCCGATCATGTGCACATCCCGCGGTGGCCCGCACGCATCGAGGCTCGACGCCACGGTTGGGTAGCAGAGAAGGCCCGTTGACGGCCTGCCTGCACGCCGTATGTGCAGATCGGCCGCGAAGGTGCCCGACGAGCGCGAGTCACACCGCCTTGGCCGGTTGGTTCCCCTGGACGTGCACATGAAACGATCACCCGCCGTCGCTCGGCGACGACCACCCGGCGACGACGCACCCGGCGACGACGCGCCCGGCAGCGACGCACCGGGCGGCCACCCGGCGACGGCCACCCGGCGACGATCCACCCGGCGACGATCCACCCGGCCGCCCCGCGCCTTCTCCACCCCGTGTCAGTCGCCGGTGTCCGTCGTCTGCGCCACGTGGCCGGCATGCGCACGCCGCTTCTCGAGGTACTCGGGGATGCGCACCATCGGCGGGCGCTCGTTGTCGGCCAGCTCCTGCACCTCGAGCGAGAGCCGGCCGCGTCCGGACCGCGGCAGCTTCATCGTGGAGCCGAGCTCCGCGAACAGGCGTACACGCTTCCGCTCCTCCAGCCGCTTCATGACGGCCTGCAGGATCACGAACGACATCCGGGACAGGCCTTCGAGCTCCTGGTTGCGGTGCACGCGGCGCTCGAGGTCAACCTGGCCGAGCCCGTCGAGGCCCGCCCGTTCCGCGGCGTCGATCAGGTGGCCGATCTCCACCGCGTACCCGGTGAAGAACGGGATCTGCTCCAGGAGCGAGCGTCGACCCGCGTACTCGCCCGGACAGCGGCTGGATCATGCCGGACAGCTCGGGATAGAACAGGTTGAGCAGGGGCCGCGCGACGAGCTCCGTGACCCGTCCACCGCCACCCTCCCTGAGGATCCCGTCCTCCACGATCGGGCGCTGGTAGTAGCCCTTCACGTACTGGAGGCGCGGTTCCACGAGCAGCGGCCCGAGCGTGCCGTAGACCATCCGGTGATGCCAGTTGCGGACGTCGGTGTCCGCCCAGACGACGATGTCGCCCGACGTCTCGTACAGGGACTTCCAGAGCGCCTCGCCCTTGCCCTGGAACGACCCGTATCGGGCCAGCACGTCGGGGTGCTGGATCACGCGGGCGCCCTCGGCCTCGGCAACGCCGCGCGTGCCATCGGTCGAGGCGGAGTCGATGACCAGGATCTCGTCCAGCAGCGGGAACCGCTCCTGCATCTCGCGGATGGCGCGCCGGACGATGGGGCCGATCGTGTCGGCCTCGTTGAGCGTCGGCAGCACGAGGCTGACCGTCACGCCCTGCTTCTCCTTCAGGGCGGTCAGCCGGGCAAGGTCCGCGAACTCGCCGTGGTGGAAGTTGGCCTCTGCGAACCAGCGATCGACGCGGGCTGGGACGGCCCGTGACTCCTCGGCCGCCCGGTCGGCGGCCGCGAGGGACTCGGCGCGCTGGGCCAGCTGCTCGAACGTGCCGCGCCCGATCGGCTCGCGCGTCTTGACGACGATCACCGTGGGGCGGGCGCGCTGGGCGATGGCCTCCGGCAGGGCGCCGAACAGCGACGTGCCGGGCTCGCCCGGCGGCGCGGAGGCGCCCATGACCACGAGGTCCGCGTGATCCGCCTCGCGCAGGATCGCGGTCCGCACGTTCCGCGTCTCGCGCAGGATCGGCTCGGAGCGCGCGGTCACGTGCTGGCGGGCGAACGCGGCCAGCGCGTGCTCCGCCTGGGCGCGCACGGCCTCGGTGACGCCGGCCGGGACCAGGTGCATGACCACGACGGTGGCGTCGTGGCGGTGTGCGAGGGCATCCGCGAACCGGAGCGCGAGCTCCGCGTGGGGGCCGCCGCGGACCGGGACCAGGATCCGGCGGATGTCGTGCGCGCCCCGCTGCTTGACGACCGCGATGTCGCACGGGGACTCGCGCACGACCTCGTCGATGGTGGGCGAGATGACCGATGCGCCGGCCTCCCGGTTCGACCCGGACTTGCCGCCCCAGCCGAAGATCATGAGGTCGGCTTCCTGTTCGGCCGCGGCCTCCACGATCCCGGCGGAGGCGTGACGCCCGATCCGCACCAGCGGGTGGATCGTCGTGCCCTCGGGGACGTAGTCCAGGACCCGCTGGAGGAGGCGTCGTGCCTGGCGCGCCCGCGTCGCGCCCTCGGAGAGCGGCATCCCCTCGGGCACCTCGACGATGCCCAGCGCCGTCAGCTCGCCGGTCCGCGGCTCCAGCAGGGACGCGCCGATCCGGATCAGCTCCTCGGCGGTGACCGGGTTCGCGACCGGGATCAGGATCCGCGCCGGCAGCGGCTCACCGCTCACCGGGGCGGCTCGCCGGTCATCGCCGGCGGCTCACGCTCATGCGGCGGCTCGCATCCGCGCCGGCAGCGGCTCCCGCTCACCGGGGCCTCGCCGGTCATCGCCGGCGGGCTCACCGCTCACCGGGGCGGCTCGCCGGGTCCGCGCGGGGCTGCCGCCGCGGCGAGGTCCGCAGCCTCCTGCACGTCGAGGGCGGTCCAGCGTTCCACGAGGTACGGCTTCAGGAGCTCGAACTCGCGGGCCTGGCGCTCCACGCGCTCCTCGGCATCGGCGGTGCTCAGGTTGCGACTCTCGATGACGAAGCTCCCGACACGACCGAAGTAGATCGGGACGAGGGCGGCGACCAGCTGCGCCGTATCCACCAGGCCGCGCCGCGTCGCGAGCACGAGGTCGTAGATCACCCGCGCCCACAGGTCCTCCGGGAAGTGGAAGCTCGTGAGCATCTCGGCCATCTCGAGCGTGGTCGGATGGGCCGTCCCGCCCTCGCCGCCCAGGCCGAGACGCCGCGACGCGGAGTCGGCCAGGACGCCCGCCTCCGTTGCCAGCACGAGCACGGCATCGGCGTTGCCCGGGTCGAGCGTGCGGCGCCAGGTGTCGGCCAGGGTCAGTGAGCCGGCATGGAGCTCCGAGAGGAGCCGGATCGCGTTCACCTCGAGCGGCGGCGGATCGACGATCCGCTCGAAGCCGTAGGCAGGCACGTCGTGGCTGCCGCGCACGTGCCGCCACGCGTCGGGGTGCGCCGCAGCCAGCCGCAGGATCGTGCCCACGACCTGGCGGAACATCGGTCCGAGATCGGAGCCCGGGTCCTTGGGGTCGTGGACCTTCGCCCCGAGCCGGGCCTGGCAGACCGCGAAGCCACCGGTGACCGCGGACGTCGTCATCCAGATGTCGATGCCGAACTTGCTGATGTCGGGGGTCCAGTCGTCGAGGTCGAGGTAGTGCCTGACGAGGTCCCCGCTGACGCCGAAGTCGCCCCCGATCGGCTGGCGGATCCGATGCCCGTAGAGCGCACGGGTGAGCGGGTAGGTGACCGTGTTGGTGATCGTCCCGTCGTACTTGTAGCGGGCGTAGAGCGGGGCGACGAAGTCATAGCCGCCCTTGAGGATGGGGCCCGCAAGGAGCTCGATCCACTCGGGGACGATGCTCCGCAGGTCACTGTCCACGACCACCAGGGCCTGCACCTCGAGCGCCGCCGCGATCTCGAAGATGGCGCGCAGGGCGGCACCCTTGCCGCCGACGCCGTCGATCTCGGGGTAGGTGAGCGTGACCCGGTCGAGCCGGTTCGTCGGTCGGACCAGGAGGATCGATTCGACGTAGTCCGGCGGCTCGGTCTCGATCACGACGCGCTGGGTGCCGTCCGGTGACCCCGCGTCCGAGTTCACGAGGACCGGCTTGAGCTCCGGGAAGTACTGGACCAGCCCGGCATGCGCTGCGCGGACGACATAGCCGATGGTCGCGGCGTTCTTGAAGCTCGGGATGCCGACCATGATGTCGGCGCGTCCGAGGCGGGCGATCTCTTCCCGGATGGCTGGCGTCAGGGTGGACTGGGGCACACCGCGACCCTACCACCATCGGGCGCGGACGGTCCGGGGGTCGCGCCATCGCTGCAGCGGTGCGCCATCGCGGCCGGGTGTCGAAACGTTCCATCCAGCGGCGCGTCCACCACCTATCATCCCGCGAAACGGGCGTCCGACCGCCCGGCGGAGATGAGAACGGGAGGCAGCGCCGATGGCGGCGATCCAGCAGGCCGATCCCAACCTCCGGCGCGTGGCCCAGGGCGCGTGGACGCTCTACGACTTCGCGAACACGATGTTCTCGTTCGCCGTGGTCTCCGGGGCGATCGGGCTGTACCTGATCAAGGACAACCAGTTCGGCGAGCGCGACGGCAATGTCGTGCTGTCGATCGCGATCGTGGTCAGCGTCGGGCTCAACGCGCTCGTGTCACCGATCCTGGGGGCGTTCTCCGACCGGGGCGGGCGGCGGATGCCGTTCCTGCTGTTCTTCACCGCGCTGTGCATCGGCGCCACGTTCTTCATCGCGAACGTGCCGCCGATCGTCGGCGTGGCCCTGTTCATCACCGCCAACTTCGCCTACCAGGCGGCCCTCATCTACTACGACGCGACCCTGAAGACCGTGAGCACCCCGAGCACGAGGGGGAGGCTGTCGGGGATCGGGACGGGGATCGGCTACTGCGGGACCGTCTTCGTGGGGCTGATCATCTTCTTCCTGGACATCCCTGTCGTCGACCGGTTCCGGTGGGTGGCCATCCTGTTCCTGGTGTTCGCGATCCCGATCTTCTGGTTCGTGAAGGAGGTGCGCCGGCCGGACGAGGAGCCGCTGACCCGGGCCGACGTCGCCGACTCCTTCGGCCAGCTCAAGCGCTCGATCGCCCATGCGCGCCGGGTGCCGGGTCTCGGACGGTTCCTGCTGGGGCGCTTCTTCTACTCGGACGCGGTCAACACGGTCATCGTCGTGATGAGCGTGGTGGTGGTGAAGACGATGGGCCTCAGCGACGCGAACGCGAACATGATCCTGCTGATGCTCACGTTCGTGGCCATCGGGATGAGCTTCGTCTGGGGCTGGCTGGCCGACCGCCAGGGCCCCAAGCGGACGCTGGTCTGGGTCCTGGTCTCGTGGGCGGTGGGCCTCGTGCTGGGCGGCATCTCGATCGGCTTCGGCAAGGATGGGCTGGTGCCGTTCCTCGTCGCCGGGGCGATCCTCGGCAGCGGCCTGGGCGGCGTCCAGGTCGCCGACCGGGTGCTGATGCTCCGCCTTTCGCCCCCCGACAAGGTCGGCGAGTTCTTCGGGATCTACGGGCTGGTCGGGAAGGGGTCGCAGGTCGTGGGGCAGCTGCTCTACGGGGCGCTCATCTTCCTCCTGCTCGACACCCTCGGGAACGGTGCCTACCAGGTCGCGGTCCTGAGCCTCCTGGTGACGATGCTGATCGGCCTGTGGCTGGTCTGGCCGGTCAGCGATCGCTGGTCCGGCTCCGGCGAGGTGGGCGCCGCGGGCGGCGAGCCCGTGAGCGCCTCGGCGGGCGCGCCGCCGCCGCGGATGTCGCCCGATCGAGCCCCGCTCGACGACCGCGCCTGACCCAGCTCGAAGGCGACGCGTCGGTCGAGCGCCGACCTCGTCGAGCGCCGACCTCGGCCGAACGGCCGGCCCCCACACCGGCCCGATCAGTCCCCGTAGCCGCCCGGATGCGACCGCCGCCACGCGAGGGCGGAGCCGATCATCTCGTCCAGGGTGGATCGTCGGGCGGCCCAGCGCAGGACCTCGCGGGCCCTCGCATTCGAGGCGACGAGCACCGGCGGATCGCCTTCCCGGCGAGGTCCGACGGTGTGCGGGATGGGCCGTCCCACGACGGCCTCCGAGGCTCGGAGAACCTCCCGGACGGAGAACCCGTTCGACGTGCCGAGATTGCAGATCAGGGGTGCGGCGGGTGCCGCACCGCCGGCGGGACCGGTCCTCGCGTCACCGGGCGCCGTCGCCTCGGGCGCCGTCGCCTCGGGCAGCGAGCCGCGAGGTGGGCGTCGGCCAGGTCCGAGACGTGGATGTAGTCGCGGATCGGCGTGCCGTCGGGAGTCGGATAGTCGTCGCCGAACAGCGTCAGCGCAGGCCCCCCCTCCGCCGCCAGCAGCACGTTGGGGATCAGGTGCGTCTCGGGCCGATGAACCTCGCCGAGGCGCTCGGTCGCGCCCGCGACGTTGAAGTAGCGCAGGATCACGCTCCGGAACCCGTACGCCATGCCGTACCAGTGGAGCGCGCCCTCGAACGTCCTCTTGGTCTCGCCGTAGGTGTTGATCGGCCGCAGGACTGCGTCCTCGGGGATCGGCGTGGACTCCGGCGTCCCGTAGACGGCGGCGGTCGACGAGAAGACAACCCGCCGCACGCCGGCCGCCCGGGCGGCCTCGAGCAGGGCGACGCCGCCGGCGACGTTGTCGCGGTAGTACCTCGCCGGGTCCCGGACACTCTCGCCGACAAGCGAGCGCGCGGCGCAGTGCAGGATCGCGTCCACCTGCTCGGTCTCCATGAGGGCCCGTGTCGCGGCCTCGTCGCCGTAAGAGCCCGCCACGAGCCGGGCGTCCGCGTGGACGCTGCCGGCATGGCCGGTGGACAGGTCGTCGAGGACGACGACGTCGTGGCCGGCGGCGAGGATGGCGTCCACGGACACCCCGCCGACGTATCCGGCGCCGCCGGTTACCAGGACCTTCACGGGCGATTCCTCCGGAGCAGGCGGTCGACGACGCCCTGGCGGGGCGCCGGGGCCGGTGTGACGGCGGGGGTGGGACGAACCACGGGCGGGGATGTGACCGAAGCGTCGCCCGGCGTCGCGACAGGCGCGGACGAGGAGGGGTACCCGAGGACCTGTCGCAGCCGGGCCGCGAGCCGGGCGGCCGCGACGTTCTCCGGGTCGATCACCAGGGCGCGCCGTGCCTCGCGCAGGGCCCCCTCGTCGTCGGTCCGCTCGATCGCGACGCGCGCCAGGCCCACGACAGCGATGGAGTTCCGCGGGTCGGCCGCCACCGCCTGGCGATACAGCCGCTCGGCCTGGTCGACCATCCCCATCGTCAGGGCTCGCTCCGCCTGGAGCAGCAGCTCGATCACGCGTCCCCGGCGTCGGTGTACATGTCCGCAAGCATGCCCTGTGCCAGGAGCAGCAGCGAGCCGCGCTCGTTGACGACCGGATCCGCGATGACCGCCTCCACGAGGCCGTCGATGATCCGGCCCAGGCGCGGCCCCGGGAGGAGCTCCAGCTCGCGCATCAGGTCGGTCCCGTCGATGGCGAGCGCGTAGCGGTCGAGCGCCGCCTGCGCGGCGAGCTCCGCGTCGATGCGGGCACGGAAGGCGACCATTGCAGGGTCGTCCGGCTCCATGCCGCTGCCGATGTCGTCCGCGCGGCGGAGCGCGAACAGCGCATCGAGGTCCGTCCTGCCGATCCGCTTGATGAAACGCCGGATCGCCGCGTCCGTCGCGTCCGGGTCGACCGTGAACATGTGGTGGCGAACCAGGTGCGTCACCTCGCCGGCGGCGGTGCGCGGGTACCGTAGGCGGCGCAGCAGCTCATCGGCGAGGCGCGTGCCGACGACGTCGTGGTGGTGGAAATGACCGTCCGCCAGGGTCGCGGGCTTGCCGATGTCGTGGACGAGGGCTGCGAGGCGGATGACGGGCCGATCGGCCGGCGTGGCGTCCACGGTCCGCAGCGTGTGGTCCCAGAGGTCCTCGCCGGGCACCTTGTTCTGGGGGATCCCACGTTGGGCGGCGAGCGCCGGGGAGATCGCGCCCAGCAGCCCGGTCTCCTGCGCGAGCCGCAGGCCCACGGACGGGACGGGCGCGGCGAGCAGCTTCGCGAGCTCGGCGCCGATCCGCTCGCCCGAGAGGTGACCGACCAGCGTGGCATTTCGGGCGATCCCGCCAGCGTCGCCGGCTCGATCTCGAAGCCGAGGGTCGCGGCCAGGCGCACGGCGCGGACCATCCGCAACGCGTCCTCGCGGAACCGGGCGTCAGGGTCACCGACGGCGCGGAGGCTGCCGGGATCGAGGTCGGCCAGCCCACCGAACGGGTCCGCCAGGGCGTTCGGCCCGGGATCGCCCGGCGCGCGGCCCCAGGCCATGGCGTTGACGGTGAAGTCGCGGCGGGCGAGGTCCGTCTCGATCTCGTCGCCGAACTCCACGCGGTGCGGCCGACGGAAGTCTGCGTACTCGTGCTCGGTGCGGAACGTGGTGATCTCGAACACGTCCTCGTCGCGACGGACCGCGACGGTGCCGAAGCGATTCTCGTAGACGGCGCCCGGAAAGAGCTCGACGAGGCGGTCCGGACGGGCATCCGTGGCCATGTCCCAGTCCGCGGGGGTCCGGCCCCGCAGGGCGTCGCGCAGGGAGCCGCCGACGATGAACGCGGCGTGACCGGCCGCGCGGAGCGTCGGCGGCAGCGCCCGACGACCGGCGGCCGGGCGCGCGGACGCGCGGCGGGCGCGCCGTGGTCCCGCGCGGCGTCCGGTCGCGACCACGGCTGGCCTAGTTGCGGCCGAGGAAGAGGTAGTTCCGCCAGGCCTCGTTCCGGTCGTCCTCGAGATACGGCGTGAACAGGGAGTAGACATCGCTACGGGGCTCGAACGGCTGGCGCTGGAGCCGGAGCCGCGCCTCGTCCGGGGTCTGGCCGCCCTTGCGGTGGTTGCACTGCTTGCAGGCGGCCACCAGGTTCTCCCAGCTGTGTGCCCCCTCCGCGGTGTCGCGGCACCACGTGGTCCAGGGTCAGGTCGTGGGCTACCCGGCCGCAGTACTGGCAGGTATGCCGGTCGCGGGCGAAGATCTCGCGCCGGGTCAGCTTGACCCGAGGTCGTGGACGGCGGATATGGTGCTGGAGGCGAATCACCGACGGGGCGCGGTAGCTCGTGCGGACCGTGCGGATCATCGGCGTGGTCGTACTCGATGACCTCGGCCTTCGCGCCGAAAACGAGCCGGAACGCCCGCGGGATGTTGCAGACGTTCAGGGGCTCGTAGTTCTGGTTCAGCACGAGCACGACCCCGTCCATGCCCGAACGATAGCAGCCGCCGCTCCGTCGGGTGTCCCGACGGCGGTTCGTGGCGCGCGCGGTGGCGCTGCGGGTCAGACGAGCGGAGGGTCCATCGCCCGCTCGATGCGGGCGATCTCGATCTCGATCCGTCCGACGTCGGCTGACGCCTGCTCCCACTCGTGGCTGCCGGGCTCTGCCGCGTTGCGGCGCCGCCGGGCGTCACGGTGCTCCACGAGGAGCTCCTTGCGGGTCGTTGCCGGGCCGACGTCGCCGGCCTGCTCGGATGAGGACATGGATCCTCCGAAGGGTGTGGTCCCCGAAGGGTGTGGTCCCCGTAGGGCTTGGTCTCCGAAGCGTGTGGTCCCCGAAGGGTATCGTGCCCCGGGCCGGGGGTGGTGGCGTTCCCCGCCGCGCCGTTGTCCGCGGACTCCAAGTCAACGATTCTCGCGGTTCAGCGCCGCTTCTATGACCAGCGGTCGAGTCTGCGCCACGTCTTGTGCTTTCTCGGCCCGGAATCCGTCGGGTTCCCGACCGGCACGCAGCAGAGGGCCCCTCAATGAGCGGAATTGTTGACTGCCGGTCGATGCACCAATGCCGGGAGCAGGGTCGCTGCACCCGCGCCGGGAGCCGATCGGGGACCGCGGGCGGGCGGCTGGACGAAGGGCCCGCCGCCTGATCCTGATCGACCCCGCGGGGAATCGCCCGTACCGCCATCCCGGGGGCCACCGGTCCTTCGCGCAGCACGCGCGCGTACCAACGGGCGTCCTCGGGGTGGATGACGTGGCTTACCCGGGCGATTCGGCCGCCGGCGAAGTAGTGCGCCAGGCTCTGGCATGGCGTCGCTGGCTCCGTCAGCTCGATCAATGCTCCGTCCTTCGTCGTCGGGATCCGCCTCGGGTCGATCGTCCGGCCTGTCATCGCCGAATGCCAGCCTGTCCCCCGGCGCCAGCGACCCCCAGTCGATCCCGAGCAGTGTCAGGTTCTCTCCGTAGGCGCCGGGGAATGCGATGTCGCCGGAGTCGCGTACCCGCTCGATGGCCTCCTGGGCGTAGAGGCAAACCGCCGCGTCGACCCCGCCGTGGATCGGCTCGGGCTGATGGTGCCCGTCACCTTCGAGGCCCAACCGCAGGATCCGCGTCCCATCCACCGGCGGCTTCGGCACCCCGCCCCGGTTCACATTCACGGACGCGACGACGCCGACGGCCCCCGGCTCTGGGGACCGGCGCGCGGCCCACAGCACCCTCGTGTTGTACGGCAGGTCGAACTCGGCGCGGTCCGCGGTCTCCGGATCGCTCGCGAGGAGGGACCTGACCTCCGTGGCGAGGCCTTCGCGGACGGAAGGCGCCGCCGCCGCAACCGTGCTGACGGACAGCACCCGGTCCAGGACCCCATCGACCGTGAGCCGCTGGGCATGCCGCCAGGTCGTGCTCTGGAGCGGCTCGAAGAGCCCGCACCGGTCGACGCGTTCCCGCCATCCGCGCTGGGCGTTCGGTGCCTCGCCGCCCGTCGCCGCCTCGATCAGCTCGCCGAGCCGTCGGACCCACGGCACCGACTCGTCGCGCAGGTTCCAGACGAGCGCGAGCCGACCCGTTGGTCGCAGGACGCGATGGATCTCCGACAGCGCACGGATGGTGTCGAACCAGTGGAACGCCTGGGCCGCCACGACGGCATCGACGGATCCGGCCGGCAGCGGTATGGCCTCCGCGGTGCCCTCGACCAGCTCGGCGTCCGGCACGGCGGCGGTGAGCAAAGCGCGCATGCCGGCCACGGGCTCGAGCGCCAGGATCCGCGCCCCGGACGGGACCAGCTGGCGCGTCAGCTTGCCGGTCCCGGCACCGAGCTCGAGGAGGACGCGATCGGGCCCAAGGCCCAGCAGGTCGACGATCGATGCCACGGCCTCGGCCGGATAGCTTGGCCGGCCGCGCTCGTAGGCATCCGCGGCGGCGTCGAAGCCGCGTGCCGCGATGGGGTGGACGTCCTCGTTCACACCCGGACTCTAGCGGAGACGCCACGGAACTTGCGGCGCGGCGCAGGACCCAGCAGATTCACGGGATGACATCCCCCCTCTCACACGCGAGCCCCCTTTCGCACGCAGGCGCCCTTTCGCACTCGAGCCGGCCGAGGGCCTGGTTCATCCGCCACGGCGAGACCGACTGGAACGCCGAAGGGCGGCTGCTGTCGCGGACAGATGCCCCGCTGAACGGCGCCGGCGAGGCCCAGGCGGAGGTCCTGGCCACCGAGCTCGCCGACGTCCGGTGGGACCGTGCGTACTCGTCGCCGCTGGTGCGTGCCCGCCGGACGGCCGAGGTCGTCCTGTCCCGGAGCTCGAGCGCTCCTCCGCTGACCATGGACGAGCGGCTGGTCGAGATGGACTTCGGGCCGTACGAGGGTTGGAGCGACGCGGAGCTGGAGGCGGATCCCGTGGCCGCGACGCGACGCCGGGACGGGGCCGACCTGGACGGGGTCGAGACCCAGGCCTCGGTGGAGAGCTCGGGTACGTGCCTTCTACGACGAGATCGCCGGGCTGCCGGGACGGACACTCGTCGTGGGGCACGGGCGAACGCTGCGGATCCTGATCGCGACCTGCGTGCTGGGCGCGCCGGCGTCCGTGGCCGGGAACCTCAGGATGCGCAACTGCCGGCCCGCGATCGTTGAGCCCGGCACGCCGTCGCTGCTGCTGGGGTTCAATGCTGGGGCGCCGGCGGCGGTCGACCTCGCCCGCTGAGGACTCGGGGTCGCGGCGCGGGCAAGGCTCGCGGCCCGGGCAAGGCTCGCGGCCCGGGCTCGCGGCCCACCCGACGATCTCGCGGCCCACCCGACGATCTCGCCCGCCCACGCCAGGGGTCAGGGCTCGAGGCCGCCGGTCACCGCGTCGATGATCCCCACGACCACCGTCCGCAGCGGGCCGTTCCGCTCGCCCACGATCTGCCGGGCGGACGTCCCCTCGTCCAGGATCAGCACCAGCTCTCCCGCGCCGGCCCCGACCGTGTCCACAGCGATGAGGTAGCCGCCGGCCGGCACCCCGGACGGCTCGACGAGGTCGCACAGCAGCAGCGTCCGCTCCTCGAAGATCGGCGAGCAGATCGTGGACACGACCGTGCCGACGACCCGCGCGAGCTTCATCGTCGGGCCTCCGCGGATCGGCCCGACCGCGTCCACGATGCCGACGATCGCGTGATCGACCGGCACGAAGCGGTCCTCCATCGCCTCCGCGGCCTCCCGTGCCCCAACGATGTAGACCAGCTCGCCGGGTCCGGCCATGTGCACGGCGTCGGCCGCCACGACGGCGGTCCCGGAAGGCTCGAGCTGCCGGGTGAGCGGCTGGACGATGAGCAGGCGGACCCCGTCCAGCCCCGGCGCCTTCACCGTGGCCACGACGGTCCCGATCACGCGGGCGAGCTGCACGCCTATGCCTCCCCGCCCTGTGCGGTCGTCGTCCCGGCCTCGCCCCGGATCCTGCGACCGAACCGCGGGTCGGCCTCCAGCTCGTGGCGCATCTCGCGGTGGAGCTGCGAGATGACCCGCCAGACCGGGGCCCGCGTGCCCGGCAGCGCTCCCGCGGCCACGTCCGTGACGCGCTCGCACGCGATCGAGACCGCGGCCTCGACCTCGGACACGGGTCCGTCGAACAGGAGGTAGCCCTTGCCGCCCAGGCCGTCGCCGAGCCGCAGGTCGAGGAGCCGCACCCTGGCGCCCTTCACGCCGGCATCGGCCGCGCAGATGACGGACGCAACGGTCTCGGTCTCGATGACGCCGAGCGCCTCACCGTCCCCGGTCTGGCGCACGCCCCGGAGGGCCGCCACCACCTGGACATGCACGTTGGGCAGGAACACGGTGTCCACGATGCACGGCCCGCCGACCTCGCGCCCCGCCGCGAACGCCTCGTCGACGTCGCCCACCGCCCCGCCCACCAGCACGAGGTACCTGCCGGGGTGGATCGTGCCGGTGCGGAGCACGTCGATCGGGGCGCGCTTGACCATGGCGTCGCCCGCCTCGATGCCGACGGCGATTGAGTCGAACTCGAGGAGCGCGATGGCGGGCTGCAGCGGATCGGCGACGACCGCGGTCGCCGGTGAGGCGCGGCCGGCCGTGGCCGGGGTTCGGGCGTTCGCTGCGTCCGACGGGCAGGCGGGGTCGGCATCAGACGATCCGCAGCGCGCCGACGACGGTGACCCGCCGCTCGCGGGAGAACGTCCGCGGCCGCGTCATGCCGTCGCCCGACGGGCTGGCGATGGACATCGTCGCGAAGCCCTCGCCGCCCTCGCCCAGGCCGGCGAAGTTGGGTCCGTTGGCGACGAAGATCGAGCAGTTCATCGCCCGCGCCATCCGGGTGATCGTGTCCACGTTGGTGGAGTGGATCGACGCCGTGTGGCGGAACCCGTGCTCGGCGCGCACGGCCAGGTCGATCGCCGCGCCCACGTCGGGGACACGGACGACCGGCAGCACGGGCATCATCTGCTCGGTCCACACCAGGCTGTGGTCGGCGGGAACCTCGGCGACGAGCAGTCGCGGCTCCACGGCCGGGCGCACCCCGATCTCCGCCAGGATCCGCACCGCGTCGCGCCCGATCCAGGCCGGGTTCATGTGGCCCGGCTTCCCCGGTTCGCCGAGGTCGGCGAAGATCACGCGCTCCAGGCGCCGCAGCTCGTGCTCCGCCAGCACGTACGCGCCGTTCTGGCCCATCGAGCGGACGAGCCGGTCGGCGACCGACGACACCACGATCGCGATCTTCTCGTCCGTGCACACGATGTTGTTGTCGAACGACGCGCCCCGGACGATGTCGACGCCCGCCTTCTCGACGTCGGCGGTCTCGTCCACGACGGCCGGCGGGTTGCCGGGTCCGGCGGTGATCGCGCGCTTGTCGGTCCTGAGGGCCTCGCGGACGACGCCGGGGCCGCCGGTGACCAGCAGGACGCGGACGTCCGGATGCGCCATCAGCGCGCGGGCGCTCTCGATGGTGGGTTCCGCGACGGAAGTGACGAAGTTGGGCGGTCCGCCGGCGGAGATGATCGCCCGGTTGACGAGGCGGACGGTGGCGTTGGACACCCGCCGCGCCGACGGGTGTGCGTTGAACACCACCGCATTCCCCGCGGAGACGATGCTGATCGAGTTGTTGAGGACCGTGACGGCGGGGTTGGTCACGGGCGTGATGGCACCGATCACGCCGAACGGCGCGAACTCGGTGATCATCATCCCCTTCGAGCCGGAGACGGCCTGGACCTCGAGGTCCTCCGGTCCCGGCGCCTTGGCGGCGACCAGACGGTTCTTGACGATCTTGTCCTCGACGCGCCCCAGGCCCGTCTCCTCGACGGCGAGCCGGGCGAGCATCTCCGCCTGGTCGAGCCCCGCGCGCCGGACCGCTTCGATGATGACCTTCCGCTGATCCAGCTCCATGCGGGTGGACCGGAACGCCGCAGCGGCGGCGGCGACCGCGTCATCGAGGCGCGCGAAGACGCCGTCGCCGACGGCATCCGTCGCCGGGGCCGCGAGCTCCGCCTGCACGGCCATGCGGCGGCCGGCACCCGGGTCGGGCGAGCCGACGCGCCGCCGCACCCGTTCGATGATGTCCGCGATCTCTCGGTCGTCGAGCACGTGATCCGTTCCTTCAGGCTCGCGAGGCTGGGCCTCCGTCGGAGGGCCGTGGCTACTTGTGGTAGATCTCCGTGCCGCCGACCTCGAACGTGTCGACGATGGCCATGATCACCGCGTCGCACGGGCGGTCCTTCGTGACCTCGGTCTGCCGCGCGGAGCTCCCGCTCGCGTACAGCACCACCTCGCCCACGCCCGCCCCGACCGTGTCCACGCCGACGACGTAGCCGCCGGTCGGCCGGTTGTCCGCGCCCAGCTGCTGGACGATCAGGAGCCGCCACCCCTCCATCAGGGGTTCCTTGCGGCTCGCGACCACCGTGCCGGCGATTCGTCCCAGGAGCATCGGTTCCTCTCCGGCCTCTCAGGCCTTCGGTCGCGGGGGCGACCTGCTCGACCGCCCCCGGCAGGGTCCGTTCGGAGCGGGGTCAGCCGAGCTCGGCCTTCGCCTCGTCGGTGCGGCCCAGCGGCAGCACGGTGTCGACGTTGGCGTGCGGCCGGGCGATCACGTGGGTCGCGACGACCTCGCCCACCTTGGCGGCGCTGCGGGCGCCCGCCTCGACGGCGGCCTTGACCGCGGCCACGTCCCCGCGCACGACGGCGGTCACGTACCCGCCGCCGGTCTTCTCGTAGCTGACCAGCTCCACCTTGGCGGCCTTGACCATCGCGTCGGCCGCCTCGACCACCGCGGCGAACCCGCGCGCCTCGATCATGCCCAGTGCGTCTGCCATCGGACCCTCTCCCGTGTGTCTGCGCGACGACCGCTCGGCCGCCTGCGCCTGCCTGGATTGCCTGTCGTCGGGGATCGCCTTCGCCCCGTCGTCGATGTCGTCCTGAGGCCGCTACGCCTTCGCGTCCCGCCCCTCGATGCCCTCGATCGCGGCCACCGCGGCACGCCAGCCGACGTCGATGTCCGCCTCCTCCCCGCCCAGGTACACGCGGCCCATCGAGCCGAACGACCGGACCTCGAGGATGTTGATCCTGGCCGCCTTCTCCGCCTCGTTGGCGGCCAGCGGCGCGTAGGCGGCCGGCTCCATCTCGAGGACGTAGAGCGTCTGCCCGCCGATGATCATCTGGCCGTGCCGCGTCCGGTTGATCAGCTGGGCCTGGTGGTCGTCGATCCGCCGGATGATCTGGCTGGACAGGATCCGGGGCTTGATCCGGTCGGTCTCGGACATGCCGATCTCGGCCAGGATCGCCGCACCCGCGGCCCGCACCTCCGCCTGCGAGGGCGAGTGGATCTCGAGCAGGCCGAAGAACCGCTCGATGATCTGCATGCCCGGCTTGACCGACGTGGACTTGAGCGCGATGTCGGTCAGCCGGTTGATCTCGATGCCCGGCGAGACCTCGACGTACAGCGAGGCGTCGCCCGGCAGCGGCAGGAAGCCCTGCGCCACGGTGCCGAGGAACGCGGCGTACTGCGCCTGGAGGCTGTCCAGGAAGACGTACGCGCGGAGATCAATACCTGCCAACGGACTCACCTGCTCCCGTCACGATCTTGACCCCGGCAGACGCCCCGATCCGGGTCGCCCCCGCGGCGATCATTTCCTCGACATCGTTCCTGGTCCGGATCCCGCCCGCCGCCTTGACGCCGATCCTGGGCCCGACCGCCTCGCGCATGAGGGCGACGTCGAACACGGTGGCGCCGCCGGACGCATAGCCGGTGGACGTCTTCACGAAGTCGGCCTTGGCGTCCTTCGCCAGCCGGCACGCGATCACCTTCTCGGCGTCCGTGAGGAGCGCGGCCTCGATGATCACCTTGTTGAGGGCGCCGGATTCGTGGCACGCGTCCGAGACCATGGCGATGTCGTCCCGGACGAGGTCGTGCAGGCCGGACTTGAGCGCCCCGATGTTGATCACCATGTCGATCTCGCGGGCGCCGTCGCGGATGACCTGGCGCGTCTCGTGGGCCTTGATCTCGGAGATCGTGGCTCCGAACGGGAAGCCGACCACCGACGCGACCGCGACGCCGCTGCCCTTGAGGATCTGGGCGGCCCGGGAGACCCACACCGGGTTGATGCAGACCGAGGCGAAGCCGTGCTGCTTCGCCTCCGCGCACAGCTTGTCGATGTCGGCGGCCGTGGCATCGGGCTTGAGCAGCGTGTGGTCGATGTACTTCGCGAGGTTCAGCGGGACGTAGCCCGCCTCGCCGCTGTAGCTGACGCGCGATGCGCCGCCGGCGACGACCTCGGCCACCCTGGGCGCGCAGCGGGCCGCGCAGCCGCCGGAGCAGGTGGCGCAGGCGCCGTCGGCCGCGGGGTTCCCGGCGAGGGTCGCCAGGACCTGGCGCGTGATCGCCTCGATGAGCTGGGCACGATCGTCGGGCGGGGCGGTCATCGGGGTTCCTCTGCCTGGGGCCTGGTGTAGCGCTGTTCGATGTCGGTGATCTTCGCGACGCGCCGGCCGTGCCGCTCCGCGCCCCACGGCGTGGCGAGGAACGTGTCGACGATCTCGAGGGCCAGCCCCTCGCCGATCATCCGGGCGCCGAGCGTCAGCACGTTGGCGTAGTTGTGCTCGCGCGCGTTGCGGGCCATCGAGGTGTCGTGGGCGTTCGCCGCGCGCACGCCGGGGACCTTGTTCGCGGCCATCGCGGAGCCGATGCCAGCCCCGTCGATGACGATGCCGTTGGCGCAGGCTCCGCTCGCGACGAGGCGGGCGACCACGTGCGCGAAGTCGGGGTAATCGACGGCGTCCGGGCCGTTGGTGCCGCAGTCGGTGACGCCGAAGCCGTGCTCGGTCAGGTGCCCGGCGAGCACGGCCTTCAGGGCGAAGCCCCCGTGGTCGGCGCCGATCGCGACGGTCTTCGAGTCGACGGCGGTTGGGGCCGGCGCTGCGGCCGTGGCCGAGGCGGCGGCGGCAGGACTCGAGGCGGCAGCGGCAGGTCTCGACGCGGCCACGCCAGGCGCGGCAGGTCGCGAGCCGGCGACGGCGGCAGGTCTCGGTCGGCGACGGTGCCGGGCGCTGCTCCGGCCTCCAGGCCCTCGAGCGCGCGCATGACGAGCTGGCGCACGACCTCCTCGTCGGGCACCCGGCGCTCAACCATGGGCCAGCACCGCCGGTCGGGCTACACGCGCTCGATCGCTAATCGCAGTCATGCCTCGTGCCTCGCGGTGGTGGCCGAGCCCGCCTGGTCGGAGAGTGCATGAAGCATATCGGTCATGCGCCAGCGTGGCTGCCCGATACATCCGCGAAACCCTCGTCATACACGTCCCGGAGCGCGCGGTCGGGCTCGATGACCCGTTCCCGGCGCACCATCCGCCGCGCGGCCTCGTCGATGCTCGGGTAGATCCCGGCAGCCGCGGCCGCCACGACCGCCGCGCCGAACACGCTCGCCTCCGCCACCTCGGCGGCAGGACGATCGGCTGCTGGAGGACGTCCGCCGTGGCCTGGAGCCATATCGGGTTCCGGCGGATACCGCCCGCCACCACGATCGTCTCGGCAATCGGTCCACCCAGGCGCTCGATCGCCTCGGCCGCGTTCCGCGTGCCGTAGGCGATGCCCTCCGCCAGTGCCCGGTAGATATGACCCGCGCCGTGGTGGAGGTCGAGGCCGAGCGATCGCTCCGCGGAGCCGCTCGTCCCGGTAGGGCGTCCGGTTGCCCTGGAAGAAGTCCAGAGCGAGCAGGCCGGTCCGGCCGGGCGCGACGCGTCGCGCGGCCGCGGCGATCAGCGTTTCGTGCGTGGCGTGGCCCGAGCTGGTTCGCGGTACCAGGTGAGGATTGAGCCCGCCGGAGATCTGGCCGCCCTCCAGCAGCCATGTCCCCGGTCCGTAGACCTCCGGGTACGGGCCCCAGATACCGGGGCCATAGGCGGCTCGGGTGGTGAGTCAGGAGGAGGACCGACCGATGTCCCGCCGATCATGCACAGCGAGCCACCGCCGACCGCACCGGTGCCCGGCGATCGCCATGTGGGCGTCGACCCCGCCGACCGCGACGGGCACCCTGGGGAGGAGGCCAAGGCCCGTCGCGGCGGCGGGTGTGAGATTGGCCGGCGACGCTCCCGATCGGCTCGATCCGGCTGGGAGCTTCTCGATCAGGTCCGGGGATCCCCGAGCGTCTCGAAGAGCTCCTGGCTGAACCCGCCTCCGAGCGGGTCGTAGTTCCACTTGCACGTCGCGGTGAGGAGGGATCCCACCCACTCGCCGGTCAGCAGGTACGTCAGGTAGTCGAGGGCCTCGACGACACGGCGTCACCCGGCTCCAGGTCGCGGGTTCGTGCTTCCGGAACCACATGGCCTTGGGGACGAGCCACTCGGCCGCGTCCGAGCCGCCGCTGTAGCGCAGGACGGGGTGGGCGATCGCGGTCTCGGCCGCTTCATCGGCGGCACGTACGTCCATCCACAGGACGGCCGGCGCGCAGGATGCGGTCGGCGGCATCGAGCAGCACGACCGTGGAGGCGGTCGCGGAGAGGCCGATCCCCGTCGATCTCCTCGACTGGGTACGGCGGCCCTGGCGATGGCGCGGCGGGTGGTCGTCGCACACCGCCGGCCACCACGTGGCGGCGTCCTGCTCGGCACGCCCCGGGCCCTCGTGACGCGTCGGCGAGAGGCCCGCTTTCGATGGCCATCGAGTGCGCCCGCCGGCGGAGACGACCCCGACGCGGACGGACGTGGTGCCGAGGTCGATGCCCAGGAAGGCGGTCACCTCGGGAATACCAGGGCCTTCAGGTGGAACTCGGAGCGGTCAGCGAGCCGGGGCAGGAGCGCCGGTACCTCATCCGACCCCGACCTCGTCCGTGATCAGCTCGATCCCGCGGAGCTTGCCGGAGGCGAAGAGGTCCACCACGGTCAGCCACTCGGCACCCGGGAATGGCGCGCTGAACGAGTTCCAGGATCCGGTACAGGGTGATCTCGTAGCGCAGGACCTGGTCGAACGTCCTCGCCGACAAGGTCACGGGAGCGTTCGGGATACCGATGAACCCCACGCGGCCGTGGCGCCCGGCGAGCCGGACCGCGGCCTCCTCCCCCGGGTTGACGCCGGTCGTCTCGATGACGACGTCGAACCCGTCGGGGTGGGCGGCCATGGCCTCGTCCGGCCGTCGTCGAAGACACCGGTGGCGCCCGAGCTTCGTGGCCAGCTCGAGCTTCTGCGGGAACGATGTCCAGGGCGATCGACCTTCGGATGCGCCCAGGTTTCGTGCCAGCTGTACGTGCGAGCAGCCCGATCGGGCCGGCGCCGGCGACCGCAACCGAATCGCCGATCCTGGCACCGCACCGCCAGATCGCGTGCAGAGCGATCGCCGCCGGATCGGCCATCGCGGCCAGACGCGGATCGAGCGTCATCCGGGACGCGAAGGAGGTTGCCCTCGGGGACCGTCACGAACCGCGTGTATGCGCCGTCGACCCGGCTCCCGAAGTAGGAGTAGGCCGTGCACAGACCGAACTGCACCGCCGCACGCACGACCGACACCGACGGCAGGGGATCAGTGGCGGGACCGTCACCAGGGCGCCGATCCACCCGGCATCGACGCCCGGATCCGACCTGCCGGACGTGACCGGAGAACTCATGGCCAAGAATGAGCGGGACCCGGTGGGAGCCCTTGCCGAAGGGCCCGATCCAGATCGCTGCCGCATACCCCGCACGCCGCCACTTCGAGGAGGACCTCTCCCGGCCCGAAGGCCGGGAGAGGAACCATCTCAGCGCGGAGGTCGCCGGGGGCGTACAGGACCGCAGCCCGCATAACGCCGTCGGTTGCCTCCATGTCGGTCTCTACTGCTCCGGCTTGCCGGTGGCCCAGTCGATCGCCGGCTGGTACTTGGCGAACAGGGTGTCGCCGAGGTACTTGTCGACGTTGGCCGGTGTGACCAGCGTCGTGCCGGCGTCGATGGTCGCTGCCGTCTCCTGGCACTTGAGCAGGCGATCAGCAGCCTGGACGGTGAGGCGGCCGAGGTACTGCGGGTCGTTGAGGGACGTCGCCTTGTAGGTGCCCTCCTTCATCATCTTGAGTGATTCCATGAGGCCGTCGACGCCGGTGATGGCGACGCCCTTGACGCCCGCGGACTCCAGGACCTGCGACGCGCCGAGCGACATGTCGTCGTTGTGGGAGTAGACGAGCTTGACGTCCGGGTTGGCCGTCAGGAGGTCCTGCATCGCCTTCACGGCGTTGGCGCGGATGTACTCGGCGTACGGGCCCTGGACGAGGTTGATCTTCGAGTTGGACTTGATGGCGCCCTCGAAGCCGTCGCGGCGGTTCTGCATCACGATGCCGCCCGCGTCGCCCTGGATCTCGATGACCTTGCCGCCGTCCTTGAGGAGGCTGCTGGCCTCCTCGCCGACCACCTTGCCCATCTGCGACGTTATCGCGGCCCACGTGGACGTCTGCGCCCGACGCGACCGGCCGGTCGACGGTCATGACCTTGATGCCGGCTGCCTTCGCGGCCTCGATGCTGCGGCTGGACGGCCTCGGGGTTGGCCGGGTTGAGGATCAGGGCCTTGATGCCCTTGGTGATCAGGTCCTGGACGTCCTTGTTCTGCTTCGCGACGTCGCCGTTCGCGTCGAGCATCGTCATGTCGTATCCGAGCTTCTTGGCCTCTGCCTTGGCCGCGTTGACCAGCTCGACATAGAACGGGGACTGGAGCGTGACTTCGCGCGAACCCGATCGGCAGGTTGGTGCCGGTCACCGGGGTGCAGCCGGCCACGGCGCCCGAGGCGGCGGCTGCAGAGGGGCCGCCGTCGCGGCGCGGAGGTCGCGGAGCTGCCTGGAGCACGCCGACGACCGCCATCACCGCGGCGGCGAGCAGTGCGAGTGAGCGCTTCTTTGTGATCACAGACAAACCTCGATGTGCTTGGAAGATCTGGTCCCGGGGGCCAGGGTCCGCCGGGATGCAGTCCGATGGAGCCCCGCTCACGCCATAGGCGCCGCCCTCCGGGCGATGTACCAGTTGAGGAGCACCGTGCCGACGAGCACGAGGCCCGTGAGTGATCTGCTGGAAGTAGGGCGAGACGCCGGCCAGATTGAGGATGTTCGAGAGGATCGAGAGGAGGATGCACCGCGACGAAGGTGCCGAAGACGCCGCCCTTGCCGCCGAAGAGGCTCGTGCCCCCGAGGACCACGGCGGCGATCGCGACCAGCTCCGCGCCCTGCGAGGCCGTCGGCTGCCCGACCTCGAGCCAGCGCGGTGCAGGAGCACGCCGCCGAGCGCCGCGAGCGAGGCCCGAGATGCATGAACGTCATCGCTATGACCATGCGGGACCGGGACGCCAGAGAGGCGGGCCGCATCGGCGTTGCCGCCCGTCGGCGTAGACGTACCGGCCCAAGCGGGTCAACCGCAGGAACGACGGCCGCCACCGACCGTGACCAGCTATGAAGATGATCCCCACGACCGGGACTGGGCCGACGAACCCGGCCCCGAGGTAGCTTGAAGGCTCCTCCGGCACCCCGAAGACCGGCGGCCCCGTCGGTGAGCAGGTACGGTCACGCCGCGGATCGCGGTGAGGCCCGCCGAGGGTGATGATGAAGCTGGGAACGGACGTGAGCGCGGTGATCGAGCCCCATCGCCGAGGCCGAGGAGGGCGCCGATGCCGAGGGCGGCCGCGATGGCGAGCGGGATCGGGAACTGAGATCGCTGACAGAGGATCGCCACGACCATCCCGCCCAGCGCGGCGACGCTCCCGACGGACAGGTCGATGCCCGCCGCCAGGATGACGAAGGTCATCCCGATCGAGATGACGCCGATGATGCTCGACTGCTGGAGGAGATTGAACACGTTCCGGGTCGAGAGGAACGCAGGCGAGATGAACGAGGCGATGAATGACGCTCAGCAGGAAGATCACCACGAGCGGCCGCGACAGCACGGGCCGGATGATCGGCCGCGCAGCCGCGACGCCGTCCCGCCCGAGTCGGTCGATCGCGTGTTCTGGTCGGTGTCATGCGGAAGCCCTCGCCACTGTCTGACCCGTCACCATCGCGTTCACGATCGCCGTTCTTGTTCTCGCTCGCCCGGCGGGAACTCACCCGACGAGCCGCCCGGCGAAGAACACGAGGATCCGATCGCAGTTCGGGAGCAGCTCGTCGAGCTCGCTGCTGGCAACGAGCATCGCCACGCCCTCGCCGGCAATCCGCCGGAGCTCTCCGAAGAGCTCGACCTTCGCCCCGACATCGATGCCACGGGTCGGCTCGTCGAGGAGGAGGAGGCGGATACGCCCGCCCATCCACTTGCCGAGGACCACGCGCTGCTGATTGCCGCCAGACAGCGTCCCGGCCCGCACGCGCGGGCTCGAAACCTTGATGCCGAGCGCCTTGATGAGGCCGGTGGCAAACGCGACCAGGCGCCGCGGTGGAGCGAACCCGTAGGCGCGACAGGCGGGGCAGCGAGGCCAGCACCAGGTTGTCGGTGACGGACGCGTTGACCATGAGGCCCTGGAGTCGCCGGTCCTCGGGCACCAGGCCGACGCCGACCCGGATTGCGTCCCCCGGCTGTCGGGGCCGGAACGTCGCGCCGGCGAGGGTCGCGTCCACGATCGCGCGGTCTGCGCCGAACAGCGCTCGGAGGAACGTGCGTGCGGCCGGAACCGACCAGCCCCGCGATCCCGACGATCTCGCCGGGCCAGACGCTGACGTTCTCGATCTCGCATGCGTTCGGTACCGCGACGCGGTTGACAGCAAGCATCGCCGGGCCGGTCTCGGGAGGAGGGACCGCTGCTCGGCGGCCGCGGGCTCCGCGCCGATCATCGCCGCGACGATCTGCTTCAGGGGCGTCAGCGGAAGCGGATACGTTCCGACGAGCCCGCCGTCGCGAAGCACAGTCGCGATCGACCCGACCCTGTGGAGCTCCTCCAGCCGGTGGCTGATGTAGAGGACGCCGCACCCGGTGCGCTTGAGCTCCCCGATGACATCGAACAGGCGGTCCAGCTCCTTGGCCGACAGCGGCGCGGACGGCTCGTCCATAAGGACGACCTTCGCGTCGACCGCGAGTGCCTTGGCGATGGCCACAAGCTGGCGGTCTGCAACCGTCAGGCGCTCCACCAGGGTGCGCGGCCGTGAACCTCGCCCCCACACGGCCCAGCAGCTCCGCCGCCAGCTCGTCGCGACGGCTCCCGTCGATGAACCCGAAGCTGCCCGGCAGATCGGCCAGCAGCAGGTTCTCGGCCACCGTCATCGAGGGGACGAGGTCCAGCTCCTGGAAGATGCACGAGATCCCGGCCCGCAGGCTGTCGCGCGGCGACCTGAACGTCACCTCGTGGCCGGCGACCCGCAGATCGCCCGGCGTCCGGGGTGATCGCGCCCATGATGACCTTGACCAGCGTGCTCTTGCCAGCGCCGTTCTGACCGACGAGGCAGTGAACCTCGCCCGGCGAGGACCGTGAGGTCCACGTCATCGCAGGGCGACGACGCCCGGAAACGCCTTGCGGATCCCGTTCGCCTCGAGGATCGGCGTCAGCAGCTCATCCATGAGCGAGCACCCAGGCGGCGGTCGTGTCGTCCGCCACCAGGACGTTGATATAGCCGGCCGCGGATCGCCGCCAGGGCGATCGGGCCGCGGCCGGCGCCGCGGCCAGGCCGACCGACAGCGGCTTGACCCGAGGTCGTCGAGGGGCAGGCCGACGGTCCGCTCGTCCAGCATCGGGCGACGCGATGCGGCCCTCCGCGCTCGACGAACCGCCCGATGATGTCGCCCACCGCCCCACGCCCCGAGGCCCGCCTGCTCGTCGGCGTGACGTACCCGAACCGACCAGGACGCTGTCCGCCGCCAGGATGCCGAGGCCGAAGATCGGCCGTCGGCGTCCTCGGGCGACCTCGATCGTCTCGCCGATGGCGGGATCGGCCGCGAGCGCCATCCTCAGCTCGGGGCTGCCGACGATCGCGGGCGCCGCCAGGAGCCGAATCGACGCTCCGGACGATGTTGCCGAAGCGCTCGCGATCTCGTTGGCGCGGGTCGGCTAGCGCGGACCGCGAGGTGGCGCCATTGATCTGGACGATCTCGGTCGCGTCGGTCCAGCCAGCTCCAGGAGACGGCGCGCGAGGGCGAGCATCGTCCGGCCCCATGAGACGGCGATCGCCTCCGTCGGGCGGCGGGCGGCCAGGAAGTCCGACGGCCGCCTCCGCGACGGCGTCCCTCGCGAGATCGTCGGCCGCCCGTCGGCCGACAGTCGCGGCTGGGACGTCGACCACGACGGCCGCCTCGAGGCCGAACCGCTGGACCAGCTGCTCCTCGAGGTCCACGAGGCGCGCGTCAGGGTGCACCACCTCGATGCGCACGATCTCCTCGCGGAGCGCGCGATCCAGCAGGCGGCCGACGCTGGAAGCGGCTCAGCCCGAGCCGGACTCGCCGATCTGCTCCTGGCTGAGGTGCATGCGGTAGTACATCTGCGCGATGCGCACCATCAGCCGCGTGTCGCTGGTGCCTCGGCGTCCGGGCTGCCTGCACGTACTCTCCGTCTCACTGACCTGCACATATGAGCGGTCTGCCTCATATGAGCAGCTGAGCGGCAATCTACGCCCGGCCCTGGCGGATGTCAAGCGCACGATGTCAGCGCATTGGCCGATTGGTCAGCCGGACGTGGAATGCCTGGGGCGGCGCATCGATGCCGGGCGTGTCGATGCCGGGCGTGCCGCGCCTGGCGGCGCATTCGTTCCCGCCGCCTCAGCGGACGGCTGCGTACACCGCGTTCTGGACCGCGTCGATCGGCTGCGAAGGCAGGCCCCACACGCCGGTCAGGTAGACGAAGACGAGGTCGTGGGCGGGATCGATCCAGAGGCGCGTGCCCGATGCGCCGCCATGCCCGAACGAGGAGGGCGACGCCGGCGAGGCCGGACCCGGCTTGTCCCAGCCCAAAGCGTAGTGGTCGTCGTCGAGCCGGTTGCCGGTCGCGCCGAGACCGTCGACGGTGACCTCGCGCGTCATCAGGTCGACGAAGGCCGGCGCCAGCACGCGCGAGCCCTCGAGCTCGCCGCCGCGGAGCATCGCCCGCCCGAACCGGAGAAGGTCGGCGGCGGTGCTCCACAACCCACCGCCCGCCAGGCGGAGGCCGAGGAACCCGCGCTGGAACAGCGGCGCCGTCGCGGGGTCGCCGAGCTCCGGTCCCGGCGTGGTGCCCCACCCGCTCAGCGCGACCGGTGCCATCCGCCCCACCAGGTCCGGCCGCGGATCGAACCGCGTGTCCGTCATCGCGAGCGGGTCGAGCACGACTTCCCGCAGCAGCTGCTCGAATGGCGTCCCCGTGGAGCGCTCGACGGCCTCCGCCAGCAGGTCGAACGTGCAGGTCACGTACCTGAACCTCGACCCGGGTGCCGACTCCTGCGGCAGGGCCATCGTCCGGCGCAGGAACTCCGCCCGGTCGCCGCCCTCGACCAGCAGCCGTTCGAGGGCCACGTCGCCGAGGCCCGTCGTGTGGGTCAGGACGTGCCACGCGGTGATCGATGGCCGGCCCGCATCGGCAAGCTCGGGCAGCCACGTGGACAGGGGCGCGGTCAGCGAGAATCGCCCGTCCTGGACGAGCCGCATGACCGCGGTGGCGACGATGGACTTGGTGATCGATGCCAGGAGGCAGACGGCGGCCGCGCCGACCGGCGGGGCGTCCCTGGGGGGCACGGCCTCGAGGCGGATGAGGCCGGCCGAATCCGCGACACCGAGGATGACGAAGGGGACGGTGCCGTCCTCCACCTGGAGCGCGGCGCGCGCGAAGGCGTGGTCGAGGGCGACGGGGTCGAGGTGGTGACGGGGCATGCGGGAACGATACGCCCGGCCCTGGCGTGTGGCGGCGGACCGCTATCCAGTTCGCGTCCCATCGGCATGCACGCACGCCGGCCCTCGCTCGCGCTTCGGCCTGCTGCCGTCATCGCACTCGTCACCGGCTGCGGCCTCCTGCGCGCGTCCAGCCGTCGATGCGCCGCTCGTGCGCGTGGAGGCCAGCGGCGGGCTGTGTCCGGAGGGCGAGTGCCGCAATCAGTGGGAGATCCGCCGCGACGGGAGCGTCGCCGGCTCGGTGGTGCCGGTGCTGGACGTGGAGCCGCAGCGCTGCCGCATGGTCGCAGCGACACCGCCGACTGGACCGCGTTCCGCGCCCGCCCATTCACCGGGAGTGCCCGACGTCCTACGACGGGCTCGAGTCGTCTGCACCTTCCCGACTGCCACGGCGACGACATCGCTTCCTGCACGACGCAGATCGACCCGGGACAGGAGCCGTTCGAATCGATCATCGGCGCTGTCGCTCCACGGCTGACGGGCTGGCCGCAGGCCCGGATGCTGCCCACGTCAACCCCGCGCCCGGCCACGTTCAACGCCCGCGCCCGCCACGAAATCGGCTATCGGACGGGGACAGGTTTCCCGGCGGCGGGTATCCTCTGCGCGTGACCGACGCCGCCTCAGCCCTGTCCGTCCAGGCGACCTCGCGACCCGCCTCGCCCATCGCCGAGGAGATCCGCCTCGAGCTGGCCAACGCCTGGGGCGAGATGGGCGCCGCGTGGGGCGTCGCTCCGGCCATCGCCCGCGTCCACGCCTACCTGATGGCGCGCCAGGAGCCCCTGACCGAACGCGAGGTTCGCGAGGCCCTCGGCCTGAGCCATCGCGCAGCGAGCCTGGCCCTCGCAGAGGCGGAGTCCTGGGGCCTCGTCGAGCGGGTTGCCGAGCCGCGGCGGGTGGGACGGCGGGGTCCTGCCGGCACCGCCTACATGGCGATCGGCGACCACTGGCGCTGGTTCGGCCGCGTCGTCGCCGAGCGCAAGGTGCGCGAGGGCGATCCGATCGTCGTCGTCCTTGAGCGGACCCTCGCGGACACGCATGCCGCCCTCTCGCTCCACCCCGCGGAACAGGAGCTCATCCGCCTGCGCGAATGGCTCGCGACGTTCCTGGTCTTCGTCCGCCTCTTCGACCGCGCCGTGGGCCTCGTCTCGCGCCTCGAGCCCACGGAGCTGGAGCGCGCCCTCCGGCTCCTGGGCGAGGTGCCCGACGAGACGATCCTGCGGCTCGTCCGCCTCCTCGATGGCCTGCCCGACGATGACGTTCTCGGCCTCGTCGAGGCGCTGAGCCGGCTCTCGCCCAACTCCGCGCGCCGTGCGACCACGCTGATGTCGGGGGTCGTGCGTACGCTGGTGCGCTAGCGCCGTTCACGGCGCCGCTGCGCCGCTGGCCTCGCTGACATGGCGCCGGGAGCGCCGCGTCCGACCGGCCGCGCCTCGGCCCAGCCGCGTCCCGAACCGCGGCGCGTCCCGAACCGCGGCGCGTCCCGAACCGCGGCGCGTCCCGGAAGCCGCGGCGCGTTCTCATACAGCCTCCTGGTGGGTGGTATCGGGGACTTTGCGGGCAGCGCGGACCCGCGTCGACAATGGTCGTGCTTGGACGATCGGAACGCTGGCGTTGAAGTCGATCACCTACCCGCGCGGTGGGTCCTGGCGCATCCAGACGGGACCCGACCTGCGCCAGTACCCGTGGTGGGGGTGGTGGAGGACCCGGATCCCGTTCTGGGACCGTCGACTACCCATCTCGTGCGTGGATGATCGACGACGGCCGCTACGCCCGCCGTGTGCACCCACCAGGTGAGTGTCTGCAAATGAGCCCGGACCAGAGGACCATCAGGCCCGCAAGATCGGCGTATGTGCCCCGCGTCGCCGGAGCGGCGCGTTGCCAAAGCCCGCGCCCGCGACTGGGACCCGCGCCCGCGACGTGGGACCCGCGCCCGCGACATGGGACCCGCCCCCGCGACGCGGGCTCACCCCTCGCCACCTGGGACTCACCCCCGCGACGTGGGACCCGCGCCCGCGACGGGGAGCCCGCCGACCGGAGAACCGCGGCCCGGATCCCATCTTGTGGCCCTCATGGGCCGCCGTGCGATAATCCCGCGGTGACGCCGGACCGAACCGGTTCGAACGGGCGAGGACCCCGCGGCAAGCCGGACGGCCGACCTCTCACGCGTCCTCTCGGAGTGCCCTGCAGACCATGACCGAAACATCCACCTGGGCCACCAAGAAGGGCCTCGCCCAGATGCTCAAGGGCGGCGTCATCATGGACGTCGTCACCCCCGAGCAGGCCCGCATCGCCCAAGACGCCGGTGCCGTCGCCGTGATGGCGCTCGAGCGCGTGCCCTCCGACATCCGCGCCGCCGGTGGCGTCGCCCGCATGTCCGATCCCGAGATGATCACCGGGATCATGGCGGCCGTCAGCATCCCCGTCATGGCGAAGGCCCGCATCGGGCACTTCGTCGAGGCGCAGGTGCTCGAGGCCCTCGGCGTGGACTACGTCGACGAGTCCGAGGTCCTCACCCCGGCCGACGAGCGCAACCACATCGACAAGCACGCCTTCAAGATCCCGTTCGTGTGCGGCTGCCGGAACCTCGGCGAGGCCCTGCGCCGGATCAACGAAGGCGCCGCGATGATGCGCACGAAGGGCGAGGCCGGGACCGGCAACGTCGTCGAGGCGGTCCACCAGCTGCGCGACGTCCTGGCCGAGATCCGCCGCCTGCAGGGGATGCGCGAGGACGAGCTGTTCGTCGCCGCCAAGGATCTGCAGGCCCCGTACGAGCTGGTGAAACAGGTCGCCGCGGACGGCAGGCTCCCGGTCGTCAACTTCGTCGCCGGCGGGATCTCCACCCCGGCCGACGCGGCCCTGGTGATGCAGCTCGGCGCCGAGGGCGTCTTCGTCGGGTCGGGCATCTTCAAGGCCGAGGACCCGGCGCGCATGGCGAATGCCATCGTCCAGGCGACGACGCATTTCGGTGACGCCCGGATCATCGCCGAGGTCTCGAAGGGACTGGGGGCGCCGATGCGGGGCATCGCGATGGAAGCAATCCCCGACAACGAGCGCCTCGCGGTCCGCGGCTGGTAGGCGGACCCGTCGGCAGGGGGCCGGCCGGATGAAGATCGGGGTCCTCGCCCTCCAGGGGGCGTTCGCGGAGCACGTCGCCGTCCTGCGCGCCATCGGCGTGGAGGCGGTGGAGGTGCGCCTGCCCGAGCACCTCGACGGCCTGGGCGGGCTGATCCTGCCCGGCGGCGAGAGCACCACCATGCGCAACCTGATCGAGCGGTGGGGCCTGCGCGGTCCGATCCTGGACCTGGCCGCCAGCGGAGCGCCGCTGTTCGGGACGTGTGCCGGGATGATCGTGATGGCGAGGGACATCGTGGGCGACGAGGATCCGATCCTGCCGCTCCTGGACGTCGTCGTCGAGCGCAACGCGTTCGGGCGCCAGCTCGACTCGTTCGAGACCGAGCTCGACGTGCCGCTGCTGGGCGGGCAGCCCGTGCATGCCGTGTTCATCCGTGCGCCCGTGATCGAGCGCGTGGGCCCGGATGTCGACGTGCTGGCGAGGCTGCAGGATGGGCGCATCGTGGCCGTTCGAGAGCGCAACATCATCGCGACGTCGTTCCACCCGGAGCTCGCGGGCGAGACACGGTTCCACCGCCTGGTCGCCATGATGGCCTCGGAGCACGCGGACCCGGGGGAGGGCAGCGGTCGCCGGCCGCACCCGACCCGGCGCACCCAGCAGGGGCGGTGACGAGGGCATGGCACGGAGCACCGGCAAGGTACGGGCGGCCCGGCTGACGGATCTCGCCGCGCTCGGGGAGCTGTCGCGGCTCGCCCAGGGCGACAGCGAGGGGATGCGGTCGCTGGGCCTCCCCGTGTCGGGCCCCCCCATCGGGATGTTCAGCCTGTTCCGGCTGCCTCTCGGCGCGTTCCAGCCTCACGACGTGCTCTACGTGTTCGACCGTGACAGCCACATCGCCGGCCTCCTCCGGGTGGAGCGCGAGAGCCAGCGTGACGAGTGGACGGTTGTCGAGCTGGATGCGGTGGGCGGCCTGGACGCGGGCGACGTGCGGTTCCGGCTGGTCCAGCACCTCCTGCGCGACGGGGCGAAGCGCGGGGCTGTCCGCTTCCACGTGGCCTGCGCCGATGCGGACGACAACGTGGAGCTGTTCATGCAGGCGGGCTTCGCCCGGTACGGCGACGAGCGGGTCCTGTTCCGCCCGGCCAACCGGCCGCTCCCCGCGGCGATGAGCGACGAGGATGCTCACGCGGCGGGCATCAGGAGCGCGGTCGCCCAGGACGCCGTCGCGCTGTCCCGCCTGTACGCCTCGGTCACCCCGGCGCCGGTCCAGCGCCTCGAGGCCGTCCGGATGGCGGACTGGGAGCGACAGGGCCGCGATCGGCGTGTCCCGAGGTCCTCGCTGGCTCCGATCCTCCGGTTCGCGGACGTCGAGGGCTACGTCCAGGAGACCCGGGACGGCGGTCGTGACGGGACCCAGCTGGACGCGCTGGTCCAGGTGGGGGTCGCCAAGGAGGACCAGCCGCACTACCTCAAGGTGCTCGCGCGCCCGGAGGCCGACGTGGTGCCCCTGATCCGGTACGCCCTGGGCGTCATCTGTACCCGCGCGGACGAGCCGGTGCGGGGTCGAGGCGTCCTCGCGCCCGTGCGGACCTATGAGTCGCCGATCGACCGGCGCCTGCAGGAGGAGGGCTTCGACGACATCGCCAGCGTGACGCTCCTGATGAAGGAAACCCTGGTCCGCGTCGAAGAGCCGCGCCTCGTGCCGGCCGGCGTCCGGTAGCGGACCGCAAGGAGGGCAGGTCAGCGTGGGATTCGTGGACCCGCACCGGGAGACGATCGACGACCTGGACGTGCTGCTGGCGGCGCTGCCGCCGGAGATCGTTGCCGCCGTCAACGCGCTGCCCGATCGCGAGACCCTGATCGAGGTCGTCCTGGACCTGGGCCGGCGACCAGAGGCGCGCTACCCGGCCAGCGAGGTGACGCTCCTGGAGCGCGAGATCGCCGAGCCCGACATCGCCTACGTCGTGGACCACATCGGCACGTTCGGCGATGACAACCGGGCAGGCATCGAGCGCACCCTCCACCGGATCAGCGCGATCCGGAACCGCAGCGGCAAGGTGGTGGGGCTGACGTGCCGCATCGGCCGCGCGGTCTATGGGACGATCGAGATCGTCACGGACTTCGTGGAGAGCGGGAAGTCGATCCTGATCATGGGCCGGCCCGGCATCGGCAAGACGACGATGCTCCGCGAGGCCGCCCGCGTGCTCGCCGATGAGCAGGGCAAGAGAGTCGTGGTGGTGGACACCTCGAACGAGATCGCCGGCGACGGCGACATCCCGCACCCGGCGATCGGCAAGGCGCGCCGGATGCAGGTGCGGACGCCGAGCCTCCAGCACGAGGTGATGATCGAGGCGGTCGAGAACCACATGCCGCAGGTCATCGTCATCGACGAGATCGGGACCGAGCTCGAGGCGCAGGCCGCGCGCACGATCGCCGAGCGCGGCGTGCAGCTGATCGGCACGGCGCACGGCAACAATCTCGACAACCTGATGCTCAACCCCACCCTGTCCGACCTCATCGGCGGGATCCAGAGCGTGACGCTGGGCGACGACGAGGCGCGCCGGCGCCGCTCGCAGAAGAGCGTCCTCGAGCGCAAGGCGCCGCCCACGTTCGACGTGATCGTGGAGATCCAGGACCGCGAGAAGGTGCTCGTCCACTCGGATGTGGCTGCCACCGTCGACGCGATGCTGCTGGGCGACCCGGTCGCGGCGGAGCTCCGCTGGCGTGACGAGGAGGGCGTCCACCGCTCCCAGTCCCGGCCGAAGCCATCGGCGAGGGAGGCCGTCGGTGGGGGTGCGGACCGGTTCAGCGGCCTCACCGGGTCCGGCGCGGGCGCATGGGGCCGGGAACCGGGCTGGCGCGGGGCGTCCACGTACCGGACCGGCGGGTACGCCGGAGAGGACCATGTGCCGGCGCCGCGGCCGGGGTACCGGCCTGGGCAGTCCGGCGGCTGGCGCGCGGCGCGCGGTGCGTCGGATCGCGGTGGCGATCGCGGTGGCGACCGGGGCGGTGATCGTGGCGGTGACCGTGGGGCGCGCAGCCAGGAGGGGGACCGACCGTTCCCGCTGAGCGTGCTGCCGGGCGAACGCTTCGCCTCCCGACCCCGCCCGCCGGCCGGTCCCGGCGGACGGCTCGACCAGGGGCCGGCCGTGGTTCCCGGGGCTCCGTTCGTCGCGGGTGACATCGCGGACCGGGGACCGCTGGAGCGGGCGGAGGCGGCCGCCGCCGCTGCCGCCGATGTCCGGGCCCGCGACGCACGCGAGCTGGCGCGCCAGAAGGCATGGCGGGACCAGGCCGCGCGGGCGCTCGACCTGTTGCGCGAGGACGAAGGAACCCGCCCGGTCAACGCGGCGGAGCTCGAGGCCGCGGAGGAGCAGAGGATCGCGCGCATGGTTCCCGGCGAGACGGGGTTCGAGCCAGGGCTGCGGGCAGTGGGCGGCCGGACGGCGTACGGGGCAGCCGGCCGGGCCGGCCGAGCTCGCCGACGCCAGCGGGGTCGGGGTCGAGGATGACGAGGAGGAGGACGACGAGGCGTCGTTCGGGTCCGAGGCGCTCTCCGTCGAGGACGGATTGCTGCCGACGCTGCGCGTCTTCCCGCACGGGATCAGCCGAAAGCGCCTGGAGCAGGCGATCAGGGACCTGCAGCTGCCGGTGCTGATCGCACGCGCACCCGACGAGGCCGACGTCGCGATGACCCTGCGCAGCGAGTACCGCCAGAAGCCTCCGGCGCTCCGCGAGGCGGAGGACCGGGGCATCCCGATCTACGTCCTCAAGGCGAACACCATCGTCCAGATGCAGGCGTCGCTGACCTCCGTGTTCGCGCTCGAGGTGGACCCGCGCGAGGCGGCCCTGCGCGAGACGGAGCAGGCGATCGGCCTGGTCATCAAGGAACAGGAGCCGGTCGAGCTGGCGCCGCAGAACGCGTACATCCGGCGGCTGCAGCACCAGATGGCCGAGCGGGCGAACCTGGTCTCGCGGTCCCGCGGCCGCGAGCCCTACCGGCGAGTGCGCCTGTATCCCGACGTCGCGAGGCCCGCCTGGCGGTAGCGCCGCGCCACGCCGTCGCGCGGTTGAACGTCCGCGACGCGATCGCGATCGATCCCAGCGCGCACGCCCCCATCGTGACGAGTCCGGTGACCACGTCGGGCGAGCTGAACTGCGCGTTGAACAGCGCCCGGATCGCCAGCGTCGCGTGGTACAGCGGGTTGAACGTCGCGATCGTCCGCAGCCAGTCCGGCGCCAGCGACATGGGCAGCATGATCCCGGACAGCAGGAGCAGCGGCAGCGCGATCGCCTGGGTCAGCGGCGCCAGCGCATCCTCGCTGCCGATGACGAGCGCCATCGCGTAGGACACGGGTCCCAGCACGAGGCCAATCAGCGCGAGCAGTCCGAACGCGACGATGAGGCCGAGCGGATCGATCGTGAGCCCGAACGGCACGGCCAGCACGACCAGCACGAGCCCCTGGAACAGGAAGACCACCACGTCACGGAGGGTCCGCCCGAGCACGGCCGCGGTGCGGCTCATCGGGGTCACCCGCATCCGCTCCACGACGCCGTACCGCATCTCCGCGATGAAGCCGAAGCCGACGAACGTGGAGCCGAACAGCGCGGTCATCACCAGGAGCCCGGGCACGAAGATGTTGAACGCCCCGCCGGACGGGAAGCCGGGCGTGGACGAGAGGCTGTTGAGGAGCGGCCCGAACAGCAGCAGGTAGACGAACGGCTGCATCACGCCGGCGATGAGCCAGGCGGGCTGCCGGACCGTGAGGCCGAGCGAACGGCGGAAGACGAGCCAGGTGTCGCGGAAGAGACGCACGGGATGGTCCTTTCGAAGGGGCGATCGAGACGATCAGGCGGCCGAGTCGCGCAGGGAGCGCCCGGTCTGGCGGAGGAAGACGTCATCGAGGCTCGGCCGGTGGAGTGCGAGGGCCTGCGGGGCGAGGCCGGCCCCGTCGAGGATGCGCAGGACCAGCGGCAGGCTCGCCTCGCCGTCGTCGACGTACAGGCGGACCGTGCCGTCGATGCAGCCGGCCTCGCGCACGAACGGCTGTGCGGCGAGGAGCTGGGTCACGAGCTCGGCGTTGCCGTCGACACCGATCGTGACGACGTCGCCGGCGATGGCCCGCTTGAGCTCCGGGCCCGTGCCCTCGGCGACGATGCGGCCGTGGTCGATGATCGCGAGCCGGTCACACAGGGCGTCGGCCTCCTCGAGGTAGTGGGTCGTCAGGAAGACGGTCGTGCCGCCTTCGCGCAGGCGCCTGACCTCGTCCCACATCACGGCGCGAGCCTGCGGGTCGAGCCCGGTCGTCGGCTCGTCGAGGAACAGCAGCCCCGGCCGGTGGACCATGCCGACGGCCACGTCGAGGCGCCGGCGCATGCCGCCGGAGTAGGTGCCCGTGGGCCGGTCGCCGGCGTCCCCGAGCTCGAATGCCTCCAGGAGCTCCGCGGCGCGCTCGCGAGATGCGCCGCCCGGGAGGCCGAACAGCCGGCCCTGCATGACCAGCTCGCCCCGGCCGCTCATGCGCGGATCGGACCCGCCGCTCTGGGCGACGTAGCCGATACGCCTCCGTACCTCTTCGGGATCGCGGGAGACGTCGAGGCCCATCACCCGGGCCTCGCCGCCCGAGGGCGGCAACAGCGTGGCGAGGATCCGGAGTGTCGTGGTCTTGCCGGCGCCATTCGGGCCGAGGAAGCCGAAGACCGACCCGCTCTCGACCTCGAGGTCGACGCCGGCGAGGGCCTCGATCTCGCCCTTCTTGCCGAACGTCCTGCGAAGGCCGGTGGTCTGGATGACGTGGTCACGCATCGGCCTGGTCCCGGATGGCGAACAGGATGCCCGTCACGGCGCCACCGACGACGGTGACCGGGATGACCAGGGACAGGCGAAGGAACGCCGCGGCGAGAATTGCGACGGCCAGGGCACCCGGGACTGCGATGTCGAACTGGCTACGGTTCAGGTGCACGGTGGGTCCTCCGTGGAGTAGGCTTGCCGGAGTCACTCGGCTGCGCTAGGATTTCTCTGCGCTGTGCAGATACTATCCTGATGAGGAGCACTGATGTCAAGCCCGGAAGTCGCCCCCGACGCCGAAGATCGCGATTCCCTGGTGGCGGCCGTCCTCCGGGCGACCGCCGACCTCGCAGCCGGCCGGGCGGCATACGGGGCGCGAGTGGCCGAGCGCCAGGGCCTGGCCGGCACCGACGTGGAGGTGCTGCGCCTCCTCGCCGAGGACGGCGCCATGACGGTCGGGCGCATCGGCGAGCTCACGGCACTCACGACCGGCGCCACGACCCGGATGGTCGACCGGCTGGAGCAGGCCGGGTTCGTTCGCCGCATCCCCGACGCCGCCGACCGACGACGCGTGATCGTCGAGCCCGTCGCGGAGCGGGCATCGGCGGTCGTCGATGCCTTCGCGCCGCTCGAAGCCGCGGGCCGTGCCGCTCTCGCGGCGCTCGATACCATGACCCTCGACGGGCTGCGGACATACCTCGTCGCGTGCGTCGCCGCGACCGACTTCGACGCGTCAGAGCCAGATGGCGCCGACACGGCGCCCATCGGCGACGCGAGCGTGGGGGCACCCGTCGCCTCGGCCGTCGCCGGGCGGCTCGTCTTCGTGACCGGCGCGCCTGCCGTGACGATCCGGGGCGCCGCGGACCTCGGCGCCGAGCTCTACCGGGCACGATTCCGCGGCGCGATCCCCAGCGCCCGCGTCCGGGATGGGATCGTGACGATTTGCTACCCGCGCTTCGCCTGGTTCGACTGGCGGGCCCGGGTCGGCGACCAGCTCCTGAGCGCGTCCGCCCACTGGAAGCGTGACACGACGGAGATCGTCCTCAACGCGGGCCTCCCCTGGTTTGTCGACATGCGCGGCGCCACGTCGGTCACCGCGGACCTCCGTGGGGTGCGGCTGAGCGGCTTCGACCTGCGGGGCGGCGCGGGCAACCTCGTGCTCGCCCTTGGCCATCCCGTCGGTGCCGTGAGGATCCGTGTGCGAGGCGGCGTGAGCGACATCGCCGTCACCCGGCCATCCGACGTACCGGCCGTCCTGGCAATGCGCGGCGGCTATCGCGAGGCGACCCTCGACGGCGACGCCGTCTGGACCTCCGGCCGGACCGCAGGCCGTATCTCGACGCCCGGCGCCGAGGCGGCTGCCGACCGGTTCGAGATCGAGGTGTCGGGGGGCGCGAACAAGGTCATCGTCCGCAGCGCGTAGGCTTCTTCGGGCGCCTGGCGGCGCGACACCCGGCGTTCCGCCTCCCTTGCGCCTCTCCGCCGAACACCCCGCGGGGTTCATCGCGCCGCCCGCGCAACCATCGAGCGTCGCCCGCCCACACCCGCCACGATGACGCCATGAGCGGAGCCACCCGCGGACCCTTCGAGCGCCTCGAGCGCATCGCGAACGGGCGCCTCGGCGTGGCCATTGTCGGGGCCTGGGCGTTCGCCGAGGCGATCGCGTTCCCCATCATCCCGGACGTTGCGATCGGGCTGCTGGTGCTCGTCGCCCCCCGCCGGATGCTGGTGCTCTTCGCGGCGCTCGTGGCCGGTGCGCTGGCGGGCACCGCGGTCCTCTACGCCTGGAGCCTCATCGCGCCCGGAGCGGTGCATTCCATGCTCCTGGCGCTGCCCGCGATCGACGAGACCACGCTGGCCACTGCGAGCCACACCGTGGCCGGGGGCAACCCGGTGTCGATCGCGCTGGTCGGTCCGGGGACGCCCCTGAAGGTCTACACCTACGCCTGGGCGACCGGTCCCGCGACCCCGCTCGCCCTCGCCATCGGCGCGGTGCTGAACAGGATCACCCGCATCGGCCCGGGCCTGCTGCTCCTTGGCGCGCTCGGGTGGTTCGCGCCGGCCTTCCTGCGCCGCCATGACAGGCTGGTGCTCGTGGCCTACGCGGCGTTCTACGTCGTCAGCTACGCGCTGTACTGGCGGTAGAGGTCGACCCGTTCGTACAGTGCGGTGCGCTCCCGCGCGACCAGGCCGTCCGAGATCGGGTCCCGCGCGAGGCCCGCGACGAGGAATGGGTCCGCTCCATCGGGCGCCACCACCCGGCGCACCAGCACGCGGCCACCCGGGGAGAGCGCCGATCGAACGGCCAGGGCGAGCGCCGTGGTCCCGGCCGCATCCAGCCAGTCGGGGACGTTCGAGACGGAGATCGACGGTAGCGACCGCGCCGGGATGGCCGCGAGGACCGTGGTCAGGTCTCCGTGGACCAGCTCGAGCTGCGGGCCCGATCCCCGGCCATCCGCAAGCGCAGCCACCGACGCGGCATCCAGCCAGGCAGCGCCGTCGCCGGGATCGGCGGGGACGCCCGAGAACGCGGGTCGCCACCACGGATGCCGCCGCACCAGGACCGATGCGACGACGGTATCGATCCGGTCCGCGAGGCCATGCGACCACCCGCCGCGGCGCATCCGGTCAAGCTCCTTCGAGTCCGGGGCGAGCGGGGACAGCACCCGCGTCCGTGCCGCGATGGCGTGCGTGACCGGGCCGAACAATCGCCCCCGGGCGTGGTCCCGCCACCAGGCCGCCTGGGCCGCGACGTCGGGCGTCGTCTCGATCTGGCGCGCCAGCCCCGGTCGCACCAGCCTCGCCAGGCGGCCAAGCCGTGCGAAAGGTCGCCCGACGCCTTCGTGCTCGTGCAGCCCGGTCGCGATCATCCCGATCCGCGTGTCCCAGTACGCCGCCGCCCCGGGCTCCCGCGCCGCGAGCGCCGGCCGGACGAGGTCCCGGTACAGCGCCGGTGCCCCGGGGTCCCGCCCGGCCTCGAACCAGCGATGAAGGACGGCCGGCTCGAGGACGGTCGCCGCCGCCGCCTTCAGGGCCACCAGCCGCAGCTGGTCGAGGTTCATGTCCACGGCCGTCACGGCCGCCCCTGCCGCCGCCAGTGCCAGCGCGGCATCGCCCGCAGCGGCGACGACCAGCACCCGCTCGCCCGGTGCTACGGCCAGGACATCGGCATCCAGGCGGTCGTCCTCCCACGCTCGCGTGAACACGATCCCCATCGACGACCCGTCCCCGGTCAGAACGCGCGCACGACGGTCGACCGCTTCCCGCCCGGCAGGCGTGCGACCTCGCCCACCACCTCCACGGACACCGCGAGCGATCCCGGGAGCTCCGCGCGCAGCGCGGCCTCGATGGAGGGCGGCGCCGCCTCCGTCCACCCGGGTCCCGGCACGACCTCGAACGCTGCCGTGTCGGGGTCCCGCTGCACGAACCGGTACGCCGCCACGCTGTCGGCGGGAAGCCCGAGGATCCCCCGATAGCTCACGTCGAGGAGGAACCCGGCCGGCAGGGTCCGACCGTCGCGCAGCACGAACCCGTCGTTCCGCCGCCCGACGAGGTCCACCAGCTGCCTCGTGTGCCGCCCGCAGGGACACGGTTCGTCGGAGATCCGGGCGAGGTCGCCCTGCCGGTACCGCACGAACGGCATCGTCCGATTGTGGAGCTCGGTCCCCACGACCTCGCCCACGCCGTCGGTCGGGCGTCCGTCCTCGTCCACGATCTCGGTGCGGACGATGTCCTCGTGCAGGTGGTAGCGCCCCTCGGGGCACTGGCTGGCGATGCGCCCCAGCTCCTCGGTGCTGTACTCGTCCCGCACCGGCACGCCCAGGACCGCCGCCCAGCCGTCGCGCTCGGCCTGTGTCGAGAGCTCCGATCCGACCGAGCAGCCCCGGAGCGCCAGCGCGGCCACCCGCTCCGGGGCCAGCGCGACCAGGTCCCGCAGGACGGTCGGGTACGTGTGGAGCACGTGGGGCCGCACCCGTTCCAGCGCATCCAGGATCCGCACCGGCTCGGCAGCCGTCGGGATGAACGTCAGCGGGTAGAAGCCCGGCACCCGCAGGAGCGGGTATTCGGACGTGTAGACGTAGGCCTGGCGATACCAGAACGGATAGTGGTCGCCCGTGGCCCAGCGGAGCATCCGCTGGCTCGAGACGAGGTACGGCCAGAGGCGGTCGGCACGGTGGGGGATGGTCATCATGAGGCCCGACGAACCGGACGAGGTCGACAGGATGCAGGCGCCGAGGTCCGCGCCCTCGACCACGGAACGCTGCGGGTACCCCTCCCGCATCGCGGCCTTGTCCATGAGCGGCAGGCGCTCGAAGCCGGACCAGCCCTCGATCGCCCGCGGGTCGACGCCGGCCGCCGCGTACCGCTCGCGGTAGACGGGAACGCGAGCGGCCGCGTGGATCGCCATCTCGCGGGCACGCTTGAAGGCGAAGGTGTCGAGGGCAGGTCGATCGGCCCATTCCCGGCGCCCGTAGACGGGCATGCAGGCCGTGACCGCGACCAGGTTCACCAGGTATTCGCGCGGGGAGAGGCGTCGCAGCGACATGGTGGTCTCCAGTGTCCTCAGAGCGCGTGGACCGCGGCTTCGAGCCGGGCGGTGAACTCGCGGGCCCGCTCGCCGGGGAAGGGCCGCATCGGTGCCCCGAACCGGACCTCGACGTGGGACCGGTGCGGACGACGCGCCCCCTTCGGCAGGACGGCGGCGATCCCGACGATCCTCACCGGCAGCACCTGGCGCCCCGAGCTCACCGCCAGCAGGCCCGCACCCGGTCGGAACGGCCCGATCTGGCCGGTCGTGCTCCGTGTCCCCTCGGGAAAGATGAGCACGCTCCAGCCCGCGTCGAGCAGCCCCGCGGCCGCGGCGAACGAGTCGCCACCGCTGCCGGTGCGCTTGAACGCGAACGAGCCCAGCCAGGCGGCGAAGAACCAGCGCCTGCGGCTGATCGTGAAGTAGTCGGCCGCCACGGCCGCCGACAGGCGTCGCCGGTAGCGCGGGCCCAGGGCGAGCCGCATCGCGGAGAAGTCGAAGTGGCTGGCATGCGTCGGACAGATGATCGCCGGGCCCTCGAGCTCGGCGAGGTGCCCGGCGCCCCTGACGCGCGGTCCGCGCAGGACGTAGCCGAGGGCGGGCCCGACGAGCCGCGCCGTGACCTCACGTGCGAAGCACGCGGCGGACGAGAACTGCCAGCCGTGCGGCCGGATGATCCTGCCGCGGGCCTGGGCCGGGGCCGGTGCCGTGTCCATCACCCGGCACCCCACAGGCGTGCGATCCAGTAGCCGAGCGCGACGGTGATCAGGAGCGAGTCGATCCGGTCCAGGATCCCGCCGAACCCGGGCAGCCACTGCCCCGCGTCCTTGACCCCCGCCTCGCGCTTCGCCGCGCTCTCGAGGAGGTCGCCCCAGAGGGAGCCGGCGGCGACCAGCGGCACCAGGGCGACCACGAAAGGGACGCCGAACGTGGGCACGAGCGCCGGCAGGAACAGGGTCAGCCCGACCGCCGCCCCGATGACATTGCCGATGACGCCCTCCCGCGTCTTGTTGGGCGATAGTCGGGGTGCGAGCATCGTGTGCCCGAATGTCCGCCCGACGACGAATGCCCCGACGTCCGAGAACGCGCAGGCGACGGCGAGCGCGACCACGAGCGCGATCCCGGCCTCGCCGTCCACCTCGGCCAGCGCCACTGCGTGGACGAGCATGACGGAGATGAGGACCATGCCGACGGCCGCCATCCCCAGGTCGCGGATCGCCCGGCCCGTGTCCGCCCGGATCACTGGCCACACGGCGCCCACCAGCACGACGCCGGCCACGAGCCAGTCCACCGCCGCCACTCCACCGACGGCGATGGCGGCGAAGATCACCGCGTTCGCGACCACGACGGCGACGCGGTGGTGGGTTGGGAGGTCGAACATCTGCGCCCACTCGACGAGGCCGAGCGTGGCCAGGACGCCGAACAGGACGGTGATCCCGGGAAGGCCGGCCCTCGCCGCGACGAGCAGCACGATCGCGAGGCCCGCATACGAGCCGGCGCGCTGGAGCGCCGTGCGAGAGGTCAGGCCGGTGGTCCGCCCGCGACGCGCGAGGGCGTAGACCGCGGCGCCCGCGAAGCCCAGGATCGCGCCCGCGACCAGGACGAGCGAGGCCGCGTCGAGCGGGGACAGGGCGGAGGGTGCGGCGGGCGGCATCGGCGGCCGGGTCCTACGGGAGGCGCCGGACCGCCACGACGATCCGCTCGACGAGCGTGAGCGTCGTGCCGGCCAGCAGGATGAGACCGAAGGCCGCCCAGGCCGTGGCGTCGACTGGCCCGGCTATGAACGCCCACAGGCTGCAGGCCACGAGCAGCGCCATCCTCCCCGGCTTCGACAGGACGCCGCGGTAGATGCGCTCCCCACCCGCCGCCTTCGCCGTGATCCCGACATATGACGCCATCACGCCCATGAGGACGCCCAGCAGGACGATCTGTTGCGAGGCACCGGGAAGGAATGCCACCGGCGCCAGGAACGCGATGTCCGCCAGGCGATCGCCGACCTCGTTGAACAGCTCGCCGCGCGGATGGGTCCGGCCCGTGCGGCGGGCCATGTTGCCGTCGACCAGGTTGAGGACGATCCGCAGGGCGACGAGCAGCGGCACTGCCAGGAGCAGCGGCCGGATGGACGTCGACGCGAGGAGACATGCACCCGCCAGAACCGCGACGGGCACGGCCGCCAGGGTGACCTGGTCGGGCGTCACGCCCGCCCTTGCCAGCCGATCCACGAGCGGGATCAGGCGTGCGTTGACCGCGTCCTTGGTCGCGTAGAGGTTCATCGGCTGGCCCCTCGTCCGCCGCCGCTCCCCGGCGACGCGATGCTGCGCCGGGAACGGTGCTGCGTCAATGGCGCTGCGTCCCTGGTGCGCCTCCTAGGGCCGCGAGCCAAGGGCCGCGTCCCGTGTCGTGAGGCGGGCCGGTGAGCCACCGTCGTCACCTGTTCGAAAGATCGGCCGCCCCAGATTCACGGCACGAGCCGCGCACGGCGGCACGCGGCACACGGGACCCCAGCCGTTCCCGCAGAGGTACACCATGGACCAGGACTTCATTCCGATGCCCCCGGAGGGCGAACCGGTGGAATTCGCGCCCGCGTCGACCGACACGTCGGCCGGCCCGCAACCCGCGCGGGGCCGGGGGCTGAAGGCGGTGGCGCTCGGTTCGATCGTCGCGGGCGGCATCGCGGTTGCCGCGATCGTCGGTCCCCTCGCCACGCAGGCGGCGTCACCCAGCCCGGGCGCATCCACCGTCCCGACCCCCAGCGGCGAGCCGCCCGCGACCGGGGGCGATCGGGGTCCCGGCCGCGGCGACCACGGCGGCGGCCCCGGCGGCTTCGGGTTCAACCCCAACGAGGCGGTCAGCGATCTCTCGGTCGTGGCCAAGGCGATCGGCATCTCCGAGGCCGACCTCACCACCGCGCTCTCGAGCGGCCAGACGGTCGCCGCGGTGGCGAAGGCCCACAACGTCGACACGCAGGTCGTGATCGACGCCCTCGTCAAGGATGGGCTCGACGAGCTCGCGGCGCAGGTCACGGCCGGGACCCTCACCCAGGCCCAGGCCGATGCCCGCAAGGCCGAGGTCACCCAGCGGGCGACCGACCAGGTCAACGGGACGTTCTCGGGCGGCGGCCCCGGCCGCGGCGACCACGGCGGCGGCCCCGGCGGCTTCGGGTTCAACCCCAACGAGGCGGTCAGCGATCTCTCGGTCGTGGCCAAGGCGATCGGCATCTCCGAGGCCGACCTCACCACCGCGCTCTCGAGCGGCCAGACGGTCGCCGCGGTGGCGAAGGCCCACAACGTCGACACGCAGGTCGTGATCGACGCCCTCGTCAAGGATGGGCTCGACGAGCTCGCGGCGCAGGTCACGGCCGGGACCCTCACCCAGGCCCAGGCCGATGCCCGCAAGGCCGAGGTCACCCAGCGGGCGACCGACCAGGTCAACGGGACGTTCTCGGGCGGCGGCCCCGGCCGCGGCGACCACGGCGGCGGCCCCGGCGGCTTCGGGGGTTCCGCGCCCGGCGCTTCTCCGAGCGCCTCGCCGAGCGCATCGCCGACCACGGCGGGGTAGGCGCCTTCGGCGTGAGCCCACCCCCGGTCACGGCCGGCCGGTCGAGCATCGGCCGGCCGCGGCACTCGGTCGCACCGTCCCTCGCCGGCGCTATTCCTCGCGCACCACCGTCAGGCCACGGGCGTGGGCGAGCGCGAGGACGTACCCGGCCGCGCCCATCGCCGGGTCGCTCTCGAGGCCGGGTGACTCGTCGCCGTCGTCGGCGCGCCCGGTCCCGCCCAGCAGGTGCAGCGTGCCGCCGTCGGAGGCGAGCCGGTCGAGGATGCGTTCGAGATCCTCGGTGTTCACGGCCACGAACCGCTGCCCGGTATCCACGGAGATCGAGCCGTCCGGCTCCGCGTAGACCGTGAGGTCCGCTTCCCGAGCCTCCCCGAGCCCCATGCCTCGCCTCCCGTCGCTACACGGTCGCCGTGGCGCCGGTGAACGAGAACGACGAAAGCCGCAGCGACGGTACGACGCTGCCGCCCAGGAAGCCACGGACGCAGCGCCGGTCCCGGCTCACCGCCTCGACGTTGGCCAGCGCGTCCAGGTACGACATCGTGAACCGGAGATTCCGCACGGGACCGACGATCCGGCCGCCCTCCACGAGGAAGGTCCCGTCCCTCGTCATGCCCGTGATGATCACCTTCTTGGAGTGGACCGGGTTCGTGTAGTGGAAGCGCGTGACGAGGAGCCCCCGGTCCATCCCCCCGACCAGCTCCTCCATGGACGCGTCTCCGGGACCCATGACCATGTTGGTGGGGAACGGGCCGTACGGGTTCGGAGCCGGGAGCCCGTGACCGGTGGACGTGCGGCCGGCCCGGGCGCCCGTCTGCTGGTCGAAGGCGAGGTCCCGGCAGACACCGGCGTCCAGGAGCGCCAGCCGCTGCTTGGGGACGCCCTCGGCGTCGAAGCCCATCGGGAGGCCGGCCGGGTCGCGGCCGTCGTCAGTGATGGTGACCAGCGGGGAGCCGACGCGTCGTCCGGCCTCCCAGAACGAGCGATCCTCCTCGACCGCCAGGGCCGAGAAGCCCAGGTACCCCAGCATGTCCAGGAGGTCCACCACGGCGTAGTGGTGCAGCACGACCGGGTAGTCGCCGGGGTCGATCGCGACGGGCTCGGTGCTCGATCGAGCCCGTTGGGCGGACTCACGGCCGATCGCCGCGGCATCGATCGCGGTGGCGTCGATCGAGCATTGCTCGGCATAACCCGTCCCGTCGTCGGGGCCCATCGAGACCGTGAGCAGCTGGCTCGTGGTCCGCCGTTCCGCGGCACGGATCCCTTTCGAGTTCGCGACGGCGATGGCCTCCGCATCCGTGGAGAAGGAGCCGTAGGCGGTGACGCCGGCGGCGTCAGCAGCGGCGATCACGGCCCTCGCCCCGTCCGCACGGAGCTCCGGGCTGGCCTCCGCCGTCGCGTCGGACCAGGCGATCTCCAGGGGCGCGACGCCGTCGGCCTCGGGAAGCCCGGCCCAGTCCTCCAGCTCCTCGACGTTGGCCGCGATGGCGGCGGCACGCTCGACCAGCGCCCGGACGCCGTCCGCATCCGTGCGACCGGAAGAGGCGACGCCCACCCGGCGACCCTGGACGAGCCGGAGGTTGACCAGGATCTCGTTGCTCGAGACGTTCTGGTGGATCTCGCTGTTGGCGAACCGGGTGAGGGACGACTCGCCGCTCACCACGAGCGCCTCGGCCTCCGTTGCGCCCGCCGCCTGGGCCAGCCGGACGACCTCCTCTGCGAGACGGAGCGCCCCGACCGGGTCGCCATCGAAGCCGTGCTGCTCGCTGATCACCCCACCACCCCCACGCGGACGTTGCGGAACCGGGCACCGGAGACGCCATGTCCGACGTGACCAACCTGGCCCGGCTCGCCCTTGCCACAGTTCGGCGTGCTCCACATCCGCCAGGACGAGGCGTCCCCCACCGCGTCCATCGAGCGCCACAGCTCGTAGGTGATGCCGGTATAGGTCCCGTTGCGGAAGAGCCGGCCCACCTTTCCCCCCTTCACCTCGCGGCAGACCTCCGTGGAGAACTGGAAGTTGAGGCGCCGGTCATCGATCGACCAGCTCCGGTTCGTCTCGAACAGGAGGCCGTCGTCCGTGTCAGCGATGATGTCCTCGAAGCTCATGCCCGGCTTCGGCAGCAGGTTCACGTTCGTCATCCGGATCAGGGGGATGCGGTTCCAGCCGTCGGCGCGCATCGCCCCACCGCTGCGGCGCCCGATCCGGGGCGCAGTCTCGCGGGAGCTCAGGTAACCGACGAAGATCCCTTCCTTGACCAGCGGGACCTGCTGCGCCGCGACGCCCTCGTCGTCCCAGCCGAAGGTGCCGAGGCCGCCCGGGACCGTCGCGTCCGCCACGATGTCGCACAGGTCCGAGCCGTACCGGAAGCCGCCCAGCATGTCCGGGGTGAGGAAGCTGGTGCCGGCGTAGCTGGCCTCGCTCCCCAGGGCCCGGTCGAGCTCCGTCGGGTGGCCGCAGCTCTCGTGGACCTGCATGTAGAGCTGGCTCGGGTGGAGCAGGACCGTGCGCGTGCCGGCGGGGAGGGAGGGGGCACTGAGCAGCTCCACGGCCTCCGACGCGGTTCGCTCCGCGTTGCCCGCCAGGTCCAGGCCCCGGATCCACTCGTAGCCGCCGGACGCCCAGGCACCGCCGTTGTCGGGCCAGCTCCTGCGCTGGTGCTCGTCACCGTCGATCGCGTTGGCCTCAAGGCCGCCGCCGATATGGGTGATCACCTGCTCGGTGAGGCTGCCGTCGGTCGCCGCGAACGTCTTCCACTCGCGCAGGGCGGCGTACTGGGACTCGGTCCACGCGATGCCCCTGACGGCGTTCATCGCGCGGTCCGCGTCGAGGAGGTCGGCGATCTTGCGCTCCAGCGGGACCGCGAACGGGTCTTCCGCCACTGGCGTCTCGAAGCGGCCGAGGGCGGGCGGGCGGTCGTCGAGGACGACCGGATTGCGGAGGGCGGTGGCGCTTGCCTTCGCGATCCTGACCGCCCGGGCGGCGACGCGGTCCGCCTCCGCCGCTGTGAGCTCGTGGCTGGCGGCGAACCCCCAGGCGCCACCGACGAGAACGCGAACGCCGAATCCTTCGCTCTCGCCCGACTGGACGCCCTCCACGCGCGAGGACTTGATGTTGATCGACTCCTCGAGCCGCCGGACTACCCGAACGTCCGCGTACGTGGCGCCGAGCGCGGTGGCCGTGTCGAGGCCGCGGCTCGTAAGGTCTCTCATCGCGTCACGTCACTCATCGCGTCACGTCCCTCATCACGTCGGGCCTCATCGCGGCTGGTCTCCCTTCACGTCTGACGTCTCGCGCCCCGAGGGTAGCGCGCCAGGAGCCGTGCGGCAGCCCGTCAGGGTCCATCATCGCCGGTCGTGCCGCCTGACGTGCGAGCCGTGTGATCCGCAGGGAGTCAGCAGCTAGTGTCCTGAGTCAGAAGTACGTGTCATAATAGAGGCATCGCCTATGGTCGTACGATCAGGAGGATGCCATGCCCAGGGGACGACCCCTCGCGGAGCTGACCCTCGCGAACGAGGACCGCGACACCCTGCTGGACTGGACGCGCCGGCCGAAGACGGCGCAGGCGCTCGCCCAGCGCGCGCGGATCGTGCTCGCGGCGGCGGAGGGCCGCCCGAACGACGCGATCGCGGCCGAGCTCGGGATCAACTCCCGCACGGTCGGCAAGTGGCGCCGGCGGTTCGTCGAGGCCGGTCCCGACGGCCTGCTCGACGAGCCCCGCCCCGGCGCACCGCGGACGATCGGCGACGCCGACGTGGAGCGGGTGATCGCGCTCACCCTGGAGTCGGCGCCGCGCGACGCGACCCACTGGAGCACCCGCTCGATGGCCGCCGCGACCGGGTACAGCCAGAGCTCGATCAGCCGCATCTGGCGGGCCTTCGCCCTGGCGCCCCACCGGAGCGAGACGTTCAAGCTGTCCACCGATCCGCTGTTCATCGAGAAGGTCCGCGACATCGTCGGGCTGTACCTCGCCCCGCCCGAGCGGGCGCTCGTGCTCTCGGTCGACGAGAAGACCCAGATCCAGGCGCTCGACCGGACCGCGCCGATGCTGCCGCTGCGCCCGGGCCAGGTCGAGCGCCATACCCACGACTACGAGCGCCACGGCACGACGAGCCTGTTCGCCGCCCTCGACGTGGCGACCGGGCAGGTGATCGGCGAGTGCCACCGGCGCCACCGGGCGGTGGAGTTCCGCGCCTTCCTCGACCGGATCGAGACGGCAGTGCCGCCCGGGCTCGAGGTCCACGTCATCCTCGACAACTAGAGCACCCACAAGACGCCGCTCATCCAGCGCTGGCTCGCGACACCCGCGCTTCCACTCCACTTCACGCCGACGAGCGCGTCCTGGCTCAACCTGGTCGAGCGCTTCTTCGCGCTCCTCACCGAGAAGCAGGTGAGGCGGGGCACCCATCGCAGCACCGCCGAGCTCGAGCGGGCGATCCTCGCCTACCTCGACATCCACAACGAGAACCCGAGGCCATTCATCTGGACGAAGACGGCCGACCAGATCCTCACCAACGCTGGCCCGGTTTTGTCAGCGAACTCTGGACTCGGCACACCAGTGAAGGGCGCTGACGCGCCCCTCAAACCGTCGAGAGAAGAGAACTGGGCAGGCTAACCTTTCGGGTCTTCGAAGCTCGAGAGGTGCGCCATGCCCAGCGCCCTGAGGGTACTCCAGGACCACACCGTCCTCCAGTGCCGCTCGCTCGATCGGCTCTACCTCAACGCCTACATCCCCGAGCTCCAGCGGCCGGAGACCGTCAAGCGCTTCCTCGAGCGCGAGGTGACGCCGATCGCCTCGCCGGCCCTCTTCCAGGCGCGCTCGGACGCGTTCGTGAAGGAGCTCCATGCGTACGCGGATGGCCACGGCGCGCCCTGGATCGTCTTCGAGCGCGGCGAGCGCAAGGAGGACCGGATGAAGCCGCTGTTCGCCGGCGCCGAGCAGCGCGCTCCTGCCGGGCCTCGTCGCGGTCGGCGTCGCCCAGGAGCGGACGACCGGCTGGAAGGGCACCAAGCGGGCCCTCGACCGGGGCGGCTTCACGTTCGGCTTCTCCCGGGTGAGCGTCTACGTCAACGAGTACTACTGCTATCTGTGGGACGCCGAATGGGGGCCCGTTCATCAAGCTCAGCGGCTATGCCCCGTGGGGCGGCCGGCTCTGGCTCAACGGCCACGAGTGGGCCAAGCGCCAGCTCGCCAAGCGCGGCGTCGGCTACGCCAGCCTCGACAACGGCTTCCGGGCGGTCGATGACCCGGCGCTCCTCGACGAGCTCACCGGCTCGCTCGGCGCCGACGACATCCGGGCCTAGTTCGCCCGCTGGATGGCCCAGCTGCCGCAGCCGCTGACGGCCGAGGACCGGGCCGCCGGCTACGGCTACGCGCTCTCGATGCTCCAGGTCGAGGTCTCCGACACCCGCGTCTTCGATCGCCCGGTCCGGGCCCGCCAGTGGTTCGAGGCGACGATCCCCGAGCAGCTCACCCTGGGCCGGCCCGAGAAGGTCAGCCTGCTCTTCCAGCGGCATTCCAACCGGCGCAGCGCCTGGCGCTTCGAGACGCGGATCGTCAACGCCTACACGAGCCCGACGATCACCTTCCGCTACAAGCACTCGACGGTGAAGCAGTACCTGAAAGGAGGCCTCGCGCTGCGGACCGAGACGACCGTCAACGACGCCTACGACTTCGACCTCGGCCGGCGGCTCGACAACCTCGCCTCGGTGCGAGCGCGGGGTGAGGCGATCAACGCGGCCCTCCTGGAGCACGAGGCCAACGCCGAGACCGCGAGGCTTGAGGGTCCCGAGCTCACCGATCTCGTCCGCCCGACCGTGGCCGACGGTCGACGGATCGCCGCGCCTCCGGCTGGGCGATCAGCGGGTCATGGCGCTCCTTGCGGCGGTGGTGATGTTCGCTCACCTCCCCGCGGGCTTTTCCAACGCCCAACTCCGGCGACACGTCGCCGCGCTCCTGAGCATTACGCTCGGGGAGTACACGAGCGCCCGCATGACCTACGACCTCGGCCGCCTCGTCGGCCACGGCCTGATCGAGCGGATCGCCAGAAGCCAGCGCTATCGGCTGACGCCCGACGGCCTCCGCATCTGCGCCTTCCTGACCAAGCTCTCCGACCGCGTCCTCGACCCCGGCCTCGCCCGCTGCGGCCAACCGGTGCCGTCCGGGACACCCTGGGAGGCGTTCGACCGTTCGCTCGGCGTGATCCTTGCCCGCGCCAACCTCGCGCCCTGACCTCAAACTTCGCTCAAATGGTCAGCAGCGATCCCTGCAAGCAGGGCTAGTTTCGAGCAGTCGAGCTCGGTCCCCCCAGCGGGCTGTCGCCGAGGGCTATGAAGTCGGGCGCCGGGCTCGACCGGAGCCCCTCGGCGCCCCGAGGCCGTCAGCATCGGCCAAGACGCCACGAATTCGTGGCGTCTCGCGCCACACGGCCTCGCAGCAGGATGCGTCAGTCGACAAGCCTCGACGACCGTTCGTGAGAGGACCTGGACGGTTGGCTGGCCGTACTGCGCCCCGCGATCCCGGTGTGGCCGCTGTCGTCCCACGCGACGCTCCGCACCGTTGCCCGGACGGCTTTGGGGCCGCGGTCGTGCTCTTGGTGCGTCGACTCCCTGGCCTGCCTTGCCTGGCCGTACCCAATCGATGCCCTGCTGGGCGTCCGGCGGGTCATTTCGTGCGATCGCTCAGGCGGCGGACTTGGTCGCACGCCAGCCACCTCCTCGCGAATCCGTGACACGTAGCCGATGGCGAGGGCCGCCTGGTCGGTTGTAGAAGGCGTCCACGGCCGCCAGACCGGGCTTCGTGGCGCCCCGCGCCACGTCGCGCTTCCCCGTCCCGCGCAACGTCGCGCTTCCCCGTCCCGCGCCGTCCCGGACAGCCGCACGACGGACTGGGGGACCCGCCCCTCCGGCACACCCGTCCATGGCGACCGATACACTCGGGACCGTGTCCACCACCACGCGTCCGCGGGGCGTCTTCATCACGCTCGAGGGCCCTGACGGATCCGGCAAGTCCAGCCTGCTGCCGCGCCTCGCCGCGGTGCTCAGGGACCGCGGGTGCGACGTCGTCGCGACGCGGGAGCCCGGTTCCACCCCGCTCGGCGACCTGATGCGCCGTCTCGTGCTGGACACGGAGCCGAGGATCGACAGGACGGGCCGCGCGGACGCGCTGCTCTTCGCCGCCTCGCGCGCCCAGCACGTGGCCGAGGTCATCCGGCCAGCCCTGGAGCGCGGCGCCGTGGTGCTGTGCGACCGGTACGCGGATTCCTCGCTGGCGTACCAGGGCGCGGGCTCAGGGGTGCCGATGGATGAGCTTCGGGCGGTGCAGCACTTCGCGACTGACGGCCTCGTGCCGGACCTGACGATCCTCCTGGATCTCCCCGTCGAGGCCGGGCTGGGACGGAAGGCCGACGAGGTGACCCGCTTCGAGGCGTACCAGGACCTCGCCTATCACGAACGGGTACGCGCGGCGTTCCACGCGTTCGCGGCGGCCGAGCCGGACCGCTACGCCACCGTCGACGCGACGGGCGACGAAGGATCCGTGCTCGCCGGGGCCGTCGCCGCGCTAGCCAGGATCGAGGTCAGGCTGCCATGCGCGGCGACGCCGGATGCCCGCTGACAGGGCCGGGCGACGGCTGACCGTGCCAGGCGCCGGCTGACGCAACAAGTGCCGGCGTGACGAAGGCGCGTTGGCCGACGAGCCGAGCCGGTGTGACGAAGGCGGGTTGGCCGACGAGCCGAGCCGGTGTGAAGTAGCCGGGTTGGCCGACGACGAACCGACGCAGCCGAGCCGACGACGAGCCGACGACGACGAGCCGACGACGACGAACCGACGCAGCCGAGCCGACGACGACGAGCCGACGCAGCCGAGCCGACAACGACCCGAGCCGAGCCGGACGCCGCCGAGCGAGGACCGAACCTACCGCGCCGCCTCGACGATCGCGGCCCGCTCGTTTGCCGCCTCGACGGCGGCTCGAGCCGCGGCGAGCAGCGACGCCGGGTCGCCACCGTCCTGCGGGAAACGAGCGACGCCGGCGCTGACCGTCACCGTGTGGCCCTCGATTGACTCGAGGCGGGCGATGCCGTCCAGCACCCGCCGCGCGACGGTCACCCCTGCCGAGCCCGGGAGCGACGAGCACGAACTCGTCGCCGCCCGTGCGGGCGATCGTGTCGACCAGGCGGACGCTCTCCGCGAGGATCGCAGCCACCTGCCGCAGCACCAGGTCCCCGGCGCGCGAGCCCGCGGCGTCGTTCAGCGCGGTGAAGCCATCGATGTCGAAGACCGCGACGGAGACCTCGGTGGCCTGCCGTTGCGCCCGGGCCACCTCCAGCTCCAGGACGCGGGCGAGAGTGCGCGCGTTCGCGAGGCCCGTCAGCGCATCCGTGTGGGAGATCCGCTCGAGCCAGTCCCCCCGCTCGGACACCATCGAGGCGGTCCGGAAGGCGCTGATCGCCGCCGCGACGAGGTCGGCGGTCCCCGACGAGGACCGTCTCCTCTGCGGTGCTGACATGGTGGCTTCCCGGTCCAGCCGAACGAGACCACGCCGATGCCGTTCTCCGTGCCGTCACCGCCGGCCACCACGAGCGGCAGGTCCGCGACCCCTCATCGCCACCCCGCCGGGCATCTGGTCCTCGCGGCCGAGCGCCCCGATGCGGTCCAGTGCCGCGTGGTGGATCGGGTGCGACGGGTCTCCCGTGACGTCGAGCTCGAAGGCGGCGATCGTCGCCTCGTCCATGCCCAGGGTCAGCAGGAGCTCCAGGGTCCCCGCGGTCGGGGTCAAGTCCGAAGACCGCGGCCATCGATGCCTCGACGGCGGCCGCACCGGCCTCGACGATCACCGCCAGCGCGGTGTCCAGGTCCGTGGCCCGCGCGAGCGCGGCCGCGCCAGCCGAGAGGACGGCGAGGGGACCGCTGCCGGAGGACCGGGGTTTCGGACACGTGTGCCTCCGCGTGCAGCCCGGCTCGAGCCCGGTAGCGAGATCGACGCGGCGCTTCCATCGCACCCGCAGCGGCGCGCTCGGCATCGTACACCGGCGGTACCGGCGGGTTCGGCGCAACCGGGCGAACCCGACGCGCCACGGTGGGCTATCCTCCGCCACGTGAAGCTCGTCGTGGCCATCGTGCACAGTGAGGATGCCGGCGCCCTGGTCGACGCCCTGCTCGAGCGCGAGTTCCGGGCGACCCGGCTCACAGCTCGGGTGGGTTCCTCAAGCAGTCCAACGCCACGGTGATGCTGGGCGTCGAGGACGACGAGGTGGACGAGGTCGTGAGCATCGTCCGCGAGGCGTGCCACGCGCGGACCCAGATCGTGAACCCGATGCCGCCGATCATGGAGCCGGGCGAGTTCTTCATGCCGTACCCGCTCGAGGTCGAGGTGGGCGGCGCCACCCTGTTCGTCCTCCCGGTGGAGCGCTTCGAGCGCCTGTGAGGTCTGAGTGAACCGCCTGCTCCGCACGCTGCTGCTGTGGTGTGCGCGCAACCCGTGGCTGGGCGACCGGCTCCCGGACCTGCCGTTCATGAAGCGCGCGGTCCACAGGTTCATGCCGGGCGAGGGGATCGACGACGCCCTGGGTGCGGCGGCCGAGCTGCAGATGCTGGGGATCGGGACGCTGTACACGAAGCTCGGCGAGGCGATCACCGAGGCGGCGGGCGCCCAGGCGGTGGCCGACCACTACCGGGGCTGCTCAAGAGGATCGAGGCGGCGGAGATCGACGGCGAGATCAGCGTCAAGCCGACACAGCTTGGCCTGGACGTCGACGAGGACGTCTGCTTCGGGCACCTGCGCCTGCTCGCGGCGGCCGCGGAAGCCCAGGGCTCGTACCTCTGGATCGACATGGAGGACAGCACCTACGTCGACCGGACGCTGGACCTCTACCAGCGTCTCCGGGCCTCTCACGCCAACACGGGGATCTGTCTCCAGGCATACCTCCGCCGCACCGCCAAGGACGTCGAGCGGCTGCTGCCGCTGAGCCCGGCCATCCGGCTGGTCAAGGGTGCCTACGACGAGCCGAAGTCGGTCGCGTTCAGGTCGAGGAAGGAGGTCGACGCCAACTTCCTCGGGATCGCCGTGACCATGCTCCGTGAGAGCCGGAACCGGCCGATGCGGGTGGGTCTCGGCACGCACGACGTCGAGCTGATCGAGCAGATCGCGCTCCACGCGGCGGCGGCCGGCGTGCCGAAGGACGGCTACGAGATCCAGATGCTGTACGGGATCAGGGCCGGGGAGCAGCGCCGTCTGGCCCGGTCCGGGTACAGGGTGCAGACCCTGATCGCCTACGGGCCGGCCTGGTACCGGTGGTACATGCGCCGCCTGGCCGAGCGGCCCGCGAACGTGCTGTTCGCCCTGCGCCAGGTGCTCCCGGGCTGATCCCGGTGGCCTGATCCCGGTGGCCTGATCCCGGTCGGCCCGGCCGTGTCGAGGAGGGCCGGGCGGCCGCCTCAGCGCGGCCTGGCCTGGGTCCCCGACGCGTCCACGACCGGCAGCGCCGGCCGGACGACCGTGAACACGCCCGTCACGCCGGGCGCGAGTCGCGACGGCGAAAGCGTTGCCGTACCCCGGTCGAGGATCTCGCCACGGCGCCCGTACCACGTTCGCGCCACGGTGGCCGTGGTCGCGGTCGTCGACCCCGTGTTGCGGATCGTGCCCGTCTCGACCACCGTCCCGTCGGGCTCCGCCGTCGACGTCACCGTGCCCGCCGCGAACGCGTAGGCCGCCGACGGCGCCACCGACGTCGCGGAGTACGAGATCGTCGCGTATGCGGGGACCGTCCCCGTGATCGCGAAGGACGTCGCGCCGCCGTCGGAGAGGCGTCGGGCGAACGTGACGCCCCGAAGCGTCGCCACCGTCTTTCCCGAGCCGCTGCGCAGCGTCGCCGTCACCGTGATCGCTCCCCGCGTGGACCCGGTGTTGTTGACGACCTCGCCCGCGATGCGCAGGGTCGCGCCGGCCCTCGTGACCGTCGTGCTCTTGACGGGGAGGCCGGCCGACAGGGTCCGGAAGCGCAGGACATACGGCGAGGGGCTCGAGCCGTCGCCGTTCGCAGTCACGCGGACGCGATACGTGCCGCGGGCGAGGAGCCGGGTCAGCTCCTCGAATCGCGTTCCCGCATGATCGGCAGTCGCCAACAGCTTCGTGCACGACCCGTACAGCTCCAGCCGGCCGTCGACCGGGAGGTCGCCCAGCGTGATCACCACGCGGCGGGACGAGCTGAGGGTGAACCGGAACCAGTCCACGTCGCCGTTGCCGCTGGCGCGCTCGCCGATCCAGGAGCTCATGGGGGACGTGGCGGTCGTGGAGGCGCAGCTGTCCGGCGCATCCGGCACGAACGTCGCGAGCAGGTCAAGGCGGGGGGCGGCGGCCGTGACGTCGTGCGTGCGCGGGAAGCCGTCGCTCCACGCCGCGAACCGGTAGCCGCCTGCCGCCGATCGTGGACCCCAGCGGGGCGCTCACCGTGACCTGGCCGTTGCGGATCGCCGTGACCTCGCTGGGGCTGGGCCGCTGGGTCCCGGCGACGAACAGCGGCACGCCTGCGGGCGAGCTGTTCGCTCCGACGACCGCGGTCTCCGGTTGGAGCTCGACGGTCGCGGTCGCCGAGACTCCATGGCTGTCGGTGGCGGTCAGCCGCAGCGCGAGATGGGACGGGTACTCGTGGTCCGGCGCGTCGAACGATCCCGAGGCCACACCGGCATCGGTCTGGATGACGTGCTCGTGACAGTCGGCCGGGCAGTGCATCATCACGATGTCCCAGGACAGGGCCGACGCGGGGAAGATTGCCGTCCTCGGGGTCCGTGGCCGAGCCACTGAACTGGATGGTGTCGCCCACCGCCCACGTGAGGGAGGAGTCGGGCGCGGTGATGCTGGGGATCGGGGGCGTGTCGGACGTGTCCACGACGAGCTCCGCGGTGTCGGTGAGCCCGTTCGAGCTGACGACCTGGAGGGTGATCGGGAAGACGCCCTTCGCCTGGACGTCCCAGGTCACGACCCGGCCCGTCTTGTCCCCGGGTCCCGCGAACGAGCCGTCGTGGTCCAGGTCCCAGTTCCACGCCGCCAGGGTCGACGTCGGGTCGGGGTCCGTCGATGCGGACGCGTCGAGGGTGATGGTCGCAGGGGCCGTCGACACGGCAGGCGTGACCGTGCCCCGGGCGATCGGATCGACGAGATGCCGGATGCGGACGACCCGGCCACCGTCGATGTCGACGTAGTAGAGGTCGCCGCCGGGCCCGGTCAGGAGGTCCACGGGGTGGCCGATGCCGGTCGCGACCGTCTCGACCGTGGTCGGGTCCGGGACACCGCCGGCACCCGCGAGCATCACCGCCAGGCAGTTGCGGGAGTAGTCCGCGAAGAACAGCGCACCGTCGTATCGCGCGGGGTACGGCGCCGTCCCTGCCGCGGCGCCCTGGTAGAACGCGACACCCGTCACCGAGGAGCCCATCGCCCCATTGGCGCCGGGCGCGAAGCACGGGCCCGTGGGGCTGAGCGTGTTCCAGTGGCTGTACTGGTAGAGCGGAGCGGTGACGGCCGCCCCTTGGCCGTAGAGGCTCGTGCACATGTTCAGCCCGAGGGACTGGGAGACCGCTCCTGCCCGCACCCTCATAGCAGGGCCACCCGTAGTTCGGCAGGGTCGTCCGCGTGAGCGCCGTCGTCGGCAGGACCACCCGTTCGATCTCCTCCCAGGTCTGGTTGCCCACGTCGCCCAGGTAGATCTCGTTCGTCCCCGGCCGGAAGGTCCAGCGGAACGCGTTCCTGAAACCGTGAGCGACGATCCGCCTGTCGTTCCCGTCGCTGCTGGCGGCCAGGGGGTTGCCCGCCGAGCCAATTCCCGTGGCGGGGTCGATCCGGATGAGCGTGCCGTCCAGCCCGGTCGGGTCCCCGCCCGTGCGAACGTCCTGCGAGCGGAGCATGCCACCCTCGGCCGTCGCAACCTCGGTCACCGGGGAGCCGTCGGGGTTTGGTGCGAGGAGGCGTGCCGGGTCGCCGCACGGGTTCACGCGCGTCACCGGGTTCACCGGCGTCGGTCTCGTGCCGCCCAGCTGGCCGTAGTCGGTCGAGTTGAAGTTGGCGCCGTCGCCGGCGCTCAGGTAGAGCTGGCCGTCGGCCCCGAACGCGAGACCGCCGCCCGCGTGGCTCGGAAACTGCTGGCACCAGTCGTCCAGGAGGAGCGTCCGCGTGCCCGGCACTGCGACATTCGTGGCCGGGTCGACATCGACGCGCTCGAGGTGCGACGTCACCGGGCAGCCGTCGATCGTCCCGCCGGGCGGGTTGGGGCAGGTGTCGTTCCAGACGGGCGCCACCTGTCCGGGCGGGGCGTCGTAGACGAAGTAGAGGTACAGGTGGTGGTGCCCGGCGGTGAGGAACGCCGGGTCGAGGGCGATGCCGAGCAAGCCCCGGTCCCAGTAGTTGCTGACCTCCGAGGACAGGTCGATGACGGTCGTCGGCGTCGTGTCGCTGATCGAGTCGAAGGCCTTGACGATGCCGCCCTTCTCCGCGACGAACGCCCGGCCGTCGGAGGCGAACCGGACGCTCACGGGCTTGGTCAGGCCGCCGAACGTGGTGAACTCGCGGAAGTAGGCGTCCGTGAACGAGCCCGCGGCGTCGACCTCGGGGGACGGGGTCAGGCGGGCGACCGGCCCACCCAGCACGGAGGCGGCCGCGAGCAGCGCGGCGGAGAGTATCAAGGCCCCCCGTCGCCGTCGACCCCGGCGGTGCGCTCGATCCATGGAGACGCACAGGGTAGCGGCGAATCGCGCGCATGTCAGCAGGTCCCGACGGGGTCCGGTGCCGGGTCGCACCGGGTGGTGGCGGTCGTGTGGACGGACGTATCCGTGTCCGCGCCGGGGCGGTACGCTCCGCGGCGATGAATGACCTCACGGAGCGGCTCGAAACGGCACCCGTACCGGACACGGCACCGGTGCCCGCGCCGTGAGCGTCCGCCCCGACCTCGTGGAGTGCTGGGTCTTCCGCGTCGCGCCCCCGACCGGCCCGGCGGATGGGCGACCCGACACGGAACGCCTCGAGATCCTGCTGATCCGCCGCGCCCCGCACCGGATCTTCCCGGGTCTCTGGCAGTGCGTGACGGGCGGCGTCGAGCCCGGCGAGCGGGCCCCGGCCGCGGCGCTTCGCGAGGTGGGCGAGGAGACCGGCCTCGGGCCAGCGGACATCGAGGAGTTCTTCGACCTCGACCAGGCGGCGCCGTTCTACGACGAGGGAAGCGACGGGGTAGTCGTCAGTGCGATCTTCGCGCTCCGGGTCCGTCCCGAGGCCGCGCCGCGCGAGTCCTGGGAGCACGACGCGATGCGCTGGGTGGCCGCCGACGAGGCGCCGTCCCTGGCGATCTGGCCGTCCTACGCCGAGTCCGTGCGGCGGGTCAGGGACCTCCTCCTTGACCCAGGTCTCGCCCGCTGGTTCCTCCTGGACGCAGAGGGGCGCCGGGTCGCGCGGCGGCCACTCACCTGAGCGGAGCCGGGGTCAGTACACCTCGGGAATGAACGTCTGCTCGTTCATCGGCGGCCGCACGTAGCCGCGGTCGGGCTCACGCGGTGGCAGCACGATCGGCTCGGGCGTCAGGTCCTCGTACGGGATCAGGGACAGCAGGTGGTGGATCACGTTGAGCCGGGCCCGCCTCTTGTCGTCGCCGGCAACGACCCACCAGGGCGCCTGCTTGATGTCGGTGTAGCGGAACATCTCGTCCTTCGCGATCGAGTACTCCACCCAGCGCGTCCGCGATTGGAGGTCCATCGGCGACAGCTTCCAGCGCCTCGTCGGGTCGTCGATCCGGGCCTGGAACCGGCGCTCCTGCTCCGCGTCGCTCACGGAGAACCAGTACTTCACGAGGATGATCCCCGAGCGCACGAGCATCCGCTCGAACTCGGGGCAGGAGCGGTAGAACTCCTGGACCTCCTCGGGCGTCGCGAAGCCCATGACGCGCTCGACCCCGGCGCGGTTGTACCAGCTGCGGTCCAGCAGGACGATCTCGCCCGCCGCCGGCAGGTGAGGCGTGTAGCGCTGGAAGTACCACTGGGTGCGCTCGCGCTCGGTCGGCGCGGGGAGGGCGACGATCCGGGCCACGCGGGGATTGAGCCCGAGGGTGATCGTCTTGATCGAGCCCCCCTTCCCGGCCGCGTCACGGCCCTCGAAGATCACGACGACCTTCAGGCCGCGCACCTTCACCCACTCCTGGAGCTTGGACAGCTCGATCTGGAGGCCACGCGGAGCTCTTCCTCGTAGCTCTTCTTCGTCGAGCTTGGCCGTCCGGTGTCGGTCACCGCGGCCGACCCGCCCTCGGCCGGTGCGACCCTCGTCTTGTCCCTGGCCATGGCAAACCCACCTCCTCGCTGGTTCCCGACCGTGGCGGCAGGATGGTCCCAAGTATGGCCTTCTCCGCCCGCGGGGCGGGCTTCTTCGCCCGCGGGGCAGGTCTTCTGCGCCCGCCGGGCACGCCTTCTCCGCCCGCCGGGCTGGCCTGCCCCGCCCGCCGGTTAGACTGTGCCGAAGCGACGGAGGGCCCCGAGATTGCGCGAGAGGACGTGGCGATGACCGAGACGCTGGCGAACCGCCGGATCTTCCGCTCGAAGGTGGACACGATCCGCCCCACTTACGGGTTCGAGGACGTCTCGCTCGCCCCTGGGACCGACACCGTCGATCCTGCGGATGTGGTCCTCGCGCAGGACTTCTGCGGGATCCGGCTCGAGATCCCGGTCCTGGCCGCGGCTATGGACGCGGTCGCCGACGTGCGCCTCGCGGGGGAGCTGGCGCGCCTCGGCGGCCTCGCGATCCTCAACCTCGAGGGCGTCCAGTTCCGCTACGAGAACCCGGCCGAGGTCCTGGACCGGATCATCGCGGCCTCCGATGACGGCGTCCAGGACGTCCTCGCCGAGGCATACCTTGCCCCGATCCGGGACGACCTGATCGCCCGTCGCATCGGCGAGATCCACGCGGCCGGCTCCAGGGCCGCCGTCTCGGCCACGCCCGGCGTCGCCCGCAGGTATGGCCCCCTGTGCGCCGAGTTCGGTGCCGACCTGTTCCTGCTCCAGTCGCAGGTCTCCTCGGCACGTCACATCGCCACCGGCTACGAGCCGCTCGCCCTCGCGGACTTCACGCGCTTCATGCCGATCCCCGTGGCCGTCGGCAACACCACGAACGCGGCCGCCGCGTTCATGCTCATGGAGCAGGGCGCCGCGGCGATCTTCGTTGGGGTGGGGCCGGGGGCGGCCTGCACGACCCGCGAGGTCCTGGGCATCGGCATCCCGCAGGTCACGGCGATCGCCGACGTCGCGGCGGCACGGGACCAGTACCAGGCCGAGACCGGGCGCTACGTGCCGGTGGTCGCCGACGGCGGCATGAAGAAGGGCGGCGACGTCGCCAAGGCGCTCGCCTCGGGCGCGGACGTCGTGATGCTGGGCTCGCCCCTGGCGCGTGCCATGGAGGCCCCCGGCCACGGCACGAACTGGGGCATGGCGGCGCCGTCGCCGGTGCTGCCGCGCGGAACCCGGATCAGGGTGGGGACCTCCGGCCCGCTGGCGCAGATCCTGAACGGTCCCTCGCACGTGACGGACGGGACGCAGAACCTGGTCGGGGCGCTGTCGCAGTCGATGGCCGCCCTCGGCGCGCGGACGATCGCGGATATGCATGACGTCGAGATCGTGTACGCGCCGTCGGTCGTGACCGAGGGCAAGTCCTGGCAGCTGCGGGGCAGGTAGGCGGATCGGACGGGCCGCCGGGCCGGCCCACGCGAGCCCCTTCCGCCGCCTGGCTTCCGCGGATCGCCGCCCACGGGAGCCCGGCCCCGCGAGCCCGCTCCCCGCCGGTCGCAGCCAAGCAGGACCGCGCTACTCCAGGATCTCGTAGGTGACCGTGACGCGGGCGTACGCAACCTGCGTCTGGTTCCCGCCGATGGCATACATCCTGACCGTCCTGCCGTGGCGGTCCCTCGCCGCAGATCCGGTCACGGACTTCCACGAGCTGCTCGCCGGGAACGTGTCGTTGGGTGACATGCACGAGGCCCAGTCCCACGCCCTGGTCGAGGGGCAGAGCGCGTAGTCGTGCGGCCCGAACCGGCCGAGCGGCACGCCGGACTTCCCGTTGATCGAGAAGACGAGCCTCGTGTAGGCGGCGGCGTCGGGCAGGGTGAACTCCCAGCCCATCCAACCCTCGGTGGTCGCGCGGTTCACGGCGGTCTGCCGGAATGTCTTCTCGAGCGTCGCGGTGTGGGTGTGAAGGCGCTTGCGGGACAGGGTGACGAACGAGGTGAGCGTCTTCGCGACCCCCAGCGAATCCGTGACTCTCTGTTGCACGGTGTACCGGCCGGCCGCGCCTGCCCTGCCGTCGTCGTTCCGCCCGTCCCAGGTGACCGTCCAGGCGCCGGTGCCGAGCGGGACGTCCGCACGCTTCACGACCCTGCCTGCCGGTGAGACCACACTGACGCTCACGGATGCGGCCTCGTCGCGCCGCCCCCCGAGCGTGGTCGTGTCCCGGTAGCCGTCCGCGACCGGGTAGAAGGTCCGGTAGCTCGCGGGCAGGGAGACGGCGTCGACCTTGTTCGCCACGAGCATGACGCGGGTGGCGGCGGAGGATGCAGCAGTGTGCTCCGCGCCCGCGTACATGAGGGGCAGCGGATCGTACGTGGCGCGGACCGAACGGGCGCCGAGCGGCCAACCAGCCGTGGGCATATGGCAGACCGTCACGGGGACCGACCCGCGGCACTGGATCACACCGTCGGCCCAGACCGTGATGGTCCCCGCGATGGCCTGCCGGCCGGATGTGCCTGCGTCCCGGACTCCGACCACGACCCGGAGGTCATCGCCCTGCTGGGCCGTCGCGCCGGTTGCGTCTCGGGGGCCCGGACCCCGATGGTGAGCGTCACCGGTCGCGGCCCGACCGTCACCTGCCTCGGCTGGCTCGTCGATGCGGCGAATGTCGCGTCCCCTCGGTACCCGGCCGTGATCGTGTGGGCGCCCGGCCGGGAGTACGCCGCCATCGTGTACGTGGCCGTCGATCCGGTGAGCGGGATGGTTACGACCGGCATGCCGTTGTCATAGAACGTCACGTCGCCCGTTGCACCGGGTGTGACCATCGCGGAGAGGGTCGAGGTGTGGCCGACGGGCTTCGGATCGAGGTCAGGCGCCCCCAGGGACGTCGTTGAGGGCGCGAGCTCAGCCGCCAGCGTGACGGGAGCGGCACCGGTGCCGCCCGTCGTCAGCGAGAGCGCGATGGTCAGGGTCGCCAGCAATGCCAGGCGTGTCGACCTGACAGCCATGGCGGTTCCTCCGCTCGCAGGGGTATGCCGGATCACGCTACGCCGGTGGGGCGCCCGACTCAAGGCCAGGCGGCATGGCCACATAGCCAGGCGGAATAGCCAGGCGGCATGGCCAGGCGGCCCCGAGTCCGGGACCGTTGGCCGGTAGACTCTGCGAACACCAACGCAGCAGCGGGAGGGGTCGTTGACCGAGGCGGAGCAGGACCACCAGGCCCAGGACGGAGACGCGCCCGGGCGTGGCAAGACCGTCCACGGCGAGGCCGCCAACGCGGGTCACCGCGTCCTCGCACCCGACGACGCCGAGGTCGAGGCCTACCTCGAGGTCGCGCTCGACGCTCCGGCGCCCGTGCGGACGGCCGACGATCGCCCTCCGGCCGCCTACATCGTGCCCGAGCCGGGCACCGTCGCGGTCCTCGACTTCGGCAGCCAGTTCGCCCAGCTCATCGCGAGACGGGTGCGCGAGCTCCACGTGTACTCCGAGCTCCTTCCCCATGACACGCCGATGGACGACCTGATCGCCCGCGGCGTGAAGGCCGTGATCCTGTCCGGCGGCCCCAATTCGGTCTACGACGAGGCCGCCCCCAGGGCGGACCCCTCGATCTGGAGCGGCCGTCTCCCGGTCCTGGGCATCTGCTACGGCGCCCAGCTGATGGCGCTCGAGCTGGGCGGGGACGTGATGCCGGCGTCGCGGCGGGAGTACGGCCCGGCCACCGTCCAGGTGACGCGCGATGACGGCCTGTTCGGTGGCATCGACCGCGAGCAGCCCGTGTGGATGAGCCACGGGGACTCGATCACGCGCCTCCCGGAGGGGTTTCACGCGACCGCGCAGACGGACTCCACGCCGTACGCGGGCCTTGCCGCGCCGGAGCGGAACCTCTACGGCATCCAGTTCCACCCTGAGGTTGTCCACACGCCGCGCGGCAAGGACGTCCTCCGCAACTTCGTCACGGGGATCGCCGGCGTCCTGCCCAGCTGGACCCCGGCCAACTTCGTCGAGACCACCGTGAACGCCATCCGGGAGCGCGTTGATCGCCACGCGGCCGACACCGGCTCGCAGGGCCAGGTGATCTGTGCGCTCTCCGGTGGCGTGGACTCCGCCGTTGCGGCCGCACTCGTCCACCGCGCGGTCGGCGACCGGCTGACCTGCATCTACGTCGATCACGGCCTGATGCGCAAGAAGGAGTCCGAGCTCCTGCGCGTCACGTTCGAGGCCAACCTGGGCATGCGCCTGGTCATGGTCGATGCGCGTCACCGGTTCCTCGCCCGCCTGGCCGGCGTCGTGGACCCGGAGCAGAAGCGCCGGATCATCGGCGACGAGTTCATCCGCGTGTTCGAGGAGGAGGCGGCGAAGCTCGGCCGCATCGACTTCCTCACCCAGGGGACTCTCTACCCGGACGTCATCGAATCCACGACGCCCGAGACCAAGACGGCCCAGAAGATCAAGACCCACCACAACGTGGGCGGATTGCCGGCCGATCTCCGGTTCCAGCTGATCGAGCCGCTGCGCTACCTGTTCAAGGACGAGGTCCGGCTGGTGGGACGGAGATGGGCCTGCCCGAGGCGATGGTCCAGCGCCAGCCGTTCCCGGGGCCCGGCCTCGCGATCCGGATCATCGGCGAGGTCACCGCCGAGCGGCTGGACACGCTGCGGGACGCGGACTGGATCGTCATCGACGAGATCAAGGCGGCGAACCTGTACCGCAGCGTGTGGCAGTCGTTCGCGATCCTCACGCCCGTGCGGAGCGTCGGCGTGATGGGCGATGGGCGCACGTACGCCAACGTCGTGGCGATCAGAGCGGTGACGTCCGAGGACGGCATGACGGCCGACTGGGCGAAGCTCCCCTACGACGTCCTGGGCAGGATAAGCAGCCGGATCGTCAACGAGGTCCCGGGCGTGAACCGGGTCGTCTACGACATCAGCAGCAAGCCGCCCGCCACGATCGAGTGGGAGTAGGTCTACTGCCGGGTTACGTTCGACATCGGCATCCCGTAGGGCGCAGGCGCCAGGGATCAGCTGCTGGCCCTGGCACGGCCGGTGCTCAGCGCTCTGCGGCGCTGCGGTGAGCCGTGGTGATTTGCAGCGACAGGACCGGGGCAGGACGTTCGGGGGAGCGATGCCATGGCATCGGCGAGTAGAGTTCGCACATGGCCGATTCGATGACCGGTCCGATCACCCGATGCCCGTGGTGCTCGGCCCCGCTGTCAGTACCGGGCGCTGAGCGATGTCTGGCGTGTGGTGCGGCGCTGGTCAGCCAGGCGGGTGTCTCCGACTCCGACATCAAGGGCGTCACCACCCTCGACACTGAGGCGATCCTCCGGGCGCGCTCGGAAGCCGCCCGCCCGCGCAGCCGGATCCTGTCCTTCATCACCGGCGAGGCGCCGCCCGAGACCGGGGGACCGGCCAGCCCCGAGTCGCTCGCGCCGCCGCCCGATGCCGTGCGCCGCGAGATGCTCCGCCTGGAGTACGAGGCGCGTCGTGCCGACCTCGAGGCCGAGACAGTCGCGTTGAAGTCGGACGAGCTGGCCCGCCAGGGGATCCACGTATCGCAGCTGGCGAAGCGGGCCGACGAGGGGCCCGAACCGCAGCGCCGCGACCCGAGGCCGATCGGGGCGCCGCACCGAGGCCTGTCCCGCGCCCGACCCGACGCCGACGCCGGGTCGGGGCGGCCGCCGCCATCCTGAGGCCTGATCCCGAGCGCCCGGCAGCCCGATCCCGGGCCTGGTCCCTGCCGCCGTGCCGGTATCCTCGACCGGTGCCCGAACGCCTGCCGCACCCCGGTCCTTCGTTCCTTCGCGAGCAGGAGCTGCGCATCGGGGACCGGCTGCTCTCCGCCGGCATGGCGAAGCCTGCCGACGGCCCGGACGGATGGTGGCTGGCCGTGCTCTGGGTGGCGGACGACGAGGGCGTCGTCAGCTTCCGCGAGGTGGCCCCGGCGTCCGGGCCACCGCCCGAACCTCCGCTCCAGCGCCTGGGACCATCCCTGGCCGGCTCACTCTCGGGGATGATCCTGGAGGAAGACGGGCGGCTGTCGATCCGCCTCACGCCCCTCGTGCCACCGGATGACGACACCCGGCCCTGGCGCTGCCCGCTCGCGATCCGTACGGCCTTCCGGTGGGAGCCGGCGAGGGTGGCGACGATGAGCCCGAACCAGGTCGCGGACCAGGTGCTGACCGGCTTCCGCCGGGCGGTGGAGTCGCTGCACCGACCCTGAGGCCACCGGCAAGGCGGCTCCTGGGCCGCGCCGCGCGGTCCCGCCTCCAGTGTCTCCGCGGCGTCTCGCCACCCGCTCCGTCGCGGCCGCGGTCGTCGCTCGGCCTGCGTCTCCGCGGGGTCTCGCCACCCGCTCCATCGCCGCCGCCGTCCCCGGCCTTGCGTCTCCGCGCGTGCCGCCACCATGGCGACGAAATCGCGCATCCCGTGGTCGGAAAGGCGCGGGAGACCCGCCCGCAGCCATTCTCGTCGCCTCCCGGGCGACACGGGCGCTCTGGCGGGCGTTCGAGGCTGACGAGAAACCGGATTCTTCGCCTCCATGGCGACGCAGGCCCGCCAGTGCCCGCCTGCGCCCGGATTCATCGCACTCCATGGCGACACCGCGCCCGCCGGTACGGGTTTGAACTGCTCCATGCGACACGATGCCGACGGCACCCGCGAGTGCCGTGCCCACGAGGGCGACGACGACGGTCGGTCACGGTCGGGCACGGTCGGTCACGGTGGGAAGGGTCGGCAGCCCGGCCTCTCCGGACGCCCGGGCGAGGCATCCGGCAAGGTGGCGACCCGCATCCGCGGAACCGCCTAGACTCGATCCTGATGAGCGACCTGTTCGACGAGTTCATGCGGGAGCTGCAACGCCGCCGAGCCCAGGCCGAGGGTCGCACCCCCGGCCCCAGCGACGGCGACGGCCCCGCCGGCGAGGAGCCGGGTCCCGACGATGCGGACCCCGCCGCGCCCGACGCTTCCCCACGCGGCACGTCTGGTGAGGACACCCCTCGCGCCGCCGATGACGGCGACGGGACCCGCGATGACGGCGCCGACGACGACGGCGACGGGGAGCGGGACGACAACGAGCCCGTCCCGTTGCGACCTCGCCACCGCTCGTCCGGTGGGCGCCGGTCGAGCGGCCATGCGGCCGGCACGGGTGCCGGGGCCGGCCGCCCGCCGGGTGGGCCTCGGGGACCTCGTCCCGTGGGTGGACCCGACGACGGTGCGGGATCGATCTCCGTCGGCGGGATCCTGCGTCGCGTTGGCGTGGTCGCCGTCGTCGTCATCATTGCGATCGTCGTGCTCCTCGCCGGGTTCGGCATCGATCTCTGGACGGACGCGATCTGGTACAAGAGCATCGGTTTCGACGGCGTGTTCTGGACACGCCTCGGGTCGCAGGTCGGCCTGTTCGCCATCGCGTCGATCGTTTCGCTCGTCATCCTGCTCGGCAACCTGTGGCTGGCCGGGCGCCTCGCGCCGCCGCCCGATCCCGAGCGTCCGGGCCGCCTCCGCACCATCGCGGAACGGCTGACCGAGGCGCAGCGTCAGGCCGAGCGGAACGCCCGGATGGGGGGCCAGGGCGGCCCGTACGGACCCGGAGGCCCAGGCGGTCCTTTCGGTGCGGGCATGCGCACCGGACGCGGCGAGGGAGCCACCTTCGGTTTCGACGCCGGCGCCCTGCCCGACCTCGGTCCGATGGCGACCTGGGCCATCGCGGGGTTTGCCGTGCTGCTCGCGCTCGCCATCGGGGGCGCCGTGTCAGGCGCCTGGGACACCCTCCTGCTGTGGGCGCACAGGGTGCCGTACTCGACCACCGGCACGGTTACGGACCCCGTGTTCGGCAAGGACATCAGCTTCTTCCTGTTCGAGCTCCCGTTCTACCGGCTCGTCCAGTCGCTGCTGAACGGGATCCTGCTCGCCTCGCTCGCCGTGGTCGGCGCCCGGTACCTCGTCGCCGCCACTCGCGGCGGGGAGGTGTTCATCACCCGCGTCCGCGTCCACCTCGCGATCATCGCCGGGCTGTACCTCCTCTCGGTCGCCTTCGGGTACCAGCTGGACAAGTACGAGTTGGTCTACAGCCATGCCGGCGTCGCGACCGGTGTCTCGTTCACGGACGCGAACGCCCGCTTCATGGCCTACGACGTCCTCACCTTCCTGTCCGGGATCGCCGGCGCGCTCCTGATCGGCGCCGCGTTCACCCGCTGGATCTGGCCGCTGGGCCTCGTCGTCGGGGTGTGGCTGTCGGCGACGGTCATCCTCGCCGGGCTCTACCCGGAGGCCATCCAGCGGTTCACGGTCGACCCCAACACCTACGCGCAGGAGCAGCAGTACATCGGGAACAACATCGCGATGACCCGCCTCGCCTACGGCCTCGACGCGTGGGACGCGAAGAACTACTCGGGCGAACAGCCGCTCACGGAGGCGGCCATCCGCAACGAGGCCGACACGTTCACGAATGCGCGGCTCTGGGACTACCGGCCTCTGCAGACGACGCTCGACCAGCTCCAGACCGTCCGCCAGTACTACGACTTCTGGGATGTCGATACGGATCGGTACCGGGTCGCCGACGAGCTCCGGCAGGTGATGCTCTCCGGCCGCGAGCTGGCCATCGAGAAGAACCCGTCGGCTACGAGCTGGGTGAACGAGCGCGTGATCTACACCCACGGCATCGGCGTGGCCATGGTCCCCGTGAACGAGGTGACCAAGGAGGGCCAGCCCAACCTCTGGATCCGCGACCTGCCGCCCTCGTCCTCGGACGGGGTGCCGGAGATCACCCAGCCGAGGATCTACTTCGGCGAATCGGACGACCACTACGTCGTGGTCCGGGCCCGGCAGGCGGAGTTCGACTATCCCCGAGGCTCCAGCGAAGGCAGCGGTGACGCAACGACCAGCTGGACGGGGAGGACCGGCGTGCGCGCTGGACTCGACCCTCAACCGGCTGCTTTTCGCGCTCCGCTTCAAGGACCTGGACCTGCTCATCTCGGACCAGATCCGAGCCGACAGCCAGCTCCTGTTCCACCGCACCCTGTCGGAGCGCCTGGGCCGCATCGCACCGTTCCTCCGCTACGACAAGGACCCGTACATCGTGGTCGACGATGCGGGCGTCTCGTCTACGTCCAGGACGCCTATACCGTGAGCGACAGGTTCCCGAACGCGTCGGGCTTCGACGCGGGCGCGCTCGGCCCGGGGTCCGGCCTGGCAGGGACGGCGCTCAACTACATCCGCAACAGCGTGAAGATCACGATGGACGCGTATGACGGGACGCTGACCTTCTACGTCGCGGACCCGTCCGACCCGATCGTGCGCGCCTGGCAGGGCATCTTCCCCACCCTGTTCAAGCCCATGACCGACCTGCCGGCAGGGCTCCGCGCCCACCTCCGGGTCCCCGAGGAGCTGTTCAACGTCCAGACGCGGATGTATGGGCAGTACCACGTCACGGACCCGCTGGTGTACTTCAACAACACGGACCGCTGGACGGTTCCGGATGCCCAGACGAACGAGCAGAGCCTCCCGTCCGAGGCGTACTACGTCGTCATGCGGATGCCCGGTGAGCCGGTCGCAGAGTTCCTTCTCCTCCAGCCGATGATCGCCGCGAGCAGGCCGAACATGATCGCCTGGGTGGCGGCACGCAACGACGGGACCGAGTACGGCAAGGTCCGCGCCTACCAGTTCCCATCGGACACGACGATCTTCGGGCCGGCCCAGATCGAGGCTCGGATCGACCAGAACCCCACCATCAGCGGCCAGATCACGCTCTGGAACCAGAGCGGCAGCCGGGTCATCCGGGGCAACCTGATCGTCGTGCCCGTCGGCGACTCGCTGGTCTACCTCCAGCCGGTATACCTCCAGTCCACCTCGGCGGCTTTCCCCGAGTTCCAGAAGATCGTGGTGGCCAGCCCGACGACCGTGGTCTGGGGCGACACCCTGGGCGGGGCGCTGACGGCGCTCCTCGTGTCCCAGAACGTGACCGTCCCCGGCGCCACGCCGACGCCCGGCCCGACGGCCAGTCCCGGTCCCGGCCCCACCGCGGGCCCGACCGCCACCGCCGGGCGCCACGCCGCCACCCGACGGCACGATGCCGCGGACCTCAAGGGCCTGATCGCCTACGCGAATCTGCACTACGAGCAGGCGCAGGCCGCGCTCACGGACGGCGACTTCGGCGGCTACGGGATCGAGATCGACAAGGTCAAGCTCGCGCTCCAGAAGATGGACGAGCTCACCGCCCCGGGCGCCAGCCAGCAGCCGTGACCGCGGCCGTGACCGCGGGCCAGGACAACGTGGCGGGACCGGCTGCCGTGGCGGGAGCCCCTGGCCTGCATGGCCGCCTGGGCTGGCGGTCGGCGATGGCGGGCGCCTTCGTGGTCACGCTCGTTCGTCCCGTGTCCTGGATCGTCGGGCTCGCTGGGTTCCTCGCCGGCGGCGGGCTCATCATCGTTGCCTGGCCGATCCTCGTCCTGCCCACCCCGACAGGGCTGCAGAACGCACTGGGCGGGCCGGCGAGCTCGCTCGTCTTCGGGTCGCCTTCGCCCGGGCTGCTCGGGCTCATGGTCGGTGGGACGGTGGCCGTGGTTGCGGTCGTGGCGGGCGCCCTCGTCGCCGGCGGATGGGCGGAGCGCCAGGGGATCGAGATCGCCCTGGCAGCGGCGGTGGACGAGGGGCTGATCGGGGCCGCCCCCGACCTGCGCGGCGCCCCGGGAACCGGCAGGGTGGCCGTTGTGCGGCTGATGTCGCTGGTGCCGGTGGCAGTCGTCATGGTCCTCGCGTTGCAGCCGCTGTACACCGTCGCGTACCACGAGCTCATCCTGCCTGACGACCTCGTGACGCCGCTGCCGATCCGGGTGATCCGCGGCGTCCCGTGGCTGCTGGCCGGGATCGCGGTCACGTGGCTGGCGAGCGACACGGCGGCGGCCGAAGGGGTGCGGCGGCTGGTCATGGAGCGCCGGTCCGTGCCGGTCGCGCTGGTCCTGGGCTGGGCGGACCTCGTCCGGCGACCCCTGCGCGTGCTCGGCGCCTCCCTGGTCGGGCTCGCGGTGCTGGCGCTGTTGACGGGTCCGTCGCTGATCGCCGCCGCGGTCGGATGGCAGCGGGTGAGGGACCTCTTGATGTCCGGGCAGCAACCCGTCCTCGCGATGGCCGCCGTGCTCGTCTGGGTGGCGATCTGGCTGGGCGGCCTGGTGCTGGCGGCGGTCGGGGCCGCGTTCCGTTCCGCGGCCATGACGATGGAGGCCGTGCGCCGGTCCTGATCGGCGCGTCGCGTTGCGGTCGTCCCGACCGCGTTGCAACCCTGCAGCGCCGGCTTGCGTCACTCGGCCCCCGGCTCGCGCGTCGAAGCGCCCGCCGACTCTTGGCACGCCCGGAACCAACCGGGGTCCCTGTTACACTGCCGTTCGCCCGCGCCCCCGCGCGCGACCCGCTCGCTGAGAGGCCTCACGCCACCGCATGCAAGACATCATCAACACGATCACTGACGCGATCGGCGGGATCTTCAACAACCCTGTCGTCCAGTTCTCGGGTCAGATGATCCTCGTCTACTTCGTCATCCTCTGGCTCGCCGCGGCGTACTGGGCGTTCCGGGACATGCAGCTGCGGAGCGAGAACCCGATCCTGCCGTACGTCGCAGCGGCCCTGATCGTGATCTTCACGCCCGTCCTGTTCGTGTTCGGGATCATCGTCTACCGGATCGTGCGGCCCCAGGAGAAGATCGGCGAGGTCTACGAGCGCAACCTGGCCGAGGAGGCGCTGCTGGCCGAGGTCGAGGCCATCCACACCTGCCCCTCCTGTCATCGCCGCATTCACGACGAGTGGATCATCTGTCCGGCCTGTCGCACGCGCCTCAATCGGGTCTGCGCCAACTGTGGCCGGCTGGTCGGTCTCGACTGGTCGCTCTGCGCCTGGTGCGGCAAGGACTTCGAGCGGGCGGGCGTCGCCTCCTACGACCCGATCTCCCCTGGCCTTGCCGACCTCGACGCCATCCCGGCGTCGACGACGAGCGCGACGCCGGCCCCCGCGCGGTCGGCTCGCTCCGGCTCGGTCCGCCAGCCGCCGCGCTCCGCCCAGGGTCAGCAGGGCAGCTCGAGCTCGCTCCCGGAGCGTTGACAGACTCATCCGGACCCCCGGTCCCCGGCGACGCCCTGTCCCACGGGGCGGCCATTCCGCACACTGCGGCCGGGCCAGACGCCACGGCCGGGCCCGACGGTACGACTTCCCGGCCCGACAGACGATCCGGCCCTGCCCGACGCTACGCCGTCCCGGCTCCCCACCTTCGGACTGGAGGGGCGCGCCGTCCCCGGCCTGTATCTCCTCGGCTGGATCGCCACCGTCACGGGCCTGGGCATGCTGCTCGTGTCATTCATGGCCGCGGGCGGCGCCGCGGCGCCGTGGCTGTTCCTCGCAGGGCTCCTGGTGCTCACCGTCGGTGCGTTCGCCGCGACCGGATCCCAGGCCGTCGAGAACAGCCGCCGCGAGGACCTCGCCTATCGGGGGCCGTCGCCGGTGCTCGTGTTCCTCGTCGTCTTCCCGGTCACGCTGGTCGGCATCCTGGCCGTGCTCGCGCCCCTCTCGGCCCTCGGCCTCGACGTCCGGTCGCCCGTCGCCACCACGATCTCGCTCGCCATCACGACACTCGTCTATGCGGGCGTCGTCCGCCTCCTGGTCGTCGGCCCGGGGGCGCTCGCGTGGCACGACATGGGGCTCGGGATGCGCGCCGGACCCGCGGCACGGGACCTGCTGATCGGCGCCGTGTTCGCGGTGCCCGTGCTGGTCGTGACGCTGCTCCTGGGCGGCCTCCTGAGCCGATTCCTGCCGCCGGCCCCGAGCCCGCTGCCGACGGCCGACAACGCGATCGGGCTGGTCGCGAACCTCGTGTCGGCGGCGATCCTGGCGCCGATCGGGGAGGAGCTCTTCTTCCGGGGCTTTGCCACGACGGCGTGGGCGAGGGCGATCGGTGCCGGCCCCGCGATCGTCCGCGGCGCGATCTTCTTCGCGCTGGTGCACGTGCTGACGCAGCTCGACGCGTCGTTCGGGGAAGGCGCCCAGCGGGCGCTGTTCTCGTTCGTGGCCCTGCTTCCGGTGTCGCTCGCGCTGGGATGGCTGTTCCTCCGCCGCGGCTCGCTGTACGCGGCTATCGGGTTGCACTCGGCGTTCAACGGCATCCAGGTGATCCTGCTGTACTTCGCCGCAAAGGCACTCTGAGCGATGCCTGGCGCGGCCCGGCGCGGCGCCCGGGCCGTGTGTCGGGGCGCGGCCCGGTGGCACCTGCGAGACGGTCGGATCGGCAAGTCCGGATCGGCAAGTCCGGGTCGAGCCGCAGATGAGTCGCGGGTAAGGACCGCCGCGTAGTCTCCGTCGTGTTCCCGGGTCCGGACGGCGGGGGAAATCGGCGGGCTCCCGTCGTCCGGGCCCCGGGGACTCCTCGCCGATGCTCGTCCCTCCGCGCGCCCCGCCGGCCAGCAGCAGGTGGGACATGACCGAAGGCGAAGGCCCCGTCGCGGAGGCGTCCGAGCACCGGAGAGGGACCCGATCCGTACGCGACCTCCCGGCAGCCGAGCGCCCCCGCGAGCGCCTGGCGCTTCGCGGGCCCGGGGGCCTCTCGGCGGCGGAGCTGATCGCGGTGGTGTGGGGGACGGGGGCAGGCGGCCGCAGCGCGATTGACCTGGCCGAGGAGGCCCTGGCGCGGCATGCGAGCGTGGGAGCCCTCGCGCGGGCCACGGACGCGGAGCTCGCGGCGATCCCCGGGATCGGGGCGGCAAAGGCGGCGAGGCTCGCCGCCGCGTTCGAGCTGGGGCGGCGATCGGCGGCGGACTGGCCAGCCGGCCGCTGGACGATCAGGTCGCCGCGGGACGTGGCCGACCGCCTGGTCGTGGAGATGGGCCGCCTGGAGCGCGAGGAGCTCCGGGTCCTCAGCCTCAACGCGAAGAACGTGGTCCAGCGGGTGTCGTCGGTGTACGTGGGGAACGTGTCGGCGTCGCTGGTGCGGGTGGGCGAGCTGTTCCGGGACGCCGTGCGGCTCGATGCCTCCGGGGTGGTCCTGGTCCACAACCACCCGAGCGGCGACCCGACACCCAGCCCCGACGACCTCCACCTGACGGCCGAGGCCATCGCCGCCGGGCGCCTGCTGGACGTGGATGTGCTGGACCACGTGGTGATCGGACACGACGCGTGGGTCTCGCTCCGCGACCGCGGCGTGACATTCGACCGGCCGGGGTCGGGGCGGGCCGCGTAGGCGTCGGCGGTCGCGATCGCCGAGCCTTCGGAGTCGAGGGCGATGCCTCGCCGTGACATGACCGCTCGTCATGACATGGAGGCGATCGATGCGGGAGACTCGGCCTCATTCAGCCGCCGTGTCATGGGAGGTACGCCCATCAGCGAGACTCCGTGGATCCTCGTTCCCCCGTCGTCCCTGCGCGGCTGAGTACCCCACACCTGCCGCCGGGGACGGCTCTTGCGCACAGTCCCCGCCAGCCGAGATCACGCCCGGCCGGTGGGGACTGCGGCAACCATCATCCTCGCCCGCTTCGGGCTCCGCGTTGCGTGTGGCAGGTGACGACAGATGGCGAGCCCACTCGAACAGGCGCTCGACCTCGAGCTCCGCGACGACCATCACCTGGTGGAGGCGTGGGCGGGGACCCGCCCCGGCCTCGCGCTCCTGCTCGTCCTGCTCGCCGAGCCGGACGGCGGTCATCGGGGCGTCAAGCGGGTGCGCCAGGCGGGCGTGGAGAGCGTGTGGCACGACGTCGCTCTCGATGAGTCCGGCGCCCGCCGCTGGCTCGGCCTCGAGAGCCGATCCGCTGCGCAGGCAGGGATACGTCTGTTCCCGGTGACGCCCACCGAGATCGACGAGGTCATCGAACGCCAGTTCGCGAACCTCGTCGACCCGTGGCCGCCTGCCGTGGCGACCGGGTTCGCGGAGCACGGCATCGTCGATGACGACGGAGACGACCTCGTCGTCTCGGAGCGGCCCCATGTGGAGGCTCCGCCCTGGGAGTGGGCTGAGCTCGACGGGCCCAGTCGCCTCGGTCCCGCCCGGCCGGCCCGCTTCGAACACCACTGGCGGGAGCCATACCCCATCGACCCGGTGTTCCGCGGTGCGGCCGACCTGCGTTGGCGGGACACGGACGTCTTCGACGCTCTGCGGGTGCTGTCGCCACCGTTCGTGTGGGCAGGCATCGTGGCACGCCGTGGGCCGGACGTGCTCGCCAGCGCGCTCACGGGTGGCGACCTGCGCGGTCCCTCGGGTGCGATCGAGCGCCATCGTGGCGGGGACACCGACACCGTCCGGCATATCAGCTTCGGGTCGGACGGGTCACCGGCCACGATCGCCGCGACGTGGGAGCATCTCGGAACGATCGCGGCAGAGCTCGGGCGCGCGGGCTTCGCTGTCGAGCAGGTGCCCGGCGAGGAGTTCGTGCAGCGGCTGCCGCGCCTCTTCCCGGCAGCGCCCTTTCGCCCGTTCGGCTCGCCGTTGCTCCGCCCCGGCATCCCGGCCGGCGCGCTGGGCCGGATGGAGGTCGGGAGCGCCGAGGAGGACCAGGGTCTCAGCGACCGGCTCGTCTACCGGCTCGGGGATCTCGGCGAGAGCCTCGGAGACGGCCGGCTTTCGCTGTACCTGGAGACCGGCAGCCGGCCGTCCCTGGATCCGGCGCAGCTGCGGGTCGATGCGGCGGGCTCGTTCGACGTCGACGCGACGATCGACGCCGCCCGGCCGGTCCTCATCGTGGGCGCCTGGCCGGCGGCGGGTCATGGCCTGGCGGACTGGGAGCTGGTCGTGTTCGGGGGTGATCCGCTGATGGTGGACGAGGCCTTCCTGACCGCGCTCGGTCACGCCGGCGCGGAGCACGCGCACGTCGACGCCACCTGCATCGAGCATCTGCCGGGCGACCGGCAGGTCGCCTTCGAGAGGGCACCGGGCGCGGTCGAACACTGGGCGCGCTTCTTCGCGCGCGCCGCCATCCTCGGCGGCCAGGTCGAGAGCGCCTTCGGCCGGGCGATCACGCGCCGGCTGCTCGAGACCGGGCTCCCCCAGCAGAGTCGCTACTTCCGGCCCGACGACTGGACGAGCGGCCGGGGCGGCGCGGACCGCCTGTTGCGCGGCTGACCGGGACGGCCTTCGGACCCGGCCTCCGGGCCTGCCCGTCGGGCTCGCCGGTCCGGCTCGCTTGTGTAGCCGGTGTCCGCGGCCGCGGTGCGGCGGCGATGCAGGACCCCGGATCAGATCGCCGAGGCTACCCTGAGCCCCTCGAGGACGGCCTCCTCCACCGTCCGCGGCGCGAGGCAGTCACCGATGGCGTGCACCAGGATCGGGTTCCCGGCCGCCGAACGCAGGTCGTCGCGGGCCGCGAGCTCGTCGTAGAAGGACGCGTCCGCGACGTGGCCCGCGGCCAGGACGAGGGCAACCGCGTCCTCCACGATGACCGCCTCCTCCGTGAGCGTGTGCTGGAGGAACACGGCCGAGCCGTCGTAGCCGAACGGGCGGGTGAGTGGCAGGATCTCGACGCGCGCCCGGCTGAGGGCGGCGATCGTCGCATCGCGGACGTACTGCTGGAGGCGGAACCCCGGGGAATAGCCGTTGGACGCGAGCGTCACGCGCCGCCCGGCCGTTGCCAGCATCAGGGCCACCCCGGGCCCGACCCAGTCGCATCGCCAGTCCACGACCACCACGTGGCCCACCGGGATGTCGGCGCCGTGGATCACCTGCCACGCATCGAACACCGGCGGGTCTCCCACCAGCTCCAGGACCGGCCGGTAGGGGACGGCGCCCGTCGCCACGATCACCACGTCCGGCGCCTCGCGCTCGACGAGCGAGGCATCGACGCGAGACCCGGTCAGGATCCGCACGCCGGCACGCTCGGCCTCGCCCTGGAGGTTCGTCACCACGCCCCCGAATTCCGCGCGACCCGGCAGCCTCTGGGCCAGCAGCACCTGGCCACCGACCCAGCGCCCGGCCTCGTGGAGGGTGACGTCGTGGCCCCGCTGCGCCGCGACGGTCGCGGCCTTGAGCCCGGCCGGCCCGCCGCCCACGACGATCACCCGCCGCCGGTCCGCGGGAGCGACGGCGGTGCGGTGTCCGTACCACAGCTCTCGCCCGCTCTCCGGGTACTGGATGCACGAGATCGGGTAGCCGGCATGGAAATGCCCGATGCAGGCCTGGTTGCAGCCCACGCAGGCGCGGATCTCGTCGAGGCGCCCGGCCGCGGCCTTCGCGGGCAGCAGCGGGTCCGAGATCAGCGCGCGGGTCATCGCCACGGCGTCGGCCTGGCCCAGCTCCAGGATGTGCTCCGCCTCCTGCGGCTGGTTCACGCGCCCGGCGACCAGCACCGGCACGCGGACGCGCGCCTTCGCGGCCGCCGCCAGGGGAGCCGTGTAGGCGTTCGGCATCGTCATCGGCGGCACGATGTGGTCCGAGCCCGCCAGCGTCGCGGACGTCCCGGCCACCACGCTGACGTAGTCCGGGCCGCCCCGGCGGTCGATCAGCTCCAGCGCGTCGAGGGACTCGTCCCGGGTCAGCCCGTCCGGCGATCGCTCGTCGATCGAGATCCGCAGGCCGACGACGGCACCCGGGTCCATCGCCTGGCGGACGCGGGTGATCGTCTCGAGGAGGAACCGGGCACGATTCTCGGGCGAGCCGCCGTACCCGTCCGTGCGCAGGTTGACCCTCGGGCTGAGGAACTGCGCGGGCAGGTAGCCGTGGCTGGCGACGATCTCCACGCCGTCGAGCCCGGCCGTCCGGAGCCGGCGGGCCGCGTCCGCGAACCCCGTCTCGATCATCTCGATCTCGGCGATCGACATCGCCCGCGGCATGACGTGGAACCGCTCGTTCGGGACCGGGGACGGTCCGAGCGGCACGGGGAGCGTGCCGTCGTCGGAGTCCATGATCTCCCTGCCGCCGTGGAAGACCTGGCCGATGATCGCCGCACCCTCGGCGTGGACCGCCTCCGCGAGGCGCCGGAAGCCGGGGATGCACGCGTCGTTCATCGCGCTCAGGGCGTGCGCCGTGTACTCCGCGCTCTCGTGGACGGACGCCACCTGGACCACGATGAGCCCCACGCCGCCCGCCGCCCGCGCCTGCTGATAGGCGATGAGCCGGTCGCCGATCAGGCCCTGCTCGCCCATGACCGTGTCGTGGCCGGACGAGAAGATGCGGTTGCGGATCTCCAGGGGCCCCAGGCGGACGGGCGAGAAGAGCCTCGGGAACGGGCTGGTGGGGCCGGGGATCCCGGCTGGATCGGCCTGGTCACTCATCAGGTGAGCGTAGTCGGGGTCGGCCGCCGCCGCCCCACCAGCCCGCACCACGCAACCGGCGGCGGGCGGATACTGGCCGCTCCACGACGACCGCCGTCGTCGCAGCAGGGCCGGCGCACCGGGTCGCCGCCACGGCAACCGAGAACAGGGGACGACCAATGAGCGACACGGCCGACGTCATCGTCATCGGCGCCGGCGTCCAGGGCGCCAGCCTCGCGTTCCACCTCGCTTCGCGCGGCGCGAGCGTCGTCGTCGTGGAGAGGTCCACGGTCGCCGCCGGCGCGACGGGCAGGTCGAGCGGCCTGGTCCGCATGCACTACGACCTGCTGGCCGAGACGCGGCTGGCGTGGGCCTCCTTCCCGTACTTCCGGGACTGGGCCGAACTGGTCGGCGGCGAGTGCGGCTTCACGCGGACGGGGTTCCTGTGGATCGAGCCCGCGTCAGAGGCCGCCAAGCTCAGCGCGAACGTGGCCGACCAACTGGCGCTGGGGATCGAGACGTCGGTCGTCGACGCCCCCGGGATTCTCCGCATCGCCCCGGGGCTCGCCGTCGAGGACGGCGAGGTGGCGGCCTACGAGCCGGGCTCCGGGTACGCCGATCCGTTCGCCACGGCGTCCGGGTTCACGCGGGCGGCGCGCGACCGGGGCGCGAGGCTGGTGCAGGGTGCGGACGTCACGGCGGTCGTCGCGGAGGGCGGCCGCGTCACCGGTGTGGAGACGACCCGCGGCTCGTTCGCGGCGCCCATCGTCGTGAACGCGGCCGGCGCCTGGGCCGGGCGCGTCGCGGCGCTCGCCGGGCTCGAGATCCCCGTCACGGTGTGGCGCCACGACACGGGCTATCTCGGCGTGCCGGTCTCGGTCGCGCGGCCGATCCCGGTGGTCATCGACAGCGCGTGCAGCATGTACTTCCGCCCGGAGGGCTCGGAGCTCGTGCTCGTCGGCCTCGAGGACGACAACACGATGGGCGGGTCGCCGGACCGGGACACGGCCGAGGCCGACGCGGGTTTCCGCGACCGCGCCGCCGAGCGGATCATCCGTCGGGTGCCCGGCCTCATCGACGGGACCTTTCGCACGTCGCACAGCGGGCAGGACGGCATCAGCCCCGACCAGCGCCCGATCCTCGGATCGGCGGGCCCCGAGGGCTTCTACCTGGACTGCGGGCACAGCGGCACCGGGTTCAAGACGGCGCCTGCCGTGGGCCTCGCGATGTGCGAGCTGATCCTCGACGGGGCCGCGTCGTCGGTGGACATCTCGCCGTTCGGGCTCGAGCGCTTCGCGGAGGGGCGGCTGCTTGCGGGCGACCACGGCGGCCAGCCCATCTGGAGGTAGGGGCTGGGGCGGCGCCTCGCGGCGCGGCGCTGCCCGTGTCGGTTCTCGTCCGCGTCGCGGCGGCTCGTCCGCGTCAGCGGCGGCTCGTCGCGTCAGCGCCGGCTCGTCGGCGTCGCGTCGCCGAAGAGGGCGGGCTCCTCGGGGTCGAACAGGTGAACCCCACCGCCGGCCCGCTTGGCAAGGAACATCGCCTCGTCGGCGTGCCGCAGCACCGTGGCCGCGGCCGGCACGCCACCCCAGGACCTGCTGACGACCACGCCGCACGATGCGCCCACGGCCACGATCCCGACCGACGTCGAGATCGGCAGCGTGAGCGCGACGTGGATCTCGCCGGCACGGCGCATGGCCGTGTCGATATCGGCGAGCCCCGCGAAGAAGATCCCGAACTCGTCGCCGCCGAGGCGCCCCGCGAGATCGCCCGGCCGCCGGGCCTGCTTCGCGAGGCGCTCGCCGATCGCCTTGAGGACCTCGTCCCCGATCGCGTGCCCCAGCCTGTTGTTGACGTCGTGGAAGCCGTCGAGATCGATGGACATCATGGTGGCGCCCCGGATCATGCCCGTCCGCATGCTGCCGAGGCCGTTCTCCAGGTGCCGCAGGAACGGCCTGGCCGGCGGCAGGCCGGTGAGATCGTCCAGGGGCGGCATCGGGTCGTTGTTCCAGACGATCAGGACGAAGATGCCGATGGCGAGGGGGGTCCACCAGCCGACCACGAGATAGGCGAGGCAGAGGACCCACGCCAGCGCGATCTCGAGGGCCGTGATGCGTCCGAATGCCGAGATCAGCACGCCCAGGAACTCCCGCGGCGACTGCTCGTCGCGCAGGATGACCGTGACGGCCGCCATCCCCGACGTGACGACGGTGAGCACCAGGATCCCGGCCAGCGTCGCGACGAACCCGGCGCCGCTCATGAGCGAGGTCGCGTCGAGCAGGCCCGCGAGGATCCACGTCGTCAGTCCGCCGGTCACGGCCCCGATGACCATCACCGAATGGTTCGCGAGGATCCCGTACCACGACTGTGACTCCAGCTCCCGCCGCTCGAGGGTGGACAGGAAGGCCACCCAGGCTCCGGCCGTCGGGCCCCCGAGGACCATCGCCGCCCCGATGAACGGGAGATGGAACGTGAAGAACGCGCCACCGCCGCCCGGGGCGCGCAGGACGCGGAGCGAACCGAGCAGGCCGAACAGCACCCAGAGGAGCAGGCCGCCGTCCGGCCCGTCGAGGATCGTCCCCGTCAGGCCGGGATCGATGGTCGGAGCGACGGGCAGTGTGGATGACCAGGCGAGCAGCCCGAGGCCGACCGCGATCGACGCCGCCGTGTAGGCAAGAAGGCCGCGGCGCCGCACCACGGCCGAGCTCCCGGTTCCGCCGGCCCCTCCCGTGGCACGCCGGGTCAGCTCGGCGAGCAGCGCGGCACCGGACAGTCGGGCCGCGCCGAGGTGTCGCCGGAGGCGGTCGGTGACGGGCTCGCGCCCGACCGACACGAGCTGGCGGGGTTCGAGTATGAGGACGTCCATCAGGGGGCATACCTGTGTACGACCATTGTCGGATGGGGGACTGATCCGATGGCTGCAGCCGTCCCGGATCGCCCCGGGCAGCTGCGCCGGCGGGTTGCAGGGTCCACGCCGGGTTCGGTGCGCGCCTGGGCGATGACGGGTGACATGCCGGGCCCGATCTCGAAGAGCCCGCAGGCTCCCGATCCGACCGGGCCGTCGTCCTCCCTTGTGGCCACGGTCGGTGTCCCACCTCGGCGGTGAGCCATCTCCCGTGGCCCGAATTGTCGGCTCCGGAGACCTCCCGGAACAGGGTGCCTTCCGTACCCCGGACCCCCGACGTTGGTACCGGGGCCGCGCACCATCCCATACCGGGCCTGGTGACGGCGGGCACCGGGCCCGGTGACCCGACGCACCGGGTCGTGCCGGCGGAGCATCCGCCGAGGCCCCGGGAACGTCAGCCGCGTCCGTCAGCCTTGCCCCGGGAACGTCAGCCGGGTCCGGCGCGGGCCGCGGGTATACTGCTCGGGCTCGCGCGCCCCGTCTCGCGCGCGATGCCCCCACCCGACGCACAATCCCGCGGCTCGGCCGCTCCGCCTGCGCCAACGACGGCGTCGGCAATCGCAGCAAGGATCCGCATCCCCCTCATGCTCGACCGCATCTTCGGCCTCTTCTCCCGGGACATCGGGATCGACCTCGGCACGGCCAACACCCTGGTCCACGTCCGCGACCGCGGGATCGTGATCTCGGAGCCGTCCGTGGTCGCCATCGACGCGAAGACCAAGCGCGTCCTGGCGATCGGGGCGGAGGCGAAGCGGATGGTCGGCCGGACGCCCGCCTCCATCATCGCCGTGCGCCCGCTCCGCGACGGGGTCATCAGCGACTTCGATGTCACCGAGCAGATGATCAAGTACTTCGTCAACAAGGTGCACGACCGGGTGGGCCTGATCCCGCGTCCCCGGATGCTGCTGGGCGTCCCGTCCGGTGTCACCGAGGTCGAGAAGCGCGCGGTCCGCGACGCGGCCCTGAACGCGGGCGCCCGCTGGGCCCGGCTGATCGAGGAGCCGATGGCAGCGGCGATCGGCGCAGGGCTGCCGGTGTCGGAGCCGTCCGGATCGCTGATCGTGGACATCGGGGGCGGCACCACCGAGGTCGCGGTGATCTCGCTCGGTGGCATCGTCGTCTCCCGGTCGATCCGGATCGGCGGGGACGAGATGGACCAGGACATCGTCGCGTACGCGCGGCGCGAGTACAACCTGTTCCTTGGCGAGCGCACCGCCGAGGACATCAAGATCGCCATCGGGTCCGCCTACCCGGGCGACTGGGATGCGCAGCGCGTCACGCTCCGAGGGCGGGACCTCCTCACCGGCCTGCCCCGATCGGTCGAGGTGGGTGCGGACCAGATCCGCGACGCCATCGAGGTGTCCGTCGCCCAGATCGTGGACACGATCAAGGACACGATCGAGGAGACGCCGCCGGAGCTCGTGGCCGACATCATGGACCAGGGAATCGTCCTCGCGGGGGGTGGCGCGCTCCTGGCCGGCCTTGACAGGCGGGTCGCCGAGGCCACCCAGATGCCGGTCCATATCGCCGACGATCCGCTGACGTGCGTGGCACGCGGCACGGGTGTCGTCCTGCAGGAGCTCTCAAGCCCGGCGATGTCCCGCGTCCTTGTTGCCGATACGTACAGCCGCCCCCCGCGCTGACCGTCGGCCCGGAACGCTCCCCCGGCCGGGGACGCTCCCGGGTCGCCGGCTCCCGGAGTCCGCACGATGACCGCTCTCCTCGCCAGCCGCCAGGCCCGCCGCCGCGGGATCACGTTCACGATCCTGATCGCGATCACGCTCCTGTTCATGGCGTTCTCCTCCAACCCGGCCGTCCGGGATGTGCAGAGCGGACTGTCGTTCGCCCTCCGCCCGATCCAGGGAGCGCTCGCGTCGGTTGCGGACGGCATCGCGAGCGTCGCCTCCGCGGTGACCGAGATCGACGCGCTCCGTGTCGACAACAGCGCCCTGCGCGGGGAGAACGAGCGCCTGTCGAACGAGAACGAGCGGCTCCAGGCTCTCAAGGCGGAGAACGACCAGATGACCGCCCTCCTCCAGCTGCAGAGCGGGTTCGACCACGCGACGGTGGCGGCACGGGTCATTGGCCGCGAGATGCTCGAGACGCGGCGGATCGTCACGCTGGACAAGGGCACGGGGGACGGCATCAACGAGGGGGACGTGGTCATCGTCCAGGGTGGCGCCCTCGCGGGCCGGGTGACCGATGCCGGGCCGACGTTCGCGAAGGTCACGCTGATCAGCGACAGCGCGTCCACGGTCGTGGCCCAGCTGCAGGATTTCGGGTGCGAGCGGGGAGATCACGGGCCAGGCCGGCGGCGTGCTCGTCATGCGCAACATCGACTCGGCGGTCGAGATCGGCCTGGACGAAGAGGTCTTCACCGCGGGGATCGAGCTGGCAGGCGGGATCCGGTCTCCATATCCGAAGGGCCTGGTGGTGGGATCCGTGGTGGACGTCCAGCGCGACGCCAACGACGTCGTGCAGACCGCCTACCTCACGCCGGCGGCGAACCTGGACTCGTTCGAGCTCGCGCTGGTCATCACCGACTACGAGGGCGGCCTGCCGCCGGTCGACCAGCAGCCGGTCCCGTGCGGGACGAGCGGGACGGTGCCGGAAGGCGAGGTGCCGTGCTACACGCCCGGGCCTGTCGTTCCGGCGACGCCAAAGGCCACCGCCAGGCCGTAGGCTCCGGGTCGGGTCGGGTCGAGGCGCGTCGCCGCGGGTCGCGTCGCGGCGGGTCGCGTCGGGTCCAGTCGCGTCGCCGCGGGTCCAGTCGGGTCGCCGTCGAGCCCGGCCCTGCGATCAGGCTGGCCGGCTCGCTGCGCGGCGCCGCGGATGTTCGACTGGGTCCCTCAACCCCCGCAGCACGGTGGATCGGGCCACGCCGTCCGCTCATCCCACGACACTCCGTCGCGGGTCCAGAGCAGCAGGCTCGCCGCACGGCCCGATGCATCCCCGACGAGCAGGTAGCCCGCGCCGCCACCGAGCGCGGTGCCCCCACCCGCGATGCGCGCCTCGCCGTCTGCGGCGTCGAGCGCACGCCATGTCCGTCCACCGTCGTTCGTGGCCATCGCCGGAGTGCGGGCGCCCCACCAGAAGCCACTTCCGTCCGGCGCCACATCGAAGCCGATCTTCGTGCCCGCCATCGGGAGCGTAGCCGCTGTCGACGCCCGCTCCGACCACGAGCCACCGAGGTCGCCCGACACGAACAGCCGCTTCGGCTGGCCACCGCCGGCACCCTGGCCGCCGCACAGGACGAGCAGCTCGCCCGCAGATGGGAGCGACAGGGCCTCGAGATCGAGCGGCCCGCACGGGTTCGTCGCATCAGCCCAGGTCCCCCCGGTGTCGCTGGTCACCTGGATGACGGGGATCGGCATCCCGCTCGGCTGCCTGGGCTCGCCGCGGAGCACCTCGGCGACGACACCCGTGGTGCCGGCGAAATCGAGGGCGAGTGGAGCGGCCGCAGATGCCGGCTCCCACGTTCCAGTCGGGCTGAGGTGCTTGACCGAGGGAGCGCAGGTCGGCTCGTCGTCCGGGCACGCCGACGACACCCACGCCCCGTCCGGCGCGGCGGCGACCGCGGTCGCCACCCACGGTCCGATCTCGCTGGCCGACCACGTCCGGCCGCCGTCCGCCGTCTCGAGCACGAACGCCGCCCGGCCGCCGGTGCTACCCGCGACCCATCCGTGGTCCGCGTCGGCGAACGCGATGGCTCTCGGGACAAAGCCCTCCGGGCCGTTGTCTCCGGTCCCGGCCACCGGCGTCAAGGCGGGTGTCTGCGTGGGTGTCGGCGTCGCCGGCGACAGGGCCGGGGTGGCAGGCACGGGCGAGGCGCAGCCCGCGAGCGCCATCGCGACGACGACCCCGGGGAACGCGGAGGCGAGTCGCGTCAGGGCATGTGGAAGGGCGTGCCAGCGCACGCGTCGCGGCGCGTGCCCGCGGATCCGTCGCGGCTGGATCGATCTGCGCACAGGATCTGCTGCGGACCTTCTCCCTCGCCGCCGCCAGGCGACGTCCGGGTTGCAGGCAGTGCCCTCACGAAGGCTCGCCGGAGCACAAGCGTAGCCGAGCGTCCAAGGCGGTGTCGCACGACGCGATTCGATCGAGTTGGGGTGGCGTCCGGCCGCCCTGTCGGCAGCTCAGAGAACGATGATCCCGCTCGCCGACGGGAGCCGACCGGCTCGGAGGGCGCGAGCGATCGCGGCGCCGTCGAGCGGAAACCGAGCTCGCAGCGACTCGCGATGCTCGCGCAGGACCTGCAGGTTGTGGCGGGTGCGAGCGACGACGAGCACCACGATCGTGCCGCGGCCGTCATCGCGCAGCTTCAGCTCGATGCGCCGGGCGATGGCCTGCATGTCGCCGAGGCGCGTCTCGCCCTCCGTGAAGCAGGTGGCACCCGTCCCGACGACCGTTGCGTCCCACGCGCGCGGGTCGCCGACGATCGGGAGGGGTACCTCGCGGCGGAGCCGGAGCGGCGTCGCGAGCAGAGCTTCGAAGCGGCCGAGGAGCGCGAGGTGGGCGGCGTCCCGGACGGGTACCCCTGAGGGGTAGAGCTTCAGGGACGCCGTGAGGCCCAGGGCCCGCGCGATCCGGCAGATGAGCGCAAGCGATGGGCACCTGAGCTCGCTTCGCTCGAGGCGCCCGAGCTGCGTCGGCGAGACTCCGGCGGCGCGGGCCACGGTCCGTTGGCTGAGCCCGAGCCCGAGCCGCGCGTCCCGGAGGTCGGTCCCGGCTGCGACCGAGAGGCGCCGCGAGTCGCCGGCCCCGAGATCTCCGTGGCGCAACCTGACCGGCATAGCGCGGATGGTGACGCGCGGCGCTTATGCCCCACTTTGATCGGTCCGCAGCGTCGGTCCGCCGGTTCGGCCTCAGGTTCGGTCCGCCGGTTCGGCCCTGCCGTTCGTCTTCCGGTCCTGCGGTGTCGGTCCTGCGGTCCTCGATGGTCCCTCGACTTGACCCGTCGAGTGGCTCAACGGGCCGGTGCCAGTGTTGAACGCGCCACCCGGAGGCGCAGATGGTGACGGGGCCCTGAAGTCGACGCGCAGGTGGGCCTTCAAGTGGTCAGCCTGGGTTGGCAGCGCGCGGATGAGCCATTGGGCGGTTCACGGCGGTTCGCATGAGGCGGTTCACGGCGGTTCGCTTGGGCGGTTCGCATCGGCGGTTCGCATCGGCGGTTCACGGCGGTTCACGGCGGTTCGTATGGGCTGTTCGCAACGGCAGTCCACGGCTGTAGGCGCCGCCTCGCCCGCCTCCACGATGCGCCGCGCGTCCCGATGCGCCGCGTGTCCCGATGCGCCGCCCGTCCTCCGCCGCCTGCTACGCTCACGTCCATGAAGGGCCTCGTGCTGGCGGGCGGCACGGCGACGCGCCTGTTCCCGCTGACCATCGTGACCAACAAGCACCTGCTGCCGATCTACGACCGGCCGATGATCTACTACCCGCTCGACACCCTCGCGGGCATGGACATCCGGGAGACGATGGTGATCGTCGGCGGCAAGAGCGTGGGCGACATCGTCGAGCTCCTCGGCGATGGGCGCCACCTCGGGCTGGACCTCACGTATCGCTACCAGCGCGGCGCGCTGGGGATCGCGCACGCCATCGGCCTGGCGCGCGACTTCATCGGCGACGACTCCTTCTGCGTCGTCCTGGGTGACAACATCCTGCGCGGGGTGGCGCTGGCAGACACGGCGGCGGCATTCGACACGGGCCCCTGGGGCGCCGGCACGCTGCTCTATCGCGTCCCCGACCCGCAGCGTTTCGGCGTAGCGGAGCTGGACGCGAGCGGAAGGGTCGTCGCCTTCGAGGAGAAACCCGAGCACCCCAAGAGCGACCTCATCCCCATCGGCGTCTACTTCCTGCGCCCGGACGCATTCGACGTGATCGAGACGCTGGCCCCGTCCGGCCGCGGCGAGTTCGAGATCACCGACGTCCTGAACCACTACATCCCCGGCGGCGGCCTGTTCACGCAGGTCTACGACGGCCAGTGGACGGACGCGGGCACTGTCCCGTCCCTGCTCCGGGCGGCCGAGCTGGCGGAGGCCGACGACGAGGCTGGCACGCTGGCGCCGCCGCTTCCGCACCCGATCGAGCCCAGGTGACGAACGACCGCATCGGCCCGGGGGCGCGCCTCCTGGTCACCGGCGGTGCCGGGTTCATCGGGAGCGAGCTGGTCCGGACCATCATGGCCCGCAGGGACGGCACCCGGATCACGGTCCTCGACAAGCTCACCTACGCGGGCAACCGGGCGAACCTGGCCGCCGTGGAGTCGGACGAGGAGCAGGAGGCGAGGTTCGCCTTCATCCGGGGCGACATCTCGGACCGCGACGTCGTCGGCCCGCTCGTCGAAGAGGCGGACGCGGTGCTGAACGTGGCCGCCGAGACGCACGTGGACCGCTCGATCCTGGACCCGGAGGCGTTCCTGCGCACCGGTGTCATCGGTGTCCACGTGCTGCTCGAGGCGGTCGTGCGCGAGACGAGCCGTGCCCGGGCCGGCGGTCGAGCGGCGGCTCCGCGCTTCCTCCAGGTCAGCACGGACGAGGTGTACGGCGACATCCCGGTCGGCCGCAGCACCGAGACCGACGCCCTCGCGCCGCGGAGCCCGTACGCCGCCGCCAAGGCCGCCGGGGAGCTGCTGGTGCACGCCTACCACGAGACCTACGACCTGGACACGGTGATCACCCGCGGGTCCAACACGTACGGTCCCCACCAGCACCCCGAGAAGCTGATCCCGCTGTTCACGACCAACGCACTGGCGGGTGAGCCCCTCCCGATGTACGGCGACGGAATGCAGGTCCGTGACTGGCTCCACGTCTCGGACCACGCGGCGGGGATCGACTTCGTCCTGCGCCGTGGGGAGGCCGGCCAGGCCTACAACCTGGCCGGGGGCACCGAGCTGCCGAACCGCGAGGTCATCCGGCGCCTTCTGGCCGCGGCCGGCCGCGACTGGTCGCTCGTCCGCACGGTCCCGGACCGGCCGGGGCACGACCGCCGCTACGCCATGGACGGGTCGAAGCTTGCGGCGCTCGGCTGGGTGCCGCGCGTCGCATTCGACGCCGGCCTTCCCGAGACGGTCGGCTGGTATCGCGACAACCCCGACTGGGTGGCGAGCGCCCGAAGCGGCGACTGGGACGCCTACTACGAGCGCCAGTATGGCGACCGGCTGGCGGCGGGCCGGGCGGTGGACGAGGCCGGCTGAGTCCATGCGGGTCGCCGTCACCGGGGCGAAGGGCCGCCTTGGCCGGGCCCTGATCGAGGCGCTCGAGGATGCGCCGTTCACGGGGCCCTCCGGGCCGATCGCGTGGAGCCGACCGGAGCTCGATCTCGACACGCTCTCCGTCGAGTCCGTGGCCTCGCTTCTCGAGCGCGACCGCCCCGAGCTCGTCATCCATGCCGCGGCCTGGACGGATGTCGACGGTTGCGCGAAGGACCCCGACCTCGCGATGCGCAGGAACGGGACTGCGGCCGGCCTCGTCGCCACGGCCTGCGCCGTCGGGGGCGTCGGCGTCGCCCTCGTCTCGACCAACGAGGTCTTCGACGGGACCCGCACGGACGGCCGTGGCTACGACCCCGGCGACGAGCGCAACCCCATCAACGCGTACGGCGCCGCCAAGCTGGAGGCGGAGCGCCTGGTCTCGCGAGTCGCGGGTGGCAGGAGCGGCAGCCCCGCGGCGATCATTCGTACCTCGTGGCTCCACGGCCCACCGGGAAACGACTTCCCGGCCCGGATCGCGGCGGCAGCGCTGCGGGCGAAGAAGGCGCGGGAGCCGCTCAGGGTGGTCGGCGACGAGATCGGCACGCCCACGTACACCGCCGACGTCGCCGAGGCGATCACGGAGCTCATCTCCGCGAACGAGCTCCTCGGGAGCCACGGGCGCGAGGCCATCCACCACCTCGTGAACGCAGGGCGCGCCTCCCGTGCCGACTGGGCCCGGGAGGTCATCCGCGCGACGGGGATCGACGTCGAGGTCGTGGACGTTCCCGGCTCCACCTGGCTTCGCGCCTCGACCCCGCCGGCGTGGGCCGTCCTGGAGCCCACTGCGCTCCCGTCGGGCGAGCCGATGCGCGGCTGGCGGGAGGCGTTCGCCGACGCCGTTCCGGCCCTGGTCCGGAGCCTGCGGGAAGCCTGACCTGCCTGCGGGAGCCGACCTGCCTGCGGTGCGCTGTGCAACCGCCCCGGAGGACCCGCCACGCCCCCCAACCCCACCCGGCTCCGCACCAAAGGGCCATCGCGGTCGGGACCATCCCGCGATTGGCTTCGCCCTCGCGGGCGGGCAGGCTGGCGGGGCATTCATCCCGTGCCCCCGCGCCTCTCGCGGGGCACGATCGCCCGACCGGAGCTCGTCCTGTGCGCAACCTGTCCTTCGTCGTGGCCGCCGTGCTTCTCGCCGGCCTCGGGGCCTCTCGCCCCCGCCACCGCCCCCGCCGTCTCGGCCGCCACCGGCCCCAGGGTCGCGATCATCGTGGGCGCGACGCACGGGTCGACCGCCCAGTACCGGTCGTATGCGGACCAGGTCTACGCCGAGGCGATCAGGTACACGCCCAACGTGGTCAAGGTCTACAGCCCCAACGCGACGTGGACCAAGGTCAAGGCCGCGGTCAACGGCGCCTCGATCATCGTGTACCTGGGTCATGGCAACGGCTGGCCGAGCCCCTACACCTACGACCCCAAGTACACGACCAAGGACGGATTCGGGCTCAACTACGACCTCAACGGCGACGGCAAGCTCACCGATTACGAGAACAAGTACTACGGAGAGCCATCGATCCGGACGCTCACCCCGGCACCGAACGCGGTCGTCCTGCTGTTCCACCTGTGCTACGCATCGGGCAACTCGGAGCCGGGAGGCACCGCACCGAGCCTGTCCACCGCGAAGCAGCGCGCGGACAACTACGCCGCGGCGTTCCTGCGCACGGGTGCCCGCGCCGTGGTGGCGATCGGGCACAGCCACAGCCCGTACTACATCGGCGGGCTGTTCACCACGCACCAGACCATCGAGAGCTACTTCCGGCACGCCCCGGACTTCAACAACCACGTCCTGTCCTACTCCTCCACCCGCTCCTCGGGCTACGCGATCCGGATGGACCCGGACTCGTCCTCGCCGTCGGGCTTCTACCGCGCGCTGACCGGCAAGATGACCCTCACGACGGACCAGGTCACCGGCGCGGCCTATGCCAGGACGGATGCCGACCCCGCCACCTTCGTCGTCCCGGGCAACGCCAGCCCGATCGCCGACGGCGCCCCCGTGTTCGGCAGCGTGGATGCCGCGGTGACCGGCGTGGAGCCCGCGGCCCACCTCCTCGCGACGGACCGGGTCAGGATCGAGGCGCGCGAGACCGCCGTCTCGCTCCCCGCCAAGTCCGCGATCTTCCGGGTCCACACGGACGGAGGCGTCGCGGGCTGGATGACCGCAACGACGCTGCGCCCGCGCGACACGGCTGCCCCCCGCGTCTGGGAGGTGACCGACGGCGCTGGTACCTTCTCGCCCGACGGTGACGGCACGCAGGACACCTTCGCGGTCTCGATTCGCCTCTCCGAGCCGTCGGCCTGGACGCTCCGGATCGAGGACGAGGGCGGCCACGAGCGTGCGAGCCGGAGCGGTGACGGCGACACGGCCGCACTGACCTGGTCGCCGGACGCCGGCTCCGCGCCCGACGGCACGTACCGCTGGATGGTCGACGCCAAGGACGGCTGGGGCAACGGACCGATGCGGGCCGACGGCACGCTCCGGGTCGATACCCGGGCACCGGTGGTCACCGTGGCGGACCCCGACCCCGCGCCGGTGCGGCGTCTTCTCGCCGAACGGCGACGGCTCCGCGGACACCATCGCCTTCACCGTTGGTTCGAGCGAACCGGGCACCGTGAACGCCACGGTCCGCGACGGCGCGGGTGACGTGGTCGACCACGTCTCGGTCGCGGTCGGGTCGGCCACCGCCTCCCTGGCGTGGGACGGCCGTGACGCCTCGGGCGACCTGGTGGGCGACGGCCTCTACACGGTCGCCTTCGCGGCCCAGGACCGGGCCGGCAACCGCGGCGAGTCCCGGGACCTCACGGTCGCGGCATACGGGTCCCTGGGCCGGGTGCGGGTGTCCAGCCCGCTGTTCTTCCCGCAGGACGCGGATATCGCTCTCGGCGCGGGTCACCCTCGCGTTCGACCTCGCCAGGGCCGCCACGGTCACCTGGACGGTCGTCGACTCGACCGGCGCGCCCGTGCGCACGATCATGGCGGACCGGGCGCTCGCCGCGGGCCCGCAGGCATGGGGCTGGGACGGTCGCGACGACGCAGGGGCGTTCGTGGCCCGTGGCGCCTACACAGCCGTGGTTCGCGCCGACCGACGGCGCCCTCGCGGCGACCGGCCGGGCGAGCGTGCGCGCGGACGCCTTCAAGATCGCGCCCAGCGACACCACGCCGGCCCGCGGCCAGCGGATCACCGTCACGATCACGAGCGCCGAGAGCCTGTCCGGATCGCCGCGGCTGTCCGTGTTCCAGCCCGGGATCACGGCGTGGACGGTCGGGACCACCAAGGTGTCCACGGGCGTGTACCGGGCGACGATCACCCTCAAGTCCAGCAGGACGGGCAGCATGCGGCTGAAGGCCTACGGGACGGACAGCGGCGGCCGCTCCCAGTTCTCCTCCCTGTACGTCCCGCTGCACTGACCCTGCCGGCGACCGTCCCGCGGGGCCGTCGCCGGCCGTCGTCGGGCCGCGCCCGGTGCCGCATCCGCCTCCGTCGGGCCGTCGCTCCGGTGCCGGCCCAGACTCCCTGGGACCTCACCAGACCCCACCTGATCGCAGCCAACACCCCCCCACCAGTACCAACCGGGACCATGGGGGGGTGGGCACGGACCCCCGCGTGGCCCTAGGGTATGCATCCCCGCCGGGGGGATCGGCTCCGCCGAGGGGAGCACCCGGCACCCGCGCACCGCCGTCCCGCGCCGCGTGGGCACAACCGTGAGGTCTACGAGTGACTCAACGCCGCCACGCCGCCCGCCCCCGGTCGGTCGCGCTCGCCATCCTCGTCGCGGCGATGGCTGCCGGCTCGCTCCCGGTCCCAGCGGGGTCGGTCGACGCGCCGTCGCTGCCGATCGCCACGACTCCAGGCCCGTTGAGCTCCGCGAGCGTGGCCGTGGCGAGCGTTGGACAGGCGCGCGTGGGTGCGACGAACGTCGAGCCGGCGAGCGTGGACGCGATCACGGCCGGCCTGTCGACGCCCACGGCCGGCGATACGCCGGGAGCCCTCGACGACGCCGGTCAGGAGCCCTCGATCGCCTACGAGGACGCGATGGCGCACGCGAACGACCGGATCTCGTTCGTGCCGGGCGGGCGCGTCACGGTCGGGTTCAGGCCACGCGCCGGCGACCGGTGGCCGGTGGACGGCCATGCTCCCGTGGCACTGCCGGCCGGCCGTGAAACCGGCCGCCAGATGGCGGCGAGCCGGGATGGGACCCCGTCGACGGACCTGCACGGAGGGCCGCCAAACCCGCACCCGAGAGCGGCGGCACGACGACCCCGGCAGCGCCGGTCGACCCGTCTGACCCCGGTGTCGACATCCCGGCCTCCCACCAGGCGATCCCCGCGACCGCCGCCGGCTACGCCGTCCCGGCACCGCCGCACAGGCTCCCGACCTCGCGGTCGCGGCGGGCCTCAGGCGCCAGGTGTTCGGCTTCCTGCCGTACTGGGAGCTGGCCGGCGCCGCGACGAAGCTCAACTACGGCGTGCTGTCCACCATCGCCTACTTCTCCGTGGGCGCCGACTCGAAGGGCAACCTGCGCAAGCGGGACAAGGACGGGACGACCACGACGGGCTGGGGCGGCTGGACGAGCCGGTCGATGACCTCGGTCATCAACAGCGCGCACTCGCGCGGCACGCGCGTCGTGCTGACGCTGAGCGTGTTCGCCTGGACCGGCTCGCAGGCATCGGTCCAGAGGTCCCTCCTCGGCTCCTCGGCCGCGCGCCTGAACTTCGCGCGACAGGCCGCAGCCGCCGTCCGGGACCGGGGCGCCGACGGCATCAACCTGGACTTCGAGCCCCTTGCCAGCAGCTACTCCGACGAGTCGTGAAGCTGCTCCGCTCCGTCCGCTCGGAGCTCAACAAGCGCCGGTCCGGGTACCAGCTGACCTACGACACCACCGGGTTCATCGGGAACTACCCCCTCGAGGCATCTGTGAAGGCGGGTGCCGCCGATGCGATCTTCATCATGGGGTACGACTACCGGACCGCCGGATCAGCTACGCCGGATCGACCGATCCGCTCACCGGCACGGGCTATGACCTGACGGACACGGTCCGCACGGTACACCGCGCGGGTCAGCCCGTCCCGGATCATCCTGGGCATCCCGTGGTACGGCCGAGCCTGGTCGACCACGTCCTCCGCCGTCCGCGCGCGGAGCCAGAGCGGCACGAAATACGGCTACAGCACCGCGGTCAACTACGAGAGCCTCGTGGGCCTGGTGGCCAGGTACGGACGTCGCTGGGACGCGGCGGAGCAGAGCCCGTACGTCGTGTACCGGCGCGAGAACTGCACGCGGACGTACGGCTGCGTGACCAGCTGGCGACAGGTCTACTACGACGACGCCGCCTCGACGAAGCTGCGCTACGCGCTGGTGAACGAGTACAGGCTCCGCGGTGCGGGCCTGTGGGCCCTGGGCTACGACGGCGGGCACCAGGAGCTGTACCGGGCGATCTCCGACTCGTTCCTGGTGGACAAGGCCGCGCCGCAGGCCGGCGTCAAGGTCCTCGCGGGCACCCAGCCGGACGAGGGTTTCATCGTCCGTGGTCGGCTCGTGACGCGACGGCCGTGGCCAGCTACGACGTCCAGGTGTCGGTCAACGGCGGCAGGTGGAAGACCTGGCTCGCCCGCACCCATGCCACGAGCGAGGTCTGGCCCGGCGACGACGGCAAGGCGTACGCGTTCCGCGTGCGCGCCGCGGACACCAGGGGTCACGTCGGCACCTGGAACGTTGCGTCCGTCTATGACGCGTCGCCGTCGCTCGCCGTGGGCGGCTTCGGCCGCGTGGTCGCGGACGGCCTCGCCTACCGCACCGGACCGGACACGTCGGCGGGCCTGCTGGGCACGCTGAGGGCGGGCACGATCGTCGCGATCACGCGCGGGCCGGTCGTGGCCGACGGCCGGACCTGGTACGAGGTCACCCAGCCCATCGCGGAGTGGTCGCCGGTGTCGTTCGTGGAGCGGGGCGTGTGGCTGGCCGTCCGCTCGTCCACGACCCGGTACGTCACCGCATACCGCGCCCCGAACACCACCAGGGTCGATGCGGGCCTGCGTGACCTCGACTTCGGCGCGGGCGCCGCCACGGGTTCGGCCAAGGCCGCCCTGCGCGCCTTCTCGCCCGACGGCGACCGCTCGGGCGACACGCTGCGGATCCGCTGGACGTCCACGGTCAACCTCGCCGGCCTCGCGCTCAAGGTCTACCGCCCGGACGGGAGGCTGATGGGGAGCCGCAAGATCAGCGCGACCGGCCCCGGCGCACACGTGCTGGACTGGGACGGGAAGCTTGGCGGGACCGCGCTCCACAACGGGTCGTACGTCGTGCAGCTGGTCGGTACCACGCCGGCCAGGGCCTACCACGCGCCCTCCGCCCGCCCCGCGACCGCGGCCCAGGTCGCCACCTACGGGATCACCGTCGACACCACGGATCCGGTGCTGACATCGGCCACGGCGTCGTCCTCCGTCGTCTCGCCCAACCGCGACGGGACCCGGGAGTCCATCGTCTACTCCCTCGCCGCCCGGGGGGCCACGCGCTGGGCCGTGCGCATCACCAACGCCGCGGGGGCTGTCGTCCGGTCGGCCTCGGGGGGCGGCGCGAGGGCCAGGTTCACGTGGACCGGAACCAGCGACGCGGGCCGACGCGCGCCGGACGGCCGCTACACCGTGACCCTGATCGCCATGGACGCCGCCGGCAACACGGCCCGAAGGGCGTTCCCAGTCGTCGTGGACACCGCGCCGCCTGTCGTGACCCAGACCGCCACGCCCAGCGCCTTCTCCCCGAACCGTGATGGCTCCGGGGACACGACGACCCTCGGCTGGACTGCGCCCGAGAAGGTCACGGGCACGGCCCGCATCTACCGGGGAACGACGCTGGTCCGCTCGTGGGCGGTCGGCTCGCTGGCGGCGTGGTCGGCGACGTGGAACGGGCGGACGGCCGCCGGGGCCCCAGTGCCGGAGGGACGGTACACGTTCCGCGTGACGGTCAGGGACGCGGCAGGAAACCGGACCGTGGCCAACCGGACGGTCATCATCGACAGGACCGTGGGGTTCCTCCGCTGGTCCCGGTCGTTCTATGCGCAGGATCGCGACGCGCTCCTGTCGACGAGCCGGGTCAGCTTCGTCCTCAAGAGGACGGCAACCACGACGCTCCGCCTCTACGACGCGGGCGGTGCGCTCGTGCGCACGGTCTGGTCCAAGCGGAAGCAGGCGTCCGGATCGCGATCGTGGGTCTGGAACGGCAAGCTCGCGGACGGCTCGTACGCGCCGCAGGGCGAGTACACGGCACGCCTGACGGTGACCTCGAGCCACGGCACGCGGGTGCTGTCGCGCCCGGTCTGGGCGGCCGCGTTCTCGGTGGCACCGCGGGCGGCACCGGTGAAGCCCGGCACATCGTTCACCGTACGGTTCGCGGCGATCGAGCCAGTGGCCACGAGGCCTGCGCCTGACGTGGACCCAGCCGGGCAGGGCTCCGGTGACCAGGTCGGCGAAGCGCCTGTCGGATGGCCGGTACTCGGTGACCTTCACGGTGGCAGCCGGCGCAAGCGGAATGGGCAGCCTCCGGATCACGGCGAAGGACTCGGGCGGCCGAGCGAACACGATGTCGGTGCCGATCCGGGTCGCCCGATAGCGTCGGGCGGCTACAATCCTGCGGACGTGACGACCGAACCGAGCCCTTCCGACGAACCCGGTGTCGCCGCGCCGTCCGCGTCGCCCGCCGGTGCCGAGGTCGCAGCCGTCGGGCCCGTCGCAGTCCCGTCGCACCCGCCGCGTCCGTCGCACCCGGCGCAGCCGGGGTGCCCATCGCGGCGGTCGCAGTCGAGGTGCCCATCGCAGCCGAGGTGCTCGTCGCAGGACAGGCGCCGTTGGGCGGAGACGCGCCCGGCACCGGGACATGGGTGATCCTGCCCACCTACAACGAGGCCGGGAACCTCCCGGACATCTCCGTCGCGATCCTGGATGCCCTCCCCGGCGCGGTCCTGCTCGTGGTGGACGACGGATCGCCGGACGGCACGGGCGACCTCGCGGATGGGTTGGCAGCGGCCGATGCCCGCGTCCGCGTCCGTCATCGCAAGGCCAAGCAGGGGCTCGGGCGCGCCTACCTCGACGGCTTCGGGGTTGCCCTGGCGGCGGGGGCGACATCGATCGTCCAGATGGACGCGGACTGGTCGCACGATCCCGCGGCGCTGCCGGCACTGGTGGGGCCAATCAGCCACGGCCGGGCCGACCTCGTGATCGGGTCCCGCTACGTGCCGGGCGGCGGCGTGACCGAGTGGGGGTTGTTCCGGCGCGTGATCTCGCGCGGCGGCTCCATGTTCGCCCGGCTCGTCCTCGGGTTGCGCCCGCATGACCTGACCGGTGGTTTCAAGGCGTGGCGTGCGACCACCCTGGCCGAGGTCCCGTTCGAAGGCGTCCGCGCCGGCGGGTACGTGTTCCAGATCGAGATGACCTACCGCGCGTCCCGCCTCGGCGCCCGCGTCGCGGAGGTCCCGATCATCTTCCGTGATCGCCGGATCGGCCAGTCGAAGATGAGCCGGCGGATCATCGTGGAGGCGCTGCTGATCGTCCTCACGCTGCGGTGGGACGAGCTCCGGGGTCGCGGGCCGAAGCGGACGACCCGGTGACCGGTGCCGGCGACCGGCACGGCTGGCGCCCGGGGTCGGTTCCGGTCGAGCCCATCGCGGCGCCCGGCGTCCGCATCGTCATCGACGTCCGGCCGCTGCAGGATCCCGAGCGCGCGCCCCTGACCGCCACGTACCTGGAGGGGCTGCTGGGGGCGCTCGACGCCGACCCGGCGGACGGTGAGTCGTTCGCCTTCATGCTGGGCATGGGACGCGCGGATCCGACCACCAGGTGGGCGAACCTCGACGTGATCGGCCGGCGCCGGCTGCCGCCCACGCGACTGCTCAGGTCCGGGGCGCTGACCGTGGATCCGCTGATGCTGCGCGGGGCATCGGTCGGGGCCGGCTGGCACGCCGAGCTCGGCGGTGCATCCGGGACCGTCTACCACGCCGCGGCGGGCGCGCTGCCGATCGGGTCGGGGATACCCGTGGTCGCCGCGCTCCTGGACCTTGCTCCGTGGGCGATGCCGGACGAGTACCAGCGCGGGGCGGCGGCGCGGTTCGGCCAGCGGCTCCGGGCCCGCATCCTCCACGATGCCGCGGCCGTCATCGTGCCGGGTCGTGCGGCAGCGGCCGAGGTGCGACGACTCCTGCACGTGAAGCCTGGGCGCCTCCGCGTGGTGCCGCTCGCGGCCCGGCCCGCGTTCCGGCCCGAGGCAGCGGCCTCGGCCGCGGCCGAGTCCTCCCGACTGGGCCTCGGCGACCGGTACGCCGTCTACGCCGGCAGGTACGACGCCCGCCAGGACCTGCCGACCCTCCTCGAGGCGCTTGCGCGTCTCGCCGCCGAACCGGCGCCGCGGGGTGTGGCGCCGGGGGATCTGGCCGCCACGGGTCTGTCTCGTCGGGGCGTCGCCCGACGATCGGGCGTCGCTCTCACGCGCGGCCGCCCGCACCGGCGTCGCGGACGCGATCGTCTACGCCCAGGGCCTCGAGGACGAGCGCCTCGCTGCGCTGGTTGCAGGCGCGCGGTTCCTGGTGCTGCCCGTCCGGTCGGAGGCCTCAGGTCTCGCGGCCCTCGATGCGCTGGCGGCGGGTGTCCCTGTCGTGGCGAGCGCCGTCGGCGTGCTGCCGGAGATCGTGGGGGCGGCCGGGATCCTGGTGGACCCTGGGGATCCGGCGCGCCTGGCGACCGCCATCCGGGCTCTATGGTCGGACGACGAGCTGCGCGCGTCGCTGGCGGCGGCGGCGCGCGAGCGTCCCACCGCGGGGCGGACCTGGGCGGACGTGGCACGCGAGACCCGCGCGATCTGGGCCGAGGTGGCCGGCCGGGCCCCGCTCATCTGAGTTTCCCGGCCGGGCCTCGCTCATCTGAGGCCCCCGGCCGGGCGACCGGTCAGCTTGGGCTTGGGCTGGCCGGGACCACGGACGGTGCAGGAGCCGGCACCTTGCCGTTGGTGATCTTCACCGTCGTTCCGGTCGGGACCACCTGCACGAACGTCTGGCCCATCGTCAGCGTCACCGGCTTGCCGTCCCTCGTGAACAGCCGGACCGGAGCGGTCATCGAGCTCTTCTTCCACGTGCCCTTGACGGCCCTGCCGTTCGTCGCGATCCAGGCCGCGCCGGAGCCGGTGTACTGGGCCTCCAGGCGGTGCTTCTCTGGACCCGTCATTGAGCGGCGCGAACCGCACGAACATGATCACCACGTTCTTCGGCCCGATCCGCTGCTTCGTGCCGGCGTCGACCTGCTTGCCTTCGACCGACACCGACCTCATCCAGCGATTGGTCTTGCGGTCGTAGGCGTAGCTGATCTTGTTGGCGAGATACGGCACGGTGATGCTGCTGCCCTTCGGGCGCTCAGCGAGCGGCGCATCGGGGGCGAAGCTCCAGGCCGCCTGGTAGTCCATCGGCTTGGCGCCAACCACCTTCACGAGGGCGCGGACCTTCTTGGCATCCGAGTACACGTTGTGCGGAGCGGAACGTGTCCTGATCCGGTACATGTACCGCGGCCCGTACCGGAACTCGTCCGCGTCGTACACGACCTTGCCCTTGCCCCGCGCCGAATGGAGCAGCGCCAGCGCCTGCGGCGAGCCGCCGACGTGCATGTAGACCGCCCGCCACTGCGAGGCCCATGCGATGAAGTAGAGCCGCGAGCTGCGGACCGGGCCGACCGACTTCGGGGCGGTTTCCTGGAACAGGGCCATGTAGCGCGGGATGCCGCCCTCCGCGGGGGCCTGCCACACGATGCTCGCCTGGCTGAGCCCGGACTGCGGCCGGGCCGCCCAGAGGTCGTCGATCATCACCGCGACGACGTGGCGCTTGGCCACGGCCGGCGTCACCGGCATGCCCGTCAGGGGTGCGGGCACGAGAACCGGGGTCGGTTTCGGAGTCGGTGAGGGCTCCGGCGTCGGCGTCGGCTCCGGCGTCGGGTCCGGCGTGGCGGCCGGTGTGGACGTGGCCGACGGCTCGGGCGAGGGGATCGAGCCGGGCGACGGGCTCACCAGGGCGGTGCCGGGAGTCGGGGAGGTGCCCGGGCCCAGGACCATGTTCGCGGCGCCGACCCCAACGGCGACAGCGACGACGAGGATGATGGCCACGACGACGGCGGCGACCGGGCGCCTCACCGTGCGATCCCCCGTGGCGCCGAGGCGAGTCGCACCGACGAGGTTGCTGGATATCCGGCCATGCTGGCTCCTGGCCACACTCGTTCGCGGGGGCGGCCACCGGCCGAGCCACTCGGCGCGTCCGGTCCGGCCGGAGAATATCCCAAGCGGACGTGGGGCACGTGCTCTGCCATGCGGCTCCCCGCCGGCCTCGTCCTCCGCCTCGGTCCCGCCGGTCTCGTCACCGCCGGTCTGGTCCCCCCGGTCTCGTCCCCCGCCTCGGTCCCGCCGGTCTCGTCACCGCCGGTCCCGCCCCCGCCTCGGTCTCCGCCTCGCTACCAGGGCGACCTACCGAGACACCGGGTTGACCGGGGCCAACGGGTTCCACCCGGGCCACCGGGATCACCGGGGCCACCGCTTTCACCGGGGCCGAGTCGGCTGGACCAGGGGTCCAGACTCCTGAGTCTCTGCTCGCGAAATGTGGCCCACGACTCCACGTCCAGGCACGAGCTCACCCGTTGGACTGCCTCGGCGGATCCGCCGATAGACCACGAGTCCATCCACGATCAGTCAAGCCATCCGGGCTGGACTGCGGGTCTAGCGTCACCCGGCTGGCGCTCACAGCCAGGTAAGCCCCACGCAAGTCATGGGCAGTTCAATGACGTCATGGCCAACATTCGCTTCGACGCCCGCGTGCGACGCATCACCGAGCGGCTCAACGCCAGCCTCGCTGAGGACCTTCGGCGGCTGCGGGAGGATGCCGGAATCAGCCGTAGCGCGCTGGCGAGTGCCTCGGGAGTCGACCTCTCGTATCTGTGCCGGATCGAGGAGGGACGCGGGCGCCCCTCCCTCGAGACGTACGCCCGCCTCGCAACCGCCCTCGGGTTGGACCTTGCAGCCAGGCTGTACCCGAACACTGGTCCCGCGATCCGGGACCGCCACCAGGCGAGGATGCTGGAGGCGTTGCTCGATCAGCTGCACCCGCGCTGGCATCCCTTCACAGAGGTTGCTGTCCGCAGGCCCAGCCGCGGCTGGATCGACGCCGCCCTGCACGAGCCGAGGGAGAAGGTTCTCGTTGCCTCGGAGCTCCAGTCCGAGCTGCGCCGACTCGAGCAGGTTGTTCGCTGGTCCGCCGAGAAGGCGGACTCGTTGGCGAGCTGGGATGGCTGGCCTCGGCTAGGAGACGAACCGCGCGTCAGCCGGCTGCTGATCGTGCGCAGGACGCGAGCCACCCGCGCCGTCGCGACGGACTTCGCTCGCCAGCTGCGCGCCGCCTATCCGGCACACCCCGACGACGCCGTTGCCGCCCTCACCGGATCGGAACCGTGGCCCGGACCGGCAGTGGTCTGGGCGGTGGTCGGCGCGCACGGCACGCGCCTGGCTTCGGGACGCTGACCCGGAGGCAGGATCGGGCCGTCCGGCCGTGCGCACGCATTCGGAACGATGACCCGTGAGGCGGCAGCGGCCCCTGGGTCGTGCGCTCGCCTTCGGGACCATAGGCCCGAGGCGTGGGATCGGGTCGTCCGGCCGTGGGCGCAGGGACGCGGCAGGAGTAGGCTCCTCTCGACCGGCCCGCAGGATGATTCACCCGAGGACCACGATGACCGACGAGATGCCCACCACATCGAAGCGCCCTCGCAAGCGGGCGCCCGAGGCCGATGCGCCGGCGCCGGAGAACCGCCCGGCAGAGCAGGAAGGCGAGACCGCGACCAACACCGCCATGCCCGCGACCGCCGACGCCGCCACCCAGGCGCCCGAGGACGCAGAGAGCACTCCGGCGGCCGCCGACGGCGCGGAGACGCGAGACGCTCCCGGCGAGACACCGGCGCCGACCATCGCCAACATCCGCGTCGAACGGGGCAGCATCGCCGAGGCCACTGCGGACAAGGTCGAGGTCCGCATGGGCGGCATCGGCCGCCTCGACGCGGGCGATGTCCGCGTCCAGCTGGGTGGCATCGGCGCCGCACGGGCCGAACGGATCGAGGTCGAGCTCGGGTCCGTGGGCGCGGCGCTGGCCGGCGAGCTGCGCGTCACCCGGGGCGTGGCCAGCAACGTCGTCGCCCGGGAGGCCACCCTGGAGCAGGTGATGGCACGGACGGTCATCGCCCAGAAGGTCACAATCACGCGTCCGTCCGCCGTGTTCGTGCTCATTGCGCAGAAGGTCACCGGTGACGTGAGGCCGGTCCTCGACTGGAAGGGCGCCCTCGCCGCCGGGCTGGCGATCGGCCTCGTCACCGCGCTCGGAGGGGCCATCCGCCGCGGCCGCTGAACGTCGGACCGGTATACTCGCCGGTGCCCCGGATCCGCGCATGTCGCCGAGATGACGCAGGGGCCAGGAAGCGGTCGCCGCCATCGGACGGCCGGCATCCACCAGTGGAGACCCGGACGTCCGTGATCGACGCGACAGCGCGCATCCACCCGACCGCCGACCTCGAGGCGGACGTGTCGGTGGGTCCCCGGTCCAGCATCTGGCACCGGGCGCAGGTCCGGGTCGGGGCGAGGATCGGGGCCGAGTGTGTCATCGGACGGGACGCCTTCATCGACGAGGGCGTCACCCTCGGCGATCGGGTCAAGATCCAGAACCTCGCCCTCGTCTACCACGGCGTCACGGTGGAGGACGGGGTGTTCATCGGCCCCAACGCCATCCTGACCAATGACCGGTTCCCGCGCGCCATCACGGCCACCGGCGAGCTGGCCCGGGCGGACGACTGGACCGTCTCGCCGATCACGCTGAGGACGGGCTGCTCGATCGGCGCGGGCGCCGTGGTCGTAGCCGGCACCGACGTCGGGCGGTTCGCGACCGTCGGGGCCGGGTCGGTCGTGACCCGCTCCGTCCCGGACCACGCTCTCGTCGCCGGTAGTCCGGCGCGCCGCATCGGCTGGGTGTGCGCGTGCGGTCGGCGTCTCGTCGATGTCGCCGGCGACCCGGTCCGTGCCGACCACGCAGGTTCCGCCCGGTGCGCCGCCTGCGGCGCGACGTATGCCATCACAAGCGACGCCTGCGTCGCGATCTGAAACGGAGGCCCCAATGATCCCGATCTCGAAGCCGGACATCGGCCCGGCCGAGGAGTCGGCCGTCCTCGAGGTCCTCCGCTCGGGCATGCTCGCGATGGGCAAGAAGACCGCCGAGTTCGAGGCTGCCTGGGCCGGCTACTGCGGCGTCGCCCACGCCGTGCTCATGTGCAACGGGACGGTCGCCCAGGAGGCGGTTCTCCACGCCCTCGGCATCGGCCCGGGCGACGAGGTCATCACCGTCTCGTTCAGCTTCAACGCGACCGTGAGCGTCATCCTCCGCGCCGGGGCGACGCCCGTCTTCGTGGACATCCGCGAGGACGACTTCTGCCTCGATCCCGCCCAGGTCGAGGCGGCGATCACACCCCGGACGAAGGCGATCATGCCGGTCCACCTGTACGGCCTGATGGCCGACATGGATCCGCTGATCGACATCGCCACCCGGCACGGCCTCGTGATCATCGAGGACGCCGCCCAGGCCCACGGCGCCGCCTACCGCGGCCGCCTCGCGGGGCAGTTCGGGCCGGCGATGTTCAGCCTCTACGCCACCAAGAACCTCATGACCGGCGAGGGAGGTTTCGCGACCACCGACGACGACGGCGTCGCCGACCGGCTCCGCCTGTTCCGCAACCACGGCATGAGGGTCCGCTACTACCACGACGAGCTGGGGACGAACTACAAGCCCACGGACCTGAGCGCCGCCATCGGCCTCGCCCAGCTCTCGCGCCTGGATGAGCGGACGGCGCAGCGCCGGCGGAACGCCGCCTACCTGACCGCCCACCTTGCGCCCGACTACCTGACGCCGGCGGTGCCGGAGGGTCGCGACCACGTCTGGCACCAGTACGTCATGCGCTTCCCGGGCGAGCGCCAGCAGGTCATCGACGGCCTGGCGGAGCGCGGGATCGGCACGCTGATCTACTACCCGGTGCCGATCCACAGGCAGGCCTACCTGCAGCACTACATCCCTGGCGCCGCGGGTCTCCACCTCCCTGTCACGGACCGCCTGGCAGGCGAGGTGCTCGCGATCCCGGTCCACCCGAAGCTGAGCGAGGACGACCTCGCGGCAATCGTCGCCGCGGTGCGCGACGTCGCCACCCCGGTCGCCCGATGAGCGACGGCGAGCCGATGAGCGACCGGCCGCTCCGCCTGGGCCTCGCGGGCCTGGGCTCGATGGGTCGCAACCACCTCCGGGTGATCGCCGGTCACCCGGACACCGTGCTCGCCGCGGTGGCAGACCCGGATGCCGAGGCGCTCGCGGCCGCCACCGGCCAGACCGGTGCCGCCGGGTGGTCCGACCCGCTCGCGATGATCCTCGAGGCGGAGCTGGACGCCGTCGTCATCGCCGCTCCCACGACTGTCCACCCGGACCTGGCGCACGCCGCGATCGCGCGCGGGATCCCGGTCCTGGTCGAGAAGCCGCTGGCGGCGACCGCCGAGGAGGCCTGGGCGATCGTCCGCGCCGGCCGCGAGCGGGGCGTCCCGGTCCAGGTCGGCCACGTCGAGCGGTACAACCCCGCGGTCCTCAAGCTCGGCAGGCTGTTGCGCGAGGGCTGGCTGACCACGATCTACGCCATCGTGAGCCGGAGGGCGGGCCCGTTCCCGGCGCGGATCCGCGACGTCGGCGTGACCGTCGACCTCGCGACACACGACGCCGACATGCTGTCCTGGGTCGCGGGAGAGCGCCCGGTGCGCGTCTACGCCGAGCTCGCCCAGCGCAAGCACGCGTCGCACGAGGACCTCCTGTTCGGCCTCCTCCACTTCCCGTCGGGCGCCTCCGGGATGCTGGACGTGAACTGGCTCACACCCGCGAAGCGCCGCCAGCTGACGGTGATCGGCGAGGAGGGCATGTTCGAGCTGGACTACCTGACCCAGCGCCTCACGTTCACCAGGTCGGACCTCGCCCACCCCGAGCTGATCGCCGGCTACGCCCCGACCTTCAGCGGCGACGTCGTCGAGATCGAGGTGGACGTCAAGGAGCCGCTCCAGGCCCAGCTGGACGCCTTCGTCGCCTCTATCCGGACCGGCGGACGGCCCTACGTGGACGGCGAGGACGGCGCCTGGGCGGTCCGCATCGCCACGGCCATGCTCGAGGCGGCATCGTCCGTCACGCCCGTCGTCCTGGGCGAGACGGGCGTCGCGACACCCGCATGACGATCGTCCGCCGCCCCTCCGTTGGCGCGACCATGCTCGGCGGCTCCATCACCGTGGCGCCCGCCTCGTGCGCCCATGCCCCGGCCCGGCCGGTCCACCCGTGGATGGGCGAGGACGGCACGGCCGGGACGGTCGCGGTCGTGGGCGCGGGGAAGATGGGCCTCCCGCTGGCCGCCCAATTCGCCACCCACGGCTGGACCGTGATCGCGGTCGACGTCAACCCGTCCGTCGTCGAGGCGATCAACGCCGGTCGCTCTCACGTCGGCGAGGAGCCGGGCCTGTCCGAGATGGTCGCGACGGTCCATGCCGAGGGCCGCCTCCGGGCGACGCTCGATGCCGCCGCGGCCGCCCGCGACGCGGATGTCGTCGTGCTCATCGTGCCCGTCATGCTCAGCGCCGACCACAGGCCCGACTACCGGTATATGGATCCTGCGGTGGCGTCGATCGCACCCGGCGTCCACGCCGGCAGCACCGTGATCTTCGAGACCACGCTCCCGATCGGCGACACCCGTGGGCGGTTCGCGCCCGAGCTGGAACGGGTCGCGGGTCTCGTGGCGGACCGTGATTTCTACCTCGCCTTCTCGCCGGAGCGGCTGTTCTCGGGTGCGGTCCTCGCGAACCTGGCCGCCTATCCGAAGCTCGTCGGGGGGATCGGCGCCGCGTCCACGGACCGGGCCGCCCGCTTCTACGCGTCCGTCCTCGACGCCGAGATCGTGGCGATGTCCTCGTCCGAGGCCGCAGAGTTCAGCAAGCTCGCGGACACCACGTACCGGGACGTCAATATCGCCCTGGCGACGGAGTTCGCGCACGCTGCCGACGCCCTGGGCATCGACGTCCAGGAGGTCATCGCCGCGGCGAACAGCCAGCCGTACAGCCACATCCACCAGCCGGGCATCGGCGTCGGCGGGCACTGCATCCCCGTCTACCCGCACCTCCTCCTCGCGCGCGCCCCCGGGCTGCGCCTGGTGGAGACGGCGCGCGAGGTGAACGACGCCCAGACGGGGCGCGCCGTCGCCACGCTCGACGGGCTGCTGGGCGGCCTCGCGGGGGTCCCTGTGCTCGTGCTGGGGCTCACCTACCGCGAGGGCGTCAGGGAGCTCGCGTACAGCCGCGCCGTCCCGTTGATCGCCGCGCTGCGCGCTGCCGGGGCGGACGTCGCCGGGTACGACCCGTTGATGGAGCCCTCCGAGGTCGAGGCAATCGGCGCCCGGCCGTGGGCGTGGGGCACGCCCGGTCCGTTCCGGGCGGTCGTCACGCAGACCGGCGACCGCCAGTTCGGGTCGCTCGACCCGGCCTGGTTCCCGGACCTCGCTGTGGTCTACGACGGGCGCAACAGCCTCCGGTCGCTCGCTCTGCCGGACGGGGTCGCATACGTGGGTGTCGGCGTGCAGGCGGCGACCCGCGGCCTTCGCGCCTGACCCGACCCCCGGGCGAGCGAAGGTGCGAATCGTCAGCGTCGTCGGGACCCGGCCGCAGCTGATCAAGGCCGCGGCGCTGGCACCCGTGCTCCGGAGCCGCCACGCAGAGGTCTTCGTGGACACCGGCCAGCACTGGGACGAGGAGATGGCGGGCTCGTTCTTCGCGGAGCTGGACCTGCCCAGGCCGGACCACGCCCTGGGTGTCGGCGGCGGCTCCCACGCGGAACAGACCGCCCGGATGCTGGAGCGCCTCGAGCCGATCCTCCTGGCCGAGCGGCCGGACGCCGTCCTGGTCTATGGGGACACCAACTCCACCCTGGCCGGCGCGCTTGCCGCCGCCAAGGCCGGGATCCCGGTGGCGCACGTGGAGGCGGGGCTCCGCAGCTTCGACCGGCGCATGCCCGAGGAGATCAACAGGGTCGTCGCCGACCACCTGTCGCGGTGGCTGTTCGCACCGACACCCGCAGCCGTCTCGAACCTGGCTGCCGAGGGCATCTCGGACGGTGTCGCCCTCGTCGGCGACCTGATGCAGGACCTGGCTGCCCGCATCGCCCGGGAGGTGCGAGACCCAATCGTGCTCGCCTCGATCGGGGAACGGCTGGGGTTGACGCTCGCCCCGGGCGGCTACCTGTTCGCGACTGTCCACAGGGCCGAGAACAGGGAGCCTTCGGCGATGCGGGCGTGGACGGCGATCCTGGCCGATGCGGCGTCGGCGCGGCCGGTCGTGCTGGCGCTCCACCCGGGCACGACGGCGGCGCTGGCCTCCGAGGGCATCACGCTCGCCCCCGAGGTCCGGGTCGTCCCGCCGCAGGCCTACCGGACCACGTTGGCGTTGCAGCTCCACGCGGCGGCGGTCCTCACCGATTCGGGCGGGGTCCAGCGCGAGGCCGCCTGGCTGCGGACGCCGTGCCTCGTCCTGCGGGACCGGACCGAGTGGGTCGAGGCCGTCGCGGACTCCGGCGGGCGGATGGTGGTGGTCGGCCTGGACGGGGCACGCGCGACGGCCGAGCTGAACCGCCTGGCGCCGCCGGCGGATGCCGCATCGCTCGCCGCCGAACGGGCCCGGAGCCTCGACCTGCGGTCCGCCGGCGCGGCCGAGGCGATCAGTGCCGTGCTCGGCGGGAGCGGCGGTTGACCGCACCCGGCGCCCCGCGACTCCGCATCGCGATGTACGTCGCCAACGACACGCAACGCGATACACGCGTGCTCCGCGAAGCGGACGCGCTCGCGGCGGCCGGCCACGACGTCGTGCTCGTCGCGAGGCTCCCGGCCGCAAGCGACCTGCCCACCGACGAGCTCCGCCCGTCCGGCGTCCGCCTCGTGCGCGTCCCGGGTGAGGACGGCTGGCTCGCCCGCTGGCACCAGGAGCTGGCGTGGCTGCGGTATCCCTGGCGCGCGCGCGGCACCCTGACCCGCCGCTGGCTGCGAGACCTGCGCGCCGGTCCCTCGGCCTGGGGCCGGGCGGCGGTCGGGGTGATCGCGGCGCTCGCCGCGCTGCCGTGGGTCGGCTACCGGCTGCTGGCGTGGGGACTCCTCGGCGACCGTCCGCCGGCCCCGGCCCGAGGCGGCCAGCTGGACTACGTCATGAGCTGGCGCCGATCGGTGCTGCCGTGGGCGCGCGCCGCGGCGCGGGTCGTCCCCGACGCGGACATCCACCACGGGCACGACGTCACCGGGCTGGTCGCCGCGGTCGATGCCGCCGCGGTGGGCGGCGCTGCGGGCCGCGGCACCGCGGTGGACGCCCGCCCGCGGCGCCCGCGCCGCGGGCCGCGGCGCCCGCGTCGTCTACGACAGCCACGAGCTCTTCCTCGGAGTCGGGCGGCACCGCCCGCCAGGGCATGGGCCGCGCGCTGGTGGCTGCGGTCGTTCGAGCGCCGGCTGGCGCGGCACGCCGTCGCGCTGGTGACAGTCAACGTGACGCTCGAGGAGATCCTGCGCAGCGGCTCGGGTTCACGCGCTCGGTCGTCGTGCACAACGCGCCGCCGCGCTGGACCGCCGCCGGACCCCGCCCCGGACCTGCTCCGGGAGCGCGCTGGGCCTCGCGCCCGGCGACGCCGGTCGCGCTGTACCACGGGGCCTCACGCCGGATCGAGGCCTCGAGCCGCTGGCCGAGGCGATCCTGCGCCCGGGCTGGACGACGTCCACCTCGTGTTCCTCGGCTCCGGGAGCCTGCGCGACCAGCTCGCGGGGCTCGCAGCCGAGCCGCGGGCCGGGGGACGTATCCACGTGCTCGACGCCGTGTCCCGCCCGACGAGCTTGCCGACTGGGTCGCCTCGGCCGACGTCGGCGTCATGCCGATCCAGCCGTCGACGCTCAACCAGAGCTGTCGACGCCGAACAAGCTGTTCGAGTCGATCGCCGCGGGCTGCCGGTGGTCTCGTCAGCGACTTCCCCGAGCGTCACCGGATCATCGCTGGACGACCCGGCCGGGCCGCTCGGCGCCGTCTGCGACCCGACCAGTCCCGCCGTCGATCGCCGCGGCCATCCGGTCGATCCTCGACCTGCCGCCGGCCGGCGCGCGGCGCTCGCGAGCGCGCTCCTGCGGGCGGCCCACGAGCGCTGGAACTGGGAGACCGAGATCGCCCGCCTCGTCGACCTCTACGCGTCGACTCGCCCGTGTGAGAGCGCGTCGTGAGCGGCCGCGTCGACCGCGGGCGGCCCGGCACCGCCGCAGCGCGACGCGCCAGCGCGCCGTCCTCGTCCTGCCGATCAACCGCCGAGTTCGACTCGCGCACCTACCGGATCGCGACCGCGCTCGCTCGCGCGCGGCCACGAGGTCACGGTCCTCGCCCGCATGGCGCCGGGCCTGCCCGGCCGACGAGGACCATCCGGCGGGCTACCGGATCCGCCGGGTCACGGTGTCGGCCGGTCGCCGGCCTGCCGCTGCCGGGCCGTCATCGTGCTGAGCGGCGCCTCCGCCGGCGGCGCCGCGGGAAGGCGCGGCACCGCCGGCGTGCGCCGAGCCGGCGCCGTCCGCCGCCGCCGCGACGGCCGCGCCGCCGGCCGCGAGGGCGCGCCGGCCGCCGCCGCGGCGCGCGTCCCGCCCGCGGCGCATGCTCAGCGGCATGGTCCGCCGTCTCGCGATCGCCGCTCACGTCCGCGCCCAGACCCGCGAACGCGCTCGCCGTCGCGCCCGCCGCCGACCTCTACCACGGCATGGCCTACATGGGCATCCCGGTGGCGCTCGACCTCGGCCGGACGTCACCGCGCGGCCGGTGGTCTACGACGCGCGCGACATCTACGTCGACGCCGGCAACCTCGCCCGGCTGCCGCGGCCGGCCCGCGCGCTGCTCGGCCGGCGTCGAGCGCGGCTGGGCGCGCCGGGCGGACCGCGTCGATCACCGTCAACCGGCCGCTACGCCGAGGTCATGGCGGCAGCGCTGCGGCGTCGACCTCGCCGCTGATCGTCATGAACTGCTCGTACCGGTTCGACCCGCCGAACCCGCCGCGAGCGCCGGTTCCACGAGGCCCTCGGCCTGCCGCCGGACACGGCCGGTCGTCCTGTACCACGGCGGCCTGCTCGCGCGACCGCGGCATCGAGCAGCTGATCGAGGCCATCCCGGCTCGTCCCGGCGCGGCCCTCGTGCTCCATGGGCTACGGCGCCCTGGAGGCCGAGCTCGAGCGCCGGGCGGCCGCACGCCGGCCCTCGGCGGCCGCGTCCGCGTCCTGCCGGCCGTCCCGCCCGGACGAGCTGCTCGACTGGGTCGCGTCCGCCGACGTCGTCGCGATGCCGATCCAGCCGTCGACCCTCAACCACCGCCTGACGACGCCGAACAAGCTCTTCGAGGCGATGGCGGCCGGCGTCCCGGTCGTCGCCAGCGACCTGCCCGGGATGGCCGGGATCGTGCGCGAGACCGGGTGCGGCGTGCTCGTGCGACCCGACGGATCCCGCCGGACGATCGCGCGGCCGCGATCTGCGGGACGTCCTCGGCCGATCCCGCGAGCGCGACGCGAGTGCGGCCGCCGCGGGCTCGCCGGCGGCGCACGCGACGTACAACTGGGAGACGCCAGGCTGCGACGATCGCTGCCTCGCCGAGTATCCGCCGGCTCACCGGCCAGCCCTGGTGAGCGGGCCGCGCGCCCGCGGGCGGTCGTGCTCGTCGGCAACCCGGCCGCCCCGTACTCGCGCGGGCTGCGGGTCGCGCGGGCCCTCGTCGCCGAGGGCTACGCGGTCGAGATCGCGGCGCGTCGCGACCGCGGACGTCCCGGACGAGGAGCGCGACGGCGACGTCGACGATCCGCCGCTATCGGCCCTCGGGCAGGTACGCGTCGATGGCCGCCACGTACGGCAGCCGCCGGCGACGGCCGTCCGCGCGCGGCACGGACGGGCGCCGACCGCGGCGGCCCGACGTCGCGGTCGCCTCGCGTCTGCGGTCGATGCGCGCCGGGGCGCGGCTCTCCGGCGCTGGATCCTGTGGCCGCACACCGTCCGCGGCTGGTGGGCGACGCTGCGACCGCGACCTCGCGCCCGGCCGACCTCTACCACGCGTGCGGCAGCCTGACCATCGCCGCCGGCGCTCGATCCGCTGCCGCGCGCGACGCCGGGCCGGGCGGCGCGGCCGCGGTCATCTACGACGCGATCGACGTCGTCTTCGAGTCGCAACAACGTCCTCGACATGCCCGCGCCCGTGCGGCGCCTCGCACGCCGCCGCGAGCAGCGGCTGGGCCGCGCGGGCCGACGCCATCGTCACGGTCAACGAGGCGCTCGCCGACCGGCTGGCCGCGCCGCTGGCGGGCCCCGCCGACCCTGCCGGTGCCCAACTACCCCGAGCCGCGGCCGGCGCCGCGGGCCGGCGCGACCGACCTGATCCGCGCGGCGCTCGGCCTGCCGCCCGGATCGCGGATCGTCCTGTTCCAGGGCCGGCTCGGGCCGCGACCTCGGGCTGGACGAGGCCGCCGAGGCCGTCCTCGCGCGTGCCCGATGCCGCCTCGTCCTGCTCGGGTTCGGCCGCTGGTGCGAGCGGATGCGCGGACGCGACCGCGACCCCCGCTTCGCCGGCCGCCACTTCACGCTGCCGGCGCGTCCACCCCGACGAGCTCCCCGCCTGGACGGCCTCGGCGGACGTCGCCATCATCGCCGCTGCCGCCCGATCTCGGTGAACCAGCGGCTGTCGACGCCGAACAAGTTCTGGGAGTCGCTCGCCGCCGGCACGCCCATCGTCCTCGGCCGGGGCTCGACGTCATGGCGCGCATCGTCGAGGAGCTCGACGCCGGGGTCGTGGCGCGGTCCCTCGATCCGGAGGCGATCGCGGCCGCCATCCGCGCGGTCCTGGACCGGCCGGTGGAGGCCCGGAGCGCGGACCGGGAGCGCGTGGCGCGCGTGGCGGAGGAGCGGTATACATGGCCGGTCGCCGCGGCCGGGTACCGGCGGCTGGTGCGCGACCTCGTGGGCGAGGTGCGCGACCTCGCTGGCGAGGCCGGCCGGAGCTAGAGCTTCGGGGCGAGGCCTGCCGGGACGCTCGCCTTCGCGGCGGCGATCGCGGCGGCCTTCTCGGCCCGATCCGCTCGCTGTGCTCCTGGTGGATCCGCGACGACCTCGGCGGGATCTCCCTCCGCGACGACGTGGCCCCGCTCGAGCAGCAGCGCCCGGTTGCAGAACTCGGTCACCCAGTTCATGTCATGGGTGACGAGGACGACGGCCTTGGCCGCCTCGGCGATCTCCAGGACGCGGGCCTTGCTCTTCGCGCGGAACACCTGGTCGCCCGTGGCGAGCACCTCGTCGATGAGCAGGACGTCCGGGTCGACCGCCGTCGCGATGCTGAAGCCGAGCCGCGCGCGCATGCCGGACGAGTAGGTCTTGATCGGCGCATCGATGAACTGGCCGATGTCCGCGAACTCGATGATGCCGGGCAGCCGCCGCTGCATCTCCTTCTGGCTCATGCCGAGGAATGCGCCGGCGAGCAGGATGTTCTCGCGCCCGGTGAGCTCCTGGTCGAAGCCGGCCCCGAGCGTGAGGAGGCTCGAGATCTGGCCGACGACCTCGACCGAACCGTCCGACGGCATGATGATCCCCGCCAGGACCTGGAGCAGCGTGCTCTTGCCCGCGCCGTTGGGGCCGATGACGGCCAGCGACTCGCCGTGGACGAGCTTGAACGAGACGTCCTTGAGCGCCCAGAAGTCGCGCTCGCCGTCGTGGCGGCTCAAGAGGCTGCGGAACGAATTGCGCATGGTGTTCTGGCGCGTGAGGCGGAGGTCGTAGCTTGACCCCGACGCCGTGGGCCTCGATGGCCGGCAGGGGATCGGACTGCGCCGCGGGTCGGAGCACGTTCGGGCGGAGGTCGTTCACAGGACCTTGGCGAAGGTGGGTTCGATGCGCTTGAAGAAGATCGTCGCCAGGAACAGCAGGACGATGGAGACGACGAGCAGCACGCCGAGCGCGGTCCAGTCGGGAGAGGTCGGGGGCAGGGAGCGGCCATTGGGCGTCTCGATCCCGTAGATCACCGTGCGGTAGGCCGTGAACAGCGTGTAGAACGGGTTGAGCTGCATCAGCTTGAACAGCTCAGGATGGGCGTTGGCGAGCTTGTCGATCGTCGCGGGTCCGTACAGCGCAGGCGACAGGTAGAACCAGAGGCGCAGGACGTGCCGGCTGAGGTTGCCGATGTCGCGGATAGAAGACGTTCACCGCCGCGACGACGAAGCCCAGGGCCGCGGTGAACACGAGCTGGACGACGCCGATCACGGGACGAGCAGCAGGTAGACGGAGATCTTCTCCGGGTAGAACAGGAGCATCAGCCCCAGCAGCGGGATCAGCCCGAAGGCGAAGTTGGCGATGCCCGCCGCCAGCGCCGCGGTCGGCAGGACGAGCTTGGGGAAGTGGATCTGCTTGATGAGCCGGTCCTGCGACGAGACCGAGCTGATCGAGTCGCCGATCGAGCTGGTGAACCACTTCCACGGCAGGATCGCCGCGAAGATGAACAGCGGATAGGCTTCCTGCGTGCGCTGGAAGATCACGGACACGAGGACGACGTAGACCAGCATCTGGAGGAGCGGGTCGAGAACCCACCAGAGGTTGCCGAGCAGGCTGTCCGCGCCCTTCTTGTGAAGGTCGGCCTGGACCAGGTAGCGGACCAGGCGACGGCGGGACCAGAGCTCGCCGACGGCCTCGCGGACGAGGCCGATCGGGCCTGGCCGCGCGGCGCTGCTGCTGAACGTGGGTGCGGTCCCACGAGTGGTCTCCATGCCGGGCGTACGGTAGCACGGGGTCCGGGCGATCTCGGCCGTCCGGGCGCTCCTGGGCGTGGCCGTGCGCGGCGGGCGTGGCCGGGCGCGACGGTACAATCCGCCGCGTGACCCCCGAGACCATCGACGGCCAGGCGACGGCACGGGCCGCCCGCCCGCTGCGGGTGCTGTTCGCCTCCCGGTGGTACCCGGCCTTCGACAATCCCGGCCGGGGAAGCTTCGTGGCCGACCAGGCACGCGCCCTCACGGCGGCCGGCGTCCGGGTCACTGTGGCCTCGTGGGAGACGGCGATCCGGCGCGGCGCGTACGCAGCCGCGGACGGCCCGACGCCCGACGCCTGGCTCCGGGCGCTCGCCGCCGATGCCGCGCTGTCCCCTCCGGTGCCCCGGTCGTGGGGGGCCGCCGTACCCGTCGTCCGCATGCCGGCGATCGCGGCGGTCCGCGACGGGGTCCCGGCGGACCCGCTCGCCGTCGCCGAGCGCCAGGCGGAGACGCTCCTCGCAGTCGGGACGGCGCTGGCGTCCCGCTACCCGATCGACGTCATCCACGCCCACACCGGGCTGCCGGACGGCATTGCGGCCATCGCGCTCGCCGACCGTCTCGGAGTCCCCCTCGTCGTCACCGAGCATGACAGCCTGGTCGCCGGCCGGCTCGGCTCCGAACGGACGCGGGCCGCGTACCGCACGCTCACGGACGAGGGCCGCGCGGCTGCTGGTGGTGAGCGACACGCTGCGCCGGCGGCTGGTCGCTGCCCTGGGCGGACAGGACATCCCGATCCAGGTGGTTCCCAACCTGGTCGACGTCGACGCGTTCTGGTCCACGGGCCACGACGCCCGCGACCCGGACGAGCTCCTGTGGGTCGGCGGGCGCTCGGCGGGCAAGGGCACCGACGTGCTCCTTCGGGCGTTCACGCTGTTGCGCGAATCGCGGCCCGCGCTCCGGCTGCGGTTGATCGGCCGCGCGCCCGATCCCGGGGAGGAGGCACGTCTGGTCGCGCTCGCCCGGGACCTCGGGATCGCGGACGCGGTCTCGTTCGAGCCCGCGGTGGACCGGTCGGGCGTGGCCGCGGCCATGGCGCACGCCGCCGTGTTCGTGCATCCCAGCCCGTACGAGACGTTTGGGATCGTCGCCGCCGAGGCGCTCGCCGCCGGCCTCCCGGTGGCCGCCACCCCATCGGGCGGCGTCGAAGAGATCCTGGGGCCGGACGGCCGGTACGGCGAGATCGCCGCGGGTACGGACGCCGCGGCGCTCGCCGCCGCCGTGGAGCATGTCCTGGACCGTCGGACGTCGTTCGACCCGGCGCTGCTCCGCGCCCACGTGGAGCGGTGTGCGCCGGCGGAGGTCGCGGGGGCCCTTATCGACGTCTATCGCGGGCTGATTGCCGCCACGGGGTCGGCGGTGTCCCGCGACCGCCCGCCCGTGCGCGAACACCTCGAGGAGGCGCCACCGGTCCAGGAGCCGGCACCCGTCGCTGCCGTGTCGCCGATCATCGCCATCGGCCTGCGCCGTTCGGCGGCCCGGGCCCGCATCGCTGCCCTGCCGGAGGACCTTGCGTGCGGCCTCCTGGTGGTCACGTCCGTCCCGGGCAGGTCCGACGCGCCCGAGGCGGGGGAGTTCGGTCCCGCGACGCTGCACGAGGTCGACCCGTCCGGGACGTATCGCGAGGCCCGCGCCCGCCTCGGCGGTCCGCTGCCGCCACGGCCGCGCCCGACGAGGATCCTGCGGGCGATCCGGCATCCGATCCGCGCCGTCCGGCTTCGGAGGCTCGCTGCTCGCCGCGAGGACATGGCCGTCCACGCGATCCGGCGGGCGATACGAGACGCCCTGGCCGCGGTCGCCAGGGACGGCGTCCCGACGCTGGTGCTGCCGCTCGAGGCCGACGACATGGATGTCTGCCTCCCCCTGCTCGATGGGCGGGTCCGCCTCCACGGATCCACGCTCAGGGGCATGGCGGACCGATGGGACGCCACCGGCCGTCCCGTCCTTGCCCCACCCACGCCGGTGGCAACGGCCGTGGGCAGGGTCGCGTACGACCCCGGGCAGTACTGGTCGCAGCTCCATCGTCGCGCCGACCTCAGCGCCGTCGGTCAGTCCGGCCTGCCGCCCGAGATCAACGGCTGGCTGTATCGCGCCCTCCACCGCAGCGTCCGATCGTTCCTGCGGAGGCACGGCCTCGATCGGCCGGCCCCAGATGCGGTCTTCGACGTCGGCGTGGGCACCGGGTACTGGGTCCGGGCGTGGCGAGCGCTCGGGGTCCGTCGGGTCGATGGATGCGACCTCGTCCAGGGTGCCGTGGACGCCGTGCAGGCCGAGACACGGGCCGCGGGCGCCGTGGGCGAGTTCGGAGTCGCGGACCTGGGCGTCGAGGGATCCCTCCCCGACGCCCGGTACCCGATGGTCAGCTGCTTCAACGTGCTGCTGCACGTCGTGGATGATGCTGCCTTTCGGCCGGGCGTTGACCGGGTTGGCCGGCCTCGTGGAGCCGGGCGGGGTCCTGCTCCTGGCGGAGCCGATCCTCGTCGATCCGGCCTTCGAGCGGCCGTATGACGTCGTGCGCGAGGCGTCTCGAGCCCGCCCGCTCGCGCAGTACCGGGCCCCGCTCGAGCAGGCCGGCCTCCAGCTCGTCGAGCTGCGCGGTGCGACGGTGTTTGCCAACAATCCGATCGAGGCCGGCTCGCCGCGAGCCTATGCCCGCTACCGGCGCTGGTGGCGTTTCGTCGTGGGCCAGTCCCGGGCAGATCCCTCGAGCGCCCGCTGGATCGGCCCGCTGATGCTCGGCCTGGACCGGGTGGGCCTTCGCCTCGGGCAGGCGCCTTCCACGAAGTTCGCGCTGTTCCGCCGGCCCGCAGGCGGGGACGCCGGCCACGCCCCGCCCGAAGGCACGCCATGAAACCAGGCCGCAGCCGCCGTCCCGTCGCGATGATCGTCCACTCCTACTACGAGGAGGACCCGCGGGTGCGCCGCGAGGCCGAGGCGGTGGTCGCCTCCGGCCGGCCGGTGGACGTGTTCGGGCTGCGCAGGCCGGGCGACCCGACGACGGGCACCCTCGACGGTGTCCGCATCCACCGGCTGGACGTCCAGCGCCACCAGGGCGCCGGCATCGGGCGATACCTGCTGGAGTACGCCGAGTTCTTCCTGCGGGCGATGTTCGCGCTGGCGCGCGCCCACCGCCGGCGGCGCTACGCCCTGGTCCAGGTCCATTCGATCCCGGACGCGCTCGTGTTCGCGGCGCTCCCCCTCCGCATGGCGGGCGTGCCGGTCATCCTCGACCTCCACGAGGCGATGCCGGAGTTCTTCCGGATGCGCTTCCCGGCGGCGTCGAGGCCGGTCGTCCAGGCGGCGCTGGTCGCGCAGGAGCGGGCGTCGATCGCCTTCTCGTCGGCGACGATCACGGTCAACGACGCGCTCGGCGACCGGCTGGTCGGGTTGGGCGTCCCCGCGGACAAGGTCACGATCGTCCTCAACAGCCCGCGCCTGGCCCGCTTCGACGCCGGCGCCCATCCCGTGCGCCCGTTCATGGCGGACGGCGTCCTCCGGCTGGTCTACACGGGGGCGCTGTCCACCGTGTACGAGCTCGACGTGGCGCTCGACGCGGTGGCCCGGATCGTCGCCGGGCGGCCGGGCATGCCCGTCTCCCTGGACCTGTACGGCCGCGACTTCGCGGAGGCGCCCTTGCACGAGCAGGCTGCGGCCCTGGGGATCGCGGACCGGGTGGCGTTCCGCGGACGCGTGCCCATCGAGGACGTGCCCGCCGTGCTCGCGGCGGCCGACATCGGGCTCGCGCCGACCCGCCGCACCCAGTTCACCGACTTCAGCCTGTCCACCAAGATCTTCGAGTACGCGGCGATGGGCAAGCCCGTGGTCGCCTCCCGGCTGCCGATGGTGGAGGCCATGTTCCCAACCGGGACCGTGTCCACGTACGCCGCCGGCGACGCCACGGACCTCGCGGCCGCCATCCTCCGGCTCGTCGATGACGCGGACGGCCGCGCGGCCCGGGTCGCCGCCACGGGCGCGGTCGTCCGGCAGGTCGCGTGGGAGCGGGAGTCCGTGCGCTACCTCGGCCTCGTCGAGCGGCTCGCCCTCGACGGGATATCCTCACCGACGGCCCGGGACCCCGGGTCGCCCGCAGACACGGAGGCCTCATGAACGCGGACACGCGCGTCGCCGTCATCGGGCTCGGCTACGTCGGGCTGCCGCTGGCGCTGGCCCTCGTGGACGCCGGCTGCACCGTGACCGGTGTGGATGCGAGCGACAGGCGGATCTCGGAGCTGCGGGCCGGGCGCTCGCCGATCGACGACATCCCGGACGAGCGGCTCGTCGCGGCGCTCGCGGGGTCCTTCGACGTCGCGGACACTGGCGAGGCAGACCTCGCCGCGGCTGACGCCCTGTTTGTGTGCGTGCCGACCCCGATCACGGCCACCAAGGATCCGGACCTCGGGCCCGTCCTGGCGGCCGCCGAGCGGATCGCCCGGGACCTCCACGCCGGCCAGCTCGTCGTCCTCCAGAGCACGACCTTCCCGGGCACGACGACGGGGCCCTTCCGCGAGGTCCTGGAGCGGTCCGGGCTGCGCGCGGGCACCGACTTCGACCTCGCGTTCGCCCCCGAGCGGATCAATCCCGGCGACCCGGCGAGCGCCTCGCGGGACGTGCCGCGCCTCGTGGGCGGATCCACGCCCGCCGCCACGGCCCGCGCCGCCGCGCTGCTCGGCCGCATCAACGATCGCGTCGTGGAGCTCTCCTCGCCCGACGCCGCGGAGATGGCGAAGCTGCTCGAGAACACGTTCCGCAACGTCAACATCGCCTTCGTCAACCAGCTCGCGCTGCTGTGCGAGAGGATGGGCCTCGACGTCTGGGAGATCATCGACGCGGCGGCGACCAAGCCGTTCGGGTTCATGCGGTTCACCCCGGGACCCGGCGTGGGCGGCCACTGCATCCCGGTCGATCCCTACTACCTGTCGTGGCGCGCCCGGGCGTTCGACGTCACGGACCGCTTCATCGAGGCGGCGGGCGACATCAACTTCGCGATGCCGCGCCATGTCGTCGACCTCGCGGCCGAGGCGCTCAACGAGCGGTCCAAGTCGCTCAAGGGGTCCCGCGTCGGGGTGATCGGCGTGGCGTTCAAGCCCGACGTCCAGGACGATCGCAACTCGCCTGCCGCCGCGGTCCTCGCCGGCCTCGTCGAACGCGGCGCGGAGGTCCGCTACCACGACCCGTACGTGCGGCAGTTCCGCGATGAGGCGGGGCGCGTCCACACGGGCGTCGGCCTCGACTCGCTGATCCACTGGGCGGACGTGTTCGTGGTCGTGACGGGTCACAGGTCGGTGGACTGGGACCACCTTTACGAGTCGGCGGACCTGGTCGTGGACACCGTCAACAGCGCCCGTGGCCGCTCGATCAGGGACCACCAGGTCCTCCGCCTCGGAGCCGGCTGGACCGCCGCGACCCCCGTCCGGGCGTAGCGACCGGGCCACCGCGACCTCCACCGGCCTGGCGACCCGTGCTGGCGAGCCGAGCCCGTGGGCCCGCCCTGTGGCCCCCGCGCGCGCATGCGGTACCATCGCGCGGCGCCGTCCATCGCACAATCCGTCGCCGCGACGGCCGCCATCACGAGGATCCTCCGGCCCCATGACGTCTCGCGCTCGGCCGGGCTCGAACCGTCCCCGCACGTGGGACGATCGGACCCGGCGCTCGATGCTCCTCAACATCGGCTTCGGCCTGACGGTCGTGGCCGCCCTCCTCCTGCTCGCGCTCGCCGGAGGCATCGCCTGGTACGGCGATCACCTGGCCCCCGCGGCCACGGTGAACGGCCAGACGATCACCAAGGACGCGTACGCGAAGCAGCTCGCCATCAACGCGTTCCGGGTCGACTACCAGTCGAGGCGCATCCGCACGCTCCTGACGGCCGGCCAGCTGCGCTCCGCGGACGCCACGGCCCGCCAGAACATCCTCGACCAGCGCACGCAGCAGGCCGACACGATCGCCCTCGAGCAGCTCATCGACGGGCAGGTCCAGGCCGAGCTGGCCGCGAAGCAGGGCGTGACGGTCACCGACGCCGACGTCGACGCCCAGGTCGCGCATGAGGCCACCGTCCCCGAGACGCGTCACGCCTGGCTGATCGAGGTCAAGCCCGAGGTCCCGGCGGGCGCATCGGCCGCCACCGACGCGACGAAGGCGGCCGCGAAGGCCAAGGCCGATGCGGCCCTGGCCGACCTGAAGGCCGGCAAGGACTGGACGGAGGTCGCCAAGGCCGTATCCACGGACGCGTCCAAGGACCAGGGCGGCGACCTCGGCTTCGTGGACGAGAACTCGGCGCTCGACCCGTCGTTCTCGACCGCCATCCTGGCCGCGGCCAAGGACACGCCCACCGACGTCATCGTGGGCGACGACGGCACCGCCCGGATCGGGCGCGTCACGGAGGTCGTGGCGCCCGTGGTCGACGCGACCCTCGCGAGCCAGCTCTCGGACGCCGGGATCTCGATGGACGACTTCCGGACCGCCCTCCGCCGCGAGGTCACCCGGACCAGGCTCAGCGACGCCATCACGGCGCCGTACCTCGTCGCCGGGCCGCAGCGCGAGGTCTCGGAGATCTACATGGCGGAAGGTTCCAGCGAGTCTGCCGATGGCGCGATCAAGGTCCGCCACATCCTGTACTCGCCCAACGGAGACCCGAACGCCGCCGCGAACGTCGCGGCCGACGACCCGGCCTGGGCCACGGCGGAGGCGTCCGCGAAGGCCACCTACGAGAAGCTGAAAGCCGATCCGAGCCTGTTCGACTCGATCGCGCGCACCGAGAGCGACGAGGGCCAGGCGGTGACGAGCGGCGGCAAGCTGCCATATTTCGCACCCGTCGACTCCATCGACCCGGCGTTCGCGGCGGCCATCTTCGCGGGTGGGCTGCAGCCGGGCCAGCTCCTGGAGCCGGTCAAGTCCGCATTCGGGTGGCATGTCATCCAGGTGATGCACTATCCGACGGACGCGGACTGGTCCGCGAAGCTCATCGGCGACATCAACTCGGGCAAGCTGACGTTCGCCGACGCGGCCCGGGACAACTCCGAGAAGGCCGAGGCGGCAAACGGCGGGGACATGGGCTGGGTCACGAAGGGCGTCCTGCCCGACGAGGTCGAGAAGGCGGTTCTCGCCGCCCCGATCGGCAAGGTCAGCGACCCGGTGGTCGTCGCCGATGACGGCACGTACATCTTCCTGGTGAACAAGGAGGAGACGCGCACGCCCGACGCGAGCCAGAAGGCGACGCTCGAGTCGACAGTGTTCCCGAACTGGTACTCCACGGAGAAGGCCGGGTTCGAGATCACCCGGGAAGCCTCCGGCGCCGCCGCGACGAGCTGACGCGGGTCGAGGCGGCCCGACATGCTGGACGCGCTCCTCGCCGAGGCCCGGCTCCGGTGGCGGCTGGACCCGGCGGGTGGCCTCGGTGTGGTCGTCGCCGAACGCCTGGTCGCCACCCCGATCGAGCCATCGATGGCCGTCCTGGTGGTGCCGGCGTCCCGGTTGCGCCTCTCCCTGGCAGACGACCCGGCGCCCGAGCCCCTGGCGGGCCGTCACGGTCCGCGCGGCACGGAGCCCCTGGCGGTCCTGGGCCGCCTCTACCCGGACGACCATCCCGTCGGCCGGTTCGGGATGCCCGAAGGGACGACGATCGGGGAGCTGACGGCCGGTGACCTCGCGGGGCCGCTGTACCTGGCTCCCGTCGCGCCCGTCGCGGTCTCGGCATCGCCCTGGGGCATGCCCTGGATCTCGAACCGGCTCCGGGCGCCGGACGGCTGTCCCTGGGACCGGGAGCAGACCCACGCGTCGCTCCGCAACCATCTCCTCGAGGAGGCCTACGAGGTCTACGACGCGCTCGAGCACGGAGCCACGCCGGAGCTGGCGGGGGAGCTGGGCGACCTGCTGCTCCAGGTGGTGCTCCACGCGCAGCTGGCGGCTGAGGCGGGCGTCTTCGACATGACCGACGTGTGGGCCGCGATCGCGACGAAGATCGTCCGCCGCCACCCCCACGTCTTCGGCGAATCGGAGGCGCGGACCGCTGCCGACGTGAACCGCCAGTGGGAGAGGATCAAGGCGGTCGAGCGGGCCGCGGCCGCCGACGAGACCGGCGCGGACGCTCCGAAGAGCGCGCTCGACGGCATCAGCCGCTCGCTCCCGGCGCTGGCGGCCAGCCAGGAGATGCAGGAGCGCGCGGCGAACATCGGCTACGACTGGCCGTCGATCGACGGCGTGCTGGAGAAGGTCCACGAGGAGGCCGTGGAGCTGGCCGAGGCAGAGGACGAGGCGCACCGGGCCGAGGAGCTGGGCGACCTGCTGTTCGTGCTCGTCAACGTCGGGCGCAAGACCGGCATCGAGGTGGAGGGCGCGCTGCGCGCCGCCAACGAGAAGTTCCGCCGGCGATTCCGGCACGTGGAGCTGGCGGCCGCGGCGCGCGGTGTCGCCCTCCGTGATTGCTCCTTCGAGGAGCTGGATGCGCTGTGGGACGCCGCCAAGGCGTTCGAGCGCGGGGAGACCACGGCATGAGCATCGGCAATCGTCCGGACCTGCGCGCAGACGGGCGCGGGCCCAACGACATCCGCCCGATCGAGATCACGCTCGGGGTCCAGAAGTGGGCCGAGGGTTCGTGCATCATCCGGTTCGGCGACACGCAGGTCCTGTGCGCGGCCACCATCGAGGACCGGGTCCCGCCCCACCTGCGGGGCAAGGGGACGGGCTGGGTCACCGGCACGTACGAGATGCTCCCGCGCGCCACGGCGGAGCGCTCCGAGCGCGAGAGCGCGCGGGGCAGGATCGGGGGCCGGACGCACGAGATCCAGCGGCTCGTCGGGCGTTCGCTCCGCGGCGTGGTCGATCTCGCCCGGCTGGGCGAGCGGACGGTCACCGTGGACTGCGACGTGATCGTCGCCGACGGGGGTACCAGGACGGCGTCGATCACCGGGGGCTACGTGGCCCTGGCGGCCGCGCTCATCACCTACGGCATGGAGCGCCACCTCGTCGGGCACGTCGCGGCGGTCTCCGTGGGGATCATCGACGGGGCGAAGCTCCTCGACCTCGACTACAGCGAGGATTCGCGCGCGGAGGTCGACTTCAACGTCGTCGGCACCGACACGGGGGCCTACGTGGAGCTCCAGGGCACGGCCGAGGGGAAGCCATTCGACCGGGCGTCGCTCGACCAGCTCCTCGACCTGGCGAACGTGGGCCTGGGGCGGCTGTTCGAGGCGCAGGCGGCCGTGCTCGCGACGGTGCGGCGATAGTGGGGGAGGCGGCCCCCGGGCCGGGTTCGTCGCCCTCGATGACGGCGCCGCCGTCGGCAGCCGAAGTGGCACCGGAATCGGCAGCCTCGGCTGCGCCGGCCTCGGCATCGGCGGCGCCGGCATCGGCATCGGCAGTGCCGGCATCGGCTGGCCCTCGGCGGCTCCTGGTCGCGACCCGGTCACGGCACAAGCTCCGCGAGCTGCGGGCGCTGCTGGCCCTGGGAGACGCCGTGGACCTGCTGTCGCCCGACGACCTGGGCATTCCCGGCGAGCCCGACGAGACGGGCGACACGTTCGAGACGAACGCGCGGATCAAGGCCCGGTACTACGCCGCCCGATCCGGCCTGCCCACGCTGGCCGACGACTCCGGTCTCGAGGTGGATGCCCTGGGTGGGGGACCGGGCGTCCGCACGCGCCGGTACTCGGGCCCCGATGCCACCGACGCCTCCAACAACGCGCTGCTCCTGCGCGAGCTCGCCGGCCTGCCTGCCGATCGCCGGGGTGCGCGCTACGTGTGCGTGCTGGCCCTGGCCCTCCCAGGGGAGGCGGGACCGCGCGGCGGGCTTCGGATCCTCGCCCGGCGGGGGACGTGCCGCGGTCGGATCGCCACGGAGCTACGCGGCGAAGGCGGCTTCGGCTATGACCCGCTGTTCGAGCCCTGGTCCGAGCCTCCGGGCGGGCGGACGCTGGGCCAGTGGTCCGCCCAGGCGAAGAACGCGATCTCCCACCGGGCGCGCGCGGCGGCGCGCATGACACCGGAGCTGCGCGCGCGGGGCTTCTGAGAGGGGCCGGACCCGCCCGCGGTGACCACCCGCGTGTCCGCGCGGCGCCTCGTCAGGCCTCGGTCACGGTCCTCGCCGGGGCGGCCGGGATGTCGTCGCGCCGCGTGCCGTGCGGCGCCTCGGCCACGGCGGCGGGCTGGCGGCGCCGGCGCAGCCGCAGCAGGTCCGACACCAGCTCCCGTTTCATGAGCTGGATCGCCTTGGCCGGGTCCACGCCCTTGGGGCAGACCTGGGAGCACTCCCCGGCGAAGTGACAGCGCCACGGTCCGCTGCCGCCCGACAGCACCTCGCGGCGCCTGTCGAAGCCGGCATCGCGGGTGTCGCTGTTGTAGCGCTGAGCCTGCCCGAGGGGCATCGGCCCCGCGTACTGCGGGTCGGTCGCGACGGTCGGGCAGGCCGCCATGCAGCAGCCGCACTTGATGCAGTAGCTGAACTGGAGGTAGTGCTCCAGCTCGTGCGGCGTCTGCCAGTACTCGCCGGTCGGGTCGTCCTGCTCCTGGGTGTCGTCGCGGATCAGGTAGGGCATCAGCTCCCGGTGAGCCTCGAACATCGGGCGCAGGTCGGGGACCAGGTCCTTGATGATGCCGAAGTTGGGCAGCGGCCCGACGGCGACGACATCGCTGGCAAGCTCGGCGATCTGCGTGTTGCAGGCCAGCCGTGGGCGCCCGTTGATCAGCATCCCGCACGAACCGCAGATGCCCATGCGGCACGATGAGCGCCACGCGAGCGTCGGCGCGCTCAGTTCCTTCACCCTCCACAGGCCATCGAGCACGGTCATGCCCGGCGAGACCTCGATGGGGTGATCCTCCCAGTGCGGCTGCGCATCCACCCCCGGCTCGAAGCGGCGGACGTGGAAGGTGACCTGCTTCACAGCGGCGTCGGCCACGTCAGCCTCCCATGGCGGTCGCGGTGCCCGGCGCGGCGATGGCGGCCCATGTCCCGAACACGAACAGAGCTGCGCCAAGCAGCGAAAGCCCGACATTGATCACCCCGCGCAGGGTCGCGCCCGGGTTCAGCTCGAGCAGGATGTTCCGCAGGCCGTAGAACCCGTGGTAGAGCGCGGCCCCGAGGAGCAGGACGTACGTGACACTGAAGAACAGGCTCTGGGCCCGCGCCAGGACGCTGGCCCACTCCGTCGGCCCCGCGTCCCGGATGCCCAGGATCCCGAGCGTCGCATCGAGATGCATGATCACCATGTGCAGCGTGAGCAGCACCAGGATCACCACGCCTGCGCCGATGTGCCACATCCAGAGCGTCCGATCGCGCATGTCGGGCTCCTACTGCAGGACGAAGAAGTCGAGACCGCCCCAGAGCGCGACCACGGCGGCGATCATGAGCACCGCCCGGGCAAGGCGCCGCTGGCGGCCGACCGAGGTCGCGTAGGGGTAGACGGGCTCGATGGGCCTGCCCACGACGAAGCCGAGCTCGATGAGGGCGAGGCGGATGCCGTTGACGGCGTGAAAGGCGAATGCCGCGAAGACCAGGTACTCGCCGATCCGGAAGAGGGGGCCCGAAACGACGCCCATGGCCTGGTCCCAGGCCTCGGGTCCGAGCGCCCGGGCCGACGTGACGAAGATGTGCATCGCGAAGTAGGCCAGCAGGCCGAGGCCGGTGAGCCGGTGGAGCGTGTACAGGTAACGCTCGAAGCCCCAGCGCCCGCCCCCGACCCACCCCCGGATACCGAGCCTGTTCGGATGACCGTGGGATGTCATGGATGTCCTCCGGGCCTAGTACTTGCGCTCGACCGGCTGCCACATGTCGATGGTCACCGGCTTGTGCTCGAACCGTGGGACCCTCGGCCGTGCGGAACGCCAGGGTGTGCCTGAGCCAGCGCTCGTCGTCGCGCGTCACGAAGTCGCGGCGGGCGTGTGCCCCGCGTGACTCCTCCCTGGCGAGGGCACCCGCGACGGTCACCTCCGCGAGGTCGAGGAGGTTCTCGAGCTCAAGGGCGTGGATGAGGTTCGAGTTGTAGATCCGCGACTTGTCGGCGACCGGGGCTCGCTGCGCGCGGTGCCGGATCTCGCGGACCAGGGTCAGCGCCCTGGCGAGGTCGTCCCCGTTGCGGAAGACACCGACGCGCGAGTCCATGTTCGCGCGCAGCTCGCGCCGCAGTGCGTACAGGTTCTCGTCGCCGACCCGCGCCAGGACCTGCCTCACGCGATCCTGGGCCGCCTCCGCCCGGTCCTGCGGCAGCGGGGCGGCAGCGCCCAGCCCGGGCAGCGTGGACGCGATCCCCCGCCCGGTGATGCCGCCCCAGACCAGGCACTCGGCGGTCGAGTTCGAGCCCAGCCGGTTCGCGCCGTGGAGCGAGACGCACGCGGCCTCGCCCGCGGCCCAGATGCCGGCCACACGTGTCCGGCCGTCGATGTCCGTCTCGATGCCGCCCATCGAGTAGTGCGCGACCGGGCGGATCGGGATGGGCTTCTCGATCGGGTCGAGCCCCAAGAACTTGATCGTCACCTCCCGGATCAGGGGCAGGCGGGTGTTGATGCGGTCGGCCCCGAGGTGGGTGAGGTCGAGCTCGAGGTACTCCCCACCGTCGGACGCCTTGAAGCCGCGCCCGGCGAGGATCTCCTCGGTCTCGGCGCGCGACACCATGTCGCGGGGCGCCAGCTCCATCAGCCTGGGGGCGTAGTCCGCCATGAAGCGCTCGCCCCGGTTGTTCTTCAGGTAGCCGCCCTCGCCGCGGCACGCCTCGGTCATGAGGATGCCGTTCGGCACCAGGCCGGTCGGGTGGAACTGCAGGAACTCCATGTCCTCGAGCGGCAGTCCGGCCCGGTAGGCCATCGCCATGCCGTCACCGGTCACGGTCTGGGAATAGGTGGTGAACCCGTACAGGCAGCCGCCGCCGCCCGAGGCGATGAGCAACGCCTTGCCGCGGATCGCCAGCGTCTCCCCCGTCCCGGTGTCGATCCCGACCAGACCGGCGAAGGCGCCGTCGCTCACGACGATGTCGGTGACGAACAGCTCGTCGTAGCGGGTGAAGCAGCGGTACCGCTGCAGCTGGTCGTAGAGGGTCTGCATCTCGAAGAAGCCGGTCTTGTCGGCCGCGAGCGTCGCCCGGGGGTAGCTGTGACCGCCGAAGGGGCGCTGCGAGATGTAGCCATCGGCGTCCCGGGTCCAGGGGATGCCCCAGTGATCGAGCTGGTCGATCTCCCCGGGGATCGTGTCGACGAATGTCCTCACGACGTCCTGGTCGGCCAGGAAGTCCGAGCCCTTCACCGTGTCCCACGCGTGCAGTTCGCGGGAGTCGCCCAGGTCCTCGCGCAGCACCGCCGCGGTGCCGCCCTCGGCGCACACGGAGTGCGCCCGCATGAGCTGCACCTTGGAGACGATGCCGATGTCGACGCGGCCCTCGAGCCGCCGGGAGATTTCGACCGCGGCGCGCAGCCCGGCCAGCCCGGCCCCCAGGATCACCACGTCATGCACGAGCTCGCGATCCATCGGGAACCTCATGTGGGCGGCCGGGACGCGGTCTGCACCGCGATCGTGCCCTGCCGGCGTGCCCCGGCGACGTGCCAAAGGCATCGACGTGCGCGCCGGAGGTCACTCGGGGGACGGGCCTCGCGGCGCACGCGCGGGGACAGCACGCATTCACGTTGATGGCTGGCCCCGGTGGACTGGGCCGCCGCCTCACCGACCAACTGCCGGTGGACTCTTGTTCAGGCGGACGCGCCCTCGAGCTCCTCCTGGTCGTCTGGCTCCGAGGTGATCCCCCAGCCGCCGAAGATCGCCACGCCCTCGAAGCGCAGCGTCGGTGCATCGTCCGGCCGGTCAGCCGTCGGCCGGCCATCGCCGACGCCACCGACACCGACGATCCTCGCCTTGACGTTCCAGCCCTCGGGCACGACCAGGTTCCCGCCGCCGAACAGGGCGTTGACGCGGAGCGTGGCGCCCGCGGGGTCCAGCGTCGCGTCCCGGAGGTCCAGCGTCCCGCCGCCGAACCATGTCGTCACGGAGCCGCCACGGAACGCACCGGAGGTGCTGTGGAAGTCCATCGGCCCGAACGTGGCGACGAGGTCGACCTCGTCGGCTGCCGGGTCCTGCGGCACGGCCCGCCGGCCCTTGATCGCCGCGAAGACCAGCGCCACGGCGACAAAAGCGAACCAACCGAACAGGATCATGCTGATGACCCTGAAGATCGTCTTGAACATCACCTTCCCCTGTGCTCTCCGGACCCGATCCGTCCGTACCAACAGGATGCGCGTGGGCACGGCAGATGACCAGCCCCGCACCAGCGAACCGCTAGATTCGCCCGATCCCGTCCCGTCGAGTAGGCTTGGGCCTTCTCGTGCTCGATGGGCGCCCCGGTCAGCGCCCCGGTCCATCCGGCCGTCCGACCTCGAACCACTTCCCAAAGCGCCCTGACCGGGCCCCGCAGTTCGTGCGGGAAGGGCCCTCAGGAGCGTTACTCCAATGTCCTTCGATGCCCTCGGGCTATCGCCCGAGCTCCTCCGTGCCGTGTCCGACGAGGGCTACACGGAGCCGACACCCGTCCAGCGCGAGGCGATCCCCCTCGTCCTCGCCCGTCGGGACATGCTCGCCGGCGCCCAGACGGGGACCGGCAAGACGGCCGCCTTCGTGCTGCCGATCATCCAGATCCTCCACGAAACGCGCGTCGCACCGCCCCCTTCGGCCCCGGCAGCCAGCCAGGCCTCGCCCGCCCTCCGCCAGCGCGGCCGAAACTCCGGGGCTGTCCAGCAGGCGTCGCGTTCGACCCCGGCCACCTCGCGGCCGCCGGTGCGCGTCCTCGTCGTCGTCCCGACGCGCGAGCTCGCGATCCAGGTCGAGGAGAGCGTCCGGACCTACGGCGCCCGCCGCCCGATCAGGTCGACGACCATCTATGGTGGCGTCGGCTTCGAGCCCCAGGCCGCGAAGCTCCGCGGCGGCCCCGAGATCGTGGTGGCAACGCCGGGCCGCCTGCTCGACCACGTCTCCCAGCGGACGATCGACCTGTCGCGGGTCGAGATCCTCGTCCTGGACGAGGCCGACCGCCTCCTGGACATGGGCTTCATCCGCGACATCCGCAGGATCATCGACCTCCTGCCGGCGAAGCGGCAGAACCTCCTGTTCAGCGCGACGTTCTCGGACGACGTCCGGCAGCTCGCCGGCGGCATCCTCATCGCTCCGGCCTTCGTCCAGGTCACGCCCCGCAACACCACGGCAGAGCTCGTCGAGCAGCTCGTGATCCCCGTCGACCGTGAGCGCAAGCGCGATCTGCTCCGCGAGCTGGTCGCCCTCGGGCGCATCGACCAGGCGCTGGTCTTCACCCGCACCAAGCACGGCGCGAACCGCCTGGCCGAGCAGCTGGTGAAGGACGGCATCAACGCATCCGCGATCCACGGCAACAAGAGCCAGTCCCAGCGGGTCAAGGCGCTGACCGACTTCAAGGAAGGCCGCGTCGCCATCCTCGTGGCGACGGACATCGCCGCCCGCGGCTTGGACATCGAGCAGCTCCCGCACGTCGTCAACTACGAGCTGCCCATGGTTCCCGAGGACTACATCCACCGCATCGGGCGGACCGGGCGCGCCGGAACGGACGGCCAGGCGATCTCGCTCGTGTGCGTGGACGAGGCACCGCTACTGCGCGACATCCAGTCGCTGCTGCGCAGGACGATCCCGTCCGAGGTGATCGCGGGCTTCGAGCCGGACCGCTCGGTGCGCGCCGAGCCGATCCGCCTCCGGTCCACCCCTGGCGAGAGGGCGATGGTCGCCGCAGCGCGCGGTGGCGGACGCGGCGGCGCACGCCCGGACCGTGGCGGCGCGACCCAAAATCGCGGCGGGGCGGGGTCCCGCGGCCCCGCGCCGGCACGCGGCACCGGCTCGGCTTCCATGTCGGCCGGCTCGTTCGAGGCCGCAGGCACGCGCGGGTCCGGGGGATCGGGCAGCTCGTTTGGCAACCAGGGCGGCTCGCCGTCCCGCGGTGCCGGCTCGCCGTCCCGCGGTGGCTCCTCGCGTGGCCGGCGCCGACCCGACGGCCGGGGCCTGGGCGCTCCCGCCCCCGGCAGCACCATCGGCCGGGTCATGACGGGCCCGGGTCCCGTCCACCGCACGGACGCCCGACACGGGTCCGGCGGCGGCCACTCGACCGGCGGCGGCCACTCGACCGGGAGCCACTCGACCGGGAGCCACTCGACCGGCGGTCAGGCGTCAACCGGCCATGGCTCCCCCGGCAACGCTCGCGCGCTCCCCGGCGAGCGCATCCGGCGCCTCGAACCCCGCGGCTGAGACGCAGTCCCGCTCCTGGCTAGCCCGGCCGGCGCTCCGCCGCCGCGAGGCTCTCCTGGATGCGGTGGTGCATCGCGATATAGGCCTCCAGCTCCGCGTCCGACAGCACGCTCATCCAGGCGGTCTCATTGCGATGGACGATCGTGCGGACCTCCTGGAGCACCTCGAGACCCGGCGCCGTGATCTCGACGACCAGGCTCCGGCGGTCGGCCGGGTTCGCAGACCGGGTGACGTACCCGCGCCGCTCGAGCGAGTCGAGGAGACCGGTCACCGTCGCCCGGGTGACGATGAGCCTGTCGCCGAGCTCGGAGGGCGACATCGCCCCGTTGTCGCGCAGCTGGCCGAGGACGAGGCCCCCCGCCGCGCTTACGTTGGGGCCTAACGACCGGCGCCGGCGACCGGTCCGACCCGAGAGGATGCGTCCCATGGCAAAGGTGATCGTCCAGCACGAGGTGGCCGACTTCGACCGCTGGATCGCCGTATTCAATGAGCACCGGGCCAATCGCGAGTCGCACGGCGCGACCGGCCACTCCGTGACACGGGTGGCATCCGACCCCAACACGATCGTGATCGTCAACGACTTCGCGACCCTGGAGGGCGCCATGGCGTTCTCGCAGGATCCGTCGCTGCCCGCCGCGATGGCGAGGGGCGGGGTCACCGGCGCACCCCAGGTGTGGATCACGAACGAGGTCGACGTCGCCGCCTACTGAGCGCGGCACGGAAGGCCAGGGCGTCGAGGGTTCATCCTCGACGCCCTCGTCGTCTCCCGGAAGCTCGAGGCACGGCTCTCTCAGCCGATGTGCACCGGCTTGCCGAGGAAGGCGCCGTATGCAGAGGCTGCAGCCGGCAGCGCATCCCGGACGCCGGGTGCGAGGCGCCGGAAGGGCGACACCTCGATCCGGACGTCTTTGGCCCTGGCGGTACGCTTCCACGTGCCGACGACCTCGCCGTCGACCACCACCGTCGAGAGGAACATCCCGTTGCTGCCCGGGACGATCGCCTGGGCGTGCTCGGGCGCGAGGACCGCGCTCCGATCCTGGTACCCCAGCAGGTACTCGTCGAACCCGGGGAGGAGCCGGACGTCGGGGACCACTGACGCTGCCGGCTCCGACGCCGCCTGGCCGGCGGCATCAGCCCACACGGCCTCCGCGGCCGCCGGCGCGACGAGATACCTCGTCCCCCCGATCTCGATCCGCGCCAGGCGGTCCCCGCAGACGGCCACCCCCCGCCGGGCGTCGCCGAGCGGCAGGCCCGACCAGCGAGCCAGGTCCTGTTCCGTCGCCGGCCCGTGGCTCTGGTAGTACCGGGCGGCGACCTCGCCGAGCGCCTCCTCGACCCCCAGCCGCCGCGGCGATGGCACCCAGTCCGCGAGGAGCACGAACGCCTGCCCGTTGCCTGCCGTCGGCCCAAAGACGATCGTCCCGGACAGCGCCAGCTGACCGAGGATGTGATAGCTGCGCTGGGCGTCGACGACGACGCCCGCCCCGGCGATCGCGGAGAGGAGCGCCTGGCGGTCCAGCGCCCGACCGCCGCCGAGCGCCGCGACCGCCGCGTCGCGGGCTCGCTCGAGATCGGGGCCGGTGATCCCAAGATCCGCGCGGCGGGACGCCCTCGAGCCGATCGCGCGGTGTCCCATCAGGTCGAGCATCCAGGGGAGGTCCTCGGCGGCCGTGACATGCAGCGTGCCCCGCATCGGCCACGATCGGACGATGTCGCCGGAGTCGAACGCCGCGCGCACGGCGGCATCGGTGATCCCTCCGCCGCGGAGGCCGATCGACCAGCGCACGCCGGGAAGGTCCTGCCCCTGCATCGCCAGCATCGAGCGGACGACTTCGCCGGGCGTGGCCCGTTCGGGCCCCGTGATGCCCTGCGCCGCCAGGCGCATCGCGGCCAGGCGTCGGCCGTCGGCGGTGGATCCGAGGGTGCCCATATCCAGCCTCGGGTGCGGCAGCTCAGTCCGCGAGCGTCGAGAGGTCGCCGGGATCCTCGCCCATCTCCACGGCCTTGAGATAGCGCCGGACGATCTTCCCCGAGCGGGTCTTCGGCAGCATGTCCCGGATCTCGATCTCCGACGGCTGGGCGATCGGCCCCAGGTCCTGCCGGACGTGGTCCTTGAGCGAGGCCACCAGCCCGGGGCCCGCCTCCACGCCCTTCCGCAGGACCACGTACGCCTTGATGCGCTCGCCCTTCACGGGATCGGGCAGGCCGATGACGGCCGCCTCCCCGACCGACGGGTGCCGGACCAGCGAGCCCTCCACGTCGGCCGTGCCGATGCGATGCCCGGCCACGTTCATGACGTCGTCGGCGCGGCCGAGGACGGCGAAGTAGCCGTCGGCGTCCTTCACGGCGATGTCGCCGGCCGTGTACATCCCCGGCAGCTGCTCCCAGTACTTCACGTAGCGGGCGTGGTCCCCCCAGACCGTCCGGAGCATGTATGGGAGCGGGCGTCGCAGCACGAGGAGCCCGCCGTGGCCGGGTGGCAGCGGGTTGCCGTCCTTGTCGACGACGTCGGCTTCGACCCCCGGCATCGGCTTGCCCACCTTGCCCGGCCGGGCCTCGAACGTGGGCAGCGTGCCCAGCACGGGACCCGCGATCTCGGTCTGCCACCAGTTGTCCACGACCATCCCGTCCGATTGTCCGACGAGGTTCTCCTGCGCCCAGCGATGCGCCTCCGGGTTGAGCGGCTCGCCTGCGCAGGCCACGAGGCGCAGGCGCGTGAGGTCGTAGCGGCCCGGCGCGTCGGGGCCGTGGCTCATCCACATGCGGACCGCGGTCGGTGCCGTGAACATCACGTTGACGCCGAACCGCTCGCAGATCTCCCATGTCACGTCGGCGTCCGGGTAGTCGGGCACGCCCTCGCGAACCAGCACGGTTGCCCCGATCGACAGCGGCCCATAGACGATGAACGAGTGCCCGACGATCCAGCCGATGTCCGATGTGGACCAGTAGATGTCGCGGTCGCCGATCTGGTAGAAGGCCCGGGCGAGGTACGTGACGCCGACCATGTAGCCGCCCGTCGCGTGCACGACGCCCTTGGGCTTCCCGGTCGTGCCGGACGTGTAGAGGATGAACAGCGGGTCCTCCGCGTCCATCGGCTCGGGCTCGCAGTGGATCTCGCGGGGCTCCTGGATGTCGTAGAAGTCGACCTCGCGCTCGCTCTCGAACTGGAACGGCTCGTCGCCCGGCCGCGACCCGCGGCGATGGACGACCACCCACTCCACCTGGGCCGCGTCCCGCACGGCCTCGTCCACGGTGGGCTTGAGGGCGATCTTCTTGCCCCGGCGGTAGGTGAAGTCCGTGCACACGACGACGCGGGCACCTGAGTCCGCGATGCGCGACGAAAGCGCCTGCGTGCCCATCCCCGCGTACACGACGCTGTGCACGGCGCCGATCCGGGCGCAGGCGAGCATCGTGATGATCCCCTCGGGGACCAGGGGCATGTAGACGACCACGCGGTCGCCCTTGCCCACCCCGAGCCGGCGGAGCGCGTTCGCGAAGCGGTTCACCTCGCGATACAGCCGGGCGTAGGTGTAGGTGTGCTCCTCCCCGTCCTCGCCGATCCAGATCAACGCCGCCGTGTTCCGGCGCTCGCCGTGGACGTGGCGGTCGAGGCAGTTGGCGGACGCGTTGAGCTTGCCGCCGAGGAACCAGGCGTGGTCGGGCGGCCGGATGTCGGACACCACCGTCCAGGGCTCGATCCACTCGACCCCGGCGGCCTGCTCCGCCCAGAACCCGTCGGGGTCCCTGCGGGCGCGGTCCCGTTCCACGGAATCGTTGCGCAGGTACGCGGCGCGAGCCAGGTGCAGCGGCGGTGGGATCGCACCCTCGTCCCGCATGAGGGCGGAGATGGTTGCCTGTTGCGACTCCGTGAGCTGGATGTCGGTCATCGTTGGCCCTCGGTGTGCGCGGCGACGAGACGGGACGAGACGCGGACTGGACGGTGACGCCGGGTGCGCGGATCGTACGACGGCCGCGGTCTCAGGGCGCCGCCCGCGGTCTCAGGACGCGGCGAGCGGGCCTCGCAGAAGGAGGCGACCCGGTGCGGTCCGGTACCCGAGCTGCGCGTTGAGCCTCCGGATGGGCTCGTTCCGCACCTCGTTGCTGGTCTCCAGGCGCTCGTACCCCGCCCGCATCGCCCACGAGATCTCCGCGCACTTGAGCGCGCGGGCGATCCCGCGGCCGCGCCAGGCACGCTTGACGCCGGTCATGTCGTGGGACGCGACCGTGGGTCGGGCCCGCGTCAGCGAGAACTTCGCGTAGCCGACGACCTCGTCGCCGGCGAGCGCCACGAAGGTGGCCTCCGGCAGGTCACCCGAGCCGCTCATGTCGTGCGCGAGCCAGTCCTCGAACGGCTCCATCTCGTCCTCCTCGGACCCCGGGACGTCCGCGTAGGCCTCAGCCGCGACCTCGTAGATGCCGCGGGCGAGCTCCGGCCGCGCCGCCCAGGTGGTGATCTCGATCCCCGGGGGCGGAGCGACCACCGGCGCTTCGATCGAGGCGAGGTCCAGCACCATCCGCGGGTTCCGCTCGATCTCGACGAAGCCCCGGCGCTCGGCGAAGGCGAGGCTCTCCGGGTCGTCTTCCTCCACCGGCGTCAGGATCGCCTCGAGCGAGTGATCGCGCGCCCATCGCGAGACGGCCCCGTAGAGGGCCGAGCCCGCCCCGAGCCGCCGCCTCTCCGGGAGCACGGTCGCCAGCACGAACGCGACACCCGGGCGCGGCGCCAGGATCGCGACCACCGCGGAGCCGACGGCCGCGCCGCCGATCGCGGCGGTGAAGTCGGCGTGTGCGCGCGCGCCTGACTTGAACCCCTGGGCCTCGGCCATCGTCACCGCCTGGTGGGGCCAGACCGCGTTGTAGATGTCGAGCGAGACCTGCTCATCGGCATCGCTCTCGCACTCGCGTATCTCGACCCGATCGGTGCCCATGACCGCTTCCACCTCGAGCTGGCAGCCTGCGAGACGCCGTCCGGCCCCGGTTCGCCCGGTGCCTGCGCGGCCGGCGTGCCGAGGTTACACGAGCGGGGTCGCGCACCTCGCAGGTGTCCGACCGACGTCGGCCGCCGTCGCGCGGTCGAGCGCTCCTCGGCCATCGCATCGCCGCTCCGGCGCACGCGCACCGTGCCGGCGTCCCACAATGCCGACACGAACGTCTCGAGGGCGGGCTCGGCGACCACGCCTCGGGCCCGTCGCCACGATGGGGGACTGAAGGGGATCGATGCGAATCGTCGTCGCGCTCGGGGGGAACGCGCTGCTGCAACGCGGCCAGCCGATGACCGCGGAGCAGCAGCGGTTCAACGTCCGGATCGCCGCCCGGGCGCTGGCGCCCATCGCCGAGGGCAACGAGCTGGTGATCTCGCACGGCAACGGGCCGCAGGTCGGGCTGCTCGCACTCCAGGGGGCCGCCTACCCGGAGGTCGACCCGTACCCGCTCGACGTCCTCGGTGCCCAGACGGAGGGGATGATCGGCTATTTCATCGAGCAGGAGCTGGGCAACATCCTCCCGGTCGAGCGGCCGTTCGCGAGCGTGCTCACGATGGTGGAAGTGGACCCGGAGGACCCCGCGTTCGCCCACCCGACCAAGTTCATCGGTCCCGTCTACGAGCGCGAGGAGGCCGAGCGCCTCGCCACCGCCAGGGGCTGGGTCGTCAAGCCGGACGGGGAGCGGTGGCGGCGCGTCGTGGCCTCCCCCGTGCCGAGACGGATCTTCGAGATCCGGCCCATCCGCTGGCTCCTCGAGCGCGGATGCGTGGTCATCTGCACCGGGGGCGGCGGGATCCCGACGATGTTCCTGCCGGGCACCAATACCCTCGTCGGCGCCGAGGTCGTGATCGACAAGGACCGCGCGAGCGCCCTCCTCGCCGAGCAGCTGGAGGCCGACGTGTTCGTGATGGCGACCGACGTGGACGCCGTGTACACGGACTTCGGCACGTCGCACCAGGCGTCGATCGGTTCGACCACGCCGTCGGCGCTCCAGGCCCTCCCGCTGCCCGCGGGATCGATGGGGCCCAAGGCAGAGGCCGCGATCTCCTTCGTCAAGAGGACGGGGCGGCGAGCCGCGATCGGGACGCTCGCGCAGCTGGGTGGGGTGGTCGCGGGCGACCTGGGGACGCAGATCCTGCCCGATCCCGTCCCGGCCGGCTGAGGCCGGCGCCCGCGGGACCCGGGCGATTGCGTTCCGACCTGATCGCCGGACGGACTCTTCGGGGTAGCCGATGCGGGTTCAGGCCCGTGACGTGGGTCTAGTGCGCGACCGCCGGGTCAGATCGCCGGGCCGCCTCCGAAGCGCCACCCCGTCGTGCGGTGACGTCGCCCGCGACGGCACCCGCGCCTGCCGTCGCGGCGTCGAGCTGCTCGATGAGCGGTTTCGCCCCGAGCCGAAGCAGGGTCTCCCGCGCCGCGTCCGCGGCGGCGCGGACCTCCGGCAGGGCCGGATCGAGGAGAGTCACCATCTCGATCCCGGTCAGCCCGGCATCGACGGGGAGCCCGGCGTCGGCGAAGCCTCGGAGGGCGTCACGGTAGAGCCCGAGCGCCTCCGCGGCGTGTCCGCCGAGTGCCGCCAGCCCGGCCTTGATCGAGGCCTTGCGCGCGTCGACGGCCGGCCCCCGGAAGCCGGTCGCGTCGAGAGCCGACAGGTCGGCCGCGGCTCCGGCCGGGTCGCCTGCTCGCAGGGACGCGCGGGCCGCAGAGGTGAGGGCGTCGGCGGACTCGCCCGTGCCCAAAGCCGCCGAGCGCCGATATGCGTCCGCCGCGGCGGGGAGATCGCCTCCCCTCATGATCGCGGCGGCGCGAGCGCCCCTGAGGCCGGCGAGGATCTGGGGGTCCGATTCGGCCTCCCCGAGATGCTCGGCCTCGGCGAGAAGGTCCTCGACGGCATCGCCTCGCAATGCGCGGATCTGGATCACCGAGCTCAGCGCGGCGATCCGGCTCTCCCGTTCCAGCTCCCCCGCCAGCTGCTCGTCGAGCTCTCCGAGCGCCCAGTCCCAGTCGCCGGTCCACCTCGCGGTGATGGCTGCGTTCAAGAGGAACACGTTCGCCCATGAGCGGTGACCGAGGCGCCGCGCCTCGCCCAGGCCGATGCGATCGTTGGCGAGCGCCTCGCGAGGATCCCCGGGGCTCATCAGCCACCCGCGATTGAGACGTGCCCGGCCGACGGTGAGGGACAGGCCATGGCGCTCCGCGAGCTGCCTGCCCGTCTCGATGGCGCCGAGGCCCTCGTAGCCCCGTCCCATGCCACCGAGAGTCGTTCCCCTCGTGATCAGCGCGTCTGCGACGAGCCCGACGAGGTCGGCCCGTTCCGCGGCGGCGAGCACGCGGTCGACGACCTCGATCGCGGGGTCCGCGTCGCCGCGCATCATGTACGCCCGCGCGAGCTGGCCGAGGAGCGCCACGTTGGCGGGATCGGCGCCGAGATCGGCGAACTCATCCGCCGCGGGCTTGAGCAGGGTGACGGCCTGATCGGTCCGGAAGGGACCCAGCAGTGCTCCCCCGAGGGCGGCGATGGCCCGGGCGCAGGCCGGCCGGTCGCCACACCGACGCTGAAGCTCGATCGCGCGTCGCAGGAGAGACTCTGCCTGGTCGTGGTGCGCTCCCTCGGAGGCCGCCTCCCCGGCCAGCTCCAGGAGCTCCGCCTCCTCCGAGGGGTCCGTCGTGACGGTGACCGCCTCTCGCAGGAATACCAGGGCCTGGTCGTGGGACCCGAGAGCGCTGGCGCGCTCCGCCGCTGCCCGCAGGGCCAGCCGGGCCTGGGCGGCGAGCGCCTCCGATTCGGGCCCCTCGGCGGCGTTCTGTTGTGCCGCGAGGTAGTGGCCGGCGAGCCCGCCCGCGAGCTCGTCGCTGTCGAGGCCCTCGAAGAAGCGGGCGGCGGCCAGGTGACGCCGCTTGCGGTCGGCCCTGGACAGCGTGTTGTACGCGACCTCCCTGATGAGGGCCTGCACGAAGGCGTACTGGCCGCGCTCCGGGCTGCGCGGGTCCGCCTCGAGCGTCAACAGCTCGCGTCGGACGAGGATTCGCATGCGGGGCTCGAGGTCCGCCTCGGGGATGCCGGAGACCGCCGCGAGCGCCGCGAGCGAGAAGCTCTGCCCGAGCACGGCGCCGTCCGAGACGAGGGTTCGATCGTCCGCCGCGAGCCCATCGAGCCGGCTCGCGATGAGCGCCGTCAGCGTCTCCGGCACGGCGAGATTGGTGAGATCGCCGACTGGCCGGTAGGCGCCGCCGTCGAGGGCCAGCCTGCCGTCGGCCAGCAGCATCCGGACGGTCTCGACGGCGTAGAGGGGGACGCCGTCGGCGCGCGAGACGATGGCCGCGACAGCGGACGCAGGCAGCCCCGGCGCCAGGCCGGCGAGGAGGGCGCGCATCGCCGCCTCGGCAAGCGGCTCGAGGTGGAGCGAGTTGAAGTTCCGCTTGCCGGCTCCCCAGTCCGGCCGGCGCTCGAGCAGCTCGGGGCGCGAGAGCGTTACGACCAGGATCGGATGACCGCGGGACCATTCGAGCAGGTGGTCGACGAAGTCGATGAGGCCGGCGTCGGCGAAGTGGAAGTCCTCGAAGACCATGACGACCGGGCCGGTCGCGGCCAGCCGCTCGAAGAACGTGCGCCAGGCCCCGAACAGCTGCTCGGGACGGACGCCAGACTCGACGCCGAGGAGGGCAAGGAGCGCCGACTCGATCCACCGCCGTTCCTCGGCGTCGGGCACGTGGGTCGCCAGGGTGTCGGCGATCCTGCCCCGGGTGGTCGGCTCGTCGTCGGTCTCCAGGAGACGGGCACGCTCGCGGACCATCTCACCGAGGGCCCAGAAGCTGATCCCATCGCCGTAGGCCGGGCTGCGGCCGTCATGCCACCAGACGTTCTCGACCAGTCCGTCGAGGTACTTCGTGAACTCCCACGCGAGGCGGGTCTTGCCGATGCCCGCCGGCCCGGTGACGGAGACCAGGCGGGCCCTCCTCTCGCGGCTGGTCGCGTGGAAAAGCTCCTTGAGCTGGCGCAGCTCGTCGTCGCGGCCGACGAAGGGGGCCTCGAGCGCCTCCGCGCGCTTCCGGCCGCCCCGTTCGGCGACCACGCGCAAAGCCCGCCACGCGGGTACCGCGTCCGCCTTGCCCTTCAGGACCAGCTCGCCCGCCGGTTCGAAGGCGATCGCCGCCGACGTCGCCCGGTGGGTCGCCTCGCCCACCAGGACGGTCCCCGCCGCCGCGACGGACTGCAGGCGCGACGCCGTGTTCACGAGGTCGCCCGCGACCATCCCCTGGTCCGTCGCCCCGATGGTGACCGCGGCCTCACCGGTCAGGACCCCGGCGCGCGCCTCGATCGTGGGCCCCAGGGTCCGCACGGCGTCGACGAGGTCGAGGCCGGCCCGAACGGCGCGCTCGGCGTCGTCCTCGTGGGCAGTGGGTGCGCCCCAGACCGCCATGACGGCGTCCCCGATGAACTTCTCCACCGTCCCCCCGTACCGGGCGATGATGTCGCGGGACAGGTCGAAATAGCGCGAGAGCAGCTCCCTCGTCTCCTCGGCGTCCAGCCCCTCGGCGAGCGTCGTGAAACCGACGAGGTCGGCAAACAGGACGGTGACCAGGCGGCGCTCCGCGACGGGCGCGATCGGCGCCTGCGCCGGGCCTGGTCGAACTGCGCCGGGCGGCGGACCGGCCCCGATGACAAGCGGGGCCGCGCACTCGCCGCAGAAGCGCATCTCGGGTTCGTTGGCGGCGCCACACGCGGGGCACGCCACCGCGAGCGGGACGGCGCAGCCACCGCAGAACTTCCGTCCCGGCCGGTTCTCGGTTCCGCAGTTCGAACAGACCAAGGGGCGCTCCGATACGTGGTGAGCGCCGAGCGTACAGCGTCCTCACTCCCGGTGCCCTGCTGTGTCCCCCGAGCCCTGCTGGTGGCTGACCACTCGGTCCAGGGCTCGCCTGGCCAGGCGCACGAGGGCACCAGGTCCAGGCGGCGATCAGCCTGGGCCGCGCGTGCTCGAGGTGCCCCGCCCCGCTCGCCTCCTGGATCGGTACCAGGCGAGGTATTCGAGCAGCTCCTCCCGCTCGTCGTCCGTCAGGTCGGCGAACAGCGACGCCCCGACGGTCGTGGCCGGGTTCGCCCCGGGTTCGCCCGGAACGGGGTAGCCGCAGAGGCGCATCAGCTCTGCATACGGGATGCCGAGCACCCGGCCCAGCTGGTTGAGGACATGAGGTGACGGGCGCTTGACTGCGTCGTTCTCGAGCTTGTTGAGGTAGGCGGGCGAGATGTCCGCCGCGCGCGCTGCGTCCACGGCCGAGAGCTGGCGGACAGCACGCGCCCGCCGAAGGATCGCCCCGATCGATGGTGCCATCAGTGCTCCGACTACTAGAGTAGGCGTCGATAACTACAGTTGACACTACCACGGCGCCGTGGTCTACTGCCAGTAGCACCAGCAGTGGCCGGAGTGTCGCCCGGCGGTGGCCAAGAAGCCCTCGCTCCCCCGGATGTCTGAAGGCATCTCGGAGGCAGCATGCCCACCACGACCAAGACGACCCACCCGACCACCTGGCAGATCGACCGATCGCACTCGACCGCCGAGTTCGCAGTGCGCCACATGATGGTGACGACGGTGAAGGGGCACATCCCCTCCGTCGAGGGCACGATCTCCTTCGACGAAGCCGACCTGGCGCGCTCGTCGGTCACGGTGACCCTCGACGCCGCCTCGATCGACACGCGAGAGCCCAAGCGCGATGTGCACCTGCGCTCCACGGACTTCCTCGACGTCGAGCAGTTCCCGAAGATCAACTTCGCGAGCACCAGGATCGAGCACGGCAGCGACGGCTACCGGATCGTCGGCGACCTCACCATCCGCGACGTCACCAGGGAGCTGGGGCTCGACGCGGCGTTCGAAGGCCGCCAGCGGGATCCGTGGGGCGCCGAGCGAGCCGGCTTCACCGCTGAGGGCGTCATCGACCGGCGTGACTTCGGCCTGACCTGGAACCAGCCGCTCCCCGTCGCCGGGCTCCTGCTCGGCAACGACGTCCGCATCTCGATCGAGCTGGAGGCCGTGCTCGGGCCGCCGTCGTCCCTCCGAGCGCGCAGGAGTCCCCGACGGCCCGGACGCGGGGCGACCCACACCGGACGGACCAGCCCTCGACAGACGGTCCGTCCATCTCCCTCAGCCACGCCACCCACGAGATGAGGTCACGCAGATGACGACGACCGAACCCGTCATGCAGGAATCCGACGTCACACCGACCGATCGCGACCTCGAGCAGCGCCGGGCGATCGCCCGGCGACGCGTCTCGCGCGCGATGACCACCATCGGGTCGGGTGTCACGACGCTTGCCGGGCGGGCGCCCGGAGCCATGCGTGCGACTCGGGCCCGCGCGTCCGAGGCCACCTCGGTTCTCCAGCGGCTGCCCGACTCGAGCCTCCGGTGGCTCGCTGCCGGCTCTCTCGGCGTGGCTGCCGGGTTCCACATGGCGGGTGCGCCTCGGCTCGTGCGAGCGGCAGGGGCCGTACCGGCAGTGTTCCTTGGCGCGGCCATCGCGCTGCGCCGGCCCGAAGTCGGCGTCCCGACGCCCGAGCAGGCCGAGGGATCGGCTGAAGGAGCAGGCACGACGGACGACGCCTGATCCGGCACCAGGGGAGCTGGAGGCCGCACCCGGTGCCTGGCCCGTGCCAGCGACCACGCAGCGGTCTCCGCATCGGGACCTGATCCACTCAAGCCAAGCGACTAGGAGCTACATCCCATGGCCACCACAATGGCAGCCAAGCCCGTCAAGGCCCCGAAGACGAAGTCGACGGCGCCCGCCCCCGTCGTCTCCACCACCAGGAGGCTCCGGCCGCTCGGCGACCGTGTCGTCCTCCGGCCCACGCCGGGCGAGGAGACGACGAAGAGCGGGATCGTGATCCCGGACACCGCGAAGGAGAGGCCGCAGGAAGGCGAGATCATCGCCGTGGGGCCGGGCCGCATCCTGGACAACGGCTCGCGGGAGAAGCTCGACCTCAAGACGGGCCAGAAGGTCCTCTACGCGAAGTACTCAGGCACCGAGTTCAAGCTCGAAGGCGAGGACCTGCTGATCGTCAGCGGCAAGGACATCCTCGCGGTGATCGAGCACCAGGCCTAGGTCCGCACCAGGCCGAGTTCGGCTTTCTACTCCAGCCACGCCACACGGCCTGGGACGATCCGCAGGCCCCGAAAGGACCGCACACACCATGGCCAAGCAGCTCCTCTTCGACGAGATGGCCCGACGCGGCCTCAAGCGCGGCGTCGACCGCCTCGCCGACGCGGTCAGGGTGACGATCGGGCCCAAGGGCCGGAACGTCGTCCTCGACAAGAAGTACGGCTCCCCCACGATCACCAACGACGGCGTCACGATCGCACGCGACATCGAGCTCGAGGACCCGTTCGAGAACATGGGCGCGCAGCTCCTCAAGGAGGTCGCGACCAAGACCGATGACGTCGCCGGCGACGGCACCACCACCGCCATCGTCCTTGCCCAGGCCATCGTGGCCGAGGGCCTCCAGAACGTCAGCGCCGGCGCCAACCCGATCGCCGTCAAGCGCGGCATCGAGAAGGGCGTGGCCGCTATTGTCGCGGAGCTGGAGCGCCATTCGCGCCCGGTCGACAGCCACGCCCAGATCGCGGCCGTGGCCTCGATCAGCGCGGCCGATCCCGAGGTCGGATCGATCATCGCCGACGTGATGGACAAGGTCGGCAAGGACGGCGTCATCACCGTCGAGGAGGGCCAGTCCCTCGGCCTCGAGACCGAGTACACCGAGGGCATGCAGTTCGACCGCGGCTACCTCTCGGCATACCTCGTCACCAACGGCGAGCGCATGGAGGCGGTCCTCGAGACCCCGGTCATCCTGATCACCGACAAGAAGATCTCGAGCGTCAAGGACATGCTCCCTGCGCTGGAGGCGGCGGTCGGACAGGGCAAGCCCCTCGTGATCATCGCCGAGGACGTCGACGGCGAGGCCCTGGCCACGCTGGTCGTGAACAAGCTCCGCGGCACCGTGTCTGTCCTCGCCGTCAAGGCGCCGGGCTTCGGTGATCGCCGCAAGGAGACCCTGCGCGACATCGCGGTCCTCACCGGCGGCACGCTCGTCAGCGAGGAGATCGGCCGCAAGCTCGAGTCGGTCACGGCCGAGGACTTCGGCCACGCCCGCCGCGTCGTCGCCACCAAGGACGACACGACGATCGTGGACGGCGCGGGCTCCCCGGAGCAGATCAAGGCCCGGATGGGCCAGATCAAGGCGCAGATCGAGGACACGACCAGCGACTACGACAAGGAGAAGCTCCAGGAGCGTCTCGCCAAGCTCGCCGGTGGCGTCGCCGTCATCAAGGTCGGCGCGGCCACCGAGGTCGAGCTCAAGGAGAAGAAGCACCGCATCGAGGACGCGCTCTCGACGACCCGTGCGGCCGTCGAGGAGGGCCTCGTCGCCGGCGGCGGCGTCGCCCTGCTCCAGGCCATCCCGGCGCTCGACCTCGTCGAGCTCCTGGGCGACGAAGCGGTCGGTCTCGGCATCCTGCGCCGCTCGCTCGAGGCGCCGATCCGCCAGATCGCCGACAACGCCGGCGTGCACGGCGAGGTCATCGTCGAGCGCGTCAAGACCCTGCCCCAGGGCCATGGCTTCGACGCCCTCAAGGGCGAGTACGGCGACATGTTCGAGAAGGGCATCGTCGACGCGGCCAAGGTCACGCGCTCTGCGCTCCAGAACGCCGCCTCCATCGCCGCGATGGTGCTCACCACCGAGACGCTGATCACCGACATCCCCGAGGCCAAGCAGGCCGTGCCCGCCGGCGGCGGGTATGGCGGGGACATGGACTACTAGATCGGGTCCACCGGTGCCGGACCGCGTCCTTGCGGCCGGTCCCGAGCGCCGAGCTCAACACGAGCCGGGTCATCCGTTCGCGGAGGCCCGGCTCGTGCGCTTCCACCGTTGGCGACCGACGCTCGAGACCGCCAGACGCCTCGGTCGCGCCAGGCCTCGGGCCGCAGGCGGCGACACAAACCCACCTTGACCCTCGATCCTCGATTATATATTATCGAACATCAGGACGACCTCGCGACCCCAGGTCACCGCTGCGCATTGCCGCACGTGGAGGTTTGCAGGATGTCGGAACCATTCGCGCTGGACCTGGACTCCGTGCTCAACCGTCGCTATCCGATGGTGGATCGGATCGTTGCGGGCCAGACCGCGCTGCTCGTCGTCGACATGCAGCGGTTCTTCCTGGAGCCCGATCAGCCGGCGTATCTCCCTGGCGGTGACGGCGCTCCCTCCGCGGAGACCGTCGTCGAGAACTCCGTGAAGGCCGTCGAACTATGCCGCCGACAGGGGATCCCCGTGATCTGGTCCCGCTGGGGGCTGCGGGGAGACGGATGGGATGTCGGCAGGTGGGCTCCCAAGTGGCCGACGTGGCAGTGCGGGACGGGCCAGGGTCCGGCCTGGGAGAATCCCGCGACGCAGATCGTCGACGCGCTGAAGCCGGCACCGGGCGAGCCCATCTTCGAGAAGAGCCGCTACTCATCGTTCTGGGGCACTCCCCTGGACTCGTTCCTCCAGCACCTGCCGGACGTCGATACGCTGATCATCCTTGGGGTGACGACGGGCTTCTGCGTGCGGTACACGGTCGAGGACGCCTTCTCCCGCGACTACCGCGTGGTCGTCCTGGCCGACTGCACCACGGCCATCAACGATCCCATCAGCCCCGACAATCCCGGGAGCGGTCAGTACATCGCCGCCCTGCGAGACTTCGCGATCGGGCTGGGCGACGTCTGGACCCTCGACGAGCTCGCTCGCCACCTCGGATAAGACCAAGTCCCCATCGCGGGTGCGCGCGACGCCCGATCGGTTCGCAGGAGACAGGAGGCTGCCACACCAGACCTTAGTCGCGCCGGCTCGGCCGCACCCGCGCAGATTGGGTCGCCGCGAGTCACGCAACAGAGACAGGAGGCGACATGCCCGAGCCCTATGCGCTGGATCTCGATACCGTCCTGAACCGCCGCTACCGGATGATCGATCGCGTCGATCCCAAGAAGACCGCCTTGATCGTTGTCGATATGCAGCGGTACTTCCTCGATCCGGACCAGCCCGCCTATCTGCCCGGCGGCAACGGGGCCCCGTCCAGCGAGACGGTGCTCGAGAATGTTGTCCAGATCGTGGATCTCTGCCGGGAACATGGGATCCAGGTGATCTGGTCGCGATGGGGTCTACGCGGCGACGGCTGGGACGTCGGACGTTGGGCCCCCAAGTGGCCGACGTGGCACGCGGGCACACCCGAGGGACCGAGCTGGGAGAACCCGGCCATCGAGATCGCCCCCCCGCTGAAACCAGGAGAGAACGAGCCGGTATTCGACAAGAGCCGGTATTCGTCATTCTGGGGAACGCCCCTCGATTCGTTCCTCCGCCATATTCCCGATGTCGACACCCTGGTCATGGTCGGCGTCACCACGAACTTCTGCGTGCGCTACACGGTCGAGGACGCCTTCTCCCGCGACTACAAGGTCCTCGTCATCGCCGACTGCACGTCAGCGACCAACGACCCGATCCAGGCCAAGGTTCCGGGGAGCGGCCAGTACATCGCAGCGCTGCGCGATTTCGCGATCGGCCTCGGCGATGTCTGGACGCTCGATGAGTTCGCGCGCGAGCTCCAAGGGCTCGTGAGCCGTCCTTAGCTAGCGATTCTGGAGGAGCATTCATGGCTGAGAGCACTCGCCCGCCGGTCGTTCCGGAGGCGGCTTCCAGTGCAGACGTGGGAAGACGGAACTTCCTGAAGGCATCGGCCGGGCGCCGGCCTGGGGGTGCTCATCGGGGCACCGCTCCTCGCGGCCTGTTCGGGCGCTGCGTCACCCAAGCCGTCAGCGTCGGCCGCGGCGGCCGCGACGGCCGCGCCAGCCGCGACGGCCGCATCCGGGGCGTCGGCGACCCCCGCCGCCGCAGCGTCTCCCTCGGGCGAGCCGATCAAGATCGGCGGCCTGTTCCATTTCACCGGCGTCGGGGCCATCTGGGGCCCGCTGCAGGAGCAGCCTGCGACGCTCGCAGTCGAGGAGATCAACGCGGCCGGCGGAGTACTCGGGCGGCCGCTCGTGCTCCTGTCCGAGGACGACGAGACCAACCCCGACGTTTCGGTGCAGAAGGGGACGAAACTCACGCTCGAGGACAAGGTCGAGGCGCTCTTCGGCCTCGTCTATTCGAGCACCCGCTCAGCCGTGGCGGCGAACGTCGCAGCCCGCTACAAGGAACCGTACTTCTATCCGACCTATAACGAGGGCGGCGTCTGCGGGCGGTACTTCGTCAATCTCGGGGCGCTCCCAAATCAGCAGCTCGACTTCTTCATCCCGTACCTCATGGACCGGTTCGGCAAGTCCTTCTACTTCGTCGGCCAGGACTACGTCTGGCCTCGCGAGTCCATCAAGTACTGCGAGACGCTGATCAATGCCGCCGGCGGGAAGGTGGTCGGCACCGAGTTCGTCGCGTTCGGGACGACCGACTGGGGGCCCATCATGGGCCGCATCAAGGATGCAAACCCGGACGTCTATTTCCCTTTCATTGGGGGTGACGACCTGATCTCCAACCTCCGCCAGTTCTTCGACTTCGGCCTTAACAAGGAGATGGGGCTCGCAAGCACCCTGCTCGACGAGTCGTTCATCCCGACGCTGCCGGCCGAGGTCCGAGGCGGCATCCCGTGCGCGGCGTCCTACTTCATGGCGATCGACACACCCGAGAACAAGGCCTTCCTGGAGCGTTTCCAGGCGCGCTTCGGCAAGGACGCCATCGTCACGAACATCGGTGAAGGCACGTACGACTCCATCTACATGTGGAAGCAGGCGATCGAGAAGGCCGGCAAGGTCGACAAGGAGGCGATGATCGACGCCCTCCCCGACATCCCCTTCACCGCGCCGCAGGGCGAGATCTCGATCGAGAAGGGCTCGAACCACGCCCGGCTCCATCAGTTCATTGCGGACACCAAGGCGGACGGCACCTTCGAAGTCCTTCAGGACTTCGGTCTCGTCAACCCGCTGTCCAACTGCAAGATCTGAACACCGGAGGCCCCTCGCGCGCCTCCGGGCGGCGCGAGGGGCCTCGACACGCCTCGACGGAGAGGAACTCACCGCCGGTGGACAGCCGCGATCTTCCAGATCCTGAACAGCATGACGCTGATCTCGATCCTGCTGCTCGTCTCGATCGGGCTCACGATTACGTTTGGCCTCCTCGGGATCATCAACCTTGCCCATGGCGAGTTCTTCATGCTCGGCGCCTACACGGTGGTCATCGGAGGCGAGATCGGGTTGCCGACCGTCGTCGTCCTCATCCTCACCCCGTTGGTCGTCGGCCTCTTCGGCGCGCTCGTCGAGCAGACGGTCATCCAGCGGCTCTACACCCGCCCACTCGACACGCTCCTCGCGACGTGGGGCTTGAGCCTGGTGCATCCGGCAGGTGGTCCTGATTGTCTTCGGCGCCCGGCAGCGGGGCAGTGACGCTCTCTTCACCGGCACGGTGTCGGTCTTCGGCGTCGAGTACCCGGCCTACCGGCTGTTCATCATGGCGATGGCCGTAGTTGTGGCTGATCGCCTTCTTCATCTGGGTCTACCGTTCCGACTTCGGTGTGAAGCTTCGGGCCGTGATCTTCAACCGTGACATGGCCCGTGCGATGGGCATCAACACCCGGCGAGTCGACCGCACCACCTTCGCCGCGGGAGCCGCGATCGCCGGTCTCGCCGGGGCCATCATCGCCCCGCTCGGGACGATCAACCCGAACATGGGTCTTCCCTGGCTCATCGACTCATTCCTCGTCGTGATCGTCGGTGGGCAGGCGGCCACCGGCGCCGTAGTCGGTTCCGCGTTCATCGGCGGTTCGGAATCCACGCTTGCATTCTTCATGCAGCCCGTCAGTGCCTCTGTCCTCGTTCTGTTGATCTCCATTGTCGCGCTTCGTCTGCGTCCCCAAGGCCTGGCGGGCAGCGGGAGCAGATCGTGAGCCGCGGAGCGGTCGCCGGCTGGAGGATGGGTCTCGCCTCGCCTCGGACGAGTCGATACCTCACGATCCTGGTCCTGGCGGCGGTCGCCGCGGCGGTCCCGGCGTTCGCCTCTCCGTACACGGTCAGCCTTGCCACGCGCTTCGTGATCTTCAGCATCCTCGCGCTGAGCATGGACATGCTGTGGGGCTATGGCGGGGTCGTCAGCTTCGGCCATGCGCTGTTCTTCGGGCTGGGTGCGTACGCCGTGGCGATCACCCTCTCGCACGTCGAAGGGGTCGGCGGGACGGCCCTCGCGCTCCTGCTGGGGATCGGCGTACCTGCGCTGCTGGCGCTTGCCCTCGGCTTCTTCCTCTTCTACTCGAAGGTCGCCGGCGTCTATTTCGGCATCGTCACGTTGGCCCTGTCTGTCGTCCTTGAGACGCTCGCCGTCGTCAATCGCGCCTTCACCGGCGGCATGGATGGGATCTATGGGTTCGCCATTCCGACCATTTGGATACCCGGCATCAACACGGTGGAGATCTGGGGAACGGAGAACCCCTACATCGTCGGGGTCCTGGCGCTCGCCCTCTGCTACGTCCTCGCGAGGTGGATCACTCGCTCGTCGTTCGGGACAGCGATCATCGCGATCCGCGACGACGAGGCGCGCCTGGAGCTGCTCGGTTACAACACGGCCTACCTGAAGACCGTCCTCCTCGTGATCACGTGCGCGATGGCCGGGCTGGCCGGGTCGCTTTACACGACCGTAGGCTTCGTCTCGCCCCAGCTCCTGCGGCGTGTTCTTCTCCACGCAGGTCCTCGTCTGGGTCGGGATCGGAGGGCCGAGGAACCCTGGTGGGGCCGATCCTCGGCACGATGCTCGTCGGGACCCTCGAGACAGTCCTGAGCGGCGAGTACGAGGACATCTGGCCGCTCTTCGTCGGGGTGTTCTTCCTCGTGATCGTCCTCTTATTGGCCGCGGGGCCTCTATCCCTTCGTGCAGCGCATTGGCGCGGCAATCCGACGACGAATTGCCCCGTGGTTCCGGCTTCATGAGTACCACCGTCACAGGCGATCCAGTCATCTCCGCGACTGGCCTCACGAAGCATTTCGGCGGCGTGGCCGCGCTCAACGACTTTTCGATCGAAGTCTCCGATCGCGAGATCCGCTGCATCGTGGGTCCGAACGGCGCCGGCAAGAGCACGCTCTTCAAGGTCCTCGCGGGGCTGATCCGCCCCGACTCGGGCAAGGTCTCCATCCTGGGGCAGGACGTCGCGGGCCGGAACGCCCGGGAGATCGCCCGCATGGGCGTCGCGACGAAGCTCCAGATCCCGCGCATCTTCCCGTCGCTGAGCGTGCACGCCCACCTCGAGCTGGCGACCCGCACCGGGATGGGCGTGCCCGAGCTGCTCGGACTGCGCCGGCGACGGGCTGCCGCCGCCGCCAACGCACTGATCGAGGAGCTCCTTGACGACCTCGGCCTCGCCAGGACCCGGGATCGCCTCGCCGCGGAGCTCAGCCATGGGGAGCGTCAGTGGCTCGAGATCGTCATGATGCTGGCGACTCAGCCGCGGATCCTGCTCCTCGACGAGCCTGGTGCCGGCATGTCCATCGAGGACAAGACGCGTACAGCCGAGCTGCTTCAACGTCTGACTGATCGGATCGCGGTGGTCGTGATTGAGCACGACCTCGCGCTTCGTCCAGCTGATCGCGGCACAAGGTGATCGTGATGCACCGGGGCGGCCTGCTGCACACAGGGTTCATTCGACGAGATCTCGCGCGACCCGCAGGTCGGGCTCGTCTACCTCGGGAGAGCCGCCACGTGAGCCTCCTGACTGTCGAACACCTTCGCTCCGGCTACCGCGGCGACGTCATCTGCGACGACGTGAGCCTCGGACGTCTCTGCCAACGAGGTGGTCTGCGTCCTCGGGCGGAACGGAGTGGGAAAGACAACCCTGTTGCGGACGATCATGGGCCTGGTGCCGCGACAAGCCGGCAGCTGTGACGTTCAACGGCGCCGACATCAGCCGGATGAGCCCCGATCGAATTGCGCGGCTTGGAATTGGGTACGTCCCGCAGGGACGCCAACTCTTCGGGAAGCTGAGCGTCCGAGACAATCTCCGGCTCGGCGCCGTCGCGAGGTCGGGGCGGCTGGACGAGCCCACCGATGCGATCCTCGATTACTTTCCAGTCCTCCGCGACCGTCTCGGCCAGTCCGCCGAGACGTTGAGCGGTGGCGAGCAGCAGATGGTGGCGATCGCCCGCGCGCTGCTCGCCCAGCCCAAGCTCCTCCTGTGTGACGAGCCATCCGAGGGGCTGCAGCCATCGATCATCGACGACGTCGCCCGGGTCCTCGGAGCCGCCGCGCGCGACCTCGGCGCAGCCATCCTGCTTGTCGAGCAGAACATTCACCTCGCGTCGGTCCTTGCAACGCGTGGATACGTCCTCGAAGGCGGCCGAATTGTCGAGGAAGGTCCGATCGACCGAATTACCTCCGAGGACCTGCTGCACCGGCACGTGGCGTTCTCGGGGATGGTCAAGACGATCGATAGTGGCTCCGGCTGACGCCGGCCGGATGTTCGAGTGCTCGGCTGCGCGGGGACTGGCATCAGGCACCTGGGCGACGATCCGCCGGTCAGCGCGTCGAGGCGACCCATGCGCGTACGTGGACGCCGGGTATCCAACCCAGGATGGCCGGTCCTCGTTCGCCAGGCTCGAGGAGCGATCCGCATCCCCTCTTCACGTCGAGGCCGATCACCTCCGGCGTGGACGGGAGGTCGACGAGGCCCCCCAACCGTCATCGCGCTTGCGCGCATGGTCCGCGCGCGGCCTGCCCCCAGCGCCGATGTCGCGTGCGATGCCCAGCGCGATGGCACCGATGACCAGGAGCTTCGCGAGCGTCGCGAGGTCGCACCCGCCTGGGCGGTCGTCGGCCGGGCCTGCGGTCAATTCTGCCACGTGGGTCCACGTGCGGCCGCCGTCGGACGTCACGAGGAGGTCCGTGTCCACGACGGGCCAGCCGCATACCGCGTCGGGCTTGCTCGTGACCGTGCGGCGGAGGTCGCAACGGTGGACCGCCAGGAAGCGGTCGGCTGATGCGACGTAGACCTCGTCCAGCAGGGCCGTCGGGGTGCCCGTGGCCTCCTTCCAGGTGGCACCACCGTCGAGGGTCGACCACGACCCCGAGCCGTCCTGGGCGACGAGGATCCACACGTCACCCGAGAGCAGCGCGACGTGATAGCCCACGGTCGTGTTTCCGCTCAGGAAGCTCTGCCAGCTCCGCACGAAGCGCCAGGAGTGCGCGCCGTCGTCGCTGACGTAGATCTGCGGCCCGTCGCCGAGGCTCATGGCGAGCACGACACGGCCCGATCCGTCGGCCCATAGCCCGTCCACCGACTTGAGGTCGTTCGTCGGGGCCCCTGGCCCGGTGGGGAACCGGCCCTCCTGCCATGTCACGCCACCGTCGACGGAGATCTGGAGCCGATTGTCGAAGGGCTGGTTGTCGGCCTTCCCGTTGCTCGACCACAGGGCGCCCTTCTCGTACCCCGGGATCCAGGCCATTCCCCCGTACGGCATGCCCTTCTCCTGGGCATCCCGGACGACCGGGCCTGTCCAGGTCCGACCGCCGTCCATGGTCTCGTAGATGCGCAGCGGGGATGCGTCCCGCTGGAACCTCGCAAACCCGTGGCTCGGCGACAAGAAGGAGAGCGTGGGTGGCGTCGAGCCGTCCTCCTGGGGGAACTCGACCTCGGCCCACGACCGGCCGGCGTCACGCGTCACCCACACCATCGCCCCCGGGTCTGACTGGACGAGGAACGCGGTGTCCGCATCGGGCGCCACGCTCACGCCCGCGTTCGGCACCGGTGGCTGAACCTCCGCCCAGGTCGCGCCGCCGTCAGAGGTCCGGTAGAGCCGCCCGCCCGTCGAGGCCCATGCGACGTCCTCGGAGCCCACGCGGATCGACCCGGGCATGAGCTTCGAGAGCGGTTTGGCGGCGGACGGGGACGGCGAAGGTTCGGCGGTCGCCGGGCTCGGCTGCCACTTGGCGCCCATCGACGTGCCGTCGGTGGTCAGCGTGCGCTCCTCCGCGTCGACCGAGACGAGGTGCACGTTGCCCGACCCGACCGTCACCGCGAGCCAAGTCCCGCCGGGCGCCACGGAGGTCACCGTTGCGGTCCCGTCCAGGAGCATGCGTGTCTCCCCCGTCTGGAAGTCGACGAAGTACAGGTGATCGCCGGCCTCGACCGCGGGGTTCCCGGTCCCGCTCATCACCATCACCATGCGCCGGTCGGACAGCCATGTCGGCTTGGCGAGCTGGGCGTGCTCGCTGAACGTCATCCCGACCGAACCCTCCGCGACCTTGATCATGCGCAGTTCGCCTTCTGTGCCCTGGAGCTCCGTGCAGGCAAGCTGCGTGCCGTCGGGGCTCCAGGCTGCGTCCCAGCACCTGCCCAGTTGCCGGGCGCCGGTCCCGTCCGGGTGGACGATCGTCGCATCCGGTTCCGCGCCCGATGCGCCGAGCAGCAGGATCCATTGGCCATCGGGCGACCACGACCCCGTGCCCGCGCCAAGCCGCCGGGGGTTCGAGCCATCGAGGTTGACGAGCCACGTATCGCCTGCGTCGATCACGGAGCGGGCGAACATCAGGCTCGCGCCGTCGGGTGACCACGCGGGCGCGATGGCGCCGGTGACGACGACCCGCCGGCCGGAACCGTCCGCGTTCACGACGCAGATGTCGGCGCCTGGATCTGCCTCCGCGGGCGTGCTCGAGGGCGGGCACTGGAACGCGAGCATCGTCCCGTCCGGGGACCACGCGGGCGCCTCGCCTTGGGCGATCGTGCGGGCTCCGGTCCCGTCCGAGCGGACCATCCGGATCACGGGCTTGCCGTCCTCGAGGCCGACAAAGGCGATGAGCCCGTCGGGAGGAGCTGTTTCGGTGGTTGGAGCGGGGACTGGAGTTACGGCCGTCGTGTCCGGCGCGACCGACGACGTGGGCACAGGCACCACCACGGAGAGGTCATCCTCTGGCTGGCGCATCAGCTGGGCACCGACGGCGAGCGAGCCGACGAGCAGCAGGGCCAGGAGAGCCGCGAGGAGGAGCAGCCGCAGCGGGTGGCGGACCGCGGCCGGGTGGAGGGCACCGGCGAGGATCTCGGCCCCACGGCGCTCGGGCAGGATCACCGCGGGAAGGTGCCCGAGGGCCAGGGCGTCGCCCCGCAGGGCGGAGGCCCCGCGGGTGCAGGCCGGGCACCCGGCGAGATGCTGCTCGAGGCGGGTGCGGTCGGCCTGGGCCAGCGGGAAGTCGATCGCGATGGCGGCGAGATCGAGGAAGGTGTCGTGCGGCGTCATCGGGGGGCCTCCGCCGACGCGAGCCGGCTCCGGACCTGCGTCCTGGTCCGGCACAGCAACGTCCGGGTCGCTGCCTCGGACCGCCCGATGGCGGCCGCGATCTCGGCGCCCGAGAAGCCCTCGCTGCTCAGCAGGAGCGCCGCCCGGGCGCCCGGGCCGAGGTCCGCGAGGACGCCGACAAGCGCGGCCCGACCCTCGCGCTGGAGATAGCCCGCCTCCGGGGTGTCCTCGGTCGCGCGTGGCACCCGGCGCGCTCCCGAACCGGACCACGGCGCGGAGCGCGGTCGAGATGCGCCGGCCGCGGCTGACCGCGAGGTTGGCGCCCACCCGGTACAGCCAGGCCCGTACGTTGTCGGGCGTCCGTCCCGCCCGGACCTCGGTGGTCAGGCGCAGGTACGCCTCCTGGAGGAGGTCCTCGGCCACCTCGGGATCGCGCGTCGTCCGCACCAGGAACGCGAACAGCTCACCGTGGTGATCGGCCCAGGCGGCCACGACCGCGGCGTCGACCGTTGCCGTGCGCTGTGCGCCCGCAGCGTCGACGGTTTCCAGGGGAGAGGTCACCGGGTCCACGACACATGGGACGCTAAACCCCTGCCGGTGTTTCACGCAGTGGCGGCGGGCCCAAGAGGCCGGGTGGACGGACGAGCGGCATTACTGCGCGCTTCCCTGCGTGTCGCCTCGGATCCGCGATGTGCCCGGCGACACCTGCGCCGACCCAGCGCGGCCGCCGCACGACCAGGGGACCCGGGTGGCCCGGCTGCGCCGCACCCCCCGCACTCCTACTTCGAGGGGTCCAGCCGGTCGAGCGATGCCGTGACGGTGTGCATCAGCTGGCCGTCGATGCTGCACGACACCTTGATCTGGGTCATTCCCTTGGCTGCGGCCCCACCGGGGCGCACCTCGGCCGTCCCCGACGCCTGCTTGTCCTTGTTGCTGCCGCAGGTCGTGAACTGGATCGGCGCCGTGTGCCCGACCGTCGCCGTGCCCTGGAACGAGAACTCCGTCGTCTCCCCGCCGATCACGTCGCACGCGCCCGCGTTGTCGCGCACGATGTCGCCGGTCGTCCTGACTGCGAACACCGCCGCGCCCGACGCGTCGATCCGGAGTGTCGCGGGACCGCTGTTGGTGCACGAGCCGCCGCCCGGATCCCGGGACACGATCGCGGCGCCCCCGAACAGGTCCGGCCCATGCCAGTCCCGATCCGAAGGGCCGTTCACGGCGCCCGGGTCGCAACCGCACACCACCAGGGCCGCCGCGACGACAAGGCCGACCCACGCACGCTTTCGCACCGAAGCGCCTCCCTCCTGCTTGCGCGCATCGTCCGAACGGCCGGCCGCCCGCCGCCAGTGCCGATGGTCGCGTGCGGATGCCCCGACCGCCCCAGCTCCCCGATCACCGTGACCCTGTCAGCACTGATCCGCACCCGCGAGATTGAACCGCCGGGCCCTTGCCGTCGGTCATTAGGGTTAGGAGCCGGTCGCACGACCGGCGCGTCCCAGGGGCAGGGCATGCGGCTGGACCTCGTGGAACGGGCGAGGCGCGGGGATCGGGAGGCGTTCGGGCAGCTCGCCGCGGGCGAGGTCGACCGCCTCCACGCGATCGCCCGGCTCGTGCTGCGCGACCCGGATCTCGCCGAGGACGCCGTCCAGGAGGCCCTCGTCCGCTGCTGGCGCCAGCTGCCCAGGCTGCGCGACGTCGAGCGCTTCGACGGCTGGCTGTACCGGATCCTCGTGCGGGCGGCCGCCGACGAGGGCGGGCGCCGCCGGCGGCACGAGGCGGCGGTGCGCATGATCCACGTCGAGCCTGTGACGGCGGACGCGGCCCGCGAGGTCGCCGACCGGGACCAGCTCGAGGCCGGGTTCCGGCGCCTCTCGATCGACCACCGCGCGGTCGTCGTCCTCCACCACTACGCCGGGCTGCCGCTGCCCGAGGTCGCCGCCGCCCTGGGCATCCCGGCGGGCACCGCCAAGTCCCGCTACCACTACGCGATGGCGGCCCTCCGGGCCGCGCTCGAGGCCGACGCACGGGCCGCCGATCACGGGGAGGCGCTGGCATGACCGCCGGGTTCGACCTCGACCGGGTCGTCACCGACTGGCTGGTGGCCGATGCACCGCCCCGGGCGCCCGGGCGGGTGCTGGCGGCGGCCCTCGAGCAGGTCGCCGGCGTCGGCCAGGAGCGCCCCCTCGGCGGGCGCCGGTTCGATGCCTGGATCGGCCGGTCGCCCCGGCTGCGCTGGGCGATCGTCGGCGCCCTGCTCGCGCTCGCGCTGCTGGGTGCCATCGCCGGCGCCGGGGCGCTGCTGCGACAGACCTTCGCCGACCGACCGGCGTCGGCAACGGCTGGATTGCCGTCTCCGCGAACCCGAACATGTCGGCGTCGGGGAGTCGTGGCGACATCTATCTCGTGAGCGAAGGCGCCGCAGCACGACGCATCATCGGTGCCGACGGCGACGGTGTCGCCCAGGCGTGCCCAAGGTTCTCACCCGATGGGCGGAGGCTCGCCTACGGTGAAGGTCGCATCTCTCCATCAGCCTGGCGACGACCAGCTCCGGGGCAATCGCCCGTGCCGGGTCGGGCCGTGGTCGTGGTCGGGATCGACGACCATGGCGACGCATCCCCACCGATCGTGCGGGTGACCGCGTCTGCAGATCCCGGTCATATCCCGTGTCCCGAGTGGTCCCGCGACGGCGAGCGTGTCGCCTTCCTCGTCGGGCCCGACCTGTGGGTCGCCGACGCCAGCTCGGGGAAGGCGACCGTGTTTCCGGTGACCGAGGCGCCACCGGGCCGGCAGGAGTTCGAGTGGTCTCGCGACGGGTCCAGGATCGCCGTCGCGGAGCCTGGGCAGATCCGTGTCGTGCCGATGGATGGCGGTGCGTCGACCATCGTCCCGGTGAAGGGAGCGACCCCCGGGTCCCTTGGCTGGACCGCTGGGGACGAAAGGATCGTCTATCTGACCGACGAGCCGGGCGATGGGCCTGAGCTGCACGTGATGGGCGTCGAGGCCATGCAGACCAGCGGCTCACGTCCGATCCGACCACAACCCAGATCACGTTCGACCCCGGTTCCGATGCCCTCGTCTCGATCGGGTCCGACATCGCGGCCGCGGCCGTCTCGCCGGACGGCAACCGGGTGGCGGTTGCCTACCGCGACTACCGATGCACGACCGATGGCTGCACTGGAGACCCTGAACATCTCAGGACGATGGATCTGGACGGTTCGGATGTGGTCGAGGTGCCCATCCCGGCCGATTTCGGTACGCCGGGACTGCAGTGGTCGCCGGACGGCGAGCGACTGCTCCTCGGTTCGATCGCCGGCGTGGTGTCGATCCCTGTTGCGCCCGGGTCACCCGCGATCGTGCACTCCAGCGGGGAGCTCAACCTGGAGTGGTCCGGCTCGGAGCTGACCTGGCAGCCAGCGTTCCCGTGATCTGGCATTCCGTGTGACCAGGAACAGGGAGTGTCGAATGAGTGCGTCCCACGGCGACTGGCCCCACCGAGCGTGGCGCACGAACCTCCATACCGGCCGGACGGAGTCGGCGGCCGGATCGCCATATGGCATGGTCGGCAAGGCCTTCTTCGACACGTTCTACCCGGGGCGCTGGAGCTTTGGAGGAGACGCCACGGGCGGCGGCACGGTGGGCACGAAGCTCGATGTGCCCTTGTACGTCTGGGCCTCCGAGATCAAGGACGGCCGGGTCGTGGCGACCGACTACGCCCCGGACGTCGGGTGGCTGCTTCCGTCGCCGGACGCGAAGCCTTGATCGCGCCGCCGTTGGGTCGGCGAGCCATCCTGATCGCCGGGCTCCCGGTAGCTCGCGACAAGCGAAGTCGCGATAAGGAGGAGAAGGAGGAGGTGGCCCGGCGAAGAGGAGACTGATGACCGCAAGCGTTTCCATCGCTCCCTGACGGCCCGATGGCCGCATGGCCCGTGGGCCCAGGGAGCGTCCCGGATGGAGAGGAGCCGAACATGACGTCCACGCACACGAACAAGCTGATTTGCCTGTTGGCCGCCCTGTGCATTGCGGGAGGCCTCCTCCTGGGGAGCTCGTCGCTCGTCGCGGCGAGCGGCCCGAACATGGTCGCGCAGTGGAACAAGATCGCCGAGGACACGGTCGTCGGATCGGGTGCCGCGCAGATCGAGGGCCTCGTGTACATGTCGTACACGCAGGCGGCGGTCTACGACGCGGTCGTCGCGATCAAGGGCCGGTACGCCCCGTACGGGCACAGGATCGAGGCCCCGGCGGGCGCCTCGGCCAACGCGGCGGTGGTCGAGGCCGCGTACGAGACGCTGGTCTACTACTTCCCGGCCAGCGAGGCGACGCTGGGAGCCGCGCGGGATGCGTCGCTGGCCACGATCGCCGACGGCCGGGCCAAGAGAGGCGGCATCAGGGTGGGGCACCGCGCCGCCCAGGAGATCATCGCGCTGCGGACGGGCGACGGCCGTCTGACGCCGATCGCGACGACGTCCCCTTCCCGACCAAGGCGCCCGGTCCGGGTGTCTGGCGGCTCACCCCGCCGGCATACCTCGCCCCGCAGATCCCGTGGGCCGGAAGCATGACGCCGTTCGTCCTCCCGAGCGCCGACCGGTTCCTGCCGCCCCCGCCGCCCGCGCTGACGAGCCCGGTGTGGGTCGCCGACTTCAACGAGATCAAGGCCATGGGCCAGGACACGAGCGCCATGCGGACGGCGGAGCAGACGGCGACCGCGCGGTTCTACACGGCCAACGTGCCCCGGCAGTGGAACAGCCTCGTGCGTGACATCGCAGCGGCGCGGTCGCTCGGGCTGGTCCAGACCGCACGGCTCGCCGCCATGATCAACGTCGTCGGCGCCGACGCCGGCATCTCGGTGCTCAACGCGAAGTACCACTACCTGTTCTGGCGGCCGGTCACGGCCATCGACCCGACCTCGGTCAAGCCGGCGGGCGACGGCTTCGGGCCCGTGCCGGGTTCGACGACGGCAACATCGCGACCGTCGAGCAGGTCGGGTGGCGCTCGCTGATCACGACCCCCAACCACCCGGAGTATCCCGCCGCCCACGGCACGATCACGTCGGCGGTCGCCCAGGTTCTCACCGAGTTCCTGGGAACGAGCCGGATCGATGTCGACATCCACGGCTTCGACGCGGCCGGTGCGCCCGGCAACTTCGACGCCGTCCACCATTTCACCTGGGCGAGCGACCTGCGGGCCGAGATCATCGAGGCCCGGCTCTGGGGCGGCGTGCACTACCGGAACTCGACCGAGGTCGGTGTCGCGCTCGGCCGAAGCGTCGCGAGATATGACCTCAGGCACGCGTTCCGTCCGCTGAGTGACTGACGTCCGCAGGGCGTTCCCGCTGAGGGCGGGCGTTCCGTGACGTAGTCAGGAGAGGGGCGGTCGGCGGCGGCCGCCCCCGCCGGCTCGCCGCCGCCGGTCAGTACAAGGGAAGCACGTCGCTCCGGAGGATCTCGCTCTGAATCTCGCGAATGCCAGACAGCTCGATCTCCCGCAGGACCGTGGCCACCCCATCATGCTCGTCCGGAGCGATCAGGACGGCGTGCCCTAGAGCCTCGTTCGCGACAATCGCCTCCGGATTTCGGAGGGGCCTCGTCACGATCCCGACCGCCGAGAGCGGGATCGCAAGCGTCGTCTGCAGCCACACGGCGGCGTCGATCCGATCCTCGGCGATCGCGGCTGGCAGCCGATGGTGAGGCAGCGACACGTGCCTGTACCCGCTCCGCCCGGGGAACTCGAGCCTCGTGAGAAGGGAGTGATCATGTGAGGAAGAGTCAATCCCCACGCGCTCGATCTGCTCACCCTCGGCCATCCTGTGGCCCAGCAGCACGACCATTGAGTCCGCTCGATGGTAGCTCTCGGCACCGAAATCACGGCACAGCCAGGCCGATGTCTTCGCCTTCAGATGCTCGGCCGCGGGCCGAGAGGTGACCGCGAAGTGCGCCTCTCCGCGCCGGACGAGGTCAATCCGCTTCGCCGATCCATGCAGGTAGAGCAGCTCGAGCGGGATCTTCAGCTTCTGGAAAGCGCGACGAAGCACGGCCGCGAGGCTGACCGGCTCCAGCGCCTCGGGAAGGGGGAGGATGCCCGACACGGGACCGTTGCGCGCCAGGTTCCACAGGTCCGGGAGACTTCGAGAAACCAGCACGGTCCCTTGGTGTCCGCGAGCCTGGACGTGGATCGCGCCGATGGCCGAGAGTGTCCTGAGCCGCGATTGGACTGTTCCGGACCCTAGGCCGAGGCGTTCCTGGTACTCGGCAACAGTAGGGATGCGATCCCCCGGTTGCCTCACGAGGAGGTCACGCGCGATCGCGACAAGAGAGGAAGACTCTTCGGAAAATGCCAAATTCTGCACGTCCCGATCGTACAGGATGCCCTCACACAGGGGTCCCCCAACATTTCTCCTGTTGCATTCCTCTTACGCAGTATGCAGAATTCCGCGTAAGTGGGGAGAGTGGGGGATCTAGGAGGGTCGGGGCATGGCGCAGTCGGAGACCGCCGGACCGCGGTACGAGCAGGAGCTCCATCGCGAGCTGGGGGTGTTGGGCAACATCGTCATCGTGCTGTCCGGGGTGACGCCGGCTTCGTCGGTGTTCATCATCATTCCGTTCATCCTCCTGACCGCCGGGACCGGGTCGTTTCTCGCAATGGTGTTCGCGGCGGTGATCGGCGTGTTCATGGCCTTCTGCTGGGCGGAGCTTGGCGCAGCCTTCCCCATCACAGGTGGCGACTACGCGCTGGTGTGGCATGCGTTCAAGGGACGGTGGGCGCGGCTCGGAAGCGCCTTGAGCTTCGCGACGTTCGCGCTCATGGTCACGACAATCGCGTTCATCCCCGCGGTGATCGCTCTCGGGACGGCGGAGTACCTCAAGAGCATCGTCACGCTCAACACCGGGATCGCCGGCGCCGTCGTGTGCGCGGTTGCCGCGGCTATCGCCATCCTGCGAATCCGGACGAACGCAGTCGTCACGGGGATCTTCCTGGCACTCGAGCTGCTGGCGCTACTGGTCCTGACCGTCCTCGGGATCGCGAACATCCACACCGATCGCATCCCTTCGCTGTTCTCGGGCTGGCAGATCGGCAACGCGGACGGAGGGCTGGATCCGGTCGCGTTCGCCGTGATCCTTACCGCAACGGCAACGGGCGTCTTCGCGTACAACGGCTATGCGAGTGCGGTCAACTACTCCGAGGAGACGAAGGGGTCGAGCCGGGGGATCGCGACGGCAATCATCTGGGCCCTCGTCATCACGGTCGCCGCGGAGCTCATTCCGACGACCGCGGTGCTCCTCGGTGCGCCCGATCTGGCCACGCTGACGACTTCCCCGGCCCCGATGACCTACTTCCTGCTGGCAACGTCGAGTGAAACCGTGAACACGCTCGTGTCGCTCGGTGTCGCCTTGGCGATCTTCAACGCAACGATCGCGATCATCCTCGCGTCCGGGCGGATCCTCTACTCCTCGGCACGCGACCGGGCATGGCCCGGGCCGATGAACAAGTGGTTTGCGACCGTCCACCCGCGCCTTCGATCGCCCTGGGTCGCGACCGCGATCGTCGGCGTGCTGGGCGTGATCTTCTGCATCGGCGTCGACCTGAACACGCTCATCATGCTGACCGGCGCGAGCCTGGTTGCGAACTACGCGCTGATCGCGTTCGCGGCGATCGTCGGACGGATCAGCAGGGCGACCGACGGGAGCCCCTACCGGATGCCGCTGTGGCCGCTGTGGCCGATCCTCGCGCTCGCGGCGACCCTCTTCGTGGCCACCCAGCAGACGTCCACCGCCCTCATCGTCACGGGACTGACGATCCTGATCGGCCTCGTGTACTGGGCGGTCGTCATCCTGCCGCAGGGCGGACGAGCCTGGAACCTGCGCGAGCCGCTCCGGGATGAGACGGTCGAATAGCCGGTCGCCTGGTCAAGCCCGCTCCGGGCAGCGCGACTCATTCGCGCGGGATGCGCGAGGATCGCTGCGCCGGGGCGGGTGGGGCCAAGAGCGCGTGAGGTGGCGGAATGCCATCCGTGCGAACGATCCTGGGTGATGTCGACGCGGATTCGCTCGGCATCACCTACTTCCACGAGCACACCATCTCGCAGCCGCCGCGCCACTACTCCCGGTGGGAGCAGGACCTGGTGCTCGACGATGTCGCCGCGGCAGCTCGCGAGCTGGCGGCCTTCACGTCGGTCGGCGGCACATGCGTGGTTGACGGGACGACGATCGACTACGGGCGCAACGCGGTCGCATCGGCGGACGTCGCGCGACGGTCAGGCTGCCATGTGATCGCGACCGCGGGGTACAACAAGGCGGCGTACTTCACGCCGGATATCGAGCGCGCCAGCCTGGACGAGCTTGAGGACACCATCACGCGGGATGCCAACATCGGGATGGACGGGACGACCTGTCGCGCCGGGATCCTCAAGTTCGGGACAAGCTATCGCCACATGACGCCGGCCGAGGAGCGCGCCGCCCGAGCCGCATGCCGGGTGCAGAGAGCCACAGGATTGCCGCTGTACACGCACACGGAGGCCGGCACGTTCGCTCTCGAGCAGCTCGAGCTCATCAAGACTGAGCGCGTCGACAAGGCCCGGGTATGCGTGGGCCATCTCGACCGCAATCCGGACCTCTGGCATCTCCGGCAGGTCGCCCGCCAGGGCGTGTTCATTGGGATCGACCAGGTTGGCAAGCTCAAGTACGCGACGGACGACTGGCGGATCGACCTGATCGTCGCCCTGATCGAGGCTGGCTGCCGACGTCGGATCCTCATCTCCGGCGACATGGCGCGGCGCAGCTACCTGGGTGCGTACGGAGGAGGGCCCGGCCTCCAGTACATCGCGGGCACCTTCGTTCCGCGGCTCGTTCACGAGCTTCGACGACGAGGGTTCACGGCAAGCGATGCGGATCGCGTGGGGGAGGAGCTGTTGATCGAGAACCCGCGCGACTTCCTGAGCATTCAGAGCTAGGGGTCACACATGTCGACGGTTGTGGAATGGGGGGGCTTGACGTGGCCGGAGGCCGAGCTGGCGGTGGCGAGGATGCCCGCCTGTCTTGTGCCGTTCGGTGCGATCGAAGCCCACGGACCGCACATGACGCTGGACATGGACACCCGGATCAGCGGCGAGGAGTGCCGGCGGACATGCGAGCGCACGGGCGTCATCCTCATGCCAACCGTTCCCTACGGTCAGGCCTGGTCCCTCTACGGCTTCCCGGGAACCCTCTCCCTCTCGGTCTCGACGCTCACGGCGCTCACGAAGGATCTCGTGAGGAGCCTCCGCGATCATGGGTTCAGGCTCGTCTTCCTGCACACCGGGCACCTCGGCAACGTCGCCGGGCTCAAGCAGGCGATGCGCGATTGCCACGACGAGCTTGACGGCGTCAAGGTCGTTCTCCTCGATTGCCTCGACGACGCGATTGCGCAGGTCGCGGGGATCCTGACCTCGCCACGGAGCCACCCGTCGCTGATCCACTCGTGCGAGATCGAAACGAGCATGGCCCTTGAGCTCGCGCCCGACCGCGTCTACATGGATCGGGCAATCCGCGACTACCCGGAATACCCCTACGACTTTGACTTGACCCCCACTCCCTGGCGAGCGGTAACGTCCACCGGAGTGCTGGGCGATGCGACTGCGGCAACCCCCCTCAAGGGCGAGGCGATCGTCGTCGCCGAGGTCAACCGGATGGTGCACATCGTCGAGCTGGAGCTGGCCGTCCTCGGTACCGGCGCGGCCGCCCCGCGGAGCGACGAGCGATGAGCAGCGACGCTGTCTTCCTGGGCATCGACGTGGGCACCTCCGGGACGAAGACCATCGCGGTCGGGTCCGATGGACGAGTCCGAGCGGTCGGCACGGCGGGCTATCCGCTGTACACCCCGCAGCCTGGCTGGGTCGAGCAGGAGCCGGCGGACTGGTGGCGTGCCGTCTGCAGCACGGTGCGGGAAGTCGTGGGCAAGCTCCCGGGGGGTGCCTCGAGCGTGACCGGCATCGGACTCTCCGGGCACATGTCGAGTCTCGTCGCCGTGGACGGCCACGGCCAGCCACTCCGTCGCTGCATCACCGTCGCCGACGGACGGGGCGGACCTGAGGCGGCCTGGCTGACGAGCATGTTCGGGCCCCGCCTCGAACGACTTGCCGGCGGCCAGCCGGGAACCTCGGACGTGGCACCCAAGCTGCTTTGGCTCAAGGCGCACGAACCCGACACCTACGCGCGGATGTCGACGTTCCTGTTCGCCAAGGACTTCGTCCGCTTCCTGCTCACCGGGAACGCCGCGACCGACCCGACCGACGCCGGCAACACCTTCTTTCTCGACCTGGTGACGCGGAGGTGGGACGTCGAGCTGTACGCCGAGATGGGGCTCGACCCCGGCAAGCTCCCGTCACTTGTCGCGCCCACCGACGTTGTCGGCACGATCACGCCTGGGGCGAGTGCCGCGACAGGGCTGAAGGTCGGAACGCCGGTCGTCGCCGGCGGAGCCGACATGGCCGCCAGCGTCGTCGGGACGGCCGCGGTGCGCACCGGCGTCGTCGCCGTGACGATCGGGACGTCCGCGCAGGTCACGACTTCCCTGGCCGCGCTGTCGGCGGGCGGGGCGGCGGGGCGCGTCAGCTTCCATCCGCATCCGATGCCGCCGCTCCTCTACCTGATGGGCTCGATCTTCAGCGGCGGGCTGACCCTTCGCTGGCTCGCCCAGGCGTTCGGCGAGGAGCGCGAGCTCGACCGTCTCGGAAGCGGCTATTTCGAGGCGTTGTCGGCACAGGCCGCGGCCGCAACGCCGGGCAGCGATGGGGCACTCTTCCTGCCGTTCCTCGTCGGCAGTGGGACCCCCGATTTCGACCCGACCGTCCAGGGCACGTTCCTCGGATTGTCGCTCGCGACCGGTCGACCACAGCTCGTGCGGGCTGCACTCGAGGGAGTGGCGTACAACGCGCGCGAATGTCTCGAGGTGGTCCGCGATCTCGGCCTCCCGGTCGCCCGCGTGCACCTCGGTGGTGGGGGCTCGGCGAGCGCCGTCTGGCGCGAGATCATCGCGGGGATACTCGGCCTCACCGTCCACCCGACCCACGTCCGCGACGCCTCCGCGCTGGGCGCCGCAGCGCTGGCCGCAGTCGGGCTGGGGGCGTTCGCCAACGTCCTCGACGCGTCTGATGCAATGGTCGTGTTCGACGACCCCATCGAGCCAGATCCCCGCGCGATCGAGCGCTACGCGCGCGACTACGAGACCTATGTTGCCGCGCGGGTGGCCCTACGGGACGTGTACCGGGACCGTGCGACGCTCGCGCCCGCCGACGTGGGCTGAGGAGACGGGCGATGACACCGCGGGACGACGCGACGACCATGCGCAGGCAGAGGATCCTCGGCCGCCTGGTCCTCGAGTCGGACATCGTTCCAGGCCGTGTCGACGTTGTCGGCGATCGCATCCAGGCGGTCGCCCCGGACGAGCGAGGAGCCGCCGGACCTTTCGTGTGTCCGGGCTTCGTCGACATCCACGTTCACGGCTGGGGTGGCCATGACGCCATGGGCGGCGAAGCGGGGCTCGTCGGGATGGCGCGCGCTCTCGTGCGTCTCGGCGTGACGTCGTTCCTGCCGACGGCCGAGACCGCGCCGCTCACGATCCTCGTGAACTTTGCCGCGCAGGTCCGCCGCTTCGCGCGGCAGACGCCGGTCGGATCTGAGGCGCTGGGGCACAACCTCGAGGGGCCCTTCATCTCGGCGCGACGCGCCGGGGCGCAGAACCGCGCGTTCATCCTGGACCCCACGGCGATCTCGTGGAGCGGCCTCAGCCCGCTTCTCGACGGTCTTCGAGTGTTGACGATCGCGCCCGAGCTCGATGGCGCCGTCGAGCTGATCCGGAGGTTGTCCCATCGTGGTGTCGCCGTCTCGCTCGGCCACTCGGACGCATCCGCCGCGGAGGCCATGGCGGGCTTCCGCGCCGGCGCGCGATCGACGACTCATCTGTTCAACGCGATGTCCGGCCTCGATCATCACGCTCCGGGACTCGCAGCGGCGGCGCTGGCCGACGATCGTGTTCGTGTCGAGCTCGTCGCCGACGGGCTGCACGTCGACCCGCACCTGTGGCCGCTCGTCGTCCGGTGCGCGTCGCCGTCACGGCTGATCCTGGTCACGGATGCGATCGCGCTGGCCGGGATCGGCGACGCCCGCGGGTTGGTCGGCGGACTCGAGGTCGAGGTCCGGGATGGAGCCTGCCGCCTGGTCTCCGACGGCCGCCTCGCGGGCAGCGTCATCGGACTCGATGCGGCGGTACGCAACCTGGTCGGATCCGGAGTCCCACTCGTGACCGCCGTCGCCGCGGCCACCCGCGTGCCCCTCGACCTCATCCAGGTTCGCGACCGGGGCCGGATCGCGCCCGGCCAGCTCGCGGATCTCGTCGAGCTCGATGACGACCTGACCGTTCGAGCGGTGATGAAGCGCGGCCGCTGGGTCGAGACCTCCGAACCGGCAGCCGCTCGGGACCGATCCACCGGTACGACCGAACGCGACCGGGCGGGACGCCGGTCGGACGCCGTGGCTGCCTCCGGGTCGGGCGGGTAGAGGAGGCGAGAGGACGTTGTACGATTCGTATCTCGACGCGGTTGAGCATCGCCTGCGCCTCGCGCGGGAGAGCAACCGGCTGTCCATGCTCGAGGCCGCTCGAATGGTGGCCGACACGATCGAACAGCGACGGGATCGTCCGAGCTTTCGGCACCGGCCATTCTCAGATCCTGGCGATGGAGCTCGCCGATCGAGCCGGAGGCCTGGCTCCGATCGATGTGATCGTCGACCCCACCGGCGGCCGTGCCGAGAACGTTGCCGGCTACGCCGCGACGCTCCTGCACGCCGACCAGGTCCAGCCACCCGATTGCCTGATCGTGGTCAGCAGTTCGGGTCGCAACGTCGGCCCCAATCGAGATGGCGCTCATCGCACGCGACCGGGGAGTCGGCGTCATCGCCGTGACGTCGGTCGCGTTCAGCACGGCTTTCGCGACGCGTCATGCGTCCGGAAGACGGCTGCTCGACCTCGCCGACGTCGTCCTCGACACGTGCGGTGACGTCGGCGACGCCGAGATCCATGTCGAGGGCGTGCCTGTCGCGGTTGGGCCTACCTCGACGGTTATTGGTGCTGCACTCCTGAATGCCGTCATGGTCGAGGCGGTGAACGAGCTGGTCCGACGTGGCATCGAGGTTCCTGTGTTCGCGTCCCAGAACGTGGACGGGACCGACGAGTACAACGCATCGATCAACGCCCGATATCGGGGGCGGATTCGTGCCCTCCCGTGACCGGGCCGGGGGAACCCACGTGGCTCATCGAGTCACCTCGTCGCCGAGATCCGGGAAGTGAGAAGGAAGGCAGACATGACGAATCGCAGGCCGCGTGCGCGCGAGCTGGGTATTCCGTTTGCGGGGACGCCGGGGCCCTGGAACGCCATCACGGATGTGCCCGGTGTCGAAGTCGGCTACTGGACGGTGATCGAGGGGAATGACGTCCGCACGGGCGTCACGGCGATCCATCCCCGCGGCTCGGCCAATCCGGGTGACCCGGTCGTCGCCGGGACGCACAACCAGAACGGCAACGGCGAGATGACCGGGGTCTCGTGGATCGCGGAATCGGGCACGATGAGCGGTCCGATCTGCATCACCAACACCCATGCGGTCGGTGTCGCCCACGCCGGGATCGTCGCGTGGACGGCGGCGAACCACCGGGCCCTTGCCGAGGCGTGGCTCCTGCCTGTCGCCGCCGAGACGTGGGACGGCTACCTCAACGACATCAACGGACACCACGTCACGGAGGACGGCGTCGTGTCCGCCCTGCAGGCGGCCGCGACCGGTCCAATCGCCGAGGGCTCCGTCGGCGGCGGCACGGGGATGAACTGCTACTCCTACAAGGGTGGCTCCGGGACCTCGTCGCGGGTCGTCGACTACGCGGGGACCCGCTATACCGTCGGCGTGTTCCTGCAGGCCAACTTCGGCGCCCGCCACGAGCTCGTGATCGCGGGCGTGCCGCTGGGGCGCGAGCTCGCCGACGACGATCCGATCGCCGAGTTCTTCGCCGCGCCCCCAGGGGCAGGCTCCTGCATCGGCGTCGTCCTGACCGACGCGCCACTCCTGCCCGACCAATGCCGGGCGATGGCCAGGCGCGTGACGCTCGGGCTGGCACGGACGGGGACGACCGGATCCCACTTCTCAGGCGATCTCTTCTTCGCGGGCGTCGGTCGCGAATCCAGGGCGCGATCACGCCGGGCTTTCGGACGCTGTTTCCGGAGGCGGCGGGCCGGTATGACCAGCTCCGGTTCATTCCATGGGGATTCCTCGATCCGTTCTACTCCGCCGTCGTGGAGGCCACGGAGGAGGCCGTCGTGAACTGCCTCGTCGCGAACGAGGACATGACCGGGTTCAGGGGTCATCGCTCGCCGGGCCTCCCCCGCGAACGGGTCACCGGGATGCTCCGGGAGCGCGGCGTCATCGCTGAGCCCGCGACCTCATAGCTCTCCGCGTGTGCCGGCATCTCGCCCGCCCGGTTCGGGTTGAGCACTGGAGGCTTCGATGGATCGAATGCTCGACAAGGTCGTCCTGGTGACCGGGGCCGGTTCCGGTATCGGGCAGGCGTGTGCTGAGCTCTTCGCCGAAGAGGGCGGGAAGGTCGTCGTCGAGGACATCGACGGCGATGCCGCCGAGCGCGTTGCCGAGGGCATCCGAGCCTCCGGCTCGACGGCCACCGCGGTGCAGGGCGACGTCTCGGTGGCGGCCGATGCGCGCCGGATGGTCGATACCGCGGTCAGCACGTGGGGCCGGATCGACGTGGTGATCTCGAACGCTGGGGTCCAACGCGTGGTCGAGTCGATCGAGCTGCTGACAGAGGAGGACTGGGACCGGGTCATCGACGTCAACCTCAAGGGCGGCTTCCTCGTGAGCAAGGCTGCGATCCCGTACATGAAGGCCCAGGGGGGCGGGGTCATCCTCTTCACAGGGTCCGAGATGGGCTTCGTCGCCGATCCCGTCCTGCCGGTCTACAACGCCTCCAAGGGTGGCCTGCACATGCTCATGAAGTCGATGGCGATCAACCTCATTAAGCACAACATCCGAGTCAACGCCTTCTGCCCGGGCGAGACGAAGACGCCGCTCCTCCAGGGCGAGATCGACAACTCGCCGGATCCCGAGAAGACGAAGGCCGCCTACGACGCCTGGGCGCCGATCGGCCGGATGGCCAACCCACGGGAACAGGCCTACGTCGCCCTGTTCCTCGCGTCTGATGAATCCTCGTTCGTCGTCGGGTCGACCTACCTCGCCGACGGTGGGTTCACCGCGAGCATCTGATGGAATGGGGGAGGCTGCGCAGCGCTCGGCTCGGATCTTCGTCCGGTGCTCGGGCGGGTCGAAGGGGCCTGCCAGCTCCGGAACGAGAACCTCTACATCGACGCGCCACCGGCCTTGGAGTCGCAGCTTAGCCTTTAGCCCAGGTCGAGAGGCTTGCGCCGGGACAAGGTCATCAGCTTGTGCGATCCCTACTTGGTGTACGTGATCACCAAGTCTGCGTATGGCCACGTGGTGTCGTCGGGGCCATCGATGGTGCCCGTCACACCGAGGAACTCGCCCGTACCGCCGATGATCGGCCACAGCTCCTGGGAGGCCCCGGTGACGAAGCGAAGGGTCTCGGTGAAGACGATCTGCCCGCGGTCGGTGAGGCTAATCGTGTTAGCGGGACAGCTGTAGAGGCTTTGGGCGGGGTCAACGAGGAAGCAGGTGACCAGGAACGTTCCGACCACCTTGCGGGTCGTCGCGTCGAGCATCCGGGAGTGTCCGATCAGGGTGTCACCCTGGCAGTCGGTCGCGCTGCACCCCGTGAGCGAGCCGACCTTCACATGGCTGAAGTCGATCGGGTCCTCGAGGACATGGATCGTCTGCGGCTGGCCCGCAGCGCCCAACGACGCCGCGACCGACCCAGCAGTCGGGGCGGGCGTCGTCGCGGGCGTGGCCGGCGCGGCCGTCGGCGCTGACGTCGGAGCTGGGGTCCCCGTCGGGATCGCGGTCGGGGTCGTCGCAGCATCGCCGCAGGCAGTCACGACGAGCGCGATCACGGCGAGCAGGATCGCATTGCGTGGGTGCTTCATCGGGTCCCTCTCCTCCAAGCGGGCGGCGCGGACGGGACGGGTCATGGCTTCGTCGGCCGGCCGTACGTCTCGTCCAGCGGCCCGAACGGGGCGCCGACGATCTGGGTGGCGTTGCCGCCATCGGCGTCCATGATCCAGAGCTGGCGCTCCCAGGGATCGTCGGGGTTCTTGGGCTCGATGGTCCGCACGAAGAGGATCCGTCCTTCGGCAGTCCAGCTCGGCGAGGCTGAGAGCTGGTCCGTCGTCAGCTGGCGCTCATCCGTCCCGTCGGGCCGGACCGTGGAGACGTGGACGATCGGGTCGACCGAGTATCCGCTGCCCTTGCCAGGCTTGAGGATCGGGACGGGACGAGGGCTCCATCCGAAGACGATCCGACTGCCGTCCGGAGACCAGTCCGCGTAGCCGCCGACGGCGATCCGGTGGACGTTCGCTCCGTCGGCATTGACGACGAACAGTGAGAATGGCGGCCAGGGCTGGGCGTCCATCCCGTTGATGTTCCGCTGCCCGTTGATGTCGGACGGGACATCCTGGGTGAAGACGATCTGCGTGCCGTCGGGAGACCAGCGCGGGCTGTGGTCCGCGAAGCCCCCGCAGTTAGGGAGGCCGGGGTCCTTCTGGCCGGGGAGCAGCGGGCAGTCCGCCAGCGTCGTCGACGCCAGCTCGGTGACCTTGCCGGTCGACAGGTCGATCGTGGCGATCACACTCGCCTCCCTGTCCCCTGCCACTCCGCCCCCGAAGGCCGCCGGAATCGGCTTGGTCGATGCTGGAGGGACCATGTTGGTCCGGACGAAGACGAGCTTCGTGCCGTCGCGCGAGAACGCGGGGTCGGTGTCGTGTCGCAGGGCGCGACGCAGCCGGTATCGACGAGCTGGGGTGCGCTGCCGTTCGCATCGGTCACGTAGAGCCGGGGGACGGCGTTGGGTGCGGCGTCAGGCGTCATCGAGAAGACCAGGTGGGTCCCATCCGCCGTCCAGGCCGGCGAAGCTAGGTTGCCGACGACATCCGGGAGCAGCTCATGCGCCCCGGTCCCGTCCCTGTTCGCAACCCACAGCCGATTGCCCTGGACGTACGCGAACATGCTTCCGACCGGCTGTGCGGCGTACGGGGTCGGGCTCGGCGCCGGGGTGGCCGGCGCGACCGGGCTGGGGCTCCAGGTGCCGGGGTCGAACAGCTCGGCGGAGGCCAGCGTCGCATTTCGGCTGCGGCATCCTCGTCGGAGCCGCCCGCCACGAGCACCTTGCCATCCGGCAGGAGCGTGGCCGTGTACCCGTAGCGATGCACGGCCAGCCTGCCCGCCGGGGTCCAGGAGCCGGCGCCGGGGTCGAACAGGTAGGCGGCCGTCCTGGTTGGTGTGTACTCGCCCGGCTTCTTGACGCCCAGCGCGAGCACCCCGCCATTGGCCAGGAGCACGGCGCGACCGTTCAACTCTCCAATGACCTTGGCCCCGGTGGCGGTCCAGGAGCGCGTGCCCGGGTCGTACAGCTGGGGTGGAGTGCCGCCGAGGAGCACGCGTCCATCGGCCAGCAGCGCAGACGCGTCGCCGAAGTTGAGCGAGACCATGCTCCTCGCGTAGGTCCATGTCCCGCTGCCCGGGTCGTACAGCTCGGTCGAGGTGAGCAGCGAGGCTGCTCATTGGCGCGCCCGAGAAGATGCCGCCCGCGACGAGCACTCTGCCATCGGACAGCAGGGTGGCCGCGTGGTTGGCGCGGATCGTGCCCATGCTCCCGGTGGCGGTCCAGGTTTCGGTGGCCGGGTCGTACAGCTCGGCAGACGCCACAGGATTACTGGGTTGGCCGCCCGCGACGAGCACCCTGCCATCGGCCAGCAGCGTGGCCGTGTGGCTCGCGCGAGGCGTGAGCATGCTCCCGGTGGCGGTCCAGGTTCCGGTGGCCGGGTCGTAGAGCTCGGCGGACGCCAGGAGGTCATCGCCATTGCCGACGCGATCGCCGCCGGCCACCAGCACCTTGCCGTCGCGCAGCAGCGTCGTCGTGAAAGCCGTAGCCGCGCCTGCCCGCATGGGAGACCATAGTCCCGGTAGCGATCCACGTCCCGCTCGACCGGGTCGTACAGCTCGGCGGAGGCCAAGGCCGTGTTGCCGTTGTGGCCGCCGGTGACCAGCACCTTACCGTCGAGCAGCGCCGCGGCCGCGAACCCGGATCGCGGCGTGATCATCTCCCCGGTGGCCGCCCACGACGGCGCCCGGCAGGAACGACGACCGGCGTCGCGGTCGGCGCCGGAGATGGAGACGCCGAGTCAGGCGTCGCCGTCGGGACGGCTGTCGGACTCGCTACCGCGGCGAGGTGCGTGGGTGCCGGACTCGGAGGCACCGTCGTGGGCAGGCGCACCAGGCCGGAGCCCGCCGCCATGGCACCGCCGGCGAGCAGCAGGGCCCCGGCCGCGAAGAGCGTGAGGCCGCGGTTGCGGCCGAACCACCGGGCTAGGCCCGACGTCGCCCAGCCGGGCCGCTGGCGCCGGGTCCGGGCGCGGTCAATGACCGCGGCGTGGAGGCCCGCGGGTGCGGTCGCGGGCGCCTCGGCCCGGAGCCACTGCTCCAGGTCCCGTTCGAACTGCGCGCTCTGGTTCATCGGGCCACCTCCACGGCGCCCACGGCGGGTCGGTCATCGGCTTCGAGGGCTGCCCGCATCGCCTGCGTGGCCCTGCTGAGACGGGACTGCACGGTGCCGAGGGGGATCGACAGGATCTCGGCGCACTCGGCAAGCGAGAGGCCGAGGTAGTGGTGGAGGACGATGACTGCCCGCTGCTCGGTCGACAGACGTCGGAAGCCCCGGTCCAGCTGATCGCGGACCGCCAGCCCGTGCTGCGCGTCGCCCGTCATCGGCTCCAGGGTCGCGTCGAAGGCGATCTCAGTGACCTCCCGCTCTCGGCGCCGTTTCGCTGCCCGATAGCAGCAGCGGATCAGGAGGCGGTGCAGCCAGGCGTCGAAGCGGTCCGGGTCACGCAACCCACGCAGGTCGAGCCAGGCTTGGAGGAGCGCGTCCTGGACGGCATCCGCGGCGTGCTCGTCATCGCGCAGGATGAGCCGGGCGGCACCGTAGAGGCGGTTGGTCAGGCCGACCGTCAGCGCCGAGAAGGCGTTGAGATCGCCCCCCTGCGCCCGGACCACGAGGTCTCGCTGCATCGGTCGACCTTCGGCGTGGCGGTCGTCTGGCCGCTCTGTCTAGTCTGGGGTCAGCCGGCGAGCTAGTTTGTTCCGTCTTTGAGCCGGGAGGGCGCACGTCGGTGTGTTTGCTCCACCCAACCGGACGGTGAGGAAGGTCGCCGACCGCCCCATCTCCCGTGAGCCGTCGGGTTGGTCTCGGTGCGCTCCTCGTTTCGCGAGGGGAACCCGAGGACGGGACGGCCAACAGCAGGAGCTGCCACCGGAGCAAGCGGTGTAGCCTGGGTTGCCGCTGCCGAAAAGCGAAGCACATGCGCTTCCTGAGCACGAGACCTGTCGGGGTGTGGCGCAACGGTGGCGCACGTGCTTTGGGAGTCCCCGGGGTTCCTATGCGGTGTAGGGTCGCCCCGTCCAAGCACGAACCGATGAGCGGCGTAGGCGCCGATTATCAGGGGCTACGCGAGCACCCGATCGAGCGTCGGCACCACCGTCCCTGGTCGGGGTGAGGGCACAGCCCCGCGCCCACCGACCTTCCCATCACGACGCGGCTCGCCGAGCCACCATAGCCCTGCGACTGGCTCCGGAGCGCATGACGGTCCCGCGGATGAGCAGCGCTCTGCCAAACGCGGTCATGGGGCTCCTGGAGTCGACCCGCGGAACCGACCTCATAGCGCTGCCCGGCCGTCAAGGGGGCTTCTCAATCCCATCGGGTCCTGTCAGGCTTCGGCCCACAGTGGGGCCCGAAGTCCGATCCAACCGAGTGCGCCGCCGACGACCAGCAGGATCCGGGTAAGGTTCCGGTCGGTCGGCGACGCATCGGCCGCCATCCGCTCCAAGAAGTCGGCGAGGGCAGCGACGAAGAAGCCGATGATTGCGCCGACGAACACTTGCTCAGTCGCCGTCCTCCTCCAACTGGACCTTCCCGTTCCAGTACCACACCGAGGCGTCGGCGTTGGCCGTCACGAACGCCCGGAGGTGGAGGCCATCCAGACCCCCTGTGCCGTCCTTGAATGTGCACACAGCGTTGACGTCAGTGCTCCAGACGCAGAGCCCGGTCGTGCTGCCGCCAGCGACCGTGATCATGGCTCGCACCACGCTCGAGTTAGACGTTGCCGCGTAGTGGATCTCCGTGCCGGCCGGGAAGAGCCCGAAGCTCGAGTGCTTGACCGTGCACTGGTACCCGATTGGGTCTGCCGACGCACCGCAGGTCTTGTCGAGGTAGAAGTTGTTCCTGCTGAACGCGTACGTCCCGTCCCAGTGCCACCCTCGGAATACTTCGGGCTGGGGCGTGACGACAACCGAGGCCGTGAACCCGGCGAACTTCCCGGTACCGCCGGTGAAGGTGGCCAAACCAATCGCAGCGACAAGGTCGAGGTGCACATGCCCGAAGGCAACGTCGCCAGCGCCTGGCGCATCGAGGGTGATGTCCGTCTCAAGCACCATAGACCCTGTCCCCAGCGCCTGCTCGTAGACCACCTTCGTGCCGATCGGGATCGCCTCCAGATTCGAGGACGTGATCGTGCAGAAGCCACCTGCGAGGCGCGTGTACTCCGAGCACTCCTTGGTGATGTGGAGTGCCCGGCTGTGTGGCGAGCCCGCCGAAACCGTTGGCACCAGGACCGCAAACAGCGCGATCGTGGCACCCAAGACGACAAGCTTCCGGAGTGAACGCATGAGCGACTCCTTGTCTTCATCGATGGGCCAATTCCGACCTGCCGGGACCGGTTCGCCGCATGACGCGGGATCGCCGTCCGGGCTTGGGCCGGAGCTGGGACTACGGGGCGCACATGTCCGCGTGCTCCCCGGCGACAATCGCGCTGATCGCGCCCGGGCCGGTGTGGGCGAACAGCTGAAGGACCTGACCGAACGGCACGCCCTCGAGGCCAGGGATCTCCTTGTGGCCGCCCGCAGCGCTCGCGGCGCCGAAGGTCGAGCACCCGGGTGCGTCCGCCGCGGCGACGGGCACGACCAATGCGAGCACGAGCAGCACGCTCATTGCCATTGAGACCAGGACACGCTTCATGGCGTCTCCCCTCCTTCGGTCCACGCGGGCCGGTCTCGCCAGTGGCTTGGCGTGGCCCAGGCGACCTGGTTGCAGACCACGCGTCGACGCCTCCCGCGGTTCGTTCAGCCGAATGTGTCTGCCGGTCCTGGCAGCCGCAACGGGGATTCCCCTAGGTTCCGGCGCCCTTCGGGCCGTACAGGTGCGCGTAGACTGACCTGGTGCTACCCGGGCGCGCGGACGAGATGGCGCGGATCGACCGGCTGTTGGATGGTGCCCGTGGCGGCGTGAGCGCGGCGTTGATCATCCGCGGAGACCCCGGAATCGGGAAGACGGCCCTTGTCGACGAAGTTGCGGCGAGGGCGGTCGGCTTCACCATCCTGCGCGCCCAACCACTCCAGACCGAGTCCGAGCTGCCGTTCGCCGGGCTGTCCGACCTGCTGCGCCCGCTGCTGCCTCTCCTCGATCACATCCCGGCTCCGCAGGCCGCGGTGCTCGCGGCGCCCTGGCCCTGGGGCCGCCGACGCCCGGCGACCGGTTCGCCGCCGCCGCGGCGACGATCAGCCTGCTGGCGGCTGGAGCGGAGGAGGCGCCCGTCCTCGCCGTCATCGACGACGCCCACTGGCTCGACGCGCCATCGCGAGAGGCGCTCCTCTTCGCGGGCCGCCGCCTGGGCCGGGAGGGTGTCGTGCTCCTGTTAGCGACGCGTGACCGCCCGTGGCTCGAGGTGGCCGGGATCGCGTCGCTCGAGCTCCGCGGGTTGGCAGTCGACGCTGCGGCCGAGCTCGTCGCCGGGACTGGCAGAGTCGTGAGCGCCGAGGTTCGCGACCGCCTTGTTGCCGACACTGCCGGGAACCCGCTCGCCCTTCTCGAGGCCGTCGCGACCCTCAGCGACGGCCAGCTTGGCGGTTGGGTGCCGATCAGCGAGCCGATCGCGGTTGGCCATAGTCTCGAACGCTCCTTCGCATTTCGCCTTGACTCACTGCCGCACGAGACCCGGCGCGCGCTGCTGGTCGCCTCCGCGAGCTACTCCGGGGACGCGACCGAGATCGCGCTCGCCCTCGCGCACTTGGACCTGACGATGGATGCGATCGCCCCCGCCGAGCGGGACGGGCTCATCGCGGTCCGGGCAGGCAGGGTCGAGTTCGTGCACCCGCTGCTGCGCTCGGCCGCCTACCACGGGGCCGATCCCGTCGATCGGCGAGCCGTTCATCGGGCGCTGGCCAGTGCCGTGGGGCCGAACGCGCTGGACACGGTCGCTTGGCACCTCGCTGCAGCAGCCCTCGTGCCGGACGAGGAGGTGGCACGCCTCCTCGAGGACTCGGCAACCGCCGCGCTCGGGCGGCGCGCCTACGCGAGCGCCGCGAACGCGCTCGCGGCGGCGGCTCGCCTGAGCCCCGAGAACCGGGACCGGATCCGCCGGACGATAGGCGCGGCTGATGCGTTCCGGCTCGGCGGGGAACCACAGAGGGCGGCCGACATCCTCGCGGGGACCCTCCACCTCGCATCGGACCCGCTCGTCCGAGCGGACATGCAGCAGCTGCGCGCCGCGGCGCTCATGTACGTCAGCCCCATGATGGAGACGTTTGCGCTGCTCGTCGACGAGGCCGACAGGGTCGAGCAGTTCGACCCGGCGCGGGCATCCGTGCTTCTCACGGTCGCCACCAACGCCGCCGCGGCCGCGGGCGAGGTCGATCTCGTCGTCGAGACGGCGCGGCGGGCCGTACGACTCTCCGGGCTCGTGGGGGGCCCGGTGGAGATGCTGGCTGCGCTCGCTCTTGGCACCGGGCTGACCCTCGCAGGACGAATTGATGAGGCGAGTGCGATCTTCGAGCCGCTGATCCCCGTGCTCGAGACGATCGACCCATTGGGCGAGGCCGGGAACCTGCTCGTGGCGACCCCGGCAGCACTCACCTGGATTGGGGACCCGGTGACCGCCAGGCGGATGCTCGAGCGGGTCGTCGGCGCGGCGCGCGGTGCGAGCTCCGCCGCCCTGTTGCCGTACCCGCTCGCGATCCTCTCCGAGCTCGAGCTTCGCAGCGGCAGGTTGGCGCCAGCCTACGCGACGGCCAGCGAGTCAGTGCGGCTCGCCGCCGAGACCGGGCAGGCCGGCCTCTCCTCGTTTGCGCTGGTGACGCTCGCCCGCGTCGACGCACTGCGCGGTCTCGAGGGCGATTGCAGGGACCACGTGGCCGCCGCGCTGGAGGGGTCGCGCCGGCTCGGCGCGACGTCGATCGAGAACTACGCGGCCTCGGTGCTCGGACTGCTTGAGCTCTCGCTGGGCCGTCCGGAGCGTGCGACGGCACACTTCGAGGAGTGCGGACGGATCGCGGTCAAGTACGGACTCGGGCTACCGGACGTCGTGCCGTGGAGCGCCGATCTCATCGAGACCTATGTCCGGCTGGGTCGTACAGAGGATGCCGTGCGGGAGCTGGAGACGCTCGAGACGCAGGCACGCGCGACCGGCAGCCGGTGGGCGATGGCGACCGCGGCGCGGTCGCGGGGCCTGCTCGCGGACGACGACGGGTATGAGGCGACCATGGAGCACGCGCTGGAGCTTCACGGCGACGTGGAGCCGTTCGAGCGTGCCCGGACGGAGCTGTGTCTTGGCAGGCGCCGCCGCCACTCACGCCATCGAGCGGCGGCGCGCGTTGTCCTCCGCCAGGCGCTCGCGACGTTCGAGACGCTGGGTGCGGAGCCATGGGCCGAACAGGCGAGGGCCGAGCTGCGGGCGGCGGGCGAGACCCCGGCGCCGAGCCGTGGCGGATCGCTCATGACCCTGACACCGCAGGAGCTCCAGGTCGCGCTCGTCGTCGCGGGTGGCGCAACGAACAAGGAGGCCGGAGCGGCCCTGTTCATCAGTCCGAAGACGGTCGAGTTCCACCTCGGCCACGTCTACAGCAAGCTCGGAGTCCGCTCCAGGACGGAGCTCGTGCCGAAGGTCGCCGCCCTGTCCTGACGCCTGCGAGTTGCATCGTGACGCTTCTCATGGGCCCCGGTGTCGCCTGGTTGAAACGAAGTTGACGGTCACGCCGTCTCATCGCAAGTCAGGCTGCTGAGACGACCCAGCCGACCAGCCGCCCGGTCCGAGCCGGGCCAGCAGCCAGACAGACCGTCCATGCGTCCCGTGAGGTAGCCCGAGATGCGTGTGTCACGATTGGCGGAATGGGTTGCCTGGGGCGTGGCCGGTTGCCCCGGGACCGTCGATACGACGGCGCCTGACGACTCGCCGACCCGGACGCCGGTGCCCCGGGGCCGGGCGGTAAGCGCGGCTAATCCCTCCACGAGGCAACCTCGGCGCCGCGGCCGATGGGTGACTGCAGCCGCGGTGATCCTTGTCGCCGAAGGGTTGCTCGCGATCCTGTACCTGCCAGGACTGACGGCCAGCTCGACGTGGCCACTCCCAACCGTGGCCATCCCCATCGGAGGCCTCGCGGTGCTGAATGTCGCGGCGGGCATCGGCCTGCTGCGCCTGCGCGGCTGGGCTCGACCCGTCGCGCTCGCGCTCTCGTCATTCGTGTTGCTCTTCATGTATGCACCCCTGACAGCCGCGGTGGCGAACGGTGTCTGGCTTGGCCTCGACTGGCCGGGCGTTGTCGGCTACCTCGTTGTCCTGTTCGCCGTCCTGCGGCGCTGGCCGGCGGAGCCGGTGGGAGCTGACTGACGATGGCTGCTCAATCGCCCGCGATCGACGCCCTTCGGGTGGACGCAGGGCCGGCTTCGCGCCACATACAGCGCCGAAGCGTCGCGAGCTGGGTCCTCTACGACCTCGCCAACACCTGCTTCAGCCTCGGTGTCGTCACGCTCTACTTCCCAGGGCTGGTGAAGTACGGGTTCGGGCACGAGAACGCCGACGGCCCGGTTGGGGCACTCGCCGCCGTCGCCGCGGCGATCGTCTTCGTCCTGGCACCGATCCTCGGCGCGATCAGCGACCAGGCGGCGCGCCGCCTCCCGTTCCTCGCCGTCTCCACCCTCCTGTGCGTCGGCGCGACGTTCTTCCTCGCCCAGGCCACCCAGGGCCTCTCGTTCCTCCTGTTCGTGATCGCGGTGGTCTGCTTCCAGGCGGGGCTGATCTTCTACGACTCGCTGCTCCCGGAGGTCAGCACGGACGAGAACCGCGGCCGCATCGGCGGCATCGGCGTCGGCGTGGGGTACCTGGGCTCCCTGCTGGCGTTCGCCATCGGCACCGTGCTGCTGGACGGCAGGAGCGAGTCGGCGGCGGTCGAGGACCACGTCGCGGTCTTCCGCGGCATCGCCATCGGATTCCTCGTGTTCGCGCTCCCGGCCTTCCTCTTCGTCCGCGAGCGAAAACGCGTGGCGCCGCCGCTCTCCTGGCGGGTGGCGCCCAGGGCGTTCTCGCAGCTGGCGTCGACGGCACGGGAGGCGCGCCGCTACCCGGGCCTGCTCCCGTTCCTGGTCGGGCGCATGTTCTACGCCGACGCTGCCAACACGCTGATCGTCATGGTGGTGCTGTACGCGACCGGGGCGCTGGCGATGTCGAAGCCGGACGCCGAGAGGGTCGCGATCGTCAGCATCGTGGCCGCGATCCCGGCCGGGCTCGCGTGGGGTCGGGTGGTGGACCGCGTCGGCCCGAAACGGACCCTGGACCTCGTGCTGGTGGGCTGGATGGCAATCTTCGCCCTGGTGGCGGCGATCCCCGTGCTGCGGTGGCCATCCTGGTTGATCTACCCGGCAGGCGCGGCGGTGGGCGTCGCGCTGGCGGGGCTATGGGCATCCGACAGGCCGCTCATGGCCCGCCTGGCCCCGCCGCGCTACTACGGGCAGTTCTTCGGGCTGTACTCGATGGTCGGCCGGTTCGGGGCCATCGTAGGGCCGGCGATGTGGGTGATCATCGTGGACGCGCTGGGCTGGGGCCAGCCAGCCGCCGTCCTGTTCCTGCTGCTCTGGGTGGTCATCGCGTTTCTCGTCCTGCGACCCGTGGACGACCGGCCGCGCAACTGGGGGCCCGCAGACCTGCCGGGATACGTCGACAGCGGGGCATGACGACTCTCGACTATCGTCGTCACCGGTGCCGAGAGGAGCCGCCGCGTCATGCGAACCGGTGAGCGCTGTAGGCTAGCCTTGGCGCCGTAGCTCGCGAAGCACAAGCGCTTCCTGAGCACAGTACCTGTCGGGGTGTGGCGCAACGGTGGCGCACGTGCTTTGGGAGCCGGCAGGGCCTATACGGCGCAGGGTCCCCCCTCCGCGCACGACGGGCTGAGCGCCGTAGGCGCCGGATATTAGGGGCTTCGCGAGCCCGATCCTCGACATCCCGTCGTCGTGACGACCGCGCCTTCCCGTCCGCGTGCTGTCTCCTATGCTTCGCGCGATGCTGGCCTGTGCGACCTGCGGAGCCGAAAGCCCGGACGGGTTCCGGTTCTGTGGCGCGTGCGGGTCGCCCCTCGCCGCCCCTGCGGCGCCGCTCCTCGAGGAGCGCAAGGTCGTCTCGGCGCTGTTCTGTGACCTCGTCGGGTTCACCGCCACATCCGAGGGCGCCGACCCCGAGGACGTCGACCGGATGCTCACCGCGTACTTCGCGATGGCACGCGGCCTGATCGAGGCCTACGGCGGCGTCGTCGAGAAGTTCATCGGCGACGCCGTGCTCGGGGTGTTCGGGGTGCCTGCCGCCCACGAGGACGATCCCGAGCGCGCGGTCCGCGCCGCGCTCCGGATCATGCGAGGACGCCACCGAGCTCCGGACGCTCGGTGGCGCTCCGCTCCGCCTCCGGGTGGGGATCAACACGGGCGAGGTCCTCGTCAGGCTCGGCGTGGCCCGGGGCTCGGGCGAGCGGTTCCTCGCGGGGGACACGATCAACACCGCCTCACGCATCCAGTCCGTCGCGCCCGAGATGGGCGTCGGGGTCGGCCTCGCGACGTACGAGGCGACGAAGCCTGTCGTCGAGTACGAGGAGCTGCCGCCCGCGATCCTCAAGGGCAAGGCGGAGCCCGTCCGCGTGTTCCACGCGAAGGCCTCGCGCGCGCACCTGGGCGTCGACCTCACCCGGACGCACCAGGGCGTGTACGTCGGCCGCGAGATCGACCTCGCGCTGCTGAAGGGCCTGTTCGACAAGAGCCTCGCCGCAAGCACCGTCCAGCTTGTCACGGTCGTCGGCGAGCCCGGGATCGGCAAGAGCCGGATCGTCGCCGAGCTGCTCGCTCATGCCCAGAGCCGGGCGCCGGGCCTCACGTGGCGCCAGGGCCGCTGCCTCCCGTACGGCGACGGCGTGACGTTCTGGGCGCTCGGCGAGATCCTGAAAGCCCACGCCGGGATCCTCGAAACCGACGATCCCGCAGCTGCCGGTGCCAAGATCGACGACGTGGTCCCGGCCGGCCCGGACCGCGACTGGCTCCGCCAGCGCCTCCGGCCGCTCGTCGGCGTCGATGCCTCGTCGCCGGCCGAGCGCGAAGAGCTGTTCACGGCCTGGCGGACGTTCCTCGCCGCGTCGCCGAGGCCCACCCCACGGTCCTCGTGTTCGAGGACATCCACTGGGCGGACGACGCGATGCTCGCATTCCTCGAGCACCTCGCCGACCGCGCGGATGGCGTCCCGCTGCTCGTCGTCGCCACCGCCCGCCCGGAGCTGTTCGAGCGGCACAGCGCGTTCGGCTCGGATTTGTACAACGCGAACCGGATCAACCTCGCCCCCCTGAGCGACGCCGAGACGGGCGAGCTCGTCGGCGGGCTCCTGGGCGCGCTAGTGCCGCCCGGGCTGCTGGCCTCGATCCAGGAGCGGGCCGAGGGCAACCCCCTCTACGCCGAGGAGTTCGTCCGGCTGCTCACCGACCGCGACCTGCTCGTCGAGGCCGACGGGGCGATGGGGCTCAGGTCGGGCGCCGAGCTGCCGCTTCCCGAGTCGATCGGCGCACTCATCGCGGCCCGCCTCGACACGCTTCCCCCGGAGCGCAAGGCGCTCCTCGCCGATGCAGCCGTGGTTGGCAAGGTGTTCTGGGCAGGGGCTGTCGCGCAGATGGGCGACCGGGACCTCGCCCAGGTGACCGACACGCTGCGCGAGCTGGGCCGCAAGGAGCTCGTGCGCGCCAGCCGGCGCTCCTCGATGGAAGGCGAGGCCGAGTACGCGTTCTGGCACGTCCTCACCCGCGACGTCGCCTACAGCCAGCTCCCGCGCGTCTCGCGCGCCAACCGCCATGTCGCAGCCGCCACCTGGCTCGAAACAAAGGCGGGGGAACGGGTCGAGGACATCAGCGAGGTGCTCGCCTACCACTACACCACCGCTCTCGACCTGGCGCAGGCGGCAGGACGACGCCGACAAGGCCGCAGAGCTCCATGCCCCTACGCTGCGCTTCCTGACCCTCGCCGGAAAGCGAACGCTCGGCCTGGACATCGCCGCGGCACTGTCCAGCTACGAGCGCGCGGTCGCCCTCGCCCCGCCCGGGCATCCCGCTCGTGCCGAGGTGCTGCTGGGGCTCGCAGCTGCCGCGATTTCCGTCGCACGCTTCGTCGAGGCGAAGGAGGCACTCGAGGACGCCCTGGCCCTTGCTCGCGAGCGGGGAGACGCGGCGGCGGAATCCACCGCCCTGAGGATCCTCGCTGATGTCGCGTTCCGTCTCGGTGACAACGCCCGCCGCGGCGAACTGGTGGCGGAGGCTCTCGCCGTGCTGGAGACCCTTCCCCCTTGCCTCGAGCTCGTCGAGGCGCTCGCCGAGACGGGCGCCACTCACAGCCTGCAGGGCGATCCCGAAACCGGACTCGACTTCGCCGAGCGCGCGCTCGCGTTGGCCATCGAGCTCGACAAGGGCGGGCAACGCCACGCGTGGGCACTCTCCCGGCGCGCGCTGGCACGTGGGCTACTCGGGTGACGAACGGTGCCTTGTCGACTATCGCGAGGCGATCATGCTCGCGAACCTGGCAGGAAGCGGGTTCCTGGAAGCACTGAGCTACCTCAACCTGGCGTCGACTCTTCCGCTCTTCGAGGGGCCTGCCAAAGCTCTCGAGGTCGCACGGCAGGGGATCGCCCTCGCGGAGGCGCGGGGACTCACGCTGCTCGCAACCTGGATGCGGCTCGGCGCGCTCGCCAATCTCCTCGACCTGGGCGAGCTCGACGAAGCCCTCGACGTGGCGACGGGCTACACCCGGCGACTCGAAGGCGACGACGACGTTGTCGACCTCGTCTGGGCTCGAGTCACGCAGACACAGATCCTCGTCTTGCGAGGGCAGGCCAACCTGGTTGCTGACGCGCTCGACTGGCTCGAGTCACGCGTCCGCGGGCTCCTGCAGCCGCAGTACATCGTGTCCGGCCTCGGAGTCTCCGCCTTCGCTCGCGCCGCGCTCGGGCAGAACGACACGTCATCCGCTCTCCTTACGGAGATCGAGGCGTACCCCGGCGCTCGCAACGACGCGAGCTACGCCCCTCTTCTTCCGGCGATGGTGCGAACCGCGCTCGCGATCGGCAATCTCGAACTCGCCGAACGGCTCGCCGCAGATGTCGAGGCCCGCACCCCCTACGCCGAGCACGCTCACGTCGCCGCCAATGCGGCGCTCGCCGAAGGCCACGGCCACTACCAGACCGCCGCAAGTGCATATGCCGACGCCGCGAGGCGCTGGGGAACCTTCGGCATGATCACCGAGCAGGCGTTCGCGCTCCTCGGTGAAGGTCGCTGCCTCCTCGCCCTTGGCCAACCCGACGAGGCTGCTCCGGTCCTCCGCCAGGCGCGCGGCATCTTCGAGCGGCTCGGCGCGGCCCCGGCGCTCGCCGAGATCGACGCGCTGCTCGCGACGATAGGCTGACGGCGCCCGCCATCCAGGTGCGCTCGGGCGCGAGCGGTGTAGGCTCCACACCACGACTCGCGCGAGGGAGCACATGCGCTTCCTGAGCGTGAATTCTGTCGGGGTGTGGCGCAACGGTGGCGCACGTGCTTTGGGAGCACGAGGATGTGGGTTCGAATCCCACCGCCCCGACCAACCTTCCGCCTGTGGCGGGCGACCGACCTTCAGTTCGCCTCATGGCGAGTTGCAGTTCGCTCGAGTCTTCAATCAGCCACAGCTCTCGGTGCCGGTGCCCGCGGCCGTGCGGGGCCAGGCGTGTTCGACGACGTCTTCACCAACGGCCTCACTGGTAATCGACACGAGCCCTGTCGCAAATCGACACGAGCCATGTCGCAGCGGCCAGTTCGTGCGTGAGGAGCCTCCCGAAGCCGGGCAATTCTCCAACTCAGCTCATGTCATCGCGGGTGGCGGACAACGATTCAGGTCCTCCGCCGGATCGTGGTCATCATCTTCGGGCTGATCCAGCTGGTCATCGGGCTCAGGATCGTCCTGCTGGTCCTCGACGCGGATCGCGCGAACGGCCTGGTCTCGGCGATCTACAGCCTCAGCGACCCGCTCGTGGCGCCCTTCGCCGGGATCCTGCGGACAGACGCGATCCATGCCAGCGGATCGGTCCTCGATATCGCCACCATCGTGGCGCTGGTCGGCTGGACGATCCTCGAGCTGGTGATCCTGGCGGCCGTCCGGATCGGACGCAGCCGGCCCTGACACGGGGGCTCAGCCGGCCTCGGCGTCGCGCGCGGCCCCGGTCTCCCGGCGTCGTGCCTCGACGACATGCGGCTCCCGTTCGCACGCCAGCTGGGAGGTCGCCTCTGCCGCCACGAGCAGCAGGAGCCCGGTCAGGTAGAACCACAGCATGAGGACCACCACGCCGCCCAGCGCCCCGTAGGTGTTCGAGTAGCTGCCGAAGTTCGCGACGTACAGCCCGAACAGCAGCGTCCCTGCCAGCCACCCCACCGCGAACAGGACGCCGCCGCCGATGGCCCAGCGGAGGGACACGGACACGTTGGGGCCCAGCTTGAACAGCACCGCGACCGCGAGCGACACGAGGACCAGCACGAGCGGGAGCCGGAGCAGCAGGATCGCGTTCCAGGCCGCGGTCCCAAGCCCGAGGCGGCCGGCCACGTCCTGCGTGACGACACTGCCCCCGAGGATGGCGACGAAGGCGATCAGGATCCCGACAGAGCCGAACACGGTCAGCCCGAGCGCGAGGCCCATCCTGTGGAGGAAGCCGCGCGTCTCCTTGACGTCGTACGCCTTGTTCATGGCGGCCATCACCGCCCCGATCCCGCTGGCTGCCGCCCACAGGGCGGTGGCGACGCTGATGGACAGGAGGCCCGGGCGCGTCGTGCCGAGCACCGCCTCCAGCTGCGGGCGGAGCTGCTGCGCGATGTCCGGCGGAAGGGCGTCGGAGAGACTGCCGATGATCGACCCGGTCGGGTCGCCCAGCCCCAGGGCCGGGGTCGCGAACGCGCTGAGCGCCGCGAGGAAGATCGCGAACGGGAAGACCGCGAACAGGAAGCGGTAGGCGAGGCCGGCGGCGAGGTCCGGGACCCCATCGTCCATGATCTGGGTCACGAGTCGCCGGGCGAAGCCGACGACGGGCAGCGAAGACACGGCCGCATCGGACCGTGTCCGACCCTGCCCGGACGACGACGTGGACCCCGGCGCAGCGGTCAGGGGCATGGGGCATCCGCTCCAGGGAGGGTCCGGGCCCGGGGGTGGGCATGGGCGAAGTTGATGCACCCCGCCGGTTTCCTCCCCACCGGGCTCCCAGCCTGGGCACCCGGCGTGTCGTGAAGGCTCATGCGACGAGCGTCACTCGGAACGGGTTGGCGCGGAAAGACGGCCGGGCCGTCCCAGTTGCGTTCGCCTATCAAGGGCCAAGGCCACCCGCCCGCTCCCGTGCTGCCGGCCGTATCCGTGGCGACCGTTGGAGCCCAGGGTCCGGTGCGCCTACGCTTTGGCCATGGGTCCTCGACTGTTCGGCATTCCCGCCGCGTCGTCGCTTGTTGTCGCCGTGCTCCGCCGTGGCCCGAACGGGTGGAGCCACGTGAGCCGGTGGGACCCGAGGCGGGCACCCTCGAGCCCGGCGCCGGGCTCCACGGCGTTGTCTATCCGCAACGCTGTGACCTATCGCCCGACGGCCGCTGGCTCGCCTACTTCGCGCTCAAGGGCAGGACCCGGATGGAGGTCTGACGAGGCCCCGTCCCGGGCATCGGCTTCGGACGCGGCGTCCCCGTTCCGGCCCAGGCAGCCGCGTCGGGTTCGTTCGCGGGATCGTCACCGTCGTGGTGATCCCGCCGCCCGTCGGCGCCATCCGCCTGTAACGCCGGGATCGTCAGGCTGTGACGGCAGGGGACGACCCGGCGGTGTCCCAAGCCCGCCGTGAGCGCGTCACCGGGGAGGCTCCGGAGATGTCATTCAACACCGGCGCGAAGCTCGATCCATCGCAGGTCGAGGATGTCCGCGGCTCGCGGATCGGTGGGCGCAGCCTGATGGTGGGCGGCGGTGGCGGGATCGGGATCATCGTCGCCCTCCTGTGGGTGCTCCTGGGCGGCAGCCCCCAGACCGGCCAGACGGTCGGCGGCCTCGTGGGCCAGACGATCGGCGGCGGCGCGGAGGAGCCGGGGCCCGCCAGCAGCGCCCTCGCCGCGGAGTGCCAGACCGGGGCCGACGCGAACGCCACCGAGGATTGCCGGATCGTCGGCTACGTGAACAGCATCCAGGCCTACTGGACCGAAGAGTTCGCCGCCTCTGGCCAGCGCTACGTCGCGGCCAGGACGCGCTTCTTCACCGACCAGATCAGCACCGGCTGCGGCGTCGCGACGTCGGCCAGCGGCCCGTTCTACTGCCCGGGTGACAAGTACGTCTACATCGATCTCGGGTTCTTCGACGAGCTCCGCTCGACGTTCGGCGCCCGGGGCGGCCCGTTCGCACAGGCATATATCCTCGCCCACGAGTACGGGCACCATGTCCAGGACCTGGTCGGAACGCTTTCGGGCGGGACGAGCCAGGAAGGAGCGGCCGGGCAGTCGGTCCGGACCGAGCTCCAGGCCGACTGCTACGCGGGCGTCTGGGCGAGCAACGCGGCCGCGACGGGTTTCCTCGTGCCGCTCACAGACGCGGAGATCACGGATGCGCTCGATGCCGCGTCGGCCGTCGGCGACGACCGGATCCAGCAGGAGATGCAGGGCCAGGTCAACCCCGAGACCTGGACCCACGGCTCGTCCGCGCAGCGCCAGAGGTGGTTCACCGCCGGCTACAGGCGGGGTCGCCGGATGGCTGCGACACGTTCAGCGGCAACCCCTGACCCGGCATCGGCCCGTGCCGGTGTCGCACCCACGGGCGTGCGCCCGCCGCGGCCGGAGCCTGGGCTGCCTCGCGACGGTCCGGTTTGCCGGACGTCTGCAACGAGTCGCCGGGCAATGGCCGGCGGCCCGCGAGGTCGATCCCGAGATCGTTGCGCGCATGGCCGAGCTCATGCGCGATCCGCCGCGATCCGGGCCCGAGGCGAGATCGCTCGCATCGATCCCGTCGCCCCCGGTCGAGCGGCGTCGCGCATCGCGGCGGCCGAGCCCACCGGTCGTCGATAGGGCGACCGGCGAATTGCCGCGCGACGCCGGCGACTGGGTCCGGCGCGGAATTGCCGCGACGGCCGGCGTCCTGGTGGTCCTCGGGATCGGCTGGCTCGGCTATCGCGGCGCCGGCGTGCTCGTCCTGGTGTTCGTTGCGATCCTGCTCGCCGACGGCCTCCAGCCGATCGTCGGGTCGATGCGCGCCCGGCTGCCGATGGGCCTCGGTGCGTGCATCCTGCTGGTGTACGGCACGTTCCTCGCGGCGCTGATCCTCCTGGGTGTCCTCGTCGTGCCGACCGCAGTTGGCGAGCTCGATCGGTTCACCTCGGCACTCCCGGCCCTGCTTGAGCGCGCCCGCGCGTGGGCCGGGGCGCTGCAGCCCGACGTGCTGGCCTCGGCCGCGACGGCCGTCGTGGACGCGGCGCTCGGACGTTCGCCCCTGCGGCACCACCCAGGGCGGACCAGGTGGCCGCCGTCGGCCTCACCGTCGGCGAGGCTTTCGCCTCGGTCCCACTACGCTCACCCTCGTCTACTTCTGGCTGACCGAGCACGCGCGACTGCAGCGCTACGCCCTCGCCTTCATGGCCCCCGGGCGACGGGCCGGGACCCGGGCGCCTGGGACGACGTCGAAGCGCGGCTGGGGCTCTGGGTCCGGGGCCAGCTGATCCTGATGGGTTCGATGGCGATCGCGACCGGGGCGGTCTACTCCGTACTGGGCCTGCCCTCGGCGCTGTTGCTCGGGCTGATCGCGGGGATCGCCGAGGCGATCCCCATGGTCGGGCCCATCCTCGGGGCGATCCCCGCCGTGATGGTCGCGGCGACGGTCGGCCCCGAGATGGTGGCGGCGGTGGCGATCGCGTACGTCGTGATCCAGTTCGTCGAAGGCAATATCCTCGTCCCGATCGTCATGCGCAACACCATCCGGATGTCGTCGTTCCTGGTCATCGTGAGCCTGCTTGCCGGTGCCGCCATCGCCGGCATGATCGGGGCCTTCCTCGCGGTCCCGGTCGTGGCCGCGGCGGAGGCGATCCTCGAGCGTCTCCAGGCCCGCGACGTCCCGGTCGCCCAGGTCCCGGGAGGCGCGGAATCCGATGCCGTCGACAAGACGCCCCCACCCGGACAGCCCGTCCGGGACGGCGGGGGACTGTCGCCGACGGGATCCTGAGCCGTCCATGCGGAAGGTCCCGGGGCGCGAGCGCTCGATGACCGGCGAACCTCCCGGCAGTGCCGTTCACGGCGACCTGCGCGAGCTCCGCCGTGACGTCGGGCGCGCCTACGACGGGCTCGTCCGGGGCCGCCCCGTCGAGGCCTCGGTGGCGGCGACGCTCGCCTACGTGGCCACGCTGGTGATCGTGCGCGCGTTCACGACCGCCGCACGCGGAGCCGCGGACGCGCCCGACATCTCGATCGGCGGCGTCCACCTCCACCACGAGGTGTTCGGGATCATCGCCCTCCTGGTCGCGGGTGTCCTCGCCCTCGACGAGGTCTTCCGCGTGCCCCGGGCCGTCCTGTTCGGCATCGGGGCGGCCCTCGTGCTCGACGAGTTCGCCCTCGTCGTGTTCCTCAAGGACGTCTACTGGCTCCCGCCGGGCTCCATCAGCGTCGTCGCCATCGTGATCGGGATCGTGGCCCTGGTGGTCAACGCCTGGCGCGGCCGCGAGTTCCTCGGCAGCATCGGGATCGCGGTCCGCCGCCACGCGCGACGCGCCTGACCCGAGCGCGCGCCGGACGCCGGAGGCAGGCTGACGGGGCACGCGCGGCCGGCTCGGCCTCGGTGCTATCGGAATCGCCCGTCCGCCCTCGCGTCCGCCAGGTCTGCGACCCGATCCGAGAGCCAGCCGATGCGCACGGTCTGCCCGATCGTCGAAGGCCGGCACGTAGGCTTGATGTCGAGGAGCGGCGTGCCGTCGAGGATGTCGACGTCCTCGATCTCCAGGGCTGTCCCGTCGATCCCCACGAGCCGCACCGTGGACATCCCGATCGGGTTGGGCCGCGCAGGCGATCGCGTGGCGAAGATCCCCTGTGGCGTCGTGTCGAGGAACGGAGTCACCGTGAGCCGCGCCGTCGTGGTCCGGTGCAGGTGGTAGAGCAGGACCAGGTGGCTGATGGCGTCTCTCGGCAGTTGGTCAGGCGTTCGACTGCTTCTGGGTGGCGCCGTCGAGGAGCCGCCGGGCCACCGCCGGACCGCGGTCGCGGATGCAGGTGAACGTCTTGTCGTTCAGCCCGGCATAGGTCTCGAAGAACGAGCGGATCTGGCGCATCAGCTGATCGTCGAGGTCCTTCAGCCGGCGAAGATTGCCGCGCTCGGTGGTGCCGTGGGCCACGGCGATCAGCCGGTCGTTCCGATATGGCTTGCCGCCACCGTCGGACCGCATCCCTTCCAGCACGCCCAGCAGCCTCACCGGGACGATCACCCCCGGGTAGCCGGGCGAGTCCATCAGCACGAGGACGTCAAGCGGGTCGCCATCAGCGGCCTTGGTGCTCGGAAAGAACCCGAAATCGAACGGGAAGCTCATGCCGGCGGGCAGGCTTGGTCGGCCACGAAGGCATCGAGCGCGGGTTCGTACTTGAGCTTGTTGCGGCTTCCCTGCGGCGACTCGATCACCGCTCGGAGTCGACCCTCGTCGTCGATGTGCGGGAGCTGGTCGAGATTGGGCATCGTGAGGCGATCCTTCGCGGGGAGGCGCCCCGGTCAGCGCCTGAGCCTGGGCTGTGGATTCGGGTGCCCGTCACTCATCCGAACAGCTCGCCGCCCGTCACAGGGATCACTGCTCCCGTGATGTACGAGGCTGCCGGCGAGGCGAGGAACACGAAGGCCGGCGCGAGCTCGGCCGGCTGCGCCGGCCGGCCCGAGCGGCGTGTCACCGCCGAACGCGCTGAGCTTGTCCGCGTCCGTGGTCGCGGCGACGAGCGGCGTCCAGACCGGACCCGGGGCGACGACGTTCACGCGGATCCCGCGCGACGCGAGCATGCCCGACAGCGCCTGCGAGTACGTCACGAGCGCGCCCTTGGTTGTCGCGTAGGCGAGGAGGTTCGCGGACGGCTCACGGGCCTGGATCGAGGCAACGTTGATGATGGACGCGCCGGGTTCCATCGCCTTGACCGCCTCGCGGCACATCCAGAAGGTCGCCGTGACATTCGTCCTGACCGTTCGCTCCCACTCCTCGGTGGTCACCTCCTCGACCGCCTCGAAGCGCTGCTGGTACGCCGCGTTGTTCACGAGCACGTCGATGCGTCCCAACTCGTCCTTCGTCTGCTCGACGATCCGGCGGCACTGCTGCTCGTCCTGGAGGTCGCCGGCGATCACGATCGCTCGCCGGCCTGCCGCCTCTACGAGGTCCACTGTCTGTCAGGCCCGCATCGTCGTGCACCTCGAGGTACGAGATGACCACGTCCGCCCCTCGCGAGCGAAGGCGAGGGCGACCGCCTTGCCGATCCCGCTGTCTGACCCGGTCACGATGGTCGCGAGGCCTTCCGAGCAGGCCGTGGCCGACATACCGAGTCCTCGCCGTGGTCCGGCTTCGGGGTCCATGAGGAAGTCGCGCCCGGGAAGCTTCTGCCGCTGGGCCGGGAACGGGGGTCTCGGATAGGCATTGCGGGGGTCGAGGAGCGTGCCGCCGGCGTGTGCCGTGCCGCGGCGCCGGGCATCTACGGTCATCGGGTGCCTCCAGGGACGTCGGTGATTGCCGGCCCTGACCGTACCGAGCGGCTTGGCGTGATCGCTGTACGGTGCAGGCCATTCAGGTTGCAGTTACCTCGCGCCCGCGGTCCCGACCACGCCGCAAGGCGTCTGAGAGCAGCAGGCGCCCTCGATGCCACGTGGTCGCCAGCATCGGCGAAGACGGTCGCCACTACCCGTGGAAGTTGGACTGGGAGCAGACGCGCGCCAGCGCCATTCGCTCGCTGTGCGAGGCGAAGGCAGGCGGCGTGGACTCGCTCATTGACCTGACCACCCCGGACCTTGGCCGGGACGTCGAGCTCGTTCGCGACGTCGCAGCGGCTCGGGCATGAACGTGGTCGTGGCCACCGGCACCTGGTGACCGTTCCGGCCTCGTCCATCGTCCGGAGCAACCGCTAGCCCACTGGCGTGCGATTCTCTCGGACATCGCACGCGGCTCAGCATCAGGGTGTCCGGTGCTAGACGCACAGGACCATGTGTTCGCGCTTGTGCGACCGGGGTCTCAGCCCCCTGACGCGACCTCGTGCTGGGCCGGCCGCAGCTCGATGCGCCGGACGAACGAGAGTGGCCCCGGCCATCGCCACGGACCCGCCTCGACAACTTCCAGCGCCGCGCCGCGCAGCGACTCCTCCGGGTCCGGCGCATGGCCGTGCAGCGGCGCCCCGCGCCCGAGATCCCAGATCAGGACCCGCCCCTCGGGCCGCACGACGCGACCGATCTCGGCGATGCCGGAGTGGGCATCCGCCCAGTGGTGCATCGAGAGCGTGCTCACGGCGAGATCGAAGGCGTGGTCCTCGAACGGCAGCGAGGCGACGTCGGCGGCGACGTAGCGGCCGAACCCGTCTGCCCTCGCCATGGCTCGCTCGATCATCGCCGGGTCGAGGTCGACGCCGGTGACGTCGAGGCCCAGCGCCGCGAGCCGGCGGGTGAGGTGGCCCGGGCCGCAGCCGACGTCGAGGACGGACGCGCCCGAAGGAGCGGTCGCGGCGATGTCGGCGGCGATGAGGTCGTAGAAGGACCCGAGCAGCCAGCCGGTCATCCGATCGTAGGCGGCAGCGTTGCCGACGAGCACGCCCCCGGCGACCAGGCCGGCCGAGCGATCCGGCCCGTCGGTGGAGCAGGAGCGCGGCCGCCGAAACGGCGGCGAGCGGAAGGGCGACCTTGATGAACGGCCTCATTGGCGGCTCCTTGTCGAACCTGCGGCAGACGTGACGCAACCTCGCGCTTGGCCCACGCGTAGAGGGCGTCATACACCGGGAGTTCGAGCGCGAGCTGCTCCCGGTCGGACACGCCGAGGTCCATGAACCCGCGGGCGATCGCCTCGAGCCCCCGGCTCTGCGGGGTGATGTCGGCATCCTCGCTGACGTCCGCCCCATGCACGACCCTGGCGACGAGGGCGAGCGCAGGGTCGCCGAGCAGGTCGTACTCCTCGGCGATCACCTCGAACGAGCAGAGGCCGTCGCGGTGCGTGTAGCGGGCACCCGGGGCATCGAACGACAGCGCTCCCACCCGCTCGGCATAGGGGAGAACCTCGTCACGCGGGACGTAGGTGATGACGGCGTCCGGATCGATGAAGCGGAGGACGAGCCAGGGGCAGGCGATCCGGTCGGTGTGCGGGTGCTCGCGGGTGACCCACTCCACGCTCTGCCTCCTCTGTACTTCGCAGCCGCGAAGGTCCGTCAGTACGGCCGATTGCCCAAGTGTGCGCGCTGACGGACCGCATGGCACACACGAGGCGCACCCCTTGCACGTTGCGCGTCCTGGCCATGCAGCTCCTGCTCACGGCCCGCCTCGTGCTGTTCTCGGTGGAGTTGCCCGAGGCTGACGGCGAAGGCTACCGCCCGGGCCGCGATGGCTCGTCGGGTCTGGGGCGGATCCGCCGGCCGACCACCGCCTCCGCGGCCACGAACCCGAGCACCGCGAAGACGAGGACGTCAAGACCCGGGCTATATACACCCTTGGGCACGAAGGCAAGCTCGACGGGCAGGCCGACAACCAGACCCGCGACAGCTCCGACGATTGCCGACGCCAGCCACCGGTTCCCGCGGACGACCCGCCAGGCTGCGCCGCCAGGGAGGCGGACGGCCGGCACCTGCCGCTCGACGAGTGCGACGATCACGGTCACGGGGATGGCGACCAGGAGCGACAGCTGGAGCGTAATCGGGGCGACCTCGCCGAGGACTTGTTCCGTCACCTTGCTCGCATTGATGGCGAGGAGCCAGCCGACCTGGAGCAGGACCATCACCACGGATCCGATCGCAGCACGACCGGCGGCGCGGTACAGGCTCCATGTGGGACCGGCGCTGTCGCTGGCAGCTGAGCCATCGATCGCGGCAGGCGTTACAGGGTTCGCCTCGGCGTGGGTGACCGCGTTGAGGACGTCGCCGGACACGGCTTCGTCGGGTACGGGTGATTGGGGCGCGGCCGGCGCAGTGGTCCCTGGCGTGACGTCCGGTTCCGGGATGATGACTGGTGCATCGACGGCGGCCATATCGACGCCGGTCTCGGGGGCCACGGGGCGGGGGGCCGCGCGCGGGCGCGCGGTACGCGCAATTGGCTTGGGCCTCCCGGCCTCCTCCTCGACCAGGCGCTGGGCCGCCGCGGCCACCCTCCGGCTGTCGTCCTGAGTCAGCGTCTGCAGCGCCTGCATCGCGGCCTCCGCGACCCGCCGGTCCGGTCCTTCGATCAGGCTCCGCAGGCCGATCAGCGCGCCGAAGCGGTCGAGCGCGTCCTCGCTCTTCAGCTGCGCCTGGACGTCCTCCGGGAGCAGCCGTACGCTCGGGACACGCGTGCTGCGCGCGATGACCCAGTCACCGACCTGGTTGAGCGACGACTTGGTGGGCGTCTGTGACGGGGACGTCTGTCGCACACGGTCCTCGAGGAAGTCGAACAGCTCGTTGATCGAGACGTAGCCATCCTCGTTGCGGTCGGCCTCGCCGGTCCTCAGGCCGTCGGCGAGGGCCTTCGTGAACGGGGACGGCTCTGGCGGGACTCCGACCTGCCTGCCGCCTTCGAAGGAGTACTGCATCGCATCCGACGCGGCGATCACGAACACGCCGCTCCCGCTGAACCGCTCCTTGACCCCGGCTCGGTCCGCACCCGCCCGGCGCGCCATGGCCGTCGTGAACGCACCCGCGAAACAGCAGTCGAGGAACAGCGCGATCCTCTCGGATCGGCAGCCGTTGATCAGGCTGTTCACCCACGCGGCATCGACACCCGTCGACTTCAGGAGGTCGATCTGCGTGTCGGTCGCGGCGAGGTAGAGCTGGCCGTCGTCATCCTTCAGCCCGTGGCCCGAGAAGTGGACGAGGAGCAGGTCGTCCCTGGCCCGGTTCGAGAAGAACGATTCGAGGGTCGTCCGAAGTGTCTGGACCCTCGAATTGAGAGCGACCCGAACCTCGAAGCCCCCGATCTCCCTGTCCGCCAGGACGTTCCGCAGGGCCTCGGCGTCCCGGCCCGGCGCTTCGAGCGTGCCGAGCCGGCCGTCCCGGTACAGGGACGTCGCGACGATCAGCGCGCTGCGCGACGCCGTCATGTCGCTGGCCTGTCGCCGGCTGCGGCGAGTGGGTGCCGGGCCATCCAGTCCTGGATGACCTGGCGCTGGTCGCTCTCGGACATCCCGCCGAGCTCGAGCGTGTCCCCGCCGAGCGAGAGCTTCACGGTCCGGTTCGGCGCGCGCGCGGCCCACGCGCGGACCACCTCGATAACCTGTCCGAGGACAGGTGCCGTCTTGCCGAGGCTCACGACCAATGCGCCGATCGCCGCGAGGTCGATGCCCCTGGCCCCCTCCGGCGCAGGACCGGAGGACAAACGATCGACGCCCTCGACATCGAGGCGGAGGAGCTCGCGGCGCATCGCCGCGGTCAACTCTTCCATCTCGAGCGGCGAGACGTCTTCCTCCACCGACAGGTGGATCTGGAGCTGACCGGGTTCGTCAGTCATGAGGCGGTCCCCGCACGTGTGCCCACCGCCGATCCTACGACGTCGTGCAAGATGGCCGGGTCACCAGCCATGCCACCGGCCTTCGTTGCCCTCTGTAAGACGCGTCGGGCGCGTCGTCCATGGGGCGGCTCCAGGCCGCGAGGCGCCCGTCCGCTACGCGGGACGGAGTGGAAGGGCACGCGGCATCTCGCGTGCTCGAAGAGGGCGCGGCTGACAATCGCGTGATGGCCTGCAAGAGTAGGGCGAACTCGTAGTAGCAGCCCACCACCTCCCCGCGGTTGGGAGCAGCCGGAGGCCATGCATGGACAGCACCGGAACGGTCGTGATCGTGGGGGCCGGTCTCGCCGGCGCCCTGGCGGCAGAGGCCATCCGCAAGGAGGGCTACGACGGGCGGATCGCGATGTTCGGCGCCGAGTCGCATGCGCCGTACATGCGCCCACCACTGTCCAAGGACTACCTCCGCGGCGAAAGCCCACGGGAGGAGCTGCTCGTCCGTGCGGACAGCTGGTACGTCGAGCAGCATGTCGAGCTGAACCGGGCCTCGAGCGTGACGTCGATCGATCCGGCACGACGGGAGGTCCTGCTCGACGGCGGGCAGCGCGTCGCGTTCGACCGCCTGCTGATCGCGACCGGCTCGTCGCCACGGCGCTTGGACGTCCCCGGCATCGACCTCGCAGGCGTTCACCAGCTGCGCACGATCGACGACGCCGATGCCATCCGCGACGCCAGCTCGGCGGCGCATCGGGCGGTCGTCGTCGGCGGCGGCTGGATCGGTGCCGAGGTCACCGCATCGCTCCGCCAGCTCGGCCTGCCCGTGACCCTCGTCGTTGCCGGCTCGGTGCCGCTCGAGCGCGTGCTCGGACGCGAGGTCGGCGCGATCTACCGCGATCTCCATACCGGCCACGGCGTGCAGATTCCTCCCCGGCCGGCGAGTGGCCGCGATCCACGGCACGGACAAGGTGGAGTGGGTCGAGACGGACGACGGGGCGCGGATCGAGGGCGATCTCGTCGTCGTCGGTATCGGCGCCGTGCCGCGCACCCAGCTCGCGTCGGATGCCGGCCTCGCCGTCGACGGCGGCATCGTGGTCGACGAGCATCTCGAGACGAGCGTGCCCGGGATCTTCGCCGCCGGGGACGTCGCGGCGGCGTGGCACCCCCTGTTCGAGCGGCGGATACGCGTCGAGCACTGGGACAACGCGCGACGACAGGGCCGGGCGGCCGGCCGGAACATGCTGGGCATGAGCGAGCCGTACGTGCGGGTCCCGTACTTCTACTCGGACCAGTACGACCTCAGCATGGAATACGCGGGCTCCGCCCCCGAATGGGACCGGGTCGTGTTCCGCGGCGATCCGACGACGGGCGCCTTTCTCGCGTTCTGGCTGCAGGACGGGCTCGTCGTTGCGGGGATGAATGCGAATACCCGCAAGGCCAATGCGACGATCTCCGCCCTGGTCGCCTCCCGGTCGCCCGTGGACGTCGCCCAGCTCGCTGACCCCGCTGTTCCGCTGGGCGACCTGCTCCCATCGACATGAGGCGGTCGCCCGTTCCGCAGGGCACCTCTGGCGGCTCCTGACCGACTCCCGGCGACATCTTGTCGCGCAGGGACAACATCTTGTGCGCGCGCGGGTGGCCTGCTACTCTGCCGCGACGCATGAACCCCCACACCGCTCCGAGCCGCGCCGCGTCCGATCACACCGCCGGGATGGCGATGTGCGCGATGCCCTGGCACATCGCCGGCAAGGCGATGTGCTGTCGACGGCGGCCCCGGTGTTGGGAGGACGTCGTCCGGACGGGTTGAGCGCAGGCGCCGAGCGCCACGCCACAGCGACCGGACACGGCGCCCAGGGGCCGCGGATCCACGAGGACCGCGGCCTTCGTCAATCTCCCGATCGATCCCGGTGAGCCGCAGCACCCACCGCCCGTCCCCCGCGTCCCCCGCGTCCCCCGTCCCCGTCCCCAAGGAGCCACCGTGTCGTCATCGCTCACCCCGCCCGCCCGCGTCATCGATCCTCGCGGCCAGCGCTTCGGCGCAGGTGTATCGGCGGTCCTGTTCATCATCGCGATCGTCACCGGGCAGTTCTGGATCGCGGCCCTGCTCGGGCTGAACCTGCTCGTCGCCGCGGCCTTCGGCTCGCGCTACTTCCTGCCGGGCCGCCCCTGGCGGCTGATCCGGTCGGCGCTCAAGCTGGGCCCGACGGAGCCCGAGCACGAGTACCCGCCGCGATTCGCGCAGGCGCTCGGCGGCATCTTCGTGGCTCTGGGCACGGTCCTGTTCGTCGTCGGGTTCACGGCCGCGGGGTGGGTCCTGGTCGGAGCCGTCGCCGCGCTGCAGACCCTCCTCGCGGCGACGGGCTACTGCGTCGGCTGCAAGCTGTACTTCCTGCGCTGGTGGGTCCCGTCGCTCTTTGCGCGCCTCTTCCGGCGCCAGGACCAGCTCCTGGGGGTCGCGGTGCAGCCGCTGCAGCGCGTCGGGTGAGCCTGCCGTGAGCGCGCGCCGGTGGGCGCCTGCGCAGGACGGGCCGTCAGCCTCGCGCCAGGGCCTGGTCCAGGTCGGCCGCGATGTCCTCGAGGTCCTCGATCCCGACCGACAGGCGCAGCAGGCCGTCCGGCACCCCCATCTCCGCTCGCTGGGCCGGGGTGAACTCGGCGTAGATCGTGGAGGCCGGGTGGATGATCAGCGACTTGCTGTCGTTCACGTTGGTCGCCCGGCGGACGAGCGCCAGGGCATCCATGAACGCGAAGCACGCCGCCCGGTCCTCCAGCTCCAGGGTCAGGATCCCGCCGAAGCCCTTCGTCAGCAGGCGCGCCGCGGTGGGGTGGGCGGGAGATCCCGGGAGGCCGGGGTAGTTCACGCGGCGCACCCGGGGATGCGCGGACAGGCGTTGCGCCAGCTCGAGGGCGTTGGCGCAGCTGCGATCGACACGCATGGCGAGTGTCTCCAGCCCCAGCGCCTGGAGGTAGGCGTTGTGGGGCGACAGGCACGCACCGAGGTTGCGGTTGACCTCGCGCCGGAGGGCCACCAGCAGCGCGTATGGGCCGGCCTTCTCGAACCATGGCCGGAGGCGCGGGCTGGAGCTCCAGTCGAACGTGCCGTTGTCGACGACGAGTCCGCCGATCGAGGTCGCCCCGCCCGAGATGTACTTGGTGGCGGAGATCACCTCGACGGCGACCCCGACATCGGCCGAGCGGAGCAGGTACAGGGTGGTCGCGGTGCCGTCCAGCACGACGGGGACGCCGCGAGCGTCGGCCACGGCCACGATCGCCGGGACATCGGCGACCTCGAGCTGCGGGTTGGTGATCACCTCCAGGTACACCATCCGGGTCCGCTCGTCGATGGCGGCTGCGACCTGCTCGGGACGCGTCATGTCGACGTAGCGCACCTCGAGGCCCCACGGCGCGAGGGTGTGGCCGCCCAGCGAGATCGTGTTCCCGAACAGGGCCCGCGTCGTGACGATGTTCGTGCCGGCCTCCGCGAGAGCCATCACCACCGACGTGATCGCCGCCATCCCCGAGGCGACGGCGACGACACCCAGGGCGTCGGCCAGGCTGGCCACCCTGAGCTCGTAGTCCTCGACGGTGGGGTTCGAGATGCGCGAGTACGCGTGGGAGGGCTGGCGGCCCTCGAAGACGGCCCGCATCTCCTCCGCGCTCGCGAACTCGAACGCGGCAGTATCGTAGACCGGGGTGCGGAGCGCCCCGTGGGCATCCTTGACGCGAGGGCGAGTGTGCAGGGCACGCGTCGTGAAGCCGCCGGGCGGGGATCCGTCGTTCGCGCTCATTGCCCTGTCCCTCCGTGGACGATCGGGTGGTTGGGCCGGCCGTCCGTCCTGCGCCCCGTGGCCAGGCCGGTGACCGGCGCCGTGGCCGGTGACGATACCCAGAACCTGGGCTGGAGGCCATGACCGACCCGCGCGTGATCTCGGTCCCGGCGGCCGCGGCCGCGGCGATGCGTCGCCACGTCGAGGAGACGTACCCAGTACGAGGCTTGCGGGGCGATCTTCGGCACCGGCGATGGGACAGTCGAGCCATGGCGCGTCACACGCGTCGAGGCAGCCCCCAACGACCACGACGAGGACCGGCACGTCCGCTATCTCGTCTCGCCCGCCTTCCAGGCGGCGGCCGAGAGGCGCGCGCTCGCGGCCGGGCTGGACGTCATCGGCTGGTATCACAGCCACCCGGAGGACCAGGCCCGACCGTCCGAGTACGACCGGTCGCACGCCTGGGTCGGCTACGTCTACCTTGTCCAGTCGGTGCTGGCGGGCCGCGCCGACGACGTCAATGCGTTCACCCTCGATGGGCCGGACGGCACGTTCCAGCCCGTCGCCCTCGCCGAGACCCCATCCACCCCGTACCCGGAGAGCTGACCCGATGTCCGTTTCGATCCTGATCCCCACGCCCCTGCGCCGCTTCACGGGTGGGTCACGCAGCGTGCAGGTGGAGGCCGCGACCGTCGGGGACGCGCTTGCCGCGCTCGCGGAGGGGAGCCCCGACCTGCGGAGCCAGATCTTCGACGACGCCGGGCGGATCCGGACGTTCGTCAACATCTTCCTGGGCGACGACAACATCCGGGACCTCGCGTCCGATGGCGGGCCGATCCCCGTGAAGGACGGCGATGTGCTGACGCTCGTGCCGGCGATCGCGGGCGGGGCGTCCGTGGCGGGACCGGCAGCGGATGTGGTCGAGCTCTCGAACGACGAGATCCTGCGTTACAGCCGGCACCTGATCATGCCGGAGGTCACGCTCGAGGGCCAGCGGCGCCTGAAGCGCGCCCGCGTCCTGTGCGTCGGCGCCGGCGGCCTGGGATCCCCGATGACGCTCTATCTCGCCGCCGCCGGCGTCGGCACGATCGGCGTCGTCGAGTTCGACACCGTGGACCTCTCCAACATCCAGCGCCAGGTGCTGTACTCCACGGCCGACGTCGGCCGCCCGAAGCTCGAGGCGGCGGTGGCCCGCCTGCGCGCGCTCAACCCGGAGATCGAGATCGTGCCCCACGCGCTCCGGCTCTCGAGCGACAACGTGATCGAGCTGTTCCGGCAGTACGACATCATCGCGGACGGCACCGACAACTTCCCGACCCGGTACCTCGTCAACGACGCCTCGGTCCTGACCGGCAAGCCCAACGTCTACGCGAGCATCTTCCGCTTCGAGGGCCAGGTCAGCGTGTTCGGAGCGCCCGGAGGCCCGTGCTACCGGTGCCTGTTCCCGGAGCCCCCGCCTCCGGGGCTCGTCCCGTCCTGCGCCGAGGGCGGCGTGCTGGGCGTCCTGCCCGGGATCGTCGGCTCGCTCCAGGCGCTCGAGGTGATCAAGCTGATCCTGGGGATCGGGGACTCGCTCGTCGGCCGGCTGGCCATGTTCGATGCCCTCGACTTCAGGCTCCAGGAGGTCTCGATCCGCCGTGACCCGGCCTGCGCCGTCTGCGGCTCCAACCCCACCATCACGGCGCCGATCGACTACGAGCTGTTCTGCGGGATCCGGGGCGAGGAGGCGGAGGTCGACGCCACGGGCGTCCCCACGCTGTCGGTGGTCGAGTTCGATGCCCGCCGGCGCGGCGGAGAGACGTTCGAGCTGCTCGATGTCCGCGAGGAGTACGAGGCGGACATCGTCCAGATCCCGGGAGCCCGCACGTTCCCGCTCAGCGAGCTGCCGGCCCGCATGCACGAGCTGGATTCGGCCGTGACCTACACCCTGTCGTGCCACCACGGGACGCGGAGCGTGCAGGCGTACCACGCGCTGCGCAAGGCCGGATTCGGGCGGCTCCAGGTGCTCGCGGGCGGGGTCGACGCCTGGGCGGTTCGGGTCGACCCCTCGCTGCCGCGGTACTGAGCGTCAGCGGTCTGCGAAGCGCTCGATCGTGCCGCGGTAGCAGGAGACCCAGATCGTTCGCGTGGCGTTCTCGTAGGTGAGGCCCACCGGGTGGACCCCGACCGTCCTCAGCCGCTGCAGCACGAGCATGTCCTTCGTGCGCACCTTGGCGACCGTCTGGCTCTCGTAGTTGACGACGTAGAGGCTGCGGCCGTCCGGCGCCAGGGCGATCGTCCGCGGGTTCGTCCCGGTCGTGACGCGGTCCACGATCTTGCGGAGCCGGATGTCGATCTTGACGACCTGGCCCCTCGTGTTGAGGGAGGCATACAGGTAGCGGCCGGTCGGATCGATCACCAGGTGGCGGGGCTCGCCCGGTAGCAGCGAGATCAGGGTGCGCAGCCGGCCTGTCGAGAAGTTGTATTCCATCAGCCGCTGGCCCGACTCGGCCGTGAGGTACACGACGGCTGAGCTGGGAGCGAAGGCGATCCCACGCGGGTTGCCACCCACGACGATCCGCTTGACCTCCTTGCCCGTCCGCAGGCTCACCAGCGAGACGTCGCGGTGGGTCCAGTTGCCGGCGAGCAGCCACTTGCCGTCGGGGCTCACACCGACAGCCTTGGGGACGGGGCCGACCCGGATGACCCGGGTGATCCGCAGGGTCGAGGTGCTGATCTCGTAGACGAACGACCTGTCGATCACGTCGTTCACCCAGCCGGTGTCCCAGCCGGGATGGTTGAACCCGGGGCCGTACATCGAGTACTGCGAGACGTACATGTGCTTGCCGTCGGGTGCGGGCGCGGCCTCGACAGGTGCGCCGTTGACCGCGAGCGGGTAGGACGGGAAGCCGTACTTCGAGAGCACGACGCGGTCCGAGATGGTCTTCACCAGCCTGCCGGTCCGGCTGTACACGGTCATCGTGTGCCGGTACATCATGTTCTGGGCGAACACCAGGCCGGTCTGCGTCGCGACGACCGACTTCGGCGAGATCGAGCCGCGGATGACGGTCAGGCGCTTGAGGCGCAGGGTGTCCGACTTCGGCACGACGGGTGTCGGCGCGGGGTCGCGCCGGGGTTGCCGTCGGTGCCGGGCTCGCCGTGGGCGCAGCGGTCGCCGCCGCCGTCGGCGCGGCGGTGGGGGCTGCGGTGGGCGGGGCGGTCGGCGCGGCCGTCGGCGCCGGAGTCGGGTCTGCAGGTGGGGCAGTCGGGTCTGCCGGTGGTGCCGTGGGGTCCGCGGGTGATGGAGTCGGGTCCGCGGGTGATGGGGTCGGGTCCGCGGGCGCGGCCGTCGGGTCCGCTGGTGGCGCAGTCGGATCTGCTGGTGGTGCCGTGGGGTCCGCCGGCGTGGCGGTCGGGTCGGCGGCCGCGGATGCCTCGCTCGCGATGGCGACCGTCCCGGCCCTGGACATGGGCGCCTGCCCGGCGAACGCGAGGACGCCGATGGCGACCGCGAGCACCGAGGCGACGACCGTGAGGCGAGAGGCGTGCACGACGGCAGGGTCCCGTACGACAGGGGTTCGCGGCTCCCCTGGGCTGGCAAGCCGCACTCACACCGATCGTATCCGTGAGCGTGTGTGCCGGTCCATCGATCGAACGGACCATCGCGTGCCCCGGTGGTCATGGGCCCCGGGAACCCGCCTGTGCCCATCGGATGGGCATCCGTCATCGGCCGCGCACCGCGCCGCCCGCAGTGCGCCACCCGCATCGACAGGCCTCCGGTCGTCGCGTAGGCTTCGGCGATGCTCACGAACGGCGACCGCCGGATCGGCATCATCTCGACCCGGCTCGCCGGCACGGACGGCGTGTCGCTCGAGACCGCCAAGTGGGCCGAGGTGCTGGGCCGGCTCGGCTACAGCTGCTTCTACCTGGCCGGGGAGCTGGATCGGCCGCCCGAGGTGAGCCGCCTGGTGCCGGAGGCGTTCTACCGCCATCCCGACATCGACGCGATCAACGCGGCCGCGTTCTCGGGGAGCGGTGCCGCGACCGCGGCCGCGGACTCGGAGCACCCGGCGATCCGGCGGCGCGACTACTTCTCGCCCTACGTGCGTCCGGATGCCGTCACCCGCCGCATCCACGAGCTGCGGACCCACCTCAAGCACGAGCTGTACGCGTTCATCCGCGACTTCGACCTCGACCTGCTCCAGGTGGAGAACGCACTGGCGATCCCGCTCAACCTGCCGCTCGGGCTGGCGATCGCGGAGGTCGTGGCAGAGACGGGCATCCCGGTCATCGCCCACCACCACGACTTCTCGTGGGAGCGCCAGCGGTTCGCGGTGAACAGCGTCGGCGACTACCTGGCGGCCGCGTTCCCACCCTCGCTGCCGTCGGTCCGCCACGTCGTCATCAACTCGGTCCAGGCACAGCAGCTGGCCAACCGCACCGGGCTCAACTCCCAGGTCATCCCGAACGTCATGGACTTCGACCGCCCGCCCCCGCCGCCGGACGCCTACGCGCGCGGCGTGCGCGCCGACCTCGGCGTCCCCGACGGCGAGTACTTCATCCTCCAGCCCACCCGGATCATCCAGCGCAAGGGCATCGAGCACGCGATCGAGCTGACCCGCCGGCTGGGGGTGCCCGCGACGCTCGTGATCTCGCACGCGGGGGGCGACGAGGGCCTCGAGTACACGGAGCGGGTCCGGGAGTTCGCCCACCTGCTCGACGTGCACGTCCGCTTCGAGGCGGACCAGGTGGACGCGGCCCGGGGCGTGACGGTGGACGGGCGCCGCGTCTACACGCTGGACGACGTCTACCCGCAGTCGGATCTCGTGACCTACCCGTCCAGCAACGAGGGTTTCGGCAACGCCTTCCTGGAGGCTGTCTACCACCGCCGGCCGATCGTGGTGAACCGCTACTCGATCTACGAGATCGACATCCGGCCGCACGGCTTCCGCGTGGTGGAGTTCGACAACTACATCAGCCGGACGACGATCGAGGAGACCCGCCGGATCCTCGAGCATCCGGAGCAAGGGGCGGAGTGGGCTGAGACCAACTACGCCCTCGCGCGCCGCCATTTCTCGTACGGCGTCCTGGAACGAAGGCTGGCGGCCGTGCTGGCGGAGTGCTTCGGGGAACGACTGTGACCACGGGGTCCGGCTCGCCGGGCCCTGCCCGGTCGGGCTCCATCCGGCCGGGCCCCGCCCAGTCGGGCTCCAGCCGACCAGGCCCCGCCCGCTCGGTCGCGCTGATCCACTATGCCGCGCCCCCGGTGGTCGGCGGGGTCGAGCGGGTGCTCGGCCGTCACGCGGTGCTGATGGCGGACGCGGGCCACGAGGTGCGGGTCATCGCCGGGCGGGGCCAGGCGCCGGATCCCCGGGTCCGGTTCGTGCGGCTGCCGCTGCTGGACCCTCGCCACCCCGTGATCGGGCGGCTCCAGGCGGCCCTGGACACCGGCGACATCCCGCGGGACTTCGCGGAGGTCACGGGCACGATCGCGTCGGAGCTGCGTGCGGCGCTCGACGGCGTGGACGTCGCGATCGCCCACAACGTCTGCTCGCTGGGGCTGAACCTGGCGCTCACGACGGCGCTCCACTCCATCTCGGCGAGCCGACTGGCCTCCCCCCGGCTGATCCTCTGGCACCACGACCTGGCCTGGACATCGGCGCGCCATCGCGCCCTGCTCCACGACGGGCCGCCGTGGGACCTGCTCCGGACCGCCTGGCCGGGAGTCGCACAGGTCGTGGTGTCGGCAGCGCGCCGCGATGACCTGGCCGAGCTCACGGGCCTCGCGAGCGACGCGATCAGCGTCGTCCCCAACGGGGTGGACCTGCGGCACACGTTGCGGCTCGGGCGCCGCACGCAGGAGCTGGTCGAGCGCACCGGGATCATCGACATGTCGCCGCTCCTGCTGATGCCGGCGAGGATCATGGCCCGCAAGAACATGGAGCTCGGGCTGCGCGTCGTGGCCGCGATGCGTTTCGCCGGCCGACCCGCGGGCCTGGTTGTCACCGGGCCGGTCGATCCCCACCATGCCGCCGGGAACCTCTACCTCCACGAGCTCCGCCGGCTCCGGGCGGAGCTCGGCCTCGACGGCGTCGCCTGGTTCCTGTCCGATGGCGAGAAGCCGCCCGGGGACGTTGTCGTGAGCGATCTCTACCGGCTCGCGGACGTCGTCTTCCTGCCGAGCCGTGACGAGGGGTTCGGCCTGCCCGTCCTCGAGGCGGCGTCCGCCCGGCTCCCGATCGTGTGCACCGACCTGCCCGCCCTGCGGGAGCTCGCCGGTGACGACGCCACCTACATCGGGCCGGACGACGACCCGGCCGAGGTGGCGGCGCGGATCCTGGGCCGCCTCGACGGCGATCCCGTCGCCCGGCTCGCGGCCGCCGTGCGCACGGGCTACCGCTGGGACACGATCTACCGGGAGCGGATCGCACCGCTCCTCGTGCCGGTCGGCCCGCCGGCCTGACGACGCGGGCGCCCCCGACCGACGTGGGCCGCGCCCGCCGCGGTCAGCGACTGCGAGCTTGACCTACCGGAGCGCCAGGGAGGCGACCAGGCTGCCCTCGTGCTGCCCGAACGAGAAACCCTCGTCCGTGAGCAGCTCGTGCATGGCGACGTTGCCGGGGTTCAGCTCGGCGACCAGGTGCCGGACGCCTTCGCCGCGGGCGACGGCAACCGCCGCCCGGACGACATGCGCCCCGACGCCCCGGTGCTGCCACGCGTCGGCGACGGTCACCGTCAGCATCCGATCCTCGGATCCGTGGACGCGCGAGACACGCGCCATCGCGGCGAACTCGGGCGCGGCCGCGTCGTCCTTCTGGACGTCGGCGACCAGCGTGCACTGGCGGTCGTAGTCGACGAAGCAGATCCGCGTCAGCCGCTCGTGGGCGGTGCGCTCGGCAAGCGGCCGGTCCTTGCCGTAGCGCGCGACCACGGTCTGCGACGAGAGGGTCGCGTGGAACCGCGCCGCCGTCGGCTCGTCCTCCGGTCGGATCGGCCGGACGAGGAGCCGGACCCCGTCGTCCGTCGCGACCTCGCGCTCGTATTCGCGCGGGTAGGGGCGGATGGCCAGGCGCGGCAGGTCGGCGTCCGCGATCTCCGCCGGGTGCAGGACCACCCGGGCGTCGAGGGCGATCACCCGCTCCGGCGAGGCCAGGAGCGGGTTGATGTCGATCTCGGCGATGCGCGGCTGCTCGGCGACCAGCTCGCTGAAGCGGACGAGCAGGGCCGCGAGCACGTCCTTGTCGATGGGCCTGCGCCCGCGGACGCCCTTGAACACCTGCGAGATCGTGGTCTCGTCGATCAGGTGCTTCGCCAGGGTGGTGTTGAGCGGCGGCAGGGCCAGGGCACGGTCCCTGAAGACCTCGACCAGCTGGCCGCCCATCCCGAACAGGAGCACCGGACCGAACTGCGGGTCGGGGCTGCTGCCGACGATGCAGCTCGTAGCCGCTCCAGTTGATCATCGGCTGGACGGTGACGCCCTCGAAGTGCTCGGCGCCGACCTTCTCGGCGACGGATTCGCGGATCTTCTCGAATGCCTCGCGGACGGCGTCGGCAGTGCGGAGGTTGAGGATCACGCCGCCGACGTCGGTCTTGTGCGTGATCGTGCGGGACAGCAGCTTCGCGACCACCGGGTAGCCGATCGCCTCGGCGGCCTCGACCGCCTCGTCCGCCGTCTGGGCGAGCTCGGTGTCCGTGATCGGGATGCCGTACGCCGCCAGGACCTTCTTGCTCTCGTACTCGGTGAGGAGGGTACGGCCCTCGGCCGTGACCTCGGCGATGATGCGGTCCACCTCCTCGCGGAACTCGCCGCGCTCCGGGGCCACCGGCAGGAGCGGGGTCTCGTACAGCGACTGCAGGTTCGTGTCGTAGCGCCAGAGGTGGTTGAACAGGATGCAGGCCGTGTCCGGGTAGGCGAAGGTCGGGATGCCTGCCTCGCGGAGGATCCGGGCACCCTCCTGCACGTCCTCGCCGCCCATCCAGGACGCGAGGACGGGCTTGCCCTCGATGCGGGCATGCTTGACGAGCGCATGCGCGGTGGCCGTCGGGTCCGTCATCGCCTGCGGGGTCAGGATGACCAGCAGGCCGTCCGTCTCCGGGTCCGCGGCCGCGACCTCCAGGGCCTTCGCGTACCGCTCCGGCGGCGCGTCGCCGATGATGTCGATCGGGTTGTTGTGGCTCCACACCGAGGGGAGGACCGCGTTCAGCGCGTCCATCGTCTCGGCCGAGATGTCCGACAGCTCGCCGCCACCGCCGATCAGGGCGTCCGTGGCGATGACGCCCGGCCCGCCCGCGTTGGTCACGATGGATAGCCGCCGACCGCGCGGCCGGGGCTGCTTGGCGAGGATCTCGGAGACCTCGAACAGCTCGCTGATGGAATCCACTCGCAGCACGCCGGCCCGTCGGAATGCTGCGTCAAGCACGTCGTCCGAGCCGGTGAGGGAGCCGGTGTGCGAGGCCGCAGCCTTCGCCGCCTGGACCGTCCGGCCGGGCTTGATAACGATGATCGGCTTCGTCAGCGCCACCTCGCGCGCGGCGGAGAGGAAGGCCCGTGCGTCGCCGATGGTCTCCATGTAGATGACGATGCTGTCGGTGTTCGGGTCGTCGCCGAGGTAGTCGATGACGTCGCCCCAGCCCACGTCCAGCATCGAGCCGAGCGACACGATCGAGCTGAAGCCGACGTCTTCGTGGGCGGCCCAGTCCAGGATGGCGGTGAGGAGCGCGCCCGACTGCGAGATGAAGCCGACGCGGCCGGGGTTGGCGATGCCGGCGGCGAATGTGGCGTTCATCCGGTCGATCGGGTTCATGATCCCCAGGCAGTTCGGGCCGATGACCCTGATGCCGTACCGGCGAGCCGCCTCGAGCACCTGTCGCTCGAGCTCCACGCCCTCGGGACCGATCTCCTTGAAGCCGGCGCTGATGATGATCACGCCCTTGATGCCGGCGTCGCCACACTCGACGACGAGCCCGGGCGCGCTCTTGGCAGGAGTCACGATGACCGCGAGATCGACGGGCTCACCGATGGCGCCGATCGACGGATAGGCCTTCACGCCGAGGATGGCGGGCCGGGTGGGGTTGACCGGGTACACGGTGCCGCCGAACGGTGACGAGAGCAGGTTCCAGAGGATGGTCCTGCCGACCGAGCCCTCCTTCTCGGTGGCGCCGACGACAGCGATCGAGCGCGGATGGAAGATCGCGTCGAGCGGCTCACGGTCGGTGCGCAGGACGTCGACGGATGGGTCGCTGGCGGTTGCGGAAGGGGTCATGACGGCCTCGGGCGGTTCACGGGCGTGGGGAAACGGCGTGCGTGACGATGCACGCTCTCAGGGTGGGCCAGGCGAGGCGCCCTCGTGACGGGCCGATCGGGGTGCAGGGGCGGCATCGGCGTCGGATTCGCGGGGTCCATTGGCACGACCATGGTGGGCCACGTGGGGCGATCCGTCACGGGGCCATTCCGTGGCGGAGGCAATAGACTGGGCGCTGCGCCGCGTCCTCCCGTCCCGCGTTCGCTACTCCGCGTTCTCCAGTCCCGCGTCCTCCAGCCCCGCGTTCTCCGGCCCCGCGTTCTCCAAACGAAGGTCTTCAGCCGACATGAGCAGTGCCGTCTCCCGGATCCGCCGGATCCACCCCGGTGTCATCCTCGCCATCCTCGACATCGTCGGCCTGTGCATCGCGCTCTACCTGTCCGTGGTCGAGCTGGGCGGTGGCGTGCCGTACTGCGGCCCCCTCCACGGCTGCGAGACCGTTGCACAGAGCAAGTACGCCTGGATCGGCCCGTTCCCGGTGGCCGTCTACGGCGTGGTGCTGTCGCTGGTCCTGCTGACGCTCGCCATCGCGTGGATCCGGACGAACAAGCCTGTGCTGCTCGACGTGCACTACGGGCTCTCGCTGATCGGCGTGATCTTCGAGGTCTACTTCCTGACGCTCCAGGTCTTCGTGATCCACGCGGTGTGCATCTGGTGCACGCTCTACGGGATCTCGCTGATCGCGCGATTCTTTGTGGTGATGGTGATCTGGGTCCGCCAGGGGCGCCTCTCGGCTCGCCTCGGTCGCTGAGGCCGGTCCGGGCGGCAAGGGGCCGGGCGTCTGGGCTCGCCTTAGCCAGCGGTGGCGCCTGCATGGCGACCAATCCCGGCATCCGGCCCGCCCGCCCGTCTGGCCGCGGCCGTCCAGCCCCGGTGTCGCCTGCAGGGCGACCAATCCCGGCAATCGGACCCCCGGGGGCCCCGGACGAACGGCGTTGTCGCCAACAAGGCGACGGCCGTGCCAGTTCAGCCGTGCGACCCGCCGGTAAGAGCCGGTGAAGCCCGATTTGGTCGACTTGCAGGCGACACCCCGCCTCACGGGAGATCCAGATGGGCAGCACGATCCTGGAGCGGACCATTGCGGAACGCCAGCGTCACCTTCGACGAGCCGTCGCCGACGAGCTGCACAGGGTCCGGCTTGACGAAGGGCTCGCCTCACGCCAGGTAAGCACGGCGGCCGGGCTTCATCACAGCCATCTCCCGCGGATCGAGACCGGTGACCGGCAGCCGAGCCTCGATGCGCTCGTGGCACTGGCCGCCGCGATGGGCCACGACGTCTCGATCCGTCTGTATCCAGCGACCGGTCCACGCGTGCGGGACCACGTCCAGGTGCGGATGATCGAGGCGCTCCTGGCCGCATTGCACTCCCGCTGGGTCGCCAGGCTCGAGGTCGCCGTGTACCGGCCAGTCCGAGGCGTCATCGACGTCGTCCTCCAGGACCAGGAGGAAGGTGACATGGTGGCGGGGGAGGGGCACAGTGCGATCCACTCCGTCGAACGCCAGGTCCGGTGGGCGGGCGAGAAGGCCGACGCGCTGGAGTCGGCGCGCGGCTGGCCCTGGTCCGATCGGCCGGACCGTCCGGACGTCGGGCGGCTGCTGCTCGTGAGGAACACGGCGGCGATGCGGGAGCTGGCCAGGACGCTGCCCGCGACCTTCGCGACCGCCTATCCGGCGAGACCCGAGGACGCCGTCGAGGCGCTCACGACCACAGGGTGCCGATGGCCCGGAAACGTGATCGTCTGGGTCCAGGTGGATGGGGCGAGCACGCGTCTGCTGACCGGGTCGCCACGCTCCATCAGCCGGAGACCGCGGGCCGGTATATCAGCCTGATCGTCGGGCCGCCCTCCCGAGTACCGGTTCAGTGCCTGATGCTTCGAACCCGGCAGCACGCCGATCGCCCGACGCCGGCCGGCGCGTCAGCCGCCCGCCTCAACCAGCGCGCGGTGGCCCAGCGAGGATGCGCGTCCGGAGCGCCTCCAGGGTCGTGTTCTCCCAGTCGGCCTCGAGCCACCAGGTGGCGCCCGCGGCCTCGTAGGCCCGGGTGATCGCGGCTGCCGCCAGCGGATCGCCGGCCGGGGTGATCCCGTCCACGATGATCTCGAACGAACGATCGCGCATCTCCTGTGGCCGCTCCCGGCGGCACCAGGCGACGATCTCAGGCAGCAGCTCGGGGCTTCGTACCTGGTTGCCGCCGGCGTCCGACGCCTGGACCACGATCCCGTCCCAGCGGACGGCCCGTCGCATCGACCGCTCGTGTGGCCACGCCCCGACGACCCAGACCGGGATCCGGGGGCGCTGCATCGCGCCGGGCCGCATCGTCATTGGTCCGAAGCGGAAGTGCTCACCCTCGAACGAGAACGTCTCGCCGGAACCGAGGCCCTCGACGATGGCGAGCGCCTCATCGAGGAGGGCCGCACGCGTCCGGGCGTCCGTCGGCTCGCCGACGTTCCCGAAGCCCTTGTCGTCCAGGGCGCCCAACCCGACCGGGAGGACCAGGCGCCCGTTCGAGACGATGTCGACCGTGGCGGCCTGCTGCGCGAAGCCCCACGGGCGTCGCCTCGCGGGAGCGAAGACGATTGCGCCGAGCCGGACCCGATCGGTTCGCATCGCCATCGCCGCGAGGGTGACCCACGGGTCGTAGAGCTCCATGCCGTCGATGGCGATCGCGTCGAACGTGAAGACGCCGTCCCAGCCCGCTGCCTCCGCCTCCGCGGCGAGGTCGGCGGCCGTGCGGGGGTCGCCGGAGGTGAGGATCATGCCGTACTGCACCGGGTCATTCTGCAGGGCATCGATCCGCCCGTCTGGTCCGCAGTTGGCCGATCTGTTTCGGGTGCCCCGGCCCGCGGCGGGATGCCATGCGGTCCCACGTTCCGCGGACTTGGGCGACACTAGAGGTTCGTCACGGCCACGACCGCCCAGAACGGGTCGAGGCCGGGTCCGACATTCGGAGGCACACCAAGAGATGCATGCGCGTTCCCTCGCGCCGATCCTGTCCGTCCTGATCGCGCTGTCCGTGGCGGCCTGCGGGTCGGGCGCAGGCAACGCGACGGAGCCCGCGGGCGGGTCCATCTCGATCGGCCAGGCGTGGGTTCGGGCCGGGCAGTCCGCCGGCGCGACTGCCGCCTACATGGCGATCACGAACGGAACGCCCGCCGACGAGACACTCGTCGCCGTCTCGACCGACGTCGCGGCCTCGGCAAGCCTCCATCAGACCACGACGGACTCGAGCGGGATGACCGGCATGCATCCCGTCGGCGGGGTCAAGATCCCGCCCGGCGCGACGGTCACACTGGAGCCCGGCGGCTACCACGTCATGCTCGAGGGCCTGACGGGCGACCTGACTCCGGGGCAGATCGTGCCGCTGACCCTCACCTTCCAGGGGGCGGGCCCGATCAAGGTATCCGCCGAGGTCCGCGCGAACTGAACGCGAGCTGATCCTGCCGTGACGTCCAACCCACCCGAGCCGTACGCCGACCCCGCCGCCGCACCCATCGACCGCCGCGCCGCGATCGTGGGCGGGGCCATCCTCGCAATGCTCGCGCTGCTCGCGATCGGGCTGGTGGCCCTGGTCGTGGGCGGTGGCGCCGGGGCGACAGGCGGAACCGCGACGCGGACCCCGGACCCCTCCTCGTTCGCCTACGCGGAGGTGCGCGCCGCGCCGGCCCTCGAGCTGGTCGACCAGGACGGGAGCCAGTTTTCGCTCGCCTCGCTCCACGGGCAGCCCGTGATGGTGTTCTTCGGGTACACGCATTGCCCGGACGTGTGCCCGGCCACGGTCGGCGTCGTGAACCAGGCGCTGGGCGCGTCTGGTGAGGGACCGCGTGCCGTCTTCGTCTCCATCGACCCGGAGCGCGACGACGCCGCCGCGATGAAGCAATACCTGCGGTACCTGCCCAAGGCCTACGTCGGGCTCTCGGGCACGCCCGAGCTGGTCCGGCGCAACGCGGACGCCTGGGGCGTGAGGTATGCACGGATCGACACCGGCTCGGCGGACGGCTACGCGATGGCTCACACGGCCGACATCTTCCTGGTGGACGCCCAGGGCATGCTCCGCGCGCACTTCCCGTTCGGGACCGGGGCCGATGCGATCGCCGCGGCGCTCACGGCGCTGGCGACGGAGACCGCGGCACGAACGGGCTCCCCGACCGATGGCGCGGCTTCAGCAACCGCGGGCCCGAGCGCCGTTAGCGCGTCCCCGGCCACTGGGACCCCACTCCCCACGCCCGGACCGGCAACCCCCGCCCCCGCGCCCGGCGGCCTCCATCCGCTCGTCGTGTCAAGCAGCATCTGGGCCGGCGGCGCCAGCCCGGTCATCCTGACGATCACCGACGCCGTGGGCGCGGCCCTCGACGGTTCGGTCGCCGTCCGCGTCCGCCTGGTCGCTCCCGACGGCACCGCCGCCTCCCCCGATGTCCCCGCCACGGCCGTTCGCCCCGAGGGGGCCAAGGTGACCTCCTTCGTCCCGATCCTGGACATCCAGGCGCCGGGATCCTGGCGGCTCGACGTCGTCGCCGCGGACGGGCGGACGGGGTCGGTGCAGATCGAGGCCCTGGACCCCGGCAGCACCGCACCCCTGGGCAGGCCGGCGCCGGCGGTCGACACGCCCACCCTGGACGATGTGGGCGGCGTGGTCCGGGCCGTGACCACCCAACCGGATCCGGACCTCCGGTTCTCGCGCACGTCGACGGCAGACTCGCTCGCCGCGGGCAAGCCGTATGTGCTCGTCGTCGATTCGTCCCGGTTCCGGGTCTCGCCGGCCTGCGGGCGGGCCCTCGTCATGACCCGCTACCTGCTGGACCGGTGGCCGGACGTGACGTTCATCCACCTCGAGCCGTTCGAGTACCAGGTCATCACCGAGGAGCCCGTCCTGAGCGGCACGCTGACCGATCCGCCGCTGAACCGCTACTCGCGGGCCTTCGGCTTCGGGCCGGCCCCCTGGCCGGGGACGGCGATGCCGTGGATCGTCGTGGTCGACGGGCAGGGGATCGTGCGCGCCAAGTACACGGGCATCATCGGCAGCGCGGACGTGGACGTCATCGTGAGCCTGATCACCGGCAAGGGCGTGCTGGGCGGCTGAAGGGGTACGCCCTGGCCGGCATCACCATGCGGCCGGATCAGCTGGCCGAGATCGACCCGGGATGCGCTAGGGTGGCCGCATGAAGCCCAACGATGGCCCCATGGTCCAGGTGGATGGCCGCATCATCCACACGGTCGCCGCATGATCCACGGGGTCGCCGCATGATCCCGCGACGAACGGGCCGGCCCCTCGGGGTCGGCGTCCAGCTCCCCGAAGTGGAGCGCGAGGTCCGCTGGCCGGAGCTCCGCGCGATCGCCCGGACGGCCGAGCAGGCGGGCTTCGACTCCATCTGGATCGGCGACCACCTGCTGTACCGCTATTCGTCCGGCGAGGTCCGCGGCCCGTGGGAGGCGTGGACGACCCTTGCCGGGCTGGCCGAGGCGACCGAGCGCGTGGCGCTGGGGCCTCTCGTGGCAGCCACCGCGTTCCACAGCCCGTTCATGCTGGCCAAGCAGGCTGCGACCGTCGACGAGATCTCGGGTGGCCGACTCGTCCTGGGCCTCGGCGCCGGCTGGAACGATACGGAGTTCGCGGCGCTCGGAGTGCCGTTCGACCACCGGATCAGCCGGTTCGAGGAGGCATTCATCATCGTCCGAACGCTCCTCGCAACGGGCTACATCGATTTCGAAGGAGCGTTCTTCACGGCCCGCGAGGCCGAGCTGGTGCCGCGACCGGTGCGGCCCGGCGGGCCGCCGATCCTCATCGGCTCCAGCGGCCCGCGCATGCTCGCGGCCACGCTCGCGTACGCGGACGCGTGGAACGCCTGGTATGCGGACACGGGGAACAAGCCGGGAGGCGTGGCGCGGCTGCGCGCGATCGTGGACGAGGCGGCGACGGCCGTCGGCCGGGACCCCGCCGAGATCGAGCGAACGGTCGCGGTCCTGGTCCGCCTGGAGGGAGGCACGGGCCGGGTCATGGGCAGCGAGGAGCCGCGGATGGCGGTCGCGCCGCTCGAGGGCCCGCCGGAGGTCATCGCAGCGGGGCTGCGCGCCTACGCCGGAGAGGGGATCGGACACGTCCAGCTGGTGGTGGACCCGATAACCGAGGCGTCCGTCGCAGCCCTGGCGCCGGTGCTCGAGCTGCTTGACGGCGGCTGAATGGAGATGCCCGCGAGGCGCCACGCGACTGCTGACGAGCCGCCTCGTGGTCGTCCAGTCTCGGGCTGGCGCGCATGCGGTCCCGGGCTGCGGGACCCTGAGCCACCGAGCCCGACAGGTGCTAGCATCCGCGCCCGACGACCCCATCGATCCCGTCGCGGGACCCCAGCCTGACCACCGCGGAGCGCGCGATGATGCCTGCCCTCCCCGTCTCCGCCCGGCCCTACGCCCGGCTCACCACCTGCCTCGCCGAGCCCCGGCCGTGAGCGACGGACGCCCCCGCCGCGCCGATGCCGTGTCCGACCTGGACAAGCGGATCATCGAGCACCTGCAGCAGGATGGCCGCCGGCCGTTCACGCAGATCGCCGCGGACCTCGGCGTGTCCGAGGCCGCCGTTCGAACCCGCACGAACCGGCTCATCGAGAAGGGAGTCCTCCAGGTTGTCGGCGTGACCGACCCGCTCAAGCTCGGCTTCCAGCAGTGGGCGATGATCGGCGTCAAGTGCGAGGCCTCCCGCCTGATCGAGGTGGCGGAGGAGATCGCCGCGTTTCCGGAGACGGACTACGTCGTCGTCACCGCAGGCAGCTACGACATCCTCGTGGAGTGCGTGGCGGAGGACACCGAGGCTCTCCTGCAGTTCCTGGCAGAACGCCTGCGCAAGATCAAGGGCGTCCGCGAGACGGAGACGTTCGTGTACCTGCGCCTGATGAAGCAGAGCTACCAGTGGGGCACCCGGTAGCTCTGCTGTAGCATCGCCGAGTGAGCAGCGAGCGACCCCGTCCCGGCCTCTCCACCCGCGCAAACCGCGCGAACCGCGCAAACCGCGCCGCGCCCGCGTAGGAGCCTCCCATCGCGACCATCGCGGCTCGCCGTCCCGCCGAGCGCCCCGCACGAGGGATCCCGACCCGGATCGCGGATGGCGTCTGGGCGCTGCTGACCTCGGTCGACTTCGCGGTCATCCAGATCAGCGTGCTCGCCCTGTTCGCCGTTGTGGGCATGGTCCTGCGGCAGCTGCCGGGATTCGCCTTCCGCTCGCCCACCGACTACGCGAACGAGATGGACAAGCTCCACGGGCTCTACGACCCGGTGCTGGGCACGGGCCTGGTGGACCTGCTCGATCGCCTGCAGCTGTTCCGCGTGTTCAGCTCGGCCTGGTTCAGCGTCGGGTTGGTGGTGCTGATCCTGTCGATCGTGGCGTGCACGATCGACCGCACGCCGCGGCTGTGGCGACAGAGCGCGGAGATCCGCGTGGTCCAGCCGGACGCGTACTACGACCCGAGGCTGCCGGACCGTGCCGTGCTCGCCGGAGTTGCCCCCGCGGACGTCGAGGGGGTGCTCCGCAAGCGCCGGTTCGTCGTTCGCCGGGAGGTGCAGGAAGGGGTCACCTACCTCTACGGGGACCGCAACCGCTGGACGAAGATGGCGACCCTGATCAGCCATGCCGGGCTGGTTCTGTTCCTCGTCGCGGCCGCGGTCACCTCGCGCCTGGGCGACGAGCAGGGCCTCGTGGTGGCCGAGGGCGAGTCGATGACCGTCCAGCCGATCGGGACCCCTGGCCTGCTGCTCGTCCGGAACCTGGACTTCGAGGCTCCGGGCTTCGAGACGGGCAGGCCCACGGACTTCACGACCCACCTGGCCGTCTACCAGGATGGTCGGCAGATCGCGGACAAGACGATCCGCGTGAACGACCCGCTCGCGGTGGCCGGCTACACGTTCCACCAGAACGGGTTCGGGCCCGCGCCGGACATGGTGATCCGCGACGCTGCGGGCAGGCCGCTCTGGTCAGGACCGATCCCGATGACCGACGAGGCGGCCGGCTTCCCGTTCACCGAGTTCGCGGTCCCCGGGCGGGATGTCGTGCTGCAGCTCCTCCTCCAGCGGGCATCGGACGGCTCGGGCGTGGTGCTGGTGCTCCCGTTCCGTCCGGCCGGCACGAACCCGGACGGCTCGACGGCGGTGGTCGGCCTGGAGCCGCTTGCGCTGACGCGTGGCGCGACCGACACGTCGGAGGGGACGGACTTCTCGGTGGAGCTCCGTGGCTTCTCCCAGTTCACGCTGCTGATCGCCAAGAAGGACCCGGGCCAGGGACTGGTCTGGATCGCGTTCGTGCTGCTGATCACGGGGCTGCTGATCACGTTCTGGATGCCGCGGCGGCGCGTCTGGGGACGCCTGGATGCGGACGGGCGGCTGGCGCTTGGCGGTGAAGGCGGACAGGTACGTGGACGTGGGGCGGGAGTTCGGCCGGGTGCTGGACGACCTCGTGGCGGCCCGTCGCGCGAACCCGGGCGCAGGCCCCGCCGCAGGCCCGGGCGCGGGCCCGGGCGCGAAGGTCCCGGCGCGGTCGCGGCCGCCGCCGCCGGCCCGGTCGCCGGCCCGGTCGCGGGCCCCGGCGCGAACGTCGGCGCGGACCGCGGACGGCGGCCCCGCCACCGCGTGACGTCCCCTTCCCCGGCACACGTCTTGCGGGACGGATTCGCTGTCGATGCGAGAGGGTGCAGTTTCGCAGCCACGCTCGACACCGTCCCGCCCATCCGCTAGGTTCGCCCGTACTGGGAGCGGCGGGGGGCCCGATTCCCGCATCATCGCTCGGCCGGCCCCGGGCCTTACCGTCGGCAGGAGTCACATGACCGCCCGTCACACCGCCATCGAGACGATCGCCAACGACAGGGTCGCGTCCACCCAGGACTACATGGAGCACGCCGGCGAGGACATCTACGGCCGGTACGTGTTTCACGAGGGGGCCCAGCGGCAATACCTGGCCAAGCCGATCTTCCGGCGCCTGCGGCGCACCATCGACGGCCTCGAGCCGTTCGACCCGGTCATCGCCGACGCGGTCGCGCATGGCGTGAAGGAATGGGCACTGGCCCACGGGGCCACCCACTACACCCACTGGTTCGTGCCGATGACCGGCTCCACGGCCGAGAAGCACGACTCGTTCCTGAACCCGACCGGCGAGGGCCAGACCGTCGCCGAGTTCTCGGGCCGGAACCTGCTCCAGGGCGAGCCCGACGCGTCGTCCTTCCCGTCGGGCGGCATCCGTGCCACGTTCGAGGCCCGCGGTTACACCGCGTGGGACGTCACGAGCCCGATCTTCCTCCAGGTCGAGCCCAACGGCGTCACGATGACGATCCCGACGGCATACGTCTCGTTCACCGGTGAGGCGCTCGACCACAAGATCCCGCTCCTTCGGTCCCAGGAGGCGCTCGGCAAGCAGGCGCTGCGCGTCCTCCACTGGTTCGGCAACACCAGTTCGAGCCGCGTCTTCACCAACATCGGGCCGGAGCAGGAGTACTTCCTGGTCGACCGCCGCCTCGCGGAGCAGCGCCCCGACCTCGTCCTCACCGGCCGCACGCTGTTCGGCGCCCCGTCGCCCAAGGGCCAGGAGCTCGAGGACCAGTACTTCGGCCCCATCCGCGAGCGGATCCTCGCGTTCATGATGGATCTCGATCGCGAGCTCTGGCGGCTCGGCATCCCGTCCAAGACACGCCACAACGAGGTGGCGCCGGGCCAGTTCGAGATGGCGCCCGTGTACGAGCCGACCTCGGTCGGGTCCGACCACAACATGATCGTGATGAGCACGATGCGGCGGCTCGCGCCGCAGCACGGCCTCATGTTCCTGATCCACGAGAAGCCATTCGCCGGGATCAACGGGTCGGGCAAGCACAACAACTGGTCGATGGCCACCGACGCGGGCGAGAACCTCCTCGACCCGGGCAACGACCCCCACGCCAACGCCCAGTTCCTCGCCTTCCTGATGGCCGTCGTCCGCGGTGTCAACGTGCACGCCGACCTCATCCGCGCGAGCATCGCGGACGCCGGCCAGGACCATCGTCTCGGGGCCAACGAGGCACCGCCGGCGATCATGTCGATCTTCCTCGGCTCGCAGCTGGAGGACGTCATCGGCCAGCTGGAGCAGGGCGCGGCGTCCGCCTCCAAGCGGGGCGGCCACGTCGAGCTGGGTGTCACGTCGCTGCCGGTCCTGCCGAAGGACGCCACGGACCGCAACCGGACCTCGCCATTCGCCTTCACCGGCAACAAGTTCGAGTTCCGCGCCGTGGGCTCGTCGGCGCCGATCTACTGGCCGCAGACCGTGCTCAACACCGCGGTCGCCGACTCCCTCAAGCAGCTCGCCGACGAGCTCGACGGCCTCGCGTCCGGCGACTTCGAGGGACTGACCACGATCCTCTCCCGCATCGTCCGGGAGAACAAGCAGGTCCTGTTCGAGGGGAACAACTACTCGGAGGAGTGGCATGCCGAGGCCGCGCGCCGCGGGCTGCCCAACAACCGGACGACCGTCGACGCCCTGCCGGCGCTGACGACCCCGAAGGCGATCGAGCTGTTCTCGAGGTTCGGGGTGCTCTCCGAGCGCGAGCTCACCGCCCGCGCTGAGATCAACTGGGAGCGCTACGTCAAGGTCCAGAACATCGAGGCGAACTGCTCGCTGGACATCGCCAAGACCATGATCCTGCCCGCCACGGCGCGATACCTGGGCGAGCTCGCCGGCGCCTCTGCCTCGGGGTCGCGCGGCGTCGCAGCGGTCTCGGCCAAGGTGGCGTCGCTGGCGGACGACCTCGTCGACGCGATCCACGCCCTGGAGCACGCACAGCACGCCGCCCACGAGGCCGCGTCCGTCCACGACGAGGCCGCCGCGTACGTGTCCGAGGTCATCCCCGCCCAGAACGCGCTCCGCGCCGTGGCGGACGAGCTCGAGACGCTGGTGTCCGACGAGCTGTGGCCTTTGCCCAAGTACCGGGAGCTGCTGTTCCAGTACTGATCCCCGCGTTCTGAGCTCGGGCGGCCGCGCCCGAGCAGCTTCGCGAAGCCCCCGGCCTCGGGTGCGCACCCGGCTCCCGGCCGCCGCCCTTAGCGGCCGGGCGCTCCGCGGCGCCCGGCCTCCCCCGGCCTCGGGTGCGCTCCCTACCCTCGGCCTCGGGTGCGCTCCCACATCACCAGCGGTGCTATCCGCGTCCGGAACCCCGACCCTGTGCCTCGTGCGCCGCCCTCCGACATCCTCTACGGGCGTTCCGATCACGAGCCGTGATCAAGCACCCGACGAGGGTGCCCGCCAGGGTCATGCCGCCACGGCATGGCCGCCGAGAGCATCGCTGGTGATCCCGTTGACGTAGGGTAAGTCGGCGTTGAGCAGCTCGCGCGACACTGCCGGCCATGCGCAGACAGTCCGCCAGCCGCGCCACGAGCCACGTGATGGCGGGCCGGGCGCGGGCAGCGACCGTCGCGCGGCGATTGGGCGTCGGTCTCCGGGAGGCGCGTCTCGGATCCGGGCTCCTCCAGCGCGAGGTGGCGGTCCGGGCCGGCGTCTCTCAGCCTGAGGTCGCGAAGCTCGAGGGCGGTCACGGCATCGACACCGCAATCGACACCTGGGCAGCCTGCGGCGCCGCACTCGGGCTGCAGCTCGCCGCGTTCTTCGAGGCCGCGCCGGGTGCAGACCTGCCCCGGGACATCCAGCACCTCAGACGCCAGAACCTCGTGGTCGCGACGTCCGCACCCGGCGGCTGGGCGTCGGAGCCCGAGTCCCCCGTCGCCGGTGACGGCTCCCGGCCGCGATCCATCGACGTCCTCCTGACCCGAGCTGTGAGGCGCGAGGAGGCCGTCGTCGAGATCTGGGACCTCATCCTCGACGGGGGTGCGGTCATGCGCGGCCTCGAGGCGAAGGTCCTCGCCACCAGGCGGCGACGGGGCCCGGCCTGGCACGTCCAGGGACTGCTCATCGTGCGAGGCACCCAGCGCAACCGGCGCTTGGTTGGCTCCCTCGCGGCGCTGTTCGCGTCGCGCTATCCGGCGTCGTCCACGGCCTGGCTCCGCGCCATGCAAGACCCGGCGGCTCCGATGCCCGGCTCGGCTGGGCTCGCGTGGACGGACGTGGCCGGGACCCGCCTCATCGCATCGCGCCTTGCGACGGCCGGTTAACGGTACGGCGACCGTACCCTCGCGCCTGGCGGGTCATTCGAAGCGACGGTGTCGTTCGAAGCCCCGCCGATCATGGGGTATCATTCGCCCGCCCCTCTGCGGGCACTTTCGGTCGGGGCGTGGCGCAGCTTGGTAGCGCGCATCGTTCGGGACGATGAGGTCGGAGGTTCAAATCCTCTCGCCCCGACCATAACGACCTCATCAGGTCCAAAGGCGTCTGCCAGCCCGTGGTGGCGCGCCTCCTGCGTCGGCTCCACCCAGACGCGGTCGACCCCCAGCACCCGGATCCGCTCGAACAGCGTCACCGCGAGCGCCCGGCGGTCCTCAGGATCCGCATCCCGCCACCAGTCCGGCAGATGCTGGAGGTAGCCCCGGACCTCGTCGGGCGCGAGTGTCGGGCGCTTCCGATCCCCCCGGGTCACCTGCTCCGCCGCGTCGAGCTCGCGCATCGTCCGGTCGAGCGCTGCCGCGTCCCGATCGCGCCGGTACGCCGTGAGCGCCCGCTCGCGCTCGTCCTCGATCCGGGCCAGGCGGAGCTGGTCGGGCTCGGCGTCGGCACCCCGGGCATACGCCGCCGATGCCGCCCCGACGTCGGCCGCGCCGAGGCGCACCCGCTCGAGGATGAACGGCACGAGGTCCTCGTAGTCCTCGCGCGCATAGCTCTGCCCGGGGATCCGGGTGTGGCGGCCGCGGACGTCCCCACCCGCCGGGCGGGCCGCGGTGAACGTCGAGCATGCCTCGACGTGGCGATACCGGTCCTTGTCGCCGATGAGGTGACGCCCGCAGGCGGCGCAGGCGAGCATCGGCAGGGCGTACGTCCGGCGGGTCTCGGGCCGCCCCGACGAGCGCCGGTTGCGCGCCGCGCGCAGGTCGGCCACCCGGTGCCACAGCGCCTCGTCGACGACCGGCGGCCAGTTCGCCGCGGCACCGTCGCGCAGACGGCCGCGGTACAGCGGCGAGGTCAGGATGCCGCGCACGGTGTGGAGCCCGAGCCGGAGGCGCCCCGCGACCTCGCGGTCGGTCAGTCCGGCCGCCGCGAGCGCGTAGGCGCGGACGGCGGTCCCGATCCGCTCGGGATCGGTCTCGACCAGGCGCGCCTCGCCCGAGCGCCGGAAGCCGTACGGGGGGTGGCCGCCCGGGTCGCCCCGGGTCTCGCGCTTGGCGGCGTAGCCCGCGCGGACGTTGCGGCTCTGCTCGCGCGAGTTGATCTCGGCCGCCTTGGCCTTGTCGACGAGGCGCTCCCAGTCGGCGGCGTTGGAGGACAGGATCCGGTCGTCGCAGATGTACACGACCACGCCCTGGCGATGGAACCAGCGCCGGTAGGAGAGGGCGAGGGCGAGATCGCGCATGTAGCGCGCGGTGTAGCCGACGAGCAGGACGTCGAAGGCGCCCGCCTCGGCCGCGGCGAGCATGGCCCGGAACTCGGGCGTCCGGGTCGCCGGCGGCTCGTCCATGGAGTCGGGACCCGACCAGCCGGAGCGCCCGACGGTCCAGGCGAGCCCGATGTCGACGAGGCCGAGCGCCGCGATCGCCGTATCCTGCATCCGGCGCTGCGAGGGCGGCCCGAAGCGGTCGAGCTGGCCCGGTGTGCTCTCGCGGATCCAGCGGGCAGCCCGGAGGCCGCGCAACTCCGCGGCATCGCGCGCGAGACGCAGGTCGGGGGCGTGGAGCGCGCTCACCGGGACGTGATGCCGGTGCGGCGGCGGACGCGGCGACGAGTGCGGGTGCGGGACGGGGTTCGGGGGTCTGGCATCGGTCGTACGGCCATGTGGGTCGGTCGGCGGACGCGCATCGTACCCCGTCGTGGCCCAGCCTTCGCGCGCCGCTCGGCGATGTGGCGGAGGCCCTCGGCGAGGACGAAGGCGAGCCGGCAGGTTCCGGGATCGTCGCCGTGCACCGATCCCTCGGGCGTCCGGGTCCCGGGCGCCACGGCCGCAGCCCTCCGCGGCCGAGCGGCGCCACGTCGCGGCATCACGCGAGCGCCTCGTCATGATCCTCGAGCCCACCCTCACCGAGGAGGCGGAGCCAGGCGTCGGTGCCGACCGGGGTCGGACAGCGCCGGGGCTTCGGGTCGGTCAGGAGGCCCCGCAGCACCGATCGCTTGGGCTCGGCCGTGAGCCCGCGGATCGGCGCGTCGTAGCCGTGGGCCCACAGGTCGGGCAGCAGGGCGACCCAGGCCTTGCCCGAGAGCCCCGGCCGCGCGTGCCGGCGCCCGATGGCCGCGAGGCGTGCCGCCCGCTCGGGCGAGCCCGTCACGAACAGGACGCACCAGGTCCTCGACCACAGCGCCTTCTCGTACCGCGCGAGCTTGTCCTCGATGACCGGCCCATGCTCGGTCGCCTCGTCGATCTCGAGGCACAGGATGGTCGATCCGGTCGGTCCGGCCACGGCGAGGATTCCGTCGGGATAGACGCCGCGGAGGGTGTCGTGGCACATCGACTCGGTGAGCCAGGCGGTCAGGACGGGACCGTCGTCGGGCCCGCCGTTGCGTGCGGCGAGGAGGGCGCAGACGGTCTCGAGCCCGTTGAGGCTGTGGCGGATCTGGGTCCCTGCCCGGCCACGGGTGAGCGGGTCGTAGTGGAGGCGGCGACGCCCGCGGGGGCTGATCCGGAAGGCGAACGGGGCACCGCCGCGGGTGGCCGGCGGCAGGACGGCCCGTTCGAGGTAGCCCGCCCGGTAGAGGCGGGCGAGGCGCTCCTGGGCCGTCTGGCGGCGGTGGTAGACGAGGGTGGTCAGCTGGGCGGTCGTGGCGACATCGGCGCGATACAGGATGCGCAGGGCTGCGCGGTCGCGGTAGGTGAGCAGACACGGGTCCACGATGGCCCGGGGGGGAGGCGCCGGCGCGGCAGCGAAGGCACCGATCATGGGCTTGTGGGGTCCCCGGCCGCGGCCGTCGCGATCGAGCACGAAACCCCGTGCAGGGAGGGCGTCCCCGGAACGCGTGCCGCTGCCCCCATCCCTGCCGGACGGGAGGGGTTGAGGCGACCGGTCTGGCTGGCGTTGCTGGTGTGGACGACGGTGATCATGTCGTGGGCGACCTCATAGAAGGACTGTGCGTACCTCGCTTTCGACCAAGCTGGCCGCGTTCAGGTCCTTCGAACCGGTTGACCCCGCAGGATCTCGCGCACGGGAGGTCCCACCAGGGTCACTACCGGTCCGTCTGACCAGTCGCAGCGCAGGCGTCAGGCCGCTCGTCCCGCGGGACCGTCTCCGGCCGCCGGAGCGTCACCCCTGGCGCGGTCGCGATGGGTGGCGACTCGACGGGACGAGGTGCGCCACCGGGACGGGTACCCGCGGGACGATCGACGCGACGTCAGCCGCCCGAGCTCCAACCGTACGCCGGTCTCAGCCTCGGCTCAAGGGAGGGTTGTGTACGGCGATGCGTCTCGACGTTTGAGCTGCGCGGAACTGTCGGCCGTCCCCGCATGGGACCACCGCAGGATCTGGGCGATGCTGCGCGCGGACGGGGTGCGGGTGTCGCGCAGCTCGGTCCTGCGAGCGCTCGCGAGCTCCAGGAGCGCGGGGATCCTGCTGGGTTAGGCGCTCCTCGCGCGCCAGCTCCGTCTCGGGGTCTTTGCTGCGCTCGACCAGCGGATCGCGGTGCGCTACCACATCGGGCCTATGGATATCGGCGACTCGACCACGTACCTCCGTCACCACCTGGCGCTCGCCGGACGGAGCGACCAGCTCTTCGCCGACGATGCGATCGTCCGTCTCCACCGGCTGTCGGGCGGGATCCCGCAGACCCTCAACAGTGCCGCGGTCGCGGCGCTCATCGCCGCGGCCAGCGACGGCAAGGAGATCGTCGACGACGCCTGTGCCAAGAAGGCGGTCGCCGAGCTCACCCGCGAGTGATCGATCAGGAGGTGGTGGCACCCTCCACGCCCCCCTCGCCCCAGCCACCCTCGCGGGCGTACGTGCTGACCCGCTTCGTCCCGTCCACGTAGTCCTCCCGGGTGGCGTCGTCGGGGTCCCAGGCCTCGACCAGAGCGGCCACGATCGCCGCGACCTGCGCAGGGGTTAGCCCGTCGACGCCGCAGCCCACCTCCGCATAGCTGCGCAGCCCGAGCGGGTCCGGGACCGGGCCCAGAACATTCGCGCTCAGCCCGACCGATGTCCCTCGATCCCGGCGGCCGTTCCAGGCCCCGAGGCCGAACAGGAGGACGCCGGCATACTCAGGGTTGGCGGCGTTCCTGTCGGAGCGCAGGACAAGCCGGACGAGGGCCTCCTCGGTGACCGCGAGCGGCCGCCAGCCCTTGGCGGGATTCGGGGACCTGCCGCCGTGGAGCAGGCCGGTGAAGCGCTCGTCGATCGCCGCCAGGGCGGTCAGCATCCGGTGCAGGCGGTGCGCCGCGGCCTCGGCCGCTTCGGGCCGCTGCCGCCAGTGCAGCCAGAGCTGGAGCCTCGTCGTCGTCACGGCACGACCACCATCTGCAGGAGACCGTTCGAGGCCCCCGCCTGATCGAACACCAGTCGCCAGTATGCCGGTCGCGCGGCGTTGGCCCCCTTTATGGGCACTTGCGGCCTACGCCGATCACTGCTCCTTTTGGCTCCTCATTTCGCGGGCGAAGATCGCCAGTGCCTCCGTGTCGCGCTCCATAAGCGCGTCACTGTGTCCGGGGTCTCGCACCAACTCGCGATAGCCCCACCTGGCCACCCAGCGGGTCCATAGTCCAGCCCCGGACTGAGTGATTCCGTCGCAGAGGGTGAACTCCCAGTCGGATGGGAAGGTCTGTGGAGGGCAATTGAATAGCGCAAGTGGACACCAGGACGGCTTGCCCCAATCGTCGCGAACCAAGACGTGCAGGACGGTTTCCCAGATGCCCATACCTAGCGCCACGTACTCGGTGCCTCTGGTCAAAGGGTAGTCTGAGTGGAGCGCGGTAAAGCGCCCTCGCTGATGGTCGGCAAGTTCCAAGCTACCGGTATGAAGACACGTCACGATCATCGAGGATCGATCTCCTACTTGAACTTGAAGTCGTCCACCGCACCGGTTCGAGTATTGAGAACATAGTGGATCTCCACACCGTTTACGTTCTGTGCCATCTTCACCCAGCCATCAGATGCTAGCCAGCGAGGATCTGTCATTGGCACCGGCAAGAGGATGCCGGCTTGTGGGTCCGCGCGTGCCGCGTCCATCGCCAGTTGCTCGGGCAACGTGGCTGGCGCAGTTCGACCAGTGGCGCGGTTCATGACCGCCCCCCCGCCCTCGACTGCCTCGTCAAACGCCTTGAGCGGCCTAGCGCCGTCGACGGTGCTCGCTCCCTTGTAGAACAGCCCGGTCGAACCGATGCCGGCGGCCAGGAGGCCATAGATCGCGACATCCTCCTCCTCCTGGCTCAGGTGGTGGTCGGCGATCGGGTCGTAGCCCGAGTTGAGGGTGTAGGCCTGGAGGAGGTCGCCCGCGCCCGGCACCAGTTGGGCAAGGATCGAGGCCAATACCCGGGAGGACCCCTGGACCTCGGCCATCTCCTGGGGCGAGTACGGGATGCAGTCGAGGACGTACGTCGCCCCGCACCATTCCGTGCTGGGCGTGGTCCACCACGCGAAGACCGCGTTGTAGTAGGGGGAGCAGCCGAAGATGTTGCAGGACGTCGGTGCCACCGGGCTGGTCGGGGTGACCGACTCGGAGCCGCTGCCGCAGGTGTGGGTGGCCGCGCAGCCGGTCGCGGGTGTCGTGGCGGTGGGGGAGGTGGAGGCGGAGGGCGCGGAAGCGGGCGGTGTCGGCGCCGGATAGTAGGCGCCGGCACCGGGGTCGTCGTGCATGTGCCCCGTGGGGTCGATGAGGGTCGCGGGGTTGCCCTCGACGTAGGCATACCGGTTCATGGACGCCGGGTCGGCGGCGGAGCCTGCGACCGTGTCCATCTGGGTGAAGGCGCCCAACGAGGGCGGGTAGTAGCGGGCGCCCATCTCGAGGAGCGGGTCGCCCGTCGGGCTGACGTCGAGGCTGCCCCGGAACGTCCACGGGCTCGTCGAGGTGCCAGAGGTGCCGACCTGCTCGCCCCAGGCGTCGTAGCGCCTGGCCTCGACGATGGTGCGCGAGCCCGACTCGAGCCCGACGAGCGAGCCGAGGTGGTCAAAGAGGGTCCAGGCGGCGGCACCCGCGCCGGCCCTGACCGCGAGCCGCGAGTCCTCGAGGTCGACGAGGCTGCGGGTGGCCCCGGTGACGGAGTTGCCGACCTCGGCGACCGTCTCGGTCGACCCGGCGTAGGCGTAGGTGTCGACCGACGCGGGGGTCGTGAGCGTCCGGGTCCGCAGCCGCCCCAGGGCGTCGAGGGTGAACGTCGCGTCGGCGCCCGAGGCGGGGAGGATCCCCGTCAGGCGATTGGCCGCGTCGTAGGTCATGCCGGTCAGGGTCGAGTCGGACTCGGCCTGGCTGGTCATGTTCCCGTAGGCGTCATAGGTGAAGGTGACGACGTCGTTCTGGCGGACCAGCTGGTCGGTCCGGTCGTAGGTGTAGGTCGTGGTGACCCCACCCTCGGTCTTGCTCGTCCGGCCGCCGTCGAGGTCGTAGGTGTAGGACTTGGTGACCGCGAGGCCGCCCGAGCCCACCAGGCGCGAGAGGCCGTCGTAGGTGAACGTCTGGGTGCCGGTCCCGGCATCGCCGGTGATCCCGGCGAGCGAGCGGGACTCGGACGCCGTGTTGCCCGTGCGATCGTAGGTCCGCCCGATCGTGTCGCCGCCGGACCTCGTGATCGTGGTCGGGCGCCTGACGGCGTCGTAGGCGACGCTGAGCGTGTCCGAGGGGCTCGTGGGGTAGGTCCGGGATGCGAGCAGGCCGTCGAGCCTGTAGGCCGTCGTCACGGCACCGGTGGCGATGGCGGGCGCCGAGACCGTGATCGGGCGCTGTGCCCAGTCATAGCTGACAGTGGTGGTGCCCGTGGTGCCATCGGCGTAGCGGTCGGTCCGCGTCGCAACGGTGCCGTCGGGGTTGTAGGCGATCGCGCTGAGCGGCTGGCCCGCCGTGCGGTAGATCGTGAGCGGCCGCCCGGAGGTGTCGTAGGTGTTCGCGAGCGTGTCACCGTTCTCGGCGACCGAGGCCGTCGAGCCGTCGGTGTTGTAGACGGTGGTCGTGGTGACCTTGGTGACCCCGTTCTCCTTGACCGTCGCGGTCAGGACCCGGCCCAGGGTGTCGTAGGCAGGCGTCGAGGTGCGCGTGTTCGTGGTGCCCGCGCAGGAGCCGCCCGCCGGGTAGGTGCAGGTCTGCGCGACCCGGCCGCCGGCCTCGTAGACCGTCTCGATCGTGTTCTGCGCGGCGGCGCCAGCGTTGTTGACGGGCGGGACCGTCGTCGTCTGGCGGCCCATCGCGTCGTAGGCGTAGTGCCATGCGCTCGTGTACGCGTCGCTCGCGGTCGTGGTGCTGAGAGGATCGCAGGCGTCGGCGCCGAACACGGCCTTGGGCGGGCAGTAGGCGAGCATCTCGCCCGCCGCGTCGTAGGCGTAGGTGGATGTCACGTCGTCGTCGCCGGCGACCCCGGAGGTGACCCCGTTGACGTCGTTCATGGTCGTAGCCGTCGTCCGGCCGAGTCGGTCGTAGGTCGCGCGGCTGCGCGTCCCGGCCGGGTTCCAGGTGTCGGTCGCCCGCCCGAGGCGATCGTAGGCGGTGCGCGTGGTCAGGTTCGAGGTGGTGTCGGTCGCGCGACCGGCGGCGTAGTGCGCGCTGACCTGCGTCGAGGCGAGCCCGGCGTTGTAGACCGCGACCTCGTCGACGGTGCCCGCGAAGTCGCGGCTGGAGGCGGTCTCGCCGCCGACGGTGAAGTGCGGGGTGACCGTGAGCGGGCTGACCGTCGAGTTGGTCGGCGTGTAGGCGGTGCCGTCGACGTAGATCCTGGTGACGCCGGCCGAGCGCACGAGGACGATGTGGTGGAGCGTGCCGAGGGCGAGCGTCGTGGTCGTGTTGAGCCAGCCGGCCGTGCCGTAGAGGGCCTGGACGGTGCCGGCGGAGTCCATGCCGATGCCCCAGCCGCCTGCGTCGTTGCCGTTGTAGGCAAAGAAGGCGCTCTGGCCCGCTGCCGGGTAGGCGTCGGGCCTGACCCATGCCTCGAGGCTGAAGTTGTCGGTCGCGGTGCTCGCCGCGGCAACGTCGGAGCCGACGTAGCTGTCGTTGCCCGTGAACCCGTAGCCCGTGCGGCCCTCGTCGACCAGCCCCGCCCGTCCGGGCTGCGGGCTCGAGGCCGTCACGAGATCGAGGCTTCCCTTCTCGTCGACCGCCGCCGGTCCGTCGAGCGGCCAGTAGTCGGTCAGGCTCGGCTCGCCCATGACCGTCGCGCCGTAGGCGTGGGTCGCATTGACCGCCACGACGACCGGCCGGCCGATGGCGTCGTAGCCCGTGGTGGTGACCATCGCCGGGTCGCCGGCGATACCCGGGGTCACGACCGATGCCGTGACCCGGTCGTCGGCATCGCGGCCGACGATGCCCGACGGCAGGTTGACCGTCGGGTCGGCCGTCAGCCAGGACTGGACGTCATCGAGCCAGAACGGCGTGCCCGACACGCTCGAGGTGAGCGTGAAGATGGTGCCGCCCGTGACGTCGGATCCCCCGACCGTCCAGGTCGCGGTCAGCTGCTGCCAGCCCGTGCCCGTGACGGTGCCCGTGGTGCCCGTGCCGAGCGTGCCGCTGATCGTGGCGCTGGCAGGCACCCAGACGAGCGCGCTCGCGGAGTAGGACGTGTTGGCGCGGAAGCTGCCCGGCAGGCTCCACGTGGCGCCCGTGCCCGTGCCCGAGGGCGTGACCTTGAGCGACCTTGTGCCGGTGCGCACGGTCGCGGTGTCCGATGCGATCGTCGCGCCGCCCGAGCCCGACCAGCCGGCCGTGCCGCCATCCTCGAAGGAGGCGATCTCGTAGCCGGCGCCGCCCGTGGTGTCAATGTGCGAGCGGACCACGGAGGCACGTCCGAGGACGTCGTACTCGGTCCGGGTCCAGGTCCTCTCGTCGCCCGGGCGGCCCGCCGACGAGACGAGATTGACCCGACCCGAGGGCAGGTACGTGGTCTGGACGTCGAGCACGGCGGTGCGGGTGCTGTCGAGCGTGGTCGCGGTCGTGGGACGCCCGAGCGCGTCGTAGGTCATGGCCGCGCCGCGGTTGGCCGGATCGGTCGTGGCGAGGGCGAGGCCCGAGAGCGTGAAGACCGCGTCGTCGACGAGGTCACTGTCGGCGGCCGGAGACGTGGCCGGATCGCCGTCGTCGTAGTTGGTGATCGTGCGCACGGTCTTGCCGCGCAGGTCGGTCCACATGCGCGAGGTCTGGCCGTAGGCGTTCGTGATCAGCAGCCCCACCCCGTTCATGTCGACGCCCGGGACGAGGATGCCGTTGAGAGTGCGGGCGATGTCGGCGGTCGTGCAGTAGGTGGCGGTGGTGCCGGGGCAGACGGGCGCCGTGGCGGACGGCGGGGCGACCGCGCCCGCGGTGCCCGACAGGGTCGTGCGGGTGAGCGTGACCGACGGGGAGCCGTAGGTGAAGGTCTCGAAGTAGTTGCTGGCCGTGCGCGCGGTGCCGGTCTTGCCCGAGCCCGGCCAGCCGGTGGTGACGATGACGTTGCCCAGCAGGTCGTAGGTCTTCTCGGTGACAGCGTCGATGCCGCCGTTGGCGGTGCAGGTCGCGCCCGTATCGTCGCCGCAGTCGACATGGGTCCTGGTCGCCCGCCCCAGCCCATCGTAGGTGGTGGTCGCGAGGAGGTCGTCGCTGCCCGATGGCGTGCCGTCCACGTAGTTGGCGATCCCGGCCACCTGCTGGCCGTAGGCGTTGTAGGTCGCTCGGGTGATCGTGCCGTCGGGCGCAGTCGCGGAGGTGGCCTGGCCGGCGCGGTTGTAGGCGCTGGCCGAGACGTGCCCCATCGGGCTGGTCGTGGTCAGGACCCGCCCCGCGAGGTCGTAGGTGTAGGAGGTCGTCCGCCCGAGGGTATCGGTGCGAGACGTGATGTCCGTCTGGTTGGTGGCGTAGGCCGGGGTCGGGGACACGATGCCGTCGGGGTCTGTCGCGACCAGGGCGCGGCCCCACGCGTCGTAGGTCGTCGAGGAGGTGATGTCCTCCGTCGTCGGATCGGTGACCGTCGCGACGTCGTTGACGATCGCGCCCGTGGTGAAGATCGCGGGGTGCACGGCGCTCGCGGCGTGGACGCTCGTGACCGAGATGGTCCCGGGGGTCCCGCCGCTGGTGACCGGCAGGGAGACGGAGGTCGTCTTGAGCCCGAGCGCGTCGTAGGACGCGGAGCCCCAGCCCGAGACGAGCAGGACGTCGTCAAAGTAGGACGTGCCCGCCCCGCCGCTCAGCGTGACGCGCAGGCGGCCGTCGGACGCCATCGGGAGCGTGACGTCCCACGCCTCGCCGGTCCAGGAGGCGGCCTGGGACGAGGCGCTCGCGAGGTCGGTCCAGGTGCTGCTCGAGCGGTTGAACCAGGCGATGTGCACGCCGGCGGTTCCCTGCGGGACCGTCAGGGACTTGTGCCACGCCTGGATGCGGACGGTCTGGCCCGGGACGAGCTGCGCGTCAGCGATGACCGAGCCGGCGCTGGGGCCCTGACCGGTGAGTTGCAGCCCGTGGCCGCCGCCGTGGTGGACATTGGTGTCGACGGTCACGGCCCCCGACACGGTCGTCCAGCCATCGAGCCCGTGCTCGAACCCGCCGTTGTCAAGGTGGACGGTAACGTCCGCGATCGCGTGGCCGCGGGTGTCGTAGGTGGTGGTCGCGATCGACTCGGCCGTGGCCCGGCCGGCGTTGGTGTGGGCGCGGATCTCGCCCGCGGACAATACCCTGTTGTAGACCGCCGCCTCATCGATCGAGCCCGCGAGGAAGTTGGTCCCGTTGCTGTAGGTGCCGATCTCCATGCTGGTCGCGCCGGCGCCCGGAGGGCCTGCAGCTGCTCCGGACGCGGCGAGGACGCCGTCGAGGTAGACCTTGCCCGTCGCGCCGTCCCAGGTGCCGACGACGTGGTACCAGCGCCCGCCGACCGGCTTGACGGTCGTCACGATGCGGGCGGCCAGGTGGGCGAGCGCGATGAAGCCGTTGCCGTCGACGTAGAGCATCGCGCCGGAGTTGGACAGATAGTCGCCCAGGATGCCGTCGGAGATCGAGTCCGAGTTGGTCTCCTTGACCCATGCCTCGAGGGTGTAGGCGCTCGTCGGGATGGCGAGCGGCGCCGTGATCTTGGACGACGTGCCATTGAACACCGCGGCCTTGTCGGCGCTGAGCATCAGGGCGCCCGTGCCGTAGGTGATGCCGGTCGCCGTGCCGGCCGTGCCGCCCATGGCGTCGGTGGTGCCGCTGTTGAGGCGGTAGGCGGCCACAGGCGGGGTGGCGCCGTACTTGACCGTGTCGCCGTACTGCACGTTCTGGTTGGTGGCGAGCGAGCGGGCGACGAGAGGCTGGCCGTAGCCGTCGTAGGTGGTCTCGGTGCGGTACAGGTCGGGGTTCGTACCGCCCGAGTCGCGCAGGGATGCGAAGTACTGGTCGCTGTCCTGGGTCCAGGCGGGTCCACCGCCCGCGATCGGGTTGCTGTAGTTGTCGACCTTGGCACCGGCGTTGGAGCCCTGGCGGGTCACCGACACGAGGTCGGTCGTGCGCGCGCAGCCAGAGCTGGCCGTCTGGTTGCAGCGGTACGTGGTGCGCCTGCTGACCTTGGCAAGGCCGTCGAACTCGGTGGTGTAGGTGCGCAGCGCCGCGAGCGTGGTGGTGTCGGCCGCCGGCGGATTGGTCGCACACGTCGCGCTGCACGTCTGGACGGCATAGCCGGCGCGACTGGCGCCGTCGGGCGACAGCTCGTTGTGGATCGCGAAGTTGCCGGCGGCAATGGCCGGCGCGTCCTGGAACAGCGGCCGTCGGTAGAGCGATCCGGCCGGGGCGTGGTCCCAGCGCAGGACCTTGAACTGGACCGCGTTGGACGCGGCCTCGTCAACGATCTCGACCGGGCGCGTCGTCGTGTCGCCCGTGGCATTCGCCCCGCCGGCCGACACCTGGGCGTTGCTCCAGGTGACGCCGAGGGCGTAGGCGTTGGCCGCGGTGTAGCGCGGATCGCGGACCTCGTCGAGGCGGTGGTTCGTCGTGTCGGCGTAGTCAAACTCGACGCAGCCGTTGGGGTAGGTGCCGCAGGACTGGTCGGTCATGCGGGCCGGAGCGACCTTGACGAGGTCGCCTGCCATGAAGGTCGAGCCCGTCGTGCTGGCGACGTAGAAGGTCGACGCGCGGCTCGAGGCGTCGGCCGTCGTGGAACCCAGGTTCTCGTCGAAACGGAACGTGCTGAACGAGCCCGAGGTGCCCTTGGTCATGACGATCTCACGGTCCGCGGTGCCCGACGAGAGCGCCATGCCGTCCGCGGCGGCGTGGATCCGGTCGAGGGTGTAGCCGGCCTGCCCGCTCGTCGAGGTGCTGGTCGTCCAGTCGAGGTCGAGATGGCTGCCGTCGAGATCGGTGATCCGCTCCAGCAGGCCCTGCTCGTTGAATGCGTGAACTGAGCCGTCAGGGTAGGTCGCGCGGAAGTCGTAGGTGAGGGCGCTCGAGCCAGCGGCGGACGGGAGTCCGACTTCGTCGGGATCACCCGGGCGGGTCGTGGCGGCCATGTCCGCGAGGCTGGAGTAACGGAATGCCGAGAGGAGCAGGGAGTCGCCGTCGCCCGCGGTGATCCGGAAACCGGTCAGGCGCGCGAGGTTGGGCCCGGCAGAGCGGGTCTTGGTCGACTTGTCGGTGTAGATCCCGAGGATCTGGATCGCATCCTCGCGGATATTGCGGGTGACCCTTGTCCAGGTCTCCGGGATCACGGGGCTCACCTGGACGGGGTTGGGCGAACCCGCGGGCGGCACGGCGCCTGCGTAGTAGGTGAGCCAGCCCTTGTCGCTCCCCGTCGTCTCGTCCTTGAAGCGGACGCTGACCGCGGCCGTCGTGCCGCCGATCTTCTTCCACGACCAGGATGCGAACGGCTGCGTCCACAGGCCGCCGGAGGTCGTGGCAAAGCACGAGCCCGTATCGCACAGGGGGCTGTTGGCGTACGTGTCGGCGGCGACCAGGAGGCTGTTCTCCGTGGGGATCGGGCTGTCGGACGACTCCGAGGCCTCGCCCGAGGTCCACGCCAGGGTGTCGATCGCACTGCCATTCCAGGTGACGAGCCCGGAGTCCTTGGGCTCGAAGCGGGCGGCGTCGAGGTACGTGTACCCGGTGTTGCCCGTCGACGAGGACTGGATCTGGACGCCGGTGACCTGGGACTGGTCGGAGTCAGAGCCGAACGGGTCGCCCGAGACAGCGCGGACGTCGGCGTACAGGCTGCGGTTGTAGTAGGCCCAGGTGTCGAGGATCGTGCCGCCGAGATCGACCTCGTCGAACCCGGTGTTCCAGCCCGTGCCCGTCGTGTAGCAGAACCAGCGGTCGGCGATGTCGGCGTTGGTGGCGTTGTGGATCTTGAAGCACAGTCCGGCGTGTGCCTCGTCGGTCGCGCGCATCGCGAACCGGATGTACGGGTACGCGTTGAGCGCGACGAGGTTGGTGGCGCTGATCGAGCCGATGCCCGTGGACGCGTCGGAGGGCGTGCGCGCGGCGTGCGCGCCGTAGAAGGGCGCGAAGCCTGCGGTCGACGCATCGACCATGGCCACGTTGGCCGACGTCGGCTCGGCCTCGTCGGCGACGGTGAACCGCTCGCGCTCGAGCAGGACCGGCGCGCCTGACACGAGCTGTGCCGAGCCGTCGGTGTCGACGAGGTAGCGCGAGCCGTTACCCGACTGGTAGGTGTAGTCGTAGCCGGTGGCGTTCATGCCGCCGCTGATCCGCTCGTCCCAGGACGTCGACCAGCCGCAGGCGCCGAGGATTTCCTGGTAGGCCGTGCAGCCGGTGGCGTCGACGCTGTTGTAGGCGTAGCCCAAGCCGAGCGGCACCAGGTCGGTGAAGCCGAGCCCGGTGTCTCCGGAGAACGAGAGGTTGCGCGTGGCGAGGTCGATCCCGAGCCCGCCCGTGCCGCGCAGGTCGCCCGCGAGGTCGCCCGAGCCGACCGTGATCCGGAACTCATCCTTCTCGATGAGCGACGACCCGGTCCAGCGGGTGCTGTCGGAGAGCAGGATCTTCTTGTTGCGGCTGTTGTACTTGGAGGGATCTGCGAAGTCGCTGGCCCAGAGATAGTCGCCCGTCGAGCCGCCCAGCCGATGGACGAGGTCGAGTCGCAGGGTGTACTGGCCCACGATCGCGGGGGGCGTGACCGGCAGCCGCAGGGGAGCCGCGGCCTTGGCGCCGCCCGCGATGTCGGCCGCGATGTCGACCGTGGCGAACGAGGTGGCCGAGTAGAGATTGCCCTTCGCATTGAACCAGCGGTAGCCGACCTGGTAGCAGTCGGCGTCGCTCGTGCTCGTGCACTTGTCGATGACATTGTTGTCGTTGTTCGCGACCACGACCGGCAGGATCGTATCGACGCCGGCGACCATCGTGGATGGGCTGTACGTCGCGCCCAGCGCGGGGTCGAAGTCGATGCCGACCGCGCTGGTCACGTAGGTGATCGAGAGCCGCGGGCGGTCGGTGACCGTGGCGTTCTGCCCGGTGTAGAAGTCCGTCTCGGGCAGGCTCGTGCTCTCGGTGTCGTACTTGACCATGAAGCCGTACCCGGCTTTCCAGGTCGCGATGTTCTTGGACATGTTGGCCGCGACGATCCCGGTGACGTCGAGCGTGACGTCACAGTCGGTCGTGCCCGCAGAGCAGGGCGCGACACCTGTCGACGGCCGGGAGCTGAAGCCCGTCACCGTCGCGGCGTGCATCTCGTTGTAGGTCGAGGTGCTGCTGAAGCCCTTGCTGAGCAGGCGGCCGACGATCCGCGCATTCTGGTTCGTGCCACGGTTGTTGTCCTCGCGCAGGATGAGGCTCGCGACCGTGACGTGCTGCGCGTCGGTGAGCGTGGTCGGCATGTCGAAGAAGATGAGCGAGCGCGTCTGGTCCCAGACGGCGTCGGGAGAGGCTTGCGTGTCGTACCCGACGCGGAGCGCGGACGGAGACGTGGGGTAGGTGTCCGCCTGGCCCGAGCCGATGTAGGTGTTGCCGTAGTTCGCGCTGTTGGTGGTGCACCCGGTGCCACCGCCGGCGCGCAGGCAGACGATCGGGTCGAGCACGATCGGGAACACGCGCTCGGCGGCGTGGAACCAGGTTGGGTCGACCTGGTAGCGCAGGTGGTAGGTGCCGTTGCCCTGCTCCACGAGGTCGACCGTGGTCTCGTTCGTGATGGGCAGGGCGCCGTCCAGCCCGCCGTTCTCGAGCAGGGCAGGAGCCGCGATGCGACCCACGAACTCCGTCATGCCCGCGGCATCGGTCGAGAGGCGCTCGAAGACGATCGAGTTGTCATCCTCGAGCCGCGCCGTCACGCCCGCGGGAAGATCGATGGCGAACTGGAGCATGGACGTGCCCTGCGCGTCGGGGAACCTCGCCCCGAACTCGAGACCGGTGTCGGTCGGCTGTGCCCAGACCGCGGGGTCGTGGCCCTGCCCGGGACTCACGACCTTGACCGCCGGGCCGGTGGGTTGGGGCGTCGCCGTGGGCTCAGTCGTGGTGGTGGGCTCAGTCGTGGTGGTGGGCTCAGTCGTGGTGGTGGGCTGGGGCGTCGCGGTGGGCTGGGGCGTCGTGGTGGTGGCCTGGGGCGTCGCCGTGGGCTCGAGCGAGGCGGTGGGCTGGGGCGTCGCCGTGGGCTCGGGCGAGGCGGTGGCCTGGGGCGTCGCCGTGGGCTCGGGCGTCGAGGCGGTGGGCTGGGGCTCGACGGGTGTCGAGGCAGCCTGGCCAGCCGACACTGCAGATCCCGCGGCGTAGCCGAGGGCGCGGATGGTGACGGTGTCGGGGCCGGCGACGATCTGGGCGAGGCCCCGTTCGGCATCGGCCGTGCCAAAGCGCGTCACGACATCGTTGGCCGTCGAGCGGTATGAGAAGGCCCCGGACTCATCGGGGGTGAGGTCGAGGTTCATCGGCTGCCAGGTGCCGCTGGCGTCGAGATAGTTGAGTCGCCCGGTGCTGATCTCGAGGGTGAACGTGCCGTCGGCATTCGCGAGCGTCCGGCTCGTCTCGGTGCGCTTCTCGGGAATCTCGGTGCGCACTTTGGTCGGCTTGGCCGCGGGCGCGTGCGTGACCGGACCTTTGATGCTCGGGTCGGCCGCGGTCGTGCTGCCCGTGCCCGGGACAGTCATCGGGGCCGGCGTCACCCGGACCGCACCGCCATCGGGGCGCTCGGTTGTCCCGGCCCCGGGCACCGTCCCGCCTTGGCCGCCGCCCGCCAGAGCGATCGCCGGCACTCCGGTGAACGATGTGGCCACGAACAGGCCGGACATCGCGAGGGCGCCAAGACGGGAGCGGAAACTCGGGCGGTCGGACACGGGAGTTCCTCTGGACTGTGGGAGATGACCAGGAGGGCGCTGGTGGTCCCGCCTATCGAGGAGCCGAACGCCGCCCTGTCACTTGGATGGCCACACCGGTCATTCCCCGGCGGTGACGATGGCTTCCAGATGACCCTCCAGCGACGCTCGTCCAGGAGCGGATCCCCGTCAGGATCGCCCTGCTCGACAACCGGAAGCTCGGGATGATCCGGCAGTGGCAGGGATCGTCTACGACCGAAACTAACTCAGCGCCGGTAGACGGACGTGATCGTCTTGTCGAAGGTGCCCGGAAGGGACGGGTCGAGCACGTTGCAGCAGAACGGGAGGTCGTCGCCCGTGGCATACCAGTCGGTCCAGAAGACACCGGAGGCACCGTTCAGCCCACGGTAGGAGCGGATCCGGTCGTTCCAGGCCACCGTGAACAGGGTGTCGTAGTTCTGGCTGATGTACAGGTACGTCCCCGAGTACGAGAGGCCCGCATAGACGATCACGTAGTCAGAGGCGGCGGCAGCCTCGATCGCCAGGCCGGACGGCCGAGAGGCAATGGCGGCCTGGAGCGCTGCGGCCGTCCGGAAGCAGTGGATCGCCGGGTAGTCGCGGTCGTGGCAGAAGTAGCCCGGGATGTCCGAGACCGCGATCGGCCGGCCGTCAACGTCAGCCTGGACCGCGGCTTCGCCGCCCGTGTTGGCCTGGACGGTGCCGGCCATTCCGGCGGCAAGGGCGAAGGATAGGATTGCCGGCAGGATGCGACGCATGAGACCTCCTGGACATCAACGGCTGGAGGACGCGTCCCCGACCATATCGGCTAGGGGCTCGAGACGGCAGGGGGTGCATCCCTTGGCGATGACGAGGGTTTCGCCTACTCCCACGACGCCCCGATGAGGCTGACCATCACCCCGTGGTCGACACCGGCCATCGCCCTCGCCGCGGTCCTCGCCTCGCTCGTCGCGGGCGCCGTAGCGGTGACCGGCGAGATCGAACTCGGGGTGGCCACCGATGAGCAGGGCGGCATCGTTCGTGAGGTCAGTCCGGATACGTTTGGCTGGGAGGCCGGCTTTCGTGTCGGGCAGCAGGTGCTGCGTCTGCGGTTCGGCGAAGAGGAGGGCGGATGGGCTCTGCAGACGGCCGAGGCAAACGGCGGCCGCCTTGTCGCGCTGGGGCCGGCGACCACGGCCCTGCGGGCCAGCGGGGTCCTCGCCCTGCTCGCCCTCGCACTCGGCGTCCTTGCACTGCCTGCGAGCCGCCTGCGACCTCGCCGTGCCGAGCTCCTGGCCACGGCGGCGATGCTGCTCGCCTCCGTCCCGATCCTGCTTGCCTACGAGCGCTCCGCTGGTCTCGTCATCCTCGGCCTCGCTGCCCTCAGCTCATGGGTCTGGGCATCCCGCTGGCGTGTCGGACCCCGGATCTGGGTCGCGGGCGCGGTGGTCGCCGGTGCCGGCCTCTGGCTCGCGTGGATCCTCTGCCGGCTGGTCGACCCGGTGGCAGCCGTGGGCCTCCGGGTCGGGCTGGAGGCCTGGATCGTCGTGGCGGCCGCATTCCTGGTTCTGGTGGGCTCCCACGTGACGCGGGCGCGACTCCGCTCCGCGATGGCCACCACACGGCTGATCGACGCGGTCGTGCTGGCGGGCAGCGCGATGATCGCCATCGTCCTGATCGGACTCGGGATCCACCCGGCGCTCGCGGCGCTGGTCGTGGTGCTGCCCTTGGTCCTGCTCGTGGGGACACGGACGCATGTCGCGGAGCTGCTGGACCAGCACCTCCTCGCGGAGCTGCGGGAGCGCGAGGCGATCCGGGCGACCGAGGAGGAGCGGGCCCGCGTCTCGCGCGAGATCCACGACGACCCGCTCCAGGAGATCGCCGGGGTGATCCTGACCCTCGAGGACCGCGACCCAGACACGGCTGCCGCCCGGGAGTCGCTGCGGAGCGTCGCGGCCAAGCTCCGCGGCGTCGCCACCGAGCTGCACCCGCCGGTGCTGGACGACCTCGGTCTGGCACCTGCGCTCGAGGCGAGCGCGCGCCAGGTGACCGAACAGCCGGTCGAGTTCGCGGTCAGCAACCGCACCGGCTACGGGCGCTCGGACCGGCCCCCCTCGGAGGTGGAGCTCGCCGTCTACCGGATCGTGCAGGAGGCCCTCGCCAATGCCGTCCGCCACGCCCGGGCGACCCGTCTCAGCCTCACAGGCGAGGTCGCCGCTGCACGCATCGACATCTCGGTCACCGACGATGGCGTCGGCCTCGATGACGGCCGGATCGAGGCAGCATTGCGCGACGGTCGGATGGGGGTGGCGTCGATGCGGCGCCGCGCAGACGCCATCGGCGCGCAACTCGAGATCGCGCCGGCTCGCCCGAGCGGGACGGTGGTCAGACATCCGGTGGCAGCCGTGAGCATCCGGGTCGTGATCGTCGAGGACCACCCGATCGTGGTCAGTGGCCTGATCGCCACCCTCGCGGGACAGGACGACTCGAGGTCGTCGGCCATGCGGCCACCGTGGCGGCCGCCCGCGCGACGCTCGGGTCGGTGGCCTGTGACGTCGTGCTACTCGACCTGCGGCTGCCTGACGGCTCCGGGATCGATCTCCTCGGGGATGCGGGCGGCGCGGACGATGGGCCGGCGTACCTTGTCCTGTCGAGCTTCCTGACACCGGAGTACGTGTCGGCGGCGATCGCGATGGGCGCCGGCGGCTTCCTGCTCAAGACGACTTCGTCAGGCGAGATCGTCGCCGCGATCCGCGACATCGCCCAAGGTGGCCTCGCCTTCACGGCGGAGCAGCTGCGCGCCAGCCGCAGCGCTGCATGGGCACCCCTGTCCCGGCGCGAGCACGACCTGCTCGCCGGGCTCCTGGTAGGGCGCTCGAACGACGAGCTGTCGATGGAGCTCGGTCTGTCGCGGAAGTCGATCGAGGCCTACCTGTCGCGCCTGTTCGCGCGCTTCGGCGTCATGACCCGGACCGAGCTCGCGCTGGTCGTCGACCGCCGTGCGCTCCTCGACCTCCCGGTCCGGGGGGACGATCCGGGCCGCCGCAGCCCACCGCCCTAGGGTTCTCCCCACTGGTCGCGGCGCCCTTCCCGGCCTAGCGTCGGTAGGGGCTGCCATGGGCTGGCGGCTGCAGCGAACGGAGGCACCAGGGTGGGTCGCGCGTACCAGGCAGCGTCCGACAGTCATGCCACCACGGGCACGCTGACGGGGGGAACCCGCCGCCATGGGACCCACCGCCTCCGGACGCTGGTCCTCGTCGCGAGCGCGACCCTCGTCTTCCAGGCGGCCTATGTCGCCCCGACCGTGGGCGCCGAGCCATCCGCGCCCCCGGTCGTGGAGCCCGCCCCCTCGGATCCCGCCACCAGTCCCGATCCCACCACCCTGCCGGCACCGGACGCGACGCCGGTCCCCGACGCAACCCTCGCCCCGACCGTGGCACCCACCGCGGCTCCCACCGCCGCGCCCGCACCGGTCGAGTCCGCGACCCCGGCGCCCGTCGCGGCGCCGGCCCCGACGCCGCTGGTGACGCCGACCCCCGTGCCCGCCGGGGACCCGGGCCCGCAGCCCGGCGCCACCGAGATCCTCGCCGCGCGGACGGCCGTCAGCCAGACGTTCGCCAACCCCGACGGCACGAGGACCACCGAGCTGTACCCGGAGCCCGTCTTCTACCAGCCCGCGGGCACGACGGCCTGGCAGCCGGTCGCGCCCGGCTTCCGCTCCGCCACGGAGACCGACGCCCTGACCGGGGTCGTCCCCGCCGCGACCTCGGACCGGGCACCGGCCGCGGTGTCGGTGTTCCCCTCGGACGGCGCGGACTTCGTCACCGTCACCGGAGGGGGCGTCCGGATCGGGTTCGGCCTGCCGCGCGACGCCGCCGCCAGGCCGTCGGTCCCGACGGTCAAGGGCATCGCCGCGGACTATGCCGACATCCTGCCCGGGGTGGACCTCCGGGTCCTCGCCCGGGCAACGGGCTCCAAGTCCTTCGTCATCCTCCACGCGGTCCCGGAGGACCCCGCGTTCACGTTCCGCGTCGACGCCCCCGGGCTCACCCTGGCCGCCCGGGAGGACGGCTCGGTCGCCCTGCAGGACGCGGCCGGCGCGACCGTGGCCACCATCCCCCACCCCTATGCCCTCGACTCGACCGACGACCCGCTCGCGGGCGGCGGCCGCTACACCGACCAGGCGACGCTCACGATCGGTGCGGACACCGACGGCGCCCCCACGGTCACGGTCGCGGTCGACCCCGGCTGGCTGGCGAGGGCCACCTATCCCGTGTACCTCGACCCGTCGGTCGACCTGCGCTCGACCAACGACGTCGCCGACGCCCACACGGCGTCGGGCTACCCCACCTCCAACTACGGCTCCTACCAGCGCCCCGACGCGCCCTACTACTACGAGATGTGGCTGGGCACCGACCCGTCGGGGGCCTCGGGCAGGAGCTACGACTTCCTCCGGTTCGACCTCGCCTCGATCGGGGCCAACGCGACCGTCGAGTCCGCGGCGGTCAAGATGTACCCGTACCACCAGTACTACAACGCGCCCACGGTCATCCGGACCTGGATCGGGATCGTGGCCGCGGCCTGGACCGAGGGCGGCCTCAAGTGGTCCAACCAGCCGGATGCCGGGGCCAATGTCACCTTCATCGACGCCGTCGAGGGCGTGCTCTCGACCTCGAACCCGTCGGGGACCTTCACGAGCGCCGTCCAGGGCTGGGTGAACGACGCCACGATCAACAACGGGATCCGCGAGTGGGAGAACGACTACGGGTCCACCTACTGGAAGCGCCAGACCTCGTCCGAGAACGGCGGCACCACCCGGCCCACCCTCTCGGTCACGTACCACACCCTGACCGCGACCCCGGCCACGCCCGCCTTCTCCCACGCCCTCGCCTGGACCTTCGATGCCGGCGGCCCCGTGCAGACCGCGTACCACGCCCGCGTGGTGACGAGCGGGACCTGCTCGACCGCGACCAGCTGGGCATGGGACTCGGCGATCGTCACGTCGGCCGCGACGATGGTGGCGCCCACCGGTCTCACCGATCTCGCCCCGTACACGTGGTGCGTCCGCGCCTCCGACGGCGGCGGCTGGACCGCCTGGGTCGGTGGCACATTCGTCTACGACGCCGTCCAGCGCGGCGCCGAGCCATACTACAGTTCGGTCCCCTTCGAGCTCGGCGGCGGCTGGAGCCTCGACGTGGGCGTCCACAACGGCGAGGCGAGGCTCTCGCGCTCGTTCTACACGATCCCCGGCATCGGGCCCGACCAGGGCCTCGAGCTCACCTACAGTTCGCTCAACGTCACCACCCCCGGCTTGTTCGGATACGGCTGGAGCAGCAACCTCACCGAGAGCCTGTGGCGCAACAGCACCACGAGCCCGACGCTCGCGATCTGGAACCGGCCGGACGGCGCTCGCGAGGTGTTCTACCTCGACGGCAGCGCTTGGAAGGCGACGGGCGACCATTTCGACAAGCTCGCGGTGGCAGGCACCGTCTGGACGATCACGCAGCCTGACCAGACGCAGCACGTGTTCACCCTCGGCACAGGCGTGAGCGAGGCGAAGCTGACGCGGATCACGGACCGATTCGGCAAGCAGCTCGCGTTCACGTGGAACGCGACGTCAGCAACCGTCAGCTCGCCGACGACGCCGGCACTGACGAGCACCCTGAACTACCCGGGCGGATTCCTGATCACGAGCATCGACGACCCGGCCGGGCGCACGTGGATGCTCGGCTACACGGGCTCCGACCTCATCTCGATCACCGAGCCCGATCCGGACGGCGGGCTATCGCTCGCCGCGCCGGTCACCAGGATCGGCTACTCGACCCACCTCGCTACGACGGTCGAGCGCGACCGTCGCACCTTCCTGGAGGACGGCTCCGAGACGGTCAAGACCCTGCGCTGGACCATCCAGTACACCGGCGGCAAGGCCACCGAGGTCATCGACCCAGTCGCCTACACAACCTACAACTCGGTCGCGAGCACCTTCACCTACGGCTCGGGGAACACGGTCGCAGCTCTGCTGAAGACGTACAGCCCCGTGGTTCGCAACAGCACCACGTACGCTTACGACAACGCCGGGCGGGTGACACAGTCCACCGACCCCAACACATCGGTGACCACGTATCACTGGAACTTCCCGGGCCCAACAGTCCTCTACATGGACGCGCCGGCGGCTGACCAGTCGACATGGACGAGGACCGCGTACACCTACGACACCGCGGGCAACACTGTCACTGAGACGGCGGACGCTCTGGGCGACGACGTCACGACACGGTACACGTACAACGCCTCGAATGACGTCCTCACCGTCGAGAAGGCAGACGGGACGGCCGACGAGGTCGTCACGGCCTCCGAGTACGACACCGCCGGCACGGGCGGGACCCCCGGCCACCTTGTCAAGGTAACTGTTAACTCGGCCGACGCCGTCCCGGCCAACCGCCAGGTCACCGAGTACACCTACGACGCCAGCGACCTTGTCACGGCAAGCTGGGAGCACCACGCATTCGCCACAGGCGAGTCGCACACGGGCCGGACGACGACCCACGCCTACAACGGGTATGGCGTCGAGACGGCGCAGGTCGAGAACTGCACGAACTCACTCGCGGTCCAGCTGACTGACACGCCCGTCGGCGGCATCGCGGAGTGGAAGTCCTGCAGTGGGGCGGGCACCGTGGACGCCGCCACGAACGTCAAGACGCTGCGGGCAATCGGGGCCGCCACGACGGGCAAGCTCGGCCTGCCCGACTCCGTGACTGCCGGCGTCGGACTGACCAACCGGGCGACCACCTATGTCTTCGACTCGCTCGGTCGGGTGACGACCGAGACTGCACCGGAGGGCGCGACGTCTCGCGACTGGGACCAGCTGGGGACGGTCGTCCGAACATCGGAGCCTGGCTCGCGGGTGACGACCAGAACGCTCGACCTGATGAACCAGGTCACGACGGAGACGGCCCCCCTGCGGACCACGACGACGCTGTACGACGCCTCGGGATCCGTCGTCCAGACGACCACCGCGAATGACATCTCGCAGCAGACCTACGACGACGCAGGCCGGCTCATCTCGGAGACGCTCGACCCCGGCTCGTCCCCGCACCTCAGCCTGACGACCGACCACGCCTACGATGCGGCCGGCCACGAGATCGCCGTCCGCGGGCCTGATCTCACCGTGACCCGCACCTTCTACGATGCCCTCGGTCAGACGACCGCGGTCGTCCAGAACTGCACGAGCGCGGGCGGCTCGGCTTGGAGCGCATGCAAGGGCGACGGCGCCGCAGACGCCAGCACCAACGTGACCACGCGCTACACCTACGACGATCGCGGGAACAAGGTGAGCGAGACCTCGCCGAGCGGCCGCCTCACCACCCTCGTCTACGACGATCTCGACCGGCTCGTCAAGCAGATCGACAACGACGTCACCACGGTCACCCTGCCGACGGAGGACGTCACCACCGAGTACGCCTATGACGCCGATGGCAACCAGGTCGCCGTGAAGGCACCGACGGCTGCCGGGGGCGGCAACGGCTACCTCGTCATGCGCTCCTTCTTCGATGCCTTGGGGCACGTCACGCGCACCATCGCGAACTGCACGGACAGCGGCGCGACGCCGCCCGCGGCATGGCAGAGTTGCGCTGGCGGCGGGACGAAGGCTGCAGCGACGAACGTCGAGACGACGTACACGTACGATGCCGACGGCAACCAGTTGTCGGAGACGGCGCCGAGTCCCGCCGCCACGAGCGGCACGTCCGGCGACTACCTCTCCGCCGTCACGACCCGCTACGCCTTCGACAGCGCCGGCCGCCTGTGCCGAGTCCTTGAGAACGCCCAGGAAGACCTCCAGGCCCTCGCGAGCCCCTGCACGTCGGACCTCCAGGTCTCCGGCACGACGACGAGCAATGTGTCGACGATGTACGGCTACGACTCGCGGGGAAACCTCGCCTCGATGGTCGACGGCCGGGGCAACTCGACGAGCTACGGCTACGACGACCGCGGCCGCATGACCTCGCTCACCGAGCCCGGCGTCGCCGCGCTTTCGTGGGCCTACAACGATGCAGCACGGACCAAGACGCAGACCAACCGGACTACCGGCAGCGTCATCTGGACCTACGACGCAGCCGGCCGGGTCGTCTCCCGCGCCTACCAGGACGCATCGGGAGCGGCCCAGACGACGACGTACAGCTATCCCGCCGGCACCCAGAACTGGATAGCCGAGGAAACCACCGGGACGATCACAGTCACCAGCGACCGGCTCGGCCGGCCGACCGGCGTGGCCTTGTCGGCGGACGCCAGCGCGGCCACGACGTACGGGTACAGTTTCACCGCGCCGACGCGGACCGACGCGTCCGGCTCCTACACAATGGCCACCGACAACGCCGGTCGGGTCCTCGCGATCGACGACCCCATCCACGCGCCCAACTGGACCTTCGGCTACGGTGCGAACGGCGAGCCCGTAACGACTGAGTGGCCCACGACGACGGCGCTCACCACGACATCCGGGTACGACGCACTCGGCCGGCTGACGAGCCGCTCCACGACGCCCGGCCCCGTCGCTGCCTACACCTTCGCCTACAACCGGGCGGGCAATCGGCTGACGGAGGCGAGCAACATCACCGGCGACACGTCGAACGGCACCGCCACTACGGGCTACGACCCGCTTGGCCGGCTGTCCTCATACGGGCTGCCAGCCCTCAACAAGACCATCAGCGCCGGCTGGGACGCCGTGCCCAACCGGACGAGCCTGATCACCAACGGCACTCAGGTCAACACGACCTTTAGCAACGCGAACCGCCCGACAAGCAGCGGCTACGTGTACGACGCGGACAGCCGCATGACCGCCCGCACCAGCGCGGCGGGCACGACGTTCACGTACGACAGCCTCGGGCGTCTCGCCGAGGTGCGTCAGAACCCGGGCGACACGCTGGTGGCGAAGTACACCTATGACGCGCTCGACCGGCTGCTGGAGGTGCAGCGGGCGAGCGGGACCGTCCGGTTCCGCTACCAGGGCACCAGCACGGCTGTGGCTGGCGTTGTCGACGACGGAAACGGAGAAACGCTCCTCAACACCACCATAGGCCCCGAGGGCACCGTGCTCCAGGACTGGAGGGGGGCTGCTCGCCGTCTCTACGGCACCAACGGCCACCACGACACCGCCTTCACGGCAGGCGACGCCGGCTCGGTCACCGCCAGCCTGCGCTACGACCCTTGGGGCAACGTTCTGGCTTCCACCGGGACAGTCCCCGACTGGCTGTTCCAGGGAAGCTGGGCCGACACGTCAACCGGCGTGCTGTGGAGCGTCGCGCGATGGTATGACCCCGCGCAGGGCGCGTTCATCTCCGAGGATTCCTACTTGGGGTCCGCCTATGTTCCCTCGAGCCGCCACCTTGTCGCGTACGGCGCCGGCAACCCAGTCGGCGGCTGGGACCCGACTGGGATGTTCACCCAGGCAGTCCGGGCGGTGAAGTCGCAGGAGAAGGTCCTGAAGTACTATGAGATGCTGGACACGATCGGCTGGAACTGGATGGCGGGTCACTTTACGACAGGCCTCGGGACTGTCCACGCCCCGGCCGACAGCCGGCCGAACGCGTGCATCGTCCGGTACCTGAACTGGATGGTCACCGTCAACATGCACTTCGGCGCCGCGGCTCGCGTGCAGGTTTGGGCCACGGCGTGGATCACGTACAAGGACGGTTACGTCGCCGATCGCGGATTCTACCGGTCTGGATCGGGGCTCGCCGTATACAGGGTGCCGTGGCAGGACTCGTACGTCGACAGCAAGAACAACCGGAGGTATGGGGTTCGGCTGGAGTACTTGGTCAAGTGGGTGTGGACGGCATCGTCTGGGGACCGGTTCCCGAAGGTGGGCGCCGTCAGCGTCCACGGGACCCTGACGGCGGCACAGCGAAATTCCCTCGAGAACTGAAGGCATGAAGACGCGCTCGCGCCGGCTACGGGCCAGACCCGCAGCCGGCGCGTCGCCCATCGCACGAAGGGCCAGCGTAGCGGACCTGCTCGCCGACCTGCCGTACCTCGACCGCGGCGAACTCCTCGCGCTCGCTGGCGCCCAGAAGAATGAGCAGGCCGCTCGCCGGGCCGCGTGGCGCGCCGTCGAGGATGCGGCGGCGTCGCGGGACGGTGGTCGCGACCTGGATCGCCTGCGCGATGAGGTGGCGGGCTGGGCAACCAGACTCGGCGCGATCGTCGGTGACGAGGCTGGCAGCGGTCTTGTGGACCTCATGCTGGCTGACGTTCGCAGGGCCGCCGCTCCGGCGGTCCTGGACGCTGCTGCCGCCCTGCTGTACCGGGACGACCTATCCGAGCCTGACCGTGCTGTCCTCCTTGCAGCCTGGCGGTCGGTCATCGGTTAGCAGGCTCCACGGGTAGTCGCGCGAACGACCGCCATCGATAAAGGCTCCTGCCTCCGACACTTCGGGCCGGTGCGCCTATTGCCGTGCCTCCGAAGAGCACCCGATCATCAGGCTACGGACATCGCACCGATCGAGGGGAACATGGGAAAGCGCACCACAACCGCCAGCGTCCTCGCATCGGTCGCGCTCCTCGTGACGGGCTGCGGATCCCCGGCGCCGAGCTCGCTCTCGCCGGTCACTGCCGCCGAGTGCGCGGCCGTCCTCCCGCTGCGCGAGGCATACGCCGACGCAGAACGGGCCGCGGCCGCGATCGCGGACGGCCGCCCTGCCGATGCGGCACCGCTGGGGGAATCGGCGAAGTCTAAGGCAACGGCGGTTGCGTCAGGGCTCCCGCCAGCGTCCAACGAGCCGGCGACGCCCCTTCGTGCCGCCATCGAGCAGGCGGCGACCAGCATCGGCACCTTCAGGGACCTGATCGCCAGCGGGGTGTTCGCGCCCGTCAGCGGCGAGGAGGCGACGACCTACCTCACGGCGGCCGCCCAGACGGTCGGCACCGCGGAGGCGATCGCGACGGTGGGCTGGAACGGCTCCGCGCCGGCCTGTCCCGGCATCGAGCCGCTCACACCCGCCCTGCCGACGCTCGTGCCGCTCCCGGCCGGGACCGTCGACATGCAGCAACTCGCGGTGCTGTCCGAGCTGCACCTCATGCCTGCCGCCGGCGTTCGGTTCGACCCCGGGGCGCGCCTTCACTGGACGCCGCAGTTCGTCGGGCTGGACAACGTCACGCTCGACAACGCCACGGGCGCTCCGATCACCATCCCGATGGAGCTCACGGTCCTGGGCTGGGACGGCACCGCCTGGCGGCGCCGGCCATGCCAGTTCGCGGACACCAGCGACCCGGCGTCGGGCCTGTGCGGGGTCGCGAACACCAATGCCCACGTGATCGCGCCTGGGATGCACACGATCGCGACGGACAACGTGCTGGCCTTCACGCTCGACGGCGTGGGACCCGGGACATATGCGCTCGTGCTTCCCGTCCGGCGCGGGAGCGACGACTACCCCGAGCGTGTGCCGACCGAGGCGACCGTCGCCATCGTCAACATCACGACCAACCCGTAGGCCTAAGTCCCGAGATCCAGCCCTTCGGCTCTCTCGCCGCGGGCACCACCACCGGCTGGGGCTCGTGCGCCGGGACCGGGACCCAGGACGGCACCTTCAACGTCACCACGCTCACCGGGTACGACGGTCGCGGCAACACGGCGAGCGAGACGGCGCCCAACGGCCGCCAGACACGTCCACGTACGATGCCCTCGACCGGGTGGTGACCGTGACCGGGAACGATGTGAGGGGCACGCCGCTGCCGGTGCGACGTGCCCGGGAACTACCAGTACGACCCGTCAGGAAACCGCACGCGCCAGACCCTGCCCATCTTCCCGGGTCTTCGATCAAGTGGACCTTCGACGCCGCAGACCGCTTGGCCACGCCGGGTCGCGGACGACGACCTACACCTACAACGAGAACGGGGGCCGGCTGACCGCCTCGGACGGCACCCTGGTCATCACCACCACGTACGACCGCTTGAGCCGCGTCCTGACCGTCGACGACGAGGACCCGGGCACGACCGCTGACACGACGTACACGTACAGCCTGACCTCCCCGCAGTGGGCCGACCCCACCGGGACCTACGCGGTGACCCTCGATGCGTTCGACCGGGCCACGGTCCTCGACGACCCGGCCTTCGGGACCGGGACCTTCACCTGGGCCTACCGGGCCGACGGCCAGCCAGGCTCCGTCGGCCAGCCCAACGGCAACACCACCGCCTACGGCTATGACGGGGCCGGCCACCTGACCGACACGACCACGACCGCCCCGGGTCCGGTCACCCGCGCCGCCTACGCCTGGACCGTCAACCGGGCGGGGTCGATCCTGTCCGAGGCGTCGACGATCACGTCGGATCCCACCAACAGCACCCGGACGTTCGCCTACGACCCCCTGGGCAGGCTCGCAGGCTTCACCGACGGCGCGCTGACCACGACCTGGACCTTCGACCCACCGCTGGCGTCGACCACGGACGTCCTCCTGCCGGCCGTTCCACAAGTCGTGTACCGCAATGCATGTTACGCAACTCCGGGATCGGGTAGGATCACGTGCGTGAACGCCAATCCCTTCTCATACGGCAGCCCTGTGTCGGGCGAGTACTTCGACGATCGCGTCGAGGAGGTCCGGCTTCTGGTCAGGCGGATGACAACGGGCCAGAACGTCGTCCTGACATCCCCGCGTCGCGTCGGCAAGACGTCCCTTCTGACCCGAGCGGCGGACGAGGCGCGCCGGAGCGGCAGGGCGCGGATCGGGGTTGCCAGCCTCCTCCGCTGTTCGAACCGGCGGGAGGTTGCAGAAGAGGTCACTCGTGCGGTCGTCGAGGGCGCTCTCGGGCTCATGGTCGGAACCGCCGAGCAGATCACGGACCGGCTCCGTCGACTGCCCCGGATCACGCCATCGCTCGAGCACGATGGCTGGACGTTCGGGCTCGCCGTCGGCGGATCGAGCGACGACTTCCTGGGCGACATTCGCCGGCCGATCGAACTGCTCGCCGACTCGGCGGGGGACGGCCGACCGGTCTGCCTGGTGCTCGACGAGTTCCAGCAGGTGGCGGAGATCGACCAGTACCTGGGCGGCTTCTTCAAGACAGTGTGCGACGACCTCCCGGGCGTGAGTCTCGTCTTCTCGGGGTCGCAGAAGCACATGATGGACAGCCTCTTCGTGGGCCCCGGCGCGGCCCTCAAGAATGCCGCCGAGCCGGTGAGCCTCGACGTCATCCCGGAGCCCGAGATGGTGGCATTCGTCGTGGAGCGCATGGCGTCCGCCGGTCGCGCGATCGACGAGGATGCGGCCCGTCTCCTGTTCAACCTGGTGCGCGGGATCCCGCACTTCGTCCAGCTGCTCGGGACGGCTGTCTATGACGAGGACGTGAGCCGTTCGGACGGCGCGGTCGTGCGACGTGCCCTGGTCCGGGTCCTGACGCGCCAACGGGCCGACCTCGCGTCCCGCTACGAGGTCCTGCCGCTCGTCCAGCGCCGGGTGCTCCTCGGGCTTGCACGGGGTCCGGTCCGGGACCTGACGTCCCGGGCTGCCGTGCAGCGGTTCGACCTGGGTCACTCGAGCATTGCCCGTGCGCGGGACGCGCTCCGCGAGAAGGAACTGATCGAATTCGACGCAAGGGTCGGCTGGCGCGTGAGCGACCCGATCCTCGAGTTGTGGCTGCGCTACGGGTTGCCATTGGATCTCGGCGCGTCGATCGACCCTGACGCGATCCAATGACGCGCCTGCCCGCACCGCGTGATCGGTGAGGCCGCCGACCAGGTCAGCCACCGTCGCGGGGGAGACGGATCCCGTCGCGAAGCCGAAGGTCCCAGATCTGGAACGCGAAACGAAATGGTCGTCGTGTCGAGCGCGATGCAGGAGGCACCGGCTGGCCGGCGCCTCACGGGGGGCGATCCGGAGACGATCCTCGGAGTCCGCGGCGGTCCTGTCGGTTCGGCGTCGCCAACCATCGGCTGCGTGGGCGGGCAGGGATGCCGGACATGCCCGGCACCTTGGACCTTGCACTCCGCACGATCCTGAGCAAGACTACTCAACATGGTGAGTAGTCCGGATCGCGCATCTCCGTATCGCCGCCCACAGGCGGCCGAGCTGGCCCAGCGTCTTGCCGAGCCGCGGCGGTTCATCCAGGTCGTCGCCGGGCCGCGGCAGACGGGCAAGTCGACGCTGGTCGCCCAGGCGGTCGAGGCGCTGCCCGTCCCGGTCCGCGTCGTGAGTGCCGACGAGCCCGCGCTCCGGGGCCCGGAGTGGATCGCGGCGCAGTGGGAGGCCGCGCGCCTCGAGACCGGCCCCGCCGGCGCCGTCCTCGTGATCGACGAGGTCCAGAAAGCCGCTGGCTGGTCGGAGTCGGTCAAGCGGCTGTGGGACGAGGACAGCCGGGCCGGGCGAGGGCTGCACGTGGTCCTGCTGGGATCGGCGCCCCTGCTCGTGGAGCAGGGGCTGTCCGAGAGCCTGGCGGGCCGGTTCGAGGTCATCCGCGTCCCGCACTGGTCGCTCGCGGAGATGCGCGCCGCCTTCGGGACCACTCTCGACGAGTACGTCTACTTCGGCGGGTACCCGGGGGCGGCACCCCTGATCGGTGACGAGGCCCGATGGCGCCGCTACATCCTCGATGCCCTCATCGAGACCACGATCAGCCGCGACGTGCTGCTGCTCACGCGGGTGGACAAGCCCGCCCTCCTGCGGCGGCTGTTCGAGCTCGGCTGCCGGTACTCCGGGCAGGAGCTCAGCTACACCAAGATGCTGGGCCAGCTCCATGACGCAGGGAACACGACGACCCTCGCCCACTACCTCGAGCTGCTCGCGGGCGCCGGCCTGCTCACGGGCCTGCCCAAGTTCTCGGGCAACGTCATCCGCCGGCGGGGCTCGAGCCCCAAGCTCCAGGTCCTCAACACGGCACTCGCGACCGCGCAAGCCGGCCGATCGTTCGCCGATGCCCGGGGCGACGGCGAGACCTGGGGGCGCCTCGTGGAGTCCGCAGTCGGGGCGCACCTGGCCAATGCCGCGGCGACCGGCGATCTCGAGCTGTCGTGGTGGCGCGAGGGGGACCGCGAGGTCGACTTCGTGCTCTCGGGAGCCGGTGGCCTGGCCGCGATCGAGGTCAAGAGCGGGCGGGCAGGCGCCTCGCTGCCGGGGATCGCCGCGTTCACCGCCGCGTTCACCGGGCTCGGCCCGATCCGGCCGCTCCTCGTTGGCGGCGACGGCATCGGCCTTGAGCGCTTCCTGCTCGAGCCCGCGGAGCGCTGGGTGGCGCGATAGGGGAGGTCCGGCGGGTCAACGTTCGTTGTGATCGGCGCACTCGCCCGGGGCTGGTGCCAGCATCGTTATCGTCGTCGCGACTCCTCTCGCCCCGACCAATGCACCTTAATGTCCCCTCCCTGTGCGCTGGCGCCGCTTCTTGCGTGCCTCAGTCGTGTCGGACCGGATGAGCCGCGAGCGCCTCCCGCCGATCAACTGCTGCATCACGTCGGCCTTCTCCCCGGTCAGCTCCGCCCGCTCGGGGGCCAGCGCGAGGACGAGCGACCTGCCGATGAGCAAGTCGTCGGCGACCTTCGCCTCCACGATCACCGGCCCCAGGGCCTCCAGCCGCTCGAACGCGCTCGCTGTCGCCTCGGCACGCCGGAGCTCGTACTCGCGTCGGGTGGCCCCGTGCTCCGGCGCCTCCGGCAGCTCGACCTCCCAGAGCGAGCGCAGGTCCTCGAGCCATGCGATCGCCCGCGCCGGATCGACGGATCCACGTGATGGCCGCGGCTGCCGCGCCTCTTCGATCTCGGCCGTCAGTGCGGCCTTGCGACGCAGGTAGTCGTCGTCGCCCACGCGGCCGAAGGCGTTGTCGAGCGCGAGGCTGCGCAGCTCCTGCTCCAGGCGCCCGATGCGGCGCATGTCCACGGGCGCGGCGGTCCCGGAGAGGGCGGCCACGATCCGCCGCTTTGCCGCCTCGTCCAGCTTGGCGGTCGCGAGCAAGCGCCGCGATCTGCCACTCGTAGACCTCGGCCCGGAAGCTCGTGCGCGTACCTGCGGCCTCCGTCCAGCTCGCGCACACTGGGGCCGGGTGGGTCATCCGCCGCCGACGCGTTGCTCGCGTGGCCGTACAGGGCAAGGCCGCAGCCGTGGCACACGAGGCGGGGCACGTAGATGCGGTCCCGTGTCCCGCGGGTCCCGGGCGTCGAGCGCTCCGCGCGGATCGCCTGCACGCGGTCCCACATGTCGTCGGGCACCGGCGGGTCGACGACGTCGCCGTCCTCGCCCTCTCGCCGCCGCCACGGCGCCTCGACCCTCTCCTCGTCCGAGAAGCCGCGGTACCGGACGAGATAGCCGTTGTAGACCGGGTTGCGGAGGAGCTCCGCGATCCCGGCCGCGGACAGCGGGCGCCCGGTCCCGACCGAGAGGTACCCGCGGCGGGCTGCCTCGAGCGCGAGCGTGTCGTCGCTGTAGCGTCCCGTCGCGTACAGCTCGAACAGTGCCCGAGCCTCGCCGATGTGCGCGGGATCCGGCTCGAGCACCGGACGGAGCCCACCGCTGCGGCGGAAGCCGAGCGCCGGGTGGCCGCCCGGGTCTCGGTGGGTGCGGAACTTGGCGGCGATGCCACCGGCGATCGAGCGGGCCCGGTCGAGGTTGTCGATCTGCGCCTTGACCGCCTGCTCGCCGAAGTCGCCCTGGCGGGCAGGGTCGGAGCTCAGGAGCCGGCGATCGGCGAAGTAGAGGACGCAGCCGCGGGCGTGGAAGGCGTCGCGGAACGCGAAGGCGAGGGCGGGGTCGCGCATGAACCGGCTGAAGTAGGGGACGAGGCCCACCTTGACCCGGCCCTCGGCCGCCCAGGCGAGCGCGGGCTCGAGTCGGCCCGCGTCCCAGCCCGGCGAGGCGTCACGGAGCTCGAGACCCGTCGGTGCGGTTCCCGTCCGGCGCTCGGCGAGATCGAGCTCGTGCGCCTGGCCCTCGGGTCCGCCCCGGTAGTCCTGCGCTTCGGTCGATACCCGGATGACCCGGAACGACGGGAGGCCTGCGAGGTCTTCCTCGTCCATCGGCAGCCGCCGGAACGCGTCGGGTACGCCGATCCGCCGGCGCGTCGTGCGTCGCGGCACGGAGCGCTCCTTTCGTGGGTGCGTACCCATCGGTGATCATAGCCGACCGCTCAACGGCACTCGCAAGCTCGGCTTGCCTCGGCCGCCTCGATCAGGCGCGCGAGGGCCGCCTCGAACCCGTGGACGGACTCGAGGAGGACGCGATCGACTGCGGTCTTGCTTGACACCCGCCGAACGTAGCGCCGATGGTCTCAGCCGGGAACTGGTCGTGTGTACGGATCTGCGTACGGTCGTAAGCTCCCGACAGCCGCAATTCCAGGGGCGGCCGGGTCGTCGGCATTGAGCATGCAGACGCCGCCAGCTTCGGCAAGCCCCGACCGCGCGGCCCCCGGGTTCTCCCCGGGCGAGTCCCCCGGGCCGGGCCAGATGGGGCGCCAGATGGGGCGCCAGATGGGGCGCCAGATGGGGCGCCGAGGCGCCCCCACCGGCGCCCCCTCCCGTGCTCGGGACGATGGGTCTCATGGGCGGGACCTCTCGAGCGTGAGCACCGATCCAGGTAGGCGCCTGATCTCTGGCATGGGCGACCATGGGAGCCCGCAGGTGATCCCTGATGGTCGACTGCCGGGCATTCGCACTGGCATTCGCACCGGCATTCGTTCGGACGACGTCCCGACGAATGCCTTGCCCGCACGAATCGCCGGGCTGCGCCGAGGGACAACACTCGCTCACACCACTGCCTCCGCGCTCAGCGTGGCGACGCTCCGGCCCGATCCGGGCCAGCTGCGCGAAGGCGCGACCCAGACCGCGCGCGTCACTCATCAGGCGATCCATGGCCAGATCGTCGTCCGGGAACCAGTCAGCCCAGTTCCCTTCACCCACGCAACGGCCAGGCCGGGTGCATCCGCCACGTACGTCGAGTGCGCGTCGGGTGGTGCGTTCCGACACAGACCCGACGTACGCCATCCGTGCCCGGATCGCTCCGCGCATGTCCGGGACAACAGCGACCCACGTCTCCGCATCCCTGATGCATGCGCGGCGGCATGCGCGGCGGCATGCATTCGGGTGACGACCCGATGCATGGGTCCGCCGCACGAATTGCCGGGTTGCGCCGAGGGACATCATTGACCCTCAGCTTCCGCGCGGCGGTGGCCGCGCTCCGGCTCGATCCAGGCCAGCTGCCCGTCCGCGACCGCGCGGTCCTGCGCATCCTCAACCGCGCCCGACTCGCCAACGCCGAGCAGCTCGGCATCCTCGTGTACCGCAACCGCCACTACGCGCAGATCCGCCTCCGCCGGCTGTGGGACCTCGGCTACCTCGAGCGGTCCGGCCTCCCACCGCCGTCGGGCATCGCCGGCTCGCCCTATGTCTACCGCCTGGCCCGGCTGCCATCGCCCGCCTCGGCTACGCACCGAGGCCCGTGGCGCGGTCCCGGCTACATCGCCCACACGCTCGACGCGGTCGAGGCCGTGTGCGCGCTGGTCCGCTCGACCGACCCCGAGACCCAGCCCACCGTGCTGCGATGGCTGCCCGAGTCGATCGTCGTCGACGTCCTGCCAGCGGGCCCCGCCGCCGACGCCGTCATCGTCATCGCGACCGACGACGGCCCGGCCACCGTCTGCCTCGAGATCGACGAGGGCCACCAGCACCTGGCGCCGATCAGCGACAAGCTCCGCGCCTACGCGCCAGCTCTCGCACGAGCGTCCGGGCTGGCACGTCCTGTTCGTCGTGCCGACCGCCGACCGCGCCGCCTGGCTCCGGCGTGCCGCTCGCGGCGTCCGCGACGGGTCCGCGTGGGTCACGACCCTCGATGAGCTCCGCGGGCGCGGCCTCGGGGCTCGCCTCGCCCCGGTCCCGGGGCCGTCGGCCATGCCGATGGTGCTGGGCGCACTCGCTGCCGGGCCATCGCCGCTGGCCGGGCCTCCGGTCGGATCGCGGCGATGGCTTGAGCTCCTGGGCTCCGGCGGGGCCGAGGCGGCCGGCTGACACGGCCAGTTGGGCTACCCGGGAAGCGGCGCCGAGGCGATGCGCGAGACGAAGGCACTGACCGCTGCAGCCGCCTCCGCGACGTCGGGGACAGGGAAGTCCATGCCGAGTGCCAGGCTCCGGTACCCCTCGACCCAGACGGGGTAGATGCGGATCGTCGGCGGCCAAGCGTGGCGGCCACGAAGGCCGAACACTTCCTCGCAGGCCGCCCGGACGTCTGGCAGGTCGGCGTCGGGTACGAGCTCCTCGAGCAGGATGAGATCGATGAGGTCACGGAACCGGTCGTTATCGCGGTCTCCACGAGGCTCCGTGCAGGCATGGAGCTTCTGGGCGATCTGATAGGGCAGCGGGAACAGGGCCACCCGCTCGCCGTCGGGCAGACCGAACACGGACAGCGCGGGCGCCGGTGAGGCGTACTCGATCGCCGCGGCCGCCCCCGAGCCGCCTTCCGCAGGGCTCACCTCGAGGTCGATCGTCCCCCAGTTGTAGCGCGCGAAGGCGATCCGGATGGGGATCCGGACGGCACCCGTGGGACCGATCGGGGTGGCAGCACCAGCGGTCAGCCGGAAGTCGCCGTGCACATGCACCGACGCTGCGGCGAGGACCTCGTCGAGCCGGGCCAGGTCGTCCCGGATGGCCGTGTCGTAATCCTTCGACGCCCGGGCGCGCGTGCCGACCCGCAGCTCCATCGCCACCCCGCCCTTGAGCAGGAACAGCGGCGCACCCTCCTCGTCGACCAACCGCGCGAGGACGGCCGAGAGCACCATGAACGAGACGGCCCGTCGCATCCTGGTCGGCCGCTACGCCATCCTCCTGCGCCTTCTGGCCGATCCACCGCTCGAGGGCCACGCGGTTCGCGGGAGGCTTGGCCTTGGGGAATCCCGGCATCTGCTACTGCCCAGCCTCGAGCGCCGCCAGTCTGGTCTTCGCCCGGGCGATCTCGATCCGCCGGAGGTCGGTGGTCCCCAGCAGCCCCCGGGCACGGCCGGCATCGACGGCCTGGTCGACGAACCGGTCACCGATGTGGGTCGCGATACCGTCGAGGATGGCGCGGGCCGGCGTTGCGATGCGGAGACCCTCGAACCAGGTCAGATCGTGATCATCGAGTTGGCCCCGGTGGACGACGAGCCACTCCGGCAGCCTGCGGCGGAGCCGCGTTCCCGGCGCGACCGTCACGTGGACCTTCACCGGGTTGATGTCGCAGAGGTCATGCAGATCGAGTGCCGTGTCGTGGGTGAGCGCCCCGTCGTTGCGGACCCGCAGGAGCGCTTCCTGGTACTGCTCGATCGATCGCCGGCCAGTTGCGGGACCCGGTAGATGCCGAAGCCCATGCGCTCGAGCGTTCCGCGGTGGACCATCAGCCGCAGCGCGGCATCGTTGGCGCCGATCGCTTGGGCGTCTTCAGGCGTCAGCAAGCCGTGCTGGTCGAGCGCACGCTCGAGGAGTTGGGGAAACAGCGGCTCGGACATGCCAATACCGTATCGCTAGGAAACGGTATTGGCAAGATCGCGAGGAGTGGGAGCGGCAAGCGTTTCCCAGAGAAACGGTATTGGCGCTGGGCTTGAGGCTCCACCCCGCGACCGAGGGTTGTCGTACACCCTGATGTACACGACCGGCTTGAAATCGCCCAGCGGCCACCCCCATCGTGGCCGTGGGCGACTGAGGCACTGGTCTGCGTACCTATGAGCGCTTCAGCCGCCCGCCACGTTCGACTCATCGAACGGGCAGCGGGCTCCCCGGCACGAGCTCCCACGGCGATTGCCGTGACCAGGCCAGCGCCGGCGCCGGGATCCCTGGGTCCGCGGCGACTGAAGCACCTTACCAACCACATAGCGCTGCCAATCGCGCGCACTTCGATGCGTGCGATCGCGCGAGGCGTGCCCGCCACGATGGGCGTGGGCGGAGTCCGACCGGGGAGTCGGTCGTCGCGAGGAATGCTCCTCGACGATCCGAGATCTCCGGTCGTGGCCTGCCCCTCGCCCTGGGGGCGGCGCGACCGGTTTCGGTTCGTTGTGGCGTTGCTCGTCGACGGCTCGTGCCTGCCCGGTCGGGACTCTCCTCCACGTCACCAGTGGCGGACGACATCCGCGCCGGAATGGAGGTGATGCCCCGAAGGGGTTCGGCACTCGAGCCGGCGGCCTGCGCGCCCGCCGGCGCTCGACCTCCGAGGTCGAGTCACCCGCGCTGGACCGGGCCGATCCTCAGGCGATCGCATCCGAGTGCAGCGTGCCGCGCCTGCGCTCGTCTGCCCCGGTCCGCTTCTCGAGCGGCGTTCGTTCCACTTGGAGGTTTCACCGTGCAGACGATGCAAGCGCCCGAGACGACGAAGGTCGTCTACGGCGTCAACGAGCTCGAACTCGACCTCGCCGGCAAGACGGTCCACGGGATCTGGAAGGCCCTCGAACAGGTCTTCAACATCCCGCGCGACGCGGTCATCACGGTCAACGGCACCCGGACCGACGACGAGTACGTCGTGCGCCCGGGCGACGAGATCGAATTCCAGAAGGCAGCCGGCGTGAAGGGCCAGGCGGTCTGACACGCGGGCTTCGGCCACACCCTCGAAGGACTCCTGGGTCCGGCGACGCCCAAGCGGCGTGCCGGGCCCGGGCCCCAGGGTCACCGAGCGCTCAGAAAGGAGCTCACTTCCCATGCAGGCGCGCACATTCCTGCGCATCGAAGGCGATCTGGTGAGCCTGATCAGCGAGGTCATCGACCGTGAGGTCGCGCTTCCGGACCTCCTGGCCGAGCTCACCACCAATCAGGTTCAGCTTGAGCCCGAGGCTGCCAACCGGCTGCCGCTTCTGGTTCCGTGCCGGGTCGACGGGCCGAACGGTCTTCGTCGCCGAGCAGGCCCCGATGCGGCGGACGATCGAGTACCAGACGAGCCGGCGACCCGCGGGCGAGCCGATCACCTATCGGATCGCCCTGCCGTACGTCGTGTTCGTGGTCTCGACCTACGGCGAGCAGATCGAGGGCCTCGCGACCTATTTCCGGATCGGCGCCCCTGCGCTCGATCGACGATGGGCTCTGCTGCTCGACCCTGCCGAACACGGACGACGATGGGATCGTCTGTCTCGGCTCGGTCAGGGTCAGCGGCGCCACCGTCGGCGAACGCGTGGACGCCCTCGTCGGTGCGTTCTGGGCGAGTCGCTTCAACCAGGACCTGCGACGCCATCCGCTGTCGTTTCCCGGTGGCTTCCGGGCCTGGGCGGCTCGTTCGCGACGGGATCCACTCGCGGCCCTCTCGATGGCCTACGACCCCTACTGGCGGACCCTCCGCCAGGTCGTGGCCCAGATGGGCGGCGTGGCCCCGACGGACCTGCCGGCGGTCACGCCGATCGCCACCGACGCGCCCGAGACCGATGTCCGGACGCCGGACCCGGTGGTCGAGGGAGGTGAGGCAGATGACCTCGCTGCCTGACACCATCCGGGGACTGCCGGTCGCCCGACCGAGCGATCTCGGAAGCCTGCTGGCACCGCATCTCCGGGTCGCCGACCCTGAGAACCCGCTCGTCGGGCTCGAAGCGTCGGCCCTGGCGATCGCGGCGACAGCCCTTCGGGCATCCGGACGAGTCCTGCGCGAGGAGCTGATCCGCGAGCGATCGCGGTCCCGCGAGCTCGAGTACCTCGTCTACCGCCTGCCGGCGGCCAGCCAAGGAGGAGAGTGAGATGTTCCCGATCCTTCCTGCGGGCTCGCCGGCGGCGGCCGACACCGACTTGCCGGCCTTCCTCGTCGCCCATGACGGGCTGTATCTGCGCAAGCGGAGCCTGCTCGGCGTGAGCCAGACGAGGGTCGACGGGGCCGAGCATCTGCCGGCCGAGACGGAGTACGTCGAGTACGGGCTGCCGAAGGTCCCGGCGGACCAGATGGCTCGCGTCGTCGGCTTCTTCCGCTCGATCTACCGGGCGCAGCGGACCGAGGCGCTCGTCCTCCTGCTCTGGGCGGGCGAGGGCTTCGATCTGTTCGTGCCGGACCAGAAGGTGAGCCTGGCCTCGGTGAGCCACACGCTCGACGCGGCCAGGCTGCCGGCCGGATCCCGTGTCGTCGGGTCGATCCACTCGCACGGTGCCTTCGGGCCTGGGGCGAGTGCCGATCGACGAAGACGACGAGGCGGAGTTCGACGGGCTCCACGTCGTCGTCGGGCGACTTCGACCGGCGTCCGTCCTATTCGGCGGCCATCGCCGTCGACGGGCGTCGCTTCGCGATCCCGGTGACCGATCGTCCTCGAACGGCCCCGGCGGCTCGTCGAGCCGCCGGAGGAGTGGTGTCAGCGAGTGAAGCTCCTGCCGCCGCCACGGCCGTCGAAGGACAAGGGCCGCCGATCCGGGTCCACCGGCGTTCCGGTGCCGCTCCCGGGTCGAGGTGCCCACCGGGTCAGCCGCGTCGATCTCGACGTCGCGCTCGCCCGGGCGGATGGCCTGGCCGCTCAGCTTGGGCTCCAGCTCAGCTACTCGCTCGCCCCGGTCTCCGGGTCGGGCCGGAAGGGGGGTGGCGCCGATGCCTGACCGGGTCGTGCTCATCGGACTGGGCGGCATCGGGAGCCAGCTCGCTGCCGTCGCTCGTCCGGTACCTCTCGTTCCGCCCGGAGCCGCGCCCGCTCCTCGTCCTCGTCGACGGTGACGCCTACGAGATCTCGAACCGGTCGCGGCAACTCTTCCCCGATGACGCCCTGGGCACGAACAAGGCCGAGGCCCTGGCCCAGGTGTTCCGCGGGGGTGGGCTGGCGGTCCAGGCGATCGCCGGGTACGTGAGCGCCGACAACGTCGGGCTCGTCGTCCGCGAAGGGGACGTCTGTCTCCTCGCGGTCGACAACCACCCGACGCGGGCGCTCGTCGACCGGCACATCGCCGGTCTTCGCGACGTGACCCTCATCAGCGGCGGCAACGACGAGACGGACGGCAACGTCCAGCTCGTCCGCCGCCGCGACGGGCTCAGCGTCGACGGCCACCTGGTCGAGATCCACCCGGAGATCGGCCAGGCGGCAGTTTCGGAGGTCATGCCGGGCACCGGCTGTGCGGCCCTCGCGGCCGAGCGGCCCCAGCTCGTCGTGACCAACCTGATGGTCGCAAGCGCGATGCTCAACTGCCTCTGGGCGGTCACCGAGCAGGGCAGCGTCCCCTACAGCGAGGTCTACCTCGACGTGGTCCACAACGCGGCGCGCAGCCGCAGCTGGTTCCGCGTCCCGGACGGCGCGCAGTAGGGGGAGTGTGGAGTCAACAGGTGCACTAGACGGCCGGGGAGGCGCCAGGCGGCGCTCCCCGGCCGAACCATCCCGACGGGTCTTTGTGACGGGAGTTGTCACACTTGTCACAGACGCGATCCGACAACCCATTCCGGCCGGGCAGCGGGATCTTCCCGCCCATGCTGTCCGGGCGTGAGCGCGAGACGGCCATCTTCACGGCGCGCATCGCGCGGACCCGCGAGGGCCAGCCCCAGCACACCGCCCTCCTCGGCGACTGGGCGATCGGGAAGACGACGCTCCTCATGCACTGGCGCCGGCTGCGCCAGCAAGCCGGCGATGCGGTTGTCCTGTCCATGGCCTATCCGCAGCCGAAGGACGAGTTCCTCGGCGGGTTGGCTGAGGCGGTCGAGGCCGGGGTTGATACCGACTGGCGCGAGCGGCTCGACCTCGAGATCGGGCTCGACATCGGCATCGCCGACGCCCGGCTGCGTCGATCTCGCCAGACTGTCGAGACCGACCTGCGACGGTCGCTTCGACGCCTCGTGCCGGACAAGGGGGACCATCGGACCGCGATCGTCCTGGTCGACGACATCGATCTCGTCGCGGACCCGGGCGATGCCCTCCTCCAGCTTCGGGCGAGTGCCCTCGAGCTGTACGCGGCCGACGTTTCGTTCGCCTTCGTGGTCGCCGCGTCGCCCGGCCTGTTCGGCACCGTCCATGGGGCCCACGAGCCGCTCGTGCGCTTCTTCGAGCCCATCACGCTCGGGGCGCTCGATGCCGAGGCTTCGACCCGGGCAATCACCGAGCCACTCGCAGCCGCGTCGGTCCGGTTCGATGCCGACGTCGTGGCCGAGATCGTCGAGCTCTCGGGCGGACGCCCGTACTACCTGCAGAAGCTCGCCTACTACGCATTCGACGCGAGCGAGCACGGCCAAGTCGGCCAAGTCCAGTTTGCCGTTGCCTTCGAGCAGGCCTTTGCCTCGGTCAGCCAAGAGATCTTCGCCGCGCGATGGTCGGCGATGGCGGTCATCGAGCGGCGGGTTGTGTCGGTCGTCGCGTCGAGCGCCGAGTCATGGTCGTCAGGCGACGTAGAGTCCGTCGCGGCGCGGCATGGCATTCGGCCCGACGCGACGCGCCAGGCGCTCCGTCGCCTCGTGGCCCGGGGCCACGTCGAGCGCCATGCATATGGGCAGCGTGGCCGCTACGTCGTGCACGATCGGCTGTTCCGCCGCTACCCGGCGCGGCAGGGTTGAGGTCGCCGGCGGCGCCGCCGTGCGGCTGCTGGGCAATCGTGCGGAGCCGAGTGGCGCGCCCGACAGGAGTTGAGCGCGCGGATGCCATAGATATCAGGATCCCGATTCTTGGCGCCGATCGTGGCGTCCGTCCCGGAGAGCAAACCGCCTGATCCCAGAAGCCAATTCGCACCCCTGGGGCAACCGCCTCGGAACAGCGGCTCACGGTAGGGGTCGCCGCGAGCCAGCACCCCTGCTCGTCGACCTGCCCACAGAACAAACCAGGGCTCCCATGGGACGATGATTGCCAGCACGGCAATGATGAATGCGAGGGCTGGCGGATAGCCGGCGGCCTCCACCGGTGAGGCGATCAACACGCACAGGAGCGTTGCCAGAGCTCCCGGAGCGAGATGTGGGGCAACCAGGCGCGGGATCGAGAGCCCCGGGGATGCTGCCTTGCTCGGGGCTACCGGGCGACACCATGCGCCTCGTCCCCCGGTGAGCGAGGGCCGGGGCCAGTTGAGTGTCCGGCGGCGTCCAGGAGCCGTTCGAGGCCGTCGAGGATCAGGTCCAGCCCAAACTCGAAGTCAACCAGAGCCCCGCCCGGGGCCGTCGCCGCCATCTCGGCCATCGCGAGCAGGTTCGGGTACTCGCCCGCCGGGATCGCTCGCGCAAAGGCCGCTGCCATCTCCGGAGCGTGCTCGGTGTCGAATGGCCAGGCGAGCTCCTGGAGGACGAAGCCGTAGGTGTGGCTGTCCAGCGCCATGATCGCGCGGATGACGATCGGCATCGGGAACCCCGCCGCCGAGAGGGCGCCGATCACGGCCTCGAGGTAGCGCAACCTCGCGGGACCGGTGTTCGAGCGGGACTCGATCAGGCTGCTGGCCCAGGGGTGGACCAGCAGGGCCTCGTGGGCCGAGATCGCGCTCCGTCGGATGGCCGTCCTCCAGTCGACGCCCCCCGAGGGCACCTCGAAGTCGCCCACGACGAGGTCGGCGATGCCGTCGAGGATGTCGTCCTTGTTGGCCACGTGCTTGTAGAGCGACATCGCCTCGACCCGCAGCACCTGGCCGAGCTTGCGCATCGAGACGGACTCGAGGCCGCCCTCGTCTGCCAGGCGGACGGCCGCCCGGAGGACGCGGTCCCGGCTGAGCGGTCTCCGGCGAGCCCCGGTTCGAGCGGGCTGCGTCAGTGGCTTCGTCATCCGAATCTCACCTCTTGACAGGCTTACGGTGTAGTCGTAGGCTTACACCGTCGGCTTACAGCGTAGCAGGCTGCAACGAAAGGGGAAAGCACCGATGTTGACGCAATTGGCGACCCTCGCGGGCGCCCTGATCCTGGGTGTGGTTGGGATCGCGCTCGTCTACGTCCTTGGGATGCGCACGAAGTCCCCGCTCGTCCTCAGCCCACTCATCCGGATCCAGCGCGCGGTCATCAACCCCAAGCAGATGCGATCGGCGGGCACGCCCGGAGCGTATGCCTCGGTGATCCGGCATCGCGGCCGGACCTCGGGCCGACGGTACGAAACGCCCGTCGGGGTGGTGGCCGCCGAAGACGGCTTCCTGATCGCGCTCGTGTACGGGTCACGCACGAACTGGCTCCAGAATGTGCTGGCAGCCGGGTCCGCCACCATCGTGCACGAGGGGCAGACCTACACGGTCGACCAGCCCGAAGTCATCCCGATGCGCACGGTGGCGGCCCGGTTCGCGGGCGGCGATCAACAGGGCTTCCGTCTGCTCGCGGTCGACCAGGCGCTCCGGGTCCGGCGGGTCGAGCCGGAAGGGGCCGGAGAGCGGTTCACCGACGTGGCCCGGGGCGAAGGCGCCATGGTAGAAGGAGCCGACATCGACCTCGTAGCCGAGGGCGCGTGATCCGGCCATACGGGTACCCGAACCGCGGCCATACGTCGGAGCACCGACCCGGGTTCCGAACGTCTCGATGACGAATCACCCTGTGGTTCACCCAATGGGGTGATGCGCGCTCACCACAACCGCTTCCACCTTGGGTCGAGTGACGCGGGTCGGAGTTGGCGGCCCGAGACCCAGATAGGCACCACGCACGAGGCGCGGAATGACCGAACAGATTCGGGGCCGGCCATGTTGCTGACTACCTTCGAGATCCTCCTCACCATCGTCACGCCGCTGCTGGCGCTGTATCTGCGCGGGCGGTGGCCGCTGCGCACCGTGACGGCGTGCCTGTTTGGCATCGCTGCGGTGTGGTATCTGACGTATGCGCCAATCCATGAGCTGAGCCATGCCCTCGGGACCATCCTGGTCGGCGGCAAGGTCGTGGAGATCAAACTCATCCCCAGCTTCTGGGAGGGCACGTTCGCCGTTGCCTGGGTGAAGGTCGCCGGACTCGGCCAATCCTGGCCGGTCATGACTGGCGCTCCGTATGTGATCGATGCCGCGTGCGTCATCGTGAGCCTGGTCGTCCTGAGGCGACGCCTCTCCAGGAACGCGCTGGTCGTCGGTCTGCTGCTCATGCTCCTGTGTCTGAGGCCCACGTTCGACCTTGTCTGCGAGACGATCGGCTTCGTGGGCGGATTCCACGGCGACCTCTGGCACATCCAGCTGATCGTCGGGAGCGCGCCGCTCTGGTCGTTCCTCCTCGTCTCACTCGCGCTGTCCCTGGTCAGCGTCGTGGTCATCGTGAGGCGTTTCGGCGGCGTTCCCCAACCCCTCCCAGCCATGCCGACTTGAGTACTAGACCGCGGCGACCGCCGATCTCCCCCGGACTATCGAAGAGCCGCCGTTGGTCTGCCTCACCCGTAGCGAACAGGAGCACACCGTGTCGGAATTGTCGAAGAAGGCGTCCCTCCAGCCGCGCTGGTTCATCCGTTCGTTCTGGGCGGTGCAACGTGCGGTCTATGCAGTCTCACGCGGCCGGCTCGGCCTCCGGACCGCGACGGCCGACCGCTGGGGCATGATGCGGCTGCGGACGGTCGGGCGCCGCACCGGTGAAGAGCGAGTGGCCATCCTCGGCTACTTCGAGGACGGTCCCAACCTCGTCACCATGGCCATGAACGGCTGGGCCGATGCCGAGCCCGCCTGGTGGCTCAACCTGCAGGCTCAGCCGGACGCCAGCGTCGATCTGCCCGGCGGATCGCGCGCCGTCCGCGGACGGGCAGCGAACCCGGACGAGCGGCCACGCTTGTGGGCCAGGTGGGCCGCGTACGACAAGGATCAGGATCTCGACGCCTTCGCCGCCCGCCGCTCATGGGAGACCGCGGTCGTGATCTTGTCGCCCCGACCCGAATAGAGGTCCTCACGGGAGCTGGGGCGGCGTCGGGCTTGACGCAGATCGTAGGTGTTCCGACGCGGGGCACGGCCGTCCTGACGGTTGTCTTGTCGTCTACCTCGATGGCCCGCTGGAAGCCCACAATGTCGTGGGAGCACCCATCGCATCGGCAGATGGCGCATCGACAAACCGCCGCGATGCAGCACAGGAAGTGGCAGCACTGGACATCGCAGAACCGTTGCTCGAGACCAAGCTCTACGTCCCCAGGCTTCGACGCGGCCTGGTCGCACGCCCACGGCTCATCGAGCGGATGAACCGTGGCGGCGAGTCGAAGCTGACGCTCATCTCCGCCCCGGCCGGCTTCGGCAAGACGACGCTCCTGACCGAATGGCTTGCGGCCGCTCCCGTCGATGGGCGGTCCGCGGCGTGGCTCTCGCTCGACCCCGGCGACAACCAGCCCGCCTCGTTCTGGACCTACCTGGTGGCCGCGCTCCGGGCGGTGGCGCCGGGGGTCGGCGGACGTGCGCTGTCCCTGCTGCAGGGGCCCCAGCCACCGCCGATCGAGACCGTTCTCGCTCCCCTCCTCAACGAGCTCGGCGCGGTGCCGAACGACGTCGTGCTGGTGCTCGACGACTACCACGTGATCGACGCGCACGATATCCACAACGGGGTGGCGTTCCTCCTGGATCACCTGCCCCCGCAGGTCCACCTCGTCATCATCACCCGAGCCGATCCGGCGCTGCCGCTTGCCCGCCTGCGGGCGCGGGGTGAGCTCGTCGAGGTCCGCGCGGCCGATCTGCGCTTCACGCCGGACGAGGCTGGAGCCTACCTCAACGAGGCGATGGGGCTCAATCTCGGCGCGCGGGATGTCGCAGCCCTGGAGGGGCGCACCGAGGGCTGGATCGCCGCCCTCCAGCTGGCGGCGCTCTCGATCCAGGGGCGCGACGATGTCGCCGGCTTCATCGCGGGCTTCGCCGGGGACGACCGCTACATCGTCGACTACCTGGTCGAGGAAGTCCTGCAGCGGCAGCCCGAGGAGATTCGGAGCTTCCTGCTGGAGACGTCTCTCCTGAGCCGGCTCAGCGGCCCGTTGTGCGACGCCGTCACCGGCCAGGGCGGGGGCAAGGGCATGCTCGAGGCGCTCGATCGAGGGAACCTGTTCCTCGTCCCGCTCGACGACCGGCGCCAGTGGTACCGCTACCACCACCTTTTCGCCGACGTGCTCCGGGCCCGCCTCCTCGACGAGCAACCCGGGCGGGTGCCGGAGCTGCACCGGCGGGCTTGCGAGTGGTACGAGGAGCACGGAGACCGGTCCGAGGCGATCCGCCACGCGATGGCCGGCGAGGATTTCGAGCGGGCGGCGGACCTGGTGGAGCTCGCGATCCCGGCGACGTTCCAGAAGGATCAGGCGGCCACCGCGCGCCGGTGGCTTGAGGCACTTCCCGACGAGCTGATCCGGGTCAGGCCCGTGCTGAGCGTCGCGTATGCCGCGACGCTCCTGGACGGAGGCAAGATCGAGAGCGTTGAGGCCCGACTGCGGGATGCCGAACGGTGGCTGGAGGCGACGGCCGACAAGCCTGAGGTAGCAGGGGCCCCAGCAACTGCGATGGTCGTCGTCGACCAAGATGCATTCCGCCGTCTGCCGGGTTCGATCGCCCTCTACCGTGCGGCCCGGGCCATGGCCATCGGCGACGTGACCGGCACCATGACCCATGCCCGCCGGGCGCTCGACCTCGTCGGCGAGGACGATCAGCTCGGGCGTGGTGCGGCAGCGGGATTGCTGGGACTCGTTGCCTGGGCGAGTGGGGATCTCGAGGCAGCGCACCGTTCGTACGTCGAGAGCATGGCGGACCTGCAGGAGGCGGGAGACGTCTCTTCCGTCATCGGCGGCGCCACCGTCCAGGCCGACATCCTGATCGCCCAGGGTCGCCTCCGCGATGCGATGCGCTCGTTCGAGCGGGGACTGCAGCTTGCGACCGAACATGGTGCGCCCGCGCTGCGGGGGGCGGCGGACATGCACGTGGGCATGAGCGAGCTGTGTCGCGAACGCCACGACCTCGAGGCCGCGTCGCAGCACCTGCTGATCGGGCCGCGATCTGGGGGATGAGAACGGCCTGCCGCAGTACCCCTACCGGTCGCGTGTCGCGGCGGCCCGGATCCGACAGGCAGAAGGCGATCTCGATGGCGCGCTCGAGCTCCTCGAGGAGGCTGAGCACCTGTATGCAGGCAACTACTCCCCCGATGTGCGCCCCGTCGCCGCCGTGAAGGCGAGGGTGTGGATCGCCCAGGGAAGCCTGTCGGCGGCGTGGGGCTGGGCGCGGGAGCATGGTGTCGCGGCCGCGGACGAGCTCAGCTACCTCCACGAGTTCGAGCACGCCACGCTGGCGAGGCTGCTCCTGGCGCAGGGGACGCGGGACCGTGCCGACGACAGGATCGGCGAGGCGATCGAGCTCACAGAGCGCCTGCTCGCAGCTGCGGAGGACGGTGGGCGCAGCGGGAGCGCGATCGACATCCTCGTCGTGCAGGCACTCGCCCGTCACGCGCGCGGCGATCCGGCGGGTGGGCTCGCCTCGCTGGCGCGCGCGGTGGCGCTGGCTGAGCCGGAGGGCTACGTCCGCGTCTTCATCGACGAAGGGCCGCCCATGGCGGCGCTGCTCAAGCTGGCGGCGAAGGAGCGGAACGCTCCGAGTTATGTGCGCCGGCTCCAGGCCGCCGCAGTCACGGTCGAGGGACAAACGCCCGCCGAACAGCCGCTGATCGAGCCGCTCAGCGAACGGGAGCTCGAGGTCCTGCGCCTCCTGGGCAGCGAGCTCGGTGGGCCGGACATCGCTCGCGAACTGGTGGTGTCTCCGAACACTGTGCGGACGCACACCAAAAGCATCTACGCCAAGCTCGGCGTGAACAGCCGAAGGGCAGCCGTCCGCCGTGCCGCCGAGCTCGGCCTGCTCTCGCGCGCCCGGGACCGCCGACCCACCGCGTAGTCCTTCGCCCACGGCCGCACTGAGCCGCGGCCACGCGCACGGGCAACGATCCGGGCTCCGCGCGCCTCGATGACGAATCACCCCGTCGTTCACCCAATGTGGTGATGCGCGCTCACCACATCCGCTTCCACCTTGGGTCCAGTGACTCAGGTCGGTGTTGCCGGCCGGAGATCCAGGGGAGACCAGGCATGAGGAGCGGAATGACCGAACGACACACCTCGAGAGAAGACCGCGCCGAGGCCGGACGCTACGAGATCCGGCTCACGGGGCACCTCGACGCGCGCTGGGCCGCGTGGTTCGACGGGCTGACCGTCAGCCATGAAGGCGACGGGACCACCCTCATCAGCGGTCCGATCGCCGATCAGGCCGCGCTCCACGGGCTGCTCCAGCGAGTGCGGGACCTCGGCCTGCCGCTCGTCTCGGTCACGCGGGACGAGACCGACCCGCCGACAACGCTCGGGACGGGCCAGGCAGATGTGGCAGACGCCAACTCGGACGCTGGCGTGGGCGGCTTGTCCACGTCAACGTCAACCACAACAGGGAGATAGAGCATGGATACGAACCGAACGATCTCCGTCGCCGCGGGGAAGCCCGGCATGAGCGCGGATCGCAAGGCCGCCGTCTGGATCGGCGTGCTGTACATCATCGGAACGGTTGCCCTGGTCCTCAGCCTGGTCGTCACGGATGGGGTCCTGGCAGGTTCCGCCTACCTGGCCCAGGTCGCCGCGCAGCCCAACCAGCTGGCCATCGGAGCGCTGCTCGTCCTGCTGGCGGGCTTCGCGCTCGCGATGGTCCCGGTCGTGTTCTGGCCGGTCGGCAAGCGGTACAACGCGACGCTGGCCATGGGCTATGTCGTCTTCCGCGGCGCGCTCGAGGGAGCCATCTACATCGCCACCGCCCTCGGGTGGCTCCTGCTGATCGCGCTCAGCACGCAGCCGGATGCGGCGCCGCTCGCCGGCTTCGTGCGCACGGTCGAGGCCGTGGCCTGGGACCAGCTGGTCGCCATCCCGTTCGCACTCGGCGCGCTCATGTTCTACGTCCTGCTCTACCAGTCGCGGCTCGTGCCCCGGTGGCTGTCTGTCTGGGGGCTCGTTGGGGCCGTGCTCTACATCGTGCCGCCGCTCGGGAGCATGTTCGGGCTCTCGCTCGGCGTCCTCATGGCCCCGCTCGCAGTGCAGGAGATGGTCATGGCCGTCTGGCTGATCGCCAAGGGCTTCAACCCGTCTGTAATCGCGACCGGACCTGCTGGCGAGGCGTCACGGTGGCAGGCCGCCATGTCGGGGTCAGCCGCGTAGAAACGCAGTACGGTGGAGAAGGTCAGCGTCGTCGGCGCTGACCTTCTTGCCAACCTCCGGATCGATCTTTGGCGCGTCGCCCGGCGAAGTCTGGCGCTTCGGCATCGAAATAGAACATGTGTACTGGCGCGCCCGACAGGACGTTGAGCGCGCAATGACACTCGTCCGCAGGTGATCGACGTGATGCGTTGGAGCAGTCCGACCGGCGCCACCGTGCGGTCCCGTCGCTTGCGCTGCTGGATCTGGTTGTAGACCTCGACACCGAACCAGGCATAGGAGAAGACGATCACTAGGTCAACTTGCCCGGCCTGATGTTCACGATCAGGTCAAGTTTCAGGCCGCGATCATCGCCCGGTCGATGTAGCCGTCAAGGGTTCGGTCCAGCCGTCGCCAGGCGAGGGCGAGCGGACTTCGACTGGCCAGCTCGACCGGGAGGGCTGGGTCGAGGGCGATGAGGCCTGGGGTGAGGACGCGGCCATAGGTCTTGATGAACAGGACGGCGATCTGCCGACCGAGCGGCGTGAGCTCATAGCGCTGGCGACCCGGAAGGCGGCGGATCAGGCCCTTCCGTTTGAGCCGCCGCAGGTCGTACGTCGCCTGGCGGCTCGAGTAGCCGCGGTCGAGCAGGACCGCCACGCGCTCCCGGAGCACGCGGTTCGTGAAGCCGGCGATCAGGTGGCTGTGGCCGACGAGGGCAGCGAGGAGGGCCATGACCCGCGGATCGCCGAACCGCAGGCCGGGCGCACTGAGGCCGTCCGGTGTCCGGCTCGGCCGGGTCACCCGATCGAAGGTGACCACGTCGGGGGCGGGACGCGCGTCTGCAGCTTGCGCGTCGCACAGACGCGCGTTGGCGGCCTCGCCAACGGCCCGCAGGGCACTCCAGTTCTTTGGACAGACGCTCCGCCCGATCCCGAAGTCGTGGGTGTCGCCGATCACGGTCTCGGTCCGCAGCGCCCGGCCCTCCTTCCAGTACTGCTTGAGCCGGCTCGCGCGGTAGTGCCAGCTGACGCTGGGGGTCGACGCCCTCGGTGACGACCTTCGTCCGGAAGACACCCGGCGTCTGGCGACTGATCCGCCGGTCGAAGAAGATCGCGACCTGGTCCGGTCGCCCGACATCGAGGTGGTCGCGGATGACGCCCTCGAAGAATGCCCGGCCCGCCGCCGGGCGATCGAAGACCCGCGTGTCGGACACCTCGAACTGTCGGAAGGCGAGCCGGTGGCCGTAGCCGGCCGCGCGGTCGGCCGGCGTGAACGGTGACGGCAGGCGGGCCTCCCAGCGGGCGAGGAAGCGCTCCACGGCACCCGGCCCCAGTCCGTCGCAGATCCGCTGCAGGGCTGCCGGGTCGTCGCACGAGCGGAAGCCGTTGTCGAGGGCGACATAGCCGATCGAGGCCCGGCTGAGCTGGCGCTTGGCCCACTCGTGGCCGTTGAGCCAGAGCCAGACCGGGTACGGCGCGTAGGCGTTGGTCTTCCAGAACGCCGGGCCCCACTCCGGGTCCCAGAGGTAGAGGTAGAAGTGGTTGACGAAGGCCATCTGGCGGCCCCACTCCATGTGCGGGTGGGCGGCCCGCTCGGTCCCCTTCGCCGGCCAGCTGCGCCAGGCCGAGGCCTTCTCCTGGGCGATGCCGAGGAGCGCGACCCGGCCCTCGCCACCCGCCTGCCCGGCGGCGTCGATGAGCGGCCGGGCGATCGCCGCCTTGTTCTCGCCCTTGGCAAAGCGGACGACCGGGATCTCCTGGGCCTCGGCCCAGCGATGGAGCTCGGCCACGTACGCATCGCCGATCCGGCCGAACGCCGCCGAGCTCGGAATGCGGTAGCCGCGGCCGACGAGGAACCGGCACACCTGGCCGACGGACTGGAGTTGCGGCACGTACCCCTGGAGGAAGATCCGATCGATCGAGCGACAAGTCAGGCTGACGTGGTCGCGCAGTAGGATGTCGTAGTCGGTCATGGTCGCCTCCAGGTCTTCAGCAACCCAGAGGCTACGCCGACGGCCATGAGAGAGGGGCCCCGGACTTCCGGAGCCCCTTTCGGTCACTCGGCGGTATGAGGCACGCTCGCTACGACTTGTCCATGAGGTCACGACGCTCGGCCCTATGTGGGATGGAGACGGCGTCGCCAACGCCGCGGCGTCCCAGGCCGGCGCCGACAGCGGACGGGCAGACATATCTTTCGTCAGGGCACGCCCGGCTCGTCGCCAGGCGGCCAATGACGCTTTGGGGTCATGCCCGCTGGCGACGACCCGGAGGCCAATGAGACCTCGGGTCATCCCCGCCGCTGCCGACTCCAGTCTGGGCTCCCGGCCCAGCCATGGACCGGGCATTCAGTCTCACAGTGGCGCTTCGTCGTGCTCGGTCGGACACCGACGCGCGCGGCTGCGTCCACTTGGCGCTTGCGGCTACCTCAGCTTGGGCGTGTAGCCGCCTCGAGCAGGCTGAGCGCGTGTGACTCGGAGGGCGTCGGCCAGTTCTTCGGGCGCCCGGATCTCGAACGCCCAGGGCATCGCGGCCAGCATCCTCGCGGCACCGTCGAGGTTCGCGGCCTGGAAGCGGACGATCGTGGACGAGCCGGTCTCGCGGAGCTCAGCGAGCGTGCTCGGCAGCGTCGCGCGCACGTCCGCCGCCGACGCGGCGGCGACGACCTGGATCTCCCATCCCCACGGGACGCGCGCAAGCGTCTGCTCCACGAACGCGGTCGCGTCGAAGCCGGCGGGGACGAGGGCGGGCAGGCCGAGTTGCGCGATCGCGGTGATGCGGTCGACACGAAACGTACGAAGATCCTGCTTGATGTGATCGAACGCGGCCAGGTACCACCGGCCCCGGATCACAACCAACCCGTAGGGATCGATGTCCCGGCTCGTCGCAGCTCGATCGCGCGCCGAGTAGCCGATGCGGATGCGCCGTTGGGCAGTCATGGCGCGAGCGAGCGAGAGTAGGGTCACTGCCGCCACGGTCTCACGCTCCGGACCCGAGTCCGCGAAGGCGAGGGACGCCTCCAGGTGCTGGATGTCCTCGCTGAGTCGTGACGGAAGCACGCGCCGGATCTTGGCCAGCGCCGCCTCGATGGCCGGCGCCGAAAGGCCCAGCCCGGTGCGCTGGGCCGCCCGGAGGGCCAGGGCGACCGCTGTCGCCTCGTCGTCGGTCAGCATCAGGGGCGGGAGCCGATAGCCCGGGCGCAGCCGATATCCGCCGTGCCGACCGAGCCTCGATTCGACCGGGATTCCGAGGTCCTGGAGTCGCACCACATCCCGACGGAGCATTCGCAGGTCGATCTCGAGCTGTTCGGCAAGCTCCGGGCCCGTGGCCCATTCGCGGCCCTGAAGCAGGTGCAGCAGCGAGAGCACGCGGGACGACGCCGGCATGTCGCCAGACTAGCAGTAAATGAGGACATGAACGGCCCTCATTAGCCGATACCGTGATGGACATCGGGCGGATCGATGCGCGTGTTGTCGACATCGGACGGATCGACCCATGGAGGGTGGCACATGGCCACGTTCGTCCTCGTGCCAGGCGCCTGGCTCGGCGGAGCGGTATGGGACCAAACCCAGAGCAATTGGTGGCGGCGGGCCACCAGGTCATCGCGGTCACCCTTCCCGGGCTAGGCGACGAGGCGACGGCCCCGGCCGCCGCGATCGGCCTCGAGACGCACGTCTCCCACGTCGTCGACCTGCTCGTGGAGCGCGAACTCCGCGACGTGGTGCTGGTCGGCCACTCGTACGGCGGCGCCGTCGTCACCGGAGTCGTCATGCGTGCCGCGCCGCGGGTCCGGCGCCTCGTATACCTGGCCGGCGCGATTCTGCCTGCCGGGATGTCGATGTTCGACCTGATGGGACCCGACGCCGCCAATGGGCTGACGGCGGCTGCGGCCGCGGCCGGGAACCCGGACCGGCTGCCCGTGCCGGGGCAGGCCGAGCTCGACATGTTCTATGGCAAGCACGGGCTCGCGGGAGAGCTATTCGACCGCTTCCGCGACAGCGCCGTTCCGCACCCGATCGAGACGTTCCGCGAACCCTTGCATGGAGGAGCATTCCCGAGCCGATTCAGTGCCGCGCACGTACCTCCACTGCGAGGCGGACGGTCCCGTTCGCATCCTGGCCGACGCTCCGGGCTGGACGGTCCAGATTCTCCCGACCGGGCACTGGCCGATGCTCACAATGCCGGTCGAGACCGCGGAAGCCCTCGGAGACTGAGGCGTCGCTCGGTGCTCAGGGAGATGGCGGGGCGGTGGATGCATCTCGAGCAAGCCGGTGCGCCTTGCACCTGGCGCGGTTCGGCCAGCGCAGCGCATGACTCGCCGGCGCCTCCCCGCCGGAGGCGCCAGCCAGTCGAAGGGCTCGGGGGGCTCGGCGAGCCGCATCGCGCTCGATCCATGTCCAGATCGGATCGACGCCGAGGCGGGTCCGCCCTGACGCCGGCCTCGCGCAGATAGGCTTATGGCGTGGACCGGTCCCAGGCGTGGGCGACCAGCTTCACGGGCTCAATCGTCATGGCGAATGACCTTCTCCACCCGGAAGTTGAGGATCACCCGCTCCTGGCCGGCATAGCGCTCCGGACCGACGCCGTAACGCCGGGCAAGGTCCTGGATGCCCTGGAGCGCGCGATCGAAGTCGGCGTCCATCTCCACGATCCCCCGCAGGCCGACCCACTTGCCGCCGTCCTCGAAGAGCAGGCTGACCCGAGGGTCCGCCTGGAGTTGGCGATACTTGAGGCGCCGGACCATCGTGTTCATGACGATTGTGTCCGGACGATCGGGATGCAGGTCGAACCACATCACCGACTGGTTCGGTGGACCGTCGGCGGTGTTGATGGCAAGGACCGGGTAGCGCAGCTCGCTGGTCAACCAGTCGCGCAGGTCGTCGGCAAGGACGGCAGAGACCGTCAGCTCAGGATCGCTCATCTGCTCCTCGGGTTCACAGGACCGACGCCCACATCGGGCATCGGCAACGAATTCCAGTCTAGCCCTGGCCTGTCATCGCAGCGGGCAGCCATGTGGAAGGGGGGCGCCAACAGCACCCGAGCGGCCGGCCCGCCCTGGTCGGCGTTCACCAGCCCCAACACCCACCGGCCCGGCAGATCTGGTCACTGGGCATCGGCTGGGCCAAAACCCTCGGGCTCCGGCAGCCGCGGGGCCAGGATCCACACCAGCTGAGCGGTCGTCGCCGCCCCCACCTTCGACCGGGCGTTCGCCAGGTGGTGCTTTACGGTCGAGTGCGACAGGCCGAGGCCGTGGGCGGCCGCCTTCTCCGACCCGGCAGCGAGGACGGCCGCGACCACCCCGACCTCACGGTCCGTGGCGCGTCCGGCAGGGTGGCGGGAGCGCAGACGCGTCATGCGCTGCGCAACCAGTCGAAGGGCTCCGGCGGCTCGGCCAGCGGCATCGTGATCGGACGGTCACTGGTCGCGGGGCTATCCCTCTCGACCCACGAAACTCACCTCATCGTCGAGCTCCGTTCCGAGAGGCTCGTCACAGACTGGTGTCCTCGCTCTACCCCGATCAGCAGCTCAAGCGGCGCGCCATGACGTGGTCGCTGCGGCTGAAGGTGAATCCCCAGCGCATGGACGTCGCCGAGATGACCAATGGGGTGGGGCTCCTGTCACCAAGGACGGAGTGGTGACATCCGCGCACAAGCTAGCCGTGACTGATGAGTCCCTTCAGGACTTCGTGATCGTGCATGAACTGCTCCAGCTTCACCCACGCCTTCGAACGACGGACTTGCACGCCGTCGGTCTTGGACCCAGGCACCCGATCGCCGGACGCACGTCTCCGAGCCGAGCTCGTACACCACGTAGACGCCCATCCGGCGACTCGAGTGCGACGACTCACCGCTCGTCCCGGACGGGCTGGAGGAGCCGTTTGTCGTCGTCGTAGTGGGAACCCGTGTTATCCAACCCCGAATTTCGTGGCTCAGCCAGTGGCTGGAAGGCGAGCGCTCGCTCCTGCCGTCGACAACATCCCTGGAGGTGCACTACGCAGCTGATATGCGCGGGTGGCGGCCCCACCGGCGATCGCCCAGAGGAACCAGCTGCCGTAGAAGAGACCGAAGACCCAGAGGTCGATCTCGCCCGTGGCCATCTCGCCGCCGCCGGCCAGTGCGTTGACGAAGGCCCAGAAGGCCGCCGGGCCGATCATGGCGACGATGGCGGTGGCGGACCAGCCCGCCGCGAGCAACGGCCGTCGCGGCATCCAGCGCGGCGGTGAGGCGAGGAGCAGCGACAGGACGGCTGCGAGCGCCCATGGGATCGCGATCAGCAACGGCTCCCAGCCCGCGCCGGCGCCGCCGGGCGACGCGAGCCCGAGCGTTCCTCCCAGCGCCCAGTGAACCCTCAGAACCGGGTAGGGCAGCGCGAGCACGAACGCCACGTAGCCAAACCAGACAGGTGGACGGGTGGACGCCGGGGCGTCCGGCTGCGCCAGGGTGAGACGCGCGAGCACGACGAGGGCCGCGAGCGCGAACGCCCGAGTCGCGAGCGCCGGCCAGTAGACGGTGGACAGGACGATCTCCCCGGCGGCCGTTCGGTGACCCATGAGGCCTGCCGCCGTCAGCAGGTCGAACGGCAGCCCACTCGCCGCCCACAGCATGAGCAGGAGACCGGTCCAGCGCAGCGCCGCCCGCGCGCGAGGCCAGAGGGAGGAGCCATCGAGTGACACGATCCCTGCCGCGGCAAGGCCGGCGGCGGCGAGCGGGAGCCAATCGGGAGTGAAGCCACGGTGGCCGTCTGGATTCGGGAGCAGTTGTCCCCAGGCCCATCCGAGGGCTACGCCTGCACACACGCCGAGTCGCATCCATGGCTCGGCCCTGGTAGCGAGTGAGTCCTTCGCGGGCGCAATCATTCCGGGCACGCAGATCCTTCGCGGTGTTGGGTCCGTGCGGACATCGATCTCCCCAACCTCAGGGCTCGAGGGCGAACGGGGGCGCAGGCGCGGACGCGGCGCACGATGGGTCGATGCCCCTGGCTGAGCCAGCGTCAACGAACTGGGCGAGCAGCTTCGGCACGCAGCCCGTCATCGTGACCCAGTGGCCGCCGGCGGGCACGACGACCGTGAGGCTGTTGCGGTAGGCGTGCGACGCCTTCGCGACGTTCTCCGGAGGGTTGTTCGGGTCTGCGCCCCCCACCAGCAGCAGAACAGGCTTGTCCGAATGCACCGGCCGCCCGTCCAGCGCGGGGACGCCCGCCTTCGGCCACACGGAGCAGACCGTGTCGAACATGGTCGCTTCCCGCACCATCGAATTCGACCATGTACGAGTTGGCGCCATTGGCTGCGGTTGCCACGGGGTCGAAGCGGGCCCAGTGCTCGGAACACCGCACCGCATACGGCATGACGAGGCTGACGGCGCGCTCGGACCCGGCAAGCTGCTGCGCGTAGGTGCTGGCCAAGACCTTGAAGTCGCCCTGCGATGCCCGATAGATCGTCCGGGGCAGGGCCGCGGCGGAATCCGGGGAGAAGGTCATCGAGTAGACGACGCCGGCAACTGCGGCGCGATCGAGTCGGACGGGCTTGCCGGTCGTCGAGTCGAAGGCGGCGGCGACTTCGACCGGCTTCGCATCCAGGCGTGACAGGACGGACAGGAACACGTTGCGGAGTCCAGGAAGCGACGGGCTGCAGGCGGAAATCGGCCGCGCACCGGTCGAAGACCTTGTCGAGGGCGGCCTGTGCGGTGGCTGGCTCTCGTTCGAACACCGGGACGTCGAGCAGCGTCACGCCCGTCAGGGTCACGGTCCGGATGTGCTCCGGGTGCGCGGCGAGGTAGATCTGCGCCGCAGTCGCGCCGTACGAGGCACCCAGCACGTCGATCAAGTCATAGCCAAGCGCCGCCCGCACCGCGTCCAGGTCATCCGCGTACGCCCAGGTGGAATACATCGCTGGGTCGCCCGGCAGCTTCGCGATCGCCTCGGGCAGCCAAGCCTTGACCGCGGCCAAGGCCGCGGCGTTGTCGAGCCCGGCGAGGTTTGGGGGGTCCGCCAGTCGCAGCGCGCCCGAGTCGCCAGTGCCCCGTTGGTCGACCATCACGAAGTCGTGGCTCTGGTGCAGGTCCGCCCAGCCGGTCGGCGTATCGAGGAATGCCGTCGTCGCCGCATCCCCGGGCCCGCCTGCGAGCAGGAACACGGGGTCCCCCTTCGGCGTCGGATCCGCAGCCGGGATCACGGCAATGTTGAGTGAGATGCGTCGCCCGCCCGGCTGAGACCGGTCTTCGCGGCACCGAAAGCGTTCCGCACAGGGCTTCGGTCTGGACGCCCAGCCGGCACGCGGTCAGGAGTCGTCCGTCGAGGGACCGGCCGGGCGACACGCTCGGCGATGTGCTGGGTTGTAGCGAACCCGCGCAGGCCACGACGGTGGTCACGAGCGCTGTCGCATGGTGTGATCCGGTCGCAGGCGGGTCAGGATCGCAGCCTGGATCCGGCTGATGGGCGACGGCGACTCAACGTGCGCCTCGCTCAGCCAGCGGTGCTGCTCCGCTCGTCGCAGCTCCTCGCGGTGCCGGTCCGCCTCGAAATCCGCCGCGAGCAGGGAGTTGACAGCGATCGTCGCCGCAGAGGTCGGGAACTGGGTGGGGGAACGCATCTGCTCACCTCGCGCGGTACAGCAGGAGGGGACAGACCGCACGTGTTCGACGCCGCCCAGGGAGCCGCGTGTCCGTCGGCGCGGGACCGCGACCCCGAGCCCGACGGAACCGGGCACGCGCTGCGTTGCCTGCAACCCGCGATCGAGCCCCATCTTCTTCCATTCCCATCCTCCGATGTCGATAGCAGGCGGCTCCTCCGCCACAGACTCCGCACGGCCCTTGACCCGGCCTCGGTCCCTGTCGGAGTCAGTCAGCGGGCCTCGTGAAGTGACCTCCACAGGCGTGGGATGCTCGGCCTCTGGCCGTACATAAGGACTCCCGCCGCGTAGATCCGGGCCGCGACCCAGGTCACAAGGAAGAGCGTCGCCACCAGGAGGACAACCGCGCCGACCACCTCGAGCGGCCCCGCAGTTGCTGCATTGAGCCGGGAGAGCATCAGGTACGGCGACAGGAACGGTACCCAGGAGAGCGCCACGACCCACGGCGCACTGATGTCGATGGTGCCCAAGGACGCATACAGGGCGACCAGATAGGCTCCGCACACGACCAGCGTCATCGGAGCGACCATCTGGCTCACATCCTCCTGTCGGCTGACGAGCGAGCCCGCCGCCGCGAAGAGCACCGCGTAGAGCAGGAAGCCGAGCACGAAGAACACGGAGAAGGCGCCAAGGAGCGACGGCGTCAGGCCGGATGGCAGGCTGACACCGGCCGGGTCACCGAACACAACTGCGGCGACATGACCTTGGGCGAGCAGTGCGACGCCCGAGGCGACGAGCACGACCCCGAACTGCACGAAGACCGCCGCGCTGACGCCGATCACCTTGCCGGCAAGGAGCTGGAAAGGCGACGCGGCGGCCAGGATGATCTCCATCATCCGGCTGCTCTTCTCCTCGACGACGCTCTGGGCGATCCAGCCGCCGTAGAACACCAGCGCCAGCAGCAGGAACATCTCGAGCGCCACGATCACCGCCGTGTCGGCGGCCTGCTGCGCAACCGCTTCCGAGCTGGCCACCGGCTTCAAGGGGTTCGGCGAGCGCACGGTGACCGAGGGTGGGGCGAAGAGGCCAACCCGGTCGGCGGACGACAGGCCGAGCCGCCCGAGGCGGTCCGCGACCGCGATCGAGGTCGCCGCCTGGCGGGCGACGACTGCCGTGCTGCTGTTGTTGGGTGCCTTGGTATAGAGGGTGAAGACCGCCTCGCCTGTCTCGGCGCGTTCGACGTCGAGCAGGGCGGTGAGCCCGCCGTCCTCGACCTCGCGGCGCGAGGCATCGAGGTCGTTCGATCGGGTCACGGCGAACGATGAACCGAGCCCCTGGCCGTCGGGCGGGTTGAGCAGGCCGTCGACGGCGGCGACCGGATCGCCGTGCAGGTCGGCTGCCCCGACATAGACCGCGACGCGGCTGCCTTCGCGACCGAAGAACCCGATCGCGACCGGGGCGAGCGCCACAGCCGCGGCGACCACGGAAAGGAGCAGCGTCGAGATGACGAAGGTTCGAGTCGTCGCCCGGGCGACGAACTCCCGGCGGGCGACGGTCGAGATGTTCTTGAGGGTGGGACGCGTTGTCGGTGTCATTGGTCTGCCTCCACCCCGGCCGCTGCCAGAGTCCGCTCCGCGGAAGTCGTCGCCCCGACGCGCTCGATGAAGATGTCCTCGATCGATGGCGCAGCGATCTCGAAGCGGGTCACGTACGCGTGGCGCTCGAGGGCCTGACGCAGGATCGCCTCGGGATCGGCGTCATTGCCCAGCTGGATCTCGTGGTAGTCGAGGCACGACCGACGGACGGTCGCGTCGGGCAGTGCCTTGAGCCAATCGAGGTGCCGATCGCCCGCGACGCCGAGGCGGACGACGACCCGGCCTGCCTGCCGCTTCACGCTCGGGACTGGGCCCGAGAGGATCACCCGGCCGCGGTCGATGATCGTGATCGCGTCACACAGCTCCTCGACCGCCTCCATCTGGTGCGTGCTGAAGACGATGGCCTTGCCCCGATCGCGCAGCTCGAGGAAGGCTTCCTTGAGCAGCGACGCGTTGATCGGGTCGAGTCCCGAGAACGGCTCGTCCAGGAGGAGGACATCGGGGTCGTGGAGGATGGCCCCGATGAACTGGACCTTCTGCTGGTTGCCCTTGCTCAGCTGCTCAGCGCGGCGCCCGGCGGCGTCGCCGATGCGAAAGCGGTTCAGCCAGTGCCGGGCCCGTTGGGCCGCCTCGCCGCGCGGGACGCCATGCAGGGCGGCGACGAACACGAGCTGGTCGAGGACCGTCATCCGCGGATACAGGCCCCGCTCCTCGGGGAGGTAGCCCCAGGTGGGGCGCGGCGCGTCAGCGGCTGGCCGACCAGCCCAGGTCACGGAGCCTTCGTCGGCGTGGATGATGTCGAGGACGATGCGCATCGTCGTCGTCTTGCCGGCGCCGTTCGGGCCCAGGAAGCCGAAGACCTGTCCGGGTTGCGCGACGAAGCTGATCCCGTCGAGAGCTGCGACGGAGCCGTAGCGCTTGCACAGCGAGTCGATCACGAGCGCCATGTCGATCCCCTCACCGCGCCCGGTCACGGGTGCGGCCTGCGATCTCGTCATCGGGTGCCGAGAGGAGGCGCCGGACGCTCGTCCACACGGCGAACAAGACCGCCCCCACTGCGATCGACTCGATCACGCGCCCAATCAGGACGCCCACGACGATCGCAACCAGAACAAGGACCACGCCTCCGAAACGGGCGACGACGAGCTTCACTGACGGATCTCCTCGTGGACTGTGGGTTCTCCGGCCACGAGGATCCCTCGTCGGGACGCTGAACTCGTCGCCAGGGCGTGGCGAATCACGCTCCTCTTCTTGTGGCGACCCGATGCGACAGATGTCGTATGCCTGCGGTGTCCTGCCGATCGGCTCTTGCCTCGCCCGAGCCCCTGCTAGGACACTCGTCGCCTCGCTGGCGCATGTACGCGCGCCGCGC